>CAIMDB010000001.1 GCA_903839675.1 uncultured Sphingomonadales bacterium
CCATAAGACAGCCAACACTCTTTTCATGTTTTCTCCCTGGAGCAAGATTTACGATAGTGAAAGATGGCGAATTGACAGCAGTGGCGTCTTCGAGTTCCCGATCCGTTCTGTTCGTCGCAGCCATAGAACTCCAAGGGCAAGACCTGCGAGCGTACCAAATAATGCACCAGCATCGTTTGCAAAGAATTCATCAGACGTGAGACTGGTCATCGTGGCGTTGCCGGCAGGCACACCGTCGCGCCGACCAATGATTGTCCCGACCGCGATGTTGCCTGTCGAGTCGGCCGCATGGAAGGCCGCGCCGACCTCTTGGGAGGCCGGTCCAAAGAAACGACCATTGATCTGACCGGAAAAATTCTGAAAATTATTGTATCGGAAAGTGCCGGAGAATGCGTTGGCGGTCGACGAGAGACGCGCCTCGCTTGAAAAATACCCGTTGGGTGTTGGCCCGGCTGGGTTGGGAGCGGCCGTGTCCAACCGTCCATGCGTGATGACCGTCCCCGAGGCAAAATCAACCTGCATTGTTCCGAGGCCGGTAATGCCCACGACGTTGTTGCTGACCGTCTCTGCCCCGATCAGGTCGATGGCGTAATGGCCAAGGCCGGTGCGTGGCACACTCGCATCCGCAGTTTCAATGCCGTAGGAGAATGCGTCGATGGATCCACTGATTGCAGTGGCGCCGTCAATGGTCCTCTGGAAATATCCGCCACCGACAAATTCATACGTGAACCGGCCAGACGTGCCTGGTTTTGTGAGGGTCAGAGTATCGGTCGTCGTTCCGCTCGTCTTGGCGTAAACGCTGACGGCGCTGTTGCTTTGTGCGGCATCGAGATTGGCCGGCAGAAATGTAACATTCCTCCCGCCTACAGTGATGGTGTATCCCCGTGTTGCGGCATCATAAGCCGCCGTTAGCGATGCCGTGGATGCACTCGCTGTCTGTCCCACACCGGACTTTGGAAAATTCGCCGTTCCTGATGTCGCATCATTGGTGAAACTCTCACTCGACGTCAGGTTCAGCAATGACGTGTTGGGAGGGGATGGCGGCGGCGGTGGCGGCGGCGGGGGAGGTGGCGGTGCAGGCGGCGGTGGAGAAACTGGCGGCGGGTTGATCGGATTGACACCCCCGCTCCCTCCGCCCCCACAGGCCGCAAGATTCGCGGCCAACGCCAATAAAGATGAACAAAACAATACCTTACGCAGATTGCTCACGCCAAACGCTCCCCAACAAACTCCCTACATTTCTAACCAGCACAACTATACCGGCTTGTCAAAACTGCCTTCTGAAATTCACTTGGGAAAATTTGCCTCGTGTTTCCTTGGGAATGGTTGCTCTACCAGTGGCAGCTCACTTGATAGCCAGGCGCATCACCTGTCAGACGCAATAGCGAACCAGCGCCTCGTAACTCGCCCGACAGTCATCGGCGATGCGCTGCTGATCGTCGCTCAACGCCGAACGCGCCGTCGGTGGGCCGAAGCGGTCGCTGTTCCACACGCCATCGCCCGGCATGAAGCCGCTGTCGAACACCGACGCCACCGCCTGCGCGCGCGGCGTGAGCACGCCGTTGACGTTGATCAGAATGTTCTCGTTACGCGGGTCGGGCGTGAAGTCTTGGGTGCCTTGGTCATTGCAACCAATTAGCCGATGGCTGTCTTCTTGCAAACTTTGCCGAACTATAACATATTCTGCAAATGAAATGGGCTCGACTCCCAATTGTGTTAAGTAGCCTGCTCTTGGCCGCTACTTATTCTACACGTGTCACCGCTTGCAGCATGATGCAGGGCTATAAGGTGCCGACTACTCTCGAACTTGTTGCAGCCGCAGATGTCATTGTGTTGGCGCGAGTGGATGGGGAGATCAAGGCTTCTGGTGAATCCCGGATGGGAAAAATACATTTGAACCCTGAAAAGCTACTCTACGGCTCAGAACTACCAAAGACTGCCTTGACCTATCGCGGCTATCTCCAGACTCATGACATGATCCCGACGAACAGCGATCCCTATGAATTGGAACAGGCAAACCCTGATGCTTTTTGGGGATTCTGCAATCGATATGTGTTTCGTAAGGATATGCTACTCCTCTTGTTCCTTCAGAAGCAGAAGGATGGCAGCTACGGTAACATCGACGCTTCTTTCGCGAGAACGCTTGAAGATGTCCCTGATGAAACAGCCCCATGGGTGCGAGCGGTCCAATTCTATGCAACTGTTGCGCGCGAGCCCAAGGCAGTTCGCAAGCAAAAACTGCTCGATGAGCAGGCGAGACTGATCGCAACCGGAAACGCCACCGATGCGCTCATCGCAAAGGATATTACGCGTCAGATTAAGGGCAAGCGAACTCAGAACTACGACTGAGCAGTTGGGTCGCCTGGCGGCACTCCTAAACTAAAAATGCAACGCCTTCCCATAAGCGCCCAGCACGCTTTCATGCATCATTTCGCTCAGCGTCGGGTGCGGGAAGACGGTCTGCATGAAGTCCTGCTCCACCAACTCGGCTTGCTTGCCGATGGTGTAGCCCTGGATCAGTTCGGTGACTTCGGCGCCGATCATGTGCGCGCCGAGGAGTTCGCCGGTTGCCTCGTCGAACACCGTCTTGATGAAGCCTTCGGCCTCGCCCAGCGCGATCGCCTTGCCATTGCCGATGAAGGGGAATTTGCCGACGCGCACCTTATAGCCCGCATCTTTCGCCTTAGCTTCGGTTAGGCCGACGCTCGCGATCTGCGGGTGGCAATAGGTGCAGCCCGGGATGTTGAGCGGGTTCATGGCGTGCGGGTGGACATCCTTATTGCCTAGCGCCTGCGCGATGGCTTCCGCCGCGATCACGCCTTCATGGCTTGCCTTATGCGCCAGCCAGGGTGGGGCGGTGATGTCGCCAATCGCCCAGAGGCCGGGCACGTTGGTGCGGCACATCGGATCGGTCTTCAGGAAGCCGCGATCGGTTTCGACCTTTAGCGCTTCCAGCCCGATATTCTCGGTATTGGGCACGATGCCGATAGCGACGATGCAGTGGGTGAAGTCCGCCTTGGAGACGTTGCCGTCCTTGGCCTTGATCTCGGCGGTGACACCGGTCGCGCTTGCCTTCAGACTGTTGACGCCCGCGCCGGTCATGATGGTCATACCTTGCTTGGTCAGCGCCTTTTCAAGGAAGTCGGAAACCTCGGCGTCTTCGACGGGCACGATGCGGTCGAGCATCTCGACGACGGTCACCTCGGCGCCCATGTCATTGTAGAAGCTTGCAAACTCAATGCCGATCGCGCCGGAGCCGATGACGAGCAGCTTCTTCGGCATTTCGGGCGGCACCATCGCGTGGCGATAGGTCCAGATGCGCTTCCCATCGGCAGGCGCAAAAGGCAGGTCGCGCGCCCGCGCGCCGGTGGCGAGGATGATGTGCTTGGCGGTCAGCTCTTCGGTCTTGCCATCCTTGGTGACCGAGAGTTTGTTGGCGGAGAGCAGCTTGCCGTCGCCCATATGGACGGTGATCTTGTTCTTCTTCATCAGGTGCGTGACGCCCTGATTGAGCTGCTTGGCCACCCCGCGTGAGCGCTTCACCACCGCATCGATGTCCGCGCTGATATTGGCCGCCGTCAGGCCGTAATCGCCGGCATGCTGCATATAATGGAAGATCTCCGCCGAGCGCAGCAGCGCCTTGGTTGGGATACAACCCCAGTTAAGGCAGATGCCGCCCAGATTTTCCCGCTCCACAATCGCGGTCTTCAGGCCCAACTGTGCGGCACGAATGGCGGCGACATAGCCGCCGGGCCCGGAACCGAGGACGATGAGATCATAAGTTTCAGTCAATGTTCGCTCCGTTGCACACCTCTCCCCTTGAGGGAGAGGGAGGGGCCCATTGCGCAGCAATGGGAGAGGGGTTTCTGGCCGCAGGACCGCCCGAGCCGGAACCGCACAAGATAAGGTCATAATCAGACATGGGGAGGTCCTTATTCTTAGTCAGGCGTGCAGGGCCGAGGGCGGTTGGCATCATCGACAGCGACAAAGGTGAAGCGCCCTGTGGCAACTGTTTCGACGAAATCACCGTCCCGTTCCCGCCGGTCCGCACGGGCGGAAATCGTCATGGACGTTGTGCCGGTCTTTTCCATCGTGGTGAAGACGGAGAGTTCATCGCCCATCACAGCCCCCGCTGGAAAGCGCATCTCGTCTGCTGCCACAAGAATGGCGCGGCCTTTGCTGTGCCGCGAGGCGCGCGATGCCGCGCCGAGCGCCATCTGGCTGATGATCCAGCCGCCAAACGCGCCGCCATAGGGGTTGGTGTCCGTCGGCATGATCGTGACACGGATGTCAGGCGTCATGGTCGTAAATCCGTGTTCGCAGCGGCGTGCTGGTCAAGCCACCAGCCCCAGCGGCTTTTCGCACAGTTCGCGGAAGGTCTTCATCAGCTGGGCGCCGTCGGCGCCGTCAATGGCGCGGTGGTCAAAGCTGCCGGTGGCCGACATGATGGTCGCGATCTGCAGGCTGTCATCAATGACGAAGGGCCGCTTCTCGCCGGCACCAATGGCCATGATCATGGCCTGGGGCGGGTTGATGACGGCGTCGAACTGCTTGATGCCGTACATGCCCATGTTGGAGAGGCTGGCGGTGCCGCCCTGATATTCCTGCGGCTGCAATTTGCCGTCCTTGGCACGGGCGGCGAGGCTCGCCATCTCGGTTGAGATGGCGCTGATGGTTTTGCTGTCCGCGCCAGTGATGATCGGGGTGATCAGGCCGTTGGGCACAGAGACAGCCACCGAAATATCGGCGCGCTTATATTCGATCAGCGTGTCACCGGCGAAGCTGACATTGCACTTGGGCACCTGCACGAGCGCAAGGCCAAGCGCCTTGATCAGCATATCGTTGACCGACAGCTTCACGCCGCGGCTTTCGAGGCTGGCGTTGAGTTCGGTGCGCAGCTTGAGCAGCGCATCCAGACGGACATCGACGGTCAGGTAGATGTGCGGCACCTGCTGCTTGCTCTCGGTCAGGCGGCGCGCAATCGTCTTGCGCATGTTGGACAGTTTGATGACCTCATGCGGGGTTGCGATGTCGCCAAGCTGAGCCGGCGCGGGGGCAGGTGCAGCGGGAGCGGGCTTTGAGACAGAAGCGACAGGCGTGCTGGCGGCGACCACCGGTGCGGTGCCCGCTTGCGCGGCTTCAACATCGGCCTTGATGATGCGGCCATTGGGGCCAGAGCCTGCAAGGCCGGCCAGATCCAAACCGCGTTGTTCGGCAATCCGCTTGGCGAGGGGGGAGGCAATGATGCGGTCGTCTTTCACCGGGACCGTTTGTCCTGCGCTTGTCGAAGGACTGTCGCTCTGTGCGACCGGCGCTGGGGCGGCCCTAGGTTGTGCTGCCGGGGCAGGCGCCGCCGCCTTTGGTGCCGCCGGTGCCGCAGCTTCGTCTTCGCCCTGAATGAGCGCAATCACGGTGCCGACTTTCACGCCATCGGTACCTTCGGCCACCAGGATCTTGCCCACCACGCCTTCATCAATGGCTTCGAATTCCATCGTTGCCTTGTCAGTTTCGATCTCGGCGAGAATATCGCCCGAGGTGACTGTATCGCCTTCTTTCACCAGCCATTTGGCAAGGGTGCCTTCCTCCATTGTCGGCGAAAGGGCGGGCATCTTCAGTTCGATTGGCATGTATCGGTCTACCTCTGGGCAGGTCGTTGTGAATTGGTCGGCGAATCCCTAGCGTCCGCGCGCGGCTTGCGCCAGCCCGAGGAATGGCGCAACTTGCACGCATTCGATTTCAATTGGGAGGGGTCGCGCCCCATGCGCATATATCTGGTTGTGGTGGACGAGACCGAAGAAGCGGAAATCGCCCTGCGTTTCGCCGCCCGGCGTGCGGCCAAAACGGGCGGCGGGGTTGAAATTCTGACGATTTCCGAGCCTGAGGAATTCGTCGCCTGGGGGGCTGTTCAGGCCACCATTCAGGCCGAAGCAGAGGAGCGCGCACAAGATGTCGCCAACCGGGCGCTGGATATGCTGGGCGATGAAAAAGGCGTTCTGCCCCGCATCGTCGTCAAGCATGGCGAGCCCGTGGCGATGATCATGGAAGCGATTGCGGAAAATCCTGATGTTGCCGCCCTTGTTCTGGGCGCTGCCAAAGGCGGTGTGCCGGGGCCACTTGTCGCGCACTTTGCCGGGCCGGAAGCGGGCAATCTGCCCGTCCCGCTGATGGTGATCCCCGGATCATTGAGTCGTGAGGCGCTTGACCGGCTGAGCTGACCTGCGTGACAGCCCGGCCGGTCGTGCCCCACCCTATCAGCGATAGACGACCCTGCAGACGCAGGTCGGCTTCTTCGCTGGCCGAACAGCGACGCGCGTGCGCTTCGGTGTAACACGTGCGCGTGTCGGTGCTGGTGCCTGGACATATTCGGTCACATATTCAGTCGTCGTCGTCGTGGTGACGACCGGCTGGCTCTGGATGGTGATGGATGTCACGCCAGGGCCGACATTGATTACGCGCGCATTGCCGTTGGTGACATAATCGCCGCCAGCGACATCGCTTCCGCCCAAGATTTCGCCACCGTCCGTGACATAGTCTCCGTCGGTGACATAGTCTTCGGCGGCAACCGGCGCCGGTGCGACGGCAGGAGACACGCGGCTGCGCGTTCCGCCATTTTGATCCGTCCAATGGGCGCCATCATCATATTCGCCGTTATACGTGCCTTCGTAAACGCGACCGCTTTGGTCGGTCCAGCGCCCGTCCCAGCGTCCGCGCCATTGGCCGTCGGATGTCACGCGGTCGTTTGGCACGTCATAGTCATAGCCATAATCGATGTCGCGTGATGGACGCGCATCCCGGTACACGCGTTCCCGCGCGGGCCGACGATTTCTGGACGCTTCTGTGACCGCCACGCTGGCCAATGCGCCAAGGCCGCCGCCGATCAGCGCGCCTGCGCCGCGATTTCCGCGACCGGCAATAACCGTGCCGAGGATAGCCCCTGCCGAGCCACCGACAACAGCACCGAGAGCCGCAGTTCCAAGGCCGGCAAGCACTTTGTTGCGCCGCCGGGGCGCTTCAGCGGAGCCATAGCCGTCGGGATAGGCGCCATAATCGTAATTGGCATCGTCATAAGTGCGGCTGCGGGTGGCGTTGCGATCCCAGTTGTAGTTGGGAACGTAATCCACCACGCGGCCGTAACGGTCGGTCATCACGGCATCGTCATAATAACGCGACCAGCCATAGCCGGCTGATGGCGCCGCAAAGCCGTAGGTTGACCAATTGCCGACATAGAAGCTCGGGCTCACCCAATAGCTGGGCAGCACATAGCCACGATAGGGGCGACGATAGGCGGACCAGCCACCCGGCGCCTGCCATCCGCCAACCCAGCGGCCCTGATACTTCTGCCCGAAGTTGTGGCCCATGGTCGGCTTCATGTTCATGCGGGAGATCATCGGACGGCCCGGCGTGTGCCGGTAGAAGCCCCCTTTGCCCATCGATTCGCCCGCCATTGCGGAGGTGGAGGTCAGGGCTGTGGCCAGCGCAAGTGCCGGAATTAAAAAGCGTCGCATCGTTAACGGCTCCCCGTGTACTCGGTCTTGCACGACGTGATTACCAGTGCAGGACCCTATCAAATCGAGCCATATTTAACATTATTGCAACCATATTGCCACGAACCGATTCCTTAGCTTTTGTCCCGATTCAGGACTTTAAAGGGCGATGCGCGGCGCGATCAGCGCGCAGATTGCCTCCATTCCGGCTTGATCTTCGGCATCGAAGCGGGCGGGGTGCGGGCTATCCAGATCGAGAACGGCGAGCAGCTTGTCATTGTGGACGATCGGCACAACGAGTTCTGATTGAGAGGCCGCGTCGCATGCGATGTGACCGGGAAAGGCATGGACGTCTTCAATGCGCTGTGTCTCCAGCGTTGCCGCCGCAGCTCCGCAAACGCCTTTGCCGATGGCAATGCGGATGCAGGCGGCTTTGCCCTGGAACGGCCCGAGGACCAGTTCGCTGTCGACCATCCGGTAGAAGCCAGACCAGTTGAGGCCGGGCACATGTTCCCAGATGAGGGCGGCGACATTGGCCATATTGGCGACGGCGTCCGGCTCATCCGACGTGATCGCGTCGACCGCTGCCATCAGATCACGATACAGGTCGGCCTTGGTGCCCTGGGCGATATCGAATGTGTACATCAGTCGTCCTTTATCCTGCCGCGCCCTTTTTTGACATCGCTGCGGATGGCCTTGCCCGTCAAGCGGCGTTCCTTGGCGGCGCGGGTGGGTTTGGTTTTGACGCGCCTGCGCGGGGCCTGATGCGCCTTCCAAACAAGTTCAGCCAAACGTTCGCGCGCATCCTGACGGTTTGCGTCCTGCGTGCGATATTGGCGCGCGGTGATGAGGATTTCCCCATCTGCGGTCCAGCGGCTGCCCGCCAGCACTTTCAGCCGGGCATAAACCGGCGGTGACAGGCGCAGCGCATAGACATCCAGCCGAAGCTGAACCGCGGTGGCCACTTTGTTGACATTCTGCCCACCCGGCCCGGTCGCGGCGAGGAAACGTTCCTCCAGCGCGTCTTCCGGAAGCGGGGGATGGTCAGCCATCGGTCGGCTCTGCATCGGCCTCGGTAAAGCCGACATAAAGGAAGGAGGGTGGCAGTGGCGCTGTGCCTTCAATGGTTTTTTTGCCGTCGCGTTCCAGCCGGAGCTTGCGGGCATGGAGCAGCATGGGCGCGCGGCCATTGCCGGTGCCGTAAACGGGGTCGCCCGCAATCGGGATGCCGATGCCGCTCGCCGCATGGACGCGCAACTGGTGGGTGCGGCCGGTTTCGGGCGAGAATTCGACCAGCGCCCGGCCATCCCGTACGATCAAAACCCGCCAATGAGAGACAGCGCGTTTGCCCTTAGGATCAGGCACCATCCGCCAGCCTTCGGCCTCAGTGCTCGTTTTGCCCAGCGCCATGTCGACCACGCCTTCGGGGGTTTCGGGCACGCCGTCGAGGATGGCGAGGTAGGTCTTCTTCACGGTGCCGGCTTCAAAAGCGGCGGCAAATTTCTTGTGCGCTTTTGGATTGCGGGCGAGCAACAGACAGCCCGACGTATCCCGGTCAAGCCGATGGACAGGCAGCGGCAGGCGCGCAAACCCAAAGGTCAGCATCTTCAGGTGGCTCTCCACGCTGACCGCTTTGTCGCGTGGCGTATCCACAGGAAGCCCGGCAGGCTTGTCGATAATGATGGCCTCGCCATCAAGGAAAAGAACGCGATCACTCAGTAACATGCCGTGGGCCATGCCACGCGCACCGGGCGGCGTCCACCTTAGTGGTGTTTACTTGTCCTTGCTGCGGTTCCGGTTGGCGTAGATGAGCGCGCCGAGGATGGCGGCAGAGCCGATGCCGATGCCGGCCGCGGCCTTCCAGTTGATCGGGTTCTTTTCGCCTTCGGCCCCTTCCTTGCGGGCGCGGGCGCGCTTCACTTCGCGAATGGCTTCGTTGTCCTCGGGCTTGACTTCATTGTCAGACATGGCGTGTCCGTATCATCCTCAATTGGCGTTGGGTATCATGTGAGTCTCCAAGCCCCTGACGTCAACGGTAAATCAAAAAAATCATGACACTTTTATGTAACGTGGCTTGGTGTTCGCGCGCCATGATGCACAGTGACGGGAGAGAGGACGGGGAGGGAAATGGTTGAGATTATCCTGGGCGGTGGCACATAAAGAAAGGGACGACAGTCCCCCGTCGCCCCCTTCAGGTTACATTGCGATGACTACGGTAGGTGCAATGCAAGAAGAGGCTGCCTGCCAATCCCGCGCCCTGCAACCCCGGGTCACGACGAACCGTTGCCGCAAAGGTCTAAGCCGTTGATTTATGCCTTGGGTGTATACCAAATCGGCGACGTATAGGCGCGTTCCTGATCCTTCAGGCGGGCGCCTGCCGGGATCTTCGCCCCATAACGCAACGCATCAAACACCGGCCAGCGTGGCGTCGGGATTTCCATGACGCGCAGATAATAGAAGCTGCGGATCTTGGGGTCGAATTCCGGATCGGACCAAAGCGTGCGCAGTTCTGCCGCGCCGATCGTGTTTTTATAGGTGGCCGTCTTCAGATCGACGGTGTCGCCAACCGGGGGCAGCTTGCCGCCAATGGGCTTGCGCTTTGCCGCATCGCTCCAGACGACGTTGAAGATCTTTTCGTGCATCTTGCCTGACGCATCAACCCAGCCCTTGACCATCTGGACGCGGTCCAGATTGGCACCCATTGGGTCCTTCAGTGCAGAAATCAGGAACTTCGGCGCGCCTTTGCCGCCCTTGAGATCGCCGCCCATGGGGACGCCGCGAGAATAGCCCGCCTTGACCCAATTGGCTTTCCAGTCGGCATCGGTAAAGTCCCAGCCGCCAAAGATGCGCACGACCATGCGGGGGCCCGTTGTCGCATAGACTTCACGCTTGGCCATGGCGTCGAAGATCGCGCCGCGCGTATTGGCCTTCGCCCAGACCGCCGCATAGCCGCCTGCCAGATACTGCCAGCCGAAACGCCCTGCATTTGGACCCAGATTTTGCGCCTGAGACGGGCGCGCTTTGCTCGGTTCGCCGCCGGAATGTTTGCCGAAGAAATTGTCCTCATCGCCGGTCGCAAGTGCTGTGTGGCTGTCGGTCGATCCGATCATGCCGAGCTTATAGGGGTTCACACCTGTCTTCTGTTCGATGGCAAGGCCGCGCTTCAATGCTTCACGGACATATTCCCCCGCGAACATGTCGGGGGTCTTCTTGCCCTCCATCGTCAAATTGCCCAGTTCCCAACCGGCATCGCCGAAATCGGCAAATTCGTCATTGGGGGACAGGAAGGGATGCGATTCACTGTCGCCCTTGATCTGTGTCGCTTCAACAATCGGCTCACGCGCGGCACGCCGGCGCGCATAAGCGGCCGTCATCGGCCCGCCACCGGGGCCGGTCATCTGGAACATCAGGCCATTGGAGACATTTGAATTGTGCGGGATGGCGAGGATCTTGCCGCCCGTCTTCTTCTCATAGCCATCCATATAATCCCACAACTGGTCCGGCGATGTGCCGATGAGCGAGGAATAGGGCTGAACCTGATCGGCCTTGTCCTTGCCGTCGCGCATGATGACGACGCGGTGCAGGTTATCGCCCTGCCGCATCAGCGTATATTCAAAGCCGTTAAAGGCGGAGAATTTGCCCGGCGTGTTGTAGCGTTCGGTGATCTTGGTGTTGTCATGCCAAACGCCTGTCTCGCGCTCCAGCTGGTTCTTGGGGTCGAGCATCTCTGGCGGCAGCGTCCGCTTGGAGAAGCGGTCGATGAGCTCCATCGCGACGGCCATCGACTCCTTGGGGCCCTTGTTCAGCTCGTCATGCCAGCGCTGGAGAAGCGGATCGCGCAGCAGGAAGCGCGGCGCATCGTGGATCGCCTTCAATGCGGCAAGCCCGTCCGAATGGTCGGCGATGACAAGGAAGTCGAGCGGCCGGGCGAGCTTAGCCTTCAGGCCTGTGGTCGAGGTGACTTCTTCGCCCATGGCAAAGCGCAGTGCGTCTTCCGGTCCCAAACGCACGCCGAGGCCAAACGCGTCGGAGGAGTTGGAGGTGTGAAGATGGGTGTCGCCGAAATAGACCTGTTCCGGATATTCGGCTTCCTTGATCTCAGCATCGGTCTTCTTGCCCGAGATCAGGTCCCTTGCCTTCTCGCAGGAGGACAGCGACAGACCCAGTGAAAGACCCAGCGCAACGACCGCTGCTTTTGACATCCAACGCGATTTCATCGCCGCTCTCCCCTTATTCTCTTTGGCGGTTTCAATCAGCAATCAGAGGTGTTTGCAAGGGGGCACGCCTTTGCGTAAGCGCATCAACATGAGCCAATTAGAAGCAGTCATCTGGGATTTCGGCGGTGTCGTAACGTCATCGCCGTTTGAAGCCTTTAACCGATATGAGGCAGATCGCGGTTTTCCGCGCGACACCATCCGCCGGATCAACGCGGCAGACCCCGATTCGAACGCCTGGGCGCTGTTTGAGCGCGCGGAAATTGACGCGGTGACCTTCGATACGATGTTTGCGGAAGAAGCCGCGCGCATCGGGCATGACATCCGCGGCAACGACGTTCTGGCGCTTCTGTCCGGAGATATCCGCCCGCGCATGGTGGCCGCCCTCGATACGATCAAAGCGGCGGGCCATAAGGTTGGCTGCATCACCAACAATGTCCCCGCCGGTAAGGGTGCGGGCATGTCCACATCCGAGAAAAAGGCTGCCGCCGTCGCTGACGTGATGACGCGGTTTGACCATATCATTGAAAGCTCAAAGGCTGGCATCCGTAAGCCGGACCCGCGTATCTATACGATGATGTGTGAGGCCCTGTCGGTCGCGCCGGAGCGGTGCATCTACCTTGATGATCTGGGCATCAACTGCAAACCCGCCGCCGCCCTTGGCATGCGCGCCATCAAGGTGACGGGCGAGGATCAGGCGCTGGCGGATCTCTCTGCGATGACAGGGCTGACGCTCTGAGCCACGCGTTCTGAACATCCAAGAAAAAGGCCCGCCGGATCTCTCCGACGGGCCTCCTTCTGCCTATCCTGTAGCGATTAGAAGCGGATGCCCGCTTCCACGCCCCACATGCGGGGTTCGTTCACAAAGCCTGTGAGGTTGTTGAAGTCGATGCCGCCGACCGCCGACGTGTCGTTGGTGAGGTTGCGGACGAAACCGGCCACATCGAATTTGTCGGTCTTATAGCCAAGGCGCAGACCGCCTTCGACAAGCTTACGATCCTGAAACTCAACTGAGTCATAGAGGAAGAAGTTGATCTTCGACCGGTAAGCCCAATCGGTATAGGCGTAGACTTCACCCGCGCCGACCGGGATGCTGTAGCGCGCCGTGAGGTTGGCAATCCAGCGTGGGCTTTGCGGCAGGCTGTTGCCGTTGATGTTGACGATCGCCGCCGAGAAGGGGGCTGCAGCGACAACAACCGGGTCGAGCACGGTGCAGTTCGACACGTTGGGGAAGGTATCCAAACGCGTCGCGCCACAGGCCGCAGTCGTCAGGCCCGCATCCTTGATTTCGGTGTGGTTGTAGCTGAGGCCCGCTGTCAGCAGCAGCTGCGGGACTGGCTTGAACTCGGCATCCAGTTCAAAGCCATAGCCCTGCACCTTGTTGGCGTTGATCAGACGGTTGGCGTTCACGCCGCCGCCCACAGCCGTCAGCTGTGCGTTCTTCAGATCATAGTAGAAGCCATTGAGGTTGATGCGGCCCTTGCCGTCAAGCACATCGGCCTTCACGCCGGCTTCGTACGAATAGTTGGTTTCCGAAGCGCCAACCGTGACGCCCGATTCCAGCGGCGTGGCCGTGGCGGGCGGGAAGAGGATGCGGCCCTGGATGCTCGGCGCGCGATAGCCCTTGGCCACGCGGGCATAGACGTTGGTCGCATCGCTCAGGTCGTACTTGGCGGTCACGTCCCACGTGATGTTGTCGTCAGACACGTTGCGCGACACAGTGCCGAGCGGGTTCTGCAGGAAGTTGGGGAACTGCGTGTCCTTTGACCGCACGGCGGTGAAGTCGCGCTTGTCATTGTTGTACCGCGCACCACCGGTCAGGCTGAACGCGTCGGTGACCTTGTAGGTGACCGAGCCGAACACGCCGTAAGCCTTGCTCTTCTGGCGCTGGCTAACGACGATGTTGACGCCGCCTGTCGCGTTGTTGGGATCACCCAGCGTCGAATAGTTATCGCTGACGATGGAGAGCTTTTCGCGGAAGTAGAAGACGCCGCCCTGATAGCTCAGTGCCCCATCGCCATTGCTCTGCACGCGCAGTTCCTGTGTGAACTGGTTGAGCGTCGGCACGCTGTCGCGCGTTTCGGCGGTGAAGGGGATTTCACCCGGACCATAGAGCCCAGCGGGCAGGAAGTTGGCGCCAAAGCCGCCATCGACGTCGCCAACTGAGGTGGCATCGCCTTTCCACAGGCTGGTGACGGAGACGAGTGTGACAGGGCCGGTATCCCACGTCATGCGCGCGGCGGCGTTCTGCGTGTCGAGCTTCTGCTCATATTGGCCGTCCGCAGATACGCGATAGCGGTTGAAGTTGGCGTTGAGGCCTTCCTGACCGCGCGTGAAGATGTTGGCGCGGAACAGGCGCGGCGTGCCGATAAGGTCGCGGATCTGGCCGGTCAGCAGGATGTTGAAGTCTTCGCTGGCTTCGACATTGACCTGCAGGCGCGCGGCATATTCGCGGTAGCCTTCAAACGCATTGGGCGTGGTGCCCGACGGCAGGACGTTGTCCACATAGTCGTCCTGACGCTGGTACATGCCGGACAGGCGGATGGAGACGCCGCTGCCAAGGATGCCGCCCACGGCGCCTTGTGCGTTCACATTGTTGAAGCGGCCATAAGAGACGCGGCCATAGCCATTGGTGGCTTCACCCGGCTTCACGCTGTCAAACTTGACGATCCCGGCCGGCGTGTTGCGGCCGAACAGCGTGCCCTGCGGGCCGCGCAGCACTTCCACCCGGTCCAGATCGAAGATCGGAAAGCCCTTGAGGATCGGGTTTTCCAGAACGACATCGTCATACACAAGGCTGACAGGCTGCGAGGCGTTGAAATCAAAATCGGTATTGCCAAGGCCGCGAATGTAGAAGCGCGGGAAGGTGCGCCCGAAGGAGCTTTCCACCATCAGGCTGGGCACGCGCGCTGAAAGCGAACGGATGTCCGCGCCCGCCGCCGTCACAGCGTCGAGCTTATCGCCGGACAGAGCGGTGATGGAAATCGGCACGTCCTGAAGATTTTCGCTCCGGCGCTGTGCGGTGACGACAATATCCCCCAGCCCTTCATCGGCAGGGGCCTCTTGCGCCTGGGCAAAGGCAGGCAGGGCGGCACTGGCAAGCAGCGCAATAGCAAATCGGTTCGCGGACAGGCGAGACATGGGAGGCTCCGGTTTTGTTATGTGATGACAAACGCGTGACGCCTGCGGCCCGCCCGGTCAACCGCTCTGCCGCGCGGCGCGGCGCTTTGCGCGTGCTATGTTGCGAAAATGTGACGCAACGCTAAGTCGGGCCCCGTGTCCTACCTAGAAGCCCTTGCCGCGCTGTTCGGCCTTGCCAATATCCTGCTGATCGTGCGGCGCAGCGTGTGGAACTTCCCCGCAGCCCTCATCATGGTCACCCTCACCGGTGTCGTCCTGTGGGAGGCGAAGCTCTATTCCGATGCCGGGCTTCAGGTCTTTTTCTTCATTGTCAATATCCTCGGCTGGGTGCTGTGGGCGCGCAACCGGGGTGCGGCAGGCGAGATCATGGTCGACCGGCTCGGCGCGGTCGGGCAGGTCGTCTGGATCGCGCTGGCGATGGCCGCCACTTATGGCTGGGGCCTGTTCATGGCGCTCAATACCGATGCGACCAACCCCTGGTGGGATGCGAGCGTCGCCATGCTGAGCATCGCTGCACAAATCCTCATGACGCGGCGCTACATCAACAACTGGCACTGGTGGATTGTCGTCAACATCCTCTCCATTGGCCTCTATTGGCACAAGCAGCTCTACGTGTTCACCGGCCTCTATGTGATCTTCCTCGGCATGGCGGTCTGGGGCCTGATCGAATGGCGACGCGCCGAGGCGCGCCAGCGCGCCCAATCCGCATCCGCATGACCTTCACCGCATGACCGTCCGCACCATCTGCCTCCACGGCCCGGAAAGCACGGGCAAGACGGTGCTTGCCGCCGCTTTGTCGCAGCATCTCTCCGACGCGGCGGGCGCGGTGGAGGTTGTCGGCGAATTTGGGCGGGAATGGTGTGAGGCCAATGGCAGCTACACCAGCATGGCGGATCTGGTGATGATCGCGGCCGAACAGGAACGCCGCATCACCGCCGCCATCGCGCGGGCAGAGGCGGCCGGGCGAAGCTGGGTGATCTGTGATACCGATGCCGTGATGACCGCCGTCTGGGCAGAAATGCTGCACGGCGGGCAAGACCCCGCCTTTGCGCAGCTGACGCACACAGCAGCGCTTTACCTCGTCCCCGATATTGATCTGCCCTGGGTGGAAGATGGCATCCGCTATTTCGGGCAAGCCGACATCCGCCGGGCGTTTATGGAGAGGGCGCTGGCCGAACTCGACCGCCGCGGCCTGCCCTATGCCATGGTGCGCGGGCAGGGAGAGGCGCGGGTGCAAAGTGCACTGGCGGCGGTGCGGGGGAGGGTGGGGTAGGGATATCCAAAGCCTGTGGATTGATTCACTTTTTGTTCTTGTGTGCTGGGAGCATTGTTGTCAGAATGACAAAAATTGACCCAGCGGAGGCTTCATGGCAGGCGATCTATCGTTCTCGGAATTACGGCAGCTTGCCGGTCTGACCATTGAAGAAGTCGCCAGCGAAACCCAGTCATCGGTCAGTACCGTTTACCGTTGGGAACGTGGCGAAACGGCCCCTAAGGCGCCGATTTACAGAACTTTGGAGATGTTGGCCCAGTTCAACACGGAAGCTGCTGAAAAGACGTCCTTCCGGTTCATTGATCTGTTCGCTGGCATCGGCGGTCTCAGGATTGGTTTCCAAGGCATCGGCGGACACTGCGTTTTCACCTCTGAGTGGGACAAGTACTCGCAGATCACTTACCAACGGAATTTTCGGGACAATCATCCGGTAAACGGGGATGTTCGGGAATTCTCTGAAGACCCTGCAAAAATCCCTGAATTTGACGTTCTATTGGCCGGATTTCCATGCCAGCCATTCTCGATTGCAGGCGTTTCGAAAAAGAACTCCCTTGGTCGTCCGCATGGCTTTTTGTGCGACACGCAGGGGACGCTTTTTTTCGATACTGCGAAGATCATCGCACATCACCGGCCAGCGGCCTTCCTCTTGGAGAACGTGAAGAATCTTGAACGGCACGATCAAGGCCGCACGTTTGCGACGATCATGCACGTGCTGCAAAAGGAACTTGGCTATCATGTGCAGACGCGTGTCATCAGTTCTGAGCCTTGGGTACCCCAAAAGCGGGAGCGCATCTTCATCGTTGGGTTTAGAGAGCCGACTGAGTTCAATTTGAAGGCTCTGGAAATTCCGGGATCGGGGAGCGGTCCGAAATTGGGTAGCATCCTGACGCCTCATGTAGATGTGCCGGAAAAATACACGCTTACACCCAAACTGTGGGACTATTTGCAGGCCTATAAGGAGAAGCATGAAGCCAAAGGCAATGGTTTCGGGTTTGGTCTTTGTGGTCCTAACGATGTCGCCCGCACCCTTTCTGCGCGGTATCACAAGGACGGTTCAGAAATCCTTGTTGCCCAGCCGGGTAAACGTCCGAGGCGTCTCACGCCCAAAGAGTGCGCGCGTTTGATGGGCTTTGAGAAGGACGGTCGGGAATGGCACATTCCAGTTTCTGACACGCAAGCCTACCGGCAGTTCGGGAACGCCGTTGTTGTGCCCGTCGTTGAGTTTCTCGCGCAGGCAATGCAGCCTTATATTGAGAAGGCTTTGTCAAAAAGGGAGCGTGAACGAGCAAGTTCTGTTACCCTTCACGAGGCTAAGGGTGTGTTAGAGCTTGAAATTATTTGAGCACTTGAAGCATCGATGAATTCGTCCGACTATAGATAGAAGATTTTCCTATCGGTCGTTGTCGGAAGTTTTGTCTTGATTGAAACATTGCAAAATTTGATCAGCCTGATGGTGCATCACGGTGCCCAAAGGATTTATTTCAAAAGGCTCTCTCCAAACGATAATTCGAAAAATCAGGTATATTTGGGTGGTGACTTCTCGGCATTAAACATCATCCCTCATGGCGAGATTTTTACTGACGATGCTAGTGTGGGCGGAAGCGTTCGAGATCGCGGCAAGGCCAGTCTGGATTTTTTCTGGATCGATGAGGACGGACGGCATCAAGCGCCAAATGCAGGCTTGATCCTTTATCCAAAATACCCCGAGGTAAGGTTATCTGGTTTCTTGCTTGGTTGTCGTCGAGCGCCTTCGGGCATCATGACGGTACGAGACGAAGGACGATTGCTTCTACTTGGTATCACCCAGACAGGGGCGATCTTAGGCTACGCTGTTTCGGCGGGCGATCCCATAGCGTTGGCGCTAAGTGCTGGGGCCTGGGAGGCAATGGGTGTCTTCCATGAGATTCCGGTGAACCCATCCTCTCGTTCGTCAAAAGCTGTCTTGATCGATGAACTGCGCCGAATCTACCAACAACAATGGGTGCCGTCGCAGAAGCTTGGCCGGGGGGGTATCAAACAACCTTACGCCGCTCGAAACGGCGGCGGCTATACACTGGAAGCCGAGCTAGGCGTCCAAGCTAATGGAAATGCTGACCCTGATTTTATGGGGTGGGAGATCAAGCAGTACGGCGTAAATGACTTTAAGAATTTCCGCCCGAAATCTCCGGTTACATTGATGACCCCAGAGCCGACCGGAGGAATTTACAAGACGAGCGGCGTCAAAGATTTCCTGCACAAATTTGGGTATGCTGACCAAAGTGGAAAGGCTGACCGAGTAAACTTCGGTGGTCGATATGACTGTCTCCGCTCTCATCATCATCTGACGGGCTTGAGAATGTTGCTAAGCGGATATGATGAAGCGAGCGGCAAAATTACTGATCTTGATGGAGGGCTGCTGCTCATCGGGTTGAATGGAGAAATAGCGGCTTCTTGGAGTTTCAAGAATCTGATGGCTCATTGGAACAGAAAGCACGCTCAGGCGGCTTATGTGCCATCACTTTTCAGGTCGCCACCGCCGGAATATAGCTTTGGCGCGAAAATCCTCCTCTGCGAACAAACAGACTTCCTGCTGTTTTTGAAGTCGTTCGCTAGCGGACAGGTTTACTATGACCCTGCGATAAAGATCGAAAACATGTCGTCAAAAGAAGCTGAGGTTAAGCGCCGAAGTCAGTTCCGGGTCGCCCACTCCGATTTGACCCAACTCTATGTTCGGCACGAACTAATCTCTCTCATTTAAGCCCCCCATTTCCCCTTTCCTACAGCCCCCCTTTTGTGCCAGTCTTTCGCCCGTGACGGTGGATGCGCGCGCGCTTTGCTTGTCTGAAGGTCTCATTGTCCTACACAGGCGAACGGTTTTACAGGGCGCGATGCCCTCCACTTCCTCCACTTCCAAATCTTCGGGGCCGCCAAAGGCGCGCAAAAGCGTCGAGTCGGCGCGGCGCAGTTTTTCCTACGGCTAAGTCCCTGCTAATTCACAATAACATCAAAGTAGGTGGTGCGGGTGGTGCCGGCGGGGATGTTGGAGAGGGTGGCGGACACGGTGTTGCCGGAAAAGTTGCCGCCGCCGCTGCCGTCCGCATTGCAGGTGGTGCCGCTGGCGGTGCCGTTGATCCGCAGGCTGCCGGTCACATAGGTGGCGGGCAGGCCGCCCAGCGGGTCTGACAGGGTGACGGAGGTCGCGGTCGGGTTGGTCGCCGGGTTGGTCACCGTGATGCAATAGCGGATGGTGGCGCCGGGGATCATCTTTGGGTTGGTGGTGCCGTTGACGGGGTCTGAGATGACGCTGCTCGATTTGCCGACCGAAATCGACGTGACGGGGCAGAGCGGGGCGTAGATCCGGTCGATCGCAAAGTCATCGGAGATGCCGCCCCCGCCGGACATGGCAAAGCTCATCGTTGGGGTCGCGCCCGATGTGTAGGGCACGATCAGGCGGATGGTCGTCCAGGGGCTCAACGCGCCGACCGCGCTGCTATTGGCATAGGTGGAGGGCGTGCCGCCGCCGAGCCGCGCGCCGTTGGAAAGCGCCGCGGTCGCATTGCCCGCGCCATTGCCGGCCACGGTGGTGATCGTCATGTAAACGGTGCCGTTGACGCGCACCGTCAGGGTGCCTGCGGTGGTCGGGCTGCCGCCCGCCTGCCGCCAGCCCATATCGAACCAGATGTGTAGCTCGCCGGTGAAATAGGGGACGTGCGTGCCCGCCCGCGCGCCGATGGTCAGCATATCGTTGGCGGTATCTTCTTCATTGATGACAAAGGCCGATGTCGTTGCGGCCGGATAGGCGCTGGCATCCTGCCCTGAGGGCGCGGCAGACGGGTTCTGCACCGCCGCGCGCGTATTGTAGATCGTGCCATAAGTGCCGGGATCGAGCGTCTGGTTGAACAGCCAGCTGCCGGTGTTGGTATAACCGGTCAGCCCGCTGTCAAACGATCCGTTGGCGGCAAGGTTGACAGGCGCGGTGCAATTCTGCGCCTGCGCTGTGGTCGATAGGGTGGTGAGGATCAGACCTGCGGCCCACACCAGCGCCACGCCCGTGCGACGCAGCGATTGCATCAGCCTGTTCAAGGTCCCGCACCTCCACGCATCCCGCCTGCCCACCGCAGGGTCATCAGGCTTTAAACGGCGCAATTCCGCCAAAGTTTAGGTCCGGCTGGACTTGCCATCGCCAATGCGCTGAAACGGCAGGACAATCAGGCAGGGATCGCAGGAATGACCGACTTTACTTGGACGCCAGAGGCCAGCTCCGGCATCCGCCAGCGCTTTGTAGAGGCGAACGGCCTGCGCTTTGAACTGGCCGAAGCGGGCGACCCGACGGCGCGGCGGCTGGCGCTTTGCCTCCACGGCTTTCCCGAACTCAACTATAGCTGGCGGTTCCAGATGCCGCTGCTCGCCGCGCGCGGCTGGCGGGTTTGGGCGGCAAACTCAAGGGGTTATGGCGCGTCGGACAAGCCGCAGGGCGTGCGGTCTTACGCGCTGGATCATCTGACTGCCGATGTGGGTGCGCTCATCGATCTGGCGGCGTCGGAGCATCCGGTCGATGAGGTGATGCTCATCGCGCATGATTGGGGCGCGATCATCGCCTGGGCCTTTGCCATCGCCAAGGTCCGCCTCCTCACCAAGCTCGTCATCATGAATGTGCCGCACCCGATGGTCGGCATGCGCGAGGCGCGGACCCTCTCTCAACTGCGGAAAAGCTGGTATATCTTCTTCTTCCAGCTCCCCGGCCTGCCCGAGCGCGTGTTCGGCAAGGATGGCGCGGAGGCGATCCGCGGCGCATTCTACAACATGGCGGTCGACAAGAGCCGGTTCGGGCCAGACGTGCTCGATGTCTACGCGGCGGCGGCCTCCCGCCCCGGCGCGCTGAACGGCATTATCAACTATTACCGCGCGCTCCTGCGGCACCGGGGCACGCTCGATCTCGGCGATGGCCGCATCGACATCCCGACGCTGATGGTCTGGGGGGAAGAAGATAGCGCGCTCGGCATCGGCTGCACCGTCGGCACGGAAGCATGGGTGCCGCAGCTGGAGCTCCACCGCCTCCCCGGCGTCTCCCACTGGGTGCAGCAGGAAGCGCCGGAAAAGGTGAATGCGATCATGGCGGATTGGCTCGACCGCAACGGGGGGTAGATCGGTTGCCCACCCCGCTGTGACTAGGCTGCGCTCTGCTCCGCCAAGTCGCGCTCCCCTCCCGCATGCGGGAGGGGCTGGGGGTGGGCCAGCTCCCGACTATTCCGCCTTGGGGGCTGCCGCGCTCGCATTGTCGGGCAGGCCGCCCAATGTGCCGACCATTTTCTTATAGGCGTCCAGATACGCGAGCACGAGCACCTGCCCGATCTCGCTGTTCTGATATCCGCCGCCGCCAGCTGCTGCCAAACCGCCGCCCCACCAGGCGCCACCGCCGGCGCCCCAGCTGACGTCTTTCTTGCGGTAATAGCCTTCGGACAGGCTTTCGATCTCGGTCGTGCGGACGTTGACGAGGGAGAGCGTCACATTGGCTTCCTTCTTGGAAACCTTGATGCCGCCCAACAGGCCACCGAGCATCCGTCCGCCCAGCAGGCCGCCAATGCCACCGGCAATCCCGCCGCCGCCGGAGTTTGAATTGGTCGTCACGATATCGGGCACAACGACATAGTCTGCCGCTTTCACCTGACGCTTGCCAATGTTGGAGCCGCGCTGCAGCTCGCCATCATCGCCAAGCGCCCGTTCCACAGCGCGGGCAGCAAGGCCCCCGCCGCGATCGACAAGGCCGAAGCAGCCCGATTTCATGACGAAGAATTTGATGATCGCTTCCGGGTTGGACAGGCCAAGTTGCGTCCACCATTTGGTTTCCGGCTCCACAATGGCGAGCGTGCCAAGACGTTTGGTGCACACCGGAATTTCGGCCGTGCCTTTATCTTGGGCTTTCTTCGCGGACGATTTGTCGTCGGCTTCTTTCTTGGCCCAAGCGGGCGTGGCGACAGCTGCAGGCAGAATCATCGCCACAGCGGCGAACGCGGAAATAAATGAACGCATCTAAATTGGTCCCCTCAAACAGGGGGCGGATGCGGTATTTTACCGTCACTCCACCCAGTCGGTGCGACCCGATGCGAGGAAAGGTCTAGCAAAGCCGATGCGGCCTTTCCACCTCAGATTTGCCGCTGCGCTCTCCTCTTTGCCTCGCGGCACAACACTGCTAGGGCCGCGGCCATGTCCACGCCGCTTTCCAAGATCCGCAACTTTTCCATCATCGCCCATATTGACCACGGCAAGTCCACCCTTGCTGACCGGTTGATCCAGCGCACCGGCGGCCTGACCGACCGGGAAATGACCGCACAGGTCCTCGATAATATGGATATCGAAAAGGAACGCGGCATCACCATCAAGGCGCAGACGGTGCGCCTCGACTACAAGGCGAAGGACGGGGAGACCTATACCCTCAACCTCATGGACACGCCGGGCCATGTCGACTTTGCCTATGAAGTCAGCCGCAGCCTCGCCGCGTGCGAAGGCGCGCTGCTCGTCGTGGACGCGGCCCAAGGCGTCGAAGCGCAGACGCTGGCCAACGTCTACCAGTCGATTGAGCATGACCATGAGATCGTGCCCGTCATCAACAAGATCGATCTGCCCGCCGCCGAAGTCGAACAGGTGCGCAACGAGATTGAGGAAATCATTGGCCTTGATGCTTCAAACGCCGTGCTCACCTCCGCGAAATCCGGAATTGGCATTGAGGATGTGCTCGAAGCTGTCGTGACCCGCATTCCGCCGCCGAAAGGTGATCGAGATGCGCCGCTGAAGGCGATGCTGGTCGACAGCTGGTACGATCCGTATCTGGGTGTCGTCATCTTGATCCGTGTGGTCGCGGGCGTCCTGAAAAAGGGCCAGCAGATCAAATTTATGCAAACTGGGACTCTGCATCTGGTTGACCGCGTGGGCTGCATGCGGCCCAAGATCGAGCAGCTCGAAGAGCTCTCGGCCGGCGAAATCGGGTTCATCACCGCGCAAATCAAAGAGGTCGCGCAGACCCGCGTTGGGGACACTATTACCGATGCAAAGCGCCCTGCTGCCGAGGCTCTTCCGGGCTTCAAGGAAGTTCAGCCGGTCGTGTTCTGCGGTCTGTTCCCGGTCGATGCGAATGACTTTGAAAAGCTGCGCGAGAGCATTTCCAAGCTGCGGCTGAACGATGCGAGCTTCAGTTTTGAAACCGAATCGAGCGCGGCGTTGGGCTTTGGCTTCCGTTGCGGATTTCTTGGATTGCTTCATCTGGAAATCATTCAGGAACGGCTGACGCGCGAATATGATCTTGATCTGATCACCACCGCGCCAAGCGTGATCTACGATATCCAGCTTGCCCATAATCGCGGGACGATCCAGCTTCATAATCCGGCAGACATGCCTGATCCGAGCGCCATCGCCCAAATTGACGAGCCCTGGATAAAGGCCGTGATTTATTGCCCGGACGAATATCTCGGCTCCATCCTGAAGCTCTGTCAGGATCGGCGCGGCATTCAAACCAACCTGACCTATGTCGGGGGGCGTGCACAAGTGACTTATGAGCTGCCGCTTAACGAGGTTGTGTTCGATTTCTATGACCGCCTGAAGAGCATTTCACGCGGGTATGCCAGCTTTGACTATACCCAGATCGGGCACCGCGAAGGGGACCTGGTCAAGATGAACATCATGGTCAATGCGGAGGCCGTCGATGCCCTCAGCATGATTGTGCACCGGGGTACTGCCGAAGCGCGTGGGCGTGGCATGTGCGAGCGGCTCAAAGAACTGATCCCGCGCCACTTGTTCAAAATTCCGATTCAAGCCGCGATCGGCGGCAAGGTCATCGCGCGTGAAACCATCGCTGCAATGCGCAAGGATGTGACCGCCAAATGCTATGGCGGTGACGCCAGCCGCAAACGCAAGCTGCTCGACAAGCAGAAAAAGGGCAAAGCGCGGATGCGTGAGTACGGCTCGGTCAGCATCCCGCAGGAAGCCTTTATCGCAGCACTCCGCATGGGTGAGGAATAATGGCCGGCGACCGTTTCGAACGGCACCGCCAGCCCTGGACCACCGACGAGATCCAGAAGCTCCACACGCTCGCCAAGAAAGGCATGCCGCTCAAGCAGCTCGCCAAAGCGCTGACGCGGAGTGAAGAGAGCACAAAGGACCGGGCGAAGCTCGACGGGCTGGCGATCGCCAAGCTGCGCTAGATATCTGCCGGTAGTGTCCCGCAACGGGACAGATTTACTGCCCTGAGAGACTTGCAAAGCGCCGTTTCACCCGACAAACATCCATTTCGGCACGAAGTGGCGCCATATAAAGCGCCACCAATATTGGGGGCGCGAAATGGCAAAATTCTCATCAGCATTTTTGTGCGCGGCAAGCCTTTGGATTGCAGGCGTTTCTCCCGTTGCGGCAGCGGTCGTCATTGATCAGGACGCCATCGTCCCCCCGAATCAGCCCATCGGCCCGCAAGCTGGGCGAATCGCTCTGACGGTCGGCAATCGCGGACAGATTGTGAACGGCCGCGCCTTCCAGACCATTACGGCAGGGAAAACAGGAACGTTGACCGGATTTGAGGTGCAAGGCCCGTTTGCTATTGGTGCCAATGCCTTGCAAGTAACGATGCACTTCTCGCTTTGGTCCGGGGATTTGTTTGCGGGCGGCGCGACCTTGCTTGGCGAAACGTTCAGCCCGCTGGCGTCGTTCGGCTTGGGCTCACTCAACACGCAGGCAGCTGCATTTTTTCCATTGGAGGATTTGAGCTTTCAGGTGACGGCCGGCACAAAGTTCAGTGTGATGATGGAAGCCTTCGGCCCACCCGATGGCGCGGGCCTGTTCACCATCGGCAATGTGCCCGGTCTCGACGCGAATAACCGTCCGATATTCCAGTATAACCAGTATGCCGGTGGCGAGCTCTATTATTCCGTCAACGGCGGCGCATTCAGGGTGATGCCGGGGGATATCGGCTTCCGGACCTATGTCGACGAAGCGGCTGGCGGCGTCCCGGAAGCAGCGACCTGGGCGCTGATGCTCGTCGGCTTTGGCGCGGCCGGTGCGGCGCTGCGTGGAAAGCGCCGTCTGGCCCGCGCATAGGGTGTTGCTCAAGGCAGGCGAATTGCGGCCCGGCGTTGGATTGAGCGACAGTCGGGCTTGCCATTTTTGTATAAATCCGCCATAGACTGACCCAAGAACAGCAGTTGCGTATTTTTCTGCTGGGGAAACAGTGAGATGGTCCAAACCATGCAGAGTGCGACCGGCGAAAGATGTTATGCCACGGCGCCTCTTCCCAAGATTTCCGGCGATGAAGTTGGCCGGAATAGTGCCGTTCGACGGAGATATGCGTTCCTTTAGCGCTTGATCTTTCGAACGGTGCTGGGGAGGGATGATGGGTCGCACATTCCTCCCCAATTTTTTGACTTCATTTGCGCAATTGACCCAAATCAAGGAACCTTTGCCGGTCCGGTTCCATTCTCTCCTTCGACACAGCACGAAGAGGAGAAAGTCATGTCACCATATCTCATGCAGCCATTTGTCATCGGCCCCGCGATCGTTGGCCTGTTGTTCGCTTTGACGTTGCTGACCGCGTCCATTTCCGACGCGCGGCGTTGAGGGTAGGTCATGAGCCATACGCCCAATGATTTGCGCGATGAGTTTCCTGAGGCCGTCGATGTCCTTCACCAACTGAAGATTCATGACGCCCATTTCGCCAAGCTTGCCGACACCTATCATGATCTCAATCGTGAGATCTGCCGGATCGAAAACGACCTTGAGCCTGCATCTGACGCGCGGGCAGAGGCGCTAAAGAAACAACGGCTTGCTTTGCTGGATGACATTTCAGTGATCGTGGCCAAGGCAAAGGTGGCCTGATGGGTATCCGTGATGTCCAGGGCCGCCTTGAGCTGCGCCTTGATGAGCTCTTGGCCCGCGCGGGGCACATCGGCGCCGATCTCTTAGGGCTACATTCGGCAGATTTGGACGAGGCGGCGGTTGAGGTGGAGGCGGACGAAGCCCTGCTGGGCCAAAGCGCGCTTCTTGAATTGGAAATCGCGCAAGTGCGGGGCGCGCTGTCGCGTTTGAAATCCGGTGACTATGGTGTCTGCATCTCGTGCGGCGCCGAAATTGCGCCGGCCCGCCTAGAGGCCATGCCTGAAGCCGCGCAATGCCTTGCTTGCGCCGACCTCCGAGGGAAGCCCTAACTTCTCCCTTTCTGCATCCTCCTGCGTCTGCTTCGGTGGGCTTGGACTCCCAACCCCCAAACCACATCGTATTTAGAAGGTTGCCGATAATAAGCATTGCTATTATATGGCGTGCATGGCGGAACCGGACAACCTTGGAACAATGGTGGCAGACGTGTCGCATCTGATGCGCCGCGCCTTTGATGAACGGGCGCGGAGCAGTGGACTTTCGCGTCCCCAATGGCGCGTGCTGACGATGTTACGGCGCCATGAGGGGATCAATCAGGGCGGCCTTGCTGAACTTGTTGAGGTTGAGCCGATCACGCTTTGCCGCATGGTGGACCGGCTACAGGAAGCCGGACTTGTGGAGCGCCGTGCGGACCCCGCCGACCGCCGAGCTTGGCGCCTGCATCTGACCGACAAGGCGAGCGCCTTGTTGGAAGAGATGCGCCCAATGGCTTTCAGTCTGTTTGACGACGCAATGACGGGCCTTGATCCGGCAGAGCGATCCGACCTGTTCCGCATGCTGGAGCGGATACGGACGAATTTGTCGCGGCGGGCGCCGCAGGAGTTGATATCAAATGGCTGATCGGGATCCCCAGATTGCAAAAGAGCGTCCTCAGGCCTTGCCGGTGCCGCAGCAGGGCAGCCCAAAGAAATGGCTGCGGCCGGTTCTGATGGTCTCTCTTCCACTCCTCCTCGCAGGCGGAGGCGCGGTCTATTATCTGGCCAATGACCATTATGTGTCCACCGACAACGCCTATGTTCAACATAACAAGGTGTCGGTTTCGGCAGAGGTGAATGGCCGGATCGTCGAAGTTGCTGTGCGTGAAAACCAGACCGTCAAAGCCGGCGATCTTCTTTTCCGCATTGATCCGGCGCCTTATGAGCTGGCGGCTGCGCAAGCCGATGCCGCCATCGCATCGGCGCAGGTGCGGCTGACCACACTAGAGACCGATTATCAGGCCAGTGGTGTCGACATCGCAAGCGCGCGTGAGAATGTGGACTTTTTCACGAAGGAATATGAGCGTCAGTCAAAGCTGATGCAAACAGGCTTCACCACCAAGGCGCGGCTGCAGGAAGCCGAACATGCTTTGGCCGAGGCGCGTAGCCGTCTTTCCACGGCTCAAGCGGATGCACAAAAGGCACAGTCACAACTCGCTACGGGTGCAGCCGCACCGGGCGTCAATCCGCAGGTGCTGGCCGCGCAAGTCCAGAAGCGTAAGGCGCTGCTCGATCTGTCCCGCGCGGTCGTCCGCGCGCCTGAATCAGGTGTGGTCAGCCAGGCAGACCGCCTTCAGGTGGGGCAGATGATGGTGTCTGGCCTGCCCGCTGTGACCATTGTCTCCACTGAGGGGACTTGGGTTGAAGCCAATTTCAAGGAAACGGATCTCAACAATATGCGGGTCGGCCAGACGGCAGAATTGACGTTTGATGCCTATCCTAAGCTCAAGATCAAAGGCCGCGTCGCCAGCATTGGTGCGGGCACTGGATCAGAGTTTTCGGTTCTGCCCGCACAGAATGCGAACGGAAACTGGGTGAAGGTCACACAGCGCGTCCCCGTCCGGATCGCCATCGACACAAAGCCAGCGCGTCCGCTGATCGCCGGTTTGTCGACGCACGTCCGTATCGATACAAATAGCCGCTGATCCGTTGGCTACCGCCGCACCCGCACAGGGCACGCCCCATCTCGCTGTGGAGAACAAAGGTCTCCTGACTCTTGCCATCATGGGCGCTGCGATGATCCAGATTCTGGATTCGACCATTGCCAATGTCGCCATCCCGCACATGCAGACCAGCCTTGGTGCCACGCAGGACAGCGTCACCTGGGTGCTGACCAGCTACATCGTCGCTGGCGCTGTCGTCATGCCGATGACGGGGTGGTTGGCAGACAGGGTGGGCTCCCGTCGATTGTTCATTTTGTCCACCATCGGTTTTATTATCACCTCAATGCTCTGCGGCATTTCGGTCAATCTTACAGAAATGGTTTTCTTCCGGATTTTGCAGGGCGTGTGCGCAGCCTTCATGGCGCCGCTGTCCCAGTCTATCCTGCTCGACATTAACCGACCCGAGGGCGCCCCCAAGGCCATGGCTATGTGGGGCATGGGCGTCATGGTGGCGCCGATCTTTGGACCGATGATCGGTGGCTGGCTGACGGAAAGCTATAACTGGCGTTGGGTGTTCTATATAAATCTGCCCATCGGCATTCCGACGGTCGCGATCCTGTTGTGGCTGTTGCCCAGCCGCCCGATCAACAAACGCTATTTCGACGGACTGGGTTTTGCCGCGCTGGCCCTCGGTGTGGCGACACTACAGCTCATGCTCGACCGTGGCCAACATGAAGACTGGTTTGAAAGCTGGGAAATCCGCGTTGAAGCCATCATTGCAATCTCCGCGCTCTGGATATTCTTTATCCACCAAGCCACGACCAAAAAGCCGATGTTCGACCCAGAACTGGTGACCGACCGCAACTTTGCAACGTCGCTGCTGTTCATGGTGATGATCGGCATCATGATGTTCGGCGTGTTCGCGCTGCTGCCGCCGATGCTCCAGACACTGTTTGGCTACACCGTGTTCGACACCGGCATGCTCCTGGCACCGCGTGGCATCGGTATCCTTGTCGCCATGCAGATTGCGACGCGGCTCGCAGGAAAGGTCGATGCGCGGATCACGGTCGGCGTAGGCTTCATCATCACCATCGCGTCCCTTTGGGAGATGACGCAATGGGGCTTGATGATGGACTGGAAGCCGGTTTTCTACACGGGGCTGCTGCAGGGCTTTGGCATGGGTTTTGTGTTCATCCCGATGAACCAGCTGGCCTTCGCCACGCTGTCCATGAAGCACCGGACCGACGGGTCCAGCCTGCTCTATCTCGTCCGCAGCATCGGCAGCAGCATCGGTATCTCAATCATGACGACGCTCTTCACGCGTAACATGCAGACCAGCCATGAGGATATCGCCTCCAACGTCACGTCTTCGTCCATGGCCGTTGTTGACCCGTCAACGAGCGATCGGCTTCAGGGACTTGGGGAGGCGGCGCTGGCGACGCTCAACGGGGAGGTCACCCGCCAGGCGGCGATGATCGCCTATCTCGACAACTTCCAATTCATGATGATCCTGCTTGTCGCCTTCATGCCGCTCATCCTTTTGTTGAAGCCGCCAAAAGGGCCGCCGGGCGCGCCTGTCCACCCAGCCGGCGAATAGCTACATCTCGCCGCGGGACTTGCGGATGGCGTACCATTTTTCAACGTTCGCATTGTGCTCGGCCAGTGTCTCGGCGAACACATGGCCGCCTGTGCCATCAGCCACGAAATAGACGTAGCGGGTGGGTGCGGGGTTGAGGACGGCGGCAATCGCCTCCTTACCCGGATTGGTGATGGGTCCAGCGGGAAGGCCCGCGCGGGCATAAGTGTTATACCCGTTATCGGCCTGCAATTCTGATCGCAGGATGCGGCGGCCCAGCGGTTTGCCTTTGGTGACCGGATAAATCACCGTCGGGTCCGCCTGAAGCCGCATGCCGGTTTTCAAACGGTTGGAGTATACGCCTGCCACAGTCCGGCGTTCGGACGCTTTGCCGGTTTCCTTCTCGACGATCCCAGCAAGGATAATCGCGTCCTGCGGGCTGTTCACCACTGTTGCCGCAGACCGTTCGGCCCAGAGCTTGGCCAGTGTCCGTGTCATCGCCAGCTGCATCCGTTCCAGAACGGCACTGCGCTTTTCGCCGCGTGTGTAGGCGTAGCTGTCTGGCAGGACGGATCCTTCGGCGGGCACTTCGACATCGCCAGTCAAAAAGGGAGCTGCCTTCAGCCGCTCATAGACCATGATCGACGGCATACCCGGCGTGACGGTTACAAAGCGCTGGAGTGTCTTGCCCTCCTGCAACAGGCTGAGAATCTCGCCTTCGGACATGCCCTTTTTGATCGCATATTCGCCGGGTTTGATCGGCTCGTCTGAACCGAACACGCGGGCGTAGTTGAGGAAGCCTGAGGCCGACTCGACGGCGCCTGCTTCTTCCAAAGCTGTGGCGGCTGACCGCAGGCTGGAGCCCGGCTGGATGACGACGGAGACGTCTTCGCCCGCCTGCCCCCCGCAGGCGGCAAGGAGAAGAGCGAGGAGCAATGGCAGGAGGCGTTTCATCCCGATACTCCGGTCAAGCGAGTTGCCCCGATTAAACAGCCTTCATCACGATGCTGGCGTTAGTCCCGCCAAAGCCGAAGCTGTTGTTCAGGATGGCGCGCACCTGACGCTTTTTGGCGACGTGTGGCACCAGATCAACACCCTCAGTCCCTTCATCGGGATTGTCGAGGTTGAGCGTCGGCGGCACGATCTGGTCGCGGATGGCGAGGATGCAGAAGATTGCTTCTACGGCGCCCGCACCGCCCAAAAGATGGCCGATGGCGGACTTGGTGCTGCTCATCGACGCGCCGCCCAGATCAGGGCCCAGCACGCGTTTGACGGCGCCCAGCTCGATCGTGTCCGCCATGGTTGAAGTGCCATGGGCGTTCACATAGTCGATGTCGCCAGGCTCCATACCGGCCTTCCGCATCGCCATGCGCATGGCGAGTTCCGCGCCCTTGCCTTCCGGGTGCGGGGCTGTGACGTGATAGGCATCGCCCGACAGGCCGTAGCCGACGACTTCAGCGTAAATCTTGGCCCCACGCGCCTTGGCGTGCTCATACTCTTCGAGCACCAGAACGCCTGCGCCTTCGCCCATCACAAAGCCGTCGCGATCTTTGTCATAGGGGCGGCTGGCCTGTTCGGGGCGGTCATTGAAGCTGCAGTTGAGCGCGCGCGCCTGCGCAAACCCGGCCACGCCAAGCGGGTTGATCGTGCCTTCGGAACCGCCTGCCAGCATGATGTCGGCATCGTCATCCCGGATCATCCGCGCGGCATCGCCAATCGAATGCGCGCCTGTTGAACAGGCGGTGACGACCGCGTGGTTCGGGCCCATCAGGCCGTACTTGATGCTGACCTGACCCGAGATCAGGTTGATCAGGCGTCCGTGGACGAAGTGCGGCGAGACGCGGCTCGGGCCTTTTTCATGAAGAACAATCGATTCGCTCTCAATGCCTGGAAGGCCGCCAATGCCTGAACCGATGGAGCAGCCGGTGCGCATCTTCAGATTATCGTCCATGTCCAGCAGGCCGGCATCTTCCATGGCCTGCCCTGCGGCATCGATTCCATAGATGATGAAGGGATCAACCTGACGCTGGACCTTGTGATCGACGCGCTTGTCCGGATCAAAGCCCCAGGGGTGATCCTTGGGCTTCACTTCGCAGGCGATGTGGCACTTCTGGTCCGACGCGTCGAAACGCGTGATTTTTCCGGCACCGGATTTCCCGGCGATCAGATTGGCCCAGACGGTTTCAACATCCGCACCCAAGGGGGTGACAAGTCCTAGACCTGTAACAACGACACGGCGCATATGCGGCTCCACTTTTCCAGAATCAAAAACGGCTCCCGAACAGGCCGGAAACCGTCTTCGATATCAGCGATTCTTTCAAGGCGATGGCGCCTTTTCGATCAGCCCTTGTTGCTGTCGATGTAAGCAATCGCGTCCTTGACGGTCGAAATCTTTTCGGCGGCGTCATCAGGGATTTCAACGCCGAATTCTTCTTCAAACGCCATGACGAGCTCGACGATGTCGAGGCTGTCCGCGCCCAAATCGTCAATAAAGCTCGCTTCTTCGGTCACCTTATCGGCTTCGACGCCGAGGTGCTCGACGACGATCTTCTTTACGCGGTCAGCGGTGTCGCTCATGGATAACCCTTCTCATTCATGTTTGAGCAATAATTCAGGTGCAGCCCTAATAGGCCGCGTTTGGGGATGCAAGCCCTATGGCACCTGTCGCGCCATTTCGGCTTCAGATCATCGCCATCCCGCCATTTACGTGCAGGGTTTGGCCCGTCACATAACCGGCTTCCCGGCTCGCAAGGTAGACAGCCGCCGCTGCAATGTCGGCTCCTTCGCCCATATGGCCCGCCGGAATACGCGCATTGAGCGCCTCTTTCTGGGCGTCGGGCAGCACGTCAGTCATCGCGGATGAGATGAAACCGGGTGCAATGCAGTTCACCGTCACATTGCGGCTCGCCAGTTCCTGTGCGAGGCTTTTCGACATGCCAATGATGCCGGCCTTAGAGGCGGCGTAGTTGGATTGGCCGGGGTTGCCGGTCACGCCAACCACGCTGGTGACCGAAATGATGCGGCCAAAGCGCGCCTTCATCATCGGCTTGGCAGCGGCGCGGCAAAGGCGGAAGGCAGCTTCCAGGTTGATGCGGATCACGTCGGACCAGTCTTCATCCTTCATGCGCAGGATGAGACCATCGCGGGTGACACCGGCATTGTTGACCAGAATGTCGAGTTGCCCGCCGAGCGCGTCGACGGCTGATGGCACCAAGGCGTCGACAGCGGCGCCATCCCCCAAATTGCAGGGCAGGATGACGGTTTCGCCGCCAATTTCCGCCTGAACAGCCTTCAAAGCGTCCTCCCGCGTGCCGGACAGCGCAACCTTCGCACCCTGCGCTACAAGCGATTTCGCGATCGCAGAGCCAATCCCGCCCGAAGCGCCGGTTACCAGCGCGGTCATTCCTGTAAGGTCGAACATCAGAGGCCTTTCACCAGAGTTTCGATATCGTCCATCGTCACGATGCTTGTCGCGGTCGCGTCGGGGGCAGAGCGTTTGACCATGGCGGCCAGCACCTTGCCGCCGAATTCGACATAGTCATGCACGCCCGCGTCGAACATGGCGATGACTGACTCGCGCCAGCGGACGCGGCCTGTCACCTGTTCGACCAGAAGGCGCTTAATCGTTTCGGCATCGGCCACAGGCGCGGCTGTCACGTTCGCATAAACTGGCACCAGCGGGGCGAGGAGAGTTGCTGTGGCAAGCGCCTCGGCCATGGCGTCGGCGGCTGGCTGCATCAGCGGGCAGTGGAATGGTGCCGAAACGGGCAGGAGGATGCCGCGCTTGATACCGTGATCCTTCACCAGCTCAATCGCGCGCTCAATGGCGGCTTTGTGGCCGGAAATGACAACCTGAGACGGGTCATTGTCATTGGCGACGGTGCAGACATCACCCTGCGCCGCCGCATCGGCGAGCGCTTGGGCCTTTTCGATATCCGCACCCAACAATGCAGCCATCGCGCCGGTGCCGACGGGGGTGGCTGCCTGCATGGCCTGTCCGCGCAACTTCAAAAGGCGCGCTGTGGTGGACAGATCAAGCGCCCCGGCTGCACACAACGCCGTATATTCGCCAAGGCTGTGGCCTGCGACAAAGTCAGCTTTCTCGGACAGGCGAATGCCGCCTTCCTTTTCTGCCACGCGCAGCGTTGCGATGGCATTGGCCATGATGGCGGGCTGGGCATTTTCGGTCAGCGTCAGCTGATCTTCCGGCCCTTCGGTCATCAGCTTGTAGAGGCTCTGGCCCAGTGCCTCGTCAACTTCTTGAAAAACTTCGCGGGCAACTGCGCTGGCGTCGGCAAGTGCTTTGCCCATGCCGACCGACTGGCTGCCCTGTCCCGGAAAGAGGAATGCCCGCATCTCATCGTCCTTCATCATGCTGCGAATTTTTCGGGCGGTTAGGGGAAGGACCGGCTCATGTCGAGAGAAGCCTCCCGTGGCTTTTTGTGCAACGGCGCTTGAACAGCAGGAAATGCACGGCTAAGGGGCGCGCCTGCCTTCATCGGGGTCGTGCCCGATAAGAGAGTCGGGGAGTAGCTCAGCCTGGTAGAGCACTGTCTTCGGGAGGCAGGGGCCGGAGGTTCGAATCCTCTCTCCCCGACCACTTTTTCACCGTAATATCTCAGCCTGCCTTGGCAACGCCACCGGTCTTGCGCACCGGATCCTTCACCCAGATCATCGTCACGGACGCACAGAGTAGGAAGACGCCGCCAAATAGGATCGCGTTGCGCGAATCTCCGCCGAGTAACGGGTGGTAGATCAGCGGGAAAGTGAGGCTGTGGATCAACATGGGGATGACAATCATCATGTTGAAGATGCCCATATAAACGCCCGTCCGTTCCGGCGGGATGGAGCCGGCCAGAATGACATAGGGATTGCCCATGATGCTCGCCCAGCCAAGCCCAAGGCCAAAGGCGACGATCAGCAGTTGCAGGTGACTGCCTAGTTCCGGCATCGCCATGGCGCGGAAAAAGGCGTTTGCCTCGCCCGTCGTGCCCGTCACGGAGGGCAAATAGAGCAGGCTGGCCCCCGCGAGCGCGAGGCAGATCATGTGGAGACGCCGCGCCCCGAAGCGGCGGGCGAGCGGGATCATCGCAAAGGCCGCAATAAAGCCGAGGAAGTTGTAAAAAGCGCCCAGTTGCTGCGTTGTCAGCGTGGCTTCGCGAAACGCGTCGGAGCTTTTGTCGGTCGTGTCGAAAATCGACCGGCCAATGGAGAGCACACCGTAATTCCAATAGACCATCATGCCATACCATTGGAACAGGCTCATCCACGCCATCTGGCGCATGGCAGGCGGCATATCGCGGATCGCGCTCCAGATTTCAGCGAGCGTAGCCCCGGCAGATTTGGGCGCGGCGGCGATTTTGGCCTGCTCCTCTGGCGATAGCGGCAGTTCCGGCACGCGGATGACCGACCATAGGATCGTTGAGATGGAGAGCACCGCACCGATCAGGAAGGAAATATGGGTGATGTCCGGAATGTTGTGGTCATCCACGGCATTGCGATCAAATCCAAAACCGTAGACGAGGATGGAGGGCGTCAGGAAAGCAAGGCTTTGCGCCAGCCCGGTAAAGGCGCTTTGGCTCAGAAAACCCAGTTCATGCTGGCTCTCATCCAGCCGGTCCGACACATAAGCGCGGTAAGGCTCCATCGTGATGTTGTTGCCCGCATCCAGAAACCACAAAAGGCTGGCCGCCATTAGCAGGCTGGACGAATGCGGCATGAAGAACAGGCCAAGGCTGCACATGATGGCGCCGATGAGGAAATAAGGGGTCCGCCTGCCGAGGCGGGAATTGGTCCGGTCGCTCAGCGCGCCGACCAGCGGCTGAACCAGCAATCCCGTCATCGGCCCGGCTAGCTGGAGAATGGGCAGCGTCGCTTCATCCGCGCCCAGCCAGGAATAGATGGGCACCATATTGCCCTGTTGCAGGCCGAAACTGAATTGCAGGCCCAGGAAACCGAGGTTCATTTCGATGACGCGCATCAGCGACAGCCGTGGCTTGGTTCTGGCCATTTCAATCTCCTCCCCGGCTGTCAGCAGCGCGTGTCAGCGGACGCTAGCCATCGCTGCGCGAACCTGCAACAATCGATTGCAGAAATTGAGAGATCGGGCGCGGCTCAAGCGGCACTTGATCGATTTTTTGTGTTAATCACCATTGATGCGGGATTGCACATCCGGCCCCGCGACCATATCCACAGCCACCGAGCCGCAACACGGCCACTGCAAACACCCCTGAAGGAACTGCCCAAATGATCGAAGCCGAATGGTGGGACTATGACGACATGGAAGAACTGGCCGAAGCTGTGGCTGGAGATGTCGGCTTCATCATCGAAAGCGCACTCGATGCGCGCGGACAGGCGCTAATCGCGCTGCCCGGCGGCAACACGCCGTTGCCGATCTACGAAAAGCTCGCAGCGGCTCCGATCAAGTGGAAGCATGTCACGATCATTCCGACCGATGACCGGCTGGTGGCTGTGGACGATCCGCTGTCAAACGCAGCGATGCTGGCCAAGGCCTTCATTCCCAAGGGCGCCCGCGTGCTCCCCATCGGCAGCGTCAATCCCGATCATAAGGCCGCCGGCAACGCGGCGGACGCGCGCCTGCAGGATCTGCACTGGCCGTGCGATCTCGTCTGGTTAGGTGTCGGCGCCGATGGCCATACTGCGTCGATCTTTGCCGGACCGGACATGGACGATGCGCTCAACGCCCCCAAGGCGCGCCGCGCAGTTGGCGTTCTGCCTGATCCTATGCCGATTGAAGCGCCCGTCGCCCGCGTCACGCTCACGCGTCATTCGATCCTGTCGGCCCGCACATTGCTGATGGTGCTGACCGGCGCCGACAAGCGCGCGCTCGTCGAACAGGCGATCAAAGATGGCCCGCTCTCCCCGCTGCCCGTCGGCCGCGTGTTGGCCGATGCCGAGCAGGCGTTTGATATTCACTGGTGTGCGTAGGGTCTGATCGACTGTAATAGACATCTGAGAGAAGGGAGTTGAGTATGTCGTTTTTACTTTCTCTGGCTGCAGCGAGTGCAGCATCTCAAATTGTTCAAGCCGTTGCCAACCCCCTGAGCAACGCCGAGTCCGGCTTGTTGCAATGCCATCGCCCAGATATTCAAAAAAAGACATGTCAGTCTATCGCGTCATACAGTTTCACGGGGACTGCAGCCTACGATAATACGGCAGTCGTGCCGATCGCCGAGAACGTCACACTTGAGACAAACACACCGGTTGTCGTTAAAGAGGATGCTGTTTGCGGTTTTATTCGCGCTGAAGACACCATCGCCGGCGTCCTTCGCGTAAACAACGTGGAAGTTGAGCCGGACAAAGCTCGGCCGGTCTTGGCGAATATCGCCAAAGCAATGGGACAGTTTGCGGGCAAGGAGATTTGCACCCGTTACGAAGATACTGCGGGTCAGTTGACAGCAAAGGTCTCCATCAATGGAACTTATCAACCCGGTCTAGACCAGCGGGTGATTTGGGTTCTACCGTCAGAGGGATATGTCGTAACCCGCTGAATGCTGGGTTTTACCCTCCACCTTCACCGGCGGCTCTGCATAGGGCGCCATCTTCCAGATCACCTCTTCGGGCAGAGTTATGATCTGCCCATAGGCCGCCTCGGGCATCGGCTGATGCGGCTTGGCGGGGTCGATGGCCGCCTCGGAACCGGCGTGTGTGGTGCCGAGTGCGATGGGGATATCCTTCACGCGGTGCAGTTGCTCCAGTGAGAAGGAGCAGTCATCGGCGCATCTCTCCTATGCTTTGGCTTTTGCCGTGTCGGCCGCTTCAACGGTCTTGGGTTCAGCAAAGGGCATCACCATCCGCCCGTCGGGGGCCGCCGTGAAAGTGGTTTGGGTGGGATAGGCGAACTGAATGCCCTTTTCACCAAAGAGCGCGAGGATCGCATTGTTGACGAGATGCTTGCGGTCCAGCGCGTCGCTGGGGTCCGCTTCATGGATTTCGTAAATGAGCAGGAAATCGAGGCTAGAGGGCGCAAAATTGTCGAGCGCGCAGCGGGCAAAGGTGGCGCGATCGACGCTTTCAACCGCGGCTTTCAGCAGGACGGGCAGCGTCGCGCAAATGTCCGGTGGGGTCTGGTAAATGAGGCTGATCGTCTGAAAATAGCGGCGTGTTTCAAACACAGCGAGGTTGTGCAACTCCTTGTTGAGCAGGTTTGCGTTGGAGATGACAATCTCCTCCCCGGTAATCGCGCGGATGCGGGTGGATTTGAGGCCAATGGCCTCCACCGTGCCTTGGCTCGCATCGAATTTGACCATGTCGCCGTTCTTAAAGGGCTTATCGAACAGGACAGAGAGCGCAGCGAAGAGATCAGAGAAGATGCCCTGAGCGGCGAGACCAATGGCGATGCCGCCAATGCCCAGACCTGCCAGAAGGCCCGTGACATCGACACCGAGGTTGGAGAGGATCAGGATCGTCGCAAGGATGAACAGCCCCGCGGTCAACAGCACGCGGATCAGCCCCATGGCGCTTTGCAGATTGCCCGTCGGATCTGTGGTGCCCGCGCGATATTCGACAAGCCCAAGGATCAGCGCGCGCACCCAGACGGCCGCCTGCAGCACCGCCGCAACGACGAAAAGAACGCGGATCGGGTAGGCGATTTCTGTCGGGGCGTGGGCCGTCGCCGCTACGATCTGCGCCGCCACCGCCACCTTAAACCAAAGCCGTGTCCTCTTCAGCGCGCGGCCGATGATCCCCGGCCAATGCGAACTGGAAAAGCGCGGGCTGCACAGATAGCCGCCGAGGAGCTTTAGGCCGTAAAGCAGCGCGACGATGATTACGCCGGAGGCGACGCTCAACGCAATTTGGGTCGTATGGCCATCCAGCCAGGCTAGGGCGATGTCGAGGATCCGGGTGATGTCGGTCAGCATTGAGGCTTTGGGTGTCGTCATGCCGCCAACCTAGCAACGTCGCGCCCGAGTGCAATTGCCCGATCAGGTCAGGGCAGTCGCTGCCTTGCGTTTGCCGATGGACTGGAGGAGCGACCGGCCCGGCGCTTCGACCAGACGGTAGAGCAGAATTGAGGAGAGATAGACACTCAGCAGGTACAGGCCAATCAGCGGTAATGGGACGTTCTTGGGATCATCCACGAATACATGTTTGAAGACGATCCAGAGCAGAAAATGGCCGAGATAGGTTGAATAACTGACATCGCCGAGGTGCAGCAAGATGCGCCCGCACAGCGGGTTGCGGGGCGCTGACGATGTTGCGGCCAGAAAATAGACCAATGCTGTAAAGGCAAGGGGCATCGCCAGCGTTTCCGGCGCGAGGCCCATTACGAACATTCCGAAAGCCAACAGGCTGACCGATAGCGCGACGAATGTTGTCGGGCCCGACGGGCGCGCGCGCCAGATCATCGCCATGAAGACACCGGCAAAGAAGCCGGCAAAGCAGCGCGGTAGGCCGTTCCAAACGATGTGCTTGCCAATCGTCGCTTCGCCATGCGCCAAAAACCAGTTGTGCAGCACCAGGGCCAGAGCGATGGCCCCCGCAATGCTGGCTGCAGGCGACCAGTCTTTCCGAAAGAACGTCACTGCGACGAAGGGGAGCAGGATGTAAGCAGCCAGCTCTGCGGAGATTGACCAGCTTGGGTCATTCCAAGTCAGAACATCGGTCAACCACCAGTTCTGAATGAGGAGGAAGTGCAGCGGCAGCTCTTCAAACGGATATTGGACGCCATATGGCTTGCCCGCCGACGCCAGCGCCGTCGCATAGGCCATGGTTGCAAGAATAATGAGAAAGTGGAGCGGATAGATGCGCGCAATGCGCCGCCACAGGAACTGCGGGGCGGCGGCAAGCCCGTCCTTTTGGAATTTGTCGCCATAGGTCAGCCACATGACGAAACCCGACAGGACGAAGAAAAGATCGACCGCCAGATACCCCTTGGACAGCGTCGCCACGATCCAATGCGGTACGCTTTCGGGAAAGGCGGCGCGAATATGATAAAGCACGACAAACCACGCCGCGATGCCCCGCATGCCGGTAAGGGCGTCAAGCTGTGCGCGGGGGGGCGTCATGCCGGAACCACCTTCGCGACAAAGAAGGGTTTGCGTGTCCGTTCCCGCTCAAAACGCCGGGCATGGGCATCGAGCGCGATCTGCATCGCGATGAGCATATAAGCGAAGGACAGGTAGGCGACGCCGATGAAGGCCGCACCGATCAGGTAGATGATGTTGGCCTGCTGAAGGGCTGTGGCGAGCCCCGCAATCCAATGCCCATCCTCCGGCGCGCGATTCCGATATCTTCGCAGCAGGATTTCCATGCGCAGCAGGCCGGACAAATGGATGAACAGCCAGATGCCGAGGCCCGGCCAGCCCTGTTCTCCCAGCATTTCAAAATAGGCGCTGTGGAAGGCGCGGCCTTCATCCACAATCACAATGGTGGAGCCGGGCTCGTGCACAACCGGCGCGTTTGGATCAAATTTGCTGCTGGTCCGCGCCTCATAACGGAAGGAGTTGCCACGGTAGGAATCAAACCCGCCGCCCATTGGATGAATGCCGACATAATCGAGCGTCCAGCGCCAGACCGCGAGGCGGGTCGAAGCTGATTCGTCAGCCTGCACCTCGTTCATCGTGTCCATGCGCTTGGTGAAGCTTTCCGGCAGGAACGGAAGGGAGGCCAGCCCCAGAAAGGCTGCCGCGAAAACATAAAGCAAAGGGCGCTTTACGGCGCGCAGCATCATCACACCGAGTGCCGCAATACAGATCAGCCCGGTGCGTGCTTCGGTGCCGACGGGGATCAGCAGGCAGGCAAAGCACAGCGCCCCGCAAAAGAGCGACACCCGCCATTCGGGCGGGAAGATCGTACTGTTCCGGCGCAGGTAGAGGATGAAGGGGATGAGCGAGATGGCCACACAGGCTAGCGTGGACGATTCGTAAAGGCCGGTATTGCTGTCTGACATGAGGTTGAGCACGCCATACCCGCCGCCGGAGGCGGCCGTCTTGATGCCCGCCGCGATGATGATTGATGCGGCCGACAGCATCAACGTGGTCGCCAGCGCCTCTATCCGAAGCCTTGTGGTGATCGTCAGCGGCAGGAAGATGGCAAAGACCAGCACCTTCCAGACCCAATCCCACTTTTCTGTCGCCTCCAGCGGAAAATCGGCATTTTCGGTGGAGAAATAGCAATAGATGAGCAGCAGAAGCATCGCGCCCTGCCGTGGACCGAATGTGAGCACCTGTTTTCGGTCGAACATCAGCCAACCGACAACCGCCCCTAGAAAGAAGATGAGTGATACGGGTATGCTGTTGAGCAGGTAGTAAGACAGATGCTGCGGCGAGACGATGTCGACATAGACATAGCCAAGCACCATCAGAAATGGTCGTCGCATCCCGAGCAGCAGCATCGCGCCAAGAAAGGCGACAAAGAAGAGGTCACGCATCGGGCGCGCCCCATTTATTGTGCTGTTTGCGGGTGTCGACCGGCCCTTTGTCGTCGTCCAGATCGCCGCGCGACAGCAGGCGCCAGGCCATGAGCAGCAGCAGTCCGTGCGACAGGAAGAGCGAGAGCATGTCGATCATATCGCGCCCGGCTTTAGATGCATCCGGTTGACGTCGCGTTAAGTCCTTTGTGGCAGGTGTCGGCTCGAATTTGGTCAATAATGGACAGGACCGCGAGCGAGCGTGCGTATTCTTCACATCCTTGATCACAGCCTGCCGATGCATTCAGGCTACACATTCCGCACGCGGGCCATCTTGAAGGCCCAAAAGGAATTGGGCTGGGACGTGCGTGGTGTCACGGGTTTGCGGCACACAGCAGATGGCCCCAAGGTCGAAGAGGCAGATGGCCTCATCTTTCATCGAACGCACGGAGCGGCAGTGCCCTTGCCAGTTCTTCGCGAATGGTCCGAGGTGGCGGCCTTTGCGGAACGGATTGATGCGCTCGTCGAACAATATCGCCCCGATGTCCTACACGCCCATTCGCCTGTGCTGAACGCGCTTGCCGGGTTGCGGGTCGCGCGCAAGCGGGGGCTGCCCTTTGTTTACGAAATCCGCGCTTTTTGGGAGGATGCAGCCGTCGGCAACGGCACAGGCAAGGAAGGATCGCTGCGCTATCGTGTCACCAAGGCGCTAGAGACATGGGCCGTGCGCCGCGCCGATGCTGTTGTGGTCATCTGCGAAGGGTTGAAGGCGGATCTGATTTCACGCGGGATTGATCCCGCCCGGATCACAGTTTCGCCCAATGGTGTAGACCTCCATCTATTCGGCAACCCGCCGCCGCGCGACGCAGAACTGGCGGAGGAACTTGGCCTCAACGGGTCAGAAACAGTTGGCTTCATCGGCAGCTTTTACGATTATGAAGGGCTGGATGATCTGATTGCCGCCATGCCGCGTCTACTCGCGGCTCGGCCTGAGGCTGCGTTGCTGCTCGTCGGTGGTGGGCCTATGGAGCCCGCGCTTCGGGCGCAGGCCGCCGCGTCATCGGTTGCCGACCGCATCCGATTTGTCGGGCGTGTCCCGCATGATCAGGTGGAGCGCTATTACAGCCTCATCGATGTCCTTGCTTACCCGCGCAAGAAGATGCGGCTGACTGATCTGGTGACCCCGCTCAAGCCTCTGGAGGCGATGGCGCAGGGCAAGCTCGTGGCCGCGTCGGATGTCGGCGGACACCGGGAACTCATGACAGATGGCCAGACCGGCACCTTATTCGCAGCGGACAGCCCCAGCGCGATTGCCGATTCGCTCTCCAATCTGTTCAGTGCGCGGGAAACGTGGGAGGACCGCCGCGACCAAGCCCGTGCTTTCGTTGAGAAAGAGCGTAACTGGGCCTCAAATATTCGTCGTTACGAAACTGTTTACCACCAGATTGCTAATGGTGCTTGGAAATAGGTTTAAAGGGGCGAATCCAAGTGTTGAAGCAACTCCAGCGTCTGCCATTTGCGCCGGTCGTGGCGCTGATGTTCGCAGCAGTGGCCGCCCTCCTCGTACTGGCGACGCCCGTCTGGTTGCTGGAGCACGCCGTGCTTTCGCTCGGTCTTCCGGATGTATTGCCCGCTGCCGCCCCGCCTTTGGGAACCAAGGCGCGCTTTCTCCTCGTTTTTCTCGCCGGCGGTGGCGCGGCTTTCATGGCTTTTGTGGCCGCCCTGCCGTTCCGCAATGCCAAGCCGCGCAAGCCTCAGGCGGTGACGGTTCAGCCGCTGCGCCGTGATGCTGAAGAAGCCCCCATTTTCAACCGCCCATCGGTCTTCGCAGCCCCCGTGCTGGAGGATGAGCCCAATCTGCCAAGCTTCCTTGCCCAGCCACTGGCCCAGTTGGCGGAAGAGCCGTCGCCTGCTGCCCAGAATGAGCTGGTCCAGAATGAGGAGGATGAGCTTCTGCTCGATGCGCTGATGATCGTTGAGGAAGCGCCTGCCGCCCCTGTTGTACCGATGACGCCGGACGCCTTGTTTATGGAAGCCATCCATGTTGCTCTGGAGGATGTGCCACTTCCATCGTCGAACTTGCCGCAGATGCCGGACATTTTCATCCAGCGCGAAACGGTGCTGCATTTGGCACCGGCCCCGGTTCAGCCACCCGCAGACCCTGTGGTGGAAGAGACGCCGCGCCTCGCCCCGCGTCCCCGTATTGTGGAGCCGCGTGAGCCGACGATCGCCGAATTGATGGAGCGATTCCAGCGCGGACTTGAAGCCTTGAAGCGGACAGACCCAAAGGCGCTGGAAGATGTACCGTTGCGTGAGGCGCTAACCCGGCTGGAACGGATCGCGGTCGGCGGACGCTGAGGCCAGCGCCCGCCTTTCCCGCTTAATAGAAGAAGCCGTAAATAGCGTCTACCACGCGTCCGTTGCGCAGATCGACGAGCAGAACGTCGTCATAATAGCGGACCCAACGATACGGCCCATAAGCGGGCGGCAGGCGGTATTCGTAGGGATCGTTGATCCAATAGCTCTCGCTGAAGAACAAATTGTCGAGGAAGATCCCGATCGAGAACCGCCGATAACCGTAATTATAGCCATAGGGGTGGCTGTATCGCGGCAGGCGATAGAAATCGCGATTGTGGGACCGAAAACTGCGCCAGTCATAGCGCCGGTCACGCCGCCAGTCATTGTTCCACCGGTCAAAGCGGCTGTCATTGTCGTACCAGCTGCGGTTATGCCAGTTGCGGTCATCACGGCCATTGGGCGTGCGATAGGCGTAACGACGGCCATCGCGGTCCCGCCGATTATTGTCATACCGGTCCCGATCACCATCGCGGCGGTTGCCGTCCCAGCGATTTCGATCCTCATTGCGATTGCGGTTTGCCCAGCGTTCGCGACGGTCGTTGTTCAAGTCTTGACCGGGCTGCTGCGGAACGACGACCGGCGGCGGCGTTACAGCCTGACCATTGCCGCGGTTCCAGCCATAGCGGCGCTGCGGCTGATCGTCTCTGCGCTCTTCGAAACGCCGTTCTCCCTCACGGCGGCCTTCCCAGCGGCGCGGCGCGGTCGATGTGTTCATCGTGTCAGGCGTGCGGGCGACTGCGCTTGCCTGCCGGTCCCTTTGCTGTTCGCGATATTGCGCCTGGCCTCGCTCGGCATTGGTCTGCTGAGCAGGCGCTTGCGCCTGTGGAGCAGGGGCAGGCTGTTGCGTCCGCTGTGCGCGCCATCCGCCCGTAGGTTGATCGCCACGGCGTTCAAAACCACGTTCTCCTGACCGCCTCGAAAAATCCTCCTGCTGCGCCTGCGCGGCAACAGGAATGGCCGCGACGGTCACCAGGAGAAAAGATAGAAGAAATTTACGCATACGCGCCCTCCAAAAAAGCGGAGCGAGTCGCACCCCGCCTCCCAGACGCACAATCTGGCAATCGGCAGATGAGCGCTGCCTTAACAGGGTTGCAAGGAACAATTCAGGCGCATGCCTGTTGTTTCGGGAGCGCAAAGCCTGCGCCGGCTTGATGACCTAAGAGACGTATTGTTGGACATATACGTTTGTGAGCATATGGTCCTTCTGCTGCTAAGTATTTGATATTTATATCAGAGCGGCGTTTTGGGGAGGCGGCGCGCACATGAGCCTCTCTATACACGAAGGTCGCCACGATGGATTGGCGGCCCATATGGAGGATGCCATGGAGTTGATTAGTACGTTCCAGTACTCACTGGTTTACAATGCGTTTTCATTCACATTTGCGACGATGGCTGCAGCAACGCTGTTTCTGTGGCTCGGGCGCTCGCAGGTTTCGGCCAACTACAAGACCGCCGTCACCATTTCCGGCCTCGTCTGCGCGATCGCTGCCTACCATTACTGGCGGATTTTTGAGAGCTGGGAAGCTGCCTACACCGTCACAGACGGCGTTCTGACGGTGACCGGCGTCGCCTTCAACGACGCCTATCGCTATGTCGACTGGCTGTTGACCGTGCCACTGCTTCTCATCGAACTCGTGCTTGTCATGCGCTTGTCTCGTGAAGAAACAGTCAGCAAGGCCACCAAGCTCGGCGCTGCTGCTGCACTTATGATCGTGCTCGGCTATCCGGGTGAAATCGCAACCGACATTCCGACCCGCGCTCTGTGGGGCACGCTGTCGGCCATTCCGTTCCTCTACATCATCTGGGAACTGTTCAGCGGTCTGGGTGCGTCGATCGAACGCCAGCCGGAAAGCGTCCGTGAGCTCGTCAAGAAGGCCCGCTTGCTGACCTTCGCATCATGGGGCTTCTACCCCATCGTGTACATGGCGCCTTACGCAGACATTTCGGGCGCAACGGCCACAACGGCCATTCAGATTGGCTACACGATTGCTGATCTTGTCGCCAAGGCTGCTGTCGGCATTCTGGTTTGGGTCATTGCCGTGCGCAAGACCGAAGCGGAAGCCGCATAAGCGACTAAAATGAAATCTGCTCGGCAGAACCTTTATCCCAGGCCTCTGCCGAGCATCGGCACCGGAGCGCACCCAGTGTACGTTTCGGTGCCGAAATTTTTCTGGCCCGCCTTTGTCGGTTTGACGTTGGCACTAGCCCTTGATGTGCCGCTGACGGGAAATGGCTTTCTTGCCCTTGCGGCGGTTCTCATGTTGATTGGCGGCTTGCCGCACGGTGCATTTGATATTGCCATCGCGCAGTCCGTCCTAAAGTTGCAGCCGTCTGCGGCCGCAGCCTTCTTCTTCGCTTATGTTGGCGTTGCCTTGGCGATGATGGCTTTGTGGGCCGTTGCCCCCGTCACAACGCTTTGCCTATTTCTGGCGCTTTCTGCTGTCCATTTTGGAGAAGACTGGCGCATGCTCGACTCAGGGCTGCTGCGGGCCATGGCAGGCGCGTCGGTGCTGTGTATTCCGGCTTTTGCGCATCCGGCCTCTGTCACAGCGCTGTTCGTTGCGATGGCCGGGCCTGAGGCAGATTGGGTCCGCCGCTTCATCGTCGCTTTCACGCCCGTCGCCGTGCTGGTCACATCGGTCGGCATGCTGATGGCCGTCCGTGCCGGCCACTCCGGATGGGCGCTGGCGCAATTTGCAGCGCTTTTGGCGCTGGCCATTTTGCCGCCACAGGTCGGTTTTCTGCTCTATTTCGTCTTTCTGCATTCCCCGCTTCATATGCGGGGGGTGGCGCTGACATTGCCGAGCTGGTCTGGCCCGCGGTTCTGGATTTACGGCGGCCTGATGTGCTTTGCCTGCCTCGCCCTTGCCGTTCTGCTCGCGCCCGGCCTTATATCAGGGCAATCGCTGGCGATGTCGGCAGAAGCTTTCCGGCTGCTGTCGGTTGTGGCGGCCCCGCACTTGCTGCTGACGCTGTTTGTCGACCGGTGGGTACGGCCCTAATCCCCGCCCTCCAGCGCGGGCACCGTCCGCGCGGCATCTTCGGCTGAAATTCCAGGTGGTGGGGCGGCGGCAATTCTCTCCAGCCCCAGCATGACACGTCCTGCCCGGTGGATGGCGCGGCGGACGCGGGGGTAGGTGCCGCAGCGGCAGAGATTCGATATCGCAGAATCAATATCCGCATCGCTTGGCTTGGGGTTGGCCTTGAGTAGGACTGCGGCTGCCATCACGATGCCCGGCGTGCAGAAGCCGCACATGATCGCGCCTTCTGCGACCAGCGCCTGTTGGACGGGGTGGCTCCGGTCGCGCGACAGCCCTTCTATGGTTGTCACAAAGCTGCCTTCGACGCCTTTGATGGAGATCTGGCAGGACATCACGGCCCGTCCGTCAATATCGACCATGCAGGCGCCGCAATCCCCCGTGCCGCAGCCATATTTGGTGCCAGTCAGGTTTGAGGCATCGCGCAGCGCCCAAAGGAGCGGCGTATCGGGGTCGATCTGATAGGCGACCGGCTGGTTGTTGACGGTGAATTTCGTCACGCGCCCGCCTCAGTTCCGGCTGTCATCTTGCCCCCGATCTCGTCTGCTGACCCTGTTGCACCTATGACACGGGCAGGGCGGAACTTGCAATCTTGGCCTTTCTCCTTGATTTTTAGGGAATCGGGGCCTAGTGCCCGCTTGGAACGGCGCGGCGCGAGTTGCGACGACGCTTGTATTTTGGCTTTCGGGGCGGATGACCGTTCCCATATTCGACTTCGGAGTGTGGCTTTTTTATGCAGATTATCGTTCGCGACAACAATGTTGACCAGGCGCTCCGGGCTCTCAAGAAGAAGCTTCAGCGCGAAGGCGTCTATCGCGAAATGAAGCTGCGTCGGCACTATGAAAAGCCTTCGGAAAAGCGCGCCCGTGAAAAGGCCGCTGCTGTCCGTCGCGCCCGCAAGATGGAACGCAAGCGTCTGGAACGCGACGGCGGCCGTTAAGCCAAGCGGCTTTTGCCAAACGAAAAGGGGCGTCGGTTCATCCGGCGCCCTTTTCGTTTGCGCTTGGCGCGCGGCAAATGTTGCGGCATAGGCGCGCCCAACATCATTTAGATCAAAACAGAGGTCAGCCCATGTCGAATTCCACAGTTCCGATTGCTCCGATTGCCAAGGGCTCGATGCTGAAGCTGTGGGGCGGCGTTGCCGTCGTGCTGGCGGTCGCAGGTGGCCTTGCCTGGACAGGCACCGCCAAGGCTGTCGGACAGAGCTGCTCAGCCTCTGAAATGCTGCCCGCAGGCAGCGGCGTGAAGGCGCACGAAGTGACCAGCACGGGTCTGCATTTTCAGGCGCGCAAGGCCGGCACCGGCGCCAGCCCGACCGATGCCGATGTCACGCTGATCAATTATAAGGGCACGCTGAAGGACGGCACGGAATTTGACGCGAACCAGCAGACCCCGCTTGAAGTCTCCAAGGTTGTTCCCGGCTTTTCGGAAGCGCTGAAGAAGATGCAGCGCGGCGGCAGCTACCGCATCTGCATTCCGCCGGCACTCGGTTACGGCGCACAGGCTGCCGGCCCGATCCCAGCTAACTCGATCCTGATCTTCGATGTCGACCTGCTTGATTTCAAGAGCGCGGCGGAACTCCAGATGATGCAGCAGATGATGCAACAGCAACAGGGCGGACAGGGTGCGCCGGGCGCACCGGCTGGTGAAGGTCAGCCACAGGCTGTTCCTGCACCGTCGGCGGAGTAAGGCTCTCCTTCGAAACGCCCTAACTTCGTCATCCTGAACTTGTTTCAGGATAACGGGTTTGCCAACTCTTATCGGCTGCCATGTGGCCCCGCTCGGTTATGCTGAAACAAGTTCAGCATGACGAGGTCGGGGATTACTCCCCGTCCTTCTTTGCAGACAGGCTCACGAATGTCCGGTCGGGCCGGATGGCGCGCGCCCAACTCAGCGGGTTGAGATAGCTGGACGATCCGTCGAGCGAGAAGGTGATGATCTCTGCCCGCCCGCCGATGTTTTCCCATGGCACGGGCCCGCCAAGGCCGCGCTGCCATTGCGGGAAGCGGCTATCGGCGCTGTGATCGCGATTGTCGCCCATCAAAAAGTAATGCGCGTCCGGCACTGTGATCGGGCCGTAATTGTCGCCGGGTGAGTTGGGGTCGACGTCCACTGTGTCATAGCTGAGGCCATTGGGCAGCGTTTCGCGCACGATCGGCAGCTTGCACCACAAGGTGCCATCATCCTTCGCCACGCGGCGGTCGGGATAATCTTCTGGGGAGCAGGGGTCATTCAGATCCACCGGCACAAGCCGATCCACCTTCGGCGCGCGTGTGACCGGTTTGCCGTTGATGATGAGTTCGCCGCCGCGCATTTCGATGCGGTCGCCCGGCAGGCCAATGACGCGCTTGATATAGTCTTGGTTCATGCCCGGCGGCGTCAGGATCACAACGTCGCCGCGTTCCGGCTCACTGCCCCAGATGCGGCCCTTCCAGTCCGGGAGGTTGACTGCGAGCGATTCGACCGGTTCGCGCAGGACGAGCCAGCGGAAGAGAGCGGGGATGGACGGGATCGTTGGGGACACATGGCTCCAGCCATAAGCGAATTTGTTGACGACCAGCCGATCCCCAACCATCAACGTCGGCACCATCGATTCCGAAGGGATGTAGAAGGGCTTGGCGATGAAGCTGTGAAAGCCGAGCACAGCGGCCAGCAACAATGCCGCGCCTCTGACTTCCTCGCCCCAATTGACCTTGTCATCCTTGCGCTTTGTTTTGGCCATGTCGGTGGGCGTGCTTTCGGTCAGGGCTGGGTCAGGGGAGGTCGTCACGGTTAGGAGACTTTCGGGAGAGGCAGGGCTTCAATGATGACAAAGGCCTGCGCCCATGGATGATCGTCGGTGAGCGTCAGATGAATGCGCGCCTCATAGCCCTCTGGAACAAGGGCGTCGAGCGCGGCCTTGGCGCCGCCGGACAAGGCCAGCGTCGGCGCGCCGGAAGGGGCATTGATGACGCCAATGTCCTTCATGAACACACCGCGCTTGAAGCCGGTGCCCACGGCTTTTGAGAAAGCCTCCTTGGCGGCAAAGCGCTTTGCATAGGTGCCCGCCTGCGTGAATGGACGGCGCGCAGCCTTGGCACGTTCGACATCGGTAAAGACGCGGTTGGTGAACCGGTCCCCCCAGCGGTCGAGCGACTTTTGGATCCGCTCAATATTGCAGAGGTCAGAGCCGAGGCCGATGATCATGCGCGATCAACCCCGCGCCGCGTCCATGCGCGCGCGCATTTCGCGGATGCTGGCGTCCAGCCCGATGAAGATGGCCTCACCGATGAGGAAGTGGCCGATGTTGAGCTCCGCGATCTGCGGGATGGCGGAAATCGGCCCCACATTGTCGAAGGTCAGCCCATGGCCTGCGTGCGCTTCTATGCCATTGCGGGCCGCGAGGGCAGCCGCATCGGCAATGCGGCGCAGCTCGGTGGCGCGTTCCTCGCCGTCGCAATGGGCATAGCGTCCGGTGTGGAGTTCGACGACCGGTGCGCGCAACTGAATGGCGGCGTCGATCTGCCGGGCATCAGGCTCGATGAATAGGCTCACGCGGATGCCGGCGTCTGTCAGCCGCGTGACGATCGGTGCCAGCTGATTGTGCAATCCCGCTGCGTCCAGCCCACCTTCTGTCGTCCGCTCTTCGCGCTTTTCAGGCACAATGCAGGCGGCGTGGGGTTTGTGCCGCAGCGCGATGGCCAGCATCTCTTCGGTCGCCGCCATCTCCAGATTGATGGGCAAGGTCGTGTTGGCCATCAGCGTGTCGAGATCGCCATCGCGGATATGGCGCCTGTCTTCGCGCAGATGGACGGTAATGCCATCTCCGCCCGCTGCTTCGACAACCTGCACGGCGCGCCATGGATCAGGATGGTCGCCGCCGCGCGCATTCCGGATGGTCGCGACGTGATCGATGTTGACGCCGAGGCGCAGGTGAGGCGTCAAGCGTCGGCCTTCCGGCTGCCGGGCTTCACGGCTGGGATCGCCGCAAGGTCGGGGGGGAGATTGTCGACATCATAAGTGGGCACATCCAACCGGATGAGCGGGTAGAAAGGAACCCCTAGATCGACCGAACCATTGGAGCGGTCGACGAGCGATGCCTCGGCGATGACTTCACCGCCTTCGCGCTTCACCGCTTCGATGGCTTCGCGGGAGGACAGGCCGGTTGTCACGACGTCTTCGACCATCAGCACTTTCTGGCCGGGCTCCAGCCGGAAGCCGCGGCGCAGGCCGAACACGCCATCGGGGCGTTCGAGAAAAAGCGCATCCTTGTTCAATGCGCGGCCCATTTCATGGCCGATGATGATGCCGCCCATGGCGGGCGAGACGACAACGTCGATGGCGCGGCGGATGTCATCGGGCAGGCGGCGTGCTGCTTCATCGGCCAAACGCGCGGCGCGGGCCGGGTTCATCAAGACGCGGGCACATTGCAGATAGCGTGGGCTCCGCAGGCCCGATGACAGGATAAAATGCCCCTCAAGCAACGCTTCGGCGGCGCGGAATTCGTTCAGGATATCGTCGTCTGTCATTGTCACGGGAGAAACTGCCCTTCGCCTACTGCTATATGTCTTGCAAACCCGTCCATTAGGGATGGTAGACAAAGCCTGCAATGCTGTGTGAAAAATGCCGCTTGAATCGCTTGAGCCTCATATGTTTCGTGCGTATAGGCCGCATCCAAGCGTCTCGATAAGAATAGTCGCCAAAGCCTTTTTTGCCCGGATTTCCGGGCCGCAACATGGAAAAACAGGTAATGAACAAGCTGAGATCTGCCCTATTCGCAATCGGTTTGGTGCTGGCACCGGCTGTTGCGATGGCGCAAGGAACCCCGGCTGCACCTGCGCCGGTCGCTGCCGCACCCGCGCCTGTTGCCGCTGCTCCCGCCCCTGCGGCGGAAAGCGCTGCTGCAACACCTGCTGCCGATCAAGCCAAGCCGGAAGCCCCGATGGCGCTCGTGCCCGTCGATGGCATTGGCCAACCGGTTAACGGTAAACTCGGCATTCAGCCGCAAGTGACGGTGAATGGTGAGCGCGCCCAATGGTTTCATGACGCGATCCTGCTCCCGGTTATCACGGTTATCTCGCTGTTCGTTCTGGGCCTCCTGCTCTGGGTGATCGTACGCTACCGTCGTGCAGCCAACCCGGTTGCCTCAAAGACGAGCCACAACACGCTCATCGAAATCGCATGGACGCTGATCCCAGTGATCATCCTCGTGGTGATCGCCATTCCGTCAATCAGCCTGCTTGCCGCGCAGTATAAGCCGGCCGGCAAGGATGCTGTGACGATCAAGGTTATCGGCCATCAATGGTATTGGAGCTATCAGTATCCGGACCATGGCGATTTCGAAATCGTCTCCAACATGTTGCCCGATGCGGAAGCCGCCAAGCGTGGTGAACCCCGCCTGCTGGCCGTCGACAACCGCCTCGTTGTGCCCGTCGGTACCGAGATCAAGGCGATTGTGACGTCGGAAGACGTGATCCACTCCTTCGCGGTTCCGGCGTTCTGGACCAAGATGGACGCTGTTCCCGGCCGCCTGAACGAAGTGACGTTCAAGGTCGAAAAGGAAGGCCTCTATTACGGCCAGTGTTCCGAACTTTGTGGCGCACGCCATGCCTTCATGCCGATCGCGGTTGAAGTCGTGTCGAAGGAAAACTTCGCGAAATGGGTCGCGGCTAAGGGCGGCAAGATGCCTGGCGCTGAAGCCGTCGCCGCGCCCGCTGCCACTCCTGCACCTGCCGTAACGCCGGCTGCCGCTCCTGCGGCGGCTTCGGCTGAAGGCGCAAACGAAACTGCTCCGGCTGCTCCGGCCGCCAACACCAAGGCGTAATGACAATGACCACCGTTGCTGCAACGCACGATCACGCACATGATCATCACGACGCGGACCATCATCCGGGCTTCTTTGCCCGTTGGTTCATGTCAACCAACCACAAGGATATTGGCACCCTTTATCTGATCTTCGCAATTCTGGCGGGGATCATCGGGGGTGCTATCTCCGGGATGATGCGCGCTGAACTCGCGCAGCCGGGCATTCAATATCTGACCACCTGGGCTGCCATGGTGGAAGGCGAAGGTGCCAGCATTGATCAGGCCTACCATCTTTGGAACGTGCTCATCACGGCGCACGGCCTCATCATGGTGTTCTTCATGGTCATGCCAGCGCTCATCGGTGGCTTTGGTAACTGGTTCATCCCGATCATGATCGGTGCGCCAGACATGGCATTCCCGCGCATGAACAACGTGTCCTTCTGGCTGCTGGTTCCTGCCTTTATCCTGCTGCTCGGCTCCGCCTTCGTGCCCGGTGGTACGGGTCTTGGCGCAGGTACGGGTTGGACGGTCTACGCACCGCTTTCGACCTACGGGTCGCAGGGGCCTGCCGTCGACATGGCGATCTTCTCGCTCCATCTGGCGGGCGCAAGCTCGATCATGGGCGCGATCAACTTCATCACCACGATCTTCAACATGCGTGCTCCCGGCATGACGCTGCACAAGATGCCGCTGTTTGTTTGGTCGGTGCTGGTCACGGCGTTCCTGCTTTTGCTGGCCCTGCCGGTTCTGGCCGCCGCCATCACCATGTTGCTGACGGACCGTAACTTCGGCACGACCTTCTTTGATCCAGCCGGCGGTGGGGACCCTGTTCTCTATCAGCACCTGTTCTGGTTCTTCGGTCACCCTGAAGTGTACATCATGATCCTGCCGGGCTTCGGCATCGTCAGCCAGATCATCTCGACCTTCTCGAAAAAGCCGATCTTTGGCTATCTCGGCATGGCCTATGCCATGGTCGCGATTGGTGTTGTCGGCTTTGTCGTGTGGGCACACCACATGTTCACAACCGGTCTCGACGTGAACACGAAGATGTACTTCACGGCGGCCACCATGGTCATCGCGGTGCCGACCGGCATTAAGATCTTCTCATGGATCGCGACAATGTGGGGCGGCTCAATCCGCTTTACTGTGCCAATGGTCTGGTCACTCGGCTTCATCTTCATGTTCACCGTTGGTGGCGTGACGGGCGTTGTCCTCGCCAATGGCGGCGTCGATAACTACATGCACGACACCTATTATGTTGTGGCGCACTTCCACTACGTGCTCTCGCTGGGTGCGGTGTTCTCGCTCTTTGCGGGCTTCACTTACTGGTTCGCAAAAATGAGCGGCCGTCACCTCAATGAATTCCTGGGTCACCTGCACTTCTGGGTGTTCTTCCTTGGCGTGAACATCATCTTCTTCCCGATGCACTTCCTCGGGTTGCAGGGCATGCCGCGGCGTTATCCGGATTATCCGGATGCCTTTGCCTACTGGAACGAAATTGCCTCAATCGGCTATGCCATCATGGCTAGCTCAATGGTGATCTTCTTCGTCAACATCGCCTATGCGTTCCTCGCTGGGCGTAAGGCGGAAGGCAATTACTGGGGTGAAGGCGCGACGACGCTCGAATGGACCTTGTCCAGCCCGCCGCCGTTCCACCAGTTCGAAACACTGCCTAAGATTGACTAAAGGGCAAGATCGACCAGAGGGGCAGCATGGCCCGTTCCTTTGGTCTTAACTGAAACATCCGGTGGCCCGGTCTGCTGTTAAAGGCAGACCGGGCGCTGGTATGAAGGCTGGAAACAGCGTCAAGAGCTTATGACAAGCCTGAGCGTGATCAACACACAGACCCTCCCGGCGGATTGGCGCGATTTCCTCGCGCTGACCAAGCCCCGGGTCATGTCGCTCGTGGTGTTCACGGGGCTATGCGGGCTGATTGCAGCGCCTGTGCATATCCATCCTGTCCTCGCCTTCACTGCCGTGCTGTGCATTGCGCTTGGTGCAGGGGCTGCCGGTGCGCTCAACCAATGGTATGAGTCCGACATCGATGCGCTGATGAAGCGCACGCAAAACCGGCCCCTTCCCGCCGGACGCATGGACCGCCAATCCGCCCTGCATTTTGGCGTGGGCCTCTCTTTCTTTTCGGTGCTGACGCTGGGTGTGGCGACCAACTGGTTTGCAGCCGCCATCCTCGCCGCGTCGATTCTGTTCTACGTGCTCGTCTACACCGTCTGGCTCAAGCGCCGGACCCCGCAGAATATCGTCATCGGTGGTGCGGCAGGGGCCTTTCCGCCGATGATCGGCTGGGCGGCGGCAACGGGCGATATGAGCCTGCTTCCGATCCTGCTGTTTGGGATCATCTTCCTTTGGACGCCCCCCCACTTCTGGGCTTTGGCGCTGTTTGTGAAGACGGATTATGCCAATGCGGGCGTCCCGATGCTGCCCGTCGTGGCCGGAGAGAAAACAACCCGCACGCAAGTCCTGCTCTACACCGTGCCCATGGTCGCCTGCGCCATTGCTCCGTTCGCGTTGGGGATGCTCGGGCTGATTTATGGCATTTCGGCCATCCTGCTGTCCGTTGTGTTTCTGCTATTGTCCGCGCGTGTCGCCTTCCGCACCACGCGGGAAGGCGATTCGATGGCGCCGGAAAAGGCCCTGTTCGCTTTTTCCATCGTCTATCTCTTTGTCCTCTTTGGGGCGGTCGCGGTGGACCGTATGGTATTGGCATGAGCGACCAAGACGAATTCAATCGGCGTCGGCAACAGCGCTCGATCGTGACGGCAGTGCTGCTGGTCGGCATGTGCCTGTTGTTCTACTTCATCACTCTGGCGAGGATTGGGTAATGAACGCAACACTCCGCACGGGTATGCTGGCAACAACGCTCGCCGTTGCAATGGCAGGGGTCGGCTATGCGAGCGTCCCGCTCTACCGCATGTTTTGTCAGGTCACAGGCTTTGGCGGGACGACGCAAAAGGCGATTGGCGGCTCTGCCCCCGGCGCCGTTGGCAGCCAAACCATGTCGGTCCGTTTCGATGCCAATCATAGCCCTAGCCTGCCTTGGAAATTCCATCAGGAAGTGAATCGGGAGATTGTGAAAGTCGGGGAACAGGAGATCGCCTTTTTCATCGCGAAGAACCTGTCTGACAAACCCGTTTCCGGCACAGCGAGTTTTAACGTTACGCCCAATCAGGCCGGCAAATATTTCACCAAAATCCAGTGTTTCTGCTTCACCAAGCAGACGTTGCAACCGGGCCAGCAGGTGCGGATGCCGGTCGTCTTTTACGTCGATCCGGCGATCCTGAAGGACCCGGCGGCAAGGGATGTTGAAGAAATCACGCTCAGTTACACCTTCTATCCGGTGGACGAGGCGAAAAACCAAAGCTAAGCGATTTTCGAATTCACAGGGAAAGCATTGACGATGGCAGGCGCAAAGAACCACGACTACCATATCCTACCGCCCAGCATTCACCCCTTTGTTGGGTCAATGTCGGCGCTCCTCGCCTTTGGCGGGTTGGTCATGTGGATGCATGAGATGCCTTATGGTGGCATCGTGTCCAGCATTGGCTGGCTCGGCATCCTCTACACCTTCTACGCCTGGTGGTCGGATGTTGTGAAGGAAGCCCAAAGCGGTGATCACACGCCAGTCGTGCAGCTGCATCTGCGCTATGGTATGATCCTGTTCATCGCCTCTGAAGTCATGTTCTTTGTTGGCTGGTTCTGGGCGTTCTTCGACTTCTCGTTGTTCCCCGTGCCGCTTCAGGTTGTGGACGGCGCTGTTGAGATCATTGCCGGTCCGAATTCGGTGACGCAGGCCGCTGGCCAGTTCCCGGCCAAGGGCCTTGAAGTCATTGATGCCTTTGGCTTCCCGTTGCTCAACACGCTCATCCTGCTCTGCTCGGGAACGACCGTCACCTGGGCCCACCATGCGCTCATCAACAATGAACGCGGCGGCGAAAAGACAGGGCTTTGGGGCCTGCTCCGCGTTGGCGAAAACGACAATCTGAAGAAGGGCCTGTGGATCACGATCGCGCTCGGCCTGCTCTTCTCGTCCATCCAGATCTATGAATATGCCGAAGCGCCATTCGCGTTTAAGGGCCTGAACTACAGCTCGGCCTTCTACATGGCGACCGGCTTCCACGGCTTCCACGTGTTCGTCGGCACGATCTTCCTGATCGTCTGCCTCGTGCGGTCGTACAAGGGCCACTTCACCCCGCGTCAGCACTTCGGCTTTGAAGCTGCCGCTTGGTATTGGCACTTCGTTGACGTGGTGTGGTTGTTCCTCTTTGTCGCCGTCTACGTTTGGGGCGGCTGGGGCGCGCCAGTCCACGGCTGATCTGATGACTGACTGGCAGGCCCCGGATACGACCCAAGCGTCGTTAAAGGGGCTTTGCCCACGCTGCGGCGCCCCGACTCTGTTCGTGGGCGCCGTTCGCTTTTCAGACCGGTGTTCAACCTGTGATCTGGACTTTACCCAGTTCAACGTGGGGGATGGGCCTGCCGCCTTCCTCATCATGATTGTCGGCGCCATCGTCACCCTTGGCGCGGTCCTTCTGGAACTGTCGGTGTCGCCGCCTTTTTGGGTGCATATCCTCATCTGGTTGCCGGTAACGGCGGGACTGGTCATCGGGCTGCTGCGGCTGGCCAAAGGCGCGTTGCTCATCCTTGAATATCGCAACCGCGCGCGCGAAGGGCGGCTGGTCCTCTGATGCGCATCCCGGTTCTTCCGACCCTTGTGGTGGCGGTTGCCTGTGCAGTGATGATTGCGCTCGGCTTCTGGCAGCTGGACCGTCGCGCAGAAAAGGCAGGGCAGATCGCCTTATTTGCGGCGAACATGCAGAAGGAGGCTGCCGCCTATCAGCCCAAGGGGCCAGTGCCAGACGCGCTGCTGTTCCGGCTTTCATCGGCGATGTGCGTCAAAGTCACCGGCTGGCGCACCGAGGTGGGCCGATCCGTCAAAGGCGGGGGCGGCTATCGCTGGATTGCTGAGTGCAGCACCGGTGCCGAAGGGCCCGGACTACTTGCCGATATGGGCGTGACGCGAAACCCGAAGCTGAAACCCAATTGGAGTGGCGGCCTTGTGCGCGGCCGCGTCACGACTGAACCGAGCCACCAGAGCCTGTTCGGCAAGCTGGGCGGCACGCAGGAAGTTCTGCGGCCGATGCTGGTGTCAGACACCCCCGCGTCGGGGTTAGACGCCAGTGCCCCGCCATCGCCGGATGAGGTGCCCAATAATCACCTCGCTTACGCGGTCCAATGGTTCCTGTTCGCAGGTGTGGCGGCCCTCATCTATGCCCTCGCGCTCCGCCGCCGGATGCGTGCAGGTTGAGCCTGCCGCACGATCCCGTTTTCTACATCGTCGCGTCGATTGCTGTTATCCTCGTCGGCATCGCCAAGGGTGGCTTTGCAGGGCTGGGTGCAGCGTCCATGCCCATCCTCGTGCTGGTTATGGATCCGGTGCCGGCGGCGGCGATGCTCTTGCCAATTCTGATCGTGCAGGACGTCGTTGGCGTCTGGGCGTTCCGCCGCAGCTTTGACATGCCGACGCTTAAGCTGATGGTCCCCGGCGCGGTTGTCGGCGTCTTTCTCGGCTGGCTGCTGGCAACCATTGTACCGCCCGATGCCGTCCGCGCCTTTGTTGGGCTGATTGCGCTGGCCTTTGGAACCTATCGCCTTGCCGGAGAACGGGGCTTTCGCCTGCCGATCAAGGCGGATCTGCCTTTATGGGTCGGGGCGTTCTGGGGCGCTGTTTCCGGCTTCACCAGTCAGGTCGCCCATGCCGGCGGACCGCCTTTCCAAATCTGGGCGCTGTCGCGGCGGATGCCGCACACAGTGTTCATCGGCACGTCGGCGATCTTCTTTGCGGTGCTCAACTGGATGAAGGTGCCCGCTTATATGGCGCTCGGGCAGTTCACCTGGGCCAATATGCAGCTCACGCTCGTCTTTCTGCCGGTCGCGATTGCAAGCACCTTTGCCGGGGTCTGGCTCGTGAAACGGGTCAGTGCAGAGCGGTTCAACACGCTCATCTCGCTGCTGATGGTGGCTGTTGGGGCAGAGCTCATTCGTGTTGCGCTCACCTAAACTTGCCCATTGGGCCTATCGCGGCTAACGCCGCCGCATCATGCGGTATGTCAGCACTCGGGGAAGCGCACCGGCGCTCGATTTCGAAGGCGCCACCCTTGCCGGGTTGGCCTCAGATGGTGGACTCTATGTGCCGGAAAGCTGGCCGGAGTTCTCGAAAGCCGAGATCGCGGCGATGCGCGGCCTCTCTTATGTCGATACCGCTGTGGCCGTCATGCGGCCCTTCGTGGCCGGATGCCTGGATGATGCAACGCTCAAGCGCCTGTGCACCACCGCTTATGGCCGCTTCTCGCACGATGCGGTGACGCCTGTCATCCAGCTGGACCAACAACATTGGCTGATGGAGCTGTTCCACGGCCCGACGCTGGCATTCAAGGATGTGGCGCTTCAGTTGCTCGGTCAATTGTTCGAGACGTTTCTGTCCAAGCGCGACGCGCATCTGACGATCATCGGCGCGACCTCGGGCGACACCGGCTCTGCTGCGATTGACGGGGTGGCAGGGCGCGCGAAGATCGACATCTTCATGCTCCACCCGCTGGGGCGCGTGTCGGACGTGCAGCGCCGACAGATGACGACGGTGCTCGCGCCCAATGTCTACAACATCGCCATCGACGGCAGCTTTGACGACGCGCAGGCGATCGTCAAGGCACTGTTCAATGACCGCGACTTCAACGGCCGCTTCACGGTCTCGGCGGTCAATTCGATCAACTGGGCACGGCTAATGGCGCAGGTGGTGTATTATTTCTACACCGCCGTCCGCTTGGGCGCACCGGAGCGGCCCGTGGCCTTCTCCGTGCCGACCGGCAATTTCGGGGATGTGTTTGCAGGCTATGTCGCGCAGCGCATGGGCCTGCCCGTGGCGAAGCTTATCGTGGCGACCAACGTTAACGACATCCTCCACCGTGCACTGACGACAGGCGATTATAGCTGCGGCACCGTCACGGCGACGGCGACGCCGAGCATGGACATTCAGGTCAGCTCCAACTTTGAGCGTTTGCTGTTCGACCTCGCCGGACGCGACGGCAAGGGGTTGGCCAAGATGATGGCCGATTTCGAATCGACCCGCGCGATGTCGATCCCCGCCGATATGCTCGCAGGCTCCAAAGACCTGTTCGTCAGCGCGCGCATCGATGCCGATGGTATGTCAGACGCGATGCGCTGGGCGCATGACCGCACCGATCAGGTGCTCGATCCGCATACCGCCATCGGTCTGGCGGCGGCGCGCAACGCAGGTCTGCCTGCCGACGTGCCGGTGGTGACGCTGGCCACGGCGCACCCGGCCAAGTTCCGCGATGCCGTGGAACGCGCAACAGGGGTGCGTCCGCATCTGCCGGCGCGCATGGGCAATTTGTTTGAGCGTGAAGAGCGGTACGACACGCTGCCCGCGACGAAGGAGGCGATTGCTTCCTATGTCGCCGAACGGGCAACGCCGGCTGCATGACGCCGATCACCCTGATTGGGGAACCTTGGGCCGATTACGGCCTGATTGATTCCGGCTATGGCCGCAAGCTTGAGCGGTACGGCCCGCGTCGCTTCATCCGGCCCGAACCACAGGCGCTTTGGGCCCCGGCCAGTGATGAGTGGACCGCCGATGGCGAATTCGTGCCCGGTGCTGATGAAGATGGCGGCGGCCAATGGCGCTTTTCCAGCCGCCTGCCCGAAAAGGGCTGGACCGGGAGCTGGGAAGAGGTGCGCTTCACCATGCAGCCAACGCCCTTCCGGCATCTGAGCTTCTTTCCGGACATGGCGCCGGTGTGGACCTGGATGCGCGGAAAGTTGGCTGGCATGGACGCGCCGACCGCGATGAACCTTTTCGGCTATACCGGTGTCGGCAGCTTGGCTCTTGCCGCCAAGGGCGCCGCTGTGACGCACGTCGATGCCTCCAAGAAGTCGGTCGAAGCCGCGCGCGTCAATGCGGCGCTGTCCAACATGACCGACAAGCCCGTCCGCTGGATCATCGATGATGCGATGAAGTTCACCGCCCGCGAAGTGCGGCGCGGCAAGCGCTATGACGGCATCATCTTTGATCCGCCGAAGTATGGCCGCGGCCCGGATGGCGAAGTTTGGAAGCTGGAAGAAGGCTTGCCCGAACTCATCGCCGATTGCCGCAAGCTGCTCGATGCCGACTCGCGCTTCCTTTTTCTGACGGTCTACGCCGTCCGCATGTCCGCGCTTGCCATTGGGGAGCTAGTGCGCCAGCACTTTGCCGATCTCGGCGGCACGGTGGAATGCGGGGAGCTCGGCGTGCGGGAAGAGGCGCGGGGCCTTGTCCTGCCGACGGCGATCTTCGCGCGCTGGTCCAGATAGGGACTGCTTCTCCCGTCTGCCCTGAGCTTGTCGAAGGGCTGTCCTTCTTCTGTGTGCCAAGGTTAAAGGACAGGGCTTCGACAGGCTCGGCCCAAACGGGATAAAGACTATTCTCTAAGCGCCCTAATCCCGGCCCCTGCCGCAAACGGCGCCACAGCGACCAGAAACAGCGAAGACGCCGCTAGAAACCTGAGCGCACCGCCGCCAAAATCCCCGATGCTGCCCGCACCGAAGATGATCAGCGGAATGGCCAGCGGCAACATGAGCAGCCCCGCCAGCGCGCCGCCGCGCCGCAGCCCGGCGGTCAGACTGGCGACCATAACGCCCAGAGCAGCTAGTCCCGGTGTGCCTGCCAGCAGGCCCAATTCGACCGCAGCCAGCGTCTCGCCATCCAGCCGCAGCATGGCGGAGGCGGGAACGGCCGCCAGCATCAGCGGCGGCCCAAAGCCGATCCAGTGGGCGGTGATCTTGGCGGCGGCAATCATCTCCTCGCCCACACCGCGCACGGCATATTGATCGAGGACACCGGCTTCCGCATCGGGAGCAATCAGCCTGTCGATGGGCAGGAGCGCTGCGAGCAAAGCGGCCACCCACAGAACACCGCCACCGGTTTTGGCGAGCAAGGCGCCGTCCGGCCCGACTGCGAACGGATAGAGCGTCGCGACCAACAGGAAGAACACGACCGGCAGGCCAATGCCGCCTGATCCAAGCGAGAGGCGCAGGTCACGGCCAAGGATGGCGAGGAACGCCCTCATTCCGCCGCCTCCAATGCGAGAGCCTCAGCATCCGCTAGGCCAAGCGGCTGGTGCGACGCGACCACGACGATCCCGCCCTGCGCCCGATGCGCGGCGATGGCGCTCTCTAGCAACGCCAGTGACGCGGTATCCAGCCCATTGCCGGGTTCATCGAGCAACCAAATGTCCGCTTCACTTGCCAGCACGCGGGCAAGGTTGGCGCGTCGCCTTTGCCCGGTGGAGAGCAGCCGAACGGGCACTTCAGCGAGGCGGGTCATGTCGAGCGCTTCCAGCGCCGCTGCAACCGCCGTCGGGCCGGTGCCGTCCATCCCCGTCCAATAGCCAAGCGCCTTGGCCAGCGGCAGGCGCGGATCGAGTGCAGTGTTTTCATCAGACAGGGCGAGGCTTCCCGCATGTGTCACGGTGCCTGCATAGGCGGGCAGCAGCCCTGCGATCAGCCGCAACAGGCTCGATTTCCCGACGCCATTGGGGCCGGTCAGCAACAGCGCATCGCCGGGGCCGAGCGTCGCGTTCAATCCCTTGAACAGCACACGCCCGCCGCGCACGCAGGCAAGATTGGATAAGGCGAGGGAGGCCGTCATGCGACGATGTTTTCCAGCTTGTGCATCTGATCATCGGTCAGGCCGAAGTGATGGCCGACTTCATGCACCAGCACATGCGCAACCAGATGTTCCAGCGTCTCGCCACTCTCCGCCCATTCATCGAGGATGGGCCTGCGGAACAGGTGGACGGTTGTCGGCAGATCACCCGTTTGCGCGGTCTCGCCAACGGGGCGGCCCGAATAGAGGCCTGAGAGCTCAAAGGGGTCTTCAATGCCCATTTCGGACAGTGTTTCCGCATCGGCGAAATCGTCCACGATCAGCGCGACATGGCCCAGATGACTGCGGAACAGCTCCGGCAGGCGCGACAAGGCATTGCGCGCCAAGGATTCAATGTCCGAACAGCTCGGCGCCAGTTGACCTTTCCCCGTCATCCCTGCGACATAGAGGTATAAACGAAAGAGGCAAAGCATGGTCGAACAACTCTCCCCCGAAGAACGCACTGCAGCTCTTGATCGGCTAGGCGAATGGGACGTCGATGACGCCCGTGACGGCATCACCCGCCAGTTCATCTTCAAGGATTTCTCAGAAGCCTTCGCCTTCATGACGCGCGTGGCGCTCTTGGCTGAAGTGCAGGACCATCATCCCGAATGGTCGAACGTGTGGAACCGCGTCGACATCTTGCTGACCACGCATGACGCAGGCGGATTGTCGCAGCGGGATATCAAGATGGCGACGTCGATTGACGCGTTGGTGGAGTAGTTAGCGGACTGGCGGAGACGCCCTATTTTCCCCGGATCCATTGCGCACGGACGAACCATCCGAGCACACCGATCGCAAGGGCAAGGCAGACGCCGGTGACGCCCCAAAAGGCCCAAGGTTCTCTGGCATAAGGGATGCCTTCGACGTTCATCCCGAGCAGGCCGGTGATGAAGGTCAGCGGCAGGAAGATGAGGGCGACGATGGAGATGAGCAGCGCGCGGGTGTCGATCACCTCAGCCCGGCGGTCGGTCAGTTCTTCATGGATGAGGGCGGCACGTTCGCGCATCGCCTCCAACTCTTCGGCCATGCGGGCGGCGCGGTCTGCGGCTTCGCGCAGGTGCATCCGGTCATCCTCGTCGAGCCAGTCGAGCTCGGCTGCGGCCAACCGTTCCAGCGCCTGACGTTGCGGGGCGACGAAGCGGCGGTATGAAATGGCCTGGCTGCGCACCTCGGTCACGCGCCTGCGGGTGGCAAGGATGCTGGCAGAATCCACGGCGACTTCGCAATCGTCCATCGTGTCGCCCAGTTCAGCGACATCGGGGTCAAGCAGATCGCTCGTCGCTTCGGCAAAGCGGGAGAGAAGATCGCCCGGATCGACAATTTCTCCAGCGTGGAAGCGGTCAATAACGATGTCGAGCGCCTTGGGCGTGCGGAAGCTGACGGAAATGACGCGGCCACGATCGGCCCAGAAACGGGTGGACACAAGCGCGTCGGGATCATCATCGGGCGTTGTGCCAAGGCCGCGAAGGTTGATCAGCGTGCCACCGCCAATGAGCGTGGCGCGGGGGCGCGTTTCCTGTGCGAGCATCGCCTCTCGGGCGATGTGGGGAATGTCCGCCTGATCGCGGATCCAGTTGCGCGCGGCATCTTCCCGCCCGTCCAATTGGAGCCAGATGAGGCCGCCATTGCGGGGCAGGGTGATCGCCTCATCAAAGGACATTTCGGAGGCTGCGCCTTCCCGGAATACAAAGGCGCGGCTCATAGGCGGTCCAAGAAAAGCGTCATGCCTTCTGGTGCCTCGACGGGCGCTGTTTCGCAAGTGATCCGTGCGGCATCGGCGCGGGCACGGTCAAGGATGGCAGGGGCAACGCGCGATGTATGCAGGACAGTGTCAGCCTGCCCCAGCAGTCGGGCTTGGGCCAGCGTGAGATCATCCGGCGCATCGGAGGTGAGGGTGATCCTGTGGAAGGCTGTTTCGACGGTGCGGGCTTCGCCCGCAAGCCAGCTGTCCACCGCCCCGGCGTCAGTTGCGGCCATGGGATCGAGCGGCCCGCCGGGATCAAAAGCGGCGTCGATGGCGCGCCTGCGGTCAGCCGCATCAGGCCAGCGCGCGCGCATCTTGCTGCGGCCAGCGCCCAGCGCGGTGGCGATAGCACCCAGTCCGGCCGGGATGATCTGTTCAAGCCGCTGCCGCAGCGCCTTGGCCAGGCCCGCTGACGCGCCACCGGTGCCGATGGCGATGAGGACGGGGTCACGGTCGATAATGGCAGGCAGGGTAAAGTCGCAGGCGGAAGGGCGGTCGACAGCGTTGACGAGCACGCCGCGTGCCTTCAGCCGGGCGATGGCGGCTTCGGCCTCGGTATCATCTTCAATGGCGACAATGGCGAGGCTGGCCTGCGCGTCTTCGCCGACGATCTGCGCGCCAGCGCGGTCCAGCAGGCGGCGTTTGGCAGCGGCAGGTTCGCCGTCTCCCAGCAGGATGAAGGGGCGGCCGTTCAGCCGGACGAAGAGAGGGAGACTGTGCATGGCGCCTGCCTAGCACTGCGATGGGCGGGGGCCAATCGGTGTTACTTGAGGCGCTTCAATGTCCGGTCAAGATAGGTGAGGCGACCTGTTGGAGCCGGTCCGAACAGGGTCTTGCGAATGTCCGCCATGCGCGAGGTTGGGCGGATCTCTTCTTCCGGGTCTTCGCGCACAGCCATGCGTGGTTGCAGCGGCTGCTTGGGCAATTCCATCGCCGTTTGCGGCAGAGCCATTGGCGGGCGGCCATTGGGATAGATAAAACCGAAGGTCGGCCATTCCGTCCCTCCCATATCGCCAATGGGGGAGAACCAGACGCGCACGCGGCTCCAGTCATTGTCTTCCGACACGTCAATCACGCGGACGTTCTTTTCGACATAGCCGCGCCGTCCACCATAGGGTGACCAATTGCTGTGGGTGACAAGGATGTTGCGGTCATCAAGGATCTTGGTGACGGCGGCCACATGGCCGAGTTTCATCCCGCCATGCGGCATGAAATTGAGCACGGCGCCCTTTCTGGGATCGGTGCCTTTGCGGTACCGGCCCTCGGCCTGATCCCACCAGGTGTGTGCGTCGCCGTAGATCTGGATGCCCGACATGGTTCGCGCAATGGGGACGCACTGCCAATAGGGATCATCATTGATCTCATCAGCAACTGGCAGGGCCGATGCAGGCACAGCAAGGCCGGCAAGCGCAACGCCGCCTAAGCCCAGCAAGAGTTTCCTGCGATCCAAAATATCGTGCCCCATGTCGGAAAGTTGACACAGGATAGTGAATAAACCGCTGAAATTGAATGGTTAACGGTGCCACAACCATAACCGCTCTGGCGTCAATCGCAGATGTTGTGGTGCAAAAGGCGTCAGAATCCCGTCAGGCACAGCATCTTCCGCAACGGTTCGTCGCAAAAGGAAGCGGCGGCAATTCAATGCCGCCGCAGTTGGGCCTTTGGCAAGGCCGGGGGGGGGAACAGCCGCGCAAATGACGCCGCGCGGCTGTCGGGCACTTTCTCGTATCAGGCTAGGCCTTCGCAGCGACCGCACGGCGGCGGCGGAGCATGGCGCCACCCATACCGAAGCCGGCAAGCATCATCGCCCAGCTGGCGGGTTCCGGCACGCCCATGCCCAGCGCATTTGCTTCGGCAGCAGAGAGGCGGAAGGCATAGATCCGGGTTGCAATCAGCGACTGTCCCTGCGGACAGCCAGCGCCAATCGTAACCTGTGAGAAGATGGCCCTTGCGCCTGTTCCGGATGCGCAGACGTCGAGTTGCTCTCCGGCGCCGGTCTGGGTGACGGAGAAATCATTGTCCGTCACGATCAGCATCGAAAGGCCGCCATCGGCAAGGCGCGGGCCGAAGGCGAGGCCTTCCATCTTTTCCGCGATGGGGATGCCATTGGCCAGCAGCGCGGCGCGGATGTCGAGCAGCGCCGTTTTCGACACTGCCTTGACGCCGGCTGGAAGCGTGTTTGACCCTGCAAGGCTGATGCCCGCAACGTCCGTCGCTTGGCTGAGGTCAATCACATAGGCCGACTTGATGCCGATCTGACGCAGGCCCGTTGGGTCATCAACACCGACGCCGCGATTGTCCCGCTCAATCACAACCAGCCGTCCGTCGGGCAGGCTCATGATCGAGGAAACGCCGATCGAGCGCCCCTGATTGGTCGCCGAGAATGTGTCGCCGGGTGTGTTCGGGTTGATGTTGGCGAGGCTTTCAAGCTCATAGACATATTGCTTGGTCGGATTGCCGCTAGCGACATCATATTCCACGATGCGCAGGTTGCGGCTGCGGCGGCCATCATTGCTGGCGCCTTCATTGACCAGCGGGTCCTGCATGATGGCATAGGCCTTGGTCCCGTCGGGGGACACGGTAATGCCTTCATAGCCCCGATTGTCCTGACGGCCGGTGACGATGGTCGGGCGACCATCGACATAGTTGATGGTTCCGCCTGCTTCTTTCGGCACCAGATTGGCTGGGACCGCGAAACTGCGCACCTGCTTTCCGGTGATGTCGAATTCGATAACCGAGGGGCCATATTCGTCCGCCACAAGATAGTTGCCGTTCGGCAGAACCGTCAGGCCTTCGGGATCAAGCGAAGCCCCCAAAAGCCCCTTATTGCCTGTCGCCAGCAGTGGGTTGAGGCCGGTAAAATTGCCGCCGTTGGTGCTCTTGAACAATGTCGTGGACACGAGATTGAAGTTGCTCGCCACACCGCTGAGCGGATCAATGTCCAGCTTGAACGACTGAATACGGGGCGCATAGTCGATCAAGCCGCCGCCGGGGCCGCGATCAGACATGCCGATGAAGGTGCTCGTCGCCTGGTCAAAAATCAGGTCTGAACCAAAGCTGAGGCGGGTATTGTTCGGGTTGGCTGGTAGGCCGGAGAGGTCGGTCGCATCGCCTGCTACGGTCAGCACATTCACGAAGGTGATTGCAGATGCCGGCGCGGAGAAAGCGCAAAGGGCCACGCCAAGCGCAGCCTTGATCATGATTTTCACAGGGTAGTCTCCCATTCGAGTCGCGCATTAACCATGCAAAATGGATGTGTCTTTTGGCGGACTCATCCGCGACACTTTGATGACAGTTTTGCCCAATTGCGCTCAGCGCTTGACGCGCACGTAAAGGTGCGCGACCAATGATGGGGTATGGAGAGCTCAAAAACACTGCTGGCGTCCGATTTCGCGACGCTGCCCGCCCTTGTCAAAGCCTTCGCAGCCGAGCGCTCTGATGCGCCTGCGGTTGCCGACCCCGATGGTCGGATCAGTTGGAAGGAGCTGGACGCCTTTGTTGATCGCATCGCTGCGAAATTGCAGGCGGACGGTGTCGGCCCGGGGCAAGCGACGGCAATTGCGGGGCTCAATTCAGTCATGCAGGTCTGCGTCTTCCTTGCGACGTTGCGGGCGGGTGCCATTGCTGGCCTCATCACCAACACGGCCACTGGAGAACAGATGGCGGCGATGATCGTCGATTCAGGCGCCAATCACCTGTTTCTTGATGAAAAGGCAGCAGAGTCGCTGGACGGGCAAAGCTTCGGCGCGCCGAAGCGCATCTCGATGGATGGTGGCGCTAGGGGGGAGCCATTGCTGGACTGGATGGCGCCTGAAGGTGCCGCGCCCGAGCCTGTAGAGATCACGCCGAAGACCGGCTTCAACATCATCTATTCCAGCGGCACGACCGGCACACCCAAGGGCATCGTACACAGCCATGCCATGCGGTGGCAGCACATCCAGCGCGGTGTGGCGGCCTATGGTCCGGCGTCGGTCACAATCCTGTCGACGCCGCTTTATTCAAATACCACCATGGCCAGCTTCCTGCCGACCCTCGGCTCGGGCGGCCAGGTCGTGCTGATGAAGAAGTTCGACACGCTCGGGTTCCTCCAGTTGGCGGAACGGGAGCGGGCGACCAACACCATGCTGGTGCCCGTCCAGTACCGCCGGATCATGGCGCATCCCGATTTCGACAGCTTTGATCTGTCGAGCTTTGTGATGAAATATTGCACCAGCGCCCCCTTTGCGGCGGCGTTGAAGGCCGACATTTTGAAGCGCTGGCCCGGCGGGTTGGTCGAAATTTACGGTCTGACGGAAGGTGGTTGCACGTTCCTGCTGGTCGCGCATGAATTCCCGGACAAGCTCCACACTGTCGGCCGGCCGGCACCGGGGCAGATCGCCAAGGTGATTGACGAGGACGGAAATGAACTGCCGCCCGGATCGGTGAGTGAAGTCGTTGGGCGGTCTCCTGCCATGATGACGGGCTACAACAACCGTCCCGACGCGACTGAGGCGATGAAATGGTGGGATGTCGACGGCCACCTCTATTACCGGCACGGCGACATCGGCCGGATAGATGAAGATGGCTTCCTGACGCTGATGGACCGCGCCAAGGACATGATCATTTCCGGGGGGTTCAACATCTATCCCAGCGATCTGGAGGCTGTGCTGCTGAAAGACCCGGGCGTTGTCGAGGCGGCCGTGATTGGTGCGCCGTCCGAGGAGTGGGGCGAAACGCCTGTCGGCTTTGTCGTGCTGCGCGATGGGGTTGATCCTGACGCCGTGCTCGCTGCCGCCAATGCGCAGGTCGGCCGGACACAGCGGCTGAACCGCTTGGTTGTGGCGGAAGAACTGCCACGCAGCCCGATTGGCAAAGTGCTCAAGCGCGAATTGCGGGACCGGTTGGCGGGCTAACTCGCCGTTTGTCCCGAGCGAAGTCGAGGGACGTGGCGGGGTGTCTCGACTACGCTCGACACGAACGGAGTTTGGGGGGGGCACGCTATAGGTTGATCGCCGCAATCACCGGCGCCAGCACATCGCACCATTTGGCAACGCCCTCCGGCGTTCCAATCAAATCCTGCCGCATCTCAATGCCGAGATAGGCCGTGCCGGTTCCCTCACCGTGGTGGTTCATCGTCGCGTTGAGGAGCTTGCCGGAATAGGGCTCCTGATCGCCGACGCGGACACCTGCGGCCTCCAATAAGGGGATGGCGATGCGCGCGGCGCGGTCATCCTGATTGTAAAGGATGCCGATTTCCCAAGGGCGTTCTTCCTCGGGTTTGGTCGCCAGTTGCGGGGTAAAGCTGTGCAGCGAGATCAAGAGGCGCGGGCGTTGTAGCGCCATCTGCGCTTCGATCCGCGCATGATAAGGCCGCCAGTACCGGTCGATGCGCGCCAATCGCGCGTCGTGATCGATCGCATTTCCGGGAATGGCATGGCCATCACTCGCAATCGGGATGATGTGGGGCGCGTCTTCCTCGCGGTTGAGATCAACCACAAGGCGGGACACATTGCCAAGGATTCCGGGGAAGTTGAGACGGGCACACAAAGCCCGACCAAGCTGCGACACGCCAATGTCGATGGCGATGTGTTCTTTCAGCAGTGCTGGCGCAATGCCAAGGTCCACGTCGTCCGGCACGCGGTTGGACGCGTGGTCGGCGATCAGAAGATAGGGGCTGTCATTGGGGCCGGTGATATCCAGCCAAGCGGTGTCGTCCATCAATTCCTGTTGCCCGCAACGCGGCGCAATGTCACCATCCGGCAACACCTAGAACAGGGTCATCGATGAAATTTTCCAGACGTCAGGCGCTCGTCGCCTCCGCACTCGTCCCGACGGCGCCTGTTTGGGCGAAGACGCGCAAGCCCGCCATTCTGCCGCCCGCCCCCGATCCGTTCGAGGAAGTGACTGAACGGCTGCTCGCGCTCTTGCCCGATACGGCCACTTATAATGGCACACCGGGATCTTTGGCTGGTGGCCCGCTTGCCCGGCGGATGGACGATTACTCGCCCACTGGCGAAGCGAAGATCCGCGCGGCCTATGCGGACGCCAAGAAGGCTGTCGCGTCGATGCGCCGCCGGGGGGATGAACGGACGGCCACCCAGCGTGCCGTTGTCGAAGCGACGCTAGAGAATGGCACGCGGTCCGCCGCTGTCCCGTACGGCAAGATCAACCCGTTCCACTTTGCGGGCCATGTGCCCTATGTCGTGACGCAGATTTACGGGCCGCATATCGACGGCCTCAACATCATGATGGAGCAGCAGTCGCTCCAGACGCCGACCGCGGTTGATGCTTGGCTCGAAAAGTTGGATGCCTTCCCACAGGCCTATGGCGGCGTTGTTGAGAAGATCCGGGCGGACCGGGCGGCCGGCTGTGTACCGCCGCGCATCTTGATGGAAAAGACGCTGCCGGTGCTTGATGCCTTCCAAGCGGGCCCTGCTGCCGCGCATCCGCTCATCCGTGCGCTTGATGAGGGGATGGAGAAGGCGGGCCTCGCCAAGCGGACGCGCCAGATGGCCCTGCGCCGCGCGATGCTCTCGCTGCAAAGGCGTGCCCGCCCGGCGATGGCACGTCTCCGCGCCGAGATTGCCGGCATGCTTCCTTCCGGTCGCGCAGAGGCCGGTCTTTGGGCGCAGCCACAGGGTGACGTGCTTTACGCGGCCAATGTCCGTGCGCTCGGGGACACGCAATTGCCGCCCGATGACATTCATGAGATCGGGATGGCTGAGGTCGGCCGCATCACAAGCCAGATGAACACGCTGCTGGCGGCGCGCGGTATGACCGAAGGCTCCATCGGCGCGCGTATGGCGGCCCTTGCGCGGGATCCGGCAAACCAGTTTGCTAACAGTGATGTCGGGCGGGAGGAGTTGCTGTCCTATGTGCGCCAAAAGGTGGGCGATGCTGAGGCGCTTTATCCCAAGCTGTTGCCAGAGGCGTTGATCCCAAAGCAGGGGCTCGTCGTGAAACGCGTGCCGGTGGCGACGCAGGATGGGGCACCGGGCGGCTTTTACGATGGGCCGTCGCTTGATGGGTCGCGCCCCGGCACCTATTGGATCAACTTGCGGGATATGGCGGCGGTAGCCCGCTTTCGGTTGCCGACACTCAGCTTTCATGAAGGCGTTCCGGGGCACCACACACAGGGCTCGGTCGCGACGGCTTTTGGGGAATCCCCACTCCTTCTCCGCATTGCCAGCTTCAACGCTTATCAGGAAGGCTGGGCGCTCTATGCCGAGCGGATGATGGCAGATCTCGGCGCCTATGCTGATGATCCGCTTGGCGATCTGGGGCGTTTGCAGGACGAGCTGTTCCGCGCCGTCCGGCTCGTCGTTGATACGGGCATCCATCACAAACGATGGACTCGCGAGCAGGCGATCCGCACGATGCAGGACATCACCGGCATCGCAGAAGTGCGCGTCATCGCGGAGGTGGAACGGTATATGGCTTGGCCGGGTCAGGCTCTGGGCTACAAACTGGGGCAATTGCGGCTGCTCGACATGCGGGAGAAGTTCCGTGCGCGCGGCGGAAAGGGCGCGGATTTGCGGGAGTTTCACGGCACTGTGCTCGAAGCGGGGGCAATGCCCTTGGCGCTGGTCGAACAAAGGCTGGGGTTGGTCTGACTTTAATTTGTCTTGATATAATGTAACATCTCTTTTATTCGGACAGCTCCAGTCCAGTCGGAGAGTGTGTTTTGTACCGTCCTTTTGCTTCGTATCTGGCCCTTTCCATGGGCCTTGTTGCCGCAGTTCCGCTTTCTGCGCAGACCGTGCCGGAGGGGCGCCAACATGGCGATCATAGCGACGGGGACGACATCGTCATCACGGCGATCATCGGACGCAGTCAACAGGACATCCTGTCGGGAACGTCCGTGCTGACATCGACGGAGCTGGCGCGTGAAGTGCGCCCGACCATCGGGGAAACTTTGTCGCACCAGGCGGGCGTTTCGGCGACATCCTTTGGTCCCAATGCCTCGCGCCCGGTGTTGCGCGGCTTTCAGGGGGAGCGCATTCGCGTTCTCGCGGACGGCATCGGCAGCTTTGACGTGTCCAATACCAGCGTTGATCACGCCGTGGTGATCAATCCCCTGACAGCCGACCGGATCGAAGTCTTGCGCGGCCCCGCAGCCCTCCTGTTCGGCTCTTCGGCGATCGGTGGCGTTGTGAATGTGATCGACAGCCGCATTCCACGTAGCGTGCCGGAAGAGGGCCTCCACGTTGACGGCACCGCAACCTATGGCTCGGCCGCTAATGAACGGTCCGCCGGTGCGCGCGTTGATGCGGCGCTTTCAGACAAGTTTGTCGTCCATTTTGACGGGACTTACTCCAAGACCGGGGATCTGCACGTGGGTGGATATCTGCTTTCGCCCGCACTGCGCGCGCAGGCCGAAGCGAGCCCCGATGCGGACATTCAAGAGCTGGCTGACTTGAAAGGCACGCTTCCTAACAGCGGATCGCGCTTGTGGGAGGTTGCAGGTGGTGCGGCACTTGTGACGGGCAATGGCAATCTTGGCTTCTCCGTCAGCCACATCGGCAACCTCTATGGCGTGCCCGTGCGTTTCTCCCTCGACCCCGCGGTTGAGGCGGAACAGGTCCACCTCGACATGCGCCAGACGCGTGTGGATGTGCGCGCCGAAATTAATCCTGCATCCGGTTTCTTAGAGGCGATCCGCTTCCGGGGCGGCTATGCAGATTACAAGCACCAGGAAATCGATGACACTGGCGCCGTTGCGACGACGTTCCTGCATGATGGATGGGAAGGCCGGATGGAACTCGTCCAGCGCGATCATGGCGGCTGGAAAGGTGCCATTGGAAGCCAGTTTGTGCTTCGCAAGCTCAACATCATCGGCGATGAAAAGTTTTTGCCGAAAAGCACGGCGAGCCAGTTCGGGCTCTTTACAGTCCAGTCGCTTGATCTGGGGCATTTGCGGGCAGAGGCAGGCGGGCGCATCGAACGCACCCATGCGACGGCGGCGGAAGATGCGACACTCGGCAATCCGAACTATGATCGTAATTTCACCGCTGTTTCGGGCTCCCTTGGCGCTGCCTATGAAGTCGCTAGCGGCTGGCGCCTCGGCCTGAACGCGTCTTATACCCAGCGGGCGCCGTCTGCTGAGGAACTGTTCTCAAATGGGCCGCACGCGGGGACGCAGGCCTTTGAAGTCGGCAACCCGGACTTTCAAAAGGAAGTGTCCAAGGGTCTGGAAATGACGCTGCGCGGAAAGGGAACGGGATTCAACCTGTCCGCCTCTGTCTATCACAGCTGGTTCAACAACTTCATCTATGAACAGCCCGATGGCTCGATCGAAGATGGCCTGCCTGTTTTCAACATCTTGCAGGACAAGGCCCGCTATTACGGCGCTGAGATTGAGGGCTCCGTCACCCTCGCGCAGATGGGTGATTTCGCGCTGAACTTCGATGCGGTTGGGGATTTTACCCATGCGACGATCCTGAGAGCGGGCGGAAATCAGGCTGCACCGCGCATTCCGGCCTTGCGCCTTCTCGGCGGCTTGGAAGCAAAGTCTGAAAAGCTCGACATCCGCGCGGAGACGGAATGGGTCGATGGCCAGAACCGTGTGGCGCCTTTTGAAACCACGACCAAAGGCTATACTACGGTCAACACCAGCGTTGCCTTGCGCCCTTGGGGCCGTGACCGTGACGTGAGCTTGATGGTATCGGCGAACAATATCTTCGACGTGAACGCCCGCCGCCATGCGAGTTTCCTGAAGGATTACGCGCCACTTGCCGGGCGGGATGTCCGGGTGTCGCTCCGCTTCGGCTTCTGATTACAGAATCGCGGTTGGCAACACCCACCAATCGGCATGGTTGTGTGTGATCGTCGCAGCGGCGGCGTCGCGTGCCGCCGCCGTTTCAAACAGGGCAAAGCAGGTGGCGCCTGATCCGGACATCCGGCTCAGGCGCACATCCGCTTGCCGGTCCAATTCTTGAAGCACCACGCCGATTTCGGGCACAAGGCAGAGTGCCGGGACTTGCAGGTCATTGCGGCCCTCCATCCAGCCTTCGGGGCGCAGACTGCCGCGATCCACACCATCCCATGCTTTGAACACAGGGCCCGTCGGGCAGGCCTTTAGCGGGTTGACGAGCAGAACCGGGAGACCTGACAAATGGCTGCCGTCAAAGGGTGCCAACCGCTCCCCCACGCCAGTCCCAAAGCAGCTTTGCGATAGAACGCAGGCAGGCACATCTGCCCCGATATTGGCTGCGACATCCATGGGGCGCACCGTGTCCAGCACCCAGAGACGCGCCACCAATCGCAGCGCGGCCGCAGCATCTGCCGAACCACCGCCAATGCCTGAGGCAATGGGGAGGCGCTTATCGAGGGTGAAGGCCGCCCCTGTCCTTATGCCTGCAGCGTCCGCCAATGCCTTTGCTGCCTTCAACACAAGATTGTCCGGTCCCGTGTCGAGTTCCTGCGAAAAGGGTCCGGTGATCGTCAGCGAGAAATCGCCCGCTGCCGCCACGCTCAACTCATCGCCAGCCTCGGTAAAGGCGAAGACCGTTTCGAGTTCATGATAGCCATCCGCCCGCCGCTGTCGGACATGGAGGGCGAGGTTGAGTTTGGCGTGCGCCGTGTCCGTCAGATGCATGGCGCTTCAGCGCGCCATGTTCGTGTCGGTTAGGCCCGTGTCGATCTTGTTTTCAAGGCGCGCAATATTGGTGCCTTCAGCAAGCAACAGGGCGGCGCGCCAAGTATAGCGGGCGTCCACTTTGCGCCCCGCGCGCCAATAGGCATCGCCCAGATGCTCGCCGATCGTTGGTTCGATCGGTTCGAGGTCAACGGCCATTTCGAGGGTGGAAACGGCCTTCTCATAGTCTCCCGACAGGAAATAGGCCCACCCCAGCGAGTCTGTGATCGCGACGTTGTCGGGTCGCATTGCGCTAGCCTTGGCGATGAGGCGGAGCGCCTCCGGAATATTCTCGCGCCGCTCTAGCATAGAATAGCCAAGGAAATTGAGCGCGGCCGGTTGATCGGGACCAAGCTCCAGCGCCTTGCGGAGGGCTGCGCGGCCTGCCTCCCAATCGCCGTGCTGGGCAAGGGCACTTCCCTTAAGCATATAGAGGCCCCAGAGCGCCGGGGCACCGGACTGATCCGGTGCATCAATGGCCTTCTGATAAGCGGTTGCGGCTTCGCTGCGTCGGTTGAGCCGCCCAAGCAGATCGCCAAGCCGCACATGATCGAGCGCGCGGGTGGATCCGGTGGAGAGGGATGTGGCCAATGCGACCGCTTCTTCGCCCCGGCCCAGTCGCTCCAACAAAGCGAGCCGACTTTCATCGGCCAGCGCCATGAAGGTGCTTCCGGGACGGATGCTCTCGAGCGCAGCCAAGGCGTCCGCGTCGAGGCCGTTCGCGGCGAGAGATTGTGCCGTCGAAAGCGCAACATATGGGCTTTGCGGGTCAAGAAACTGTGCATAGCGGGCCAGCGTCAGGGCAAAGGCCGCCGCTTTGTCGCGCACCAGATCCGACGCAAGACTAGCATAGAAGAAGGCGACGCCCCGTGCCGGCGTGTCGACAGCCCCGCCAATCGGTTTGCCTGCAGAGAGCTGTTCCCGGGCCAGCGCCATTGTCTGATCGCTGCCTTCCAGCATATCGAGTGCGGCTCCCTTTTGGCCTTTGCGCTGCAGCGTTGCGGCGGCGATGATGCGGGCGAGCCTCGGTCGGCCGTCTTCAACGACGATTGATTTGACAAGCGCGATGCCGGCATCGGGATTGCTCCCCGACAATTCCGCCATGGCCCGCTGCTGGTTGACGAAGCCGATGCCCAACCCTGATTTCCGCGCTGCATCAAATTCCCGCAGAGATCCGGGCTGGCGCGCGGCTAGGCCGATCCAGCCCCGCAGGACCGGCACGAGAAACCCCAAATTTCCGTCGGCCTCCAGTTGGTCTGCCTGCGCGCGCGCGCCGGCAACATCGCCTGCCTGAAGACGGTCCCCCAACAGCAGCAAGGGCAGATCGGCCGGCAGTTCGCCAGCCGCTTCCAATTTGCGAGCGGCTTCCATCGCAAGCTTGCGATCCCCATTCTCGATGGCTTGCCGAAGCGCGCGGTTCGCAATGACGGCGTTGCCCGGTTCTTCGAGCAACGCCGCTGAATAGGATTGCAGGGCCACATCCCCCGCGCCCGACGCATCCGCCAGCCGCGCTTGCATATAGAGGTCTAACGCCGACCGCTCGGACGGACGCGCCATGGCAGGCGCGCAGGCGAGCAGCGCGAGCGCGACGGCGCTACATGTTCGGGTAATTGGGGCCACCGCCACCCTCCGGCGTGACCCAGTTGATGTTCTGGGTCGCGTCCTTGATGTCGCAGGTTTTGCAATGGACACAATTTTGGGCGTTGATCTGCAGCCGCGGACTGCCTTCCTCGCGCCCGACGATTTCATAAACACCGGCGGGGCAATAACGCTGCGCGGGTTCGTCATAGAGCGGCAGGTTGATCGTGATCGGAACGTCCGGATCCTTCAACTGCAGATGGCAGGGCTGGTCTTCCTCATGGTTGGTGTTCGAAAGGAACACCGAAGACAGCCGGTCAAAGCTGATGACGCCATCGGGCTTTGGATAGTCGATTTTTGGATACAGATCCGCACGGCCCGTCATTTCATTGTCCGCGTGGTGCTTCATCGTGATCGGAAGGCCGATCTTGAGGGTGCGCATCCACATGTCGATGCCAGCAAGGACGGTGCCATAGTCATTGCCGTATTTGGCAACCGCAGGCTGCGCGTTCTTCACCAGCTTCAGCTCAGTTGCGATCCAGCTGTCGTTGAGGTTCGCCTGATAGTCGGCGATCTCATCAAATTCACGACCCGCAGCGATGGCGGCTGCGATGCTTTCGGCGGCCAGCATACCCGACTTCATCGCGGTATGGCTGCCCTTGATGCGGGGGACGTTCACGAAACCGGCCGAACAGCCGATCAGCGCGCCGCCCGGGAAGGCGAGCTTAGGCACAGACTGCCAGCCGCCTTCGTTGATCGCGCGGGCACCATAAGAGATGCGCTTGCCGCCTTCGAGGATCTTGCGGATTTCCGGATGCTGCTTCCAGCGCTGAAATTCCTCAAACGGGAAGACGTGCGGGTTCTTATAATCAAGCGCGACAACGAAGCCCAAGGCGACCTGATTGTTCGCCTGATGGTAGAGGAAGCCACCGCCCCAGCTGTCGGTTTCCGTCAGCGGCCAACCTTGCGTGTGTATGACGCGGCCTGGCTCATGCTTGTCGGGGTCAATGTCCCACAATTCCTTCATGCCAAGGCCGTAAACCTGCGGCTGGCAATCTGCTTCGAGATCGAACTTCGCCTTCAGCAGCTTGGTCAGATGGCCGCGCGCACCCTCGGCAAAGAGGGTGTACTTCGCATGCAGTTCCATGCCCGGCTGATAGTCAGGCTTATGGCTGCCATCGCGCGCCACACCCATGTCACCGGTGGCGACGCCTTTGACCGAGCCGTCCTCATTGTAGAGGATTTCGGCGGCAGGAAAGCCGGGGAAAATTTCAACGCCAAGGTTCTCGGCCTGGCCTGCGAGCCAGCGGCACAGATTGCCGAGTGAGCCGGTATAGGTGCCCTTATTGTGCATCCAGCCGGGGGTGAAAATGTGCGGGATCGCCATATGGCCGCCAGCGGAGAGAACCCAGTGGTGGTTCTCCGTCACCGGCACATCGGCCATGGTGCAGCCCTGTTCTTTCCAGTCGGGGAGCAGCTCATCCATGGCCCGCGGGTCGAACACCGCGCCAGAAAGGATGTGCGCTCCGACTTCCGATCCCTTTTCAAGGATGCAGACCGACAGATCGGCGTTCAGCTGTTTGAGCCGGATCGCTGCTGACAGGCCGGCAGGCCCGCCGCCAACAATCACAACATCATACGGCATCGATTCCCGTTCGCTCATGGCGCATTCGTCTCCTGTTCGGCCGGCCTTTCGAGTTGTCGCGGCCCAGTTTCAGTCTGGCAGATAGCGAAGCGATTGCGGTTGACCAACAGGAATTATGCGGGTTGAAGGCCCGTTGTGAATGAAGTGCAAACCGCCGTCGATCCGCGCCTTGTCGCTGCTGCATTGCAGTGGTGGGACGATATGGGTGTCGACACGCTGGTGGAAGATGCGCCGCAGCCTTGGTTGGGCCGCGTCGCCGTAGCGTCGCCCCCCAGTGGAGCCGCGCCTATGGCCGCGCGGGCGAAGCCTGATGAGGCGCCTGCACCGGCGGCCCTTCCTGCGACCCTCGATGCCTTTGTGGAGTGGCTGGCGACCGATGCCAGAGTGCCGGAAGCCGGTCCGCCGCATCTCCGGCTTCGGCCTTTTGGCACGCCGGGGGCCGCGATCACCATTATCACCGACATGCCAGAGGTGGGCGACGCCGAATCAGGCGCGCTCTTTTCCGGCGAGGTGGGGCGGCTGTTTGATCGGATGCTCGCCGCGATCGGGCTGGACCGGGATAAGGTCTATTGCTTCGCGCTGACGCCGGGCCGTCCGCCTTCGGGCCAGACGGCGAAGGAGGCGCTGCCGCGTCTTGGAGAAATTGCCAAGCATCATCTGGGACTTGTGAACCCACAGGCGGTCTGGCTGCTCGGACAGTCGACCAGCCGTGCCTTGCTTGGGCTGGATGCGACCAACACGCACAAATCAGGCCAGAAAATTAACCACATACGGTCTATGGTCCCTGCGATCGCCAGCTCCGCGCCGCGCCTTTTGTTGCAAAATCCGCAACGTAAGGCCGCCGTCTGGCAGGATATGCAGATGCTTGTCGGGGGACAATTGGCGTGAAGTTGATTTCGGGTATTGCTTTGGTTTTGACGGGTCTCATTTCAGTGCCCGCATCTGCACAATCTTCGTCAGCAACATCCGCCTCGGCACTGGCCCCCAATTTTGCCGCTCAGCTCGGGCCGAATGCGCGGGCGCGGTATAAGGATGTCTTCACCTCAATCCGCAGCGGCCAGTGGGATGTCGCCCAAGCCGGTCTGGACTCGATGCCGGAAGGGCCGCTCCACGCCATTGCATGGGCCGAGCTTTATCTCGCCAAGGGATCGCCCAAGGTTGAGCCTGAAAAGATCGCAGCACTGCTCGAAAAGGCGCCGCAACTGCCACAGGCGGCGCAGCTGGCGCGGCTGGCGAAAGCACGTGGGATGGACGTTGGGTTCAACCTGCCCACCACGCGGGAGCTGGTCTGGCTGGGCAGCGCCCCGCGTCGTGCGCGCATGGCCGCCTCTCAGGATGGTGTCGCCAACGCGTTGAACGCCCGTATCCAACCGCTCATCAAAGACAATATGCCGTTTGAGGCCGAAGCCATCGTGATGGAGAGCGAAGCCTCGCTGTCGCCGGAAGGCCGGGCCGAACTGATGCAGAAGGTCGCCTGGTCTTACTATATCACCGGTGATGACATTTCCGCCCGCCGCGTCGCCGCGCTGGGGCAGGCAGGTTTCGGCAATTGGGCGGCCATGTCCGATTGGACGATGGGCCTCGCGGCCTGGCGCAGCCGGGATTATGTCGCCGCCTTGGATGCATTTGAATCCGCCGCCGCCCGTTTCCAGAATGACGATATGGATGCCGCCGCCCATTTCTGGGCCGCCCGCGCCGCGATGGCATCGGGCCAGCCGGAAAAGGTCGACGCGCATCTGAAAGCGGCCGCGCGCAATGGCGAAACATTTTACGGCCTGCTCTCAGCCGAACGGCTGGGCATCGCCAAGACCATCCAGAAGGTGCCGGACGACATTGCCGATGTCGAAAAGCTGCCCAATGTCCGCGCCGCTCTTGCGCTGGCGGAGATTGGGGAGATGGACCTCGCCGATGAGATGATCCGCCATCAGGCCCGCATTGGTGATCCGCGTCGCCATGCAGCACTTGCCGCACTTGCCGGACGGATGGACCTGCCCGGAACGCAGCTTTGGCTCGCGCATAATGGCCCCGCCGGTGCCCGCGCGCCGGCCTCTGCCCGCTACCCCATGCCCCGCAACTGGGTGCCTGAAGGCGGCTGGCGGGTGGATAAGGCGCTGGTCTATGCCCATGCCCTGCAGGAATCGAACTTTCGCCCCTCCGTCGTCAGCCCGGCGGGCGCGCGCGGCTTGATGCAGGTCATGCCCGGAACCGCCGCCATGATGGCCCGCGCCAAGGGACGGGACAGCGTCGGCTCCCTCAATGATCCTGCCACCAACATGGAATATGGGCAGAGCTTTATTGAACGGCTGCGCGATATGCAGGTGACGGGCGGCATGCTCCCCAAGGTCATCGCCGCCTATAATGCCGGCCCGCTGCCCATCGGCACCTGGAATGAGCGCAGCCGCGATAATACCGATCCGCTGCTGTACATTGAGTCCATTCCCTATTGGGAAACGCGGGCTTATGTGACGATCATCATGCGTAACTACTGGATGTATCAGATGCAGGCCGCCGAGCCGACGACGAGCCTTGCGGCCCTGTCGCAGGGCCTGTGGCCGCGCTTTCCGGGCCTGCCCGGGCCCACCGCCGTCCGTCTGGACCGGGTGAGCGGAGTTGCCAGTGCCGATTGACGAGACCGCGGAATTCAAGCCGATCCGCATTGCCGTCCTCACCGTATCTGACAGCCGGACGCGCGAAACCGACAAATCCGGCGGCTATCTGTGTGAGGCCCTGCAAGACCTTGGCCACACGCTGGCCGATTATGCCCTCGTCCCCGATGATCAGGGCGCCATCCTTGGCCGCCTCCACCAATGGGTGGATGATCAGTCGATCAACTGCATCCTCATCACCGGCGGCACCGGCGTGACCGGCCGGGATGTGACGCCAGAGGCGCTCGCCGTTCTGGGCGGCAAGGAAATCCCCGGCTTTGGGGAGCTGTTCCGCTGGATCAGCTACCGCACCATCGGCACCTCCACCATCCAGTCCCGCGCCATCGCGTACATCGTGCGCTCCACCTATATCTTCGCCATGCCCGGCTCCACCGGCGCCTGCGCCGACGCGTGGGAACACATCCTCGTCCACCAGCTCGACAGCCGGTTTAAACCCTGCAACTTCGTGGACCTGATCGGAAGATTGCGGGAGTCCTGAGGGGACGCACCGCATGTGCTCCGGGCCTGAACCGGAGCCTAGGGGTGCCACGCTCCGAAGATTGAAGGTTCGCGCAGAGACGCAGAGCCCGCAGAGGTTTCGCACCAATCCCCCAACCCCGCGTCATCCTGCCCACCACCTCGTCATCCTGAACTTGTTTCAGGATAACAGCGTGGAGCATCTGAACCGCCCAATATGAGCCACCAGCCGGTTATGCTGAACCAAGTTCAGCATGACGAAAAAGGGGGAGGGCGGCACCAATCCCCCAACCCCGTTCGTGTCGAGCGACGTCGAGACACCGTCCTTCTTCCGGGTAAGGCAATCCAAAGGAAGGATAGGGCTTCGACAAGTTCAGCCCAAACGGAGAGGGGGAAGGGCCCCGCGCCGCCGCGTGAATTAACGTCCGCACCCCACCCGAGTCGCCCCCAAACACCCCGCCGCCACGCCCGAAAAAGTTGGAAAATCCCCCGCCCGCTCTTGGCCCTGCGAAAGGTGCGGAAGTGGAGGAAGTTGAGGCCCTCACGCCGCAGAAATCCATTCCGCGCTGTTGGAAAGGGGCAACTTTCCCGCGCCCGCGCGTTCCAACTTCAGACGTGCAAAATGACGAGGCGGGAGCGACCATAAGTCGTTCTATTAATTCGGAAAGTAAGAAGCGTGGCATATTTTGGGGGCTGTAGGACAGGGGAAAGTGGTAGTGGTCACTCCCGCATCCAATGACGTTTCAGATATTCGTCAAACATGGGGACGGTAAATGCAATGTCGCCATGTGCCGGGCTGTAAATCATACCTTTTGCAATGATCTGGGCTCTTCTCGGCCCCAGCGTAGTGAGCTTCTCGCCGAGCATGTCTGCTACATCGGACGACCTGTATGGTCCGCCACCTAGGCGGGCCATCGCAATCACATATTCCTTCTCCTTTGGCGTTAGACGGTCAATTCGGACTTTGAAGAAGCCTTCGTCTAGGCGACGTAGCGCTTCCGCTCCGGCAACCCCCATGCAGTTCTCGTCGATCGGCGACGCGGGCGAGGCATTCCAAACCTGATACCCCCATTCCTGAAGGAAATAGGGATAGCCCTTGGTAAGTTTCACGATGGTCTCAAGCACGCTTTGCTCGATCGATTCACCTTCTTCATCGATCGGTTGGCGAATTGCGTCTGAGGCGTCGCTTTCCGAAAGAGCATCCACCTTTGGGAATATGAATAGCCGTTCTGCGTAAGATTTGGCGTCTCCCGACAAAGCAGCGATGGCGGGCAGTCCGGCGCCAAACAGCAGGACGGGGAGCGCCTTTTGGTTCACTCGGTGGATCGCGACAATCAACGCTCCTAGTTCTTCGGGTGAGAGGTACTGCACTTCATCAATCAACAGCACCCATCCCTGCCCGGCGGCCTTTGCGGCTTCTCCTACTTTCAGAAACAACTCCGTAACATCAAATTCAAGGTTCCCACTATCAGCAACACCGGGCTCAGGATCTACAGAGACTTCGAAATCACCCATGCTTATCTTGAAGGCACTGGCGAAGCTCCGCAATGCGCGGAGCGCAGCGTGGCTGGCGGCTTTCGCCTTCTCATTCATTGAAAGTTTGCGGAGCGCCTGATGAATCTTTGGGTAAAGCAGATCTACCAGATCGCGATCCTCAGGTGCTTCGATGAAGGACGTGATGTACCTGTGGCTTTCTGCTATTTGCTCGATCTTGTTGAGCAGCACGGTTTTGCCGACGCCACGCAGGCCCAGCAGCATTTGCGATTGCGTGGGTCGCCCGAGCAGGATGCGCTGAAGAGCAGTATCCGCGGCGGAAATTATCTCCGCGCGGCCTGCCAGTTCTGGTGGTTGCGAGCCTGCGCCGGGCGCGAAGGGATTGCGGACTGGATCCATATCTATCCTTTTAGGGGTAAGTATAGCTTCATGAGGATATACATAGGTCAATATTAGTATATGTCAAGTGCGCAGAGCTCGATCGATCCGTGCACTCTCTCCCGCATGCCGCAACGGGGGCCGGTCTGCAAATGCTCGAGCCCCCTAGATTATTTCAAATGTTCCCTCTATGTTCCCCACATGTCAATCCCCAAAGGCCGAGGCGCGTCGGTCAACACCACCAGTACCCGCTTCAACCTCCCCCAGCGGGCGGCGGAGGGGGAGTGGCTGGATGCGCAGGGGGAGATTGATGGCGGCGCGCCGCCGCTGGTGACGTCGGTCACGGTTGTTCATCCGCGCACCATCCTCTCCCGCAACACATCGCCCGACATTCCGTTTGATCAGTCGGTCAACGCCTATCAGGGGTGTGAGCATGGCTGCATCTATTGCTATGCGCGGCCCAGCCATGCCTTTCATGATCTGTCGCCGGGGCTCGACTTTGAAAGCCGGTTGCTTGCAAAGCCGGATGCGCCCGCGCTCCTGCGGTCGGCGCTTGCAAGGCGGGGCCATGTGCCGACGCCGATTGCGATGGGGACGAACACCGACCCCTATCAACCGATTGAGCGGGAGTGGAAGATCACGCGCGGCTGCATCGCGGTGCTGGCGGAGTGCGGCCATCCGCTGACCATCACCACCAAGTCAGACCGGGTGGTGCGCGATCTTGATCTGCTGGCGCCGATGGCCGAACGCGGGCTGGTCGCGGTCGCTTTGTCCGTCACTACCTTGTGTGCCGATACGCACCGCCGGCTGGAGCCGCGCGCGCCAAGCCCTGCGCGGCGGCTGGCGGCGATCCGCGCTTTGGCGGCGGCGGGCGTGCCGGTGCATGTCAGCGTCTCCCCCATCATCCCCGCCATCACCGATCATGCGCTGGAGGCGATCCTCGACGCCGCGTGGGAGGCGGGCGCCCGGACGGCGAGCTACATCCCCGTGCGCCTGCCGCATGAAGTGGCGCCCCTGTTCCGCGATTGGCTGGCGGTGCACTATCCCGATCGTGCGGCCAAGGTGATGGCGCAGGTGGCGGACCTGCGCGGCGGGCGTGACAATGACCCCGCCTTTGGGACGCGGATGCGCGGGCAAGGCGTGTGGGCGCAGCTGATCCGCACGCGGTTCAAAATTGCGTGCAAGCGGCTGGGGTTGAATGCGGTGCGGGTGGAATTGCGGCAGGATTTGTTTGAGCCACCGCTGGGGGAAGGGCAGGGGGCGCAGTTGCGGTTGATTTGATTCACGCGGAGACGCGAAGACGCGGAGGGTTGGGTCCCTTCCGATCGTCATCCTGAACTTGTTTCAGGATCCATTGGCATCAATCTGCCCGGACTGAGCACCATGCTTTCGGCGCAGGTGTTCATGGATGCTGAAACAAGTTCAGCATGACGAGAATGGGATAGGTCGCGGAAAGCAAACCCTCCGCGACCTCTGCGTCTCTGCGCGACCCTAAGCCCTATGCCCCCGCCAGCGCCTTCAGCTTATAGTCCTTATACGCCTTGCGCAGTTCCGCCTTCTGGATCTTGCCGGTGCCGGTGTGCGGCAGGCCGTCGACGAACAGCACCTCATCGGGCAGCCACCATTTGGCGACAACACCTGCGAGATAGGCGGTGACATCCGCCTCGGTCAGGGTTGCACCCTCCTTCTTGACGACGAGGAGGATGGGGCGTTCGTCCCATTTGGGGTGGTAGACGCCAATCGCGGCGGCTTCCGCCACGCCGGGGCAGCCGACGGCGGCGTTTTCGAGCTCAACCGAGCTGATCCATTCGCCGCCCGATTTGATGACATCCTTCGCGCGGTCCGTAATCTGCATCGTGCCATCGGCGTGGATGACGGAGACGTCGCCGGTGTCGAACCACTGGTCCTTGTCCACCGCGTCGGCCTCTGCCTTGAAGTAGCGTTTGACGACCCATGGCCCGCGGATCTGCAACCGGCCGGAACTGGTGCCATCGCGCGGCAGGACATTGTCTTCATCATCAACGATGCGCAGCTCCACGCCAAAGGGCACGCGGCCCTGCTTCGTCACGATGTCGATCTGCGCGTCGAGGCTCAAATCTTCCCAGCCCGGAACGGGGCTGCCCATGGTGCCGATGGGCGATGTTTCCGTCATGCCCCAGGCGTGGGCGACGCGGATGCCCTGCGTCATCAGTCGCTCGATCATCGCACGCGGGGCCGCCGACCCGCCGATGGTGACAAGGTTGAGCTTACCGAGCGAGGCATTGCCGCCCGCCTTTGCGGTGGCATCGAGATGCTGGAACATGGCGAGCCACACCGTGGGGACACCTGCGCTATGGGTGACGCCTTCAGCCAGCATCAGGCCATGCAGCGTCGGCGCGTCATTGGTCGTCGAAAAGACGAACTTCACGCCCGCCGCCGCGCCCGCAAAGGGCAGGCCCCAGCTCGCCGCGTGGAACATCGGCACGATGGGCAGCAGCACCGATGTCGTGTCGAGGTTGAACACGCTCGGTGCGATCTCTGCCATCGCATGGAGCATGGTGGAGCGGTGCTGGTAGAGCACGCCCTTCGGGTTGCCCGTCGTGCCGCTGGTGTAGCAGAGCATGCACGGATCACGCTCATCGCCCCAAACCCAGTCAAACGCGCCGTCCTGTGCGGCAATCAGCGCGCCATAGCTGTCATCGCTGTCGAACACGATGAAGTGCTCAACCGTCTTCAGATGCGGCTTCAGCCGGTCAATAACGGGCTGGAACTGCGCGTCGTACATCAGCACCCGGTCTTCGGCGTGGTTCATGATGTAGATGAGGTCTTCGTCAAACAGGCGGACGTTGACGGTGTGGATCACCCCGCCGCAGCCGATCGCGCCATACCAGGCGGCCAGATGCCGGTGGTGGTTCATCGCGAAGGTGGCGATGCGGTCGCCCGGCTTCAGGCCCCATTTGACGAAGGCCTGCGCCAGCTTGCGCGCTTCCGTCGCCACGCCCGCCCAGTTGGTGCGCTCCACGGTTCCGTCGGCCCAGCGCGTCAGAATTTCCCGCGGCCCATGTTCACGCGCCGCATAATCGATCAGATGGGTTACCCGAAGGTCCCAATCCTGCATACATCCCAGCATCATCTTCCCCGTAGCTCTTGCTTTTGTTGGGATAGAAATGGCGTGCTGTGGGCAGGGATGCAAGAGGGGATCGACGCACATCGATTCGCCCCGCCGACACATCTCGTCGCAGGCCGTCGCATGTTGCGGTGCGGCAAGGCGAGCCCCGCCTGCGATGAGTTGCAGGCGGCCAACGCTTCGTCCCGGACCCTTATCAACTCACCGATCCGCGCTTGGCTGTGATGACGGTCACAGGCAGGGAGGATGCACACGACAATAGGGTCGCAGGGGTTTTTAGGTTTTGCGAAAAGTTCGTTTGATTTCAGCTGCTTTCTTATCGCTTGCAGCCTTGGTCACGCCGACACTCGCGTCCGCCCGTCCCCTGCAGTGCGTTCCGTTCGCCCGTGAAGTTTCCGGCGTTGAATTGCGCGGCAATGCCTACACATGGTGGAACCAAGCCGAAGGCCGTTACAGCCGCGGGCATGAACCACGCGTCGGCGCTGTCATGGCGATGCCGAGCTTCGGAGCGATGCGCAACGGCCATGTCGCCACAGTCGCCAAGGTTCTCAATGAACGTGAAGTTCTTCTCGACCACGCCAACTGGTCGCGCCCCGGCATGATCGAACGTGGCGTCCGCGCCATCGACGTTTCGGAAAAAGGCGATTGGAGCAAGGTCCGCGTCTGGCATGCAGGCAGCCGCGATATGGGCCAGACCAGCTATCCGGTTTCCGGCTTCATCTACAATGACGGCACCGTCCACTTCGCCGCTGCGCCGAAGATGGACCATGGCTTCAAGCTTTCGGACGACGTGATCCAGCTCGCTTCGCTGGAACGTTAAGCCTCAGGGCGCGATCGTCCGCGCCTCTTCCACCCGCAAAATCGGCACGCCATTCCTTATGGGGAAGGCCATCCCCGCTGCGTCCGACACAAGTTCCTGCCGAGCGTCATCATAACGCAGCTTTGTTCGGGTGAGCGGGCAGACGAGGATATCGAGCAGGCCTTCTACGCCCGCTACGTGCGCGCTCACTGCATCGTGACCTGTCCATCGCCATCATGCCGGCCAAAGAACTGCATCAGCTGCATTGTGAGCTCGGCGCGGTCGCTCAAGGAATTGGCCTCCAGCAGCGCCTGCTTGGCCGCGATATCAAAAGGCGCGACCTGCGCGATGCCGTTGACGATGGCTTCATCATCGAGGCGCCCGACGGCGTTCCAGTCTACTGCATAGCCCTGTGCATCGGCAAAGCGCTTTGCTTCGCGTTCCAGGCTGGCGCGTTCCATCAGGCCGAGCGTCTGGTGCACGTCATCCTCTGCGATCAGGTCTGCCTCCACCTGCCGGAAGGCTGTATCCACCGACAATTCCCGCCGGATGCGGAAGCGGGACAGCCCTTCAAGGATGATGTTGTAGCGCCCGTCATCCAGAGCCTCGACATGGCCGATCTTGCCGACGCAGCCGACATCAAACAGGCTGGGCGGATCCCCGGCATCGCGCGGCTGGACCATGCCGATGCGTTGATCGCGCGACAGGGCATCGCGCACCAGCGCACGATAGCGCGGCTCAAAAATATGCAGCGGCAATTGCATGTGCGGAAACAGCACGGCTCCCGCAATCGGGAAGACCGATAGGCGTGTCATGGTTTTCGTGCTCATCCGAACAACGCCGCGGAAAGCTTGCGCCGTGTGGCGGAGACCCAGGGGTCTTCCAAGCCAATGGCTTCAAACAGTTTCAGCAACTGCGTGCGGGCCGCCCCGTCATTCCACGCCTTATCAGCGCGGATGATGTGGAGCAGCGCGTCAGCCGCACCATCGCGGTCGCCAGAGGCCATCAGCCCCCCTGCCAGCTCAAAGCGGGCACTATGGTTGTCCGGCTGCGCGGCGACTTCGGCCTTGAGCCCCGCCAGATCATCCACCGGCCTCGCCTCCTGCGCGATGGCAAGGGCAGACAAAGCGCGGCTGATAGCGACATGCTTCTTCTGATCATCGGTGAGCGACGCTGCGAGGGCCGCGGCGTCTTCCATATGGTGCCCGGCCACCAAGGCGCGGATCAGGCCGGACAGCACCTCTTCATTTTCAGGCGCCATCTCTAATATCTGTTGGAACAGGCCTGCGGCACGGTCAGCGTCGCCTGCCGCCAGAACCTCTTCGCCCATCGCGATCAGCGGCTCAATTTCCTGCTCCAGCGCCTGCGCCTCACCCTGCACAGGCAATTGGCCCAGCAATTGGTCCAGTGCGCGGGTCAGCTGGCTTTCGGTGCGGAACTGCGTCAGGTCTGCCACCAACTGCCCCTGAAACACGGCATAGACGGTTGGGATGGACTGGACTCGGAATTGCGACGCGATCAGCTTTTGCTCATCGACATTCACTTTGGCGAGCAGAACGCCCTTATTGGCATAGTCCGCCGCGATCTTTTCCAGCACCGGCGTCAGCTGCTTGCACGGCCCACACCATTCCGCCCAGAAATCGAGGATGACGAGCGACGCCATCGACGGTTCAATGACGTCTTTCTTAAAGGCCTCGACGGCCTGTTTGTCCTGTTCGCTCATCCCCAGCGTGGCCAACATACTGCTCCTGAATTGTCTTACCGCCCTATGTGGGAAGAAACCGAAAAGAGACAACCCAAAAATGCGCGCATACGGGCTTGCATAACCCAAGGTGCGCTGTTAACAGCCCCCCTCCCGCGCAGGACACCTTGTCCGCGCAAGCGCCAGAGCGGGCGTAGCTCAGGGGTAGAGCACAACCTTGCCAAGGTTGGGGTCGAGGGTTCGAATCCCTTCGCCCGCTCCAGTTTTCCCAGGGAAAACTAAGAACTTATACTATATTCCTTTTGCCGAATTGTGTGAAAAACACCGAAGGGTGGTACGTCTGATTGTCAGCGTGAGGCGAACGATGCCTTGGGTTGGGATCAGCCTAACCTTGCGCGCGCCTGTCGAACCGAGTGCCGCTAGAGCAGTTAGCGAATTTAGAAGAAGGTAAGTTCGTAAAGGTTGACGAAATAATCCTTGGTGGTGGGAGTGCCGCCATACTGCCAGTAGACCGCCTCATAATTGCCGTCCCCGTCGAAATCGTCGAAACCGATCAATTTTCCGCCACCGCCAGCAATCGGAAGAGATGCGCTGATTTTACGAAATGATGAACCATTCTCGTTTATGAAGATCCTAAGCGTGCCGTCATCCCGTGCGAAAACTATGTCATCCTTTCCGTCTTTATTGACGTCTTTGATATATAACGCCGGAGACCACTGTAATCGTCCTGCATAGATGTCGGATTGATCCTGCTTGATGGCAGCACTGGTTATATCGACGAATTGACCGGCATCGTTTCTCATGATCTGGAGATAGTCCCCGCCATAAAAGGGGGCATATCTTGTGTGTGTCGTTATGAGATCGAGGTCTCCGTCATTGTCAATATCGGTGGTTCGGGTCTCCATGTGGAGAGAGTTTTCAGTGCCGTAAACTGTTGCTGGAAGAGATGTTTTATCGGCAAAACTAAATTTGCCCTTGTTGTTCCAGAATACGTAACTGTAGGTAGAACCATGTCCAAAACCGGCAACAATGTCGTCGTACTTGTCGCCGTTGAGGTCGGCGAGATGCACATCCAACCATAAGTTAGTCTGCCCTTCAGGGGCATTGTTTGGATTTAGCAAGGGGACTGATTTGAGTTCATTAAGAAATTCGCTTCGTTCAACCGTGAAAGAACCATCGGCGGTTTGAACCAGAAACAGAGGTGTAAAAGAAAACCAGTTTGCAATTAGCACATCATGCTTACCATCGCCGTTAATGTCTCCCGTCGCCATTGCGTGAGCGTCAGTCCCATTCGCAGCGAGACCCGATTGCGTGGTGATGCGAGGAATCAGGTCTGCCCGCACCGTTGCTGCGTTTGCTCCACCTACTGCCAATACCGCCGTGCCGTATGCTGTGGGATCGTTGTAAACTCCAGAGACATTGTGCGCGACAAAGAATGCTGATGGCGCTCCGTTGACGGATAAAAACGCAGACCGACGGGCGCCAAAAACAGATGGGAATTGATCGTTGACTGCCTGCCGAAACTCTAATCGACCGTTGTCGTTTGAGAGGTAAAGGTAGGGTGATCGAGCGAATACTGGAGTGCCGTATGCCTTGTTCAGCGGAACGATCAGTTCGGGAAACCGATCCTTTTGGAAATCCACAGATATGCTCCCCTGAGGGAAAATGTCAGCGATGCCTTTCGGGTAGGTCACGCCAGCGTAGACATACTCCGGAACTACATCAGAAGAGGATGCTTTGTGAATTTGGTACGACTTGCTGAGCGTCGCGCTCGTGTAAGTGATGGGTGGCGGCGGCGGTGGCGCAGGTGGTGTTGGGCCCGTTGGTATGGTCACGATCGGACCACTTGAGGATGTGCTTCCTCCACCACCACAGGCGGTAAGCGTCACGCATAAAGACATCGCCACAATGCGGCTGAGTGTCATAGAAAGCCCCCCAGAACTGAATTTCGACGGTTTTCTAGAGCACCATCTTTCACGTTCAGGTGGGAATAATCGAATTTCTGGCACGGTCAAGTAATTGTAATTAAACAAAATTATGATCGGCAATGTGATTCTGTTTGGCAGTCTGCCTACGACTACGGTTTACCAGTAAGCACGCTTGAAATCTGGCGACCCTTATCATCGTGCACGTCAATCTGACTGTCTCTCTGCACACTAACCGAACTGAACATATTCCTCGTTAGTCCGTCACTAGGTCCAGTTCCCGCATGAGCACAACTGGCGCTGTCCCACTCCAGTTTTCTTCAAGGAAAACAGCGGTCGTGTGGGCGACCTTTCCAGAATCGCATATCCATCAGGATTCCGCTGCGACCGCCGTCTGCTGTCAGCAGGCAACGACATTGACGGCAAGGCCGCCAAGGCTCGTTTCCTTATACTTGCTCGACATGTCGAGGCCGGTCTGGCGCATCGTTTCGATCACCTGATCCAGCGAGACCTTGGGTGTCTCCAGACTGTGCAGCGCGAGCCGCGCCGCGTTGACGGCCTTTACAGAGCCAATCGCATTGCGTTCGATGCAGGGGATCTGGACGAGCCCGCCGACCGGATCACAGGTGAGGCCCAGATTGTGCTCCATCCCGATTTCGGCCGCCGTCGCCACCTGTTCGGGGGTTCCTCCCCAGACCGCCGCCAGTCCCGCTGCCGCCATGGAGCAGGCCACGCCGACTTCGCCCTGACAGCCCATCTCCGCCCCCGAAATAGAGGCCCTTTGTTTATAGAGCAGGCCGATCCCGCCTGCGGTCAGGATAAACTTGCGCGTCTTATCAACGGCATCGGGACCATCCGTGCAATAATGCCGCAAAACTGATGGGATGATGCCCGCCGCTCCATTGGTGGGCGCTGTTACCACCCGGCCACCTGCTGCATTCTCTTCGTTCACGGCCATGGCGTAGACATTCAGCCAATCAAACAGAGCCTCGGCCTCATTCGTCCCGGATTGCTGGACAAGTTTCGTCCAAATTTCGGGCGCGCGCCTGCGAACATTCAGGCCGCCGGGGAGCGCACCTTCGCGGTGCAGCCCGCGATCAATGCAGTCGGCCATGGCCGCTGCAATGATGTCGATCCCCGCAAATGTCTCCGCCTCGGGACGCCAAGCCCCTTCATTGGCCAAGACGACAGAAGCAATATCGAGATGACCTGCCGCACAAAGGGCAAGCAGTTCTGCGCCGGAGCCAAAGGCCAAAGGCGGAGCCGCCCGGTTCGCAATCAAATCGTCCGGCGCCGGTTGAAGGAGCTGTTGCTCGCTCGCGATGAAGCCGCCACCGGTGGAGTACCATGTTTCGTCGGCAAGCGGGCTGCCGTCCCCCGCAAAGGCCCGCAGGCGCATGCCATTTGGATGCAAATCGGGGATCAGGTCGCACGCCAGTTCGATGTCACTTTTGGGGTTAAAGCCAATGCTGCGCTGGCCGAGTAGGCGCAAAGATCCGTTGTGGACGGGCCGCAGAAGCTCTTCCACCCTGTCCGGGTCAAGCTCATCCGGGACCTGACCCAGCAGGCCCAACATACTCGCGTCAATGGACCCGTGGCCCGCGCCTGTCAGGGCCAGCGAACCCTGAAACTGGACGTGCAGGTGTTCGACCTTGCCGAGGTCGCCTGTCCGATCGAGGCCATCCAGAAAGCGCTTGGCAATCCGCATCGGACCAACCGTGTGCGAACTTGAGGGTCCGATCCCAATGCGGAACAGATCGAGGATAGAGATCATGGAAGAGTTCGGCCTTTATAGGGGCGCAAACCGCCCTGACCCGCCTTTGCAATCAGGGGCCCACCGCCGTCAATGCTGTTACGTTTGATGCGGCGCGGCTCAGCCCTGCCGCCGCAACTTGACCAGTGCCTGATCCAAACTCGACAGGAATCGTGACCGGTCTGCATTGGAGAAGGGCGCTGGACCACCGGTAATTCCAGCACCTGCGCGTAAGTCTGCCATGATGGCGCGCACGGCCACCGCATTGCCGATGGACGCGTCAGTGAAGGGCTTTCCATTGGGCGCGATGACGATGGCGCCGAGTTTCAGGCAGCGGTCGGCCAGTAAGATGTCGCCAGTGATGACGACAGTGCGGGGCGCGGTGTGTTCGACAATCCAGTCATCGGCGGCGTCGAAGGCGTCGCTCACGATCTTGCGGGAGATGAGCGGCACGGCCGGCACGCGGATCGGGCTGTTGCTGACGACGACTACGGGCACGTCATAGCGCGCGGCGACACGGTAGACTTCATCCTTCACCGGACAGGCATCAGCATCGATCAAGATTTGGATCATGCCTCCCCATAGCGGGGCTGTGCGAAAAATCGAGCCGTGCAGCGCCTTAAGGTCAGGCGGTGCGGTCGTTTCCGAATTCCGCATAGAGCGCAGGCAGGAACGCGGCCAGATGCGGCATCTCTTGCCCGCAATGGACCAGCAGCGCGCGGGCATCGCTCTCTGTAATCCGCAGTACGCGCTTGGCGACAATGGCGGCCAAGCTGCCGATAAGGTTGCGCCCGGCGACATGGGCACCGCCCATCCAGAAGCGCGACCGCATTTCGCTGCCGCCCGGTACCGCGCGGACATGGTGGGCGAGATAGCCAATGTTGATCGGCGCATCCCCAAGGCCAAGACGCGCGCAAACGATGGTCGCCTGTTGGTCATCATCCAGACGCGGGTCGGTAAAGCCAAAGCTGGCGGGCGGCACAAAGCTGATCGCGCCGCGGATCAGATCGCTGCCGATGTACTCGTCGACGATAGAGGTCTGCCCGACATAAAGCGCGCGGCCGCTGGTGCCGGCAGGGGGCGTTTCCCGCCAGTCGGCGTGAACATGGGCCTGCGGGTGCCAAAGTTTGTATTTTGCCGCCGCATCTCCGTGCCAGCCGAACCACCAGTCGACCATCGCCGGTGTGACGCCGGGCATCACGGTGCGTACGCTGACACGCATGCCGCCGTCTTGCGTGAGCACCCAGCCGTCTTCCAGCACGGCTGCATCGCCAAAAAGATTCTCTGCCGCCCCCTCGATCCCGGGCAGCAAAACGTCTGGCACGCCACCCCTGTCCAGCGCGGCGCAGACATGGGCGGAGAGCGGGGCAAGCTCGGGGTTGAAGTAGCGGGCATAGGGCTGTGCCGCGTCTTCCGCGCGGTAGCCGAGATAGCGTCCGGCGATGGGTTTGCTGCTTTTCATCAGGGGCGTCCCATATATGGATTGAACCGGCCTTCGGGATCGAAGCGCGCGCGCAAGGTATCGAGCCGCGCCAAATTGTCCGGGGCCATGAACGGCATAGGCCTGCGCCCCAAGTTTTCGTCGGCAAGCTGAATGCCGACACTGTGTGTCTGCAACGCGCGCATATGGTCTGTCGCCCAGCTTTCATCGGCAGGAGTGGCCGCCTTGCCGCGCAGGCCGCCATAGAGCGCAAGATAGGTCCGCGCTTCGAGCGAGAAGGCCATGTCCGGCCGAGATGCCGGCGGGTTCCAGTTGAGCCACAAAGCATGGCTGGGGGCGGCAGGCTGGCTGTCGGCGATCTGGCGTAGCGCAGGCAGCAGCGGGTCAATGGGGTCGTTCATCCACATGCTGTCCGCCGTCCAACGGGTATTGGGCAGGAAGAGCGTCTTTTCCCCGGTCTTCATCATCATGTTGAGCGATATCGGCATCAACGGCAGGGCCAGGCTGGCCTTGGACCGCAATGGGCTTTGGTCGATGAAGGCAACCGCGTCCCGCGCCGCGCGCCAACTGTCGGTCAGGACCGGCGCCATCACTTCAAGACCATGGGAAAAGATGCCGGTCGCTTTGCGGTTGAACACCAGCTGAAATTCAACGGAGGGTGAAACATCGGGGCCGACGCGATCTGCCCAAGCCATGATCTCTTCAAGATGCCGGATGCGGAAAACCTGAAGCTTCAAACCCACAAATTTGGGGCGCGGGTGCAGATTTAAATGGAAGCGCACCACCACCCCGAAAAAGCCTGGCCCGGCGCCACGCGCCGCCCAAAGAAGCTCGCTATTCTCCTGCTCATTGGCATGAACGAGCGTGCCATCGGCCAGCACAACATCAATGCCAATTACATTCTGGCAGGCAAGGCCGTTGGTCCGGCTGTTCCAGCCAAAGCCGCCTTGCAAAAGAAACCCGCCCATGCCGACGGTGTAAGCATGCGCCACGGGGAAGAAGAGGCGGCGTTTCGCCAGCGCTTCGTTCAACTCCCCGGCCAGACATCCCGGCCCGATGATCGCCGTGCCATCCGCTTCATTGATCGCGATGCTGTTGAGGCGCGACAGATCAAGCATCATGCCGCCATTGCGGATGTGGTTCTGCGCCCAGCTATGCCCGCCAGAGCAGATGCCGATTTTCAGGCCTTCGTCCCGAGCGCGTTTTACGGCTGCGATGACATCGCCGACGTCATTTGCCTGCACGATCAGGTCGGGCCGACGGCCGGGGTCTTGCGCGTTGAAGCTGGTGCCGAGCAGCGCGGCTTCAAACGTGGGTTCTTGCCGGCCGATGGTCTGGCCTGTTCCGGTGGGCCGGTTCATGATTAGTGATGATCGCCGGGCCGAAACATAGCCGGCAGGGCGAGCCAGCGCATCGGAAAGGCTGGCGGAGGTGGAAATACAAAGGGCTCGTGTGCTGCGACTTCAGCCAAAGCCGGGGCAATTCCAAGGTTCAAAAGGATCTGGGCGGTGGCGATGTCAATTTTATCTGGGGACAGCAGGCCGCGGTGAATATCCAGCGCGAGGCCAGTGAACGAACCCGCAGCAACGGAGACTGCAACATCGATATCCGCAACCTTGTACAGACCGCTTTCGACAACGCGGGCAAGGTCACTTTTCAGCTGCAGGCGCAGTCTTGATTCGAGGAAATCGACTGGAAGCCCGACGTCAAAAACCAAGCGGCCAAACTCGGGTTTCTGGGTGAGAATGCGCATCGTCAGTCGGGTGATACGCGCAAGCCGCCCACCTGGCGGCGCATTATCGAGATCCAGCCCAGCAATCGCCGCCAAATGGGTCGCGCCATATAATGCGGAGAGATCTGACAAAAGTGCTGGAATATCAGGATAATAGTTGTAAAAGCTTGTATGAACCAAACCTGAATGGCTTGTGATCTGGCGAATGCCGAGGCCTGCCGCCGTTTTCTCGAGCAAAAGGGTTTGGGCAGAGGCAAGCAAACGGTCGCGCGTCCGCTCCCGTTTTGTGCCTTCTCTTATTTCAGTCTCATTCTCCATCTAATGACATTATGTCATTTATGGACCTTTGTCAACGGAGGGGCCTTTGGGCCTCCGACCGAGCTGCACAGCTTTACTGCGGCAGCGCACCGAGCCGGAAGCTGGAGGCCGTCACGCCCCCGAACAGGTCGGACTGATGATAGACGGTCGCCGCCGCTTCGCCCTCGGCGGCCCCGACGACGGTCATGAGCGGGATAAGATGGTCCTCCCGCGGATGCGCGGCGCGCGCCATGGGTGCATGCGCCCAAGCGATCAGGCCCGCCGTGCGATCTTCCGGTGTGGACCCAACCACTGTTTCCTGAAGCCAAGCGTCAAACGCGCGAGAGGCCTCGACGGCCCGCCCACCGCCGCGCAGCTCTGAAAGATTGTGGTACGTCAGCCCACTGCCGATGATGAGCACGCCCTCATCACGCAGCGGCGCCAATAGGCGGCCCAGTTGCAGATGCAGTTCGGGGTCATAGCCAGGGTCGATGGACAGCTGAACGATGGGCATGGCCTCTTCAGGGTACATCGGCTTCATGATGCTGAAGGTGCCATGGTCAAAGCCGCGCTCTGGATCGAGCCGCGCGCCGAGGCCGCCTGTATCCAGCAATTCCTTCACCCGCCCGGCCACATCCGGCGCACCGGGGGCGGCATAACGAATGTGATACGTATGTTCGGGAAAGCCGGAATAGTCATAGACCATGCCCGGCGTGGCGCTTGAGGAGACAGCAAAGCCCCGTTGCTCCCAGTGACTCGACACCATCAGGACAGCACGCGGCGCCTCCCGCAATTCCTTGCGGATCGCGACAAGCGACTGTTCCAAAACGTCAAAGGCTTGGCGGAACGGGCCATCAAGATAAGGCCAAGGTCCGCCGCCATGGCTGATGAAGTAAGTGGGAAGGCGCATAGGTTCAATCTATGGTCGCACGGCGCGATTTACCAGTGTGCTGGCGTAAGACCGGTCCGCAACACCGCCAAAAAAAGGGGCGCCGGTTGGGCGCCCCTTTTCCAATGTCTTTGGCTCATGCCGCCTTTGCGCGGCTCGCCTTTTTGCGTTCGTGCGGGTCCAAGTGGACTTTGCGCAGACGGATGCTCTTAGGCGTCACTTCGACGAGTTCGTCTTCGTCGATGTAAGCAATGGCCTGTTCCAGTGTCATGCGGGTTGGCGGGGTGAGGCGGATCGCATCGTCCTTGCCGCCCGAAGCGCGGAAGTTGGTGAGCTGCTTGGCCTTCATCGGGTTGACTTCAAGGTCATCCGTCTTGGCATTTTCGCCAACGATCATACCTTCATACAGCGTTTCGCCATGCGCGACGAACAGGATGCCGCGTTCTTCGAGCGGGCCCAGCGCGTAGGAATTGGCTTCACCAGCACCGTTGGAAATCAGCACGCCGTTCTTGCGGCCTTCGATCTTGCCCTTGTGCGGACCGTACTTCTCAAACAGTCGGTTCATGATGCCCGTGCCGCGCGTGTCGGACAGGAATTCACCGTGATAGCCGATCAGGCCGCGGGAAGGGGCGGAGAAGGTGATGCGCGTCTTGCCACCACCTGAGGGGCGCATATCGGTCATTTCCGCCTTGCGCATGTTCATCTTGTCGATGACTGTGCCCGAAAACTCATCATCCACGTCAATGACGACGGTTTCATAAGGTTCGGTCTTCTGGCCGTTTTCTTCACGGAACAGAACGCGTGGACGCGAAATGCCGAGTTCAAATCCTTCGCGGCGCATCGTTTCGATCAGCACGCCGAGCTGAAGTTCACCGCGACCGGCGACTTCGTAAGAGTCCTTATCGGCGCTTTCGGTGACCTTGATGGCGACGTTCGATTCCGATTCACGGAACAGGCGGTCGCGGATCATGCGGCTCGTAACCTTGGTGCCTTCGCGGCCGGCCATCGGCGAATCGTTCACGGCAAAGCGCATCGACAGCGTCGGCGGATCGATGGGCTGGGCAGCGATCGGATCAGTGACGGCGATGTCGCAGATCGTGTTGGCCACGGTTGCGGTCGTCATGCCGGCAATCGAGATGATGTCGCCTGCCTTTGCCTCTTCCACCGGAACACGTTCCAGACCACGGAAGGCGAGGATCTTCGATGCGCGACCTGTTTCGATGACCTTGCCATCGGGGTCGAGCGCGTGGATCGCCATGTTGGTCTTGACCGTGCCGCTGTCGACGCGGCCGGTGAGGATGCGGCCGAGGAAGTTGTCACGGTCGAGCAGCGTCACGAGGAACTTGAACGGGCCGTCTTCATTGGCCTTGGGTTCCGGCACATGGCTGACGATCGTTTCGAACATCGGCGTCAGCGTGCCTTCGCGCGCCGAATGGTCGAGCGAGGCATAGCCGTTGCGGCCTGAGGCGTAGAGCACCGGGAAATCGAGCTGCTCATCGCTGGCTTCGAGCGAAACGAACAGATCGAACACTTCGTCGAGCACTTCTTGAATACGCTCGTCCGGGCGGTCGACTTTGTTGACGACGACGATGGGACGCAGGCCCAGTGCCAGCGCCTTGCCGGTCACGAACTTCGTTTGCGGCATCGCGCCTTCCGACGAATCGACGAGCAAGATGACGCCGTCGACCATGGAGAGGATGCGTTCCACTTCGCCGCCGAAGTCGGCGTGGCCCGGCGTGTCGACGATGTTGATGCGGTGGCCTTCCCATTCGACCGAGGTGCACTTGGCCAAGATGGTGATCCCGCGCTCCTTTTCGAGGTCGTTCGAATCCATGGCGCGTTCTTCGATGCGCTGGTTGTCGCGGAAGGTGCCCGACTGGCGGAACAGTTGGTCAACAAGGGTGGTCTTGCCATGATCGACGTGTGCGATGATGGCCACATTGCGGAGGCTCATGGGTATTCCGGTTTTTTGAGGAATGGTTTCGCCCGCGCCCCTAGCTGAATTTGTGCGATGCGGCAAGCTAAGCTAGGGCGGGTTGATGCTGGCCCGTCTCATTCCCGACAAGTTCATCCTGCTTTTGCTCGCTACGATTGGGGCCGCGACGCTGTTTCCGGCGCAGGGCAAGGGGATGTTGGTCGTTTCGGCTATCGCCAATATCGCTATTTTCAGCCTGTTCTTCTTTCACGGCCTGCGGCTGTCGCATGAAGCGGTCTGGGCAGGGCTGAAGCATTGGCGGCTGCAACTGGCGGTGCTGGTGTTCGGGTTCGGCGCCTTGCCGCTTCTGGGGCTGTCGGTGTCGGTGCTGGCGCCGGATTTTCTGTCTGTGGAACTGTGGCTGGGTGTTTTGTTTCTTTGCGTGCTGCCGTCGACAGTGCAGTCGGCGATTGCCGCCTCGTCTATGGCGCGGGGTAATGTCGCAGCCTCAGTGATCGCGGCGGCGCTGTCTAACCTGTCGGGGGTCATTCTGACGCCGCTGATCTTTGCAGCCCTCGCCCATGTCGGCGGCGGCGGTGGTGACCTATCGACCATCGGGCGGATCGCTGTGCTGCTCCTGCTGCCCTTCGCGCTGGGGCAGGTGGCGCGATTCTGGTTGGCCGCTTGGGCGGAACGCCACCGCGTCTGGATCGGCCGGCTAGACCGGACGACTATTCTGATTACCGTCTATGTCGCCTTTAGCGCAGCGGTCGTCGATGGCCTGTGGGCGCGGCTGGACGGCGGGGAGATGCTGCGCCTCTTTGCCGTCGTCTGCGTCCTGCTTGGTGTTGCCATGGGTGGCGCCTGGACACTCGGCGGCGCGCTTGGCCTTGCGCGGGAGGATAGAATCACGCTGCTCTTTTCCGGTGCGCAAAAGAGCCTTGCGACTGGCGCGCCCATGGCCCGCATCCTCTTTCCGGCGGCACAGGCGGGGATGATTGTCATCCCGCTGATGCTCTACCATCAGTTGCAACTGACAGTTTCAGCATGGATTGCCGCGCGGCTGGCACGAAATTAATCGAATTTTGCTGGATGTGGGGTTAGGGGAACGCGCATGAACGCCATAACAACGCCACGGGTCGCCGTTCTTCTGCCCTGCTATAACGAAGCGACTGCCATCGCGCAGACCGTGGCAGACTTTCGTGCCGCGCTGCCCGATGCGACGATCTACGTCTATGACAACAACTCAACCGACAAGACGGTGGAGGTCGCCGCAGCTGCCGGCGCCATCGTCCGGACAGAGCGGATGCAGGGCAAAGGCAATGTTGTCCGCCGCATGTTCGCCGATGTGGAGGCGGACATCTATGTGATGGCCGATGGCGACGCGACCTATGAGGCCGCTGCTGCTCCGGGCCTGATTGACCTGCTGGTCAGCGACCAGCTCGACATGGTGGTGGGCGCGCGCAAATCAGAGGTTGAAGCCGCGTACAGGCGGGGCCACCGGCTGGGCAATGCGATGCTGACGGGGATGCTCGCTTGGCTGTTCGGCCGCAGTTTCACAGATATTCTCTCGGGCTACCGCGTCTTTTCCCGCCGCTTTGTGAAGAGCTTCCCGGTCCTGTCAGAAGGCTTTGAGATAGAAACCGAAATCAGCGTTCACGCGCTGGAACTGCGGATGCCGGTCGCCGAACGGGTGACGGCTTACGCCGCGCGGCCGGAGGGATCGGAATCAAAGCTCAGCACTTATCGCGATGGCTGGCGCATCCTGCGGACCATCCTGACGCTGTTCCGCATTGAAAAGCCGCTCGCCTTTTTCGGGATCATCGGCGCAGCGCTCGCCCTCATTGCGGTCGTGATCAGCATTCCGTTGTTCCTCACTTTCTTTGAAACCGGCCTTGTGCCGCGCCTGCCGACGGCTGTGCTCGCGATGGGGATCATGGTGCTGGCCTTTCTCAACGGATTTTGTGGTTTGATCCTTGATACGGTCGTGCGGGGCCGCCGTGAAATGCGACGGCTGGCTTATCTTGCTCACCCTGTGTAGGGCGCAATCAATGTCATTTTTGGGGAACCGACCCGCGCTGGAGCGGGCCGTCTGGCTGTTTCTGGCTCTTGCCTCGGCGTTGCCCTTCATGGTGGCGCCGATCCCGATTCTGCCGGATTTGTTCAGCCATATCGGCCGCTACCATGTGATGAACACTCCGGGCGATCCTTGGCTCAGCCAATATTACGCCTTTGACTGGCATGTGACCGGCAATCTCGGGGCGGATTTGCTCATGCTCCTTCTGGGGCCGATGCTGGGCACGGAGAAGGCCGCCTATCTTATCGCCGCCCTAATTCCGCCTGTGATGGTCTGGGGTATCTACCGGCTGTCGCGGGCGCTGTACGGCCAAGTGCAGGCCCCGGCTTATGTGGCGATTATCCTCGTCTGGTCGTTCACCTTCCATCACGGTTTCATCAATTGGTGGCTCGGCATGGCGCTGGTCTTCCATGTGGTTGCCATCTGGGTGGACATTCGCGGAGCGCCTATCGTCTGGCGGGCTATTTATGCATTCTTTGCAGCCCTTCTGGTATGGCTCTGCCACACCTCGGCTTGGGGCGTGTTGGGCTTGATTGTCGCCGGGATCGGCTTTGCAGAACGTAAGTCGTTTGTCCGTTTCTGCGTCTCGATGCTGCCATGGGCCGCGCCAATCCTGCCCATGCTCATCTGGCGCGTCACCAAGGGCGGCGGCGTTTTGGCCCAGAATTGGTGGCCGATGGTTAAGGTTCACGGCATCCGCAATCTGCTGCGCGCGGAATGGCGGGAATTTGATATTGCGAGCGTGGCCCTCGTCATTTTGGTGACCCTGTGGCTGTTGGTGGATCGTCGGTTCACGCGCCATCGTGGGCTGGTCCTTGCGGCGGCGGCCCTGCTCGTCACCGCCATTGCCCTGCCGGCGACCGTGCTGAGTTCCTACTTCGCCGACGTCCGGCTTTTTGCGCCCTTGTTGATGATCGCGCTGCTCTCGGTTTCGAACCTGACGCCCAAGACAGGTATTTTTGTTGCTCTGGCGGGGGCGAGCCTGTTTCTCGTCCGCGTCGGGGAAACGACCTATGGCTGGATGACGCGCGGGACGGAGCTGGAGCAGGATCTCGCCGCCCTCAACCATGTGCCGATGGGCGCGCGCATCGTTGTGCTGTCACACAGCACCGAATGCGGCGTTTGGCCGCTGGCCGGGCGCAATCACGCCGCCAGCCTCGCCATCGTCCGCCGCCACGCCTTTGTGAATACGGAATGGGACATTCCGGGTCAGCATTTGATGCAGCCAATTTACAACGCGGTCTACGGGTTCAACGATTCGCGCACGGTGGATTTATTCAACCCGGCTTATGGCTGCCCGGGCTTCCGCGTCCGCCGGTTCATGCGGTTCGTGCCGCGTGATCGGTTTGATTACATCTGGATCTGGGAAGCCGAAGCGCCGCCTGAGACGAAAAAATGGCTTAACCTCGTTTACGCGGGGCCGTCCTCTAGACTTTATGCCATTGCCAAATCTCCGGATTCGCATTCTGGGGTTGAACTTTCCGTCCCGACCCCGAAATAGATGCCAAAGACATAAGCAAAGGACTGTCCATGAACCCGCATGACGCGCTGATCCCCATCGTTATCGAGCAATCGAACCGCGGAGAGCGCAGCTTCGACATTTTCTCCCGCCTGCTGCGTGAACGCATCGTGTTCGTCACCGGTGGCGTGGAAGACGGTATGGCGTCCGTTATTGTTGCCCAGCTTCTGTTCCTCGAGTCGGAAAATCCGAAGAAGGACATCTGGATGTACATCAACTCGCCGGGCGGCGTGGTGACAGCTGGCATGGCGATCCATGACACGATGCAGTATATCCGCCCCAAGGTTGGCACGGTCTGCGTCGGTCAAGCGGCATCCATGGGCTCTTTCCTGCTTGCCGCAGGCGAGCCGGGCATGCGCTACGCCATGACCAATGCCCGAATCATGATTCACCAGCCGTCAGGCGGCGCACAGGGTCAGGCGACGGATATCGCGATCCAGGCGCAGGAAATCCTCCGTATTCGTGCGAATATGAATCGTCTTTATGCCGATTATACAGGCAAGGACATTGATACGATTGAGAAGGCTATGGAGCGCGACAACTTCATGACCGCCAATGAAGCCAAGGATTTCGGCCTTGTGGATGCTGTTTTCGACAAGCGTCCGGCGGCGGCAGATGACGCAGCTGGCTAAGTCAGCTCAAATTAAGTCATTGCCGCTATGAAATCTGATTGTAACATGGCCGCGAACGTGGCGGGAAGGTTCTAATGACCAAGTTGAGCGGCAGCGACACCAAGAGCACGCTTTATTGCTCTTTCTGCGGCAAATCGCAGCATGAGGTGCGCAAGCTCATTGCGGGACCAACCGTGTTCATCTGCGATGAATGCGTGGACCTGTGCAATGACATCATCCGTGAGGAAACGAAGACAGCGCTCGTTTCCAAAAAGGATGGCGGCGTGCCGAGCCCGCAGGAAATCTGCAAGGTTCTCGACGATTACGTCATTGGTCAGCCCAAGGCGAAGCGCGTCCTCTCGGTCGCCGTCCACAACCACTATAAGCGCCTGAACCATGGCGCGAAGGGTGCCGACGTTGAACTGGCTAAGTCGAACATTTTGCTCGTCGGGCCCACGGGCTGCGGCAAGACATTGCTGGCCCAGACGCTCGCCCGTATCCTCGACGTGCCATTCACCATGGCCGATGCGACGACGCTCACTGAAGCCGGCTATGTTGGCGAAGATGTTGAAAACATCATCCTGAAGCTGCTTCAGGCATCGGATTACAACGTGGAACGCGCCCAGCGCGGCATCGTCTACATTGACGAAATCGACAAGATCAGCCGCAAGGCCGAAAACCCCTCCATCACCCGCGATGTCTCGGGTGAAGGCGTGCAGCAGGCGCTGCTCAAGATGATGGAAGGCACGGTTGCCAGCGTTCCGCCGCAGGGCGGCCGCAAGCATCCGCAGCAGGAATTCCTGCAGGTCGACACGACCAACATCCTCTTCATCTGCGGCGGTGCCTTTGCGGGTCTTGAAAAGATCATCGCAGACCGTTTGCAGGGCAAGTCCATTGGCTTTGGTGCCAACGTCTCGTCGCCCGATGATCGCCGCACCGGTGAAGTGCTCAAGCAGAGTGAGCCGGAAGATTTGCTGAAATACGGCCTGATCCCGGAATTTGTCGGCCGTCTGCCCGTCATCGCGACGCTGGAAGATCTGGACGTCGATGCGCTGGTCAAGATTTTGATCGAACCGAAGAACGCGCTGGTGAAGCAGTATAAGAAGCTGTTCGAGATGGAAGACGTCGAACTCGACTTCACTGATGACGCGCTGACGGCTGTGGCTAAGCGCGCCATTGAACGCAAGACAGGCGCGCGCGGCCTCCGCTCGATCCTCGAATCGATCTTGCTCGATACGATGTTCGATCTTCCAACGATGGAAGACGTCGATGAAGTGATGATCGACAAGGACGTTGTCGGCGGCAAGAAAGAGCCGGTTCGCGTTTACGCCAAAAAGTCGAAGGAAGCCGCCGGCGACGCTGCGTAAGCAGGGGCGGTTGCACGCCTCCGGCTTAATCCGCTCCGTTCGTGCTGAGCTTGTCGAAGCACCGCCCTTGCTTTGGGCGGATGTCTGCACATGCTCGAAGTAAGAAGAGCGACCCTTCGACAAGCTCAGGGTGAGCGGATTTGTGGAGGGGGCTAGCCGCCTATTCCTGCCCCTTCAGCACCCTGTCGATCCGCCCCACCATCGCGGCATATTCCGGGCTTTCGGTGCTGGTGTAGCGCGCCTGGAACTCCGCCTCGGTCAGACCTTCGGACAAAGCGAGGGCGTGCAGAGGGACGATCTGCACTTCCGTGATCCCCGCCAGAGCGCTGCGGGCGGCCTCCGCCTGTTGCACGTCACCGGCCTTCATCGCCCAATGAATGCCGGACCGATCGGCGGACAGATCGACAAAGGAGAAGCCTGAGCCATTAGGCCCGCTGTCGGAAATTTCCTTCCAGGTCCCCATCGCCTGCGAAACATCTTCGCCGTAAAGCGCGGCGAGCGCGGCGGAGAGCGCCCAGTGCTTGGCAAGGTCGTTGCGACCGAGCAGCGTCAATGGCTGCGCCGCAATGCGGCAAGGCTTGGTCGCTTCAACCGCATCCCCTGCCAGATTTCCCGCATTGGGTGAGACGGTGAACATGGCGAGTGCCACGAACGTAGCCCGGTTGGCGCCGTCTATGCTGCTGCCAGCCTGCCGTTCTTTGAACGCGCGGCGTACCTGCGTGGCGAGGTCCATGGAGGGGCTGGTCGCCTGCTCCCGCGAGAGCCGGCAATAGGTGTTGGCGACCAGCGCCGGATCAACGGGCTCGGCCTGCACATCATTCAGCTGGCGCAGCAGGCGCGTGCGCTTCGGCAGGTTGAGATTGGCGGAGAGCCCGGCGGGGGTGACGGTCAGGCCGCGCACCATATCGTCAGGCGCCTTTAACTGCGCGCCGCGCAGGTTCAGCGCGAACACGGCTAGCTTCGCCAGTGGGCGTGTGACGAAAGGCGGCAGCGTCAGCCAACCGATCTGCATTGTGGTGTCAGGGAAGCGGTCTTTGGTCGGGATGGCCGTGACGGAGACGTTCGCCCAGAGGGGGCCGATGGGCAGGCTCGCGTGGACTGTCGCGCTGTCGGTCGCCTGTGTCGTGTGCAGCCGTTGAATACCAAGCGCACGACCGAGCAGCAGGCCACCCCCTTGTGCCTCGCGCCAGCTGATGAAGGTGGGGACGGGCCTGCCGGTCCCGGCTTGCGCACGCACCCGGTCAAACGCGGCGCGCGCAGCGATCACATCGGCAGAGGCGGGCGGTGCAGCGGTTTCCACCGCCGGTGACGGGCTCAGCGTTAGGAAGGCAAAAACCAGAACGCCCCCTAGCAGTCCCACCAGTAGCTTTCGCACGCGGGACCAGCTCTTCTTCGCCATGGGGAGGGGCGCAGCGGCCGATGTCATGACGGGCATCTAGCAGCCTCGCATCAGCTTATGCTAGCACCTTCCCACGATAGAGGAGGAGCGCGCGATGAACGTCCATGATTTTACAGTGAAAAAACCTGATGGCAGTGACCAGAAGCTGGCCGATTATGCGGGCGGGCCGATCCTGATCGTCAACACCGCGTCCAAATGCGGGTTCACGCCGCAATATAAGGGCTTGGAAGAGCTGCAGCGCAAATATGGTGAAAAGGGGCTGACTGTCCTCGGCTTCCCCTGCAACCAGTTTGGCGCGCAGGAACCGGGCGATGCCGCAGAAATCGCGAACTTCTGTTCGTTGAACTATGACGTGTCTTTCCCGCTGATGGCGAAGGTCGAAGTGAATGGCGACAAGACCGAGCCGCTGTACGACCATCTGAAATCCGCAAAGCCCGGTCTGCTCGGCACCAAGGCGATCAAGTGGAATTTCACCAAGTTCCTCATCGACAAGAACGGCAAAGTCGTCGGCCGCTACGCCCCGACTGATAAGCCGGAAAGCATCGAGAAGGATATTCAGAAGCTGCTTTAGGGATTTCTCTATCCTCCCCCGGTGGGGGAGGATAAAAGTGGCGCAAAACCGCGATCTCTCCAGCACCCCTTCGTCATGCTGAACTTGTTTCAGCATAACCGGGCTGAGCAGCATATCCCTCAGCCGAAGTGGACGCCCAAGCCCGTTATCCTGAAACAAGTTCAGGATGACGAATGAATCCCCCCGAACTTATCCCCAACTCCGTCCATCGGCGCTGTTAACAACGCCGCCTGCGCTGCCTACAGTCCCGCGATGTCCTTTTCCCCCTTTGTGCCCCTGCGAGTCTTTTCGGCCTATACGATGCTGGAGGGCGCCATTGAGCCGAAGGCGATTGCCAAGCGGGCGAAGGAACTGGGCTTTCCTGCGGTTGCTGTGTGTGACCGCAACGGGCTTTATGCGGCACCGCAATTTTCGGACGGCTGCAAAGGGGCCGGTGTCCAGCCCATTATCGCCACACTGCTGACCGTCCAGCGTCCGGACCGGCCGGACGGGACATCCTTGGTTTACGATTCGCTGGCGCTCTTTGCGCAGGATGAAGCGGGTTATCAAAATCTTTGCGCGCTGGTTTCCGCGGCCCACTTGGCACGTCCGCCGGAAGAGCCGCCGCATGTCAGCTTTGATAAGCTGGCCGGGCACACCGACGGATTGATCGCGCTGACGGCGGGGGGCGAAGGCGCGCTCTGCCGTCTGCTCGCCGATGGGCAGGATGGGGCCGCGGCAAGCTATGTCGCCCGCCTCAAGGCGCTTTTCCCTGATCGCTTGTATGTTGAGGTGTCGCGTCGCCTTGATCCGGTTGAGGGGGCATCCGAAGCTGCACTGCTCGATCTGGCCTATGCCAAGGACATTCCGCTCGTCGCGACCAATCCGGCGAACTTTGCAGAGGCAGATTTCCATGCGGCGCATGATGCCATGCTGTGCATCGCGGCCAGCGCCTATGTGGAAAGCGAAGATCGCGCCCGCAGTTCCCCTGATGCCTGGATGAAGCCCGCCAAGGAAATGCAGCGTCTGTTTGAGGATCTGCCCGAGGCGCTGGCGAACACGCTGGTCGTGGCGCAACGCTGCGCAGTCATGGCGCCCAAGCGGGATCCGATCCTGCCTACGGTCGGCGATAAGACAGGCGAGGCAGACCAGCTGCGCGCGGATGCCTCCGCCGGGCTCGAACGCCGGTTGGCGCATATCCCTGATGCGGACCGCGATGTGTATTTCCAGCGCCTCGATTTTGAACTCAACGTTATCGTCCAGATGGGCTTTCCCGGCTACTTCCTGATCGTTGCTGACTTCATCAAATGGGCGAAAGACAATGGCATTGCGGTGGGCCCTGGTCGTGGGTCTGGTGCAGGCTCCGTTGTCGCCTGGTCGCTGACGATCACCGACCTTGATCCGATCAAGCTCGGGCTGCTGTTTGAACGTTTCCTCAATCCGGAACGTGTGTCGATGCCGGATTTCGACATCGATTTCTGCGAAACGCGGCGCGGCGAAGTCATCCGCTACGTCCAGCAGAAATATGGTGCGGACCATGTCGCGCAGATCATCACCTTCGGGACGATGAAGGCGCGCGCCGTTCTGAAAGATACAGGCCGCGTGCTCCAGATGAGCTATGGGCAGGTCGACCGGCTGGCCAAGCTGATCCCGAACCACCCGACCGACCCTTGGACGCTGGACCGCGCTCTGAACGGCGTCAGTGAACTGGCGGCTGAGTATAAGAATGACCGGCAGGTCCGCCAGTTGCTTGATCTGGCGATGAAGCTGGAAGGTCTGCCGCGCCACAGCTCCACTCACGCCGCCGGTGTGGTCATTGGGGATCGTCCGCTCGATCAGCTTGTGCCGCTCTACCGCGATCCGCGTTCCGACATGCCGGTGACGCAGTTCGACATGAAATATGTCGAGGGCGCGGGACTGGTGAAGTTCGACTTTCTCGGGCTCAAGACGCTGTCCGTCATCCAGCGCGCGCTCGACCTGATCGAGCGCCGCACCGGCGCGCGGCCGGATGTAGATGGCCTGACTTGGGATGATGCGGGCGTTTATGCGCTGCTGCAAAAGGGCGACACGGTCGGCGTGTTCCAGCTGGAATCGGAAGGGATGCGCCGCACGCTCGCGGCTGTCCGCCCGTCCAACTTTGGGGACATCATCGCACTCGTCTCGCTTTACCGTCCGGGCCCGATGGACAACATCCCGCTCTTTGGTGATCGCAAGAACGGGCGCGTGCCAATTGAATATCCGCACCCGCTGCTCGAAGGCATCTTGTCCGAAACCTACGGGATTTTCGTCTATCAGGAACAGGTCATGCAGGCCGCCCAGATCCTGGCCGGTTACACGCTGGGCGGCGCAGACATGCTCCGCCGCGCGATGGGTAAGAAGATCCAGAAGGAGATGGACGAACAGCGCGCCATTTTCGTGGCGGGTTGTGCGGAGCATAACGCGATTGAAGCGGCCAAGGCGAACGAGCTGTTCGATTTGATTGACAAGTTCGCAGGCTATGGCTTCAACAAATCGCACGCTGCAGCCTATGCCTTGCTCGCATATCAGACAGCATGGCTGAAGGCGCATTTCCCGGCGGAGTTTTTCGCCGGATCGATGAGCTTTGATATCTCCAACACCGATAAGCTGTCGATCTTCATGGATGATATGCGCCGTCTGGGCGTGCCTGCGCTGGCGCCGTGCATCAACATTAGTGGTGCTGATTTTGAGGTGGAGCCGCAGGAGGATGTGGTCGGCGTCCGCTGTGCGCTTGGCGCGCTGAAAGGTGTCGGCGAAGGTGCTATGGAACTGGTTGTGGCCGAACGCGCGACCAATGGGCCATTCACCTCGCTTGATGATTTTGCAGGCCGGATCAGCCCGCGTGTCGTGAACCGCCGCCAGATCGAAAGTCTGTCCGCCGGCGGCGCGTTTGATGCGCTGGAGTCAAACCGGGCGGGCGTCCATGCCATAGCCGAAACACTTCTCGCGGTTGCTGCTGAGGCCGAATACGCGCGCACCAGCGGGCAGGGCGGTCTGTTTGGCGGAGACGAGCATAAGGTCGCTGCGATCAAGCTGCCGCCCGGCGCCCATTGGTCGCTGGCCGAGCGTATGGCGCAAGAACGGGAGGCATTTGGCTTCTACTTCTCCGCCCATCCGATTGACCGCTATCGCCATGTCGCCTCAGCCCATGGCGCGCGGGATTATGCGGCGCTTTGCGGCCAGCCCGCCCCTGCCGATGGCGCCCGCACAGGGGCTGTCATGGCGGTGCTGATTGAAGACGTGAAATGGCGGACGTCGGCACGCGGACGTCGCTATGCCAATTGCGCTGTGTCCGATGCGACGGGCCAGTTCATCGCCAGCTGCTTTGACGAGTTGACGGCCAAGGAAATGGAAGAGGCGGCCAAGTCCAATAGCTGCGGCCTTATCACCGTCGAACTGGACCGACAGCCGGGCGAGGAAACCCCGCGCATCACGATCAAGCGGATCCAGCCGATGGAAGGGCTGGCCGCCAATAGCCGGTTGATGGCGGTCGTCACTGTGGCTGACGCAACGGCGATCTCCGCCTTGGCAGCCCTCCTGCATGGAGAGAGCGGTGGCCGGGGAGAGGTGGTCGTTCAAGCGGATCTGGAGCACGGCGCTTCGGCCCGTGTCCGGCTGGGCCGCAGCTTTGCGCTGGACGCCGAACTGGCGGCGCGGATGGAGGCATTGCCGGGCGTCGTCTCGGTAGCCTTATCTGCCGCTGAAATGCCAAGATTGGCACTCGTCTCCTAAATCCAACCTGCCGTCCCGAAATCCTGTTTTGGGACAGGGCCGTAACCTAAGTCAGATGACTCTGGTTGGTTTTTGGGTTAAAGAAGAGTTACCAAAGGGAAAATCGACGTCGGGTCGCACTCATTCTAACCGAAAGAGAACCGACATGAAGAGATATCTTTTCGCTTTGGCAAGTGGCGCCGCGTTACTGACGAGTCAGGCACAAGCGGCCATTCCGCTCTATCCGAACCCCGGAACTGTAAACCCCATCGACTATAGCTTCACAGCTGCTTCAACGGGTGACATCATTGCCTATTTTGCAGGAAGTGGCGGCTCCTTTACCAATCTGCTCGGCCTGCTCGTCAATGGCGTTGATACCGGCATTGAAGGCCTGAACAATCAGACGTCCGCCATTGGTGACTCCCTGAATTTCGGTCCGGTGACGGCAGGCGATGTCCTGACCTTCCGGCTGCGCGTGACGGATACAGGTGACCTCTTCTACTCAAAGCGATCTTTGAATACGGACGGCATCACCCACATTTACGCAACGTCCTATGCAGGCGGTGATTTCGGCCTGCCAGCTGGCACCTATGTCGGGTTTGAAGACCTGAACGGCGGTGGCGACCTGGATTACGAAGATCTGGGCTTTGTCTTCACCAACGTGACGTCAAATGTGCCTGAGCCTGCGGCATGGGCGATGATGCTCGGTGGCTTTGGCTTAGTCGGCAGCGCCATGCGTCGCCGTCGGATGACGACGAACGTCACGTTCGCCTAAGGCATAGTGAAGCGATGAAGAAGGGCTGGGCGCGCGCGTTAAACCGCGTGCCTGGCCCTTCTTTCGTTCCGACATTGGGATTGCCTATTGACGGCTGGCGCAGATTTGATGCCATAGTGGGGTCAAGGCCCGATAAAGGGTCAGGTCGCAAAGAATGGAAAGAGCCACATGCCGAAGTCGGGGGACTTCCATCGCCTTGGCATTGCTGAACTTCACAATGCCTTTGCCCGGGGTGAGGCATCGCCATCGGTGGTGCTTGACCATTTTCTAGGCCGTATTGAGTCTCTTGATGATCGGCTGCGCAGCTTTGTCGAGGTAGATGCCAAGGGCGCGCGCGCCGCCGCGTTCGTGAGTGACGCGCGTTTTGCCGCCGACAGCCGCCGTCCGCTGGAAGGCATTCCCATTGCCATCAAATCGAACATTGCGGTGAAGGGTCTGGAGCTTGCGGCCGGCATGGATGCGCGGCGCGGTATGATCGCTGAGGAGGATGCACCCGTTGTCCAGCGGCTTCGCGACGCAGGGGCCATCATCATCGGCACCACGAATATGCATGAAGCGGCCATTGGCGCGACAACGGACAATCCCTTTTTCGGACGTTGCCTCAATCCGCATGGCCATAACCGGTCCCCCGGTGGCTCATCGGGGGGCAGTGCGGCGGCTGTTGCGGCGGGCTTTTGCGTGGCGGCGATGGGAACGGACACATTGGGGTCCATCCGCATCCCATCTGCCTTTTGCGGGGTCTATGGCCTGAAGCCCACGCCCGGCACAATTTTGACGGCGGGGCTTGTGCCCTTTTCGGCGCGGTTCGACGCCATTGGGCCGATCACGCGGTCGATGGATGATATGGCGATCCTCACCAACGTCCTGTGTTCGCCCGATCTCGCAACGGCGATGCGCCGGTCCCACTTTTCGGCATTGGCGAATAATGGGGGCACTTCGGTGGACGGCGAAATTGCGGAAAAGCTGGCGCTGATCCAAGCCGATTTGCCGGACCGTCAGGGTGAGATTGTGGTACGTCCCGATTGCGCCGCCGTCCGCAAGGCGACCTATGTTTTGGCGATGCGTGACCTTATTCCAACATTGGTTGATCTCGGCGAGGAACGCTGCGCGCGTGTGTCGGAAGAGGTCAGCCGCATCCTCGAACGCGTCGTGGACCGGGATGAAGAGGCGCTTCGGGGTGACCGCATGCTGGTTGACCAGATTTCCCAGATGCTCCGGCGGGAGATTGGGAGCAACGGCATATTGGTGACGCCGACCACGCCGGTCACCGCCGTTGAGGCGGGCGCGCCGATGCCGGCGTCCATCGCCGATTTCACGGTGCTCGCCAATGTCGCCGGGCTGCCCGCCATCACCATTCCGGCAGGGCGGGACCATATGGACCTCCCAATCGGTCTGCACCTGATCGGCCCGGTGGGCGGGGAGGCGATGCTGATTGCACAAGCCCGGATGCTGAATGACCGGATCAGGGGCTATGCGCCTCCGCCTGCTTTTTGGTGAGGCGTTCAGGGGATCTCTCACAGGGCCCTCTTCCGCGCGCCCTGAGCTTGTCGAAGGGCTGTCCTTCGCTGTTCACCGCAAGAAAAGGGCAGGGCTTCGACAGGCTCAGCCCAAACGGATGGGGTAGGAACGTCCCAGCTTAATCCGCGAACAGCAGGACAGGCGTTTCCAGCAACTTCTTGACCGCCTGCACGAAGCTGGCGGCATCCCAGCCATCGACGACGCGATGGTCGCAGCTGATCGACAGGTTCATCAGCTTGGCGCGCACGATGTCGTCACCGACGAAGATGGGTCGCTCCACGATCTTGTTGGGGCCGATGATGGCGACTTCAGGCCGGTTGATGACCGGCGTCGTCGCAATGCCGCCCAAGGGTCCGAGTGATGTGACGGTCAGGGTGGAGCCGGAAAGCTCAGATGATGTCGCCTTTCCAGTGCGCGCGGCTTCAGCCAGCCGTGTGATCTCGCCAGCGAGCTGCCAGACATTCTTCGTCTGCGCGTCGCGGATGACGGGCACCATTAGCCCTGCATCGGTCTGCGTCGCCATGCCGAGGTGGACGGCGCCGTGGCGCGTCACGATGCCCGCCTCATCATCATAGCGCGCGTTGATCATGGGAAAGTCGGGCAGCGCTTTGCAGATCGCGACGATCATCAGCGGCAGAATGGTGAGTTTCGGCCGGTTCCCGCGATTGCCATTGAGGTCTCCTCGCATGGCTTCCAGCGCGGTCACATCGATCTCTTCAACATAGGTGAAGTGCGGAATGTGGCGCTTGGAGGCTGCCATGTTCTCCGCGATCCGACGCCGCATCCCGACGACCTTAATCGCTTCATCCGGACGCGTGGTGCCTGCCGCACGATAGCCTTGGCCGCCATGATAGGTGAGATACGCGTCGAGGTCCGCATGGCGCACCCGGCCGCCCTCTCTGGCCTTCACCTGCGACAGATCAACGCCCAATTCCTTCGCCCGCGCCCGCACCGCCGGTGAGGCGAGCGCCTGCGTGGAGGGCTGCGGGACGTTGATCTCGGTCGCTTCCGGGTGCGGCGCCGGGATGAAGGGCGTCGCAGGCGCCTCCGGCATATGCTGTTCGGGTGTGGCTTCAAGATCTGTGCCGGACAGGACGTCGGTTTGCGGCGCGGCAGGGGTCGCTGCCTCCTCACCCTCGGTTTCAATGACCAGCAGCGTCGATCCGATGGGGATCATATCGCCGACATCGCCCGCGACTTCGATCACTGTGCCACTTACGGGCGACTCCATCTCGACGGTGGCCTTATCGGTCATCATGTCGGCCACGCCCTGATCTTCGGACACGGTATCTCCGACCTTCACATGCCAGGCGACAATCTCTGCCTCGGCAATGCCTTCGCCAATGTCGGGCAAGCGGAATTCAAAGCGCGCCATCCTCAGTCCTTCATCACTTTTTCAATCGCCATCCCGATGCGGACGGGGCCGGGAAAATAGGCCCATTCCAGACTATGGGGATAAGGCGTGTCAAACCCGGTCACGCGCTCAATCGGCGCTTCGAGATGGTAAAAGCAGCGCTCCTGAATTTGCGCGGCAAGCTCCGCGCCAAAGCCGGAGGTGCGCGTCGCTTCATGGATGATGACGCAGCGGCCCGTCTTCTTCACAGATGCCTCGATGGTCTCGATATCAAGCGGCACGAGCGTGCGCAGATCGATGACGTCGGCATCAACGCCCAGTTCCTCAATCGCGGCGAGGCCGACATGCACCATCGTGCCGTAGGTGATGACGGTCAGGTCCTGCCCCTCGCGCACCAGCGCGGCCTTGCCGAGCGGAATGGTGTAATGGCCTTCCGGAACCTCGCTAGCGGGGTGCTTGGCCCAAGGCTGGACGGGGCGGTCATAATGGCCATCGAACGGGCCGTTATAGATGCGCTTGGGTTCAAAGAAGAGGACGGGGTCATTGTCTTCAATCGCGGCCAGCAGCAGCCCCTTGGCGTCATAGGGCGTCGATGGGATGACGGTTTTCAGGCCCGACACATGGGTGAAGATGCTTTCGGGGGATTGGCTGTGCGTCTGCCCGCCAAAGATGCCGCCTCCAAAGGGGGAGCGTACCGTGATTGGCATGTGCCATTGCCCGGCCGAACGATACCGGATGCGCGCGGCTTCTGACACAAGCTGGTCGAGCGCGGGGTAGATGTAATCGGCAAACTGGATTTCGGGGATGGGGCGCAGACCATAAGCCGCCATGCCGACCGCGACGCCGATGATACCGCATTCGGTGATGGGCGTGTCAAAGCTGCGCGTCTTGCCGAATTTCTGTTGCAGCCCTGCGGTCGCGCGGAAGACTCCGCCGAAAAAGCCGACATCTTCGCCGAAGACGACGACGTCCGCATCGCGCGTCATGGCGACGTCCATCGCGCTGTTGATCGCCTCGATCATGTTCATGCGGCGGGAGGGGGTGTCCGACATCAGCGTGGACCCTGCCCGCCATTGGGCCATTTGCGCATGCGTTCGGCGAGCATCTGCGCCTGCTGCTCCTTTAGATGCGGGGGCATTTCTTCAAACACATCCTCGAACATGGTCTCGAACGGCTGGTGCAGGCCGTGGCCGAGGATGCCGTTCTTCTCCGCTTCCTTCTGTGCTGCCTTCACGCTCTCCGCGAGTTCGAGGTCCATCGCGGCATGACGGTCCTCATCCCATTCCCCGATGGTGATGAGGTGCGCCTTCAACCGGGCAATGGGGTCACCCAGCGGCCACTTCACGCCTTCATCGGCAGAGCGATAGGCGCTCGGATCGTCAGACGTGCTGTGGCCTTCGGCACGGTAGGTGAAATGCTCGATCAGCGTCGGGCCATTGTTGGTCCGCGCCCGCTCGGCGGCCCAGGCAGTCGCGGCATAGACGGCGAGCGCATCGTTGCCGTCGACACGCAGGCCCGCAATGCCATAGCCAATGGCACGCGCGGCAAAGGTCGTCGCCTCGCCGCCTGCAAAGCCCGCAAAGGAACTGATTGCCCATTGGTTGTTGACGACATTGATGATGACAGGCGCACGGTAGACGGTTGCGAAGGTCATTGCGGCGTGGAAGTCCCCCTCTGCCGTTGATCCTTCTCCACACCATGCCGCCGCAATCCGGCTGTCACCCTTGGACGCGCTCGCCATCGCCCATCCCACTGCCTGCGGCAGCTGCGTCGTCAGATTGCCCGAAACCGTGAAGAAACCATATTCCGGCGAGGAATACATGATGGGCAGCTGTCGGCCCTTCAGCGTATCGCCCTTGTTCGAATAAATCTGGTTGATCATCCCGACGAGTGGGTGGCCGCGCGTGATGAGGATGCCTTGTTGCCGGTAGGAGGGGAAGCACATATCCTCCCGATCCAGCGCATGAGTCTGCGCGACGGCGACAGCCTCTTCTCCGGTGCATTTCATGTAGAAGCTGGTCTTGCCCTGTCGCTGCGCGCGGAACATCCGGTTATCAAAGGCGCGGGTGAGCGCCATGTCACGTAACATGGTCCGCAGCACGTCCGGTGACAAGCGGGGGTCCCATGGGCCGACGGCTTGCCCCGCATCATCCAGCACCCGCACCAGACCGAACGCCATGTCGCGCAGGTCATGCGCGGCAGCAAAACTGTCTGGTCGAGGCGTCACACCAGCGGGCGTCACCTGAATGTGCGAGAAGTCCGCCTCTTCGCCGGGACGGGCGGGTGGCTCCGGAATGTGGAGCGAGAGCGGAGGGCGGTTGCGGCCACGCGAGTCGTTCATAACAACGTATTGTAATAAAATTACGCGGACTTATCCAGAGTGGTGTTGAAGCCCTTTCAGTCCGGCAGCTTTGTGCTTAGGCTGGGGTCATGATCCGAACCTTCCTTGCGGCGCTGCTGATCGCCCTTCCGTCAGCTGCCCTTGCGCAGGCGAATAGTTGTGTCGTGCCGGATGCCCTGCCGGAGCTTAGGGTGGAAACGCCACCGCCCGGCCAAATCCGCAAGGTGCCGGTGACGGGCTATCTTCTGTCACTCTCCTGGTCCCCGCAATATTGCCGCGACAAGCAGGGCAATCCGGCGGATGCCAGCCAGTGCGGAAAGGATGCGCGCTTCGGGTTCATCCTGCACGGTCTTTGGCCTGAAGGGGATCAACAGGTAGACCCGGCCTGGTGCGGAGAGGCCAAGCCGCTCGACGCGGGGCTCATCAAGCAGCATTTCTGCATGACGCCGTCCGCCCGCCTGTTGCAGCATGAATGGGCCAAGCATGGCACCTGTATGGCCGACAAGCCGGAGAAGTATTTCCGCGCGGCCTCCATCCTTTACCGCGCGGTGCGCTTTCCGGAAATGGATGCGCTGTCCAGACGGGGCGTGACAGCGGGGGGCTTCGCGGCTGAATTTGCGCGGATCAACCGCGGCATGTCGCCCGCCATGGTCCGCATTATGACCACGCCCGGAAACTGGCTGAAGGAAGTGCGCGTCTGCATGGACACAGCGTTTAAGCCCCGCCCCTGCCCGCGCGGAGAGCCCACCGCCCCGCCCAAACGCCGCCTCAACATCTGGCGGGATGAACGGTAGGAGCTATAGGTCGATTACCGCTGTCGCCGGATGATGCTTATCCAGATGCTTTTTGATGAGCTTCAAATTGCGGGTATTGGACCGGAAGAAGAAATCGGGGATGGCGCCGACCAAGGGGATGACGCCCAGCAGCGCGTCAAAGCCGATATTGCCGGCCATCCGCACCATGGTCGTTTTGGACATGCCGAGGTTGCGGGCCTCCCAGGCGAGGTAGCTTCCCATCACAGCGGCGACGATTGTGCCGCCGGGCAGGAAATCCAGAAGGACGTCCATGCCGACGCGCTTGTTTGTGCCGGGGATGACGAACAGCCCTTCGAGCAGCTTTTCCAGTCCTTCAATGCGCCGCCGCACGGCTGCCGGGTGGCGACCTGCAAAGTCGGAAGGGTCAATCTTCATCTTGCGCGCGGGGGCCATCGGCAACTCCTTTGCTCATCAATATAGGCAGACGCCGCGCTGTTACTAGTTCTTCGCCCGTTCCAGTCGGTTGAGCGGGTGAATGGCGACACCATTTTCGGCAAAGCCCAGCAGGCGCTGCGCGACGAGTGACCAGCGCAGCGGTGTGGCAATCGGAATATAGAGCTGATCATCGGCCAGCGACTGGTCTGCCTCCGCAATCAGGCGGGGGCGCTCTTCAGGCTTGGCGCGGCGCATGATGGAAAGAGTGCTTGTCACCGTCTGGCTGCACAGCGGCAGGCCGGGGCAGCGGAAGCGGCCGAGATACCAGGTCGCGACTGAAACTGGGGCGACAGCGTCAATCAAGCGCAGGTCGACCGCTTCATTCCGTCCAACGTGCACGGCGCGCACGCCAATCTGCCGCCAGTCCGCTGCAAGTTGCGCAAAAAGCAGACGTCCGCCCGGGCCATCTGGCAGAGCAACGCGCAAAGTGATGGCGGACGTGCCGATCAGGCGGCGGGCGCGGTCCAGACGCGCGGGCCGATCGAGCGTGGCCCAGTCCGGTACGGCCTGTATGAAGGTGCCGATGGGGGATGGCAGCATGCTCTCTGTCGCGCGCCAGCCCGGAACAGCATAACGTTGCACAAAGGCCGTGCGGTTGATCGCCATGGCAAGCGCGCGCCGGACGTCCCGGTCCGCAATGGGGCCATCGGCCCGCGCGGGCACAAGACCCAATAGGCCGGGCACGGCATCGCGGCGGATCTCGCGCGGGTTGACCTCGCTCGCCAGCGCCAGAGGGTAGGAATTGAAGGTGCCCCCCAGCACCAGATCTGCATCGCCTGCAGCAAATCGGGCGACGGCCATCGCGGCCTCTTCGCCACGCACCCGGCGCTCCATGCGCTGCAGAGCATCCTCGTCCATGTCTTCGGCGGTGTCGGGCAAGATCGGCCGAAGCACGACCGAGTGGGGCAGGGGGCGATAGATACGATAGGGGCCGGTGCCGCGTCCTTTTCGCAGTACGGCCATTTCCGGTTGGGCCAGCAACTTCAGCAAATTGCCATGTGGTTCTGAGAGGCGGACTTCCAGCACCGTGTCGGTCATGGCGAGGATTTCTGTCACCGGCCCAAACATCGGCTTCAAAGCATTACGGCTTTGCGGGGAGAGCGAGGCGCGCAAGGTCTTGGCGACTTGGGCCGCTGTTACCTCTGTTCCGTCTGACCATTTGGCGCGGCGCAGGCGGAAGATGTAGCTCAACCCGTCATCCGTAACGATCCAGCGTTCGGCAAGCGCGGGTTCAATCTGTCCTTGCGCATCGAACTGGACGAGGCCCTGCATCAGCGCGCCGGTCATCACAGCGGCAGGGGCATCCAGCACCTGTGTATTGGGGTCCGCCGCGCGCGCTATACCGCCGATGACGCTGATGGAAATGTCGGCATCCTCAGCCTGCCCACAGCCGGCAAGCGCTGCCAGCAGGAAGAGGGAAGAGGCCAGTTGTTTCAGCATATTGCCCTGATAGCGCGCCTTGCCGGCAAGGTCACGCGCCGGCGAAAAAGTGGTGCGGACGGCGGGACTCGAACCCGCACTTCCAGGGGAAAGCAGATTTTAAGTCTGCTGCGTCTACCGGTTTCGCCACGTCCGCACGGGCGCGACATCGGCGACGAAAGCGCTGCCGTCAAGCAACAAAGGACTGGAAAGCGCCTGCTCAGACGTTGAGCTTGGCGCGCATTTCCTTACCGGGCTTGAAATAGGGCACCTTCTTCGATGGAATGTCCACAGAAGCCCCCGTGCGCGGGTTGCGGCCCTGACGGGCCTCTCGGCCGCGTGTCGAAAAGGCGCCAAAACCGCGAAGCTCCACGCGACCACCGTCGGCAAGCTGCTTCGTGATTTCATCGAAAAAGATAGTTACAATAGTGTCAATTTCCCGGTGGGACAGTCCGGGATTTTCTTGCGCCAGTACATCCACCAGCTCGGAACGTATCATACTCATACCCCCATGCTGTTGCACGTGTCTGCTTATGCTCTTCCCCGCGAAGACCATAGCCCGTCGTTACGCATATCCCCGAGATCAGCAGGATATTTGACGGAAGCAACAGCTGTCGCGATAATTACTACCATTACGGTAACAAGTGCAAGTAATAATATCTTAACGCTAGGGTTAACGTTTTTTAACTAAGCCACTGATCCAGATGGATTTTTCCAAGTCTGATACGAATAGGGCCCGCTGCACGCAACGGTGCAACGGACCCTATTCGGTTGAATTGGTGTTAACTTACTTCTTGCCGTCGCGCGCCTTGAGCGCTTCGCCAAGGATGTCGCCAAGCGACGCACCCGAATCGGACGAGCCGTACTGGGCAACCGCCTGCTTCTCTTCGGCGATCTGCATCGCCTTGACGGAGAAGGTTGGGTTCTTCGAACGGTCGAAGCCGGTTACCATCGCGTCGAACTTCTGGCCGACCTGGAAGCGGTCTGGGCGCTGTTCGTCGCGATCGCGGCCAAGATCGGCACGCTTGATGAAGCCAATGGCCCCATCATCGCCCACCTGCACGTCGAGCCCGCCGTCCTTGATCGCAATGACCGTGACAGTGGTGACAGCGTTCTTGGCGAGGCCGGAAGGTCCGCTGCCGCCGGTGGCAACCGAAGCACCGCCCTTTTCGACCTGCTTGATGCCAAGCGAGATGCGTTCCTTTTCGACGTCCACGTCAAGCACGATCGCCTTAACGGTGTCGCCCTTGTTGTGCAGCGCCAGAGCTTCTTCGCCCGACACGCCCCAGGCGATGTCCGACATGTGGACCATGCCATCGACGTCGCCGTCGAGGCCAATGAACAGACCGAATTCGGTCGCGTTCTTGACTTCGCCTTCGACGGTCGAGCCAACCGGGTGAACAGCGCTGAACGCTTCCCACGGGTTGGACGCAGCCTGCTTGAGGCCCAGCGAAATGCGACGCTTTTCTTCGTCGACTTCGAGGACGATGACATCGACTTCCTGGCTGGTCGAAACGATCTTGCCGGGGTGGACGTTCTTCTTGGTCCAGCTCATTTCCGATACGTGGACAAGGCCTTCGATACCGGCTTCGAGTTCAACGAACGCACCATATTCGGTGATGTTCGTGACGCGGCCCGTCAGCTTGGCGCCAACCGGATACTTGGCAGCGACAGCTTCCCATGGATCGCTCTCGAGCTGCTTCATGCCGAGCGAGATGCGCTGCGTGTCCTTGTTGATGCGGATGATCTGCACCTTCACGGTGTCACCGATGTTGATGACTTCCGAAGGATGATTGACGCGCTTGTAGCTGATGTCGGTGACATGCAGCAGGCCGTCAATGCCGCCGAGATCAACGAACGCACCGTAATCGGTGATGTTCTTGACGACGCCTTCAATAACCTGGCCTTCAGCAAGGTTCAGGATCAGGCCCGAACGTGCTTCTGCGCGGCTTTCTTCAAGGATGGCGCGACGCGACACAACGATGTTGCCACGCTTACGGTCCATCTTGAGGATCTGGAAGGGCTGCGGAATGTCCATGAGCGGAGTGACATCGCGCACGGGGCGGATATCGACCTGCGAACCGGGAAGGAAGGCCACAGCGCCGCCGAGGTCGACTGTGAAGCCGCCCTTAACGCGGCCGAAGATGACGCCTTCAACGCGGGTGGACTTGCCGAATTCAGCTTCGAGAGCATCCCAGGCGGCTTCGCGGCGTGCGCGGTCGCGCGACAGCACGGCTTCACCCTGGGCGTTTTCGACGCGGTCGACATAAACTTCGACTTCATCACCAACAGCGAGTTCAGCCTTCTGGCCGGGGGCTGCGAATTCGCGAAGCGCGACGCGGCCTTCCGACTTCAGGCCAACGTCGATGACGGCCATGTCGTTTTCAATTGCGGTGACGATGCCCTTGACGACGCGGCCGTCGAGGCTTTCGGCATCGCCGAGTGATTCTGAGAGGAGAGCCGCGAAATCATCGCGGGTCGGGTTGGCGGAAGTTGCCATTGCTAGAGTATTCCAATCATGTTTGTTTTCCGGCCAAGCGGTTGTTTCCGCTGGTCTTTTGGCCAGACTGCCGCACAGACCCCATGCCGGTGCAGCATCCTTTGGACAACAGATCGCAGAGGTCGAAAAAGGGGAGAAAGCGTTTTAGCTGCTCAGCGCCGAATCCGGGCCTCCACGAGCGCAATCGCCCGCTGGACGGCCGCGCCTATAGTCATATCGGTGGTATCTAGCAAGTCTGCGTCGTCTGCCTGCCGCAGTGGCGCGGCACTTCGCCCTGAGTCGCGGGCATCGCGCGCTTCGATGTCGGCAAGGATCGCATCATAGTCGGTCAGGGCATCTTCACGGTGCCGCCGCTGCGCCCGAACTTCAGTGGAGGCGGTGACGAACAGCTTGGCATCGGCGTCCGGCGCAATGACGGTGCCGATATCGCGTCCATCCAGCACTGCGCCGCCCGGCTGGCGGGCAAAAGCCTGTTGATACTCAAGCAAGGCCGCCCGCACGGCTGGATGGCGCGACACGCGGGAGGCAAGCGCCCCTGCGACTTCGGTGCGGAGTTCGGGGTCTGTCAGAAGCGTCTCGTCAATCCGGCAACCGGCGACGGCATCGGCCTCTACATCCGGGTCCCGTCCGGCGCGCGCTGTCGCCACACCCACGGCGCGGTAGAGCAGGCCGGTGTCCAGGTGGGGCAGATCATAATGCACGGCCAAGGCGCGGGCGATGGTGCCCTTGCCGGAAGCCGCAGGTCCGTCGACCGCGATAATCATCGGGCGGCGAGGCTTTCCAGCATCGCTTCAAAGATGGGGAAGCTGGTCGCGACAGGGCTCATGTCATCAATGGTGACCGGCGCTGCCGAGACCAGCCCTGCAATGGCAAAGCTCATCGCGATGCGGTGATCCAGTTCCGCCGCAATGGTCGCGCCACCGGCGAGTGCCGCGCCGCCAGAACCATGGACGATCAGGCCGTCCTCCAACTCTTCAACCCTCACACCAATCGCGGACAGCCCCTTGGCCATGACGCTGATGCGGTCTGATTCCTTGACGCGCAGTTCGTCGAGACCACGGAACACGCTCTTGCCTTCAGCCAAGGCCGCGGCGACGAACAGGATGGGGAATTCGTCAACCATGCTCGGCACGATGTCGGGCGAGGTCTCAATGCCCTTCAACGCGGAATGCTTCACGATCAGGTCGGCGACGGGCTCTCCACCGACGACGCGTTCGTCAACCAAAGTGATGTCGCCGCCCATTGCCTGAAGCACTTCAATGAGCCCTGCACGCGTCGGGTTGATGCCGACATTGTCGATGCGGACTTCGGAGCCGGGCACGAGAAGCGCCGCCACCATCGGGAACGCAGCGGAGGACGGATCACCCGGCACGACGACATGCTGCGGCGTCAGTTCCGCCTCACCATGGATGGAGATGACGCGTGCGCCATCGGCATCGGTGGAGATGTCCAGCTTCGCGCCGAAACCGGCCAGCATCCGCTCACTATGATCCCGCGTCGGCACCGGTTCGATGACGGTCGTGATCCCCGGCGTGTTGAGCCCGGCGAGCAAGATGGCCGACTTCACCTGTGCCGACGCCATAGGCAGGCGGTAGGTGATCGGCACAGCAGGGCAGGCCCCGCGCACCATGATCGGCAGATATTGGTTGCCCTTTTCCCCCGGCGAGCAGGTGAACACCGCGCCCATCGTGCCCAAGGGATCGGTCACCCGCGCCATTGGGCGTTTGGAAAGCGAGGCATCGCCCGTGAAGGTCGCCGTGATGGCATGGCTGGCGACCAGACCCATGAGCAGCCGGGTCGAGGTGCCGGAATTGCCCATGTCGAGCGCTGATTCGGGTTGCAGCAATCCGCCGACACCCACGCCGTGCACGCGCCACACGCCGTCATCGCCGCGATCAATCGTCGCGCCCATCGCCCGCATGGCCGCCGCCGTGGCGAGAACGTCTTCGCCTTCCAGCAGGCCTTCAATCACGCTCTCCCCCACGGCGAGGGCTGACAACATCAGCGACCGGTGGGAGATGGATTTGTCACCGGGCACGCGGACCGTGCCGGAGAGTGGACCGCTCTGTGCGAATGCTTTAGGGGAGGGGGAAGGATGCGCCATTTCGCCGGCGTCTTTGACAGCGGCGATCTGCTATGGCAAGGCGCGCGCCGATTCAGCCGGTGTTTACATTGGCTCAAAGCAATTCTGCTTGATTGAAAGGCTTAAGGCTCATGGTGAAGCCTGAATGGGGCACAAAACGTACGTGCCCGAAGTGTGCAACGCGTTTTTATGACCTGACCAAGGAAGATCCCATCACCTGCATTTCGTGCAGCTATGCGTGGATCGCCGAACCCGTTCTGAAGTCGAAGCAGCCGCTTCCGTTTGAAGCTGCGGCCCCTGTCGCGTCGGCCACCCCCGATGCGGATCTCACGGCGGATCTGGATCTGGACGTGGATGCCGAAAGCGAACCTTCGGCAGATGACGATGTCGATCTGGGCGGTGATGATGACCTCGGCGTCGACACCGGCGACGTGAACGACGAAAATTGATCTGATACCGGCAACCTTAGGGTTGCAACGGCGGCGCGCCTGACATAAAGGCGCGCCTCCAAATGGGGCCTTAGCTCAGCTGGTAGAGCGCTACACTGGCAGTGTAGAGGTCAGGGGTTCGACTCCCCTAGGCTCCACCATTCCCCATTTTAGCTATCTCGGGTGCCGCGCAGCGAGCGCGATGCCGGCGAGATTTTGTGCGCGTTTAATCCAGCGCACACGGCCAACGCGCCCGTCTTGCGCCAAGGTGAGGAGCGCAGTGGCGTGATCATTCCGCGCCTGTCCGGTGCGCAGCGCGGTGTTGGCCTTGGTGATCACCTCCACCGCATCGCCGATCAACTCGACGTCGGTCAGCGCCAAGGACTGCGCCACCTCCACCGCGCAGAGCAGCGCGCGCCATTCCGCATCGCTGTTAGTGCCTTCGCCCAGATCATCGAACAGATAGGTCTGCCCCCGCACCACAACGGCGGCCTCAATGCGCCCGGGGTTGGGGCGGCATCCGCCATCGAAGAAGACTTTTACCCGGCGGGCGGGGGTGGGGGCGGTCTTGGCTGCGGTCATGCGGTCGGGCGATACCGCATGGCGACGTCACAGCGGTCATAGCGCGCGCCAAAGTCTGCCATGATCTGCGCATCATGGGCAAAGCCCAGCTTTTCATACAAATGGATCGCGGCTTCACATTTGTGGCTGGTGAGGAGATAGAGCGTCTCCGCCCCCATGGTCTCGGCGCGCGCGATGACGGCCTCAAGCAGAAACTCCCCCGCTTTCAGGCCACGTGCCGTCTCCCGCACGCCCATCTTGGTCAACTCGAAACGCGCAGGTCCTGTCTTCTGCAAGGCACAGGCACCAACGACACCGCGCCCTTCGGCTTCGACGAACAGGATCGCCCCGCCCGGGTCAAGGATCTTCGCGCGCGGATTTTCCAGCACCTCCCGGTCGGTCGCCTCCAGCACGAACATCGACGTGATCCATTCGGCATTGATGTCATGAAAGTCGCGGGCGAGATCGTCGTGGAACTCGACGAGGCGCAGTGCGGGGGTGTCTGGTTGGGTGGAGAGATCAGGAACCGTGTCAGGCATAAGGGCGTCCGTTAGAGGGGCGGGAAGGGGCAAAATCGTAGGATAGTCCGCGCCCGCCCCGAATCCCCAGAAATCCGTCCGCCCCGCTTTTTGGAAGGTGCGGAAGTGGAGGAAGTTGAGGGTACGTCCCCCTCATTATGGACCCCTGCTGTAGGAAAGACAGAACTTCCAAGAGCAAAGCCGGATCATGCGGGCGTCCATGGGCAAGGCTCTGGCATAAAGTGTTGGCTGTAGGACAGCGGAAAATGGGGTGGGGTGATGGGGGAGGTGGTGGTCGGTGGCATGCGCTTGCAACTTCGAAGGGTATTTAGGGGGTTACGCACCTGTCACCGTAACTGCATATCTCGACACCGTTCCGTTCAGCAGCTTGGGCAAGGAGATCGAGATACAGCGCATAATCGCCGTCTTCGAAAAACGTCCGCTCACGCCGGTTACCACGTTGTGTCACGTGGTGCGGAATACCCGGCAGAACCATGCGAGGAAGGCGAGCCATTAGAATAAGCTATTAAAGTAGGGCATTGAGTCAATTTAGGGGTTTTTGACTCCTGTCACCGTAATTCCAGTGGGGTTGCGCGCTACTTCCCCCTCTCAACTGCGCCTAAGCGCCTTTGGCGCCAAGGCTTGTATCTCTCCCCTAAAGGAGGAGAGAGCTTTTAGGAAAATTCCGGCAAAGCCGGGGACACAATATTAATTAGAATTACGGCAAATGGTGCGACAACCTCCAAATGCCCCACCCCCAACACATCCGTTTCACGCAAAGACCGCAAAGGTTTTTAAGAGGGCATCTTAAAACGCAAGCGTCCCGTCCGCCCGCAAACCTCTTAAGAATCTTTGCGCATTGACGCTTCGCGTCGCCTGCGGCCTTGCGTGAAACGGAAGTGGATTCTAGCCTTTGAAAAAGCTATGATAGGGCAACATGAGTTGGACTTTGGTGCCGTTGATTTCCTTGATCGCTCCACTCCAGACGCCTTGATAAAGAGCCTTTAGATCCCGACGATCGACATCAGTTAATGTGCTATCCGCACCGTAGTTCATAATCGAAAAGCGGCTGTCTGTGCCAAACAATTCTGAGGGCCACGACCCCTCGGCAACATTGGCAAACCAGTGCCGCAGTCCGAAAACATGCCCAAATTCATGCTGCAACGTTTCGATCTGCTCGATGCGCGGTTGTTGAAACATCGTCGGATAAAGGACCAGTTCATGGCGGCCCGCGTCGGGGAAGAATGCGCTGGCCAGCACACAGCCGCTACGATCGCAATCCGCATTCGCACGCACGACCACTTCAAAATCCCACAAATCGCGCTGCTCGCTAAATTTGACGGGAATGGAATCCTGCCATCCGTCTAGCGCCTCGCCCATCAATTTGCGAATTTCGGCCTTGGCCGCTTCGGGATTTCTATAAATTGCCAGCGATTGTTCCTGAAACCGCCACCGCAAAGTTACGTCAGGTGCCCACAGCGGTACAAAGCCCAAATGGCTGTCGACGCGCAGTTCCTGTTCGGATTTTCCAGACGGTGTCGCATGGCCGAGACTATCTGTCCGGCATGGGTGCGAATGGCCTTTTTTGTCGGCACCAATCTTATGTACGAATTCGCCTAGCACATCAGCAATTTGCTGCTCGCTTGCAACTTCAAAGGGATTTGCAACATCTGCCAATTCAAAAGCACTAGTCATCACGGTTCCTCCATTAAAACGATGTGAGTCGATATAATGATTGGATCGTAGCTGCTTTGGTTCGTACAAGGTGTGACGGGCATCACGCCGGATTGCTGCAACAAAGGCAACCCAAAAAGCGCATCAGAAAAACTCGAGGCTATAACTATATCTATTTCGTGGCCACCAACTCGCTCCTGATCGACGTTTGAATTACGGTGCAGAATTACGGTGACAGGTGCGTAAACCCCCAAATCCGACCATGTTCTTCACCTCTTCCATAGCTTATCGCCCCGATCCTATCGCCAATCCCACCGCAGTAAAGTGGCCCTCCTCCCACTCACCCCTCCGGAAACAGCACCTCCGCATCCCCCGCCTGCCAGACCGGCCACCGCACCATGATCGCGGCGAACATCGGTGAGGCCAGAAACGCGGCCAGCCATCTCTGCACCGCAGGCAGTGGGAGCGCATCGAACCACGCCCGATCCGTTTCCGCAAACTGGCGGACGAAGGGCGCGAGCGCGGCGTCGGTCATCGTCCAGTGGGTGCCGCACAGAAAGGGGGAGGCGGTCAGCCGGGCCTCCAGCATCTCCAGATGCGCCACACCTGCCGCGCGGTGGGCCAACGGGTCGACATCATAGCGGTGGGGGTATTTGTAACGGTCGAGGTGATGTTTGAACGGGCCATCATTGGCCGCGATCAGCGCGGCGTCCACGCCGTCCAGCCACTGGTCGGGGTCCGCCTGTGTGAGCGCCCAGCGCATGATGTCTAGGCTTTCGTCGATCACCCTGCCGCCAATTACTGGGCCGCCAATGACTGGGCCGCCAATGACTGGGCCGTCGGGCAGCACCAGCACTGGCACCGTGCCCTTGGGGGAGGCGTCGAGCAGGTCCTGCGGTTTGGCGGAGAGCTTCACCTCACGCAGGGTGCACACCGTGCCGCTGGCCAGCAAAGCAAGCCGCGCGCGCATCGCATAGGGGCAGCGGCGGAAACTGTAGAGGACGGGGTTAGCCGTCGTCATCGGGCATCGTCATCGGGAGGGGCCATCACCGCGCCGATATGCGGCTTGCCCTGCGCCTCGGCGAGGGCGACCTGATGCTGGCGCTCGCGATATCCGGCGCGCTGCGCGTCGGTGCGCTCGTCATAGCAAGCGGGGCAGCTGACGCCGACTTCATAAAGCGATGAGGCGCGGTCCTCCGCATTGATCGGGCGGCGGCAGGCGTGGCACAGCTCCAGCGAGCCAAGCTCCAGCCCGTGCCGCACGGTCACGCGCTGATCGAACACGAAGCACTCACCTTCCCACAGCGACTCTTCGGCAGGCACGGTTTCCAGATATTTCAGGATGCCGCCTTGCAGATGATAGACGTCCTCAATTCCCTCTGCCTTCAGGAAGGCGGTGGATTTCTCGCACCTTATGCCGCCGGTGCAGAACATCGCGACCTTGGGCGGGGTGCCTTTGCCCAACAGCCGCTCCCGCTCTGCCCTGAACCAGGCGGGGAAATCGCGGAAGGTCTTGGTCTTGGGGTCAATCGCGCGCTGGAAGGTGCCGACGGCGACTTCATAATCGTTCCGCGTGTCGATGACGATGGTGTCGGGGTCCGCGATCAGCGCGTTCCAATCCTGCGGGGCCACATAATGGCCGACGCGGGCGAGCGGATCGATATCGGGTTGTCCCATCGTCACGATTTCGGGCTTCACCTTCGCCTTCATCCGGTGGAAAGGCATTTCGCGGGCGCGGGAGAGTTTATACTCGAACCCGTCACATCCCGGCAGTTTACCGATGGTGTCGAGGATGAAGGCAATCGCGGCGTCCGTGCCGGCAATCGTCCCGTTAATGCCTTCGCGCGCAATGAGGAGCGTGCCTTTGATGCCGTGCGCCTTGCACGCATCGGCCAGCGTGGCGCGGATGGCGGGGGCATCTTCAAAGCGCGTAAAGTGGTAAAGTGCGGCAACACAAATGGGCAGATCGGTCATGGTGTCGCGTTTAGCGGTGCTGCGCGGAGATGTCAGTGTGGAAATGGCGCGGCTTGCTTTGCGCAGGCTCCAAGCTAAAGCGCATCTCCTCCGATTTATGTTAACGTTTCTGTTAACGCTGGAGCAGGGTTGCTGCCTCTATGCTGCGACACCGCGAAGGTCGCGGCGAAGGGATTTTTTGAGTGGGTGTTTCGGGATTTACGACGGCATTGATGTTGACGGCCATGCAGGCCAACCCGGAAGCTGTGCCCACCGAGCCCGTCTCTGCGCCGCCTGTCGCGGCATCTGAAGTTCCGACCGTCGCACCGGCGCCTTTGCCCACACCGCCTTCTCCCGCAACGGGGCCAGTGCCTGAGGACATTGTCGTCACAGCTCAGCCGACGCCGAAGGAAGATCCGCTCAAGCGCGCAAATGAAGTCAGCTTCGAAGTGGTTGAGGCCGTGGATGAGGCCGTCGTTGCCCCTGTTGCGATGGCGTATAAGGATGGCTTGCCCAACCCGATCCGCAAGGGGCTACACAATTTCCTCTTCAACATCGGGGAACCGGTGGTCGCGGTGAACTTCCTGCTCCAGCTCAAGCCCGGCAAGGCGATTGAGACGGTCGGGCGCTTTGCGATCAACTCCACCATCGGCATCGCGGGGCTGCTTGATGTGGCGAAGAAAAAGCCTTTCCATCTGCCGCACCGCGTCAACGGCTTTGCCTATACGATGGGCTATTACGGCGTGAAGCAGGGGGCCTATCTCTATCTGCCGCTGATCGGCGCGACGACGGTGCGCGACGTCACGGGGCGGTTGCTGGACCTCGCCTTCCTGCCGACCTTTGTCGGCGCGCCGTTCAACAACTTTTACTACACGATCCCCTCCGGCGTGATCTACGCGCTGGATGATCGGGTCGCTTTTGATGACAAGTGGCAGGAACTGAAGAACAGCGACCGCCCGCCTTATGCGGCGCTGCGCGACTATTATCTGGCCAAGCGTCAGGCGGAGATTGACGAGCTGCGCGGCAAGAAGCCCTCCGAGCCGACACCCGCCACGCCGGTTACTTCACCGCAAAATTGATCTTGCCGGCGGCAGGCGCGCCGTCGGTTCCGGTCGCTTTCCAGTTCACGACATAGGTGCCAACCGGCAGCGCTCGGGGCAGCTTTGCCACCAGCGTCTTGCCGTCCGCACTGACGCCCGCGGTAAAGCCGGAGATTTTCATCGGCGGGTGGTTCTTCATCCCCGGCATGGTCAGCATCACAATGTCCATCGTTGAGGAGCTGGCGATCTTGTCGGAAAAGGTCAGGCTGACCGCCATCGGCTTGGCCGCGGCCTTGTTGGCGGCAGGTGTGGAGGCGACGAGTTTGACTTGCGCCAAGGCAGGCGAGGCTAGCGCAAGCGCGGCTCCAAAAGCGAGCAAGGACAGGGACTTGTTCATGGTGCAGACCTCCAGTGATGCCCCAAAGGGCAAGAGAATTTCGAGACAGACATCGATATAGGGATGTTTTCGCGATAGGCACCCCTATCTGAACGGAGATTGATGAAAACCATCCCTCTCGACCGCCGCACCGTTCTTCGTGCGGCCAGCGCGTCGGCGTTGTTGCCGCTCTTCCCCGCATGGGCGCAGAGCGTGTCGCAAGGGCGTGGCACGGGCGTGGGCACCTTGTCGGGCGAAGACATTCGCCTGACGGTCGGGCATTCGAGCTTCACGTCCGGCGGCAAGACCGGCCATGCCTACACCGTCAACGGCACGCTGCCCGCGCCGCTCATCCGGCTGAAGGAAGGCCAGAACGTCCGCCTCCATGTGACCAACACGCTCGATGAGGACACCTCGATCCACTGGCATGGCTTGCTCGTGCCGTTCCAATATGACGGCGTGCCCGGCGTCAGCTTCCCCGGTATCCGCCCGCGCGAAACGTTCACCTACGAATTCCCGATCCGGCAGGCGGGGACCTATTGGTATCACAGTCACAGCAACATGCAGGAGGCGATGGGCCAGTTCGGGCCGCTGATCATCGACCCCGCCGGCGTAGACCCCGTCGCGTACGACCGCGAACATGTGCTGGTCCTGTCGGACTGGAGCTTCATCCACACGCACAAATTGATGACCCGGCTCAAGCAGGCAGGCGGATATTTCAACCGGCAGAAGCAGACGGTGGGTGGGCTGCTGGCGGGCAAGGACCAGTCGCTGAAGGAGCGGCTGGAATGGGCCCAAATGAACATGGACCCGACCGACATTTCGGACGTGACGGCCTCGGTCTATCGCTACCTCATCAACGGGCATGGCACGGAGGAGAACTGGACCGGGCTGTTCAAGGCGGGCGAGCGCGTCCGGCTGCGCATCATCAATGCGTCGGCGATGACCAACTTCAACGTCCGCATTCCCGGCCTCGCCATGACGGTGGTGCAGGCGGACGGGTGCAACATCCGTCCGGTCGAGACCGACGAGTTCCAGATCGCCATTGCCGAAACCTATGATGTGGTCGTCACGCCGACGGAGGACCGCGCTTATGGCGTGATTGCAGAGGCCATTGACCGCTCCGGCCTATGCCGCGCCACCCTCGCGCCGCGCGCCGGGATGAAGGGTGAGGTGCCGACCTTACGCGAACGTCCGCTTCTCAATATGCGCGACATGGGGATGGACCACTCCATGCCGATGGAGCTGGACCTGTCCAAGCCCGAAGCGCCGATGATGGACCATAGCTCCATGAACATGCGGGACTTCTCCGTCGCACCACAGGTGAAGAAGAACGCCGGCGTCGCCTCGCTCTCGCCCATGCCCGCTGAACGGATCGGCGATGCACCGACGGGGCTGGAGGATGTCGGCCACCGCGTGCTGCGCTACACCGACCTGAAGGCGCTGACCCCGCACGACGCCCCCGCGCCGACGCGGACGATCCAGATGCACCTGACCGCCAATATGGAACGCTATATGTGGTCCTTCGATGGCGAGCGGATGAGCGAGCGGACCGAGCCGGTCATGTTCCGCCACAATGAGCGCGTGCGCATCACCCTCATCAACGACACGATGATGCCGCACCCCATCCACGTCCACGGCCATTTCTTTGAACTGGTCACCGGCGCAGACGCGGGCGACCAGCCGATGAAGCACACCGTCAACGTCCTGCCCGGCGGCAAGCTCTCCATCGACATGACGGCCGATGCGCTCGGCGATTGGGCGATGCACTGCCACATGATGTTCCACATGGACACGGGCATGTTCCGCATCCTCAAGGTGCGGGCATGAGGCGCGCGTTGATCTTCGCCTCGGCTCTGCTGATGGGTGCGCCTGTGCTGGCTCAGGACCATAGCCACCACTCCAGCCACTCCATGCCAATGCCCCAAGCGCAGGAGGTCACGCCCGCAGACGCCGGAGATTGGGCCGCCGATGCGCTGCATGACCCGAAGGTGATGGCGCAGGCCCGCGCCGCATTGTTCCGGTCCACGCGGGACAGTCGCGCGTCGCTCGTCCGGCTCGACCAGCTTGAATGGCGCATGGGCAAGGCGAAGGACGGTCTCGCCTGGCAGGGCCGCGCCTGGACCGGCGGTGATCTCGACCGCTTCCTCATCCGCTCCGAAGGCGCGATGGAAGGCGGCAAGGTAGAGGAAGGCGAGATCCGCGCTTTGTGGAGCCACGCCATCGGCCCCTATGCCAATCTGGAAGCGGGCGTCCGGCAAGATTTCGGCCACGGCCCCGCGCGCACCCATGCGACCCTCGGCGTCGATGCGATGCTCCCCTATTGGATTGAGGCGGAAGGCGCTGTCTTCCTCTCGCACAAGGGCGACCTGACCGCGCGGGTGGAACTGACCCACGACATGCGCCTGACGAACCGCCTGATCCTCCAGCCGCGTTTGGAGGCGGACCTCTCCGCACAGGACATCCCTGCGCTCGGCCTAGGCAGCGGCCTCACTGAGGCGTCCGCCGGCTTGCGCCTGCGCTACGCCATCAAGCCGAGGTTCGCGCCCTATGTCGGCGTGCATCGGGAGCGGAAGTTCGGGGATACGGCGCGGTTTGCAAGGGCTGCGGGTGAGGGGACAGAGGCGACCAGCTTTGTGGCGGGGGTGTTTTTGTTTTTCTGAAGCGAGTGGCGGCTTTTAGGCTGTTTGAACGTCAACAATAGCAGATAACGACGGTTAGTTTGGCGCGCTAACGACTCTGCGTGGGGCAGGCAGAAGTGCTTTATCGATTTTTGCAGCAACACCGACACTCCGCCCTGCAAGGTTCGGTACACTATAACGCATCGCGCTGCCGAGCACTTGCGCTGCTTGCGAAAGTGTCATGCCGTAATCTTGCTGTAGCCATTGGATCATGCCGGTACTCGCTGACTTGAGCGCCTCATCCAGAGAGCCTGCCTGTCCCAGAACCATGATCTGTGTAGGGGACTCGACCCGAGGCGTGTTGATCGCCTTTCCTTCGATTAGGTCGACGGTGAACGTAACATCCATTGATGTTTCGAGGGCATATTGCGAGGTTTCTCCATCCCCCTGAAGTGCGTGCGCGTCGCCAAGATAGAGGAGAGCGCCAGGTTGCTGCACGGGGAGGTAGACAATATTGCCCTCTACAACTTCATTAAAGTCCATATTTCCACCGAAGCGACCCGTATCGCCCGTTGACACAGGCGGCATGCCGAAACCCGGAGCGACAGCAAGCCCGCCTAACATCGGTTTGACGGGTGCAGAATAACCAATCAGTGCTCCTGTTGCGCCAACTGGAGAGGCCAGTCCTGCTACTCGATCCAACTTCCATCGGACGGGCTTGCCAAGATTGACAGCCTCAGAGACAAGGCTGTTCCCGAGGGCGCGTCCCACAATTGTATCGAGACTATCTGCATAGTCCCGGTTCAGCTTCACTTGTTTGAGCCGGATAACGAGAGTGTCGCCGGGTACAGCGCCAGCGATGAAGAATGGCCCAGTCTGCGGATTCCCAAATAAAGCGCGGGTAACGCCCAGTTCATCGACGCCACCTGAATCTATGGTCGACGTGTGCACGGTGTCTCCGGGCCAAATCGTTAGGACGGGCAGGCGGTCAGCATTGAAAGTGTTTGAATAGTCGCTCGGTCGAAATTCCAAAGTGCGCGCGCCGCCTGATGGGCGATCCGGCAGGCGCCTCGCCTTGAAGTTATGCGTGACGCGCGCCGCTTGGTTATTGGTATCCGGTGCATCGACGGTGCCGTTTAAATGATCCCCCACCACCGTGGCAGCATAGTTGTACTTTCGGCCATCGCTGTCGGTCACATTGAAGGCGATTCTGTTTGCCTTTACTTTGCCGACGACGCGATCACCATCCAAATCGCCCGAAATTTGAGCCTCTTTGCGGTCAAATGTTAAGGTGGAGAAACTCGGATTTCCCCATAGATCAGTTCGAACAATCCATGTTTCGCTTGCCTCCACGGGAACAGCGGTGAGCAACCCAAATGCAGTGATAGCAAAAACACTCAATCGCATTCTGGCTTCCCTCATTTCGTAAGCACTGCAACCAGCGACAAATCAAGCTCATCGCAAATTCTTGCGAGCGTCACAATGCCCGGATTCTCTGTTCGCGTCAGCAAATCACGGACAGCGCTCTCACCTAACCCTGCCCGTTCTGACAGCTCGCGCCTGCTCATTCCCTTCTCTGCCATCGCAACAAGAATACGAGACCTGATTTCGTTCAAATCAACATTCATTTGGATATAGTGCCATATTGGTCAGATTTCGACAATCCGGCAGAACGCAGAGAATTGCCCAGTTGTTGATGCGCATAATTGCAACACCGGCATGAAATACATTCAATCTGGCTCGATCCCCGTCGTTACCCTCCCTGCGGCCCCGTGCCGCGCACTCGCGACGTGACAAGGGAGACTTCAGATGCATCTCACCAAGAAGGAACGGCTGTCGTTCATTTATCAGCTTCGTCTGCTCGAAGCGCTCTACCCCGATGACAATGCGGGCTATGCGCAGATGCGCGGGGCGCTGGAGGAAGGGTTTGCCAGCGAATATTGCGGCACGCTGTTTGCGCTGCCCGATACGCTCGACATTGAAGAATGTGACCGCGTGACCGAGGTGCTGGAGATGTACCGCGCCATCTACCTCGCGTTGCGCGATGTGGGGCCGGCGCATCCCTTTGCGCAGCACCGGCTGGCGCGCTTTGCGGGCTTTGATCCGGTGTTTGAAGGGCGGCACGGTGCCTTTGCCGAACATATGATCCAGCGTGGCCTGTACCGGGAGCTCACCGGTATGGCAGGCGCGCGGGCGCAGCGTCCGATGATGCCGGTCTATGAGGCGATGTTGCGGGCCTGGTCCCGCCTCACGCGGCGCTATCAGCTCGATCTGATGCAGGTCGCGACCTTGCTGGATGTTGCCAATGATTATCTGGTGGAGGCTGAGCCTTATCCGGACCCGGCGGATGAAGATGTTGAGGCGCTGATGGGGGAGGTGCTGTCCTTTCAACAGGCGCGGCCGGCGGGGTGAGGCATCCCATTTGACTCCGCACCCCCGCGCACAATATAGTTGCAGATGAAACTATATTGTGCGCGCGCCGGAGATTGATGTGACCGACCTGTTTGAAAATCCGCTGGGCCTGGACGGGTTTGAATTCATTGAGTTTTGTGCGCCGGACAAGGGCGTGCTGGAACCTGTGTTCGCGGCGATGGGCTTCACGCAGGTTGCGCGGCATCGGTCCAAGGATGTCGATTTGTGGCGGCAGGGGGAGATCAACCTGATCGCCAATTACGAACCCAAAAGCCCCGCCGCCTATTTCGCGGCAGAGCATGGCCCCTCGGCCTGCGGCATGGGCTTTCGTGTCCGCAATGCGCGGCTGGCTTATGATCTTGCACTCGAACGCGGGGCAGAGCCAGTCGAAACCCGTACCGGCCCGATGGAGCTGCGGCTGCCCGCGATCCGCGGCATTGGCGGCGCGATCATCTATCTCATCGACCGCTATGAAAACGCCGACGCGCCCGGCGCGCTCTCCATCTACGATATTGATTTTGACTGGCTGCCGGGGGTGGATCGCCACCCTGTCGGCACCGGCCTCCTGCGGATCGATCACCTGACGCACAATGTTTATGGCGGGCGGATGGACCATTGGGCGACGTTCTACGAACGCGTCTTCAACTTCCGGGAGATCCGCTATTTCGACATCAAGGGCGAATATACGGGCCTGACCAGCCGCGCGATGACCGCGCCCGACGGCAAGATCCGCATCCCCCTCAATGAAGAAGGCCGCAGTGGCGGCGGGCAGATTGAGGAATTTCTGCGCCAGTATAATGGCGAGGGGATCCAGCATATCGCCTTCATCTGTGATGACCTGATCGGCGCTTGGGACAAGCTCAAGGCGCTCGGTACGCCGTTCATGTCGCCGCCGCCTGCAACCTATTATGAGATGCTGGAAGAGCGCCTTCCGGGACACGGCGAGCCGGTCGCAGAGTTGCAGCAGCGCGGTATCCTGCTCGACGGCTCGACCGAGGCAGGCGACCCGCGTCTCCTCCTCCAGATTTTCGGCCAGGCGGTGATCGGCCCGGTCTTCTTTGAGTTCATCCAGCGCAAGAAGGATGAAGGCTTTGGCGAGGGCAACTTCACCGCTTTGTTCAAATCGATGGAGCGGGACCAGATGCGCCGCGGCGCGCTTGAGGGGGCAGACGCATGAGCGCGCCCGTCAAGCCCTCGCCCGTTAAATTGAGCCGCATCCACCACGTCGCCTATCGCTGCCGCGACGCGAAGGAGACGGTGGACTGGTACCATCGCGTTCTTGGCATGGAGTATACGACCGCCTTCGCCGAGGACCATGTGCCCTCGACGGGCGAATATGATCCGTACATGCACATCTTCCTCGATGCGGGCGGCGGCAATGTGCTGGCGTTTTTTGAGTTGCCCAACCAGCCCGAAATGGGCCGCGACGCGAACACCCCCGCCTGGGTGCAGCATCTGGCATTTGAAGTGCCTGATCTCGACGCGTTGCTCGCCGCCAAGGCACATATCGAGGCGCAAGGGGTGGAGGTGCTCGGCCCGACCTATCATGGCATCTTCCGCTCGATCTATTTTTTCGACCCCAATGGCCACCGGCTGGAACTCGCCTGCAATATCGGCACGGCGGAGCAGCACGCCGAACTCAAGCGCGTCGCGCCGCTGATGTTGGAGGAATGGAGCCGGACCAAGACGGCCCCGCGCCATGCGGATTGGCTGCATACGGAACCGGTGGACTAAACCGCTTGCGCCTCAGGCCCTTGTCCCGCCAAAAGGGCTCAAAGAGCCTGAGGAGAGTTCATGTCCCGATTGACCGCGTTGCGACGCAAGTCGCCCACCTTGGCGCTCGTCCTGCTGACGTCGATCGGGATTGTCGGTTTCATCGACCGCATCATCATGAATGTTTTGGTGGAACCCATCAAAGCCGATTTCGGGCTAAGCGATTTCCAGATTGGCCTCGTCAACGGCCTTGCCTTTGCGGTGCTCAATGTCGTGCTCGGCCTTGCCATGGCGCGCGTGGCGGAACGGACGCGGCGGTTGACGCTCATCTCGTTCGGGACGTTCTTCTGGTCCTTGGCGACGGCGGCGACCGGATTTGCGACCAACTTCGCGCAGTTGCTCACAGCGCGCATCGGCGTCGGCGTGGGGGAGGCGGTCGGCCTGCCGTCGACCTCCTCGGTCATCTCAGACTATTTCCCGCCCGAAAAGCGCGCCTCGGCGATTTCGGTGTCGATGCTGTCGCCGCCGGTGGGCGCATTTATCGGGGCGGCAGGCGGCTCGCTGATCGCGCACAATTACGGCTGGCAGATGGCGCTCTTTTGCGCGGCGATCCCCGGCTTCATCCTCGCTATTGCGCTGCACCTGTTTGTGGAAGAACCGACCCGCGGCCAGCATGATGCCGTGGCGACGACCGATGAGGTTCCGCCCATGCTGCGCGTCATCGGCCGCTATTTCAGCTGGCCGACAATGCGGCATATGCTGATCGGATCGGCGATCGCCTCGCTGATCGGCTTTGGCCTCAATGCGTTTATGGCGTCCTTCTTCATGCGGAAATTTGGCTTTTCGCTGGTCGAGGCCGGTTTGACATCGGGGCTGGTAGCGGCCCTGCCTGCCGCAATCAGCGTGGTTGCGGCCGGCCTTATCGCAGACCGTTGGGGCAAGCGGGACAAGCGCAGCTATGCCCTTGTGCCCGCGATCACGCTCACCCTGTCGACGCCGCTCTTCCTGCTCGCCGTTTCACAGGACAGCGCGATGCTCGCCATCATCCTCATCGGCGTCTCGGCGCTGGCGCAATATTGCTATTTGGGGCCCACATTCGGCACATTTCAGAACATGCTCCATCCCCGCATGCGCGCGACAGGGTCTGCCTTTACCAACTTGGTCTATTCGCTCGTCGGCGGCGGGATTGGGCCTGTCATTCTGGGGGCGCTGAGCGATAATTTCACCAAGACAGCCGCCACGCCGGGCGATGGCCTGACGCTGGCGATGGGCGCGCTCTCCTGTCTCTATTTGTGGGCGGGGCTTCACTATTGGCTGGCGGCGCGGCATATCCGCAGCGATCTTGACCGCCCACTCGGACTGGAGCCTGCATGACCTACACGCTGATTACCGCCAACCGGAATTACTCCAGCTGGTCGCTGCGGCCTTGGCTGCTGATGAAGGGGCTGGGCCTGACGTTTGAGGACCAGCTAGAACCCTTTGCCAAACCTAGCAATTATGAGGAGTTCCGCAGCTTCTCTCCCACAGGCCAGGTGCCTGTGCTGCTGGACGAGGGGCGGACGGTGCATGACTCATTGGGCATCACGCTCTATCTCGCAGACCGGCATGACGGCGTCTGGCCCAAGGACCCGGACGCGCGCGCTTGGGCGCAGTGCGCTGTCGTGGAAATGCATTCTGGTTTCTCTGCGCTGCGCAATGATTGCACCATGAATGTCGGCGTGCGGGTGAAGCCCAAGCCGATGTCTGACGCGCTCAAGGCCAATGTGGCGCGCATTGCAGAGCTGTTTGCTGAGGGCCTGACCCGCTTTGGTGGGCCGTTTCTTGCAGGGGCCGACTTCAGCGCGGCGGATGCCTTCTTCGCGCCTGTTGCATATCGCGTACGGACCTATGGGCTTGATGTCGGGACGGCGGGGCAGGCGTGGGTCGACCACATCCTTTCGCATCCCGCCATGCTGCAATGGGAATCCGAGGCGCTTGCCGAAAGCTGGCGCGAAGCTGGGCACGAGGCCGAACTCCGCGCCGCTGGGGATGTGATTGCGGATTACCGGACGGGGTAACACCCCACTCCGTTTGCGCTGAGCCTGTCGAAGCGCCGTCCTTCAGCCTTTGGTGAACAGGCAAGGACAGTCCTTCGACAAGCTCAGGACAGACGGATTGAGGGCAACCCTATCTGGCGTCCACCAAGACCAGTTCCGCTTCTTCCTCAGCCTCAATCATCAGTCGCGCTTCACCGGTTATCGCAATGCCGTCGCGGGCATTGGCGGGCACACCGTTGATGGTGATCCGGCCTGTCGCAGGGACAAGGTAGAGGTGCCGCGCAGGGTCGACATCATAGGCCAGAGTTTCGCCCGCCTTGACCGTTGCACCCAGCACGTGCGCGTCGGCGCGGATCGGCAAAGCATCGCCGTCGGCCTTGCCGCTGGCGAGCGTGACCCACTGGCCCGCCCGGTCCGCCTTGGGAAAGGCGCGCTGGCCCCAGCCGGGTTCACCGCCGCGCGCATCGGGCAACACCCAGATCTGGAACAAAGTGGTCGTGTCGTTTTCCAGATTGTATTCGGCGTGCTGGATGCCGGTGCCTGCGTTCATCACCTGAACGTCGCCGCCGGGCGTCCGGCCTTCATTGCCCAGACTGTCGCGGTGGCTGATCGCGCCGGTGCGGACATAGGTGATGATTTCCATGTCAGCATGGCCGTGCGGCGGAAAGCCGGTCTTCGCGCCGATCTCATCATCATTCCACACGCGGATCGCGCCCCAGCCCATGCGGGCGGGGTCATGATAATTGGCAAAGCTGAAATGGTGGCGCGCGTTGAGCCAGCCGTGGTCCGCATGGCCAAGGCCGGCAAAGGGTCGAACGTCTATCATGGGGTCTTCTCACCTCGGCGGGGTGTGACCGCCGGCATATGGTCTAGATGGGTCGCCGCAGCGCGCGCTTCAACCCCTGCGCGCGGCCAGGGCCTGAAGGGCCGTGCCTTCCAGCCGGAAGCCCGTCCATTCGTCCAACGCCTTGGCCCCCAGTGCCTTGTAAAAGCCGATCGACGGCTCGTTCCAATCCAGCACCGACCAGTCTAGCCGCGCGCAATCGCGTTCCACCGCCAGCCGCGCCAGCTCTGCCAGTAGCGCCGTGCCAAGGCCGGAGCCGCGGGCTTCAGGCGTGACGAACAGGTCTTCCAGATAGATGCCGGGCTTGCCCTCAAAGGTCGAAAAATTGTGGAAGAACAAGGCGAAGCCCTGTGCTGTGCCGTCAATCTCTCCGATCAGGACTTCCGCATAAGGCCGTGCACCGAACAGCTTTTCAGCCAGCACCGCCTCATCAAAGCGGACTTCGTGGAGCAGCTTTTCATAGTCGGCGAGCGCGCGGATGAACTGGGCAATCAGGCCAATATCGTCGCGCGTGGCGACACGGATGGATAGCGTCATATCTTCAAACTCTGTTTGATCCTTGGCCACAACATGCCGACCGACAGCCCAGCCATGACGAGCGCGAAGGCGGTGAGTTTCCATGGCTGGAGCGGTTCGCCGAGCAACAGCGCGGAGGCACCGAGGCCAAAGACGGGCACCATCAACGCCATCGGCGCGACGGTCGCGGCCGGATGCCGGTTGAGCAGCCAGCCCCAGGCGGCATAGCCGAACATCGTATTGCCCACCGACTGCCACACCACCGCGCCCCATGTCGCCGCATCGGCCGCGCGGATGCCCTCCATCATCCGCGCCGGCCCTTCCAGCAGCAGCGCGAAGATCAGCAGCGGCGGCACGGCAAAGATGCTCGACCACACGACATAGGCCAGCATGTTCTGCGGCCCCGCTTTGCGGGAGACCATATTCCCGCTCGACCAGCTGAACGCGGCAACCAGCACCAGCGCCAGCCCAAGCGGTGTCGCGGTGCCATCGGTGTGGAGCGCAATGGTCGCAAGGCCGCAGCCCGCGATCAGCAAGGCCACAATCTGGTACAGCGCGACCCGCTCTCCGGTCAGCCGCATCGACAGGAAGATCGTGAAGAAGACTTGCGTCTGCACCACCAACGACGCCAGCCCCGGCGTGATGTCCGCGCGCATCGCGGTGAACAGCACACCAAACTGCCCCGCGCCGATCAGCATCCCATAAGCGGCGAGGTTGCCCCACCCCACCTTGGGTCGCGGCAGGAAGAAGGCCAGCGGGAAAAACGCGAGCGTGAAGCGGAGCAGCGCCAGCGTCAGCGGGGGCAAATGTTCCAGCCCGAATTTGATGACGACAAAGTTCGTTCCCCACACCGCCATGATGGCGACAGCGAGCAGCAAATGTGCGGGGGGAAGGTGCGCGCGAGAGGTCGTCAAAAGAAGAGGGGCTTACGCCGCTTTCCCGTGCAGCGTGTCCATGCTCACCGTCGTCCCAGCGTCAATCTCTGCCGCCTTGGCTTCGACGAGCTTCACGATATGCGCGACCATGGCGTCGTCTTCGACATGGTGGTCGGTTACGCCAGCGAGGTAGACCATGTGTTTGCCGTTGCCGCCGCCGGTGATGCCGATGTCGGTTTCGCGCGCTTCGCCAGGGCCGTTGACGACGCAGCCGAGGACGGAGAGGCTCATCGGCGTCTTGATGTGGCTGAGTGCATCCTCGAGCTTTTGGACGGTGCGGATCACGTCAAAGCCTTGCCGTGCACAGCTGGGGCAGGAGACGACACGAACGCCGCGCGTGCGCAGGCCGAGGGTCTTCAGGATTTCATAGCCGACGCGGACTTCTTCTTCAGGTTCGGCAGAGAGCGAGACGCGGATGGTGTCGCCGATGCCTGCCCACAGCATGTTGCCGATGCCGATGGCGCTCTTCACCGTGCCGCCAATCAGGCCGCCGGCTTCGGTGATACCCAGATGCAGCGGGCAATCGACCGCTTCGGCGAGGCCCATATAGGCCGCGACCGCGAGGAAGGCGTCGGACGCTTTGACCGCGACTTTATATTCGTGAAAATCTCGGTCCTGCAGCAGCTTGATATGGTCCAGCGCGGACTCGATCAGCGCTTCCGGGCAGGGCTCGCCATATTTTTCGAGCAAATCCTTCTCAAGGCTGCCTGCGTTCACGCCGATGCGGATTGCGCAGCCATTGGCCTTGGCCGCGTTGACGACTTCGTTCACGCGCTCGGCGGAACCGATATTGCCGGGATTGATGCGCAGACACGCCGCACCCGCATCGGCGGCTTCCAGCGCGCGTTTATAGTGGAAATGGATATCCGCCACGATGGGCACGCGGGCGGCGCGGACGATCTCTTTCAGCGCTGCCGTCGACTCCACATCGGGGCAGGAGACGCGGATGATATCTGCGCCTGCATCCTCGCAACGGCGGATCTGGTCGATCGTCGCCTTGGCGTCGGAGGTGAGGGTGTTGGTCATCGTCTGGACGCTGATCGGCGCATTGCCCCCAACGGGCACATTGCCAACCATGATCTGACGGGAGGTGCGGCGCGCTATATCGCGCCAAGGGCGGATCGAAGACATGGATGCGCCTATACAGGCAGGCGCGCGCCGAGGCAAAGGCACAAAGCAGGCCAAAATGTCCTTAAATCAATCTTCAGCCCTGAACGGTAATTGGAACCGTCGGCCACATGTGTGTGATCGCCGCGCAAGTGCATGATTTAAGGATACTGTTCCGCCGTGCAGGGCAATGTCGAAACCGGGCGGATCGGGCGCCATTTCGGGCTGGACTGGCTCCGCATCGGCGCGTTCGCGATCCTGATCCTTTATCATATCGGCCTCTATTTCGCGCCGGGCCATTGGCTTGTAAAATCCGCAGAGATCGAGCCTTGGGTGGCTTACCCCATTGCCGCCATCTCACCTTGGCGGCTGATGATTATCTTTGTCGTATCGGGCTTTGCGTCCGCGGCCATGCTGCAGCGCTTCCCCTCAGTCGGCGCGTTTTTCAGGGAACGCAGCCGACGCTTGCTCGTCCCGCTCCTCTTTGGAACGCTGGTGCTGGTGCCGCCGCAAGGCTGGGTGCGGATGGAAGTGGGCGGACATCATCAGACGATGCTGCACTTCCTGACCCATGAGGAATTCGCCTTTCACAGGATCGCGGGCCAGTTTTTTCCCAATTGGGAGCATCTTTGGTTCCTCGGCTACCTCTGGGCCTATACCGGGCTGCTGGCGGCGGCGCTGATCCTGCTGCCAGACTGGAAAGCGCGCATGGCCCCGGCGGTAACATGGCTGTGCCGGGGATGGCGGCTGCTCTATCTGCCGCTGCTGGTGCTGCTCGGTGGACGCTTCGCGCTGATGGCGGTGCATTTGGACGATGCCAGCCGCTATTCCGATCTCGTGGGAGATATCCATTATATCCCCGCCTTCCTGCTTGGCTTTGCGCTTGCCCATTTTCCGGATTTCTGGTCCGCCGTGCGGCGGATCTGGTCTGGGGCACTTGGGGTGTCAGTCGTTTGCTTGGCAGTGATCCTGTCCGGCGTTGCGGCCCCGGTCAGTGATCCTTCGCGTGCCATGTTGATCGTGCAGATCGCCGCCGACACCGGTATGGCCTGGGCGATGTTGCCGGTTGCACTGCATCTGGCCGATGTCGCCTTCAACCGGGATCACCCATGGCGGCAAACCTTGGCGCTGGCGATCTTCCCCGCTTATGTGATCCACCAGACGGTGATCGTGCTGGCAGGTTGGATGATGCACGAAGCGGGCATTGTCGGCCTTGTGGCCTTCATGCTGCAGGTTGTGCTGGTGCTGGTGAGTTGCTGGGCCGCTTGGGCCTTGGCGCGGGCCGTGCCGATTATTGGAGAAGTGCTTGGGATGCCGCACAAGCGATTGGCAGCGTCTCCGCAAAAGGCCGTCAGCCCCGCCTGACCACCGCCCCCACCCAAGCCCGCGCGACCCAACCTGCCTTCGCAGCCTTTGATGTGACCACCCGGTGGTCCCACGCCGCTTCACCGCGCCTTGCAACTTCGCGCGCAATGTCACCATAGATGCCCGCTGCCGACAGCACCGCCCAGCGCGACCGGAAGGGCAGGCGCCGCGCGCCGATGCGGGCGCTCGCTTCATAGCCTGCGGACAGATCGGCGAGCTTCTGCGCGATACCGGCCATCGCTTTACGGTGCGGTGCCTTCATATGATTGCCGGACGGAACACCCGCTTCGGCCAGCCACTCTGCGGGCACATAGCATCGCCCGCCATCGGCATCTTCGCGGATGTCACGCGCGATATTGGCCAACTGGAAAGCCAGCCCCAGATCATTGGCGCGCTTCAGCGTGTCCTTATCGTCCGGGGAGACCCCCATGATGACGGCCATCATCAGCCCGACCACGCCTGCGACATGGTAGCAATATTTGAGCAGTTCGGCTTCGTTGCGCGGGGAGAAGTCCGCCGCGTCCATGGCAAAGCCCTCGATCAGGTCGCGCGGCCATTGCGCGGGCAGGGCGCATTCCTTCGCGACGAGGCCGAGCGCGTCGAACGCGGGATCCCCCGTTGTCTCGCCCGCCAGCGCCCGCTCCGTCATGTCGCGCAGGAAGGCCAGCCGTTCGGCGGGATCTTCAACCTTGGTCAGCGCGCCGCCATGGTCCTGCCCGTCGGCAATGTCATCGCATTTGCGGCACCAGCTGTAGAGCAGCCAGGCCCGCTCCCGCACGTCGGGGGCAAACAGCTTTGACGCGAGCGCGAAGGATTTGGAGCCCTTGGCGATGGTCTCCCGCGCCGTATCGACAAGGGCGGCGCGATCCATGTTCAGAGGTCTTCCGACGTCATTGCAAAGATGGGCTGATGCGGCTCATACATCGCCATGCGGGTGAGCAGACGGTCCAGCTGATCATCGGCGATCAGGATGCCCTTATGCTGCTCCCGGATGAAGCCGACCGAAATCATATGCGCGTTGAACGCGATGAGCTGGTCGTAAAAGCCTGCGGCGTTGAGCAGCCCGACGGGCTTTGCATGATAGCCGAGCTGTGCCCAACTGATCGCTTCCCAAAGCTCATCCATCGTGCCGACGCCGCCGGGGATCGTGAGGAAGCCGTCCGACAGATCAGTGAACATGCGCTTGCGTTCATGCATGCCCGGCACGACGTGCAGTTCGGTACAGCCCTTGTGCGCGACTTCGCTGCCGACCAGCGCTTCGGGGATGACGCCAATGACTTCGCCGCCTGCTGCCAGCGCGCTGTCAGCGACTGCACCCATCAGGCCGAGCCTGCCGCCGCCATAGACGACGCCGATGCCCTTTTGCGCCAGCGTGCGCCCGACAAGGCGCGCGGTTTCCATATAGACAGGATCGGCAGGGGTCGCGGACCCGCAATAGACGGCAATACGTTTCATGGGGCGCTCCCTAGCCGGTCCCACCCCGCAAAGTCGAGATGTCAGGCAAGATCCTCAAGCATCAACGCCGCCGTCGCCTTCGCGCTGCCGACAACACCGGGGATGCCTGCACCCGGATGCGTGCCGGCGCCGACGAAATAGAGGTTGTCGATCACGTCATCGCGGTTGTGCGCGCGGAACCAAGCGCTCTGCCACAGAACGGGTTCGAGGCTGAACGCGCTGCCAAGGTTGGCGGACAGGTCCCGCCCGAAATCGGTCGGCGCATAATGGAACTGGGTGACGATCCGTTCTTTAAGATCGGGCATCAGGCGCTGCGCGACTTCTTCAAGGATGTTCTCGGCAAATTGCTTGCCGAAGTCGCCATCCCAATCGACCTTGGCCTTGCCGAGATGGGCGACAGGGGCGAGCACGTAGAAGGTTGAATGACCCTCTGGCGCCATCGACCCATCGGTCACGCTGGGATGATGCAGATAGAGCGAGAAGTCCTCGGGCACGCGGCCATTGCTGTAGATATCATCCAGCAGCCCTTTGTAGCGCGGGCCGAACAAGATCATGTGGTGCGGAATCTCGGGGAAGGTGCCCTTCACCCCGAAGTGCACGACGAACAGCGACGGTGACCAGCGCTTGCGCTTCAAGGATTTGGCGGCGCTTTTACCGCGCGGGTGATTGCCGAGCAGCTTGGCATAGCTGTGCATCAGATCGCCATTGGTGGCGACGGCATCTGCCGATTGCCGCCAACCGGAAGCTGTCCGCACGCCGGTCGCGCGGTTGCCCTGCATTTCAATCTCTTCAACCGGATCGCCCAGACGGACGGTGCCGCCCAGTCGTTCGAATAGGGCAACCATGCCGGAGACGAGCTTATTGGTGCCGCCGCGCGCAAACCAGACGCCGCCGCGCTTTTCGATGGTGTGGATCAGCGCGTAGATCGAACTCGTCGTCATCGGATTGCCGCCCACAAGGAGCGTCTGGAACGACAGCGCCTGACGCAGCTTGTCATTCTTCACATATTTGGACGCAATCGAATAGACTGACCGCCAGGCCTGATAGCGCGCCAAGGCGGGGGCCGCCTTGAGCATTGAGAGGATTGAGAGGAACGCGACCGAGCCGAGTTTCTGATAGCCTTCCCGCTCCACGCCGCGCGAATACTCCTGAAACTTCTCATAGCCGTCGAGGTCATCGGGCGCGATTTTGCGGATCTCTTCGCGCAGCGCTTCCTCGTCATTGGCATAATCGTAATTGGTGCCGTCGGGCCAGTTGAGCCGGTAGAACGGCTTGACCGGCATCAGGTCGACATCGTCGGCAATCTTGTTGCCGGACAGCGCCCAGAGCTCCTCAAGGCAGGGCGGATCGGTGATCACCGTTGGCCCTGCATCAAAGGTGAAGCCCTCACGCTTCCAGTGATAGCCACGCCCACCCGCCTTGTCGCGCGCTTCGACGATGGTTGTCTGAATGCCTGCCGACTGGAGCCGGATGCCGAGCGCAAGGCCGCCAAAACCGGCGCCGATCACGATTGCTGTCTTCATTTTCTTAATCCCCAGATGGCGCGAATGGCCCGGACGATGGGCACAGGCGGCTTTCCTGTTAAAATGCGCGCCTTATCCAATAGGGTCGATTGACCCGCGTAGAAGCGCTCAATCAAGCTGGCCGAAAGGCCATAGAAGCGCTCAAAGATGCGATATCGCTGGTTCGGCACCGCCGCACCGAACAACATGGTGTCGAGCAGCCGGTAATAGCCGCGCGCCTTCCAGTGACGGCGGGCCAGCGCCTCAAACTGGGCGGGCGTCATGTCCGGGTGGGCTGCAATCCGAGCTGCGAGCCGCACGGCATCGGGCAAAGTATAACCGGTTGTCGGCTGGCACATGCCAGACCTTATGCCCGCTTTCGCGATGCCGCTTCCGGTGGAGCGCCAATAGGCATCGAAATCCCCGCCGATGATGACGGGGAGCACGCCTGTTTCCTCATGCCCGCCGCCATTGGTCTGCCAGCCTTTGGCAGCGGCATAAGCGATGATGCGTTCGCGGATGGCAGGCACGTCAAGGTCAGGCGTGTCGCTGTAATAAGTGTCTTCGATGAAGACCGTCTCGGCATCGAAGGGCAGGCAATAGACAAAGCGATAGCCGTCGATCTGGTCGACCGTCGCATCCATCACGATAGGTCGGGTGAGGCCATGGCCGCCGGGGACGTGGACCTTTTGTCCGACAAATTTCTGCCAGCCGAGTTTCAGTGTGGAGAGATCGCCCCCACCCCGTGCGTCAATCGTGAGCCGCGCGGTGACGGTCCGCCCGTCGCCAAGCGTGATCCGGTCCGGCGTGACGTCTTTCACGTCGGCGCAGATGATCCGCTCTGCGGGCAGCACCTGCCGCACATAAGCGTCCAGCCGGTCAGACGTGATGCTGTTATAGGTCGCGCTCATCGTCCGTTTGAGCTTGGGAAACAGCACGTCATAGTCCTGCCACTGATGGACGATCAGCGGCGTGATCAGCCAGCGGTCGGCCTCGGCCACATCGCTGTCAAAGAACGACCAGACATGGTTGCCGCCCAGCGCCGCGCCCGTCTCCACAATGCGCACGTCGAGCTGCGGTTGCCGTTCGGCCAGCGCCAGTGCGATCAGGCAACCGGCAAGGCCGCCCCCGGCAATGGCAATGTCACAATGGGTGGTAGCATCAGGCACAGTCGCGCTCTAATGGCCTTGCCGGAAAAGCGAAAGGGCATGGATGACACCGCTGGGTAATCTGATCGACAACATCGCAGAGGATGGCGCAGGGCGCTGGTCCGTCAACGCCAGCGAGGATTGGCGGCAGGGCCGCACGCTCTATGGCGGCGTTTCCGCAGGTCTCTGCTTTGCGGCGTGCGAGAAGCTGGTGCCCGATCTGCCGCCGCTGCGGTCTGCCCAGATTGCCTTTATCGGCCCGTCGGGTGGGGAGGCGACTTTGGTGCCGACGGTGCTGCGGCGCGGCAAGTCTGTCACCTTCATGGCGTGTGATCTGATCGCCGACGGTGTTGTCGCCACGCGCACGCTCTTTGCCTTTGGTGGGGAGCGCGAGTCCGCCTTCGCCGTTGAAGCGCCCGCCGCACCCGATGTGCCGCGTCCGGAAGATTGTCCGCCGCTGTTCCGGCAATGGGCGCCGACCTTCGCCCAGCATTTTGAGATGCGCTATGCAGGCGGCGGCTATCCCGTCACTGGGGCTGACGATGGCGACATGATCGTCTGGGTCCGCCACAAGGATGCAGATGCGCCTGCGGGCCTCGTCTCGCTGGTCACGCTGGGGGACGCCCTTCCGCCCGCCTCCATGCCGCGCCTGACGGGCCCTGCCGCCATCAGCTCGATGACCTGGAATTTCGATCTGGCCGATGCGACGCGCTATGATGCCAAGGGTTGGGTTCTGCTGCGGTCCAAGGATGACGCCGTCGGCCATGGCTATGCCGGGCAGACGATGGGCATGTGGGATGATCAGGGCCGTCCGATCCTGATGGGTCGCCAGAACATCACGATTTTTGCGTGATCGGGCTTTGCGTGCGCGACCGGACTGGCGCATAGGCGGCTCATGAACGCTGGCCCCTCGCTCCTGATGTCTGCCATCGCCATGACGGTGATTGTCGGCGTGCGCTATCTGATCACCAGCGGCGCGTTTGCTTGGGCAACGCGGGTCAAGCATCGCGGGCTTTATGCCGGGCTGGACCGGCAGATGCGGCGCGAGATCGCATGGAGCCTTGCGTCCGCGGCCATCTATGGCGTGCCGGCCGGCATCGTCGCCTGGGGATGGCAGGCGCACGGCTGGACGCAGATTTATACCGACGTGAATGCCTATCCGCTCTGGATGCTGCCCGTCTCGGTGTTCGCCTTCCTCGCGCTGCATGACACTTGGTTTTACTGGACGCACCGCTGGATGCATCAGCCTCGCCTGTTCCGCATCGCCCATGCCGTTCATCATGAAAGCCGCCCGCCAACCGCTTGGGCCGCCATGAGTTTTCATCCATGGGAAGCGATCACAGGCGCGGTCGTCATTCCCGGGCTCGTCTTCCTCATCCCCATCCATGTCGCGGCACTCGGCGTCGTTCTGTCGATCATGACGATCATGGGCGTCGGCAACCACATGGGGTGGGAAATGTTTCCCCGCGCGCTCGTTCATGGTGCAGCAGGGAAATGGCTGATAACAGCAACGCATCATCAGAAGCATCACGAGGCGTATCGGGGGAATTATGGGCTTTATTTCCGAGTTTGGGACAGGCTGTGCGGCACTGACCTTGGCCTTGGCCGCTTCGCCGTTGATGGCAACGACGGACGCGCCAAAAGCGGGGGCTGATGTCGAAGCCGTCATCACCGGCGTCCGCAATGCCAAGGGCAACGTCCTTGTTTGCATAACCGCCAATGCGAAGGCCTATCCCGATTGCGGCAAGGACCCCAAGAGCCGCAAACTCGCGCTGCCGGCCCGCGCGACGTTGACCGCAAAGTTTGAGGATGTGGCGCCCGGCACCTATGCCATCGCCCTCATCCACGACGAAAATGGCAACAACAAAATGGATGTTGCGCTGTTCATCCCCAAAGAAGGCTTTGGTATGTCGCGCAACCCAGCGGTCCGCATGGGCCCGCCGACCTTCAAAAGCGCGGCGTTTGTTGTGGGGGCGGACGCGGTGAAGCTGCCAATTACGATGAAGTATATGTTTTAAGGTCGCGCACTGAGCTAGCATCCGGGTCGCGACCAAGAGGAAGGCCCCGACAATGCCCGACTTCACCCCTGTGTTTTCAGAACTCCGCGCGATTATGCTGGTGGCGGCCAAGGACAATCCCGTCGCCAAAGACGCGCCGGGCGATCTGGTTGTCCACACGACCCGGCTCGACAAGAACGGCAAGCCCGAATGGTTCGGTGCTGTGATGATCAAAAAGAACTACGTCTCTTACCATCTGTTTCCGCTCTACACCGATCCGTCGCTGGGGGCGGGCATGTCCGACGCGCTGGCAAAGCGGCAGCAGGGCAAATCTTGCTTCAACTTCAAAACCGTTGAGCCGGATCTATTTGCGGAATTGGCGGCGTTGACAAAGAAGGGAAGCGCTGGCGCCTGAAAGGTAGCCCGGCCCCTCAGCTCATCCCGTGCTGCCCACAAACCATCCCTAATTCCAAGGACATCCCCCAGCGCATTCATTGGCCAGACAGGTTGTCGTGCACAGGGACCTTCGTCTAGGGGGCCGCCAAAGGGAGAATACTATGCGTGCCTTTTCCAATTTTACCGTCGCCCCCGTTCTGGTTGCGCTTCTGGCTCTGCCCGCCGTCGCTGCTTCCGCGCAGGAACAGGACACCTCCAACCCCAACATCGTCGTGACCGGCCAAGAGGCCGAACTTGATATGTCGGCGCTGCCCAAGGGGCCGGAGGTCAAGGGCATCGTGACCGCGCGCAAGGGGGACCGCGTTCGCGTCACCAGCGCAGATGGCACGATGTTCGACATCAAGCTCGCTGAGATCACCAAGATCAAGGGCTCGGGCAAGAACCCGTCCAAGGCCGATATCCTGAACGGCCTGCCCGTCACGGTGAAGACCCTGCAGGCGGGCAGCGATCTGATCGCCAGCCAGATCAGCTTTAAGGCCCGCGATTTCAAGACGGCGAACATGATCCGCGTCGGCACGTCCCAGCAATTTGCCGAACAGACCGCCGCGACCGAGGCGCTGCGCGGCCGTATGAGCGATATCGACAAGTATAACGTGAAGGGCACGACCAACGTCTATTTCGACACGGGCAAATGGACGCTGTCGGAAGCAGCCAAGGCGGAACTCTGCTCGACCGCGCAACAGGCCGAAACGACCGACAACGCGCTGATGCTTGTCGTTGGTTACACAGACTCGGTGGGCAGCGAAGATTATAATCAGATCCTCAGCGAAAAGCGCGCGAGCCGCGTGATCAACTTCCTCCAGCAGGCCTGCCGCTGGAAACCGTACCGGATGCTGACACCCACCGGCATGGCGGAATCCGATCCGCTGGCGAGCAATGACACCGAAGAAGGCAAGCGCCAGAACCGCCGCGTCTCGGTGAACATTCTGGTGAGCAAGAGCGTCGACGGGCTCTAAGTCGACCGGAAAGCCGAAATTTCCCTCTTGTAGCGACCGCTACATTTTCCTAGTGTGAAGCAGTCGCTACAGGAGGGTTTCATCATGGCTTTGTTTCGCGTCTTTCTGCTGGTCTGCCTGGTCGCAATTGCGGCCTACACGTCGGTCACCGTCGCCAACCACGGCCTGAACCTGTTGCCGGTCTTCTTCCGCGACATGGCGGAGATGGCTTGGCCGGGGCAGTTCAACCTTGATTTCATGTGCTTCCTCGCCCTCTCCGCGATCTGGGTGAGCTGGCGGCATCAGTTTTCGGGCGCAGGGCTCGCGCTTGGCGTCCTCGCCTTTTTCGGCGGGATGCTGTTCCTCTCCCTCTACCTGCTGGTGCAGATCAGCCGCTGCGGCGGCGATGTGCGCGTGCTGTTGCTCGGCGAGGCGCGCGGCCGGGCGGGCTAGCGCGCAGATACCTTAACCCGCGATCCGCTTTTCCATTTGCCGGAATGGCCCTTCGGGTTGTTCGATGATCAAGGCGGCGGCATCTTCTTCGGTCAGTGGTTTGCTGAACAGATAGCCCTGCCCATATTCGCAGCCAAAGGCCGTCAATTCCTCGCGCTGGAACTCGGTTTCAAGGCCTTCCACAACAACACGCAGTTGGAGGGCGTGGGCAAGGTCGAGCATCGCCTTCACCACGCTCCACTGCGCGTTGTTGCGTGTCTGGGTGCGCACAAAGCTCTGGTCGATCTTAATGTTGTCGATGGGGATCGTCTGAAGGCGGCTAAGCGAAGAATAGCCCGTTCCGAAATCATCCAGCCCAACCTGAATGTTAAGCGCGCGGAGTTCTTCCAGCACGCGGGCGGTGTGGTGCGGCTTGGTGATGGCCGCGCCTTCGGTAATCTCAATGCCTATCCAGCGCGGGTCGGCGCCCGTTTCGTTCAGGATCTCGCGCACTTGCTGGACGAAGGTTGGTTGAAGGAACTGACGCGGGGCCACGTTGATGCTGATCCTGAGCGGCGGCTCCCGGTCCGGCACAAGCTTGTGCCAGCGGACAGCCGTTGTGCAGGCCTCGCGCATCACCCATTGGCCGAGCAGTGTGATGACGCCGCTTTCTTCGGCGGCGGCGATAAACTCGGACGGCGGCACGATGACGTCGCCCCGCTTCCACCGGACCAGCGCTTCAAAGCCGACGAGCTGCTCTGTGTCGAGCGCGAGGATCGGCTGATAATGGAGGATGAAGTCTCCATTCTCACAGGCGGTGCGCAGATCATTGACCAGTGTCAGGCGCGACTGCACGTTGTTGCGCATCTTCTGGTCGAACACGACGGTGCGTTCAGAGCCAAGCGACTTGGCCTCATACATGGCGAGATCCGCATCACGCAGCATGTCGCTGACGGTTGTGTAATGGCCATCGTCATGCGCGACGCCGATGCTGGCGGTGACGCGAACGGGGTTGTTTTCCATCCACTGCGGCTGGCGCAGGCTCAGATGAATTTCAGCGGCAAAACGCTCTGCCAGCTTGGCCCGGTCCGGCCCGTCGACGATCAGGGTGAATTCGTCACCCGCCAGCCGCGCCAGCTTCACATTGGAGGCAAAGGGATTTTCGTCCTCAAAGGCGTTCGCGTTGGACACGAGCATGCGCAGCTTGTCGGCCATGTCGATCAAAAGGCGGTCACCCGCCTGATGGCCGAGTGTATCATTCACGAGCTTGAACCCATCAAGATCGATGAAGAGCAGCGAGGGGGCGGGCTCCTTCAAATCGCGGCAGTCGCGGAAGCTGCGTTCAATATTCTGGGCAAAGGCGGCGCGGTTGGGCAGGCCCGTCAACGGATCGGTGAGCGCACTGTCGCGTAAGCGGTCCGCATGGTGGCGCCGGCGGAAGACGCCGCCAATCTGGAGGCCCGCCTGCAACAGCACGTCAAGCAGCTCAAGCTCAGGCTCGCGTTGATCCATTGAGAAGAATTCAAGCACCGCTTCCACGTCGCGGCCGCTCAGCACGGGCACAGTCAGCATCGATTTGAAGCTGGCAAGCCGGGCGAGGCGTGCGCGGTCAAATCCAACTAGGGTGTCAATATCGGGTGTCCAGACGGGCACCTGCGTCATCACCGGCTGTTCGGCCTGGCCGTCAGCCGGGGCTGCGATCTTCACCTCGTGGGACGCCTTTATGAAGGGCTGGGCACTATCGCAGGTGCGGGCAAAGCTGATGCCCGCTGCCCGCATGGCGCCGGGGATGTCCGGGTCCGCCACGAGGACATTGCCGAACGGAAAGCCGAGCGTGGTGCAGATTTCCCGCACGGCAAGGCGCAACACTTCCAGCGGATCATCTGACTCATTGGCTCGGACCGAGATGCCGTTGAGCAATTCTATGCGGGCGCGGCTGACGTAGAGGTCGCGCAGGCCGCTTTCGGCGAGGCGCTCTGCCTCTTGCCGCGCGCGCCGTTCCCGCTCCAGCCGCCGTTCCAGTTGAGCGATGCGTTCATCGGCCGGGCTTTCGGGGAAAGGCCAGCTCGCGTTTTTGCCCAACTGGTTCATGCCGCCCACCTGATGTCCAGACGACAGGCGTCATCGCCGCTGTGCAGACATTCCGGGTGCGAGACATCTCCTGCTTCGCCAAAGTGGGAGAGCGCGCCGCGGGCCAACCCTTGCGCAATGTCGCAAAAGCGGCGGCGCGAATGATAGGTGATCTGAATGATGTCGTCGCCGATAGCATATTTAAAATGAGGGCACGCCGCCCCTGCAAAAATCTTGCGGATTTCGGGATGGATAACCGAGTTGAGCGAAAGGAGAAACGTGCGCGCATCGCCAACACCTTCTGCAAAAAGCGGAAACCGTTTCAGGATGATCGGCATGGCCGACTGCCCAAAGGCCTGCAGCACGTCGGTTGTTTCCTGCCCGGTCAGCGTTGCGGTGGCGTGCGCGATGGCGTGAAATTCGGTATCAGCATAGGTGCCCAGCGACGAGTACGCGCCTTCGGCGCCCGCCATGCAGATCAGGCTATCCCAAGCTTCTGGCCCATAAGCGTCGGTAATGACATCTTCGAGCACGTTGAACATTAAACCCTTCACATCGACCCCACCGTTGATGCTGTGCAAACCTATGTCTGCATTCAGCTTTAAACGGCATCGCGCTGCCAATCTTTATGGCGGGCCCTTGTTATGCGGCGGAGGTAAATCGAACACCGCGCATAAGGGTTAATCAATGCCAGAACGGATGTGATTTCCCTGTGGGGGCGTGGAATGACGCGACCCCTCGTTTGCGCCTTCCTCTTGCGTGGAAAGGCAGCTACACCGCTTCCCATCCCCGGGGAGTCGTGTGACTGAGAGGCTGGTGTAACGCCCAGCGACCCGTTGAACCTGATCCGGCTGATACCGGTGGAGGGAGGGTCGCTCGCCAAAGCGTCTTCTCCCCCGTTGAGGAGAGTTAAAGATGGCAGACATAGCAGCCCGTACCGAAATCGGCGTGACCACCGGCCCCATTCGCGGGTCGAAGAAGGTCCATGTCGGACCGCTGAAGGTCGCGATGCGCGAAATTCATCTGGAACCCAGCTGCGGGGAACCGCCGGTGCGCGTCTATGACACGTCGGGCCCTTACACAGACCCCAATGCCGCCATCGACATTGCCGCCGGCCTACCTGAGCTGCGGCGGGACTGGATCCGCGCGCGCGGCGATGTGGAAGATGTCACGCAGCGCGAAGTAAAGCCTGAAGACAATGGCCAGCTCGGCCCGGACCGGTCGGGCGGCGTCGCGCCATTCCCCAATGTGCGCAAGACTGTGCTGCGCGCCAAGCCGGGCATGAACGTCAGCCAGATGTATTATGCCCGCCGCGGCATCATCACGCCGGAAATGGAATATGTGGCAGAGCGTGAAAACCTCGGTCGCGCCCGTCTGGCCGAATATATCCGCGACGGCGAAAGCTTTGGCGCGGCGATCCCCGATTACATCACGCCGGAATTCGTGCGCGATGAAGTTGCACGCGGCCGGGCGATCATCCCCAACAACATCAACCACCCTGAATCTGAACCGATGGCGATTGGCCGCAACTTCCTTGTGAAGATCAACGCCAATATCGGCAACTCTGCCGTCGCGTCCGACGTGGCCACTGAGGTCGACAAGATGGTCTGGTCGATCCGCTGGGGCGCGGACACCGTGATGGACCTCTCCACCGGCCGCAACATCCATGACACGCGCGAATGGATCATCCGCAACTCGCCCGTCCCCATCGGCACGGTGCCGATCTATCAGGCGCTGGAAAAGGTGGGCGGCGTTGCCGAAGACCTGAACTGGGAAGTGTTCCGCGATACCCTGATCGAACAGGCCGAACAGGGCGTCGATTACTTCACCATCCATGCGGGCGTGCGCCTGCCTTATGTGCCGCTGGCGGCAAAGCGCGTCACGGGCATTGTCTCCCGCGGCGGTTCGATCATGGCGAAATGGTGCCTCGCGCATCACAAGGAAAGCTTCCTCTACGAACGCTTTGACGAGATCACAGAGATCATGAAGGCCTATGACGTCGCCTATTCGCTGGGCGATGGCCTGCGCCCCGGCTCGATTGCCGACGCGAATGACGAAGCGCAATTTGCCGAGCTCTACACGCTGGGTGAACTCACCAAGCGCGCCTGGGAACAGGATGTGCAGGTCATGATCGAAGGCCCCGGCCATGTGCCGATGCACAAGATCAAAGAGAATATGGACAAGCAGTTGGAGGTGTGCGGCGAAGCGCCCTTCTACACGCTTGGACCACTCGTGACCGATATTGCCCCGGGTTATGACCACATCACCAGCGGCATTGGCGCAGCGATGATCGGCTGGTTCGGTACGGCCATGCTCTGCTACGTCACGCCCAAGGAACATCTGGGCCTGCCCGACCGTGATGACGTGAAGGTTGGCGTGGTGACGTATAAGCTTGCGGCGCACGCGGCAGACCTTGCCAAGGGCCATCCGGCCTCCAAGGTCCGCGATGATGCGCTGAGCCGCGCGCGGTTCGAGTTCCGCTGGCGCGACCAGTTCAACCTCGCGCTCGACCCCGAAACCGCAGAGCAATATCACGATCAGACACTGCCCGCCGAAGGCGCCAAGACCGCGCACTTCTGCTCTATGTGCGGGCCGAAATTCTGCTCGATGAAGATCAGCCAGGAAGTGCGAGAGTTTGCCAAGCTGCAGAACCAGCCCGCAGGCGAATTCGTCGCGGCAGAAGAAGCCGAAGCCGGCATGGCACAGATGAGCAAGGTCTATGACGAGACCGGCCGTGAACTCTACATGGGCCAAGGCGACCGCGAACACGATTGATCTTCGACCTCCCCTCCCGCGTGCGGGAGGGGACGGGGGTAGGCCTGAAGGAAGCGCGGAAAAAAGAGATGCCGACAATCTACCGTCAGGATGGGTTTCGTTTCTATTTCTACAGCCACGAACCGAACGAGCCGCCCCATGTGCATATCGACAGAGGTGAGGCGACGATCAAGGTCTGGTTGGAGAGCGGGGAGGTCGCCAAGAGCCGGGGCTTTCGCGCGCATGAGATTGGTGGCATATTGGCGATGGTTGCCGAACATCAGGTGATGTTTCTGGAGAAGTGGCATGAACATTTCGGCTAAGGTCACGGACGAACGCGTTCTCGATGTCCGCTTCGACGATTATAGCCTGATCGTCGATCTGATGGACGGCCGCACCATTTCTGCGCCACTTGCTTGGTATCCCCGTCTGGCAAACGCCACGCCCGAACAACGCGCCAATTGGGAAAAATGCGGCGGCGGCTTCGGCATTCACTGGCCGGATGTGGATGAGGATTTGAGCACCGAAGGGCTGCTCAGGGGCGCTCCGGCAGCGAGGGCTGCTTGAGTTTGGGGCTTCTGGACCCGTGCCATCATCAATCGACCGGCAGGAGACGTGCATGGCTCAATCCCTAACGCCCGCCGCTCTGAGCGAAATCATAGAGATGGCGCTGTCCGACCATGTCAGCTTCGCCACCATCACCGCGCAGACTGGGCTGAGCGCGGATGCTGTTCAGGTCATCATGCGCGATCATCTCAAACCGGGCAGCTACCGCGCCTGGCGCAAACGCGTGCATGATTTCGGCACGCGGCGGCAGCATTATAAATAGGCAGACCGCTCTTCATCTGGTTTCCGGTGCCAGTGCACTCATTTCTCATCGCTTTGCGGCTTTCGCCCGGAATTCCGGGGACACCATATTAACAAGCGCTTCGGCCACCCATCACCCGCCACACTCAAAGGCTCAGCCCCAACTGCGGTCGAAACAGCCGATCCGCAGCGCGCTCGCCGCGCTGGAAGCGGCGGGCAGGGGCTCCATAGCGCCCCCCAACTCAGCACATCCGTCAACGGCCCCCCGGTCACCGCAGGCGCACCGGGGAGGCCATCCTCGACGCGGATCAGGCGCCTTTGAAGCAGACCCGAACGCCGGCAACCGTGTAGCACTTGATGCCATGGCCGATGGATTGCTGCGAGCCTTCGCGCGCGGCTTGGGCCGGGGTGCTCAATGCAAAGCTTGCGCCGCCAATAAGGGCCGCTGCGGCGGCAAAGGTGGAAAGTTTCTTGATCATCGCACTTCTCCTTTTTGTGCAACCCATGGCGGCCGGATCACCGTCTATGCCTGCACAGTCCCACAACGAGCGCGGCCGTCACTTATTCCGGGGCCTTCAACATATAATTGGACGCACGCGGTGGCCGATTGCCGACGCCCCCTTCCGTCCCCCCTTCCACGCTGATAATCTCCACTCCCATGGAAGCCGTCTTCAACTGGCTCGCAATTGCGCTGCTCGGCATCGTTTTGGCAGCGATGCTGTGGAATGATCGGCTGCGGCTGTTGAGGCCATCGGTGCGAGTGCAGGGGGAAGTCATCGGGCATCGCACGGGCATGTCCGACGGCGATACCGATTATGCCGCCATCTATCGCTTTACCGCCGATGGCGTGCAGCATGAGGTGGCCGACGGCATCTACACCGCGGTCAGGCGCCCCGATGTCGGCACACGCTACACGCTACATTACCCGCAAGGCCGCCCCGATCTCGCCCGCCCGCCGCGTTTGGCCTTCTGGATCATGGTCTATGGCCTGATCTTCGGCATGGCGGCGCTGCTTGTGGCGAAAATGCTGGGGTGGCTTGCCCCCGGCCCCTGAACCGCTACACTCTCCCACAAAGCAAAAGGTCGCGCCTCGTGTCATAAGGGAGATGTGCCATGGCCAGACAGCGCCGCTTTGCCTTTGTTGAACGCACCACCACAGGTGCAGAACGCCTCATGCTCGCCAACTTTGATGGGTCCTTTGGCTTTTCCGGGCCAACGGCGCGGATCATCACGCAGATGGATGAGGTGCCGGGGGAGCTTCCGGGCAACGGATTATCCCCCGAAACCTATTTCGCCCTCGCCGTTTCGCCGGACAATACCCATGTCGCGGCTTGGTCTGTGCAGACCGGCACTGATTTTGTTGATCTCAACATTGCTGTTTACAACATGACGACGGGCGTGCGCACCGCGCGCTTCAACGAACACAGCGTGACATCCGTCAACCGCGCCAATTGCCCCTGTCCGGTCTTCGATGCGTATCTGGCGTTCGAAGCCGATGCTGGCGTGCCGCAATACCAGATCGACGGCTATGATTATATCGTGCTGGTCGAACGTTCCAGCATCGAGCTATTGAGCCTGGTGTGGAGCACGACGGGCACACTCATCGCGACCTTTGGGTTTGACGTGGCGGTCGCAACTGGCCTTGAGTTGGGGCATGCCGCATTCGCAATCGAAGTCGCCGCCACAGCCCCGGGGGGCAGCGGCGTGACCATCCTCAGCCGCAATGCAGGCGTGGCCCCCTTTGCCCCGATGCCGAAAAACCTGCTCGCCATCCGGTCGCTGTCGCCCCGCGCGCTGCCGCCGGGGCCAGAGGTCATCCATTATGGGAAACAGCCGGTGACGTTTTACAATCCGCTGTGGAAACGGGCCCTGCTGTGGTTTCGATGGCCGGGGACGTGGGCCGGATATCGGGCGGCGACGATGGCGCAGGGGTTCGTCGGGTGAAGGGACGGACGCTGATCCCCCTCCTGCTCCTCTGTGTGCCGATGTCCGACGCGATGGCAGCACCTGTGCAGACGGCAGAGGCCCCCGCGCCCGCGCTCGTTGGCGGCTGGCATCCGGCAGACCCGGACGCGGCGACCAAGGCCGCCCGCTTTGCGCTCCCCCATCTCAAGGAAAAGCGCCCCCGCCTGCGCCGCATCCTCTCTGCCGAGCAACAAATTGTCGCCGGGCTCAATGTCCGCCTCACGCTGCTCCTCCGCAACGGCCACCGCTGGCGCGTGACGGTGTGGCGGAAGCTGGATGGGGGGATGGTGGTGACGGAGGCTGTGCGGGTGGGGTGAGGGGGTGGAGATGGCTGTCCATAGGTTGTGGCTGTGGATCGGTTAGCACCCAGGTTGCAGGGCGCCACCCAAATATATTATAAATCCAACGCCTGAATTGCCAAATTTCATTCGAAATTGCCTATATTATAGAAAAATCAAAGAGGTTTGAAAATTGTAGTTCCATTATCACTGTACAGGCGTGACCAGAATTCCATTGCATAACGATCAGTCATGCCAGCTATAAAGTCACAAATAACTCTCTTTTTTTCCGACAATTCGTCAGTAGATTTGTATAGATTTTGGAAATCTGCAGGTAATAACAATATACCTTTAGATCCATCAAGCGCTTCGAAGATATCTTTAACTATCTTCTTTCCTCTAAATTCAGATAAAGCCACTCTGTTAGATCGAATTGTAGCTTCATAAGTAAAATTCTTTAATACTTCTACTTCAATAAGTGTGGATTTATCAATATAGGCTCGACTAAGCTGAGGAATTTTTTCGTTTATTTCAATTTTAGTTCCATTTATGAATCTACCAACAAGATAGGAGGTGAAAGAGGTCCTTAAGTAACCATCTTCTGCGATTGCATCAAAATCTTGTTGGCATACTAAAGACGAAAGAAGTTTTTCGATATTTGAGTCATCTTGTCCTGGACTCATGTCTTCAATTTGAATTGTAAATTCATCAAAAAGATTTACGAAAACTTTAACTACATCTTGGGATGAAAATTCCGGATTTTTTATCTGTTTTCCGACTTTGGCAGCTACGAGTTCCATAATGTCGCTATCAAATGTCAATATCTTTGAAGGGCTCAAAAATCCGGCTTTAAAAGTGTCCTCTATGTCGTAAGTAGAATATGAAATATCATCCGCGATATCCATTATATGGCATTCGACAGTCTTAAATTCTATGTCATTTAAAGAAATATCTTTGCAAACATTGGTCTTTATATCGCGGACAATAGGCTCATCACAATAGTAATATCCCTTTTGCACTTTGCTATTTGCAGGGCGTTCTTTTTGAATTTCAGCGTCATACTTCAATATGGAAGCTAATGTCCGGTATGTTAGATTTAGCCCGGCCCTGCGCTCGATTAGATTTTTGATGTCTTCCCGCCGCCGCTTTTTCTCAAGCTGAGAAACGATGCGAAGTGTTTGAGCATTTCCTTCGAAACCTCCGTGAGCCCTCATGCATTCATCGAGCGCTTCTTCCCCATTATGCCCAAATGGGGGGTGGCCGATGTCATGCAAATATGAGGCGGTGATACAGAGGCGAGGGTCTATTGGATTCTTTGTTAAAAACGGATCGATAGCATTCAGGCGCAGAGCGATAGACTCAGCTATCTGTGCGACTTCTAAAGAATGGGTCAGTCGGTTTCGGAAGAAGTCAGATTCATGTCCGGGAAAAATCTGAGTCTTTCCCTGCTGGCGCCGAAAGGACGGACAGTGAATGACCCTCGCATAGTCTGTCCTAAATGCATGCCGCCAGGCTTCGCCTCCGCCATTTTCGGGGGCATACCTTTTAAGGTCCGAATCTTGGTATAGCTCATTCATATCGTCGCCATTATGGCGACTATTTTTTAACCTTACCAGCCGAAATGGAATTTGTTTCGTTTAAGCCTACAGGCACGTGCGATGACTGAAGCCGTTCAGCAACAACTGCACGAAATAGGCTAGTCTTCGCTGACGATATTTCTCTGGCTTGCAAAGCAATGCGGTGCGGCGTCGACATGTGAAATCTCCCGTGCGCTTGGACCTAGAATTTATTAGTCTTGTCTATTACCAAATCAACTATGAAATTTATGTTCGTTAAATCCCCCCTTTGGCGCCCCTTCTTCTACGTCGCCGCCACTTACAACCTCGTCATCGGCGGCGCGGGCCTCGCCAACACCGCCGCCCCCGTCAATGACCGGATCGTCGGGTTGCTCGTGGCGTGCTTCGGCATTGTCTATGCGCTGGTCGGGCGGGATGCGGCGCGCTTTGGGCCGGTGTTGTGGGCGGGGATCGTGGGGAAGCTTGGCATCGTCGCGCTGCTGATGCCCGCGGTGCTGGCGGGCGCGGCACCTGCCGGAACAGGCGTCATCCTTGGCGGAGACGCGCTGTTCACCCTTGGGTTTCTTGTCTTTTTGCTCCGGCGACGCTGATCGGCGGGAGACGGCTGACGTCCCCCGCCAAGCGTGTTACCACATCGTGCCTGGCGCTGCTTTCTGCTCGTGCAGGTCACTGCCGATCACGCGGTCCCAGAAGCGACCGCCGACATATTGTTCCGCGTCATAGGTTTTGACGAGATAGTCTTTGAGCTCGCCCGGCAGCTTCTCGTTCTTCATCATGAAGGTCCAGAGCCTGAGGCCGCCCTTGTCATCCTCCGCAAGGACGCTTTTTACAAACGCATGGGGGATTGGCACGTTGATGCCATAGGGGTCGGCTGCCTCGCGGATGGTCTTGACCGGCTGGTTGAAGTCAAAGACCGGGCAGGTCAGCACATAGGTTTCGAGAATGTCGTCCCGGCTGTCGAGGTCTCGCACGGCACCTTCAAGCTGCGCCCAGATGCCGCGATTAAAGTCCGGATGCTGTGGCGACATGTTGGAGAGCAGGAACGTCTCGCTATTCTGGATGAGGCCGAGATCGTGGTTGGCACTCGCGACGAGGTGGCCGCGGTCATATCCACTGCCCCGAAAGCTGCCGAGACCGGCCCGGAAGCGCTTTGGCACGCGGAGGTCGGCACGGAAATTGTCGAGTCGTTCTACTTCCGGCAAGTCCGTCACAAGTTCGCGCTGCCGGTTGATGAGTTCCAATACCCATTTGGCCTGACGGAAATACCAAGAATAACCGATTGTAAAATAACGACCAGTCATGATCTGGTCGCAGACGGGCGCGCCGTAGCGAAGTTCCCGTTGCATCTGGAATGGATCGTTGATCATCGCTCTTCCCCTTGCTTGTGGCACGCAGAGTTTAGCCGGTGACCGGCGACGTCCCTGTGACTTGCATCACGGGAGGATAAAGGAGGGAGGTGGCTTGGCGGGGCGGGCTTTCGTTCTCCCGCCTTCATCTGTATTCAAATCGCGGCCGCTGCTTTTGTCCGGCACCGGCAATAGGACCCTGCATGACCACGCGGACGCTGATCTTCATCTACAATGCCAATGGCGGCATTTTCAGTGCGATGGCCGATGCCGCGCATAAGCTCGTCTCGCCGGAGACCTACCCCTGTTCGCTCTGTGCGATCACCTATGGCGCGGTGAGTATGCGGGGGGAGTGGAAAACCTATCTCAAGCGCCTGGGCCATGAGACGCGCTTTTACCACCGGGATGACTTTGCGCGCGATTGGCCGGGGGAGGCGGTGACGCTTCCGGCCATCCTTGAACAGACCGGGGGCGGCACGCTCTCCACGCTGATGTCGAAGGAGGATCTGGACACGGTGCAGTCCGTCGCGCAGCTGGTCGCCATGCTGGAGGATCGGCTGGCGCGCTAGGCTGCCTGCCTATGCCGCCTGAATCGCGCCTGCGCCGCCAATCGCCTGTTCAATCCACTGCCGCGCTTCGGGGAAGGTGCGTTCCACCTCGGGCAGATCATTGACGCAGAGGAACTTGATCGCCTGCCGCTCTGCCGTGCCGAGATAGTGGTGGACGTCGGCGGCGGACCATTGATCCAGCTCCCCCACCGCAACGTGGAGGTAATCGCGCGTATCGAGGATGGTCGCGCGGCCACTGGCGAGGCAGGCATGGTTGTGCAGGCTTTGCGGCAGGAACTGCGCGGTGCAGCGGAAGCGATAGCCGGCATTGTGCGCGCATTGATCGGCAAAAGTCTCAAACAGGTCCGCCATGACAGCGCGTTGCATCGGGTGGACGACATGCGCGCTTTCAAACACATGGTCCGCGCCATAGCCGATCATCCCGGCGGCGTTGATCTGGTTATAATGGTTGAGCAGGCTCGCCTCGTCGCGGCGTGTGTCGCACGCGGCCAAGGCGGCATGATCGACCCAGCTGCCGCGCAACACGGGGCCGCTTTCTGAAAAGAAGTCGGACGGGGTGACAGGCGCTGTCAGGAAGACATCGTCGTTGAAATAGAGGAAGCGTTCGGCCAGCCCCGGGATGCGCCACAGCATCGTTTCGATCGACAGCGAGTTGAAGGTGGGCAGCGCGTCTTCATATCCGGCGAAGATCTCGCGGTGGTCCACAATGCTGATCTTCGCGCCATCCTCGGCCGACATCGGGGCGAGCACGGGCTGCTGATCATCCGTCACAATCCAGATGCGCCGCACCCAGGGCGCGTTGTGGAGGATGGAGCGGACGCAGTAATTCAGCTCATCACTGCACAGCCAGCGGTGCGGGTTGGTGCCATTGTCATGCAGCGGCGCCTGCGCCTCGGCCTGAGAGAGGTGATGATCCCGCTTGTGCCGATGCGCCGGGTCTGCCCCGTCGACCCATGTGATAACTGCATCAACTTCAAACATTTAAGGCGCGTCTCAACCGGGCGGGAGAGGCCGCTTAGGCGCGCAGCAGGCGTTTGGGAACCGCAAACGGCGCCCGTAGAACTACCCAAAAGGGCAGGGTCGCCGCCTTATGGGCGACGCCAGGGGTCTGCGGGCCCGGCGATGAAGCGTGCCCACACATAGGGCCATGGCATGACGAGGAAGGCGACGACGATGCCGATCACTTCGTAAAAGGTGCTTTCCATATCGGCCGTCCAGCCGCCCTCCAGCCAGGCGCGCAAGGCGATGAAGAACAGCCACACCGTCTTCCACGTCATTTCAAACAGCATTAGCGGCAGCATCTGCAAGGGCGCGCGGATGGCGAAGAGGCTGAGCAGCGCAAGGCCGCCAAGCATGGACTTGGCGACCCCGGTCGGCACCGGCCAGACGCCTTCGTGGAACAGCAATTGCCCCCAGATGATGTGCCCCATCGCCAGCGCCATGAGCGCAAAGAGGATACGAAGCGCGTTGATGCGCCATAAGGCGACGGGGGGCAGGGTGGACGGTTCGGACGCGAGCAGCACGGGCAAACTCCCTTACGGCATCGCTCCTGCGCGGTGCCAATATGTATTGCTGACATATAGCAGCAATACAGTCAAGTTTCTGGGATAAGTGGGTTCTTTCCTCGGGTGCGCGCAACACCTCCGAAATGGACAAATCCGACATTGCAGGCTATATCTATGGCGCTAGGTTCCGTCATGCCACTGTATATGGGGGGTGGGTCATGGAAAACCGTATCGTCGAAATCGCGCAGAAGAAGGCGCGGCACCGGTCTGGAAAAGCCTTTCACACAAATGCGCCGGGCAGGTCTGCCCCGATGTTCTTCACACAGGGCCAGCCGCAGACGCCGCCCGCCCGTTTCCCGACAGACATCCGGCCCGAACGACGGCCTTTGGGTGCAGAGACATCGCTGGCCTTTGTGCTCGCGGCGCCGGTCGTGGCGCCGACTGAGACTGAGGGCGTGGCACAGCCCAAGAAGCGCCGCGCGTCGCCCAAGCGCAAACGGTCCGCAAAGGCCACGCGGCCCCGTGCCAAGCCGCTGAAGACAGCCGCCGCAAAGCCGGTGCGGGCGAAGAAGGTGGCGGCGGACAAGCCGGTGACGCTGGTCGCTGATCTCGCGCCGCCGGTCATCCCGACACCCGTCATGCTGACACCCGTCCCCGGCGCAGAGGACCCCGCCACGCCGCTGCCCCGCGCCCGGGCAGTGGCCGTCTATCGCAAGACGGGGTTGTTCGATGTCATCGGGTACTGGCTTCGGAGCAGCTGGACCGGGCTGGCGTCCGGCCTCCGCGCGCGGCCCCAACCCCAGTCCAAACCCAAGCCCAAGCCCAAGCCCAAGCCACGCAAGGTGGCGCAGCTGCTCGCCGAAAACGATATGCTCCGCCGCGAGGTCGTCCGCCTGCGCGCCGACCTCGCCCGCGCGCCGCGATATACTAGAGGATCTTGCCCAAAATCTTGCCCGGGTTCCCGCGCAGGGCGGCTTCTTCGCTGCCCATATAATTGAAGATGCCCTTCATCGCCTGTTGCGTCACGCTGTCGGTCAGCTTGTCATTGCTGAGGCCGAGCGCGCCGAGCAGGCTGCCCGCGCTGCCGAGTTTCGCCAGTTGGTCAAACGCGCCGACCTTGGTGAGGGCGGAGACGATGAGCGGGCGGACCTTGGTGCCCAGTTCCACGCCTGCTGTGCGTTCCAGATAGTTGGTGCCGCCCGTCTTGTCCGCAACGATGCCGGGGACGTCGGTGATCTTGAGGCCGCTGATCGCGCTTTTGAACACGGGCTTTGCCTCCCCCGCGGCGAGGCTGGCAGCGTCGTTCAGCGATTTGGTGAGCTTGGTCGTCAGCCCCAATTTATCGCCGCCCTTCATCAGCTTGCGGGCAAGCTTCCCGCCGGTGCCGGGCAGGAGAATGCGGATCGCGGTGTCGCGGTAAAAGCCGTCGGGCAGCGCCAGCTTGGTGAGCGCACTGTCCGATGCATTGCCGAGCAGCTTGGTCAGGCCCAGCCCGTCGAGCAAACCGGCCGCGGCCGGCCCCGGCATCAGCACAAGGCCGCCCGTTGCCATCATCCCGCCCAGTGCCGCGCGGCGTGTCCAGATATCGGTCATCATCTTCTCCCCACCAAGGCCCGCCTGAAAAGCGGCAGAAAACCAAGGCTAGGCCGCAGAAATCCGCCATGCAACGCCCATGTGCCAAGCCCCTGATCGGCAACGAAAAAGCCCCGCCGTACATCCGGGCGGGGCTTCTTATGCCGGTCGGCGGACCAAATGGGAGAGGAGGTGCCGCCGCCGAAAAATGGGGGGAGGACGCCGCGCCTTAGCGCGAAGCGACTTCCACAATGCCCTTCAACGGCTTCACTTCGGAAAGCTTAAAGCTGACGGGGTTATTGTTGAAGTGGCCGGAAACGCTGAACTTCGACACGGCAAGCTTGAACGGCACGCCCGCGGACGTCTTGCCGGTGATGACACGGCCCTGCGGCGTTTCAGAAACGGTGTAGGTGTATTGTGTGCCGTCATAAGCGATCGAGCTTTGGGCGGCGTCAGCGGCAAAAGCGATCGAGGGGAGGGCAACGGAAAGGGCGGCTGCAAATTTGATGGCGGTACGGATCATGAGAACATTCCTTCGATTGAATGGATGATGTTCTCCTACACTGTCGTTTTTGTTGTGCAGTGCAACATAAGCACGACACCGAGAGCCGAGCAAATGCAATGAACGTCTTCGCAGTTGCAGCAATTGCAACCAATTTGGTTGGGGGTGTTCGCGCAGAGACGCAGAGGACGCGGAAAGGGCATTAAGCTGTGCTCCGGCGCAGGCCGGAGCCTAGGGGGACGCGCGTACCGTTGGCCCTGGACTCCGGCCTGCGCCGGAGTACAGCATCCCCACCCCCCCACCATCGTCATCCTGAACTTGGTTCAGGAGAACCGGTTGGAACCTCCACGCCGTCACACCCGCGTCGCCCCGTGCTTGACACGGGGC
>CAIMDB010000002.1 GCA_903839675.1 uncultured Sphingomonadales bacterium
CCTTCAGGGGAGGGGTTAGGGGTGGGGAAGTCGGGCCTCGCATCGAATTAGACAGTCCCCACCCCAACCCCTCCCCTGAAGGGGAGGGGCTTCAAGCTGCCCCCATCCTCGCCATGACACCACGGGGCAAACCCATCACCCAAGCCCGCATCCGCGAACTCGCCGCTGGCCCCGGCGTCACGATTCTTTGCGGGCGATTCGAAGGGTTTGACGAGCGTCTGTTCGAGGCGCGACCGGAGATTGAGCAGGTTTCGATGGGCGATATCGTGCTTTCCGGGGGGGAAATGGGCGCTTTGATGCTGCTCGATGCTTGCATTCGCCTGCTTCCCGGCGTAATGGGCGCGGCCTTGAGTGGTGAAGAAGAGTCGTTTGAGAACGGCCTCCTCGAATACCCTCATTACACCCGACCTGCTGAGTGGGAAGGGCGCAAGATCCCTGAAGTGCTGCGATCGGGGGATCATGCGAAGATCGCTGCCTGGCGGAAACAACGGGCAGAAGATGACACACGGTTACGCAGGCCGGACCTTTGGGAGCGTCATATCGACGCTCGGGCCCAGCCTGCCTCTGATGCGCGGCAGAAGACTAAAAAGGACAAGTGAGGCAATGAACCTCATTCAAACGATCGAAGCGGAACAGATCGCAAAATTGACCGCAGAAAAGAAAATCCCGGAATTCCGTCCGGGTGACACCCTTCGCGTCGGCGTTCGCGTCGTTGAAGGTGAACGGACCCGCGTCCAGAACTACGAAGGCGTGTGCATCGCGCGTTCGAACAAGGGCATGGGCTCCAACTTCACCGTGCGTAAGATTTCGTTCGGCGAAGGCGTGGAACGTGTTTTCCCACTCTATTCGCCCAACATCGACAGCATCGAAGTCGTCCGTAAGGGCGCTGTGCGTCGTGCCAAGCTTTACTATCTGCGCGGTCGTCGCGGCAAATCGGCACGTATTGCCGAACGTCGTGATACGCGAATTACAGACGCTGCGAAGAAAACGGCCCCGGAGGCCTGATCCCGCACGTTCGTGTAAAAATCGAACAGCCGAAAGGGCCGGGATCCAAAGCAGGGTTCCGGCCCTTTCTTTTTGACTTGAGAAGACCAGAAGGATTGAAAAATGGGTTATCGTGTTGTCGTCGCAGGGGCCACCGGGAACGTAGGCCGCGAAATGCTGAACATCCTCGCAGAACGCGAATTTCCGATTGATGAAATCGCCGCTGTCGCCTCGTCGCGGTCACAGGGTGATGTCATTGAATTTGGTGAAACCGGCAAGACGCTGAAGGTTCAGAATATTGAGCATTTCGACTGGACCGGCTGGGACATGGCGCTGTTCGCCATCGGCTCGGACGCGACGGCCATTTACGCGCCCAAGGCGGCGGCTGCTGGCTGCGTCGTGATCGACAACTCATCGCTCTACCGCATGGACCCGGACGTGCCGCTAATCGTGCCCGAAGTGAACCCCGACGCGATTGACGGCTATAAGAAGAAGAACATCATCGCCAACCCGAACTGCTCGACCGCGCAGCTCGTTGTCGCGCTGAAGCCACTGCATGATGCCGCCAAGATCACGCGTGTGGTCGTGGCGACCTATCAGTCCGTCTCGGGCGCGGGCAAGCAGGGCATGGATGAACTGTTTGAACAGTCACGCAACATCTTTGTCGGCGATCCTGCAGAGCCTGTGAAGTTCACCAAGCAGATCGCCTTCAACGTGATCCCGCACATCGACAAGTTCCTCGACGATGGCTCCACCAAGGAAGAGTGGAAGATGGTTGTGGAAACCAAGAAGATCCTCGACCCGAAGATCAAGGTCATCGCCACCTGCGTGCGCGTGCCCGTGTTCGTTGGCCATTCCGAAGCCGTGAACATTGAGTTTGAGAATGAAATTTCGGCCAAGCAGGCGCAGTCTATCCTGCGCGAAGCGCCGGGCATCATGCTCATCGATAAGCGCGAAGACGGCGGCTATGTCACCCCCGTGGAATGCGTTGGCGACTATGCGACCTTCGTGTCGCGCGTCCGGGAAGACTCGACCGTCGACAATGGTCTGGCGCTCTGGTGCGTGTCCGACAATCTGCGTAAAGGCGCGGCCCTCAACGCCGTCCAGATCGCAGAGCTGCTCGGTCGCCGGCATTTGAAGAAGGCGTAATCGCCGAGCGCTTGCAAGCCCCTCCCGCTTAAGTCACTGTTGTCAAAACAGGACATGAGGGAGGGGCTTTCCAGCCATGACATTAAGCGCAGACGTATTCTGGTCGTTCCGGTCGCCGTACAGCTATCTCGCCATTGGGCGGTATCGCAAGCTGGCCGAAGATTATGATCTGACCATCAACCTCCGGCCGGTCTATCCGCTCGCCATTCGGGAGCCCGACTTTTTTGAACGCAGCCACCCCAATTGGTTGCGCTACACATTTCGCGACATGTTCCGCGTGGCGCAGTTTCACGGCATCCCCTTTGGCCCGCCGCGTCCGGACCCGATTGTGCAGGATGTGATGACGCGCAAGATTGCCGATGAACAGCCCTACATCTTCCGCCTCACCCGGTTGGGGCAGGCGGCGTCGCGCCGGGGCAAGAGCCTGCCCTTCTGTCATGAAGTCGGCATGCTCATCTGGGGTGGCGCCGAGAACTGGCACGAGGGCGATCACCTGAAGGGTGCTGCCGACCGCGCCGGCCTCGATCTGGTGGAACTCGATGCCGAAGCGATTGCCGACGCCGAAGCGCTGGATGTCGAGATCGCCGCGAACCAGCAGACGCTGGAAGCCTCCGGTCATTGGGGCGTGCCGACCCTAGTGTTTGAGGAGGAACCTTTCTTCGGGCAGGACCGCATCGACATGGCCCTTTGGCGCATGGAGCAGAAGGGGCTGGTCAAAAGATAACCTCTCCGCGCACCCTGTGCTTGTCGAAGGGCTGTCCTTTGCTTCAAGAGGAAGAACAGCGCTTCGACAGGCTCAGCGCAAACGGAGATGACATGACACCCCAATTCTTCGATGCCCCCGACGGCACGCCGCTCGCTTTCTACGAACTCGGCGAAGGTCGGCCGTTGCTCCTGATCCACGGCTACATCTCCGACGCACTGACCAATTGGATGAAGTTCACCCCGACGGCGCAGGTGATCGCCGATGCGGGCTATCGCGTGATCATGCCCGATCTGCGCGCGCATGGGGCGAGCGGAAAGCCGCATGATCCACTCTGCTATCCGCCGGATATTTTGGCGGATGATCAGTTTGCGCTGCTGGCGCACCTTGGCCTCGAAGACTTTGACGCAGCGGGCTATTCGCTCGGCGCGCGGACCGTGGCGCGGATGCTGTCGCGCGGGTGTCGCCCCGGCAAGGTTGTTTTGTCCGGCATGGGGCTGGAAGGGCTGACCATGGCAGACCGCCGCGCGGGCTATTTCCGGAATGTCCTGACCAATTTGGGAAGCCATGAACGGGGCTCGCCCGAATGGATGGTCGAGGCATTCCTGAAGACAAGCAAGGGGGATCCGGTCGCGCTCAACCTGCTCATCAACAGCTTCTCCGGTGTCGATGAGGCAACGATCCGCAGCTGGGATTTTCCGGTCGGCGTCGTGTGTGGCACCGAAGATGACGATAATGGCAACGCGCAGGCGCTGGCGGAGGCGCTGCCACAGGGGCTCTATTACCCGATACCGGGCAACCATATGAGCGCTGTGACCAAGCCGGACCTGGGCGCTGCGATGGTGGAGGCCCTCGGCCCTCCCCGCTGCGACTAAGCCTGCCTTCGGCAAGACAAGTCTCGCTCCCCTCCCGCAAGCGGGAGGGGATGGGGGAGGGCAAGGCGCCAACCTTCGTCGAAAAATTCTGGCGGTTCGCTTGACCGGTGCGCGGTCGCCCGTCACAGTTCGCGCAACAATATTTCACCGGAGAGTCTTATGAAAACCTTCGTTTCCACGTTCGCGCTGGGCCTGTCGCTCGCGCTTTCCACGCCTGTTCTGGCGCAGCAGGCGGCACCAACCGCTGCGGAAGCGGACAAGTTTGTCGCCGATGCGGAAAAGGCGTTGGCCGATTTTTCGATCTTCAACGCGCAGGTCCAGTGGATCAACAACACCTACATCACTGATGATACCGATGCCGTCGCGGCAAAGGTGGGCGCAGAAGGCACCGAAATGTCGGTTAAGCTGGCAGGCGAAGCCGCGCGCTACATGAATGCGCCGGGCCTCAGCTACGACACCAAGCGCAAGCTCGACATCCTGCGCGGCGGCCTTGTCCTGCCCGCACCTGCGACGCCCGAGGCGGCCAAGGAACTGAACGACATCGCGACGCGGCTCAATTCCACTTATGGTAAGGGGAAGGGCACGCTCGATGGCAAGCCGGTCAACGGGTCTGACATCGAAGCGGAAATGGGCACCAACCGCGATCCGGCCAAGCTCGCCGAAATGTGGTCAAGCTGGCACGACAATGTCGGCACCCCGATGCGTGGCGATTATGCCAAGCTTGTCGAGATTGCCAATCAGGGCGCGAAGGACCTTGGCTATGCGGATGTCGGTGCGATGTGGCGCTCGGGCTATGACATGCCCGCCGATGATTTTGCCAAGCTGACCGACAAACTATGGGGCCAGGTCAAGCCGCTCTATGATCAGCTGCATTGCTACACGCGCACCAAACTCAATGAGAAATATGGCGATGCCGTTCAGCCCAAGACCGGGCCGATCCGTGCCGACTTGCTCGGCAATATGTGGGCGCAGGAATGGGGCGATATCTATCCCATCGTCGCGCCAAAGGGGGCCGGTGACATCGGCTATGACATTGGCGACCTGCTGAAGGCCAAGGGCTATGACCCGATCAAGATGGTCAAGACCGGGGAGGGCTTCTTCTCCTCGCTGGGCTTTGCGCCGCTGCCGGAAACCTTCTGGGCGCGTTCCCAGATCACCAAGCCGCTGGACCGCGAAGTTGTGTGCCACGCCAGCGCCTGGGACCTCGACAACAAGGATGACCTGCGCATCAAAATGTGCACCAAGGTCAATTCCGGGGACTTCGTGACGGTCCACCACGAGCTCGGCCACAATTACTATCAGCGCGCCTATAACAAGCAGCCGCTGCTCTATTTGAACGGCGCGAATGACGGTTTCCATGAAGCGATTGGCGATGCCATCGCTTTGTCGATCACGCCGGAATATCTCGTGCAGATCAATCTGCTCGACCGTGCGGCGGTGCCAAGCGCCGACAAGGATCTTGGCCTGCTGTTGCGGCAGGCGATGGATAAGGTGGCCTTCCTGCCTTTCGGCCTGCTGGTCGATAAATGGCGCTGGGGCGTATTCGACGGCTCCATCCCGACGGATGGGTACAACAAGGGCTGGACCGACCTGCGCCTGAAATATCAGGGCATTGTATCCCCGGTGGAGCGCACCGAGGCGAATTTCGATCCGGGTGCCAAATATCACATCCCCGGCAACACGCCGTACACGCGCTACTTCCTTGCGCGCATCCTGCAGTTCCAATTCTACAAGGCCGCCTGCGATATTGCCAAGTGGAAGGGGCCGCTCCACCGCTGTTCTTTCTATGGCAATAAGGACGTCGGAACGCGCTTGAACGCGATGCTCGAAATGGGTGGCTCCAAGCCTTGGCCGGATGCGTTGCAGGCGTTCACGGGCAAGCGCGAAATGGATGGCACGGCGATGATCGCCTATTTCAAACCGCTGATGACCTGGCTGCAGAAGCAGAACAAAGGCAAGGCCTGCGGCTGGTAAGCTGAAGAGCGGGTGTCAGACGGCACCCGCTTCTTGTTGTGCCCTTAGGCGTTCCGCGCCATCAGCCCGCCATCGACGGGGATGACAGCACCGGTCACAAAGCTGGAGGCGGGCAGCGCCAGGTTGAGCGTCATCTGCGCGACCTCTTCAGGCAGGCCATAGCGGCGCAATGCCGTCCGCCGCCTGGCGAACACTTCTTTGTCGGCCTCACCGATACGCGCGGTCATGCCCGTCAGGATCGGGCCGGGGCAGATGCAGTTGACGGTGATGCCTTCCTTGCCGAGATCAACCGCCAGCCCGCGTGTCAGCCCCGTCACGCCCGTCTTGGCGGCGACATAGGGCGTATCGCCGGGCGTCGCGCCAAGCCCCTCGGTGGAGGCGATATTGATGATGCGCGCCGCATCGCTTTTGCGCAGCCATGGGAGCGCCGCGCGGACCATGCGCTGATGCCCTGTCAGCATGATAAGGACGGCGCGGTCCCAAACCGCATCATACTCCTCCTCCGCATTGAGCGGACAGAAGCTGGAGACGCCGGCATTGTTGACGAGGATGTCGATGCCGCCAAAGCTGTCCGCAATCTCCGCGACTACGCGCTTGATGGCGTCATGGTCGGCGACGTTGAGCGCAAAGGCTTTTGCATTGGGGAAGCCAGCGGCTGCAATCTCATCGACAACCGACTGGCAGGCAGCCTGATCAAGATCGGTCACGGCAACCTGCGCGCCTTCCCGCGCAAAGAGATGCGCTGTTGCCCGCCCCATGCCGGAGGCGGCGCCCGTCACGATGACGCTGCGGCCCGCGACCGACCGGCTAAGTTCCTGATAGGGTTCCATGTCCTCTCCTCTTTCGGGAAGACTATCGGACACGGCGTCCCATGCAACTGGCGTTTCCGCTTAGCGGAAGGGTGGCTCATTAAAGGCGCGCAGTTTGCGGCTGTGGAGCTTGGCGCCTTCGGCCTTCAACTGGCGGCAGGCCTCAATGCCGATCAGCATATGTTCGGCAATGGCGCGTTCGTAAAAGCGGTTTGCTTGGCCCGGCAGTTTTAGTTCCCCGTGTAATGGCTTGTCCGACACGCAGAGCAGCGTTCCGTACGGCACGCGGAAGCGATAGCCTTGGGCTGCGATAGTCGCGGATTCCATGTCGATGCCGATGGCCCGCGACTGGGAAAAACGCAGCGCGGACTTGGAGTAGCGCAGCTCCCAATTGCGGTCGTCCGTGGTCACGATGGTCCCGGTGCGCAGCCGCGCCTTCAAGTGATCGCCGCTTTCGCCGGAGACCGTTTCCGCTGCCCGCGCCATCGCCATTTGCACTTCGGCGATGGGTGGAATGGGGATTTCCGGCGGCAGCAGATCATCGAGCACATGGTCATCGCGCAGATAGGCGTGGGCCAGCACATAATCGCCGATCCGCTGACTGGCGCGCAGGCCGCCGCAATGGCCGATCATCAGCCAAGCCTCGGGCCGCATGACGGCAAGGTGATCGGTGATGGTCTTTGCGTTGGACGGGCCGACGCCGATGTTGACGAGCGTGATGCCGCTCTTGTCCGGCGCGGTCAGGTGCCAGGCAGGCATCTGGTGACGGCGCCAGGCGCTGTCGGCAACGGTGGCGACGGGATCTTCGGTCGCCTCAGTTACCGTCACACCGCCGGGGCAGGACAGCATCTCATAGCCGCTATCGGTGCCAAGCTGGGTGCAGGCCCAACGGACGAACTCATCGACATAGCGGTGGTAGTTGGTGAACAGCACATAGCGCTGCACATGTTCGGGCGGCGTGCCGGTATAGTGCCGTAGGCGGGCCAGGGAGAAGTCGGTCCGCAGGCCATCGAACAGTGACAGCGGGTGCGGAAGATCGGCATCCGCCAGCAACAGCCCATCGGCGATCTCGTCACCGATATGGGCGAGCTCGGTCGCCGGGAACCAGCGGGCGAGATCGATCGCGCGGACATCGCCAAACTCGGTTCCGGCATCCAGCACATAGGGGAAGGGGATTTCCTGACGGCCGGGGCGGACCTCTACCGTCACATCATAATCCGCGATCAGAATGTCGACCTGCTCCGCGATATAGTCAGCAAACAGGGTCGGCTTGGTGATGCTGGTGACATAATGGCCGGGTGCTGAAAACCGCCCGAAGGAGCGTTGCGGTTCGGAACTATCTGCGCCGCCGGTCCAGGTGATGTGGATTTCGGGATAGGCAAAACTGCCATCGGTCCGCCATGCAGGGTCGGGCAATGTGCCATCGGCGATGTAGGCCTCAATGGCATCGCGGAGGCGTCTGACGGAGGCTTTGAAAAGGATGTCGAGCTGTTCGACAGTGGCTCGACCGTTTACGGTTCTTGTCTGTTTATCCATCTTGGATATTTACACAAAACAGGTTTCATCCGCAAGACCGGGCCATTCTTGCCGCGAAGTCATTCATTTTGGGCGTAAAAAAGGGGAGCGGCAATGCCCTGCCGCTCCCCGGTTTTCCTCTCCCAGGAAACTGTTAGATCTGCTCTAGCATATAATCCGCTGAACTGACACGAAATTCGCCCGGGGCTTCGACAAACAGCTGTTCGACCGTGCCGTCATTAACGACCATAGCAAAGCGCTGACCGCGCGTGCCCATGCCGAACTTGGAGCCGTCCATTTCAAGGCCAACGGCCTTCGCGAAATCACCATTGCCGTCTGCGAGCATGGTCACCGAGTCATCGCTGCCGGCAGATTTGCCCCAAGCGCCCATCACGAAGGCGTCGTTGACAGCGGTGCAGGCGATTTCGTCAATGCCCTTGGCCTTCAGCTCAGCAGCCTTTTCAACAAAGCCGGGAAGATGCTTGGCCGAGCAGGTCGGCGTGAAGGCACCGGGAACGGAAAACAGCGCAACACGCTTACCGGCGAACAGCGCATCGGAAGACAGCGGCTGCGGGCCTTCTGCGGTCGGCTTTACGAAGTTGACGTTTGGAACCTTGTCTCCAACTGCAATCGTCATGGTCAATTCCTCTCAAATGGGGTGCGTTTGCCTATATCAGCGCCCTTCGAGTCTGCAATATGACATTCGGAATGAAACGGTCTGATTAGGCGCACCAGCCGTCGCGGCGGCCGCCTGCATAATTTCGGGCCAGCCCTTCGGACACGAGCACCCCGCCAAGCGACTGACCATCGCGCATAACGATGCGCAGCTTGCGGCCATAGCGGTCAGTGTCGCGTCTAATCGGTTGTAGATCAAACGCCCCGGCATTGAGCAAGGTTTGCAGACGGTCCGTCGCGGCATTGCCGAGCCGTGCCTCCTCAGCGCAGCGGGCCGGGTGGGTCTCCGGCGTATCGATATCGGCGATGCGGATTTTCTCTCCGTCGATCCAGAAGGTGTCCCCATCCACAACACAATTGAGCCCGCCGCCTGAGTGGCATTTGCCGAATGTCCGGGCCGGGATAGTCGCGATCGAAAGGCTGGTTTGCGGTGTCTTCTTTGCAGCCGGGAGAGCATCTCCACTTGCAGCCGACGGCCAGAAAAGGACCGCCGACGCTGTCGCGGCCATGCCAATCAGGCCAAGGACCATGTTCCGCGCCGAAAGGGCGATGCGGCCTTTTTGCCGCCGTTTGCCGGGAACGCGGCTGAAATCAAAAACTTTTGTCATATCAGGCACTTTCGTGCCGGGCATGGATCAGGAAAACGTCAACAGAGACCGGAATGGACCCATTGAACCGGCGGGTCGCGCATCCCATGTGGGCTTAAGAAAATTCATGCCCGGATTTCAGAGAGGAAAGCCCAATGCATCCATCCGTCACTGTCACACCAAAGCGGACCCGTCTCCCGCTCCGCCTGTCCGCCACGGCTGCGATTTTGTTCGCAACGGCGTGCGGCACAGGTGCCGGCGCGCAGGATAAGGCGGCGGATGCCTTGCCGTTTGCCGTCACCGAAATCGCGACCTTCAATGAACCTTGGGCCATGGCGTTCCTGCCGGATGGCCGCGCGCTCATCACTGAACAATCGGGCAAGCTGAAGCTGTGGCGGGAGGGGCAGCCTGCTGCCGACGTCACGGGCGTGCCTGCGGTCTCTTATGCAGGGCAAGGTGGCTTGGGTGATGTGGTGTTACATCCCAGCTTTGCCACCAACGGCATGGTCTATCTGAGTTGGGCGGAGGCCGAGGGTGACGTGAAGGGCGCGGTCGTTGGCCGCGCCAAGCTGGTTGAGGACAATGCCGGCGCCCGTCTCGAAGGGCTGACCGTCATCTGGCGCCAGTCGCCCAAAGTCTCCGGCAATGGTCATTTCGGGCATCGCATCGCCTTTGGGCCGGATGGCAAACTTTTCATCTCGTCAGGTGAGCGGCAGAAGTTTGACCCCGCGCAGGATTTATCGATGAACCTTGGCAAGGTCGTGCGGTTGAACGACGATGGCAGCGTGCCATCTGACAACCCCATGGCCGCCAAGGGCGGCGTCACAGCGCAAATTTATGCCTATGGCATCCGCAACCCGCTGGGCCTTGCCTTTGATGGCGCAGGCCGCCTGTGGGAGCTTGAGATGGGACCGCGGCACGGTGATGAACTGAACTTGGTCACGCCGGGTGCGAACTTTGGCTACCCCAACGTGTCGAACGGCAACCATTATGATGGCCGCGACATTCCCGATCACAAGCCGGGCGACGGCTATGTCGCGCCGAAGGTCTTCTGGAACCCCGCCATCTCACCGGGTGGCATGATGATTTATCAAGGGTCCGCCTTCCCCAAATGGAAGGGCGATGCCTTTATCGGCGCGTTGGGCGGTAAGGCGCTCGTGCGCGTGGACCTCAACGGGGAACAGGCCGCAAAGGGCGACCATTGGGCCATGGACAACCGCATCCGCGACGTGGACCAGTCTGCCGACGGGCATATCTGGCTGCTTGAAGATGGCGAAAAGGCACGATTGCTGAAGCTTTCGCCTCAGCGCTAGGCCGCGTCAGACGCGGATGTAGCGGAAATACCAGACGTCATGGCCAAAGACCGTGCGGGCCTTGCGCTCGTACCGTGTCTCTGGCCAGTCATCGGGGCGGACAAGGAAGTCGCTGGCGGACTTTGCCTGCCATTCGAAATCCCGGCTTTTGTCCATCTGCATCATCGCCCAACGGCAATAAATGGGGTGGTCAGTGCCGAAGCGGAATTCACCGCCTGGTTTCAGCTTGGCCGCAATCATGGCGATTGGCCCCGGGTTCATCATCCGCCTTTTGGCGTGGCGCGCCTTGGGCCAAGGGTCCGGGTGCAGCAGATAGACACGGTCGAGCGATCCGTCCGGCAGGCGGGCCAAGGCATCCAGCGCGTCGCCCATGTGCAAGCGGACATTGGGGAGCGCTTTGTCCCGGATGTGGAGCATCGCAGAGACGACGCCGTTCACGAATGGTTCGCAGCCGATCAGGCCATGGGTCGGCGCATGCTGCGCCTGCCAAGCGAGATGTTCCCCTCCGCCAAAGCCGATTTCAAATTGCAGCGGCCGATCATCACCAAATAAGGCGCGCGCATCAAGCGGACCTTCCGGCACGGCAACCGTGGGCAGAAAGTCATCCATCAACGCTTGTTGCCCGGCCCGCAGCTTATGGCCCTGAACGCGGCCATAGAGCCTGTTGAGTGTGGTCGGGTCGGTCGTCATGCGCGCGCCTCTAGCGGTGATCTGCGGGCTTGTCCAAGCCGGGGATAAGAATAGGGGCGCCCTGCAAATGCGGGACGCCCCTAAACTTCAATGCCTGTGGTCAGGCGCGGGTGTTAGATCGCGGCCTTCAGGTCTTCGGCCAGATCGGTGCGCTCCCAAGGAAAGAAATCCCCTTCGGGCTTGCGACCAAAATGCCCATAGGCTGCCGACTTGCGGTAGATCGGCTTGTTCAGGCCCAGATGCGTGCGGATGGCACGCGGGGTGAGGCCACCGAGCTTCGGGATGCTCATGATGGCCGCTTCGATCACGTCATCGCCTACCGTGCCGGTTTCATGCGTATCGACATAAAGCGACAGCGGCTTGGAGACGCCGATGGCATAAGCCAGCTGGATCGTGCAGCGCGTGGCAAGGCCAGCGGCGACGATGTTCTTGGCAAGATAGCGGGTGATGTAAGCCGCTGACCGGTCGACCTTGGTCGGGTCCTTGCCGGAGAACGCGCCGCCGCCATGCGGGGCAGCGCCGCCATAAGTGTCGACGATGATCTTGCGGCCGGTCAGGCCGGCGTCACCATCAGGCCCGCCAATGACAAAGCTGCCGGTCGGGTTGATGTGATATTCGGTTTCCCGCAGCAGGACGGGCGGGATCACGTCGGCCACAACCTTCTTCACATAAGCGTGAAGTTCGGCTTCCTGTTCGCCCTTATCATAGCCCGGCGCGTGCTGGGTTGAGACGACGACTGCGGTGGCGGCAACAGGCAGGCTGCCTTCATAGCGGAGCGTCACCTGGCTCTTGGCGTCAGGCTCAAGGAACGGCGCTGCGCCGGAATGGCGGTCAGCGGCCATGCGCTCAAGGATCTTGTGGCTGTAATAGAGCGTGGCAGGCATGAGGTCGGGCGTCTCGTCGGTTGCATAACCGAACATGATGCCCTGGTCGCCAGCGCCTTCATCCTTGTTCGCAGCCGCATCCACGCCCTGCGCGATGTGCGCGGACTGGCCGTGCAGGCGGTTGATGAACTCAAACTTTTCCCAATGGAAGCCGTCCTGTTCGTAGCCAATGTCCTTCACCGTCTGGCGGACGGTGGCTTCAATCTCGGCCTGAGCGCCGGGCGCCCACTCGTCGTTCTCGTAAACGCCCTTGCAGCGGATTTCGCCTGCAAGAACAACGAGCTGCGTCGTTGTGAGCGTTTCGCACGCGATACGCGCTTCGGGATCTTTGGAGAGGAAGAGGTCAACAATGGCGTCCGAAATCTGGTCAGAGACCTTATCGGGATGGCCTTCAGAAACGCTTTCAGAGGTAAATAGGTAATTGGAACGCATGGTTTTTCCAGTCATTGCTTGCTGTGTCTGCGTATAAAGAAATCTTTATGTGCGGCTGTGGCCTTAGCGTAGACGCCGACGCAGCGCAATTCCTGTCAACACAAGAACTATGGTAAACCCAAGCGGCAAAATGTTGCCCAGCCGCGCAAACAGCGTGGGCGGATGGGCAAATGGCAGACGCGCTTCGATGAAACCGGCCTCTTGATAAGGCACGGAATGCAGCACCCGACCATCGGCATCGACAATCGCGGAGATGCCCGTTGGCGTTGAGCGGACCACGGGCAGGCCTTCCTCAACAGCGCGCAACCTTGCCTGCGCCAGATGCTGTGGCGGGCCCCAACTGCCGAACCAAGCATCGTTGGATGGATTGAAGATGAAGGCAGGGCGGTTGGCCCGCTCCACGACCTGCCCGGAAAAAATCACTTCATAGCAGATCTGGAACCCGACCTTGCCGAAGCCCGGCACATCAAAGCTGCGCGGGCCGGGGCCGGGCCAGAAGTCAATGTCACCGGGCACAAGGCGGGACAGGCCAAAGGCAGACAGCACCGGTCGCATCGGCAGATACTCGCCATAAGGCACCAGATGTGACTTGTCGTAACGCGAGGTGATCTGGCCATTGGCCAGCAGCGCAAACACGCTGTTCCGCGCACCGACGAGCTTGCCTGCGCGATTATATTCCAGCGCGACGCCACCCGTCAGCAGGGCGTCCTTCGGGCCGAGGAGGGTGGCCATCCGCGCCCGCGCCCATGGCTCTTCCTGAATATAATCGGGGATGGCTGCTTCCGGCCAGACGATGAGGCGGGGCGTGAGGCCAGCTGCGCCGGTCATCGCTTCCAGCTTGCGGAAGTTGATGGCGTCAAAGGCGGGCACATGCTTGTCCTGCTGCCCGATATTGGGCTGCACGACGCGGATCAGGGGCTGCTTCGCCATGCGCAGGTTGAGGTCTGGCTCCGGTATCGACATGGGAAGGCTCGGCAATAGTCCGACGGCGACGAGCACTGCTGGCACGACCGCGCCTTTGATATTGCGGCGGGCCAATAGCCAGAGCGCGCCAGCACCCAGCAGGACAAAGCCGGACAGGGCATAGGTGCCGAGCAGCCGCGTCACGCCGCTGGCCCCGACCCAGATGACCCCAAGCGGGTTCCAAGCAAAGCCCGTAAACATCGTGGCGCGCAGCCATTCGGTGACGATCCATGCCGCCGCAAAGAATAGGACAAAGACGGTGTCTTGCGCGCGGCCATGTCTCCACGCGAGGCCTGCCGCAAGCGCGGGGTAGACCGCAATGTAGAGCGCGAGCACCACAACAGCGATCCAGCCCAGCCAAACGGGCATGGCATCCTGATAGGCGAAGGAGCCTGCGATCCAGTTCAGCCCAACGACGAAATGGCCGACGCCAAACCAATAGCCGCGCAGCAGCGCGCCCTTCAGGTCAGGCGCTGTGTGGACGAGGTGCATCATCAGTGCCAAGCAAAGCAGCGAGACCGGCCAAAGGTTGAGCGGCGCAAAGCCTGTCGCCGAAACAAGGCCGGCAAGGAGCGCGAGGGATTTGGCGAAACGCAGCACGTCGGCAGGGCTAACGGGCGGCGCCTGCAAATTCAATCTTTGTCTTTGCGGAATGCGGACATAGAAGACGTCCATGCGCCCCTTTCATCTCGCCTTTCCCGTCCACGACCTTGCGGTCGCCCGTAGCTTTTACCGGGACATTCTCGGCTGCGGGGAAGGCCGCAGTTCAGACCATTGGATCGATTTTGACTTCTTCGGCCATCAGATCGTGGCGCACCTTTCACCCGATGCGAAGGCCGTGACCCTCACCAACCCGGTTGATGGGCATGATGTGCCGGTGCCGCATTTCGGTGTCGTGCTGACAATGCCACAATGGGAAGACCTCGCCGCACGCGTGACGGCGGCGGGCATCCCTTTTGGCATTGCGCCGCATGTCCGCTTTAAAGGGCAGCCGGGCGAACAGGCGACGATGTTCTTTTTGGACCCGAGCGGCAATGCGCTCGAGTTCAAGGCCTTTGCTGACGACGCGATGCTCTTCGCGACAGACTAGGACAAGCGGTGAGGACTATTTCCCCGCCGCAGCGCTCACCCGCCAAATACGGTTACCCGCATCATCGGCCACCAGAAGCGCGCCGCTCTTGTCGATGGCGACGCCTGCGGGGCGGCCCTGCGCTTCATTTTTGGCACTCAGGAAGCCCGTCAGCACATCAATGGGCTTGGCCTTAGCATCAGGGAAGCCCCGTTCGTTGAACGGAATGTACACAACCTTGTAACCCGATGGCGGCACGCGGTTCCATGATCCGTGCTGGCCGATAAAGGCCCCGTTGGCGAACTTTTCGCCCAGCTTGGCAGAGCCTGCAAAGGCAAGGCCCAGCGAGGCGGTGTGCGGACCGAGCGCATAGTTTGGCTTCTTCACATATTGCTGCAGGTCCGGGCGTTGCGGCTGGACGCGGTTGTCCGGCAGGCGCCAATAATACCAGGGCCAGCCATAATGGCCGCCGAAATCAACCGTCGCGAGATAGTCGGGCGGGGTGTCAGGGCCCAGCTGATCGCGTTCATTAACGGTGGTCCAAAGGTATCCCGTCTTGGGTTCATAAGCGAGGCCATTGGGGTTGCGCAGACCCGCGGTGTAGATGCGGAACGTCTTCTGCTTGGGGAAGACCTCCAGCACATTGGCGCGATATTCTTCCGACTTCAGGCCGTTTTCGCCGATGTTGCTGTTGGACCCGACGGTGACGAGCAGTGTCTTCTTGTCAGGCGAGGCAATGACGTTGCGCGTCCAGTGATCGTTCGGCGCACCCGCTGGCAGGGGCACGATCTTCTCCCCCTTGGCCGTGATCTTGGTGTCGCCTTCCTTATAGGGGAACGCCAGCAAGGCATCGGTGTTGGCGACGTAGAGCGTGTCGCCGACCAATTCCATGCCGTAGGGCGAATTGAGGCCGTTTTCTGCTGTCAGCAGGACTGAGCGGACATCGACCTTGCCGTCGCCATCGCTGTCCCGCAGCAGGGTGATGCGGTTGGCCGAGACGTCGGAGCCATTGGCGGACTTCATAATATAGCGGGCGATGCGATCGCCAAGGCCCGTCGGTTCGCGCGACGGCTGCGTTGATTCCGCGACAAGGATGTCACCATTGGGCAACAGCTTCATCCAACGGGGGTGGTCCAGATCGCGCGCATATTCAGCAACGGCGAGGCCTTGTGCCGCCACCGGCTTGGCATTGGCTGCCCAGCCAACAACCTTGGCAATGCGGATGGAGGGAAAGGCTTCCTGCTCCAGTTCCGACAGCACGGGGATGGGGCCATATTGCTTGGCAATATCAACCTTCGCCTCATTGGGCGTGGTGATATACCAATAACCACCGGCCAGTCCGACCACGACCAGCCCTGAAATGATCTTCGCGTGCGTGCGCCAATTCATTTAACTCTCCATCCGTCTGTTAACGCGGATATAGAGCGGCTTTGGCGATCAGCAACCTTTACCCAGCACAGCCCCCATCAGACTCGGCTTGCACTTCTTTTTCTCCGGCGCCTCCTGTTCTCCCATCGCCGCGCCCATGCCGCCCATCTGCCCGCCGATCATCCAACTGGTGAAGGAGCGGTAGCGGACGCGCGCCGTCCAGTCGGGCGTCCAACTGGCGGGTGCGCTGACCGGCTTGGGCGGGAAGCTGAAGTTCGCCTCTGGCCCATAGGCATAGAGGTTGCCCATCATGAAATCAGGGGCATAGGTCTTCACTTCTTGCGGGATGGCACAGCTTGTTTGTGTTGGCGGCATCACGACCTTTTGGGTGATCAGTCGCTGGACTGTGGCAGGGGGGAGCCAGTCCCAAAGGCCGCCGCCAAACTCCTTGCTCATCGACGAGCTCCACCAGACAAAGTCGCGCGGTTCTTCGCCGCCTTCCATCTTCGCACCCATCGCCCAGGCATGATATCCGGTGGCACTGGGGACGCTGTTCCAGCTGAGGATGGTTGCGCCGTTGACGCTGGTCGATTTGCCGGTGAGGCCCGCCATGTAATCCTGATTGAGGCTGAACGCGATTTCGGGCGCATAGTTGGATGCGATCCGGTGGGCGCCCAGCATAGAGGACCCGGACGCCGGCGGCTTGCTGCTCTTCTTGTTGGGCCATTCGGCATAAGTACGAGAATTGGCTGCATTTGGTCCGCGATCAACGGGCACGTTGGTGGAGAAAAGACCCGGCGGCATTTGCCCTGCGGCGACCTTTGCAAAGTCGATGATGACCGGTTGGCCCTTTTGCGCTTTGGCCCCGCATCCCCAGAACAGGATCAGACGACCTTTGGGGCGCTGAAAATCGGCGGGCGCGTCCCCCACAGGTTGCTTTTCTGGAATGAGCAGAGGAACGGATTTGCCGAGCTTAGCCGCAGGCAGGAAAAAGTGATCGGCTGACGGGCTGGCCGGTGCGGGGGCGGTGGAGCCGATCCGCAGGCGCAGTTCTCGCATCTCCCGATTGCCGCCGCCGAACATCATCGACATGGCCCCGCCCATGCCGCCGCCCATTCCGGCCATGCCTGTCATGGTGCCAACGTCCATCGCATAACGGGCCTTGGTGCCCGGCGGCGCGCTGGTCGCACGTTTGTCGGCCGCGCTTGCGGCAGCACCGGTGAGGACGGCGATGAGGGTTACAGAGGTAATGATCTGGATCGAACGGCGCACGACGTCTCTCCCCAATTGGGTTGATGTTGCGGGGTGCGACCGATTCTTTTTTATCCCGCCGCAAGTCTAGCAGCAGGGCCGTGTTGGTTAAGCGTTATTTTGCAGACGCGATGTCGGGCAGCGGGGCATGGAGGCGCACGCGCGTCACGCGGCGCTCATCGCCCTCCGTCACTTCGATCCGCCAGCCGCTGTCATGCTGCAACATTTCGCCCACATGCGGGACGTGCCCGGCGAGCACGAAGGTCAGTCCGCCCAGCGTGTCGACATCTTCGTCAATCTCACCCAGACGCGGGTCGATGACGTTGGCGACGTCTTCCAGCTCGGCGCGGGCGTCGGCCTCCCAAATGCCGTCCTCGACATTGATGAGCATTTCAACGGGTGCGTCGTCATGTTCATCCTCAATATCGCCGACGATTTCCTCAACGATATCCTCGATGGTGACCAAGCCTTCCGTGCCCGAATATTCATCGATGACGACGGCCAGATGGATGCGCTTTGCGCGCATGTCTGCCAGCACATCGAGCACACCGCGCGCCGCCGGGACGTAAAGCGGCTGCCGTATCAATTTGGTGATCGTGACCGGCGGCTTGCGGTTGCGCGCGAGGATGGCGAACACATCCTTGATGTGGACCATGCCCGAGACGTCATCCAGATTGTCGCGATAGACCGGAAGGCGGCTGTGCCCGGCGTCGGCAAAGGCCTTTACAAGCTCTGCAAAAGTGATGGTTGTGGGAACAGCGATGATGTCGCTGCGGGGGACGGCAATGTCACCCACGGTGCGCTCCCCAAAATGCAGCAGGTTGCGCAGCATCTCACGCTCAATGGCGGAAAGATCGCCATGGGCAGGTGCCGAGCCGTCTTCTGCATCTTCAATTGCGTCTTCAATCTGATCACGCAGCGATGGTTCGCTGCGGAAGACCATTGATCTCAGGTTTTGGAACCAAGATCGGCTGCTACTGGCATCCTCCGTCATGACGGTTGTTTTTCAGTCTCCATAGGGGTCGTCATGGCCAAGATCGGCCATGATGCGACGCTCCAATGCCTCCATGTTTTCGGCATCTTCATCGTCTATATGGTCATAGCCCAGCAGATGCAAAACACCGTGTACAATCAGGTGCGTTGCATGGGTCGCGACGGGCAGATCCTTTTCCGTCGCCTCGCGCAAACAGGTTTCCCGCGCCAGCACGATATCGCCCAGCATGATTTCCGGCAGGCGCTCATCCTCGAGTGTCAGCAACTCTTCCGGCGCGTACATCGGGAAGGACAGAACATTGGTCGGCTTGTCCTTGTCCCGATATTGCCGGTTAAGGGCATGAACTTCGTTGTCGCTTGTCAGCCGGATGGCGATTTCGACAGGCGTGTCGGAGCGAGCGAGCCCGCCAAAGGGGGTGCGTGAAATGGCCCAAGAAACCGCCGTCTGACCAAGCGTTTCCCAGTCAGTGCCTTCGTCCCAGCCTTCATCAATGATGGCCGCTTCAATCATCGCGGTGCGCTGTCTGGCCCTTCATAGGCTTCGACGATCCGCCCGACGATCGGGTGACGCACAACGTCGGCGGCGTTGAAGCGGACAACGGCAACACCGTCCACGCCCTCCAGACGGTTCACCGCATCGGCAAGGCCTGACTTGCTGGGGTCCGGCAAGTCGACTTGTCGTGGATCCCCGCAAATGACCATGCGGCTGTTCATGCCGAACCGCGTCAGAAACATCTTCATCTGGTTGGGCGTCGTGTTCTGGGCTTCATCAAGGATGATGAAGCTTTCCGCCAGCGTCCGTCCGCGCATGAAGGCGATAGGCGCGATTTCGATTTCGCCAGAACCGATGCGGCGCTCAACCTGTTCAGCAGGCAACGTGTCGTACAGCGCATCGTAAAGTGGCCGCAGATAGGGGTCGACTTTTTCTTTCATGTCGCCGGGCAGAAAGCCCAGTCGCTCACCCGCTTCTACAGCCGGGCGTGAGAGGATGAGCCGGTCCACCGATCCGGTGATGAGCTGCGATACGGCCTGGGCGACGGCCAAATAGGTCTTGCCCGTCCCTGCCGGTCCAAGCGCGAAGATGATGTCGTTTCGGACGAGATCTTCCATATAGCGGATCTGCGTGGCCGAGCGCGGCACGATGGTTTTCTTGCGCGTCCGGATCATGACCGGCGGCACGTCGGTGGCATCATTCTTGATGATGCCTTCAAGCGTTGGTTCGGCCGACATGGAAATGATACCCGACACAGTGCCTGCGTCGATCTCCTGCCCATGGACGATGCGGTTGTAGAGGCCGGTCAGCACATCACGCGCCCGCGCAATGGATTCTGCCTCCCCCTCAATCTGCAGCTTGTTACCGCGTGCCGCGATATACACCCCGAGTGCATTTTCGATGGCGACCAGATTCTGGTCATATTGCCCGAAAACCTGGCCAAGAAGCTGCGGTTTATCGAAGATGACTTCGAGACGGGCTTTGTCGCCCGATTGGGCGGGTTGGGGTTTACGCGACATTCAGCTCCTTGTCGGCAAGAGACCCTGCAAGGCTATTTGGCCCCGCAGAAACCAGATTAACATCAACCATATCACCGATTTGTGCATCGGTCATGACATGAACTGACTGCAACCAGGGTGTTTTACCGATTTTTTGGCCCGGCAATTTTCCGTTGCGTTCCAGCAACACCTTCACCCGTTGACCGACGCTCGCTTCGTTGAATGCGAGCTGCTGTTGGTTGAGCAGCGCCTGCAATCGCTCGAGGCGATCATCCATGATTTCGGGCGCGATATGACCGTCCATGGTGGCCGCAGGTGTGCCGGGGCGGGAGGAGTATTTAAAGCTGAACGCCAGCGCATAGTTGGTCGCGCGGATGATATTGAGCGTCTCTTCAAACTCCGCTTCTGTCTCTCCGGGAAAGCCGACGATGAAGTCTCCAGACACAGCAATGTCGGGCCGCACGGCGCGGACGCGGTCCATGATGGCCAGATAAGAGGCTGCTGTGTGCTTGCGGTTCATCGCCTTCAAAATGCGGTCGCTGCCCGATTGCACGGGCAGGTGCAGGAACGGCATCAGCTTTTCGACATCGGCGTGCGCCTGGATCAGGCCTTCGGTCATGTCGTTGGGGTGGCTGGTCATATAGCGGATACGCTCAAGACCGCTGATCTTGTCGAGCGCGCGGATCAAATGATCCAGACCATTGGGGCCTTCGGACCATGCGTTGACGTTCTGGCCCAGCAGCGTGATTTCCTTGGCGCCGCCGTCGACCAAGGCTTTGGCCTCATCGACAATCGCCTCAAAGCTGCGGCTGATTTCTCCGCCGCGGGTATAGGGCACGACGCAATAGGTGCAGAACTTGTCGCACCCTTCCTGCACCGTCAGGAAAGCGGACGCGCCGGTGCGTTTACGGACAGGCAGCTTGCCGAACTTTTCCAGCCCCGGCAGATCAAGATCGTGCACGCGTTCCCCGCGCGTTGCGCGTTCGATCATCTGGGGCAGCGCATGATAGGCCTGGGGGCCGACGACAATGTCGACGTCCTTGGTCCGGCGGGTCACTTCGGTCCCCTCGGCCTGCGCGACGCAACCGGCCATCGCGATCATGGGACGGGTGCCGTCCTCCCGGCGCTGGCGCCCAATTTCGGAATAGACCCTTTCGGCGGCGCGCTCGCGGATGTGGCAGGTGTTGAAGACGACGAGATCCGCCTCCGCCTCAGGGGTGGCGACCATGCCTTCTGCGCCCAGCATTTCGGTCATCCGCTCCCCGTCATAGACGTTCATCTGGCAACCGAAGGATTTGACGTGGAATGTTTTGGGGGCGGGGCGAGTCATGCGGCGGCCCTAGCTGACACCCAGTGCAGCCGCAATCTCGGCGCGGCTGTGCGCAGCAATTGCTTTGCGGTCGGCAAAATCAGCGTGGGACAGCGGCTCCAGGAAATGGAGAGTAACGGGGAAGCGCCCCCGCCGACCCAAAACGCGCAGGGCATTGGCACCGAAGGACTCGTCCCCCACCCAAGCGATCTCCGGGGCGACGCTGCCATAATCGATGGCGACCGGCTGTATTGAGATCTGTTCGGGCGCTGGTGTGACGGCCGCGATCAGGGACGAGCGGAATGGCAACAACTGGCGCCCGTCATTGGTCGTGCCTTCGGGGAACAGAGTGACGGGTTGGCCGGAGGTCAGCGCCGACTGCAAGGCCGTCGCCTGATGATGGGCCTTCTGCCGACTTTCCCGCTCGACATAGATGGTGTTGTTGCTCGTCGCCAGCCAACCGATCAGCAGCCAAGGCTTCATGTCCGCCCTTGCGACAAAGGCACAACGCGTCCGGCCACCCAATGTCAGAATATCGAGCCAACTGACATGATTGGCAATGTAGAGGACATTGCGACGGATGGGCTGCCCGCTCACGCGGACATCGGCCCCGGCGATCTTCGCTGCTATTCCAAGAAACAGACCGGCAATTGGAGATCGACGATCAAAGAGCCGCCACAGCAGATGCGGCAGGATGATGAAAGCAAGGACGAGGGCAATCGCCCCGATCCGCAACCATGCCCGCAGAGGAGCGATGTCAGCTCTTGCGATCGAGCGCGACGCCATAGAGTTCCATGCGGTGGTCAACGAGGCGGAAGCCGAGCCGTTCGGCAATGACCTTCTGCAGGGCTTCCAGTTCTGGATCGACGAATTCGATGACGCGGCCGGTTTCAACGTCAATCAAATGGTCATGATGCGCTTCGGCAGCGGCTTCATAGCGTGACCGGCCATCGCCGAAGTCATGCCGTTCCAAAATGCCGGCTTCTTCAAACAGGCGGACCGTACGGTAAACCGTGGCAATGGAAATGCCAGGATCAATGGCTGATGCCCGTTCGTGCACGGCCTCTACATCCGGATGGTCTGCCGCTTCGGACAGGACCTTGGCGATCACGCGCCGTTGATCGGTAATGCGCAAGCCCTTTTCCTGGCACAGCGCTTCTATATCGATATGTCGGTGCATCAATAAAACTCGGGGCCAGAAAGCGGGATCATCTCCTGCCTTCTAGCCCCCAATTCGTCTTACGGAAAGAAGAGTTATTTCTTCTTCACGCGTGCGCCCGGCTTACGACCGAGGCCGATCTTCACAGCAAGCGTGCGGCGCTGTTCGGCATAGTTTGGTGCAACCATCGGGTAATCCTTGGGAAGACCCCATTTGGCGCGATAGTCATCCGGCGTCATGCCATAGTGCGTCATCAGGTGACGCTTGAGCATCTTCAGCTTCTTGCCATCTTCAAGGCAGACAATAAAGTCAGGCTTAATCGAAGAACGGATGGAGACAGCTGGTTCCAGCTTTGTTTCCACCGGTGCGACTGGACCGCCAAGTGCAGCAAGCGCACCGTGGACGTTCGAAATCAGATGGGGAAGGTCGGACACGGCGACAGAATTGTTGCTAACATGCGCGGCGACAATGTCTGCCGTCAATGTGATCAGCGTTTCCTTGAGATCAGTAGCTTCGGTCATTTATCTCTCACTTTCTGGAAACTGGGTATCCGTCTTGAGACGTGTCTACTCAGCAATTGCAAAAACATTATCGACCATCATGGGTATAACAAACCAGTCAATAAATATTCAAGACGTAATTTCATAGCGCAAAGTTAATGCGTTGAAATAATCGCCAGACTTGCCGCGATAGTAGTTTTCCCGCTGTCCGACTTGTAGAAAACCGACACGCAAGTAAAGTGCGAGCGCCGGATTGCCTTGCCGGACTTCGAGAAAGACCATTTTGACCCCTCTGTTTGAGGCTTGATTAATAACAGCTTTTGCAAGGCTCGACCCGACACCCAAACGTTGCACGTCTGGATGTGTCGCAATCAGAAGCAGTTCAGATTCTTCAAATACTGTGCGGTAAAGCGCAAAGCCGACAATAGTTCCGTTGCGGCGTGCAACCAGTAATTCAGATCCAGTTATGCTCAACATTCCAAGGCATTGGCCGGAATTCCAGGCCTCGCCAAAGGCGGGGTCAAAGGCGGCGTCCATCACGGGCATAATGTCTGCCACGCAACGGAAGTCCCCCGGGGCAATATCGATCAACGCACTCACGGATTCGGTTTAGCATCCGGCGCCCGACCGTAAAGTGCAGAGGCGGGTCTTTGTCGTAAGTCTTCGGGCAGTAGGCAGGCTTTGCGGGCATCAGGCCCGATGGTGACAGCTTCTCCCGCATCGAGACGGGCGGCAGCAGACCCCGCGACAAGCGGGTGATGCGGGACGGCCTCAGGCAGCAATGACTGAAGCTCATTGAGCGCACGCAGGGGGTGATTTGCAAAGCTGTGGACGAAGACTTCGCCATGCCCGCCTTCAATCGCGATCACCGCTTCGGTCGCCTCGGGGCGTTGTTCAAAAAGGGTCGCGGCCAACAGGGCGTGGGTTGAATAGCCGGAAACAGGCACGCCCCATGCTAGCCCCAGCGCTTTGGCCGCGGCCAGCCCGACGCGGACACCCGTAAAGCTGCCGGGTCCACTGTTGACCAAAATTGAGTCCGCGCGCCCGCCGCCCGGAAGTTCTGCGATCATCGGGACGAGCCGTTCGGCATGGCCCCGCGCCACATCTTCCTGGACGTGGGCGACCACGCGGTTGCCCTCGATCAGAGCCACCGAGCAGGCCGTCGTTGCCGTCTCGATGACGAGGATCATGCGCGTGTCAGACGACCGTGTTGAACCGGTCAAAGCCGGGGCGGGGGGAACGATCAAAGATGGACGCCGGGTCCCCATAGCCGAGCGTCGAAATGAAGTTGGACTTCACTTTGGTGCCCGCAAAGAAGGCGGCATCCACGGCGTCGTTCGAAAAGCCGGACATCGGTCCGGTGTCGAGGCCAAGTGCGCGGGCCGCCAGCATGAAATAGGCGCCTTGAAGCGTCGAATTGCGAAACGCGGTGGACTGGATCATCGCGTCATTGCCGGCAAACCAGCTCCGCGCATCTGCATGCGGGAAGAGTTCGGGCAGCTGCTCATAAAACTCCATGTCCATACCGATGATGACAGAGACAGGCGCGCTCAGGATTTTTTCGCCATTGGAGGGCATGGTCAGTGCGGCGAGCTTTTCCTTGGCTTCTTGGCTCACGCACCAGATGAGGCGCGCGGGCAGGCAATTGGCCGAGGTTGGGCCGTACTTCATCAGCTCCCAAATGGCATCCAGCTGCTCGGTCGAAACGGCTTTGTCGAGATAGCCATTATAGGTGCGTGCGGTGCGGAACAGCTGATCGAGCGCCGCGTCGTTGAGAGGCTGGGCCATGGGTCGTGTCCTGTCTTTTGAGGATGAGATTAAATCGCGAGGACTTCTGTTACTTCGGGCACATAGTGTTTCAACAACTGCTCAATGCCGTTTTTCAGTGTCGCGGTTGACGATGGGCAGCCGGCACAGGCGCCCTGCATCTTCAGATAAACCACGCCCTTTTCAAACCCGCGATAAACGATGTCGCCGCCGTCATTGGCAACGGCGGGGCGGATGCGCGTCTCGATCAGTTCTTTAATCTGGACGATCACGTCTTCATCTGCCGGATCATCCTGAAACTGAGACGCTTCGGCAGGCACGCTGAAGCTGGCGGACGCCGGCTTGAACAGCGGCATGTTCGCGGAGAAATGGTCGAGCAGGATCGACAGCACATCGGGCTTCAGATGCGCCCATGATGTGCCCGGCCCTGCGGTGACCGAAATGAAGTCGCGTCCGAAGAACACACCTTCCACATCGCCCAATGTGAACAGCGCTTCTGCAAGCGGGGAGGCTTCCGCCTCTTCGGGCGAGGCAAAGTCACGGGTGCCCGCGCTCATGACCGCGCGACCGGGCAGGAACTTAAGCGTCGACGGATTCGGAGTGGTTTCGGTTTCTATCAGCATAGTCTCTATCTGGGGGCTGCGACGCGCGCGATCAAGCGGCTTTACGGACAAAGACGGTGCCCACCGAATATCCGGCGCCGAAAGAACAGATCAGCCCCACATCGCCCGCGGCCAGATCTTGGCTATGTTTGTGGAATGCGATGACCGATCCCGCCGAAGACGTATTCGCATAAGTGTCCAGCACGGTCGGGCTTTCATCTGGCTCGGCCTCATGGCCCAGAACGCGTGATGCAATGAGCCGGTTCATGCCGGCATTGGCTTGATGCAGCCACATCCGGCGCAGCTGCTCCGGTGCCAGTGACAGCCGCTCGAGTTGCTGGAGGATGAGGTCCGCCACCATCGGCACGACTTCCTTAAAGACTTTGCGCCCTTCCTGAACAAACAGCTTGTCGCGTGCGTCGCGCGCTTCCGGGGCCGCGCGGTTGAGGAAGCCGAAATTGTTGCGGATGTTGTTGGAGAATTGGGTCTTCAACTTGGTGCCGAGGATGTCCCAATGGCCCGCCGGTGCCATCGACTTTTCCTCAACGAGGATGGCGGTGGCCACATCGCCGAAGATGAAGTGGCTGTCGCGGTCGCGCCAGTTGAGGTGGCCGGAACAGATTTCCGGGTTCACGACGAGCACCGACCGGGCATTGCCCGCGCGGATGAAGTCGGCTGCCGTTTGAATGCCAAAGGTCGCTGACGAACAGGCGACGTTCATGTCAAAGCCGAAACCCTGAATGCCGAGCGCATCCTGAATTTCCACAGCAACCGCCGGATAAGCACGTTGGAGATTGGAGCAGGCACATAGCACGGCGTCCACATCAGCCGCATCGCGTCCAGCGCGGGCTAGCGCTTCGCGGGCAGCCGCAACGCCCATTTCAGCAAGGATCGACAGTTCTTCATTCGACCGTTCCGGGATGCGCGGGCACATGACATCGGGGTCAAGGATCGGCGCCTTGGAGACAACATGGCGGGATTTGATGCCACTCGCCTTCTCGATGAACTCAACCGAGCTTGGCTGCAAAGCTTCTGTGTCTCCGCGCGCAATGGCGTCTGCATGTTCTGTATTGAAGCGGTCGACATAGGCGTTGAAGCTGGCGACCAGCTCTTCATTCGAGATGCTGTCGGGCGGCGTGTACAGTCCGGTTGCGGAAATGACCGGAGTGAATTGGCTGGTCATTCAGGGTCCCCTTATGACGAATTTTTTCGTGCCCTAGACCGGAGACTCCTGGCGCGCAATGCCGGGATTTACGCCTACAATCCAAGCCTGTTTGCGGAAAAGGTCCCCTTTCCCCTTGCGCAAACCCGTTGCCGTCCGCCACATTAGGGGGATGTTGCGACAGTACGAACTTGTTGAAAAGGTAAAGGGTTACGACCCGGATGCAGATGAGGATCTGCTGAACAAGGCCTATGTGTTCTCCATGAAGGCGCATGGAACGCAGATGCGTGCGTCGGGCGACCCTTATTTCAGCCACCCGATTGAGGTCGCAGGCCTGCTGACCGATCTGAAGCTGGATGCCGAGACAATCGCCACTGCCATCCTGCATGACACGATTGAGGACACGCTCGCCACAGCGGAACAGATCGAAAAGCTGTTCGGCGCCAATGTCGCGCGGCTCGTGGACGGCGTTACCAAGCTGTCCAAGATCGAAGCGCTGACTGAGAATGAGCGGGCGGCCGAGAACCTCCGCAAATTCCTGCTCGCCATGTCGGATGACATCCGCGTGCTTTTGGTGAAGCTTGCTGACCGGCTACACAATATGCGCACGCTGCACTTCATCAAGAGCGAGGAGAAGCGTCGGCGGATCGCGCGCGAGACGATGGATATCTATGCGCCGCTTGCCGAGCGCATCGGCATGTATGAGTTCATGAAGGAGATGCAGACGCTCTCCTTCCGGGAGCTTGAGCCCGAGGCTTATGCGTCGATCACCAAGCGGCTGGAACAGCTGCAGGAAGGCGGCGGAGACCGGATCGCGCGGATCAGTTCCGGCATGAAGTTGTTGCTGTCGCGCGCGGGGATTGAGGCGGATGTCAGCGGCCGCGAAAAGCATCCCTATTCCATCTGGCGCAAGATGGCCGAACGCCATATCAGCTTTGAACAATTGTCGGACGTGATGGCCTTTCGCGCCATCGTGCCGGATACCGAAGCCTGCTACAATGCGCTGGGCCTGATCCACCGCCGCTGGCCGATGGTGCCGGGGCGCTTCAAGGATTACATCTCCACCCCGAAGCGCAACGGATATCGCTCACTCCACACGTCGGTCATCCACAATGAAAAGGTGCGTATCGAAATCCAGATCCGCAGCCGGGAAATGCACGCGCAGGCTGAATATGGCTATGCCGCGCATTGGGCTTATAAAGCGGGCGTTGCGCAGCCTGTATCCCAGACCGCGTGGATACAGGACCTCGTTGAAATCCTTGATCATGCCGAAAGCCCGGAAGAGCTGCTCGAGCATACGCGCATGGCAATGTATCAGGACCGCATCTTCGCGTTTACACCCAAGGGTGAACTCATTCAGCTGCCCAAGGGCGCGACGCCGGTTGACTTCGCTTATGCCATCCACACGACCTTGGGCGACACATCTGTTGGCGCCAAGATCAACGGCCGCGTCGTGCCGCTGCGGACAGCCATTGAAAATGGCGATCAGGTCGAAATTCTGAAATCCAAGGCGCAGGAGCCGCAGCCCGTCTGGCTCGGTTTTGCCGTGACCGGAAAGGCACGTGCGGCGATCCGCCGCTTCGTGCGCAACAAGGAAGAAGATGAACTGATCGCGCTGGGCCAGAGCATCTATGATGAGATTGCGGCGCGGCTTCTGGGCAAGCTTGGCAAGACCGCGATGGCAGAGGCCATCAAGCGCTTGAAGGTCAAGGATGAAGACGGGCTGATGACGGCCATTGCGCGCCAGTCCGTGACCGACGCCCAGCTGATGGATGCGCTCATGCCCGGCTCGGCCGCAAAGGCCAATGGCAAACTGCCGGGCCAGCGTCAGGCCATCTCCATTCGAGGGCTTCGCCCCGGTGTCGCCTTTGATCTGGCAGAATGTTGCCGCCCCGTCCCCGGCGACCGGATTGTCGGCCTCAGACGCCCAGATGAAGCGATTGAGGTGCACACGATTGATTGCCCGAAGCTTGCCGATGGCGTGGATGCCGATTGGCTCGATCTGGCCTGGGGGGATGGATCGGACGGCGGCACGGCGCGCCTCAACATCATCGTGCGCAACCAGCCCGGGTCGCTCGCCGTTGTCGCGGGCATCTTCGGGCAGAATGAAGCCAATATCCTCAACCTGCGCATGGAAAACCGAGATGCGAGCTTCCACACATTTGTTGTGGATCTGGAAGTTCGTGATCTGCAGCATCTGACGCGTATTTTGGCGGCGCTGCGTGCGGCGGACGCCGTCGTCCAAGCGGAACGGATGTAACCCATGGCCACACCCATTCCCCAGCCCGATTTCTCCCGCCAGATGCGCAATCCCGTGCTGCTGGAAGCCGCTGTCGCGCTCAACGAGAACCGCTTGCATGATGCAGAGCCGCTGCTCCGCCAGCATTTGAAGGCGGACCCGTTTGACGTGGCCGCCATCCGCATGATGGCGGAACTGGCAGGCCGCATCGGCCGCCTGAAGGATGCGGAAGCGCTGCTGCGTCGGGCGGTGGAACTGGCGCCCAACTTCATTCCCGCGCGGTCCAATCTGGCCATTGTCCTATATCGCCAAAACCGTGCGGATGAGGCAATCGCTGAGTTGGAGACGCTGTCCACGCTCGACCCTGACGATGTGACGCATGATAGCCTGAAGGCCGCGGCCAAGGGTCGACTTGGCGACTATCAAGAAGCCATCGAACTCTATGGTTCCGTGCTGGAACGCTTCCCCGGCCAGCCTAAGATCTGGATGTCGTACGGCCATTTGCTGAAGACCGTCGGCCAGCAGGCGGAAAGCGTTGCTGCATATCGTCGCGCGCTCGATGTTTCGCCGGCCCTTGGCGAAGTCTGGTGGAGCCTTGCCAATTTGAAGACGGTGCGGTTCGACGATGCCGATATTGCGCTGATGGAGGCGGGGCTGGCCCGTTCCGACATTTCCACCGAAGACCGCTTCCACCTCCATTTCGCGCTCGGCAAGGCCTTGGAGGACCGCAAGGAAGCCGCCGCGTCCTTCCACCATTATGATGAAGGCAATCGCCTGCGCGCGGCGGAACTGGAAAGCCATGAACGCAATGTCACGCGCCATGTCGAGGTCGCCAAGGCATTGTTCACGCCCGCGTTCTTTGCTCAGCGTGCAGGACAGGGCTGTGACGCGGCAGACCCTGTCTTCATCCTCGGCCTGCCACGGGCCGGATCGACGTTGCTGGAACAGATTTTGTCCAGCCATTCCCTTGTCGAAGGCACGATGGAACTGCCCGACATCCCGCATATCGCCGGACAATTGGGCAGCATTGATCATTGGCCGGAAAAGCTTGCCAATGCGTCGCCGGATGATCTGAAGCGGATGGGCGAGACGTTCCTTGAGCGCACCCGCATCCAGCGCAAATCGGATAAGCCCTTCTTCATCGACAAGCTGCCCAACAACTGGCTGCATGTCGGGCTCATTCACCTGATCCTGCCCAATGCGAAGATCATCGATGCGCGCAGACATCCGATGGCGTGCTGCTTTTCTAACTTCAAACAGCATTTCGCACGGGGGCAGGGCTTTACCTACAGCCAGACCGATATCGGGCATTATTATGCCGATTATGTAGAGTTTATGGCGCATATCGACCGCGCTCTTCCGGGCCGCGTCGTGCGCATGTTCCATGAAGATATGGTCGATGACAGCGAACGGGAGATCCGCCGGTTGCTCGATGCGCTCGGCCTGCCCTTTGAAGAAAGTTGCCTGCGCTTTTGGGAAAATGACCGTGCGGTGCGCACCGCGAGTTCGGAACAGGTGCGCCGTCCGATCTTTAAAGAGGGAACGGAGCAGTGGCTGGCGTTTGAGCCCTATCTCGGCCCGCTGAAAGCCGCATTGGGACCCGTTCTTTCGTCCTATCCTGCGGTCCCAGCGACATTTTTATAGGTGTTGCATTTATGCAATACACTGTGCCGATAGTGACCAAATCGTCGCCAAAACATTGACCGCGACTCCCCAACAGCACATTCTGAATCTGATATAAGATATTCAGGGAGTGCCTTAATGACCGTTCAACGCACGCGCCGCGCCGCTTTGGTCGCGCTGCTGGGCAGCAGCATGTTGATGCCCGCTATGGCCATCGCGCAGGAAGCCGCCGAAGATTCGAACGATGACATCATCGTCACGGCGCTCAAGCGTGACGCCTCGCTGCAGAGCGTGCCGCTTTCCATTCAGGCAATCGGCACGGAAAAGCTCGACCAGCTTCAGGTTCAGGAATTCGCGGATTATGTGAAGTTCTTGCCTTCGGTGACGATCCAGTCTGCAGGCCCGGGTTTCAGCCAGGTCTATTTCCGCGCCGTCGCCTCGGGCGAGAACGCGAACCACTCCACCTCGCAGCCGACCGTTGGCATGTATCTGGATGAACAGCCGATCACGACCATTCAGGGCGCGCTCGATATCCATGTGTACGACATCGCGCGCGTGGAAGCGCTCGCAGGTCCGCAGGGCACGCTCTACGGTGCCAGCTCCATGGCTGGCACGATCAAGCTCGTTACCAACAAGCCCGACACCAAGGGCTTTTACGGCGAACTCAGCACCGAGCTGAACAGTGTCTCCAGCGGCGACATTGGTGGCACGGTTGAAGGCTTCATCAACGCGCCTATCAGCGAGAACATCGCGGTCCGTGCCGTCGGTTGGTATCGCCGTGATGGCGGCTATATCGACAATGTCGCCGGCACCCGCACCTACCCGACCTCAGGCGTGGTCGCCAACAATGCGGCGCTTGTTGAAAAGAACTATAACGACGCTGAAACCTATGGTGGCCGCGTCGCCCTTGGGATCGACCTTGATGACAATTGGACGATCACACCGTCCGTCATGGGCCAGATCCAGAAAACCAGCGGCAGCTATTCGCAGGAGCGTGGGCTCAAGTATCAGACCACCCAGTACAATCCCGAAGGGTCGACCGATAAGTGGTGGAATGCGGGCCTGACCATTCAGGGCAAGCTCGGCAACTGGGACCTGACCTACGCCAACGGCTTCCTCAGCCGTCGCGATAAGGTTGAATCCGACTATTCGGACTATTCCTATTTCTACGACGCGATCTCGGGTTACGGCGCGTTCTTCTATGACAATAACGGCGCTTATGTCAGCCCGAACCAATATATTGTCGGCAAGGACAAGTATAAAAAATACTTTCAGGAATTCCGCGTTTCTTCGCCATCGGATAAGCGCCTGCGTGTCATTGCGGGTCTGTTCTGGCAGCGCCAGTCGCACAATATCGAACAGAATTACATCATCGATAATATCGCTGATTCCATCACCGTCACCGGCACGGCCAGCAACATCTGGTTGACCCAGCAGCAGCGCGTTGACCGCGATCAGGCGGCGTTCGGTGAAGTGTCCTTTGATGTGACCGACAAGCTGACGCTCACCGGTGGTGCGCGCGTCTATCACTATAAGAACTCGCTACAGGGCTTCTTCGGTTTCTCGGGTGGATATTCGAGCAAGACCGGCGAAGCTGCATGCCTCAACACCGACGGCACGACGCGCCGTGCCAACCCGGCGGGCACGCCAGTGCCGATCCTCGTTCCGGGCAGCCCCTGCACGAACGTGGACAAGACAACGTCGGACACAGGCTTCATCCATAAGTTGAACGCAACCTATAAGTTCAACGACGATGCGTTGGTTTACGCAACTTGGTCGAAGGGCTTCCGCCCGGGCGGCGTTAACCGTCGCGGTACGTTGCCGCCTTACAACGGTGACCAAATCGACAATTACGAACTGGGTTGGAAAACCAGCTTTGGCCGGATGCGCTTTAACGGTGCGGTCTATCAGCTTGATTGGAATGACATCCAGCTGTCCTTCCTTGGGGCCAACGGTCTGTCTGAAGTCCGCAATGCCGGCGTCGCGCGTATCCGCGGCGTCGAAATGGACTTTGGCTATCGCCATGCCGGGTTCTCGTTGACCCTGGGTGCCAGCTATAATGATGCAAAAACCAAGCGTGATTTCTGCAAAATCGCCAATGCATCGTTCGATTGCACGATCCCCGGACCGCAAGCTCAGGTGAACGCGCTCCTCGCCCCGTCAGGATCGCGCCTGCCGGTTACGCCGAAGCTGAAGGGCAACGCCATCGCGCGGTATGAGTTCCCGCTGATGGGCTGGGACGGGCATGTGCAGGCTGCAGCCAACCACACCAGCGACCGCAAGAGCGACCTTCGTCTCGTCGAAGGCGCGATCAAGGGCGATCTGAAGGCCTACACCACGGTGGACGTCAGCTTTGGCGCCAAGAAAGATCTGTGGACAGCGGAAGTCTTTGCGACGAACCTGCTGAATTCCGCCGGGATCGTTAATACGGGCCTGCAGTGCAATGAATCCATCTGCGGCGACGCAGGCGGTGCCACGGCTTCGGGCGGTGTGTTCTATGACACGGTCATCCGCCCGCGGGTCATCGGCGTAAAGCTCGCCCGCAAGTTCTGATAATTGATGTACCCCCTTCCGCTTGCGGGAGGGGGCGTCATCAGGCAGACCTGCCGCGATGACATCTTCCGCATCCACCGCCACGGCGCCGCCGTCGCGCGTTGAGGTCCGCAAGCTCGGCCTGTGGATGACGGTCGCACTCGTCATCGGCAATATGATTGGCTCGGGCGTGTTCCTGCTGCCCGCCAGCCTCGCGCCCTTTGGCTGGAACGCCGTCTTTGGCTGGATCGTCACCATCGCAGGCGCCCTGTGCCTTGCCCATGTCCTCGCACGGCTGACGGCGGCAGCAGACGGCCCGATTGGTCCGGCAGAGCTGGTGGAGCGCAGCTTCGGCCCCGTCGCAGGCTTCCTCATTGGGTTCAGCTTCTGGGTCTCGGTCTGGGCGGGCACGGCGACGATCTCCATCGGCGCAGTCTCTTACGCGTCCAGTTTCCTGCCGATCTTGGGCGAACACCCCTCGCTGTCTGCGGCCGGCGTCATCTGGGCGGTCACGCTCGTCAACTTGATGGGCACGCGATCTGCGGGCGGCTTTCAGGTGCTGACAACGGTGCTGAAACTCACGCCGCTCATCGTGGTTGCGGCCCTCATCTTCGTCGTTTTGGGCCGCGAAGGCGGGGCGGCGATCAAGCCGTTCGCGCCGGAAACGCTCTCGCTCTCCGGCATCAATCAGGCGGCCGCCATCACCTTATGGGCCATGGTCGGGTTTGAAGCCGCCTGTGCAGCCTCTGGCAAGATCGAAAACCCGGCGCGCAATGTGCCGCGCGCGACCTTCCTTGGCGCGCTTTTGTGCGGGGTGTTCTACTTCATCGTCTGTTCGGGCATCGCACTGATGCTGCCCGCCGATCAGGTGGCCAAATCCAATGCGCCGTTTGAACTGTTTGTGTCGACCTTCTGGTCCCCCGGCCCTGCGGCCTTCGTCGCGCTCTTCGCCGCGATCAGTGCGGTCGGCGCGGTCAATGGCTGGGTGCTGGTGCAGGGCGAAGTCCCCTATGAAATGGCCCAACGTCGCCTGATGCCGCGCTGGTTCGGCGGCACGGCGAAGAACGGCGTGCCCGTGCGTGCGCTGATCATCGCGAGCATCCTCGCCAGTGTGCTGGTGCTCGCCAATAGCAGCCGGACGATGGGTGGCCTCTTCACCTTCATGGCACTGCTGACGACCGCCGTGACGCTCTGGCTCTACCTCGCCTGCGCGGTCGTTGCGCTCAAACGACGGATCGCCGTGCCCGCAGCGGTCGCGGGGCTGCTCTTCGGCATCTGGTCCCTCTGGGGCGCGGGGCTGGAGGCGAGCGGGTACAGCTTCCTGCTGATGATCGCCGGGCTGCCGATTTATTGGTGGGCAAGGTCGGAGGCTGGGGTCGGTGGAGAGGAACGCGTTGCTGAGTGAGGGGCGGCTGAGGCTTCTATCTCGGCACCTAACCCCACAATCCTCCCCGTCGCCCCGTGCTTGACACGGGGCTTGGCTTTTCTCGTACAGCCCCGTTTGCATGTTGCCTGAATGGCTGTGCCTGCGGGAGCAGCGGTATCCAGCGAGCGCGGGGGACCGAAACCGGACGGCGCTTAGCCAAGCCCCGTGTCAAGCACGGGGCGACGCGGGTGTGGAAGGCGATGTTCCACCCCACCTCCCTCAATGAAAATCCCGTGATTTCGGAAATATCCGCACATCCCTTGGGTGCCGCACCCGTGGATGTTGAGGGTGGGCGAATTCGTCGGCGCGGCTGAGTTGGGGGTCTAGGCGCCGCTGGTCGGACAGGCGCTCAATCTCTGCGTTCCGTTCCGTGATGCGGTGGGCCATCAGGTGGACGATGCCTTCGGGGCTGCGCTGCACCTCGCCTGTCACCTGCATCAGGCGGGCGGCCATGACGGCGCGGCGCTGCGTCTCAAAGGTGCGGGCCCACATGATGATGTTGGCGACGCCGCTTTCATCCTCCAGCGTGACGAAGATCGCCTTGCCATTGCCGGGCCGCTGCCGGACGAGGACAAAGCCCGCGACCGCCACCCGCGCGCCGGCCTTGGCGAGCATCAGCTCCGCACAGGACAGCACACGCTCTGCGCGGAAGACGGGGCGGAGCAGCGCCATCGGATGCGTTTTGAGCGAGAGGCGGATCGTCTGGTAATCTGCGACGACATGCTCGCCCAGATGCATGGTGGGCAGCGCCATATCTTCCTCCGCGCCCAATTCCCGCGCGCGGGCGGCGGCGAACAGGGGCAGCTCATCGCTGGGCGTGCGGCGCACATCCCACAAAGCCTCGCGCCTATCGAGCGCGATCGAGCGAAAGGCATCGGCATCGGCGAGCAGCTTCAAGGCGCGCGATGGCAACACTGCCTTGCGCGCCAGATCTTCCACCGAGGCAAAGGGGCGGCGGGCGGCGATGGCATCGGCCCAGTCTTCGCGAAAGCCCGACATCTGCCGCATGCCGAGCCGCACCGAAAGCGCGGCCTTCTCTGTGCGGACCACGGCATTGTTCCACGTGCTCTCGTTCACATCGATGGGCAGCACCTCCACCTCATGTTCGCGCGCATCGCGGACGATCTGCGCGGGCGCGTAGAACCCCATGGGCTGCGAATTGAGGAGAGCCGCTGCGAACACCGCGGGGTAATGGTGCTTGATCCAGGAAGAGACCCAGACGAGCCGGGCAAAGGCAATCGCGTGGCTTTCCGGGAAACCATAAGAGCCGAAGCCCTCAATCTGTTTGAAGCAGCGCTCGGCAAAGTCCTGCTCATAGCCGCGCCGCACCATGCCGCCGACCAGCTTGTCGCGAAAGGCATCGATCATGCCGAGGTTTCGGAAGGTCGCCATCGCGCGGCGCAGCTGGTTCGCCTCAGACGGGGTGAATTCCGCCGCGACAATGGCGAGCTTCATCGCCTGTTCCTGAAACAGCGGCACGCCCAACGTTTTGCCGAGCACATCGTGCAGTTCCTGCGGGTCATGCGGCGGGGCGGGCGAGGGGAAGTCGACCTTCTCGCGCCCCTGCCGCCGCCGGAGATAGGGGTGGACCATGTCGCCCTGAATGGGGCCGGGGCGGACGATGGCGACCTGAATGGCGAGATCATAGAAATTGCGCGGCCGCATCCGGGGTAGCATGTTCATCTGCGCGCGGCTTTCCACCTGAAACACGCCGACGCTGTCGCCCTTGCACAGCATATCGAACACGTCTTCATCGCTGTCCGGGATGTTGGAGAGGGTGAGCGGCGGTCCCGCGTCCGTGCGCAGATCCTCGATCATGTCGAACGCCTTTTTGATGCAGGTCAGCATGCCGAGCGCGAGCACATCGACCTTCATCAGGCCCAGCGCGTCGATATCGTCCTTGTCCCATTCAATGAAGGTGCGGTCCTCCATCGCGGCATTGAGGATGGGCACGGTTTCATCCAGCCGGTCCTCAGTCAGCACGAAGCCGCCGACATGCTGCGACAAATGACGGGGATAGTGCAAAATCTTCTGCACGAAATGATTGAGCCGCGCGATTTCCGGATTGTCGGGGTCAAAGCCCGTCTCCGCAAAGCGCTTGGCATCCATCGTTGAGGAATAGCTGCCCCAGACGGTGGAGGAGAGGCGCTGGGTGATGTCCTCCGTCAGGCCGAGCGCCTTGCCCACCTCCCGCACCGCGCTGCGCGGGCGGTAGTGGATGACGGTCGCGACAATGCCCGCGCGGTGGCGGCCATAGCGTTCATAGATGTACTGCATCACCTCCTCGCGCCGCTCATGCTCAAAATCGACATCGATGTCGGGCGGCTCGCGGCGCTCTTCGGAAATGAAGCGGGAAAAGAGCAGGCTGTGTTTGGCGGGGTCGACCGCCGTGATGCCGAGCACGAAGCAGACGGCGGAATTCGCGGCAGACCCGCGCCCCTGACACAATATGCCGCGCCCCTGCGCAAACTGCACGACATCATGGACCGTCAGGAAATAGGCGGCGTAGGTCAGCCGTTCGATGATCTCCAGTTCCTCGGTGAGGAGTGCGGCCAGCTTGGGCGGGGTGCCCTCGGGCCAACGGTCGGCGCATTTCTGCGCGACGAGCGTCTCCAGCCAGCGCTGCGGCGTATAGCCGGGCGGGATCGGCTCATGCGGATAGTCATAGGCCAGCTGTGAGAGGTCAAAGGAGAGCGCCTCCATCAGTCGCGCAATTTCGCTCAGCGCTTCGGGCGCGTCGGTGAACAGGCGCGCCATTTCAGCGGGCGTCTTTAGATGGCGTTCGGCATTGGCGGCGAGCTTGCGGCCGGCTTTGTCGATGCTCGTCTTCTCGCGGATACAGGTCAGGATGTCCTGCAAGGGCCGGTCTTCGGGCGTGGCATAAAGCGCATCATTGACGGCGATCAGGGGGACGCTGGTTTCTGTAGAGAGGGCCTTCATCTCCGCCAGTCGCCGCCGGTCGCGTCCGGTGCGGTGCATCGCCACACCGAGCCACAGATTTGGCGTGCGGTTGGCGAGGAGAGTGAGCTTTGCGGCCAGCGGAGAGCCTCCGAGCGGCGCGGTGCCAGCGGGGGCGGGAACCAGACGGTCGGGCAGAACGATCAGCGCCATCTCCTCGCACCATTCGGCGAGATCGGCGAAGTGGAGCAGGCAACTCCCCTTGTCGGTGCGCAGATTGCCGAGCGAGAGCAGCCGCGTCAGCCGCCCCCAGCCGCGCCGGTTGACGGGGTAGGCGATGATGTCGGGCGTCCCGTCTGCAAAGACGAGGCGCGCGCCGGTGAACAGGCGGAAGTCCGGCGCGTGGCCCGCGTCATGCAAATCCCGCAGCGCCCGCCATGCGCGGACGACGCCTGCCACGGTGTTGCGGTCGGCAATGCCCAGTCCTTTATGGCCCAGCGCCACCGCCTCAGCGACCATGTCAGACGGTTGCGACGCGCCGTGGAGGAAGGAGAAGGTCGTAGCGGCGGCCAGTTCGGCATAGGCAGGCCGCCTATCATCCGAAAAGGCCATGGAGGTACCAATCAGGATTGGGCTTTTCCGCACCGTACAGCCCGTGGCGGAACAGCCAGAAGCGGCGGCCCTGGCTGTCTTCCACGCGGAAATAGTCGCGCGTCAGCCCGCCGCCGTCCTTGCGCTTCCACCACTCAGCCGACAGCCGCTCTGGCCCTTCAAAGGTGATCACATCATGCGTCTGCCGGCGCCAACGGAAGCGGCGCGGCGGGCCATCGGGCACCTCGGCGATGACATCGACGATTTGCGGCGGATCGAACAGGCGCAGGGGCCGCATCGGCGGATCTCCGGCGGCGCGGTGTGCGGTGAGCGGCAGGACAGGGGTGTGGGCGGGCACGGTGAAGCCCGCACATTCCGGAATGTGGCTGTCCCCTGCGGCAAAGCGGCGCACACGTCCCCGCCCGAGCCGGACGCCCAGCCGGTCGGCGAGCAGCGCCACCTCCCGTGCCGGAGCTGTATTGCCGTCCAGATCGGTCTGGGTGACGCCAAGCGCCTCGGCGACCGGAATGTCGAGGCGGATGAGATCATAGCCAAAGCCCGGGTCCAGCGGGTCCTCCAGCGTGTCGATCCGTTCACGGAAGAGCCGCAGCACCAACGCTACGTCACGCGTCGGCTGGCCCGTGCCGATGCTTAAAGCGTGGACGGCCCCGTCGCTGCGGAACAGGCGGCTGGCAAATTCACGCCCGCCTTCGCCGCGTCGGGCCAGTTCCTCGCCTGCCTCGCGCACAAGGTCCGCCAGCGTGGCGAGGACGAAGTCGGTGTGCGCCACAGGCTCGGCAAAGCGGCGCGCAAAGGAGAGCGCAGGCGGCGTCCGGCGCGGGGTGATGCGGACATCCTCTTCGCCCAGCACGCGAGCAAGGCGGGTGACGGCCTGTGGCCCAAACCGCGCGGCAAGCGGGATACGCGGGCGGCTGGCGAGATCCCCCAGCACCGTCAGCCCGGCGCGTTTGAGCGCAGTGGTCCGCTCCTCCCCCAGATCTAACGCGGCGACGGGCAGGTTGCCCACGTTAGGGGCGGCGGGGGTATAGGCCGCGCGCTCCTCATTCAGCCGGTTGGGCGAAAGCCGGCGTCCGGCGCGCAGCAGCTCCCCGCCATGGCGGGCAAGGGCGCGGGCTTTGTCGGGCGTTTCGGCGAGGGCGACCCGCACAGTCATGCCACCATCCACCAGCCGCGTGACAAGCGCACTGATCAGCCCCGCCTCATCGCCCCACAGATGCGCGCAGCCGGTGATGTCGAGGATGAGGCCATCGGGCGGGTCCACCGCGACCGACGGCGTGTAGCGGTCACAATCATCGGCGATGCTGTCCAGCAGGCGGGCATCGGCTTGCGGATCATGCGCCACCGCCTGCACCTCAGGCACGCGGGCACGGGCATCGGCGAGCATCATGCCGGGGGCAAGGCCCAGGCTCAGCGCAACTTCATCCACCGCCATGATGCGCATGGCCCCGGCCTGCTTTTCGGTGAAGAGGCGCGGGCCTGTTTCGCCGGGATGGTCACGCAACCATCGATCGGCGCTCAGCAACGGCAGGAACAGGGCGCAATAGCGCCGGTTCGCTAAAGGCTGTCCGGTCATGATCCCACTCCACACACATATCGAAAGGACGCGCGCCACCCCGGTGACGCAATAACGAAAGCGACAGGCCGGTCCGTCCCGGCGCCTGTCCGGCAAGAGGCGCAGACGGGGCTGCGGCCACCTGCCAGCGCGAGGCGGCCGCACTCGCAATCATACTGTCACTGCCCCGCAGAATGAGTGCTGTGACGCCCGATTTCTCGGCGGCGAGCGCCAGACGTCGGCTGGCGGTGAGGTCGAGCCGTTTCGCCGAGCCGACTTCGATCACGGCAGCGGCAAGTCCGGCACAGCCGATGCTGTCTGACGCGACCTTCAGGCAGGCGAGCTCATCCGGCGCGGTCACCAGCATTATCCTATCCGGCACCAGCCCCAGTTCGGCGAGGCCGGGGCCGTACGGCGTGCCATGGCGCCGCAGTTCGGCATCGGTTGATACCCATAGGATCGGCCCGCCGTCCGCACTTGCCCGCACCGCCAGCATCAGCGCGAACGCCGCCGCACTGGCCGCGTCCGTTCCACTGGCGGGCAGCACTTCATGCACCGCCCCTTTGGCCAGTCCGCCGTCCAGCCGCGCGTCGAGTGCCTCCAGCCCAAAAGACAAGAGTCCCCAGCGTCCGCTGGAGGCTGTGGGCCCAAGAGCGTCAATCCGGCGTTTAAGCCGTGCAAGAGAAGAGGTCGAATCAATCATGTTCACTATATGTTCTATTTCTGCCGACATTAAATTTCTGTCAAGGCTTCCCCTCGCATGAGCGGAATTGATAAGGGCCCTCAAGCCTTTGAGGGGGACTATATGCGTAAGGTTCGTAAAGCGGTTTTTCCTGTTGCCGGTTTGGGCACGCGGTTTTTGCCTGCGACCAAGGCGATGCCCAAGGAAATGCTGCCCGTGGTTGATCGTCCGCTCATCCAATATGCTGTCGATGAAGCGCGCGAGGCAGGCATCGAACAGATGATCTTCGTCACAGGTCGCGGCAAGAGCGCGATCGAAGATCATTTCGACATCGCCTATGAACTCGAACGCACAATGACCGACCGGGGCAAGGATCTGTCGGTTCTGGAACCTACACGGCTTGGGCCGGGCAATTGCGCCTATGTCCGCCAGCAGGAACCGCTGGGCCTTGGCCATGCCATCTGGTGCGCGCGCGATATTGTGGGGGATGAGCCGTTCGCCATCTTCCTGCCAGATGAGCTCATGGCCGGATCGCCCGGCTGCATGAAGCAGATGATGGACGCCTATGAACAAACGGGCGGCAACGTCATTTCCGTTCTCGAAGTCCCGCACGACAAGGTGTCGAGCTACGGCGTGATCAAGCCCGGTGAAACGCACGGCAACATCACTGAGGTTCTGGGTCTGGTTGAAAAGCCCAAGATGGAGGACGCGCCTTCAAACCTCATCATTTCGGGCCGCTACATCCTCCAGCCTGAGGTCATGCAAATTCTGGCAGCACAAGAAAAAGGCGCAGGCGGTGAAATCCAGCTGACCGATGCCATGCAGCAAATGATCGGGAAGCAGCCGTTCCACGCCGTCACCTTTGATGGCACGCGCTATGACTGCGGGGATAAGGCCGGGTTCATCACGGCCAACATCGCGCTTGCCCTGCAACGGCCCGACATCGGGCCTGCCGTAAGGGCCTGGCTAAAAGAAACCAAATTGGATTAATCACCCTCCGTTTGGGACGCGTAAAACCGGATAAATGGCGGAAAACGATAAGAAATTTTAAGCCCCTGCGGCGACACTGCAGGGATGAGCAGATACAATCCACCTGAACTGATGAAACCGACGCGCCAGCGGCTCGTCCAGCTCATCTTGCCGGTGCTTTTGCTGTTTTTCGTCACGATCGGCCTCTCGCTTTTTCAGACGGTTACTCAGGTCAATCAAGTCGATGCGCAGCGATCTCGCATGGCGGTCTCCGCCGCCATGGATGCGATGGTCTCCCGTCTTGCCGACTATACGCATGACAATGCCTATTGGGATGAGGTGGCCCGCGCGGTCTATGCAACACCCACTGACTTGGCGTTCCTCAAAACGACATTGGGGGCGACAACGCAGGAACGGGTCTACGCCGACACCGTCGTCGTCATCAGCCCAAGCGGCGCGGCGCAACTCGGTTTCCGGAACGGGCAGCGTCAGGATATCCGTCTGACGCCGGGCCTCACAGCTGCGCTCTCCCGCCTTCAGGCCAAGATCGGGCGGGACAACCGCCCAGCGACAACCATCGTCCGCAATGACAAGGGGATCGCCCTTGTCGCCATCTCCCCCATCCGCCCGATGAGCACAAAGCTGCGCCGGCTCGTTCCGGCCGAAGGGCCGTCTTACCTCGTCCTTCTTAAAAATGTCGGGCGTGAAGACAGCTTTCGCATCAGCCGGACGCTGCAGCTTTCCAATGTCCGTTTTCAGCTGAAAGCGGGACGGGACCCGTTTGTCGCGCTGCGCAATGATGAAGGTCGCCCGGTCGGCGTGGTGACATGGAGCCCGCCCTCTTTGGGCTTGGTCGCTTTGGGCCGGGCCATGCCTGTCATCATCGTTGCCGCCCTCATCTATCTGATCGTCGCTGCCGTCTCGATCGGCCGGGGCTATGCCTCGCTGCGTCAACTGGGTTGGCAGGTGATGGCAGACAGCCTGTCCCGCCTGCCAAACCGCCGCGCGCTGCGCTGGGAAATGATCCGCCGGGGTGACAGCCGGGAAGAAGCGGGCCTCGCCATCCTTGATCTGGATGGCTTCAAGATGGTCAATGACAGCTTCGGCC
>CAIMDB010000003.1 GCA_903839675.1 uncultured Sphingomonadales bacterium
GGACGCGAGATCGCGGCCTCCATCCCCGGCGCGCAATATGTCGAGCTGGAGGCCGCACATCTGTCAAATGTCGAGCAGCCCGAGGCTTTTACTGCCGCCATTCTGAAATTTCTCACCGCCGCGAACTAAGTCAGGGAGCGCACACCATGGACGACAAGACCCGCTACGAACAGGGCATGAAGGTGCGCCGCGAGGTGCTGGGCGACGCCTGGGTCGACAAATCCGAAAAGGGCAAGACCGATTTCAACCAGGACTGGGTGGACTTTATCGCGCGCACGGCCTGGGGCGACATCTGGTCGCGCCCCGGCCTCGACCGCCGCACGCGCTCGGTGATCGTGCTGAGCTCGACGATTTCAACCCGCAACTGGGAGGAGTTCAAGCTCCACGTCCGCGCCGCCTTCAACAACGGCCTGACCAAGGACGAACTCAAGGAAATCATCCTGCAATGCGCGATCTACGCGGGCGTGCCACCGGCCAACCATGCTTTCAAGCTGGCGCAGGACGTGTTCACTGAGATGGGAATCTGAGAGCGGGCGCCTTCTTCAGCCTCGTCATTGCGAGGAGCGCAGCGACGAAGCAATCCATCTGACGGCCACCACCCGAAGATGGATTGCCGCGTCGCCTTCGGCGCCTCGCAATGACGATGCGGCAGCTTCACTCAGCGAGAGTTTTCCGCAACGCCTCGTTAATGCGCGACTGCCAACCGGGGCCATCGGATTTGAATTTTTCGACGACATCTCGGTCAAGCCTGAGCGAAACCAGCTGCTTGGTGGGGCCTTTTTGCTCACCACGCTGACCGCGATACCGTTTGATGCCAGCTAGAAACTCCGGCGCGAGAACTTCGCGCGCTGGTTTGGCCTTGGCGAAGTCGTCGGCCGTCCACTCCGGGTTATCGGACACTGCCGCTAGGTCTTCCGGGGTCCAATCAAACCCTTGTTCCTTAGCTTTTCTAGCGTCAGGCATGTCCGCTCCTTTCGGCTGGCTTTGCGCAAACTCACCACGGAGATTGCTTCGCGACCGAGTGGTGAAACGATCAAGGCGACAACAAGCGTACCAAACAAAGTTCCAATCAGTCGGATGCGAACCCGTCCTGAACCGCTCACAGAAGCCTCGAATGCGACCGCATTCTCAAAATCGAAGCCCTCCTGGAGGTCTGCGAAGTCAAGTTCGTGCTTCGATAAATTTATGAGCCGTTTTGGCTCGTCCCATAACACATACATTTATCGTAGCTACAAAGAAATGAAAATCAATCTCTAACTGTAGCTACGGGGCGAGGATTCTGTCCAGCCCTACACCATCTCCCCGCGCGCGATCAGCGCGGCGCGGCGGATGGCTTCGATGTTCTTCGCATAGGCATTCGGCCCGCCCTTGAACACGGCCGAGCCGGCGACAAGGAAGTTCGCGCCCGCGGCCGCGCAATCGGCGGCATTGTCGGCGGTGACGCCGCCATCCACTTCAATGTCGATCGGCCTATCGCCGACCATGTCGCGGATACGGCGCACCTTGTCCAGCATCGGGCGGATGAAGCTCTGGCCGCCGAAGCCGGGGTTCACCGTCATGGCGAGGATGAGATCGGCGTCCTCCAGCAGATATGCGAGCACGCTCTCGGGCGTGCCGGGATTGAC
>CAIMDB010000004.1 GCA_903839675.1 uncultured Sphingomonadales bacterium
GAGCAGCGGCGAATCCGACATCGCAAAGTGAACGTTCGTCCACGATGTGCCGTATGCCGTTGGGAAGATCAAACCAGAAGCGCCTGTAAGTGCGTTGGTGATGCCCTTCCACGACGTACGGCCCGTGCCCGAACCGGTCGAAACATAACGGCCGGTGATGTTCGGCTGAATGGTCGCGGTGGCGCAGTTGAAAGCGCCGTCGGAACCCGTGTAATTGCCTTCAGTGACCGAAGACGACGTACCGTCGTTCTTGCCGACTGCTTCGTTGCCGGAAATGCAGTTCAGTTCCTGCGGCAGGATAACGGCAATCGACGATGCGCCCATGCCGCGGAGTTCAGCAGCCGGGAAAGCGACCTGCGCCTGAGCGCCGGTGGCAGTCGCTGCGATCACAGCGGTAGCTGCGAGCAGCTGTGTCTTAAAGTGAATAGTCATGTTATATCCCTTATTTTAACTTCATGTGCAGTTGCGTGGAAGTTGAGAGAACCTTGCGAACTTTCGCTGTTTACTAAGCTAATCAAAGCCTTTTCTCAGCGAAAAGGCGCATGACGCAGGTCACGAAAACACCCGAACCTACGCTTACCGCACCTAAGAAGCAGGGATGACGGCTTTAAGTTGAATGTTACGCAACTTTGACATGGGGTGGGTGTTAATATCAAAACAGAGCAGTATTTTTGCGCCTAATTGGCGATTAACACTTCACCATTTTGGATTAATATTGCCCTCCACGCCAAGCAGCGTGGAGGGCCATGGCAATACTCAGAAGAAAGATTTTAGCGGGCTGGCGTCGCCGCCGGTGCTGCAGCAAGAGTTTCCCGCTGGAAATTCATCGTGGTGATCTTGGCGTCCAAACCTTGGACAACCGCGACCGTCAAATCATTCGCCAGGTTGCCGCCAAGGACATTTGTCCGATCCAGCAGCAAGCCGCAATTGCGATCCTTATAGGCAGTCGCGATGACAGGCTGCGCCTCGCTGGCGATCATTTCCATTACCTTAGCCCGCGTTTTTTCAATCTCACGCGTGCGAAGTTCAGCTTTCGCCTGAACAGGCGCAAATTTATCCGCCAACGCTTTTTCGCGCGCGCGACGCTGCTGATCAGAAAGCTTGGCACTTTCCGAACGCAGAGCAAGCACATCAGCCTCTATTGGAGACCGATCACGGTCAATTTCCGCCTGCGATTCGTCGGCGATCTGCTTGAGCCTTGCCGCGGCTGCAATTCCGACCTTACTGTTGGCGAGCACAGCTTCGCGTGACAGCAGGCAGACACCGGCAATAACAGGTCCACCAAGGCCTGGCTGTTGCTCGGCCGCCGGCTTTTGAGCCATCCCGCTAGAGACCGTGCCGAGCGTCGTGGCGGCCATTAAAATTGCAGAGGCAAAACGGTTTTTGAACACTTGAGGTCCTTTACGAAAGAACCGTCGCTTTAGTCTGGATCTAAAGCGACGGTTGGTTGTTAAAATTGTAATGATTTTTGTTGACCCCCGACCGGATTTGAACCGGTGCAGAGGTCCACCAGATATAAATCAGTTGCCGCCCGTTGGCGGAACTGTTGAGCCACCGGTTGATGACCCTGCCGAAGCGGCACGCGCTGCTGCCGCCAAACCTGCCGGGGACGCCGCACGAGCTGCGGCACGCACTGTAGCAGCGGTGGCCTTAGCAGCAGCAGCGGCCGATGCCGAACGTGCCAACGCCTGCTTATCAGCAGCGGCGGCCTTAGCAGCAGCAGCGGCCGATGCCGAACGTGCCAACGCCTGCGCATCCGCAGCGGCGGCCTTAGCAGCAGCAGCGGCCGATGCCGAACGTGCCAACGCCTGCGCATCCGCAGCGGCGGCCTTAGCAGCAGCAGCGGCCGATGCCGAACGTGCCAACGCCTGCTTATCCGCAGCGGCCGCCTTAGCAGCAGCAGCGGCTGAATTGGCGCGCGCATCTGTGCGAATAGCCTCTCGTGATGCGGCCGCAATAGCCGCCGGGGAATCCGCACGGACCTGAGCGAGTGCCGGCATCGGCAATACGGCAGCAGCGATGATTGCAACTTTATACATGTTCAGTTTCACAGTTATATCCCTTCGCGTGATTTTTTCGTGTCCAACAGATCAAAATGCTGATCCGCTTTTCAAATTTTGAGAACGCTTTGCTGATCTATGGTGCTTTTTTTTCAGTTTTCTTATCAATATTGCGTTCTTGTTATTGCGCTGCGAACTATTCCTTAATTGGCGCAGGTACCGTCGGCATTCCGACGGTCAGTGCTGCAATTGTCAGCCCCTGCGGCATAACCCAGCACGTCGACGCGGATCAGAGACGGTCGATCGCTACCATTGCCATTTTGCTGAGAGTTCGCCTGCGCCGCCGCGGCCGTTGTCGCCGCTGCGGCATTTGCCGGCGGCGCCGGTGCGGCGACAGCCGCCGAGCTCGGCACGCCAACCGAAACGCCGCCAACCTTAAAGTTATCAGAGTTTGCAACGCGCGCCGCGGCCACGAACACATCACCAGAGGCACGGACACCCGCATCGCCCGCATCGACTGTGCCAACTGGCGCCAACAGCGTGACCCGAGATGGGGCAACATCCAGCGACGGCCGGAACGCGGCGATACCCGCTCCCGCCACGCTGCCCGCTGTATCGACTTCAGCAAAAGCATTCGGCGTAAAGCGCAGCGTAACCGGCGGGAAGTTAGAGGCGCTCTTTGGCCCCTGCCCTGCGTTCAGATCACCATTGGACGACCACATCGTGACGTCGCCGCCACTCAAGGTGAACAAGCGACTTTGGTTAAGGCGGAAATCGCCGTCGGTGAACGAACGAATTGTGCCACCGCGAAGGCTAAGCACACCTTCATAACCGATCGGAATGGCATCAATACCGACAGCAATAATCTCCAAGGCATTGCCGTTCCGGATATTGAAGATGCCGTTGTCGTTGTAAGGCGTCGACTTGCGCAGCGCTTGTTCAGATGTGCGGACAACCGAGCCTGCAATGAAATCACCGCCTGGCCCGATCAGATCCACATCACCGCCGCGGCTGGACTGAATGGTGGCAAGGCGAAGATCGACATTCCCGGTCAGCTTCCGGACTGCGATTGCAGGCTGTCCATTGACCAGCTTCTTTGTTGGAACACCCAGCGGATGATCCTTGCTGATGGTCGCAGGGTCAGTTTCGAACGTCGCAAGATTGTCGGTATAACCCGCGCTAGCCGGGAACAGCGTTTGGACTGCTCGATAGCCGCGCACATATTGTAGGTAAGAATTGCCATTTGGATCGGCTGGCGCTGCAAGTTCACTAAAATAGACTTCATTCAGCAGGAACTGGCGCTGCTGCTGCACAGAAACAGCGCTTTCAAACTGAGTATAAAACGCGTCGTACCGATCATAAGACAGCTTCACCAGTTCAACATCGGTCGTGATCTTTGCATCCCCGACAGCAGCCGCAAAAGCTGCAGGCGCATTGGCGCGCAGCCAACGGGCAAGCTTGGGCGCGTAGATGGGGCGCGATCGATCCGGAGTCTTGTTCCCCGCTTTATCGACGAACTGTTCAAATAGTGCTCCATCGAGTTTGTCGAGCTGCTTTGGATTGAGATAAACATCCCGCAATGCGACGTAATCGGCACCATTGGCGACGCCAAACAGCGCGAAGATGTCCGCCCCAGATGAAGGCAACCATGGGTTAGCTTCCGCGCCAATCGTGCGGATACCACCCGCATAGCTGACATTGTCGACCGTGACAGAGTTGAGGAAAGGACCAAGGTCTCGGCCAGCCTGAACAGTGAGGGCGCCGGGACCTCCAAGGATGAAATTGGTGACACCAACATAAGGACGCCCGCCGAAAATGCCGTCAGCTGGCGGCACGCCGGTTGTCGCCAGAATGTCGCGGCCGGCAACAATGCTGGTCACATCTGAGGCGCGGGTGTTCTGGCCTTCAAAGTAGAAGTTGATGATATCCTTGCCCGCATTGATGCGGACTGGCTTAGCCAACGAAAGCTGCACATTCTCGATTGAGCCGCCTGCATAGATCAAGGCATCTTGGCTATCGGCCAGATGCGTAATGCCGCGATCATGATAGAGACGAAGCATCACATCGTCGGTTGGCATCACGACACTGCCAAAGGTAAATCCAAGCCCCCCAAGGCGGTAAAGATCTCCCGCGACACCCTCAAACTTTGCCACCGAGAACGCGCCGGGCAAATCTGAGGGGTTGGCGTCACTCATAGCAAGCGAGAAAGATGACATATTGCCACCTGCCAACAAAGAAAGCTGGCCATATTGGCTTGGGTAAAGAAGGCGCGGGTTGCTGTTACCGAAGACTAGGTCTGATGTAAGAGAGCTGAGCCGCAGAGACGGGGGGAGCACATAGCCGGTTAGGAAAGAAGCGTCCAAGGCCGATGTGTTCTGATCTGCAAAGGCGACGCGCAACTCCTTTCGGTTGTCCACAAGTTCTAGTCGGCCAAATGTCTCAATATCGACGCCTGCGGCGGGGCTAAAGAAGCCAGCCGCATTGAGCGATTCTGCAATGTTAGACACGGCCCGATCAGCGCCAAGCGCCCCTATACCGCCAATATCGACGTCCCCTCGCGCAGTAAGTGTCAAGGTGGCGTCGCTAACACGCAAACGCAACAGGCTGCGAAAATCTGGCGAGGGAACGTTATCTTCATATGAGTCCAACGTATAGGTTTCACCCGCCGCTCCTACAGCGCGGCCAACGATCATCTGGCCGACGCCCGATGCGAGGTCAATCTGGCCACCCGTCATATCTCGACCAGAATAAACCGCGAGATTACCTGATGCACTCGACAACAGCACCTTGGCTCCGTCAAGCAAGGTGTCCGTCGTGACCGAGTTGTCGAGAGCAATAGTCAGATCGCTTACATCGCGCCCGGCCTTAATCGAAACGTCTCCCCCCGCGAGCGCGCCAACGCCCGAGGAGAAGAGCTGCGGAACGATCGCAATCGAGCTATTTTGGCCAATTTGACCGACGCGCCAGCGCTGACTTGCCGCACCGACATGAGCCGGATTTAGGGTCGTTGTTCCACTTTCATAACCAGGCATCGTCGTGAAAATTTCGAGACCGGAGCTAAGGAACGCCTCGCTCCAAATATCGCGCCGACCTCGCACATCAGCTCCAGCCGTCAGCGAGATCGATCCCCCATTGCCAGCCATAACAGGCGCTGCATCCAGCGCGCCTTGAGGTGAAGGCACATAGTCGAGAGCTTCTGCCCCAAAGCCGCCCAGCGCGCTGTCGGGTTTGCCAAATACTGGCAGGCGATTGCCTGCCGTATAGATCGCAGATCCGCCGACTTGGGCATTGTCAAAGTTCGGGACGAGCGGTTCGCCGAACTCGTCTACGCTTGCGCCATTGACATCGCGATAGACCAACTCACCGCCACCTGAGAGATCAATGTCCCCTCCGGCAGCAATCCTGATCGAACCGTTGCCGGTACGCACAAGTGGACGGACGTATGCCGCCGCTTGTGTGAAACTGACCGGCGATTCGGTCTCTAAAGCAATATCTGCGAAGTTGGCGGCAAACGTTTTGCCAAAATCAGTAGCAAGAAAGGCCTCAACGTCCCCAAGTGAGGCGTAGACGCCGATCGTTTCACCACCCTCGACAATGAACCTATTTCCCGAAAAGAAGTTTGCTGCCGCTGCCTTGGCTGCTTCGGCAAGATCGCTGTCTCTGCCCCAATCCAATCGAGTATAAAAATCTCTAGCAAGGTCTGACGGGATGATGTCAGCTATTGTCTTAGTAAGAAATTCACCGGCGGAGCCATACAGCATTACCCCGGAGCCGTCGTCATAAGCCAGTTGAAGCGGACCGTCGACAATCGTGTCGCCCTCATTGGCATTTACACTATAGTTTTTCTCACCAGCAATGATCACCGACCCAAGTGAGCTCCGGTTAACTTGTAAGGGATTGGGTGAAGTGCCGCTGGCACCTGCCACAAGCCGTATATCCGAAGACCGGACTGGTTGGTTGCCGACCAGCGGGAACAGCTCACCTATCCCGATGGCATCATTTGTGCCCATCGCCGCAACGCTGTTGGCCGCGGCACTAAACGGGGAATGCACAAAAATATTCGAAAACTGGCCACCTTGGATCGAAGCTCTCAGATCGATAGTAACAATCATATCGTCTGAGGGCTGCTCGGCCGCGTCCTTGAGTTCGGAATAAGCAGGCATGTCAAAGCCACACAGGCCGCCATCTGCGCAATTCAAGTTGACGGCCGGATGATAGCTCCGATTGCCTCCACCAAGCTGGTAGCTGATGTAGTCGGGGTCTGTGCGGTCGTGGAACGCGAAGAAGCCGTCACTGATGCTGTTGTTGACCTGCAGATCGCCGCCCGCACGGATGACAAATGCGGCAGCCTCGCCACTCACCGAGCCACCAACGCGGAACGTCATGTCGACATAGCGGCCGAAAAGCTCAGTTTCTTTGCCTTGCACCACCTCATAACGAGGATTGCCGTCAGCGTCCGGGCCAAGCGGTGATATGACCATGAGCCTATCGCGCACAGCGCCTGCGTAATCAGTTATCGTCCCCGCACCGAGATTAATATTGCTGTCAAGGATCACGCTGCCCGATGATACCAGCTCCACCCCTGGCCGGATGCGATAACGGGAACTGTCGCTTCCGTTCTTCAGACCGACATTGAAGGATCGGATGAATTCCGGAACGGAGCCAAGAGTGGTCGTATCAGCAAGGAAGTTTGGGAGATCGTTGGCCGACGCATCCAAATGTGCTGCGCCATCACCATCTATTGTGACACCAGAAAACGCGCCTTCATCCGCGATCGCATCAAGGTCGAAGCGCTTAAATGCTTCAATTTGGAGCGCACGTGCGCCGATAATTTGCCCATCGTTGCGGATGTCAACCAGCCTGCCTTCGCCGACCACCGGAGCACGGAAGTTGACCGTGCCGCCAAGATCACCAGCAGCGAGGCGATAAACGGTGGTTTCGGTCAGAGTGTCCGGATCCTTGACCTTCAATCCAATTAGGCGGTCAGCTGTGTCGCGGACGGAGACATCGATAATCGCACCCGATGCGAGTGAGATATTCGCGCGCTCGTTGCCGATGCCAAGTATGATGTTCCCGGCGCTCGCCTGCCGACTATCACCAGCATTATAGCCATAGCTCACCGAACGTAGTGTTGCTGTCGACGCTAAGGCAACCCCATCGCTGCCATAAAGGGCAATATCGCCCCCATTGACACGCGCTTTGGCATAAGCTGGGTCTGACATGGCAAGGCTGGTCACATTGTCGCCAGACGTATCGATTGCGCCTGCAATGACAATCAGGCCATCGTCGGTCGTTAAGTTTACACTGCGCGCGCGAAGGTTTTGCCCCTGATCAAGGTTGAAATCGCCCGAACCTGCATGAATTTCGATGTCACCTTGGAACTTGGAGCCATTCTCGAGGACAAAACTCGCAAAGTCGAACGCTTGGCCCGTCGCATTCAGTAATAAGGTGCCATCAAGGAGCAGCGACGCCGCTCTTTGAGTACCGCCTAAGATATCCGGGTTAAGCGCGGCACCAAGCTGAACGGTGCCACTTGCGGCCAAAAGGTTGAGGACGCCCGCCGTACCGATTGTATTGTCGACTATAATCCGGGTTGAGCTTTCACTGATAATGGAGCCGTCGATCGACTTTAAGTTGATCGTACCTCCGCCCGCTGTGGCGATAAGCCCATCGGATGTGGCGCCGATCCGGGTCGAATAGCCCGGCACGGACAGTGCACTTGTTCCAGATACGCTAATGTCTCCTTCGGCGACGATATCAAGGATCCCGGCCGTCGCACGAAGCTGAGCATCAACAATGGTCATGCTTGCGATCGGCGCCGCCGCCGAACCAAACGAGATTGTCGTCCCCGGCGACGGACTGCCTGATGCGACTGCGGTGAGCCCGCTGCCGTCGATGATGACATCGCCAAACGTTAGAAAACTATATTCGTGGTTGCCCGAGCTGCTGCGCTCAAGTCGGTCGGCCAGCAGTGGGGTTGAAAGTGTTAGCCCAACATAGGCAGGGTTTTCAGGATCATCGATAACAAGAGCACCCTTACCCTCGACATAAATGCCCTTGGCTGCAGCGAGATCAACACCGCCATCAAATCCGTAGAGATAGAACTGACCATCGCGAAGGGCGATTTCGTCGGCTTTGACCGTCAAGGCCGAAGTATCGCCACACACCGCATTAGCGCTCACCGTGCAGCTGCCGAGATCAATACCCGAATTGGTGAGCACCAGGTTCTTGGCTTTGATCCGCAGCGGAGATGCCGTTCCGTTCGACGCTAGACCCGGAGCATCGATGGTCAAGTTGTTGAAGCTGGTGGGCAGTTGGTCGTCCAACGTAATCGCACTGCGCGATTTCAACGTAAGGTTTTGGGCGGCAGCAAGTTGATCGCCGATTGATTGAGCGATACCATCGGCATTGAAAGCGATGTTCGCACTACCAAGGCTGATGTTAGCGGCGGCGATGATTGGCGCCTCTCCAAATGAGATGCTTCCGCTTGTATCGAACGCAATAGCATTGCCCGACAAAGCCGCCTTGGTACGGATCATCAGGGAACCCGTTGCCAGTATCTCTTCATCAAGCGACGGATCACTCTGGCGGCTGAGAACCCGTTCTGCGCCACTTGAAACGCGCACAAAAGAACCAATACCGGAATTGTCGTAGATGAAATCGTCAGGTGGTGTTTCGAGATAGCGGATCAGGTAATTGCCGGTCCGTCGATCCGCCAAGTCTCCGGTGGCAGAAATGGTCGCACCGCCGTCAATGCGCAATTCGGATCCTTCGCCTGCAGTCACGAGGAGCAACTCAGGTAGAAAGAGTGAAACGCCTGAATAAATCCGAGTTTTCTGTGCCAAAATATTGATGGTTGTCGTGCCGTCTGGATTGTCTTCCCGCACGCCGCCGATCAACAAGCTGTTCGCGCCCAACTTTTGAAGATCACCCGACGCGAGCGACAATATGCCTTCGACTGGATTCCTTGTCTCGCTGCTACGAACCGCAATATTTGCGGCGGCAATATCCACCTGCGCGCCACGGCCATTCACCGCGTCGACATTAAAAGTGCCATTCACAAGGAACGAATTGAGCGGACTGATGATAAATCGTGCTGCATCCAACGGTGACCGGGGAGCAATCAAGCCATTTTTTTCGGCCAACTTGGCGAAGTTAGCGGCACCGGATGTGCGTTGTATCTTGGAGTATTTGAGAAACACATCAGGTGTCTCGACAGTAAATGCGCGCCGTGTCGATTCTATAAAATTGGTGCCAGCGGTCGCATAGCTACCGCCGACAATGATACCGCCGTCCAATTTCGTTTGGGCAGTGTTGACGAAGGGGGCTGCCACGTTAGCATTTTCGACGAGCCGCATTGCTCCGGGCAACAGCGCATAATGCGCCGGAAGCAAGAGATACTCGCCCGCTGTAATCCCCGGCGCAGAGTCAAGCCAAACAGTCTTGCCGGCGCTCTCCCCGTAAAGGTCGCCTGTCTCGCCTTGATAGTCCGCCGAATAAAGCGGGTCATAGCTGGCGACCAACCCTGCCTTGCTCACCGGCAGGATAGCGTAAACTTGCCGACCGTCCTCAAATTGTAGCCCATCGTTGCTGCTAAAGCTATCAGAGTTGAAGCGCGACAATACGTCTCTTGAGCCGCCGGTGCCTGAAACGAACTCATATGCAAAGACGTCGCCACCACCGCGGCCATCAATAACCGCGTTTGTCTTAACGTCTATATTCCCACCCGCAAGAATGAGTTGGCCGACGGGCGCCGCAGTCAAAGCAGTGTTTACGTTTGGCGAGAAATAATACTCGGTGAGATCTGTTGTCACCCCGTAAGGCGTGTTTAACCCAAACCCTGTCACGGATGTCACGCTCAAGGGCCCGAAGGTCAAGCTTGTGGTCACAGGAGCAGTGTTAAGCGAACCGGGTATGCTCTGGTCGATGTTGGAGCCAAGCTCCAAAAGACCGAGTGGAACACGAAGGACGCCATTTTGTTCGATTTTGGAACCCAACACCCTGACCCAGCTGCCCGCCGAATAGGGGGAGGCTGGAACAGTTCCGCCATTTGAGGCGAACGAAACCGTGCCATTGCTGTCAAGGGAGGCGATGAGATAGGGTTGAGCGGAACTCGATTTCCCAGCCCGGCGGTCCTCAATCAATTGCTGAAGGCTGCCCGTGCCTGTTGTCGCATAGACTTGGGCAGCCTTGAAGCGAATGTCGCTGGTGGACACGATGGCGCCCGTCAATCCGAGCGGCTGATCACTGGATTTGACGGCTGGCTGAACGCCCGAGATGCGGATATCTCCCGTCGCGTTGAAATTGACGCTTCCCGTTGCAGTCCCCTCCTCGGTCATGCCCACTGGTGTGGCAAAGCCGAGACCGCCGACGAGATCAATCGTCTTCGCAGAGAAGGTCAATGTCCCGGTATCTGCATCCGTACTCAGGGCATCGGGTGCCGTCTGAGCAAGGCTCGAAAGCCGAATATAAGGTGCCCTAATGGTCGTGTTACCATTGTTCAGTGCAGTGACCGCAACCTGATAATCACGCTCCTGCGGCGATGCGCTAGCAGCACTTGCTGAACTGAGAATAAACGCCTTGCCGAGTGTGAGCGAGATGTTGCCATCTAACGACAGCCCGCCACGTGCGATCATTGTCGTGAAGCCGTTGGCCATGATTTCGTCTGCAGAAAGGAGGTTATCGACAACGTCGACCGGGTCTCCAGTTTCCTCAACGCCGTCCACAAGTGTTGTGGCCGCACCATAATTTTGTCGGAGTGTCGGCAACAACCACTCAAGCGTGCCGCCCTGCGCCTTGACGCTACCGCCCTGAGCCAAAATAGAGCCGCCACCGAGTGTACCGCCAGCGAGAGCAATCAATTGGCCGCCATTACTCCACTGGGGCGTCAGGGCGTAATTGCTGGCAGAAATCTGAATGTCGAAGTTTGTCGAAGCGCCACGCAGATCGATGCGTGCCTTGGGACGCACCTCAAACCGCATCCCGAGCGTACCTTGCGCGTAAGACTGAGAGCTGCCGCCTTTTGGAATGAGGTAACGCGCTGAACTGTAGACCGGATCTGAGAAGAGGGACAACTGAGGATCGAAGAAGGTTGCGCTCGTCGAAATGGAACCCCCATCATAGAGTCGGCCTGTAATTTGCTGCTTGCCGGTCTTAAGCAAAGGCGCGCGTGGATTAAATATGACACCACCTCTCAAGTCAGTCAAACTGCCTTGGTCAAGACGAATTCCGGTGTCCGCATCTAACGCACCCAAGAAGTAGACAGTCATGTCACCGCCGGATGTTGAGAAAAGCTCCCCATTTGTAAGAGATATGCCGTTATTTTCTACCAGAGAAACGGATTGCTCGTCATATTGTGGCAGATCTCCAACTAAATTAGCTGGGCCAAAAACATCATCGAGGCCATTTCCACCATGCTCAACGTCCTTCACACCGATGGCGCTATTGAGCAGTATTTCTGGCAGAGCGCTTTTCTGCAGGATTGACCCGCCCATGATCTGGATCGTCCCGCTGTTGATCAGCTTGGGTGTGACGACTTGCGCTCCAGCGGCACCGATGATCTTACCGCCCGATTTGACGATAAGTTCGCTAAGTCCGCCTAATCGCAGTGTCGCAGCGCGTTGATCCCAAGCAGCCGCAGGGATCACTGCCTGCAAAAGGTCGTTCAGATCCGAAGCCGTTGCAAGGGTTGTCAAGATGCCGGTCGTCTTCTGGTCAAGAATGGACGGCAAAAGAACTTGGTTTAAATTGAGCGTCTCACCATCGGCGATGACGAATTCCGTCGTATCGAGAAACGCAGAGTTCCCCGTGATCCCATTATTGAAAAGATCAGTGAAAAGTCGCGACCGCCAAGCCGATATGTCGAGCGTGCCGAACCCTGTCTTTTGAAGAAAATCAAGCCCGATATAGCTGCCGCGATCCGGGCGAACCGTGCCCATAGTCACTTCCGGCGCGACCAAGGTAAATGTGCCGCCGCCGCCAAAGCTGAACGCTTTGATGTTGCTCGCATCGAAGCGGACTTCGGAGCGCATCACCAGTGGCGCGAGCGCCGAGCGGATTTCCTTGCCGGCATCCTCAACAAAATAAGGCGTAAAGGTGACGCTTTGATTTTCCCCCCCGATCGGCAGGTCCGTCGTACTGGTGTTATCGAGGAAAGCATCTGTCCGGGAAAGCGACGCATAAGCCGTCTCGTTGATCAGGCTCACGCTTCCACCCTTGGCCGTCAGGTCAAGCTTTCCATTTCTCGTGACATAGCCACCGGAAGAAACGTTCAAAATCGCACCGGCGTTAAGAATGATACTGCCGCTGAGGTCGGCAGCGTTGGATGCGGTATCCAAGCTCTCACCCAAGCCAACTAGCACCTTGGGGGCAGACGTCAGGCTAATCGATCCACCTGAAGTCCAAGCCTGACCGGAAGGCAGCGCTCCAAGATCGAGATAATCATTGGCCCAAAGCCCGGCGACATTTAGCGTGCCTTTGACTGTGACGTCGAACGGACGCGGGAGGAGAATGCCTTCAGCATAGACATTGGCCACATCGTCGGCGGTTGTGAAAGGCGAACCTGTGGCGGCGGTTAGCGAACGCAATACGATCCCATTAAGTTCATACGTGCGCGCCCTGATGTTGCCCGAAGTCGCAGTGACATCACCATCAAAGGTAATTGAGCGGCCGGAATCGACGGTCAATTGCCCCCCTTTGGCAAGCAAAAGCTGACTTCCCGACTTAAAGCTCACAGCGCCGCTCGTTTGCAGCGTGAGCGCGGAAAGTCCGGCACTTGATAGCTGCTTGTCGCCGAGGAAGATGCTCCCTCTGCCGTCCGACAGGTCTAGCGCTTCCTCACCGTAGATGATGATATCGCCACCTAAAGCAACACCCGATTTGCCGCTGAACGATCCAACCCGCAGCAATCCTCCGGCGGGCAATTCATAAGCCGAGGATTGAAGTTTGCGCGGATCGCTCGCGACGGACGACGCCTTTGAGCCAATTTTGCCGACGTCGAGTTGGCGCTGACCAGCAAAACCATCGCCATGAAATTGGCCGGCGAGTTTAGCGGTAGATGCCCGGACAATTAGGCTGCCGGCGTCGCGGCCCTCATCGTAACCCGGTTCAATACGACCGCCGACAAGCGAGCGGTTCGCAAAGGTACTTGAGACGCCATATTTATTCTGCTCCTCGGTGTACCCATCGGCGATGCCGACATAGATGCCGTTGGGATCTGCTTCGCTGATGTCTACTAAGGAGCCGTCAGCTGCGATCAGCTTGCTCGTTTGCACCCAGCCGCTGCTATAACTGGCCCACCCGCCGGAGAAGTCGATCGATGCGCTTGGCGCGAGGTGAACCGCAGGAGAGTTTACGGACCCGGTCGGCCCGTCGACGAGCCGAACGCCGAGTGTTACACTACCGCCCTTGGTCATGAGCTCTGCTGCGCCAACCCCAATCTGGCTGATCGCGCTGCCGGCCTCAATCAAAGGTGAGCCAACCCAAGCGACACCGTCGGCACGCACACCATTAATGCGCGGATCTACATACACGGTTTTGCCATTGAGGGTAAAGCCGCCGTCCGTCCTCACATCGCGGTAATTCGGTGTATCGCGAAGCTCATTGCCCTTTAGTGGTGAGATTTTGACGCTATTGCGGGACGCATCTATGCTGACGTCTTTGATGCCGCTCACATCAATTTTTGCACCATCTGAAATTAAGATGCTTCCGGTCAATGCCGCATAGCCGTAATTGAGGAAGGTGGTTGGATCATATTCTTGAGACGCACGCCCACCGACCGAAACCGCAGCGCCGGGGGCAAATAATAGAGAGTTTTCGCCAAAGGTCACCTTTCCGGGTCCAAGGATGCCGGTCGGGTTGGTCACCAACGACGCCGCAACATACATGGCACCGATGTCGATCCGCGAATTCTTGAAACTCGGAGGATCGGCCGGCGTCCCTTGAGGGACAGTCGCCGCACTGGGGTCAGCAAGGATCACGAGCCCCCCGGCATGAGCAGTGTCAGTGCCGCCGGCCAGAGTGACAGTGCCAGCCGTCAGCGATATCGCGCCATTGCGCGCCACACTCGTGGTTGCACTGATTAGGCCGCTATTAAGGACATTGCCGGAGAGATCTGCACCTAGCGATACATATCCCCGGGGAACATCAATCAAACCGGAATTGACAACAGATCCCCCAGTTTGTGTCGTGGAACGGAGGATCAGTCCGCGAATATCTGGGTCGGCGCCATTAATGTCGCCCGAGGAAACCGCATAGCTGATCGCCCTGCCCGCCTGAAGGCTAACTTGGCCTTCTGCAGCGGATAACTTGCCGTCGTTGGAAATCTTAGGCGCAGTGATGATGAGGAACCCACCATTCGACGCAGTTAGCGACGCACCTCGGTCGACAATCACATCGCCTTCGACCTGGGTTGAGAAGGCTGCATTGGGATCGTTAATGGAGTAAATGTCATTTCCGACGAGGCTCGATGTCAGCATCGTAGTAAACTTGGTCGCCGTCGCAGACGGCCCCAACAATCCGTTTTCAAGGAAAGCTGTATTGCGTTCTTTGACCGAGAGCCCTGTGAAGCTGTTGCCGAAATCCGGCGTGTTGATGGACGGATCTTTGGCAAAATTGCCAAGTTCCAGGCTGCTGACCAACAACGAATGGAGATTGACTTGGGCACCGTTGCCAAAGATCACGCCACGACGGTTCAAAATCAGGACGGTCCCATCGGCCTTAATCGACCCAAGAATTGTGCTCGGTGCGATATCTGCGCTCACGACGCGATTGACCACAACCCAATCTGACTGTCCGACACCGTTCAGCTTTTGATCGAATTGCAACGTGGTCTTGGCGCCAATGTCAAACCGGTTCCACGACAGAAGGGCACGGGGGTCTGTCTGCTTGATCGAGACGAGATGATTGCCTTGGCTGTCCACTGACTGCGCCGGCAATTCCGCTCCTTGCCAGGTCGCAAGTCCGGTGACGTCACTCGCGGCTGAGCGAGCGGCAATGACAGCCGGGTCGAGGCCGTTGATCGAAAGACCATCCGTCGGCCGTGCCCGCGACGCAGCCAAGGCTGCACTTCGAGCTTCGGCGACGATCGACCGCATCGCGTCAACGGAGCTAAGGTTGGCCTTTTGGCGTGCGAGTGCATCCTGCATAGCAACCGGGCGCGCTCTCGTACGGATAGATGATCCATCGGTCACGACAACAGGTGGCTCACCGACGGCGCCACGCAAACGCGCCATTTGCGCATTGACAGGCGTGACCGACGCGAAAACGCCCAGAACCATCAGACTAACGCCAGTCAATAAGCGCTGGCGCCCAGCCCGTGGCTTCGTCGTCAGATTATTAGAATGCCTAGCCATGAACAATACACCCGGTCTGATTTTGTTTGATTTTGGGAATTTGTTTTACTGAAGTGCGCTTGATTGGTTTGCTAGTGACTGACTAGAACCGTGCCTTAATGTCGACTTGCAGCACATCGATTGCCAGCGGTTCGCCAGAAATCTCATTTGCACTTAGCCACCGACCACCAATGTTGAGGCCATCACGAAGGCTGTAACTGCCACCGACAATATATCCTTGGGAGTTTGTGCCACCGAGATGGAAGTCGCTGTCCGCCAAGCTGTCCAAAACAGCGTCGGATTCTAGATAACGATATTCTGCAAAGACGTTCCAAGTCCCCTGCTTGTCAACGCGATCATGACCGAAGGTAACCGACCCTAGATACCCTGTGTCACCGCCAACAAAGCTGGTTGGATTGGTCGCGCTGCAGACGTGCCGTTCAGGATTGCCATCGGTGCCGTAATTGTTGAATGGCTCTCCAACTTGACCAAACCGGCAAATGTCGCTCCGCTGAAAGCCGAGGTTCTTCAGATAATTTCCGGTCAAACGGATCCCAAGATTGTCGGAAACTGAAACTCGCGTAGCGAAGTTTGCATCCAGAATATTGTACCCGAATGTAAGGCCGAAGACCTGCGGATAGGCTCCTGAGGCATTGGTTTCGTGGTTACGCATGGTGAAGACGGTATTACCCTTGCGCAGGTTCAGCGGTCGAAGGCCATCGGTCGAGCAATCCACCACGAGGTCCATATTACATGGCGCGGAAAGTTCGCCCTGGACATTCTGGAAGCTATGATAGCCAACACTTGCATTCACTTTGACGCCATTAAAGGGTTCTGCCTTGAGCGCGAGTTCGCCGGAGAACAGATATTTCGACGGGTAGTTTAGCTTTTCGATGCTGGCGGCAGGATAATCAGGCGCGCCAAAATCAAGTGGGAACACACCTGCCACTAGGCGCATCATCGTCTTGCCGCCGATAAAATTGGCCGAATTCAGAGATGCAACTGCACCATCAAAGCGCAGATCATCGTCGAACATCATCTGGCTCGCGCTAAAGGGATTTTCAAAACGGCCTAAGCTCAAGATTGCCCATTTGGCCGGCTGAAACTTTAGATAGCCGAGGTCGAGCCAGACATTGCGTTTGGCGAGACCACCGCCAAGGGTGGAATTCGTCGAAATTGGGCTGTTATCTTCCCCCGTTGCAATCGCGAAGCCGGCTGACACGCCGGAAGAAACCGCGGCTTCCATCCCAATACGCGCCCGAAGCATGAGGCGATTCCAACGATCTTCCCGAGTGTTTAAGAACTGATATGAACTCAGTTGCGCAAGATCGATCGGTCCCGCTTCGTTCATCTTAGCAATGTCGAGCACTTCATTGGAATTCGTGCCCGCGTAAAGCGATGATTGGCTGCGCACCCGGATATCGCCAAAGGGACGTATCCGTTTGGTCCATTCTGGTGCCGCCTGATCTTTGGTAACCCAACCTTCGAGTTGCGCCTGCTTTGCAATGTCGGTTCTAAGTTCGTCGCGGATCTGCTGGCGAACGGTTTCGGGAACGTGGCGGACCCTAACGGTACCCGGCGCTGAGACAGGTCCACCGGATGCATCCCGCAGCCGCGCTGCATCGGCGCTTGCCTGCTGAAGTAGCATATTGCCACCCTCAGGTGTCAATATCCCCTTTTCTACCAGTGTCTGAATGAGACTGCTGACCGCGGACGGCTGATTGGCCTGATCCTCAGGCTTTGCTCCAGCCTGCACGGGCTTACCGTTGACCATGAAAACTTGGTTGGAGATGTCCCATGACGACACCGCCGCCTGTACGGGCGAATGAGCCACCATCGCGGCGACCATAGCTACCAAACTGCAGGCAAGCTTGCACGAATTGTAGGGCTTTCCCTTAAACATCAATGGCTCCATCGATCTAAACTGGTTGGCACGCGCGGCGTGCATCGATTCAAAAGGCACGGCTGCCTCGGACTGTAATTTTCTGCGGGAAGCGCAGACCTGCCGGTGGAGGGTCTAGTCCACGAACCGACTGCAACACGGCCAGCAGAATTTGGTCGCGCTTAGTGTTGCCGCTTGAGCGGAGAATTTCGGCACGGTTAAGCTGGCCATTGCCGCCAATCCAAACAGCAAAATCAGCACTGAAAACCTGACGATTGACGCGGTCATTATCCTGAATTTTGTCCTGCAACGCGCTGCTCAGATAGCGGCCATAAAAACCCGTCGCGACGCCGCCGCAATTCACCCCGACACAGGATCCTGATGACCCGCCGCCGCCCATGCCCCCGCCTTTGCCGGAACTTAGACCAAACGCATCGGTGCCCGCTTGCGCAGGCCCATCAATCTTCATTGGCGCTGGCTGATCGGGTGCCGGGGTGGGTTCTGGCGTTGGCGCTGGATTGTCGACCGGTTCCGGCGGTTTAACGTCGGGTTCAGGCGGTGGTGGTGGTGGTGGAGGCGGTGGTGGTGGTGGCGGAAGCATATCGACCACTGTTGGCGGTGCTGATTTCACTTCGACGCCGCGAATATCGGTCATCGCGGTATAGATGAAATAGCCCAAAGCGAGGACGAACAGCAGCAGGCCCAGCTGCGCGAAGCGGCGGGACAGCGGGACCTTGCTGGATTGCTCGAAATCGAGGGGCTGGTTCATGACTTTGGATTTCGTCAGGAAGCGGTTGGCTTACCGGTCACGAGCCCAACCTTATTGAGATCGATGCGGCGGCAGAGGTCGAGAACCTCCATGATCTTGCCATACTGAGTTACCGTATCGCCCTTGAGAACAATAGGCACGTCAGGGTTTGCTGCCTTGGCATTGCGCAAGCGCGTCTCGAGATCTGGCAGAGTGACAGGAAAGGCATCCATGAAGATCTGACCCTGATCATTCACGGTAATCGCAACAGTCTTCGGTTGGACGAGGCTTTTCGCCGCACTTGCCTTCGGCAGATCGACCTTGATGCCCTGCACAGAGGCCGTCGCCATGAGGATGAAGATCACCAGCAGCACGTACGCGAGGTCGAGCATCGGAGTGATGTTAATGTCGTCATAGGCCTTACGGCCGCCACCTACTTGCATCGCACTGGTTCCTTATTCTGCAGCTTCGCGGGCGTAAGCCGCATCGGCCTGCATTTCCGCGAGGCGGGTGATGAGGCGATCAATGAAAACGCGCATGGAATCCGCAAGCGCGGAAATGCGTCCATTTAGATAGTTGTAACCAAACAGCGCTGGAATAGCGCAGGCCAGACCCGCGATCGTTGCGAGCAGGGCCGCCGCGATACCCGGCGCGATTGCGTTCACATTTACGTCGCCCGCCATTGCCACGCCGCCGAACACCGTCATAACCCCGATCACCGTGCCGAGCAGCCCGATGAAGGGGCCGCCCGAAATCGCGATGGTGAGAATGACCATCATGGAGTCGAGCTTTTGGTTCTCCTCGACATAAACGGCATCGACGGCGGCACGCATGGACTTAACCGCTTCACCGGAAAGCGGACGGGTGGCGGCTGCTTTGCGGCGCACATCAAGTTCGGCGATGCCCATTTCATAGAGACGCGCAATGGGTGAAGCCTTCTTGATGAAGGCGGCCTCTTGCGGTTTAATCCCCTCGATCTGGTCCAGCGGCACAAGGTTATCTTGCATCGCGTTGAAGCGATTATAGAACATCGCGTTCCCCTTGGCCGCAGAGTTAAGATAGCGGATCTTCCGGACCATCAGCGTGACGGCCATTGCCAACAAGATCATACAGACGCCGATAACCCCGGCGTCGATCGGTTCGAGCTTGCTGACAATGAAAGTGAGCACACCGCCGCCACTGCTCTGCTTTTCCGCCGTCTCAGCAACTAAGACGAGCTTGGTCGAAGGGCCTTCTGCATTGGCCACAGCCATCATCATTGCTGCTGGGCGAGCAATCTTGGACAGCCGGACTTCGTCCAGCACGCCGATAAATGGTTTGTCAGTCGCACCACCAAGCATGATCGGGCCGTCGATTGCCGGCAGCGATACAGATGCAGCACCTGCTTCCACGCCATTCACGTAAATTTTCAGCGTGGTTCCATCCGCGATGACACCGACATGCGTCCAATCCGCCTGCTTGACTGGGACTGTTGCCGCAGCTCTAGCACCGCCAATCGCCACGAAAGGCAGGCCGCTATTGATGCCGATCACCATTGGTCCACGCACGAAGATTGCCTGTTCACCCGCGAGTTGGTCAGGCTTCATCCACGCTGAAAACGTGAAGGGACTTCCCGCAGTCATCGCGAGCGAGGGAGTTGGGTTGATCGTCAGCCCACCTTGGCCAACAAAACGACCACCGCGACCGATTATGGAACCATCATCAACGCTGGCAGGTGCGTTGGTTGCGTTGTTGCCGTTGGCGGTCTTGTCGGCAGTCGGCTGCCCAGGACCTTCTGAGAAATGATAAACGGCCATGTAGTCTGGATCGAAACTACCCGCGACATCTTCCCCGACTGGCGCGTTCTTGTTCCCAAAATAGAGCCATATCGACTTCTTCTCACCACCATTCAAGGCCGGCACACTGATCCAGACCGTTGCGACACCGGCCTTTTGATCATAGGTTTCAATATGATAGGGGATCGGCGTTTTATCGTCTGCATCCACAAAACGAAGATCGGCGCCGTTCTCCAAAGCTTCAGTAAAGGTGAAGTTGGCGCTATGAAGGCGGATGAGGATTGGGGTCCGACCAATAGGGCCGCTTACATTGACGCCGGTCGTAGACGTATCGATCGTCACTTGCTTCCGATATGCCCAGTCCTTTTGCCACCAAGCGGCGGCTGGCGTCGATAACGCCAGTGACAGAAACAGGGCTAGAATTCCCCTAAACATCTGCTTGCTCCCCAAAAACTTCATTTCCTGCATCAGAACTCGCCCTTGACTGAAAAATTGACCCGCGGTTTGCCGCGGCGGCTTTCTGGACGGCTGATCAATGGAACACCGACCGTCAGATCGCCCTTGAGATGCTTGAACAGTTTGATCCGCACCCCGCCGCCTAGACTTGCGAGGCTGAACGACCCTTCCTGCTCGGGAAGCGGATCGATGACGCCCACAATGCCGCCGTCAAGAAAGGTAAAGGCGCGCAAATCGCCCACAAAACTCGGCAGGTATTGTGCTAACGAAGGACCGACCAGTTCGCTCGTTGCGGCAAAGCCACGGTCTCCGACAACTTCTGACTGATAGTAGCCACGAACTGTCGAACCGCCACCGATGCCGAACTGCTCATTGGTAACGAGATGGCTGTCCGCGAACTGGCCGGCAAAGCGCAGCACCGCACTCACATCGTCAAAAAGAATGCGCGAGTAGCTACCGTCGATGCCAATATGAGCAAAATTCTCACGGCTGCTGAAGTCCTTTAACGTAAACTGGTCTTCAGGCGTGCAGCCGGCTACACTCGCATCGAGACAGTCCAGCCGCTTTATCACCCGCAATCCAAAAGTTGCTGAGATGTTGAAATCGGCCTCCGCCTGCTCATCGGCACCGGAATATGTGTAGCCAAGTGTCATGGGGATATAGCGGATTGGCGCCTTGCTCGCGAGTTCACTGGCCACGAAGATGTTCTGGTTGAAGTTTTTAAAATCGACGCCAATCGAAAGCGCCTGATAGTTCTTTTGGCTCGGCAACCGGTACATAGCACGCAGACCAACTTGATAGCCGTCACCCAAGACCTGCGTGCCACCTAGAGCGGCAATAGTGCTGTTCGATTTGTATCCGAATGCTACTAAAGTCCAAGGTGTTCCTAGCATTGGTGCATTGTAAGATAACGAGATAACCGACGTTTCCTTGGGCGCCTGTGGCGTCATGATGTAAGACGCTGATAAAGTGTGACCAACGCCCCACATGTTGGTGAGGCGGGCAGACGCGGCCATGCGCAATGGCGTCGTATTGGGGCTGTTATCGTTGTTGACGTCAAGGCTGGCGTGAAATGGCAGGCTATCTTTAACCTTGAGCTCGACGTCGATCGCGCCAGGTTCTTTGCCGGGTTTGAACGACGGCATAACGGCTCGATCAGGGACGCGGTTGGCCTCTGCCAGATCCGATTGAAGAGCTTTCAGGTTGAGCGGTCTCCCTATCTCGACCGAGGCCAATTGATCTCGAACTGTTCGCGAGGAATGGTGCTTGGCACCGACGACACGTACTTCTCCGACAGGCGCTTCCGCCACTCTGATCTGAATGATACCGGCGTCGAATAGAACCTTCTGCTGCGAAGGAATTTCCACTACAACAGCCTCATAACCCTTTCCGTTGTAAGCGTCTTGCAGCGCCTTTCGTGCCGCTTCGATATCATCAGAAGTCTTACCTGGTCCCGTGAAGGGGTAGACCAATCGCTCGATCTCATTGACATCCAACACTGTCGCCCCTGCCACCTCGATAACATCGACGTTGAACTGGGGAGGCGGAGCGGAATTAGGTATCGCCGCTGGATCGGAGCCTGCGGGCGCCGAACCAGCGGGATCAATGGGTGGCGCGGCATCAGTGGCTCCAACCGATGTGTCAGCACCGTTTGAGGGCCCACTTTCCTGGGCAGGCTCGGCCAAACTCTGCGCACCTGCAGGGGACGCCAACAGCAATAAAATTGCCGTCGACACCAAGCCTTCGACCATACGCCTGTTCGTGGAGAACTTAAAAAACATAGCGCATTCTTGATGCCGAGCGGCCCTGCCTGCATGAGGAGAAGGGACGCCGCTATCTGCGTTCTGTGAAAATTTTACGACTTTTACTTTGGTTCTGTTACATTCGGGAATTAAGGTTCAAAATGGAAAAATATTAGTCCACCAATTATAAATAGTATTGGGATCCCTGAGTGATATTGGGACCCATAATGCTTTATTTTACATCCAATATGAAATCGTATTGACGTGGACAATTTGTTCGGGTCCGATATGTGGCAGCGTAATCAGATTGGGCGCCCCAAAAGAGCAAAGTCTGCATCCGTCTCTAGTGATGATCTGCAATGATGCCTGCGGGGCATTAACGAGTGCACAAATTGGTGATGTCCGGACCGCTAACTTCCAACCTCAGGGCCTAGGCAGATGTCATCGCCCTCTGCCAAGATTACGATTCTGCCCGCGGATCAGAAGGAGTCAGCGACAGGTTTCAGGCGAGAGCCAGACTTAACAGAATTTCTATTGAATCACACGTCCCTCGGAGAAGACGCGCTTTCGCGCGTACGCCTAATTGAAGGCGAAACTGGGGACGCGCCAGACAAAATTGTAACGCGGCTCGGTCTACTTTCAGAGGATGAAATGGCCCATAGCCTCGTGACAGCGCTTGGCCTTCAACTAGTCAGCGCCAGCAGCTTCCCGGCAGAACCGCCAACCATCCCCAATTTATCATCAGCCTTTTTACGTGATCGTCGGATCGTCCCACTGGCCTTGAGTGGTGGCCGTGTCCAGTTAGCAATGGCCAATCCATTGGATGAATCGGCAGCTGAAGGTATTGCCTTCGTTACAGGCTGCAAGGTTGACCGGCTCGTGGCACGAGGAGGTGACATAGATGCTGCGATCGAACGACTCTACCGCACAGAGCCCGCAGATAACCTTGATGAGCAGGTCGATGACAACGACCTTGAACGCCTGCGAGACTTGGTAAGCGATGCGCCGGTGATCAGGGCAGTCAATAGGCTTATTGCCGACGCGGTCGACGCGCGGGCGTCGGACATTCACCTTGAACCCGCAGACGACAAGCTGACTGTCCGCTTTCGTATCGACGGCATGCTGAGAGAAATGCCCGCAAAACCCTCCGCGATGCGGGCGCCCATTATCTCTCGCATCAAGGTTATGGCCAACCTCAATATTGCAGAACGCCGCTTGCCACAGGATGGCCGATTGCGACTAACGGTGCGTGGTCATGAAATTGACCTGCGCGTCGCGACTGCCCCGTCAATTCATGGTGAGAGTGTGGTGATGCGCATATTGGATCGCGCAAATCTGGCGCTTGACCCTGCATCGCTCGGATTTGATGAGGCGCTTGAAGTCGCATTTCTTGCCGCGTTGCAACAGCCTCACGGCATCCTACTCGTGACGGGGCCAACCGGTAGTGGCAAGACCACAACACTTTATGCCGCGCTGTCACACCTCAACTCAAACGAACGCAAATTGACGACGATTGAGGACCCTATCGAATATCGGTTACCCGGCGTTATTCAGTGTCAAGTGAACCCCGGCATCGGGTTCACATTCAGCAATGCTCTGCGCTCCTTCCTCCGCCAAGATCCAGACGTGATGATGGTCGGAGAAATTCGCGACACCGAAACAGCGCAAATTGCCGTGCAAGCCGCATTGACCGGGCACCTGATCTTATCGACGCTTCACACCAATACAGCTGCTGGCGCGGTCACGCGTTTGCTCGATATGGCCGTTGAGCCATTTTTGCTGAGCTCTGTGCTGACAGGCGTGCTGGCACAACGCCTCGTTCGGCGGCTTTGTGTTCACTGCCTTACGCCCTATCGCCCTGATCCCGAGGCATTGGCGACACTCGACCTTGGGACAGAGATTGAAGACGCAGACGTTTTTTATCGCAGCTCAGGATGCGATCAATGCCGCGGGAGCGGCTATGCTGGCCGGATCGCCCTCTTTGAGTTCATTCGGATCGACCGCGACATTGCGACGCTCATCATGCAGCGTGCCGATGCGCGCCACATTGCAGATCAGGCCGCGCGCGCTGGTGCAGGCTCGCTTCGGGAAGATGGTATCCGAAAGGCACGCCTCGGGCTTACGAGCCTTGAGGAAGTCGTTCGAGTGTCGAGCGAGGATTGATCCCCATGGTGATGTTCCGATATCGCGCACTGACAGGCAATGGCGCTACCGTTGGTGGCCAAATTGATGCTTTGAGCCGCACTGACGCGATCGCCAACCTAAAAAAATCTGACATGCGGCCGATCATGGTCGAAGAAGAGGCTGTTGTTGCTGGTCGCCGGGACCATCGTGCCGTCGATGGCCGATCACGTCGACTGGTTAACAATTTCTTGTCCGAAATTGGTGTGTTACTCCGGTCAGGGCTACCCCTTGATCGCGCCTTGGCAATTGCCGTCGACAATGTCGATCAGCCACAACTGAAAACAAGGGTCGGCGAAGTCTTGGCTGCCGTGCGGGAGGGCAAGCCTCTCTCGGCAGCCCTATCGGCGCAAAATGGGCTCTTCCCCGCCTTAGCTCCCGCAATGAGCGAAGCAGGCGAGGCCAATGGCCAACTTGGTCAGGCGCTTGAGCGGTTGGCCCAGATGCTCGACCAGACAGAACAGCAGCGGCGGCAAGTCGCATCTGCGATGCTGTATCCAATTGCGATGTCGATTGTCGCGACCGGTGTGATGTTGCTCATGCTGCTGTTTGTGGTGCCTCAGTTCGAGCCGTTGTTCGCGACGGCTCCTGCTGGGTCCCTGCCCCCTGCCTCGGTTGCGGTCATGGCAATCAGTCGGTTTATACGGGACCACGGCCTAGTCCTTTTAGGAGGCTTGGCAGCGATAGGATTTGCAACCCGACAGGCCCTCGCCCAAGCAGGCACAGCGCAGTGGTTTGACCGCCAAGTGCTCGATGTACCGCAAATCGGCGTGCTTATCCGAAACATCGAAACGGTTAGATTTTCCCGCAGTCTAGGTGCACTTCTCGATGGTGATGTTCCCCTGCCGGTGGCGCTGGAGCTCGCCCGGCGCACCATCTCCAACCGCCATTTGCAAAAGGCGATTGGCGATGTCACCGATCAGGTCCGCCAAGGCGGCGGATTGACGGCACCACTCGCCCGCACAGGCGCTCTTCCAACAATTGCGGTCAGCTTCATTCGCACGGGGGAGGAAAGTTCCGAACTTGGGCCAATGCTCGGCCGCCTCGCGACTTTGCTTGATCGGGACATAGAGACCCGGCTCGAGCGGCTTATTGCCGTCGCCACACCCGCCATCATCGTGACCCTCGGCGTGGCGGTCGCGGGGATGGTCGCATCGATTATGTCAGCAATTCTCGGCTTCAACGATTTGGCGGTAACAAGATGATTAAGAATAGAAATAGTGGAAACCAAGAAGCTGGTTTTACGCTTTTGGAGTTACTGGTGGTGCTTGCTGTTCTCGGCATGCTCTATGCAATCGTCGGGCCTCAGGTGATCAAGTATTTGGGCAGTTCGAAGGCCCAAGCGGCATCGGTCCAGGTCAAGAATGTAGATGCGGCTATGAAGCTCTTCCGCCTTGACGTCGGGCGGTATCCATCAACGAAGGAGGGCCTTAATGCGCTTGTCGCTCAACCCGCTGGGTCCACCACTTGGAACGGCCCATATCTGCCGAACGCCGCAGCGTTGAACGACCCTTGGGGTCGCTCTTATCAATATGCCAATCCCGGCAAGCATGGCGAAATCGATATCTTTTCGCTTGGCTCGGACGGCGTCGAGGGCGGGTCCGGCGAAGCGCAGGACGCGGGTAACTGGTAAACTGACAATGGAACAACATAGCCCCACCCAGGGCTTTACCTTGATCGAGATGCTGGTCGTTCTTGCCATAGTCGGGCTCACCTCTGCACTTGCCTTTCCAGAAATGGACAGGGTGATGGAGAGCCTCCGCCTTAAGCACGCACGAGCAGACGTTGTTGCTACGGTCGCGGCAGCGCGTGCCGAGGCGCAGAGTAGTGGCATCCCTTCCTTGATCAAAATTGGATCGGGTGGAACGTCCATCATCCTAGGCGACACCGCCCCTCATATGATTGCCCAAGGCATCAATTTAACAGGCAAACCGGACCAAATCCGCTTTTATCCCGATGGCAGCACGACCGGTGGTACGCTTCGCCTTGCCTCCTCCTTGCGCAGTTCAATCATCACGATCAGCCGAGAAACAGGCGCAGTTCAGGAAGTTGCCAATGAGGGGACCTGACCCAAAACGGCAAAGTGAAAGCGGCTATGCCATCGCTGAGGCTTTAATCGCGCTCGCCATCATTGCCCTTATGACTGCGCTGGTCTTTCAGGCGATCACGCAACTCGGCTCGACGACAATCCAGACCGGCGAGCGCCGCCATGCCTATCTCCTCGCCCGTTCGGTTATGGCGGGTGCGACGGTCTCAACTCAAAGTGCGCCAATGCCGCCAAAGGGCAGCGACAATGGCTTTACTTGGCGCATCACCTTCGCGCCCTACCGCTCTGAACTGGGAAGCGGCCTTGCGCTGGAGCAAGTCAGTGTGGTGATTGCTGATGAAACGACTGGGCGGCCACTAGCCAAGCTCGACAGTCTTAAGATCAAGCCGTGAACCTACGTAACACTCCTGTTGCGTCAAACCGGACGTGCGCTTCAGATGCTGGCTTCACACTTGTTGAGACTTTGGTTAGCCTCGCGCTGTTCGGGCTGGTCGCAAGCCTCATTCTCGCGGCCTTGGGCACACAGACAGCAGCGCAAGCTTCTATTGAACGGCATGACCGCGACGTGGGCGACGTTGTACGTGCACAGGGCTTGCTTCGCGAGCGAATGGAACTCATGCGCCGCGAGATCAACCTCCTCGGCGGCGGATCGTTACTAACTTATGGAACGTCGAATGCATTTGACTTTGATGCTCCAATATTTGCCAGCGCTGGTCCGCACGCACTTTATCATTTCCGCATCGCGCTGAACTCAAAGCGCGAGTTAAGGCTGTACAGCACCCCTAATTTAGGGAGCGTGGATACACGTCTCCCAAGCACTGAGGATTGGCAGAGTGTGGTCCTGTTGACGCAAGTACAGGCGGTGCAGTTCGCCTATTATGGTCAGGATAAGATCACCGGCCGCGATGTTTGGCAGCAGAATTGGTTAGACCGCCCTCAGCTGCCCAAGCTGATCCGGCTCAAGTTGAGCTTTACCCCCGGCGATCGGCGCATCTGGCCAGTTTTGATGATCCGTCCTTGGTCAGGCTCTGGCGCGTCTTGCCTCGACCAAGCCAATCAATCCGATTGCGGAGAAGCACTTTGAACATCGCAGAGCTTTTGAGCGTCGACATGAAGACGGTAATGCGTTGGCTGCGCAGTGGCTTCCATTGGTGGCTCGATGAGATGGCGGCCATGCTGCCAGCAATGTTTGATCCCCGACGAAAACGGCTTTTGGAGTATAGTCGATACGAAGCCGACGGCAAAATTGACGCCGCAAGTGGCAAAGCGGGCGCAACGATTATCATTACCAAAAGCTCCTGCCATTTCCGACACCTGCAGATGCCACGGATGTCCGTGACTGACATCCGCTCGATGGTTGAGCTCGATATTGAGCGCATAATGCCACTAACGGCGGACAGCATCGTTTTCGACTTGATCATAGGGAAGCCTCTTGCGGACGGAAAGACGCTACCTGTAGACATTGCGGCCCTGCCGCTTTCCCTCGCCCTTGACGTTGCGGCGACCGCCGTCGAATTGGGGCTTACCCCTCGATGCGTCGGCTTAATGGATGTTGACGAACACCATCTCGAATTTGACTTTGCGCCTGCGATGCGTGCGGCAGGCATCTTGCCGTCGCGGCCGAATGCCACCGGCAGATGGTGGACGGCAGTGGCGTTGCTCGTTTTGTGTAACATCGGCACGCTTGTTTTGCATGACCAACAACGTGTAAGCCAGCTTAAAGATCTGGTGGAGGCGCAGTCCATTGGATTGAATGCCGTTAAGCGGGTCGAAAATCGCCTCCGCGAAAATGCCAATTTACTCACATCGCTGGAAGATCGACGCGAAAGCCAGCAGCCAGAGCGCCTCTTGAGCACTCTTGGTAAGACCTTGCCAACGCAAGCATGGATCGAACGACTTTCGTGGGGTGGTGGCGAGCTTCGCCTTTCGGGTTATGCAGCCAAAGAGGTCGACGTCGTTGCCGCCTTTAAAACGGCGCCCGGCCTGACCCGCGTCCGCGCCAGCCAGGCCGAAACAATGGCAGATACTCGAGCTGGCAAACCTTTTGACATCACTGCCCAAATCAAGGCGAAAGCGCTATGATCATGTTGGCTGAACGAGGGAGCCGCTTCGCAGCAATCGCAATCCTGATCGGGATCATCGCCGCAATCATGGGCTTATTCATATATCCGATCACGATGGGTTTTTCTGACCGCGCGGGCCGCTTCACAGAACTGTTGGCAACCTACCAATCAAATAGCGCACGCATCGATAGCTTGCCTGAACTTAGCCGCGAGGCGGAACGACAGTCTAAACTCCTATCGTCGCTCTTAATCGCCGCTCCTGATCAGGAGCAGGCTGGAGAGACGCTCCGAGAGCAGATCGAGAATGCGGTCGAAGCCATCAAAGGAGAAGTTCGCGCATCAGAAGTTCTGGCCGGAGAGGGCGGCTGGGCTCGGGCAGCCGTTGCGTGTCGAATATCCCATTCACAACTGGCCGCCCTCCTGACCGAGCTCCAGCGACAAAGGCCCTTCATCGTCGTCGAAGCAGTGTCGGTCACCGCCGAAGGCGCGCTCAACAATTATCAATTGGATGAACTTGATGTCAGAATTGAAACTTCGGCTCCCTTTACCCTGGCCCAATAGGGAAAACGGGGCTCTGCTTCCGGCGATCTGCAGCGGCGCATTAGTTTTAGGCATGGGTGTGCAATTGCTAGCACCCCCTGCTCCCGATTTGCCGTTATCGGTTGGAAAACATCGGGCGACACTAAAGGCACTTCCGCCCGTCACGGTTGCGAGCGGTGCCATGGCGACAGTTGGGCCGTCGCTATTTGCCCCGACCCGGGTCGTTGCCACAGCGGACGCTGAACAAGCCGTCGCGATGGGCCCACTCGACGGCGCTTATGTGACAGGGGCGGTCCGGGTCGGCGCACAGAACAGGATATTCCTCCAAGACGAGAACCGCCGCTTGCTGAAACTTGCGCCGGGCCAATCATATCGAGGCTGGCAGCTGTTGGAGATCAGAGCAGATAGCGCCCGCTTCAGGAAAGACGGTAAGGCCGCCACCGTCAATTTCGGCTTATCCCCCGCATCAGCCCTCGGGGACCTATCGACGAACGAGGATAACCAGTGAAACAAAAGAAATTCATGCTTACCAGCGCCACGACGCTGTTGTTTGCTTCGGTCAGCAGCTGTGCGCCTAAGGTCGTCCTGCCCATCCAACCGCCTCCAGAGGCGCCGCAAGTTGCGCCTCAGGCAGGCGATAAAGAGGTGACAAGCGTCCTTGTGGGCGGTGAAACCGCGTTACCCTCTGCACCCAGCGCCAAACGCAAAGCAGACTCAGCCGGAAACATTGAGTTGAATATTCCCGGGGTTGATGTGCGCACACTTGCTCAGATCGTGCTCCGCGACACACTTAAAATCCCCTATTCTGTTGCCGTCAGTGGCGAAGTCTCTCTAAGCCTTGCAACAGCTGGCCCAGTCACCCGCACACGATTGCTTGAGCTTTTCGAGGCGACACTCAAGAGTGCCGATCTGGCGATGGTTTGGCAGGGCTCCGGTTACAGGATCATGCCAGTCAGTGAAGCTGAAGCTTCCGGCACGACCTTCCTTGCCGAAAAAGGCTTCGGCACGGAAATTGTTAGCCTCCAATTTGTGAGTTCAGAGGAACTTCGCAAATTGCTCGACACGGTCGTTCCGGGCATTGTGCAGTCAACTGACGCTGATCGCAACGTCCTCACTATTGCCGGAACCGCGGGCCAGCGCAGGAGCGCGAGAGACATCATCGCGCAGTTCGACGTCAACTGGCTGCGCAGCATGTCATTCGCACTCATGGTTCCAAAGAGAACGGACAGTCGCCTTATCGTTCCTGAACTCGACAAGCTCATCAATGCTGCGGATGCGCCCACACGCGGCCTTGTGCGGTTAATCGCAATGGATCAGTTAAACGGCATTATCGCTGTGAGTGCGCAACGCCAATATCTTGAAGATGTCCGGCGTTGGGTCGAAATTCTGGATCGCGAAGGCACCAACAATGAAGCCCGCCTGTTCGTCTATCGCGTCCAAAACAGCCGCGCGTCTGAACTGGTGAAGACAATTAACAGCGCATTTGGCATCAGCGCCAACCGTAATGACAGAGCATCTGAAACCGATGGCAGCCTCTCGAAAATAGGCAATGAAGCCAGTACCAGCCCGGCGCCTGCGTCTCGCGACAGCACATCAGGTGCAAGCCGAAATGGATCTGGCACTGGCCCGAGCGACAAGGGCGACGGCGGCATGCGCGTCCGGGTATCAAGTGATGAGGTTAACAACGCTGTGGTTGTCTTTAGTTCGCCACACGATTATTCAATTGTGGAAGACGCATTGAGGAAACTTGATGTCGTGCCTATTCAAGTTTTGATCGAAGCTGCCATCACCGAAGTCGCGCTTACAGATGATCTGCGTTATGGAGTTCAATGGAATTTCCAAACCGGTGACAGCAACTTTGCGCTAAGCCAAGCCACAGATGGCAGCCCGTCTCGCATTCTGCCTGGCTTTTCCTATTTTTATTCAAATGCCAAGGACATTAGTGCGACACTTAACGCACTGGAAGAGCGGACAAACATCAAAGTCGTCTCGGCGCCAAAGCTTTTGGTTCTCAACAATCAGACGGCCTCACTTCAGGTTGGCGATCAGGTCCCCGTATCGACCCAGTCGGCGGTCAGTACACAAGGGGGCAGCGCCCCAATCGTCAATTCCGTCGAATATCGGGACACCGGCGTCATCCTCAAAATCACACCCCGGGTAAACGCAAGCGGCACTGTATTGCTGGATGTAGCACAGGAAGTCAGCGACGTGGCTCAGACACGAACATCGACTATCAATTCACCTACAATCTCAACCCGGCGGGTGTCGACCTCAGTAGCGGTACAGGATGGCCAAGTCATCGCACTTGGTGGCCTTTTCCGAGACTCAAATAGCTTCGGGAAGAATGGGATACCGTTGATTTCGCGCATCCCTATTCTGGGAAGCCTATTATTTGGAAACGGTCTCAGAACTCAAAATCGCACCGAATTAATCGTGCTGATCAAAGCGCATGTGCTCCGCACACCTAGCGATCTGCACGACGTAACTGAAGAGTTGCGGAGCAAAATCCGAAGCATCGAACCGTTCAAGACCAAAGGTCGCATGCCATGAGAGAACGACACGGCGAAGACGGCTATGCTATGGTCGCGGCAGTGGCCGGCATTGCGGTTATGGCCATGATCGCAGCGACATTGGTTCAGTTCACCAACCAGTCTGTCAACACCTTCGCCGCAGAGACGGGACGCACACAGGCATTGGCAGCGACAGATGCGGGCGTGTATATCGCCCTTGGAGGCATGTTACGACAAGCTTCAAGGGGGGGACTTATAGGTGGACAAGTTCATCGCTTCCGTTTCGCCACGGCTACCATAGAGATCCGGGTCGAGGATGAGCGCGGAAAGATTATGCTCAATCGCATCGATGAGGAGAATATCGTCTGGCTACTCGAAGCCCTCGGTGTTCAAGGGGATCGGTTGGCAGTTGCCCGCGATTCCTTCCTTGACTGGATTGATCAGGATGAAATTGAACGTCCGGATGGCGGTGAATCGGATTACTATGCGCCGCGTGGGATAAAGCCGCGGAATGACGGGCCGCATACCATCGATGAAATGGCAGAAATTCGGGGGTTCACGCCGAGTTTAGTCGACCGGTTCCGCCAACTTTCGACCGTCGATTCCGGCAATTTCGCGTTTGATCCGCGCTTTGCAGATCCCCTTTCGATCGCTGTGATGACAGATGGTCAGTTTGACTCCCCCGCGATACTGGAGCGTAAGCGCGAGCTGGCCGGTCAGCGCACCGCAATCTCGTTAGACAGTGTGAACGACATGACAGGGCGCGTAGTCACTATCGTGGCAACAGCAAAAATCGACAATGGAGGTACAGCAACACGCCGTGTCATTGTTGAACTCACCGGATCATCTAGAGCGCCTTATGTAATCCGATCAGCCAGTTGAACGGCAGCCCCTAACCTGCTCACAAACAGCCAACGACGGAAGTTCACGCGCAGATATCCCCTCGCGACGCAGTAACATAGTCAACGAGGAGGCCGCCTCGAGGTTATTCGCTAAGGCCAATACCCCATGGCGCAAAAGTTACAGGTGGACGCGCCGATACTGTGCGTTGCGACGGTGATGCCCTGGCGCTGGGTACCGCTGCTGCCAGAGTCGTCGCATCAAACCCGAGATCCTCCGGGCCTGACCGCTGCCGCGCTATCGCGCCTCGGCTATAGCCGGCAAATTGGCTATCCGGCAAACGGTAGAAAATATGCGCGCCGATACGCGTCACACGATATAATTTCGACGCCCAGCCCGGCATCACATAATTGGCGTGGTAATTTATCGCGCCATCGACATGAGGGGGCAACTCTCCATTAAGCGCCTTTAGTGCAATTTTGCGGGCATCATCTAGAATTCTGGCCGGTAAACGTCGGCGCATTGCGCCATCACAAGTGAAGGTGAACTGGCAACCGGTTCTGCGCTGAGATCCTTGGAAAACCACATCGCACACACTCTTTGGATATGCGGGATGCTGCGTTCGGTTCAACACAACCTCCGCCACGGCTTCTTTCCCTGTCCGGGGTTCATGACCCGCTTCATAGGCAATAGCGAGCGTCAAACAGCGCACTGCGGCTTCTGTAGACCCCTGCAAGATCGGATCAGCAGCATCGCTTTGGGCCCACGCCGTCGCGCTGATACTCAGAAATGCCAGCAGACCAGAAACGGAGAGAACGATGCGGCGAATGCGCTGTCCGCCATGCGAGAGAAACTTCATCGTCATACTATCAGTGCTTTAGACCATAAATGCGACAGGTATTAGTCAATATCCACCCTAACTCGTGATAATTGTCACACTATAGTCACCGGCAGATTTTAGCCAAGAATGACTTTGAAAAGATGGGTCCCTGCATGTTGTTGAACCGACTTCGTTTTGTGCTGATGTCCTCTATCATGTCTACATCGTGCGTACCGACCCTCAACGCGATGGTGGTTTCCGCTCCCTTAAAAGAGACCGCGCAGTTACCAAACCGCTTGCTTGCGTGCAGGCTTGGCCATGCCACCAATCTTGACCCAAACAAGAACCAGCGCTCTGACGAAGTGACGTTTGATAGCTATCATGAATTCAGCCTGCTTTTGCCGGCCGGACCCACACGAACGACGCCGCCGCCAGACGCGACCGAGCCGCCTGAGCCTGTAAATAGCGCGACACGCGTCGCCCGCGACCCAGATGGATTGACCAAACGGACACAGCCCGGTTTCGAACGTGTTATTGACCTATGGCCAGAGCGCGTCGAAATGACCAAGGTCATAAATCAGTCGCTTATCAAACTCATCGTTGTCAGTGATATTGATGTTGCTGCGGGAACGGCCAGAATGTTTATGACTGACGCTAGTGATCTGACGACATTTGACTTTGCCTCTACCTATCTTGGTGACTGTACAATCGCGAGTAGCTGAGGGGTATTGGAAGTCGGCCGCACGGGGCTATTATATCCGAATAGCCGCTGAGCGGGTCTTGTCAGACCAAACGCACCGGTTGGGCGAGAGCGCGTAATCGGCTAAGTCTGCGCCATGCCTCGCCCCAGAAAACCAGCCAGCCCGTTCCGCTATTTCAACTCTTCGCCGGAGGTCATCCGCCTGGTTGTGATGATGTATGTGCGGTTCCCTCTCAGCCTACGGGACGTCGAGGATCTGCTATTCGAGCGTGGGATCGAGATCTGCCACGAGACCGTGAGGTTTTGGTGGAACCGGTTCGGACCAATGTTTGCGGCCGATATCCCACGGCAGCGGGTGCAAGCGATGC
>CAIMDB010000005.1 GCA_903839675.1 uncultured Sphingomonadales bacterium
CCGTTCCAGATGCAAGGCGTTTTCAGCCGTCACCTGCGCATCCCCGAGCACAAGGTGCGCGTGATCGCGCCCGACATTGGCGGCGCTTTCGGCATGAAGCTCAACATTTACATGGATGAGATCGCCACGGTGGCGGCGAGCGTCTATCTGCGGCGCCCCATCAAGCTCAGCGTCGACCGTCTCGAGGCCTTCGTCTCGGATGCGCAGGCGCGCGATCATGTGGTCAGCGCGCGGATGGCGCTGGCGCGCACGGGCGAGATCCTCGGCATGGACGTTGATGATGTGGGTGCCGTGGGTGCCTACGGCATGCCGCTGCGCTTCAATGTCGCCGAGGGCATGATGACCATCACGCTTGCGGGCGCGCCTTATGATTTCGACAATTATCGTGGCCGCACGCGCAGCCTCTACGTCAACAAGCCTCCTGTCGGCCTCTACCGCGGCGTCGGCATGCCGATCGCCTGCATCATCACGGAACTCCTCGCCGACCGCGCCGCCGATGCGCTCGGAATCGACCCGCTGGATTTCAGGCGCCGCAACTATCACAAAAAGGATTCCCTGCCCTGCCTGACAGCGACAAAACAGCTTCTTGAAACGGTTTCGTTTCATGAATGCCTCGAAAAGCTGACGGCTCTCATCGATTATGACGCGCTCCGGCGCGAACAGGCCGCGTTGCGCAGCAAAGGCGTCTACCGAGGGATCGGCATTGCAACCTTCGTGGAACAAACGGCCTATGGCCCGCCCTATTACGGCCCCTCGCAGGCACCCATCTCGACACAGGATGGCTGTTCGATCCGGCTGGAACCCTCTGGTGCCCTGCGTTGCGTGACCAGCACGACGGATCAGGGACAGGGCACGCTGACCGGCCTGGCGCAGATCATCTCCGACACGCTCGGCATGCCGGCCGATCATGTCAGCATGATCTCAGGCGACAGCACGATCTCGCCCTATGGTGGCGGTGCCTGGGCGTCGCGCGGCATTGTGGCGGGCGGGGAAGCGGCCCTGAAGGCTGCAATGATCCTGAAAGACAACATCCTGAAACTTGCCGCCACGATCAGCCAGACGGCTCCGGAAACGCTCGATCTCAAAGACAGCGCCGTCATCGAGCGTGCCAGCGGGCGGGTGGTCATAACGCTCGCCGATGTGGCACGGATCGGCTACTTCCGGCAGGATACGCTGCCGCCGAAATTCGATGTGCAGCTCGCGGTGAGCGCGAGCCACGCGCATAATAACCAGCTCTGCTATATTTCGAACGGCGTTCAGGCGAGCTATGTCGACATCGACGTCGAGACCGGCCTTGTCAAAGTCCTTCGTCAATGGGCCGTCGATGATTGCGGCCGCATCATCAACCCTTTGCTGGTCGACGAGCAGGTGCGCGGCGGCATTGCTCAGGGCATCGGGGCGGTGCTTTTCGAGGAATGCGCTTTCGACGACAGCGGAAATCTCGTCAACGGCACCCTGGCGGACTATCTGCTGCCGACCGCCGACACACTACCCGATATCGCCGTGGCTCATGTGGAGACCCTTGAAGGCTCTACACGATTGGGCGCGAAGGGGATTGGTGAAGCAGGCCTGATCGGTGCGATGGGGGCTGTCTGGCTGGCTGTGAACGACGCCCTCAAGCCCTTCGGCGCAAGCATCCGGCAACAGCCCTTCACACCGGAGCGCATTCTCGACGCGCTGGAGCATGCGCGTCTCATGCGGCGGGCAGACGCTTGATCTTCGAACCCTTTCGACCTGAATGCTTCACCTTGCATGCGGCAGATGCGCGAAGCCAGTCGCAGCCCTGTTTCACCTGATGGAGCACCACATCCTGCCAAACATGGTCGGACGGGCGATGGTTGCTGCCATCTTTTCGAGGGCCACCGCCATGGGGCCTGAAGGAAGCTGATCTGTTTTTTGCCGCGCCATTTCCGAAATCAAACAATCAGCGGCCCACTATCCAATGATGGATCTTGAACCTTTGATTGATAATAGTGTTCTGAGACGAATTGGGAAGCTGTCACCTGACCGATGCAAGCAGGGGATCGGAGGCTGCAGGTCAAAAACGGAAGGATCAAGGCCGGTGAATGCATGATTCATCGGCCTGGGGCAGATGGATTCGTCCATCTTTGCGTCAAGACCAGAAGCCGCAGGGCGTAGAAGAGGCGGGCCAGTCCGGCCCGCCTTGTCGCGTGGCGTCAAACTACTTGGAGCCGGAATTCCCGGTCACCCGATAAATCTTGCCATTGCCATCATCGGAAAAAAGCAGCGATCCATCCTTTGCAAAAATGACATCGACAGGACGGCCCCACACATTTTCATCGCCTGAGGTAAATCCGGTGACGAAATCCTCATACTCGCCCGTCGGCGCATTGTTCTTGAACGGCAACCGCACAACCTTGAATCCGGTGTGCAGTGACCTGTTCCATGAGCCGTGGAGAGCCACGAAAGCATCCCCGCGCATGGACGCGGGAAACATCGAACCCGTATTGAAGGCCAGACCGAGCGGCGCGGAATGCGGTTGAATCAGAACGTCCGGAACCAGCACCTTATCCTTCAGGTCAGGGCGCGGACCACCCTCCACACGATCATCCTGATGGGCACCAATGTAGAACCAGGGCCAGCCATAGAAGCCGCCTTTCTGGACGCTGGTGACATAATCAGGAGGCGTGTTGTCGCCGAGCAGGTCGCGCTCGTTCGTCGCACAATAAAGCGTTCCCGTACCGGGCTGGATGGCCATCCCCGAACAATTGCGAATGCCGGTGGCAAACACCTTCTTGTCCTTTCCCTCCGGGGTGTACGTCAGCACGTTGGCGCGCCACTCCTCCTTGCCCCAGGTGGCCCCCAGACTGTGACTGGCCTCGAAAGCCGGAAGATCTGCAGGCCGTGGCCCCAGCGTGTCCGTGGCGACATTGCTGCCCGAGCCGACGGCGACATACATTGTTTTGCCATCTTCCGAGAACACGACATCGCGCGTCCAATGGGAGGGACCGACAATCAGATCGTCGACAATGGTCTGCGCGGGTCCCGTGGCCTTCATGTCTCCGACCTTGTAGGCAAAGCGGACGACCTTGCCCTGCATCGCCACATAGACCCAGGTCGGGTTCGGACCAGGCGGATAGAACGCCATGCCGTAAGGGTCTTTCATGCCATCAGCAAACATCGATGTCTGCTCGGCCCTGGACCCATCCTGCGATGGGCGCAGGACGGTCACCTTGCCTTCGGGACGCGACTGGGAAACGAAAATATCCCCGTTCGGTGCCACGCGCAGCACGCGCGCTCCGGGAAGGTCTGTCGCAAATGGTGCGACCGCAAAACCCGCCAATGTCGAGAGCTTGGCATCCGCAGGCTGGGGGATAACCTTGGACCGATTGGCGGTTGATTGCGTGGCGAGGGGGGCCGCGACATCAGCTGCGGTGATCTTGCGCATGACGCCGGGCGCGTCCGATCGCCAATCACCGAAAGCTGCAGGTCCCGTCCGAACCTCGGCGGCCATCAAGGATGGCGCAAAAAGCGCCGAAGCCCCCACGATCATGATTGAAGCTGTTGTGCGCATGTCTCTCCCCATTTTTGTTTTGTTGAAGTCGCCGTATCGCGTGAGGCGATGCGGATTGGTCATGGTGAATAATGCGCGAGCTCCCGGGCCAGCGCCTCTCGTTGCGCAGCATCAATGCCGCTCATCATGGATGTCATCGCGGGTTGATTGCCGCGCAGGGCCATAGCAAAGGCCTGCATTTGCTCCGCAAGGTAACGCTCATTCTGTCCGGCAAGCCTTGGTGCCGGCTCTGTATCGGTCTGGCCGCCTTTCAGGTCTGCGCCGTGACAGGCCGTGCAGGCTTGCGCAAGATCCGACAAATGCGTTTTTGAAATCGGCCCGGCAAGATCGGGCCAGGGTCGCTTCGCGACCCGCTCGGCAGCTTCCGACATGCGGGCGCGCGGAATGCCTTCAGCCATGGATGACATGATCTGGCTGTCGCGACTGCCATCGCGGTAATCGTTCAATTGCTTTGTGATGTAAGCCGCGTCCTGTCCCCAGATCACCGGCATCGTGCTGTCGCCCGAGCGCCCCGTCTGCCCGTGGCATGACGCGCATTGGCTTAACTCGCGGTCGAGCGCATCCTCAGCGCTCGCGCCGGTCAGGTGGGCCGCAGCTGATATCAGGCAAAGGACGAGAAGCCTTGTTGCAGAGCGCCAAGCCAGCAAATCGACATTCCTCCCTCTCGATCATCCAGTGACGTGTTTTCAGTCCGGCGTCACCATCCGTGCACCGGTATCGATTCAAATCTGCGCCCCTTTGGGTAATATGACAACGGCCTCCCGGCTGAAAATCTCCCCCCCCTGAAATTTGGCTGTGACGCCGGATGCAGTACTACGGGAGACCCAAGACGAGACCCGAGGCGAAAGAGATCGTCACCAAGCGGGCGAAGACCGGCTGATTGACGGCCTGTCCGGCGCGGAGACGCGGAGGCTGCCCCTAACCGTGGCACCGCCCAGGACAATCAAGACAAGGATTGCCAAGGCTCTGGGCTGCCTATCGCGGAATAGGGTGACGCACCGCCTGATCCCGCCACGCACGGATCGTCTGAGGTGCACGACCATTGCCGCCCGCGACGCGTCCGACGTGCAGAGCGAGGCCAGGTCGAGCTGAACGGCGAGAGTACGAAGATGGTGGACGTCTCGATACGAAGCGTACCCCTCCGCCGTAGACCGCCTGGCGTTAAACGCTGATCGTCTTGATAGATGCCGCAAGAGTGGCTCGATGATCGTGTCCACTTATTAGAAGCGGACACTAACGTGATGTCTTTGAGGAATTTTGGTGATGAGGCGCCTGCTCGGCGCAAACGGAGATCTTGGAGCGTCGATAAAAAGCGGCGGATCGTCGACGAAAGCCTGGAGGACGGGGCCTCGATCGCGGAGGTTGCGCGGCGCCATGATCTCAACGCCAATCAGCTGTTCACCTGGCGTCGGCATTTCGGTTTCGAGCCGCGCGACAGCGATCCCAATGGCCCCGCGCCCATTTTGCCGGTGATGATTGTCGCCGACACGGCGGCGTCCGGTCATGGGAAGCCTGGCCAGATGGAGATCGTCCTCACCGGAGGGGAACGGATCCTCGTTTGGGGGGACGTCGAGACCGCGGCTCTGGCGCGCGTTCTCAAGGCAATGGTGCGGCCATGATCCCGGTTCCTGCCGGCGTCCGGGTCTGGATTGCGACAGGCCATACCGACATGCGGCGCGGCATGCAGGGACTGGCGCTTCAGGTTCAGGAAAGTCTCAAACGCGATCCCCATGCGGGCGATCTGTATATCTTCCGCGGCCGTCGCGGCGATTTGGCCAAAATCCTCTGGCATGACGGGCTCGGGCTCTCGCTTTACGCCAAACGACTGGACCGGGGAACGTTCATCTGGCCCTCGGCGGCGGGCGGTGCCTTGTCGATCTCTGCGGCGCAGATGGCCTATATGCTTGAAGGGATCGATTGGCGGAACCCACAATTGACGTGGCGGCCCAAGAGCGCGGGTTAGAGAGGGGCGCTTGCGGCGAAAAAAACTTGGGGCTGCGTGCATTTTAGGGCGCCTCAAATCAAGCAGAATATGATTCACTGCTTGTCATGGATGCTTCTTGCACAGCCCTTTTTGATGAAGTCGCCGCGCTGAAAGCGGAACTTGTGATCGCCCGCGCGAAAGCCTCTGAAGACATGGCGCTGATTGCGCAACAGAAACTTCGGATCGCCAAACTGGAGCATCAGATTTACGGGCAACGCTCGGAACGCGCGGTGCGCCTGATCGAGCAGCTGGCGCTCACCTTCGAAGAGCTCGAAGCCAGCGCGACGCAAGATGAACTGGCGGCCGAACAGGCGGTCGCTGGAGCGACGAACGTCACCGGCTTCACGCGCAAGCGGCCCGTGCGCACGACCTTCCCCGACCATCTGCCGCGCGAGCGCGTCGTGATTGACCCTCCGACCGCCTGCGACTGCTGCGGCAGCCCGCGTCTGCGCAAGCTCGGCGAGGACGTGACGCGCACGCTGGAATCGCAGCCCCGGCGATGGAAGGTGATCGAGACGGTGCGCGAGAAGTTCAGTTGCCGGGAGTGCGAGACGATCTCGCAAGCACCGGCCCCCTTCCACGTGATGGCGCGGGGCTGGGCGGGGGCGAGCCTGCTGGCGATGATCGTGTTCGAGAAGTTCGGCCAACACCAGCCCCTGAACCGTCAGGCCGAACGTTACGCCCTGGAGGGTGTGCCCATCGCCCTGTCGACCATGGCGGATGCGGTGGGCGCGGTCTGTACGGCGCTCGATCCGCTGCTGCGCCGGGTGGAAACGCATGTCCTGGCGGCGCAGCGCCTGCATGGCGACGACACGACCGTGCCGGTTCTGGCCAAGGGCAAAACCGACACCGGGCGGTGTTGGGTCTATGTTCGCGATGACAAGCCCTTTGGTGGTGCCGGGCCGCCCGCGGCCATGTTCTATTATTCGCGTGACCGCAAGGGCGAACATCCGCAGGCGCATCTGGCCAGCTATGCCGGCATCCTGCAGGCCGATGCCTATGAGGGCTATGGCAAGCTCTATCTGGGGGACCGCAAGCCGGGGCCTATCAAGGAAGCGGCGTGCTGGGTGCATGCGCGGCGTCCCTTCTTCGCCATGGCCGATCTTGAGGAAAACACGCGTCGCAAGGCTTCGGGCAAAAAGGAAATCCCGATGTCGCCGATTGCAATCGAGGTCGTGCGCCGCATCGACGCGCTCTTCGAGATCGAGCGATCCATCAATGGCAAAAGCCCGGAGGAACGCCTGGCGGTGCGCCGCGAGCTGAGCGCGCCCTTGGTCGAGGATCTCCACACCTATATGAACCTGCAACGCGCTCGGCTCGCCCGGGGGCACGACCTCGTCAAGGCCATCAATTACATGCTCAAGCGTTGGGCGGCGTTCACCCTGTTCCTTGAAGACGGGCGCGTCTGTCTCTCCAACAATGCCGCCGAACGCGGTCTGCGGGGCATCGCCTTGGGACGAAAATCTTGGCTGTTTTGCGGGTCCGACCGTGGCGGTCAGCGCGCGGCCGCCATGTACAGTCTCATTGTCACGGCAAAGATGAATGGCGTCGATCCGCAAGCCTGGCTCGCCGATGTGCTCGCGCGTATCGCCGCACACCCCGCACGTCGGCTCGACGAATTGCTGCCATGAACTGGAAGCCGCAAGCCGCGACCATCTCCGCAAAAGCCGCCTGAACAGTACTGGCTACACGGCCAGCATCACGGATCAATAAGCAAATGTCACGCCTGCGGCCCAGGCCGGAGGGGTACGCTTGTCGTCCTGACTCAAGGGGAATTCCCCCGGCGCGAAATTTCTGATCCCTTCGGTGGGAGGAGATTCGCGCCATGCCATCAGCCCTTCCCCTACGCACCGATTATTCCGCCAGCGATTTGCGGGTTTTGGCCAAGCGGACCAAAGACAACAATCAGAGCCGGCGCTTGCTGTCTCTGGCCGCGGTGCTTGACGGCATGAGCCGGACAGACGCCGCCCGCATCGGGGGTATGGATCGCCAGACACTTCGCGATTGGGTGCATCGCTTCAACCAACAAGGCCCCGATGGTCTGCATGACATCCATGCTGGCGGGGTCGCGGCTCGGCTTTCGAGCGAGCGCTTGGCGGAACTCGCCGCCATCGTCGAGGCGGGGCCCGATCGCGACAGAGACGGCGTGGTTCGCTGGCGGCGCATCGATCTCAAGCGGGTGGTGAAGGAGCGCTTCGGCGTTGAGTTTTGCGAACGCTATATCGGGACGATTCTGAAAAGGCTCGGGTTCTCCCACATGAGCGTGAGGCCTCTCCATCCCAAGCAGAACGGCGAGATCGTCGAGGCGTTTAAAAAAATTCGAGACTGCGTTGAACGCGCATCTGGCTGGCGTGCCCGAGACGACGCCGATCGAAATCTGGTTCCAAGACGAGGCTCGGATCGGCCAGAAGAACGGCGTCGTTCGACAATGGGCGAAAACCGGGAGCCGGCCGCGACAACCGGCTGATCAGCGCTACGAGAACACCTATCTGTTCGGCGCAATCTGTCCAGCGCATGGCAAAGGTGCAGCCATCGTCTCGCCCTGAGCCAACACGGAAGCGATGCAGCTGCATCTGGATGAGATATCCCGCCATGTCACGCCGGGTGCCCAAGCCGTCCTGATCATGGACCGCGCGGGATGGCACACGACCCATGTGCTCGCCATCCCCAAAAATATCACGCCGATCCTGCTGCCCTCGTATTCGCCGGAACTGAACCCGGTCGAAAACATCTGGCAGTACATGCGCGCCAACTGGCTCTCAAATAGCGTGTTCGAAACCTATGACGATATCATCGACGCCGCATGCGCGGCCTGGAACAAGCTCATCGCCGTGCCACACCAGATCAAATCAATCGGCATGCGCGATTGGGCTCATGTGGGTCGGGGCAAATAGCCGTTGGTATTACTGGCTGCGTGTCACGTCGACGATAGTCCGCTCATCGGCCTAAAGAGCGCCTATCAGCGCACGACGAAAAAATTCACTGAGTTACTCAGCCAATTTTTCCAGATGCCGAATAAGCTTGGGTCGGATCCAGGGGGGTCAGCGCAAGACACAACCTCATCCCGATCTCGGCCAGGATTTGAGGTGGGTCGTCGCTTCATCTCGAAAGGATTCACTGAGTCCGTGAGCATCTGGAAGCCGCAAAAGCCTTGATCCACAACGTCGGCCAAGGCAGGTTCCCGGACTTCACGATCCCGGGCGCAGAACGACCACGCCCCAAAGCC
>CAIMDB010000006.1 GCA_903839675.1 uncultured Sphingomonadales bacterium
CCGGCGATTTAAGACGATCTTGCCCACCCCCAGCCCCTCCCGCAAGCGGGAGGGGGAGTATCATTTCCCCTTCCACACGCCAGGGCGCTTTTCGATAAACGCGGCCATGCCTTCGGCCTTATCCTCGGTCGCGGTCAGCACTTGGAAGATGCGGCGCTCCATCAGCAGGCCCTGATCGAGCGTTGTCTCGAACGCGGCGTTGACCATTTCCTTGTTCGCGATGGCCGCAAGCGGCGGCATCGCGGCGATCTCGGTCGCGGTCTTCAGCGCCTCCTCAACGAGCGAGGCCAGCGGCAGGACGCGGGCGACGAGGCCCGAACGTTCGGCTTCTTCCGCGCCCATCATGCGGCCGGTCAGGCACATTTCCATGGCCTTCGCCTTGCCGATGGCGCGCGTCAGCCGCTGTGATCCGCCCATGCCCGGGCCGACGCCGAGCTTGATTTCGGGCTGGCCGAATTTCGCATTTTCGCTCGCGATGATGAAATCCGCCATCATGGCCAATTCACACCCGCCACCCAGCGCAAAGCCGTTGACGGCGGCGATCCAGGGCTTGCGCGTGGTCTTGACGACATGGCTCGTCCAGCGCGCGAAAAAGTCCTGCGCGTAAAACTCTGCCGCAGGTTTTTCGGCCATCTCCTTGATGTCCGCGCCCGCTGCAAAGGCCTTCTCGCCTGAACCTGTGAGGACGGCACAGCGTTGCGATGCATCCGCCTCAAACGCGGCGAAGGCGACGATCAGTTCTTCGAGCACCTGCGCATTCAATGCGTTCAACGCCTGCGGACGGTTGAGCGTGATCAGGGTGACAGCGTCCCGCTGTTCAACAAGGATGGTCTCATACGTCATAGGGGTTTCCATTCTTCATTTGATGGTAGCGGGGCAAAGATGCCCTCAATTAGATCGCCAGTGACACCTTCCGGCGTCGCGGGGGCCCATTTGGGCGCGTTGTCCTTATCGACAATGACCGCGCGGACGCCCTCGGCGAAGTCGGGGCGGGTCAAAACGCGCGAGGCAATGCGGTATTCCATCACCATATTCGCGGCGAAATCTGCACAGGACAGGCTGTCTTTAAGTTGGCGCAGCGCGACCTTGCAGGTCTGCGGGCTTTTGGTGCCGAGCGTCGCCAGTTCCTTCGCGGACCAGTCCGACCCTTCCGCCTCAAGCGCGGCGAGGATGTCCTCATAGCGATCCGACGCGAACAGCCGGTCGATCTGCCCGACATTGGCGGCGATCCGCGCCGGCGGCGGCGCGTCGGCATAGGATGCGAGGATGGCGTCGGCGCGCGCCGGGTCTGCTGCGATCTCTGCCTTGGCTTCGGCCAATGTCGAAGCCGGCAGGTAATGCGTAGCAAGGCCAATCTCAACGCATTCCGCGCCGTCAAGCCGCGCACCGGTGAGCGCCAGAAACGGGCCGACACGTCCCGGCAGGCGGGAGAGATACCAGCCGCCGCCTACATCGGGGAACAAGCCGATGCCCGTCTCCGGCATGGCAAAGCGCGTGTTCTCGGTCGCCACGCGGAAGGTCGCGGGCTGGCTGATCCCGACGCCGCCGCCCATGGTGATGCCGTCCATGAAGGCGATCACCGGCTTGGGATAAGTGAACAGCAGGTGGTTGAGCTGATATTCGTCGTGGAAGAATTTGCAGCCGGAGACGCCGCCATCGTTGAGCGCAGAGTTGCGCAGGAAAGCGATGTCGCCGCCCGAGCAAAACCCGCGCCCTTCCGCATGATCGATAATAATTGCCTCGACCGCCGGATTGTCCCGCCAGTCGAGCAACGCCGCCGTCATGATATGCACCATGTCGAGCGTCAGCGCGTGGATAGCCGACGGGCGATTGAGGCTTAGAAAGCCGACCTTGCCTTCGATGCGGGTGAGAACGTCGGTCACTGGCGTGTCAGCTCCCGCCCGATGATCATACGCATGACTTGGTTGGTTCCTTCGAGGATCGAGTGGACGCGCAGGTCGCGCCAGAAACGTTCGATGGGGTAGTCTTTTAGGTAGCCATAGCCACCGAAGAGCTGGAGCGCCTTGTTGACGATCTCGCTGCCGCTGTCGGTCGCGAGGCGCTTGGCCATCGCGGAAAAGCGTGTCTTGTCCGGCGCGTTGGCGTTCACCTTGGCCGCGGCGAGATAAAGGAGCGCGCGCGCCGCTTCCAGGTCCGTCGCCATATCGGCAAGCGTGAATTGCGTGTTCTGGAAATCGGCAACGGCTTGCCCGAACTGCTGGCGCTCCTTGGTGTATTTGATCGCCTCATCCAGGCAGCGCTGCGCCCCGCCCAGCGAGCAGGCACCGATATTGAGGCGCCCACCATCCAGCCCCGCCATGGCAAAGCGGAAGCCATCGCCCTCCGCCCCCACACGGTTGGCAACAGGCACGCGGCAATCCTCGAAGATCACCTGCGCTGTGGGCGACGCGTTCCAGCCAAGCTTCTTTTCCGGCGCGCCAAAGGACAGGCCGGGCGTGTCCTTTTCAACCACGATGCAAGTGATGCCCTTCGCGCCATTGTCATTCGTCCGCACCATGACGACGTAGACGTCGTTATAGCCCGCGCCTGAAATGAACTGCTTGGTGCCGTTCAGCACATAATGGTCACCATCCAGCCGCGCCGTCGTCTTGAGCGCAGCAGCATCTGACCCGGAGCCGGGCTCCGTCAGGCAATAGCTCGCGATCTTTTCCATGCTGACAAGTGCAGGAAGGTAACGGGATTTGAGATCATCACTGCCGAACGTGTCGATCATCCATGCAGCCATATTGTGGATGGAGATGAACGAGCTCGTCGCCGGGCAGCCATAGGCCATCGCCTCCATGATCAGCGCCGCCTCCAGCCGCCCGAGGCCAATGCCGCCCGATTCTTCGGAGACATAGATTGACCCGAAGCCCAGCTCCCCCGCCGCTTTCCAGACGTCGACGGGGTAATGATGCTCTTCGTCCCAGCTTGCGGCGAACGGCGTGATGCGGTCTGCCGTGAACTTCTTCGCCATTTCCTGAATGGCAAGCTGGTCTTCGTTGAGATCAAACTGGCTGGTCATCGGGTCCGTCCATTGTCCTTACTGGGTGGCCGGCGCAGGTGCGGGTGTCGGCTCGTCCTTTGCTGCCGCAGGTGCAGCGGCGTTGGTCGCATCACCTTCGGCTTTGGTCGGAGCAGCCGTCCAAACATCTGCGATACCGGGATAATCGCTGCGCGTCATGCTGGTTCCAAAACAGCTATAGGTCGCACGGTTTTTGATCGGAGCTTCGCTCAATCGCTCCGCCAGAGCGGGCTGGAAAGTCGCCAGTCCAGCGCGCGCGGCAGCGGCATCCCGAACCAGACCCATTTCAATCACGCGCTTTCCGTCCGGCTTCTTCATATTCACGGGCAGTATGTCGGTCAGATAGGCGATTTCCCCCGCCTTCACCGTAAACATAGGTGCGCCGAAGCAATATGTCGTGCCAAGGTTCATCTTCCCAAGCCCGTCAAAGTCGATGACATAGCTGCCGGGCGACAGACGGACGATGTGCAGTTCGTAGGGCGATGTTTTGTCAGCCGAGGTCACATCGGTGGAATAGACAGTTTTGTCGCCCTTCTTCTTCCAGTCACGCGGCTGGAAGACGAGGTCTCCCTTGTCTGCATCAAAGCGCTTGAAGCTCATGATGCCATGCTGGTTTCCACTTTCAGCGGAACGGCGGAACGCGACCACGACAGCCGCCTCATTGTCGCCGATGATGATGGGTGCCTTGGGGTCGATTTTCTTCCCGGCAAAAAACTGAGCTGGCCCTGCCGCGGGCATGGGCGTTTCAAACTTGCGGTCGAAGGATGTGACCGACGTGATGTCGCCTGTCACGTCGGATGCGCCGACGATGCGGTTGAAGTAGGCGTCCTTATCGGCGTCGGCCAAGGCTGCGACGCGCGCAGTCTCATCCGCAGGCAGTTCAACAAGCCGCCAGCCGCGGATCATCAGGCAAGACCGCCGGTTGGCACGGCGTTGCTGGCCTTCAATAATGGCGGCACCAATAGCAGCGCCAATGCCACCGCCGATAGCCCCTGCCATTGGCGAGATGGCCGGGTTGTAAAGCGAAGGGTTGTAAAAGGTCACCGTGCCCGCTGGCGTCCGCGATCCGCGCGCAATCAGGCGGCATTCCTGCCAGTCGCGATCATAATCGGCACGCGCGGCTCCGGGCTTGTTGTAGAAGCGATTGTCTTTGAGGTCGCGGGATGCGTCCTTTGCGATTTCCTCCGGTGTATCCTCATCCTGCGGAGCAGTTTGCGCAATTGCCTGAAACGGCAGTGCACCGGCAGCCAAAATCAACATCACCTTCTTCATCGCTTACTCCCCTATTACAGGCCCCGCCGCCATACGGGCGAACGGGGCGTTACAGATCACATCATCACCCCATTGTTGGGATGATGAAGGCGTTTCCGCCATCCACTGACCCATCGGGCCAGCGGGCCGTAATCTTCTTCTTCTTGGTCCAAAAGGCAATGCCGTCCATGCCGTACTGGTCGGTGTCCCCAAAGCCGGAACGCTTCCATCCGCCAAAGCTGTGATAGGCGACAGGGACAGGGATTGGCACGTTGATGCCGACCATGCCGACATTTACGCGCGCGGCGAATTCACGCGCGGCGTGGCCGTTGCGGGTGAAGATGGCGACGCCGTTACCGTACTGATGCTTGCTCGGCAGGCTCAGCGCCTCTTCAAAATCCTTGGCGCGGACGATCTGGAGGACCGGGCCGAAGATTTCATTGTGATAGCTGGTCATGTCCGTGGTCACATGGTCAAGCAGCGTCGGACCGACGAAATAACCTTCTTCATGCCCCTGCAGGGTGAAGCCACGCCCGTCGATGACGAGTTCGCTGCCTTCATTGACCGCGGTCTCAATCCAGCGTTCGATATTGGCCTTGTGCATCGCCGTGACGACGGGGCCATACTGCGCGTCGGGATCAGTCGAGATGCCGACCTTGAGCGCTTCGATGGCCGGGATGAGCTTTGCCTTGAGCCGTTCGGCTGTGTCTTCGCCCACCGGCACCACAACCGGCAGCGCCATGCAGCGTTCACCGGCCGAGCCGAAGGCCGCACCGCATAGATCGCCGACCACCTGATCGAGATCGGCATCGGGCATGACGATACCGTGGTTCTTGGCACCGCCCATCGCCTGGATGCGCTTGCCCGCTGCGACGCCGCGCGAATAGACATATTGGGCGATATCTGACGATCCGACGAAGCTGACCGCGCCGATGGCCGGATGATCGAGGATCAAGTCCACCATTTCCTTGTCGCCATGGACGACCTGGAAAATGCCTTCGGGCATGCCGGCTTCCAGGAAGAGTTCGGCAAGGCGGACGGGGACAGTTGGGTCGCGCTCGCTCGGCTTTAGGATGAAGGCATTGCCGACGCTGGTCGCGACAGCACCCATCCACAGCGGGATCATTGCTGGGAAGTTGAACGGAGTGATGCCCGCGCCAATGCCGATGGGCTGGCGCATCGAATAGACGTCGATGCCGGGACCTGCGCCATTGGTGTATTCGCCCTTCATGACGTGCGGCAGGCCGCAGCAGAATTCGACCACTTCAAGCCCGCGCTGGATATCACCCTTTGAGTCGGCGATGACCTTGCCGTGCTCAGCCGAGAGCATGTGCGCCAGTTCATCCATGTTCTTTTCGATCAGGGACTTGAACTCGAACATCACGCGCGCACGGCGCTGCGGGTTCATGGCGGCCCAGCCGGGCTGCGCCTTTGCAGCGGCCTGCACGGCGCGCTCCAGCACGGCAGCATCGCCTAGTGCAACCTGCGCCTGAACGCCGCCATTATTGGGGTCAAACACGTCGCTATGGCGCGACGCTGCGCCTCCTGAACCACCGACGATAAAATGATCAATCTGGCGCATGCCACTTCTCCAAAATACGTATTCTCAGCCTCGGCTTTGCCGCGCGGGGGGGGCACAGGCAAGTGGCAATATGGCCGATTACGTCGGCATAATTGCCTAGCATTTTTGCGCAATTGGTAAGGAAAATGTTCAATGCGCCAGCCCGCGTACCTCGGTGAGCACGCGATCAGCCAGCTCAGGGCGGCAGATCAGCAGGTCCGGCATATAGGTTTCGCGCTGGTTATAGACGAGCGGACTGCCATCCACGCGTGAACAGTGCAGGCCATAAGCGCGCGCGACGGCGACCGGTGCGCAGCTGTCCCACTCATATTGGCCACCCGTATGCAGATAGATTTCCGCATCGCCTTGTACGACCGCCATCGCCTTGGCGCCGGCAGAGCCCATGGGGACGAGCTCTGCCCCCAGCGCATCGGCCACGGCCAAAGCTTCGGCCGCGGGGCGCGTGCGGCTGACCAGCATCCGCAGCTTGTCTGGTGCAGGTCGCAGCGGGGTCGGTTGGTCTGTGCGCAGGACAAGGCCGGAACCGGGCAAGGCGACGGCGCCGATGGTTGCGACACCATCAATGGCGAGCCCCACGTGCACCGCCCAGTCGGCGCGAGCCTCGCCATATTCGCGGGTGCCATCGACGGGATCGATGATCCAGACGCGCGACTTGCTAAGGCGGGCATCGTTGTCCTTTTCCTCTTCGGAGAGGAGCCCGTCGTCGGGCCGCTGTTCGCGGATGGCGTGGCACAGGAACTGGTTGGCCGTCGCGTCACCTGCGGCCCCCAACGCCTTCAGGCTGAGCACATTGGACGACCGCACCTCGATCAGCAGTCGCCCCGCGACTTCGGCCAAATGGGCGGCCAGTTCCGCATCCGTCATCGACACCCTTATTCCCCCTATTTCAGCGGCAAGAGCTGCTGAATGATGTAGTCGGCGGCTTCTTCCGCGCTCATTTCTGCCGTGTTCACACAGATTTCAGGCACTTCCGGCGGCTCATAGGGACTGTCGATCCCGGTGAAGTTCTTGAGTTCGCCCGCACGCGCCTTCTTGTAAAGGCCCTTCACGTCGCGCTGTTCGGCTACCGCGAGCGGGGTGTCGACATAGATCTCCACAAACTCGCCTGCCGGGATCATCTGGCGCACCATGTCCCGCTCGGCGCGGAAAGGCGAGATGAACGCGGTCAGGACAATCAGCCCTGCGTCCGCCATCAGTTTCGCAACCTCGCCGACGCGACGGATATTCTCAATCCGGTCCGCTTCGGTAAAACCAAGGTCCTTGTTGAGGCCGTGGCGGACATTGTCGCCATCCAGAAGGAAGGTGTGGCGGTTCATGAGGTTGAGCCGCTTTTCCACTTCATTGGCGATGGTCGATTTACCCGCGCCTGAGAGACCCGTGAACCACAGCACCCGCGGCGTCTGGTTCTTCAGGCGCGCATGTTCTGCGCGCGTGATGTCTGTGGGCTGCCAATGGACATTCTGCGCGCGGCGCAGCGAGAAGTGCAGCATGCCAGCCGCCACTGTGGCGTTGGTGATCTTGTCGACCAGAATGAACCCGCCCAGCGTCCGGTTGTCTGCATAGGCTTCAAACACGATGGGCCGGTCGGTCGCGATTTCAACGACGCCGATGGCGTTGAGGTCCAGCGTTTTTGCCGCCAGATGTTCCATCGTATTGACGTTGACGACGTATTTCGGCTGCTGGACCGTGGCAGAGACTGTCTGTGTTCCAAGCTTCAGCCAATAGGCCCGGCCCACATGCATCGCATCATCATTGAGCCAGACGAGCGTGGACTCAAACTGGTCGCTCGCTTGCGGCGGATTGTCGGCAATGGCGATCACGTCGCCGCGCGAACAGTCAATCTCATCGGCAAGACAGAGTGTCACGGATTGGCCCGCAACGGCTTCGTCCAGATCGCCACCCAGCGTGACGACGCGGGTGACTTTGCTCGTCTTGCCGGAGGGCACAACGCGGATTTCGTCACCCGGCTTCAAGCTTCCCGTCGCGATCAGGCCGGAGAAGCCCCGGAAGTCGAGATTGGGCCGGTTGACCCATTGCACCGGCATGCGGAACGGCTTTCCAGCATCGACGGATGACAGGACTTCAACCGTTTCCAGATGCTCGACCAGCGTCGAGCCGGTGTACCAAGGCGTGTTGGCCGATGGGCTGGTGATGTTGTCGCCCTTGAAGCCGGAGATCGGCATCGCGGTGAAACTTTCGATCCCGATCGATTTGGCGAAGGCCGCATAGTCGGCGACGATGTCGTCAAAGACCTTCGGGTCATAATCGACCAGATCCATCTTGTTGACCGCCAGCACGAGATTGCGGATGCCAATGAGGTGGCAAAGATAACTGTGCCGCCGCGTCTGGACGAGCACGCCTTTGCGCGCATCAATGAGGATCACGGCCAAGTCGGCGGTCGAGGCGCCGGTCACCATGTTGCGCGTATATTGCTCATGCCCCGGGCAATCCGCGACGATGAACTTGCGCTTTTCGGTGTTGAAGAAGCGATAGGCGACATCGATGGTGATGCCCTGTTCTCGCTCGGCGGCGAGGCCATCGACGAGCAACGCAAAGTCGATCTCCTGACCCTGCGTGCCGACCTTCTTTGAATCTGTTTCCAGCGCGGCCAGCTGATCTTCAAAGATCATCTTGCTGTCATACAGCAGCCGCCCGATCAGCGTGGACTTGCCGTCATCGACGCTGCCGCAGGTGATGAAGCGCAGCATCGTCTTGTGCTCATGCTGTGCGAGATAGGCGTCGATGTCCTCGGCGATGAGCGCTTCGGTCTGGTAGATGGGCTCGCTCATCAGAAGTACCCCTGCTGCTTCTTCACTTCCATACCAGCGCCGCCCGCGTCCTTATCGATGGCGCGACCCTGACGTTCAGAGGTGGTGGTGAGGAGCGTTTCCTGAATGACTTCGGGCAGCGTCTTGGCGGTGCTCTCCACAGCGCCTGTCAGCGGGAAGCAGCCCAGCGTGCGGAAACGGATCGAGCGGTTGGTGATTTCGGGCTTATTCCCCATCAACTTTTCCAGCCTCTCCACGTCATCTGCCATGAACAGTTGGCCTTCCCACATATAGGTCGGGCGTTCTTCGGCGAAGTAGAGCGGCACGATCGGCACATCGTTCAGATGGATATACTGCCAGATGTCGAGCTCGGTCCAATTCGAGATCGGGAAGACGCGGATGCTCTCTCCCTTGTTCTTCTTGGCATTGTAGAGGTTCCAGAGCTCGGGCCGCTGGTTCTTTGGGTCCCAGCCATGGCTTGCAGTGCGGAAGCTGAAGATGCGTTCCTTGGCGCGGCTCTTTTCCTCGTCACGCCGCGCGCCGCCAAAGGCAGCGTCAAATCCATATTTGTCGAGCGCCTGCTTCAGCCCTTCGGTCTTCCACATATCGGTGTGGAGTGCGCCATGATCGAACGGGTTGATGCCGCGCTCCTGCGCTTCCGGGTTCTGGTAGACCAGCAATTCCATGCCCGACTCTTTGGCCATCTTGTCGCGCAGGTCGTACATCGCCTTGAACTTCCAGGTCGTATCGACATGGAGCAGAGGGAAGGGCGGGGGCGAGGGATAAAAGGCCTTGCGCGCCAGATGCAGCATCACGGCGGAATCCTTGCCGACCGAATAGAGCATCACAGGCCGTTCGGCTTCGGCCACCACTTCACGCATGATGTGGATCGCCTCGGCCTCAAGGCGTTCGAGATGTGTCAGGCTCTTCGTCATTCATCCACTCCGGGGCACATTCTGGGCGACGATCTCGCACAATAAGGTGGCCGTTTACCCTCCTTATTGGGGGGATGGCACGCAATGTTCGCTATTCAGGATGAAACTGATCTTTTGCCTGCCGTCACTGGCCTGACGCGCGCGTGCTTGGCTTGTCACGGGTAAACCAACGCGTTAGTTGAATGCCATCCCGGGGCAATGCAACCTCCCGGACAAGCGCAGCGTGCGCTCAAGCGTTGTCTTCTTTCCTCCGCTAGAGCGGAGCCATGGAGGCGTGTTTGAAAAAGCTGTGCTGGATCGCCGCCGCCCTTTCACCATCAGTCGCTTTGGCTGAGGACGGCCTCACCGTCAGTGGCAGCAGCCGTATTCGTTATGAACTGATTGAAGGGCAACCGCGCACCGGGTTCAACGCGTCAGACGACCTGCTCAACATCCGCACCATCCTTGGAGTCGAATACCGAGCCGGGAACCTTCATCTGGGCGCCCAAGTTTACGACAGCAGAGCCTATGGCGGCAATGCGGGCACGCCCATGTCGACGAATGAGGTTAACACGCTTGAGCCGGTGCAGGCCTATATCGCTTATGAGGTGCCGGGCGCTTTTGGCGCGCAGACGAAGCTTGCCCTGCAGGCGGGCCGCTTCATGCTCAATCTGGGGTCCCGTCGCTTAGTCGCTGCAGACGATTACCGGAACACTACTAACGGCTACACTGGGCTGCGGGCGGATTTAAGCCTGCCGCACAAGCTGACAGCGACGCTTATCTACACCATGCCACAGGTGCGCCTGCCCGATGCACGGGCGGACCTTTCCCGAAACAAGGTACAGTTAGACCGGGAAAGCGGTGACCTTGTCCTATGGGGCGGCGTCCTAACCAAGAAACTCAATGCCAGCGCCGGTGCGCTCGAGATCACGTATCTGCATTTGGGGGAACGGGATTCGGCAAAGCTTGCGACGCGTGACCTTTCGCTCGATACATTCGGCGCGCGGCTGTTTCGTGAACCGGCATCTGGGCGCTTGGATTTTGAAAGCGAGTTCATCGTCCAGGCGGGCCACATCAGTGCGTCGCTTGCGCCGTCCGCACCGAAACTTAGAGTGTGTAGCGGGTTTGTGCATGCAGAAGCCGGGTTTACAGCGCGACACCCTTGGTCGCCGCGCCTTGCCCTTGAGTTTGACTATGCCAGCGGGGATGGCCGCGGACCAAAATTCGGTCGTTTTGATACGCTTTTCGGGATGCGCCGCGCAGACTTAGCCCCCTCGGGCCTCTACAACGCTTTGGCGCGCACCAATATTATTTCACTTGGGCTTCGCGCGGAGGCCGCACCCTCCAAACGGCTGGACGCCTTCGCCGCTTACCGACCGATGTGGCTCGCCTCTGCCACAGACAGCTTCGCGACGACCGGTGTGCGCGATGCCGCTGGTCTGTCAGGGACATTCGCGGGCCACCAATTCGAGGCGCGCGTTCGTTACTTGCTCGTGCCCAAGCGGCTCCGGCTGGAATGGGACGGGGTCCTCCTCGCAAAGGGACGGTTTCTGGAAGACGCGCCCAATGCGCCGCCGAGTGGCACGACAGTCTACAACTCGTTCAATGCGACGGTGAGCTTTTAAAGATTTGACCAATGGGGCGGGTTGGGCCTCAACCACAGCCCAGCGACACCCGCTTTCGCAAGGCGTGGTGTCACTTCTTCGAGAATGGGACTGTCTGACGGAAGCCCGTGCAGCAATGGCGGAGACGGCGAGATTCGAACTCGCGGTAGCGGTTACCCGCTACGACGGTTTAGCAAACCGTTGGTTTCAGCCACTCACCCACGTCTCCCGATGCGCTTGGCTGGGGCGGCTATAGCGAGGGCTTTTGCAGGACACAATGCCCCAACGCTGCGGAAATTCGATTCAAACCGGCGTAAATTCGACTCGCCTCGTCGCTCTTGGCTTGCGGGCGCGCAGGGAGGCGATTCTAGCTTGTCGGATTGAGGCTTGGGAGTTTGGCATGATTGGGCAATGGGCGCGTCGTTTTGCAATAGGTATGGTGGCGATCATGGTCGCGGCCGGACCGGCAGGGGCGCAGGTCAAGCAGGTTGACCCCAGCGTGCCGTATGAAGTGCCCGCCGCACCGTCTACGTCCGCGCCGAATGGGGATGTGGCCATCGAGTCAGATGTGACGCAGTCAGACCTCGCCGGGCCGCAGGATGTTGCAGGCGCGTCGGTTGCATCCGGTGCAGAGACGGCGTCGGCGGCCATGCCGGCCAAGACCTATAAGAAGGATGATTTGATCGGCGCGGCCGAAGGCGTGTTTGGCAAAGGGGCCAAGGGCCTTGCTGAAATGCTAGAGAAAATCTTGAAGGACCAAGGCGAACCCAACGCCTATATTGCGGGGCGCGAAGCCTCTGGCGCGATTGGTATTGGCTTCCGTTATGGGTCGGGCACCATGGTGCATTCGGTGGAAGGGGAGCGGCCTGTTTACTGGACTGGTCCGTCGCTTGGCTTTGATCTGGGGGGCGATGCCGCAAAGACCTTCGTGCTCGTCTATAACCTCTATGACAGTCAGGATCTTTACCGCCGCTATCCGCAGGTGGAGGGACGTGCCTATTTCGTGGGTGGCCTTTCGGCCACATATTTGCGCCGGGGCGACATTGTTATCATCCCCATCAGATTAGGAGTCGGCGTCCGCCTGGGTGCCAATATTGGATATATGAAGTTCAGTGAAAAATCCCGCTGGCTGCCCTTTTAAGGGGGCGCCGTTCGAGGGAAGCGATCAACGATAAGAAGGTTTTCGGGTCGCACCAAACTTAAAGGGTCGCAGCGCAAGTTGCGGCCCTTTTTATCTCCGTCAAACTCTAAAGTCAGTCGACGAGCCGCCAAGGCAGCGTTTCTCCGGCGTGGAACGGCACCAGTGCAGAGCCTGCAGCCGGAATGGTGTCTGGCACAGCGGTGGAGGCTCGCTCCAGCGTGATGGTGCCCTCGTTGACGGGCAGGCGGTAGAAAGCGGGGCCGTTGAGAGAGGCGAACGCCTCCAGCCGGCCCAGCGCATTCTCCTCATCAAACACCTGCGCATAGCTCTCTATGGCGAAGGGTGCGTTGAAGATGCCCGCGCAGCCGCAGGAGGTTTCCTTGGTTTCAATGGCGTGCGGCGCTGTATCCGTCCCGAGGAAGAATTTGGGCGAACCGGATGTCGCGGCTTTACGCAAAGCGAGGCGATGTTCCTCCCGCTTCACAATCGGCAGACAATAAAGATGCGGGCGGATGCCGCCGACCAGCATGGCATTGCGGCTGATGTGCAGATGCTGTGGCGTGATGGTGGCCGCAACATTGGGGCCAGCGCTCTCCACGAACTCTGCTGCATCTTTGGTCGTGATATGCTCAAACACGACGCGCAGCTCCGGCAAGTCGCGCACCAGCTTTGTCATGGTCCGCTCGATGAACACAGCCTCGCGGTCGAAGACGTCGACATCATGGTCGGTGACTTCGCCGTGGATGAGGAAAGGCATGCCGATCTTCTGCATCCGCTCCAGCACGCGCATCACATTGGCGATGTCGGTTACGCCGTGCGCGGAATTTGTCGTGGCGTTGGCGGGGTAGAGTTTGACTGCGGTAAAGGCGCCGCTCTCAAACCCGCGTTCAATCTCATCGGGGTCGGCAGTGTCGGTCAGGTAGCAGGTGATGAGCGGTTCAAAATCGCTGTCGGCCGGAAGCGCCGCCATGATGCGGGCTTTATAGGCGAGTGCCTGTTCCGGCGTGGTGACCGGCGGTTTCAGATTGGGCATCACGATGGCGCGGCGGAACTGGCGCGCTGTGAAGGGCACAACGGCGGCCATCATCTCATCATCGCGCAGATGGACATGCCAGTCATCAGGGCGGCGGATGGTGATGCGGTCGGTCATTTCGGCTCCGGCTTGGGATTTTGTTCAGGACATCCTAGATGGGGCGCATGGCAAACACGACTCTGGGCGACCGCGCCGTCATCCGAATGTCCGGTGAGGATGTTCGCGGATTTTTGCAAGGTCTTGTAACGAACGATGTGCTGGGCGCGCTGCCGGTCTGGGCAGGGATGCTGACGCCGCAGGGCAAGGCGCTGTTCGATTTTCTGCTCTGGGCAGACGGGGACGATGTTCTGATCGACTGTGAAGCCGATCAGGCCGACGCGCTGGTCAAGCGGCTGAGCATGTACCGCCTGCGCCGCCCGATCACCATTGTGCGGGAAGCCACACTGGCCGTCCATTGGGCGAAAGAGGGCGGGGACGGTGTGCCTGATCCGCGCCTGCCAGAATTGGGCCGCCGCTGGATTGCGCCGCCAGATGGGGAGGCACATGGCTATAACGCGCACCGGCTGTCGCTTGGTGTGCCGGAGGGCGCCGCGGAACTGGGGCAGGACAAGACGCTCTGGCTGGAGACCAATGCGGTCGAACTCAACGGCGTCAGCTTCACCAAGGGCTGCTATGTCGGGCAGGAGAATACGGCGCGGATGAACTACCGTCAGAAGGTCAACCGGCGGCTGTTTGTGTCGCCGGATGGCTCGGTTGAGCGACGCCCGGTGTCGGCCCCCGGGGACGCCCTCATTCCCGATTGGTTGGGACCGGCGCTATCCGCTGATTGATCGACGCGCGGTGGCCTCCCTTGCTTCCCCTGAAGTCCCCATGCGATAGCAGCGTTAATGGCACCGCATAGCGGGCCAAGGGGGGGTAGATGACGGACCTGATAAAAGCCTGGCTGGGGCTTGATCCTGTCACTTTTGGGGCATTGTGCGGCATCGTGTTGGGCGCGGGGGCTGTGCGTGGATTGACAGGCTTCGGCTTTGCGATTCTTGCCGTCCCCTTGATGGGGCTCGTCATTCCGCCGACCGAGGCAGTGCTGCTTGCGATCATCCTGCAAATGCTGATTGGACCCTTCGGTGTGCGCGGGGCGATCGCGCATATCGACCGGCGACTTGTTTCGGGCGTTGCCCTTGGCGCAGCGCTCGGCACGCCTTTGGGACTGCTGGTTCTGTCGGCAACCGCGCCGGACACCGCCCGCCTCATGATCGCGGCGGTAGCCATTGGCAGCTTTGCAATCTTCCTTATCAAGCGCGCGCCTTTGCCCAACCGGGCGCCGTCACATATCGCAGCGACGGGGCTTGCGGCTGGCGTGCTCAACGGCTTTGCCGCGATGCCCGGGCCACCTGTCGTCCTTTACTTTGTGCGCAGCGGGGTCACGCCGATGGCGGCGCGCGGATCGATGATTCTCGTCTTCTTTGCAGCGGCCACAGCGGGCACGCTGACGGCCTGGCTGCGGGGTCTGCTCGATGGGCAACTGGTGCTGCTGTCTGCTGCGGTTTTCCCTTTGATGCTGGCTGGAAATCACGTCGGGTCGAAGTTTTTCGGCACCGTGCCGGAACGGACCTGGCGCACAGCCGTGGTCATTCTTTTGATTGTCTCGGCACTTGGCGCGCTGTTCAAGCTCTGGCGGGGTTGACGGCGGGCCTGCACACCGCCAATCGGTCGGGCAGATTTTGAAGGAATTTATCGCGTGGAACCGGTCAATACGATTGATGGCAAAGCCTATCCGTTCGGTCTGAAGAACATCGACACGGATGTCATCATTCCGGCGGAATGGCTGAAGACCATCAGCCGCACCGGCCTTGGCAAAGGCGCGTTTGAGGCATTGCGCAAGGACCCGGACAATCTGTTCGACAGCCCTGAATACTCAGGCTCCCCCATCCTGATCGCCGGCGACAATTTCGGGTGCGGTTCCAGCCGGGAACACGCCGCTTGGGCGCTGCTTGATCTGGGGGTCAAGGCCGTGATTGCGCCAAGTTTCTCAGACATTTTTTCGGGCAATGCCTTCAAAAACGGCATCCTCACGGTCGTCCTGCCGCAAGAGGCGATTGACCGGTTGATGGAGGTCGCCAAGACGGACGCTATTCATATCGACCTTGAAGCGCAGACGGTGACGACACCGTTTCAGGACCGCTTTGCCTTTGAGATTGATGCGTTCCGCAAGAATTGCCTGCTCAACGGCCTAGACGAAGTCGGCCTGACGATGGCGATGGACGCGAAGATTTCAACCTATGAGAGCCGTGCGAAAGAAGCATGGCCATGGCAGGCAGGAGCGGTAACATGAAAGCATTATTGTCAAAGGCCGCCGGTGGCCCGGAAACGCTGGTTCTGGAAGATGTGGTTGATCCCGTCGCGGGTCCCGGCCAGATCCTCGTCGCGGTGAAGGCCTGTTCAGTCAATTACCCCGACGTCCTCATCATCGAAGACAAATATCAGTTCAAACCGCCCCGGCCCTTCTCGCCGGGCAGCGAAGTGTCTGGTATTATTGAGGCAGTGGGCGAAGGCGTGGCCAATTTTAAGGTTGGGGACCGCGTTCTGGGTGCGACTGGCAGCAGTGGCGGCATGTCTGAAAAGGTCGTGCTCAATGCCGCGACCGCCTATGAACTGCCCGCAGAGCGCAGCTTTGCCGAAGGTGCCGCGCTGATCCTGACCTATGGCACATCGATCCACGCGCTGCTGGACCGTGGCCATATCAAGGAAGGCGATACGCTGCTCATCCTTGGTGCCGCAGGTGGCGTTGGCCTGGCCGCGATTGAACTGGGTGTGGCGTTTGGCGCGCGTGTCATCGCCGCTGTCTCTTCGGAAGAAAAGGCCAAGGTTGCGCGTGAAGCGGGAGCTTCGGACGTGGTGATCTATGGTCGCGCACCGTTTGACAAAGACCAGTCCAAGGCATTGTCCGAGGCGTTTAAGAAGGCTGTCGGCCCCAATGGCGCGGACATCATCTATGACGCGGTCGGTGGTGATTATGCGGACCCTGCGATCCGCAGCATCGCTTGGGAAGGGCGTTACCTCGTCGTTGGTTTCCCGTCAGGCATCCCGAAGCTGCCGCTCAACCTCACGCTGCTCAAGAGCTGCGATGTGTGCGGCGTGTTCTGGGGCGCGTTCACCATGCGTGATCCGGAAAAGAACCGCGATCACATCGCCCGCCTCTTCCGCCTGTGGAAGGACGGCAAGATCAATCCGCGTGTCACCGACACCTTCCCGCTTGCCAAGGGCGGTGACGCCATTGCCAAGATGGCGCGGCGTGAAGCCATCGGGAAGCTCGTCGTCACGAATGACTAAGCGGATGCGCGGGTTTCGGCGTTGAACGTCGGGCCCGCAGTCCCTATTATGAGAACAGACGAGTTCGGCATGAGAAAGGGACTGACATGACCACCTTTGAGAATCGCGAAAATGCGTTTGAGAACAAGTTTGCGCGGGATGAGGACATGTCGTTCCGGATCACGGCGCGGCGCAACCGGCTTGTTGGCCAATGGGCCGCCGCAAAAATGGGCCTGACCACCGAGGAAACCGATTCCTATTCAAAATCCGTCGTTCAGGCTGATTTTGAAGAGGCCGGCGACGAAGACGTCATCCGCAAGCTTTTGGGCGATCTGACGGCCGCGGGCGTCGACACAAGCGATGAAGAAGTCCGCAAAGCGCTGTCCGACCATGAAGTTGAAGCCCGCCGCCAGTTGATGGAATCGAAATAACTTATGCCAATGGCTGCCGCCGATATTGAAGACCTGATCCGCGCCGCATTTCCGGATGCCGTGATCGACATCACGGATCTCGCCGGAGACGGGGACCACTATGCTGCCAAGGTGACATCTGCTGCCTTTGCAGGGATGCCCCGTGTGCGCCAGCATCAGGCCGTTTATGCCGCCCTGGGCGGCCGCATGGGCGGAGAACTGCACGCCCTTCAACTCACTACTGCCATCCCCGATTGAGGACCTCATTATGACCGACGCCACCCAAGCCCGTATCGGCGAGATTGTGAACAGCAGCGATGTTCTGCTGTTCATGAAGGGCACGCCCTATTTCCCACAGTGCGGTTTTTCGAGCCGCGCCGTCGCCATACTTGAACATCTTGGTGTTGAGTTTGGCAGCTTTGACGTGCTGCAAGACCCTGAAGTCCGCGCAGGCATCAAGGAATTTTCCGACTGGCCGACCATTCCCCAGCTTTATGTGAAGGGCGAATTTGTCGGCGGATCGGACATCATGATGGAAATGTTTGAAGCCGGAGAGCTGAGTGCGATGATGGCTGAAAAGGGCGTGCCGTCAACCGCCGCCTGACGCCGAGTTCCGAAAGCATCTCCGTCGCCCCGTGCGTGACACGGGGCTTGGCTTTTATTGCAGTCTCACGGTCGGCGTGGAGGTCGAATTGCCCGATCTTCGGGGCCAATGGTCGACTGGAAGCTTGGGACGGAAACCCGACGAAGCGAAGCCCAGCCCCGTGTCAAGCAAGGGGCGACGGCTGTGTGGCGGCGAATTTGTCCACGCTGCAAAGGCTCGGGCGAAAGGCTGGGGCACTGCATGGGGCTGTCCAGAAACGGGAAAGGGCGGACCGATGCGAGACCAGAGGAGCAATCGATCCGCCCTTTAAGAAGCGTTTGGGGAACGCTCGTTGGGAACACCCATAACGATGCAGGCTGCGTGCCAGTTTGGGCGGGTGTCGGTTTTCTGACGTTTCTGGTGGTGAAGCAGATTTTAACCAAATAGCGATCTGTCAAAATTTCCGACAAATGGGGCGGGGATCGCCCGCGGATGTTCCTGGCTCTTGTGTTCATTTCTATATTTCGATAATCATCGAATCATGGAAACGAAAACCGACGCTGCCATCATCGTCCGTGCCCTCAGTGCCTTGGCGCAGGAGCATCGCCTCGCCGTGTTCCGTTTGCTCGTGCAAGCGGGGCCGGAGGGGCTGCCTGCGGGCGTCCTCGCTGATGCGCTCGCGGTGCCTGCCTCGTCGATGAGCTTTCATCTCGCCCAATTGGCCAATGCCGGGCTTGTTACCCAAAAGCGGCAGAGCCGATCGATTATCTACGCAGCGGACTTTGCGGCGATGAGCACGCTGATGGCGTTCATGACTGAAAACTGCTGCGGCGGCGTGCCGTGCGAGGCTGCGGCGGCATGATTCAGCGGCTTTGGGCCGAAGCGCTCGGCAGTTTCTTTCTGTTCGCGACTGTCGTTGGGTCCGGCATCATGGCGGAACGGCTGGCAGGCGGGAATGTCGCGGTCGCCCTCATCGGCAATACGCTGGCGACAGCCGCCATTCTCTATGTGCTGATCACGATGCTTGCACCCGTGTCTGGCGCGCATTTCAATCCGGCTGTCAGCCTCGTCGCGCGGCTGCAGGGGGATGGAAGCTGGAAGGGGCTGGGCGCCACAATCGCGGTCCAGATCCTTGCGGGCATCGCGGGGGTGTGGACGGCCCATGCCATGTTCGATTTGCCGATCCTTCAGGCCTCCACTCATATCCGCACCGGACCCGGCCAATGGTTGGGGGAATTTGTTGCGACCTTTGGTCTGGTCATGACCATCCTGCTGACGGTCCGCCACCGCGCAGAGGCCGTGCCGCTGAGCGTGGCGCTCTACATCACGGCGGCCTATTGGTTCACCTCGTCGACGAGCTTTGCCAACCCTGCGATCACGATTGCCCGCAGCCTGAGTGACAGTTTTGCCGGAATTGCGCCTGCAGACGTGCCTGCCTTCATCGCTGCGCAATTTGCAGGCGCACTGGCGGCGCATGGCTTTGAACGGGGCATCTTCAAACAAAGCTGAAATGGAAAAGGGCGGATCGACGCGAGACCAGAGGAGCAGTCGATCCGCCCTTTAAGAAGCGTTTGGGGAACGCTCGTTGGGAACACCAATATCAATGCAGGCCGCGTGCCAGAGCGTGCCAGTGTCGGTTTTCTGACGCTTTCGATGGTGAAGCGAAATTAACCAGCGACCCCATTTGTCAAAAATCCCGACAAAAACATCGCCTCTTGCATTCATCTGTGGTTCAGGCGTACGATTACATTTGTAGTCACAAGACGCGGGCAAGACTCGCAAGCGACAGGAGCCGACGCAGATGGCCGAACGGATCAGCGATGCAGAGCATGCGGTGATGGAGGTCCTTTGGGATCACGCGCCGCTTGATGCCCAGTCTATCTATGACCGCCTCTCCGGTTCGCAGAGCTGGACGCTGGCGACGGTGAAGACGTTGCTCTCGCGTCTGGTGAGCAAGGATGCGCTGGCCACTCAAGCGCAGGGACGCAAGTTTCTCTATCGCCCTGCCATTGAACGCACGGCCTATGTCGCCGGGGAATCGCACCGTTTCGTTGACCGATTATTTGGCGGCAAGCTGAGCCCGCTGGTCGCGCAGTTCGCAGAGTCAGAGAAACTGTCTCCTGAGGACATTGCCGAAATTGAAGCCCTTTTGCAGGAGCTGAAGAAATGAGCGGTTGGATTATCGAGACGCTGATTGCGTCCACATTGTTGATGCTCTTCGTTCTGGCCCTTCGAGAGCCGGTGAGCCGCCACTTCGGCTCGCGCATCGCTTACGCATTGTGGCTTCTGCCCGCGCTGCGGCTGGTGCTACCGCCCATGCCCGAAAGCTGGGGCGCGGCTGCTGTGGCACCCGCGGCGAAAATGTCTGTTTTGATCGGACAGGCGGCTCCGGTCGTTGAAACCAGCACCAACTGGGCTCTCGTGTTTGCGGGTGCCTGGGCCTTGGGAAGCTTGGCCTTTCTCGGCTGGCATCTCGCGGTCTATCGGCGCTTTGCCGCCCGCGTGCGGCAGGATTGTGAACCTTTGTGTGATCATGAGGCGTTCCCTGTGCAGGCCAGCCCCTTGGTCCGGTCGCCGCTGGCCTTTGGTGTGCGCGGTAAGATGGTCGTCGTCCCCGCCGACTTTGCCGATCGCTACGATGCCGCTGAACAACGGTTCGCGCTCGCCCATGAAGTGACGCACCACCGGCGCGGCGATCTGATTGCCAATTTTGTCGGGCTTGCCGTACTGGCGCTGCATTGGTTCAACCCAGTTGCGCATATCGCCTGGCGCGCCTTTCGGCTGGATCAGGAAGCCGCGTGCGATGCCATGGTGTTGCGTGGGGCCTCGTCCGAAGACCGCCATGTTTATGGCTTAGCTCTCGTCAAATCAGCGACAGGTGGCGTGCCGCTGGCGGCCTGCACGATGACGGCTAAGACCGGCCTCAAGACAAGGCTGCGGCGGATCGTTGAGGGGCGCTTGGCCCCGATGCGCGGCGGCGCGGCTGTCGCCGGACTGCTCGTCGCAGGCGGTCTTGCGGTCACGGCCTCCACAGGCATCGCCGCCGAAGCCGCGCGCAAGGTTGAAGCGTCTGCCCCGATGCTCGCGCTCAACGAAGTTGTGCTGGTGCATGACCTACCCGATCCGGCAGAGATTGAGGCGAAGATCCAGGCCGCGGACGCGCAGGCCAAGGCTGAGGTCAACCGCGCCCGTGCCAGCGCCCAGGCCGAGATCAATCGCGTTGCTGCTGCGGGCTATATGAGCGCAGCCGATTTCGCCGAAGCCAAGGCTGATGTTGATCAGGAATTGGCTGAGGGTCTGGCTGATGCGCAGGTCGCACTAGACGAAGCGCGTCGGGACGCGGAGGCTGCACGGACAGAGGCAGAGGCCGCCCGCACAGATGCGCAAGCCCGGTCGCATGCTCGCCCCATCAGCACCGCTATCTCCTCTGCCATGCCCGTTCGTTGCGGCGAGGGGACGAAACTCTCTAGTTTTGCGCAGCAGGTCGCGTCACCCGATGGCCCGACCCGCGTGATCCGCATCGCGGTTTGTGCGCCGGATGCGAAGACGACGCGCGCGATGGTCCGTCATTCGCTCGCCCAGGTGCGCGCCCAGATCGCCCGTGATCCGATGATCCCTGCCGACATGCGTCAGACCATCCTGACGTCGCTTGACCAGCAGATGGCAGACGAACCCGCGCGCCAGCGGATGTCGCTGCAATAACAGAAGAAGAAGAGGAGGAAGATCATGGTTTCAGACAAGGCCTTTATCGTTGCCGGAACCACACTTGTGGTTGGCACGCTGTTTGCCCTCGCGTCCCCCACGCTCGCCGCCAACGAGCCGGAGCCCAAGGTGACCAAGACAATCATCATCCGCCATCATGATGGTGCCGAAGAGGTGCGCGAAGAAAAGGACATCGCCATCGCTGATTGCGCAGCCGGCGGTCGCAAGTTCGCGACCGATAATGAAGTGACGGACGGCAATGGTCAGGTGCGCAAATCAAAGATCGTCATCTGCGGTGCGCCGGACATAACGGACGCCGAAATGGCCAAGAAGCTCTCCGAAGCGCGCGCCCGCATCGCCAAGGATATGGAGAAGGCTGGCGAAGCGCGGGACAAAGCGCTCGCCGCCCTCGACAAGGAAATCGCGCGGCTCAACGGCCCGCACAAGGATTATCCAAAGGAATAAAGTCTCCCCTCCGGCCGTTATTTCCCTTTTCCGGCCGGAGACCAAGACCGGGGGTGCAGGAGAGGCTTCATCCCACCTCGCCTGCATCCCCGGCCCCTTTCGGTCCTCACTGCTTGAACATCCCCCCGTCTTTCGCCAAATGAAGGGGATGGACGTGCCCGACCTTTCCAAAGAGCCTTATGCCGTTGCCGAGCAGATCAGTCCGCTGATCCGCCGCGTGCTGGCGCATAACCCTTCGCACTTCAGCTATACGGGCACTCAAACCTATATTGTCGGCACAGGTGAGGTCGCGGTGATCGACCCGGGCCCGCTGGGCGATGACCCGCATCATGTCGACGCGCTGATCAACATCCTGTCGGGTGAAAAGATCGTGGCGATCATGTGCACGCATACCCACCGTGATCATTCACCAGCCGCAGCACCCTTAAAGGCCGCGACCGCCGCGCCAATCATCGGCTGTGCGCCGCTGGTGCTGGAAGATGATGGCCCACGCGCTGATGCCAGCTTTGACGCGACCTATGTGCCTGATCGGGTTCTTGCGGACGGTGATAGCGTTTCCGGCCCCGGCTGGACGCTGACGGCACTTGCGACACCCGGCCACACCTCCAATCATCTCTGCTTTGCGCTGGCGGAGGAGAAAGCTTTGTTCACCGGCGATCACGTGATGGGCTGGTCAACGAGCGTCGTCTCCCCGCCCGATGGCGACATGGCCGACTACATGCGCAGCCTCGCTTTGCTGATGGAGCGGGATGACACGGTCTATTACGCGGCGCATGGGGCTCCAATTGAAACCCCGCAACGTCTCGTGCGCGGCATGATGGGGCATCGCAAGCAGCGCGAAGGGCAGATCCTCCGCCTGCTGGAGGCCGGAACAGGTCACATCCCGGATATGGTGCTCAGCATGTACAAGGGCGTCGACAAGCGCCTGCACGGGGCGGCCGGTCGTTCTGTCCTCGCGCATTTGCTGGACCTGCGGGGCCGCGGGATTGTTCTGGGTACTGAGGAGGCGGGATGGAAGCTGGCCGCATGAAACGTCTGATCGTTCTGCTGCTCGGCCTAGCGGTCATCGCGGGCGGGAGCATTTGGATGTTGCAGCGCCGTTTCAATCCGCCCGTCGAAACCGTTGTCTCCTCCAGCCTTGCCGCGCTGCAGGAACAGAACCGCCTCTCCGCCTTCGCCGCGCGCTTTGTGACGGTGGTGACCTCCAGCAAGACACAACTCGGCTTCAGCGCGGAAAAGACCCTGATCCTGCCCGCGATGATCCGCTACGAAGTCGATATGGCCCGCCTCCGCCAGCAGGATTTGAGCTGGGATAAGGACACGAACACGCTGTCCGTCCGGCTGCCGCCGATCCAGATTGCAGGGCCAGAATTCGATCTGGGGCAAGCGCGTGAATATGGCAGCGGCGCGGTGCTGATGGCGCTCACCGATGTGGAAGCGTCGCTTGATGCTGAAAACAAGGCCAAGGCGCGCGAAGACGTGATCCGTCAGGCCGCAGGCGAAGTGACGATGAAGCTCGCCCGTGAAGCCACGGTTCGTGCTGTGCAATCCAGTTTTGCTATGCCGCTTGCCGCTGCCGGTATAGAAGCAAAGGTGAATGTGACCTTCGCCGGTCGCTGACCTGATTGATACCAAGAGGATGACCAGATGAACGCCCCTACCACCAGCCTTGCCGGTGTCGATATCCGCGCTGAAATTGAGCGTCTGCGTAAGGACCGCAACGCCATCATCCTCGCGCATTATTACCAGCGCCCGGAAATTCAGGATTTGGCCGACTATGTGGGCGACAGTCTGGAACTCAGCCGCAAGGCTCAGGAAACCGATGCCGATGTCATCGCCTTTTGCGGCGTGCGCTTCATGGCGGAAACGGCGAAGATACTTTCGCCTAGTAAAACCGTGATCCTGCCCGACATGGACGCCGGATGCAGTCTGGAAGACAGTTGCCCGCCCGATCAGTTCAAGGCCTTCCGCGAGGCACACCCGAACCATATCGCGCTGACCTACATCAACTGCTCAACCGAGGTGAAGGCGCTGTCTGACATCATCGTCACAAGCTCTTCCGCTGAAAAGATTCTCTCGCAAATCCCGCTGAGCCAGAAGATCATCTTCGGCCCGGACAAGCATCTCGGCGGCTATCTCCAGCGTAAGCTTGGGCGGGAGATGCTGCTATGGCCCGGCGTTTGCATCGTGCACGAGGCCTTCTCGGAAACCGAACTGATCAAATTGAAGGCGCAGCACCCCGGCGCGCCCGTCGCCGCGCATCCGGAATGTCCTGCGCATATCGTCGAGCACGCTGACTATGTCGGCTCGACGAGCGGCATCCTGAACTATGCCAAGACGATGGAGGGCGACACGCTGATCGTTGCGACCGAGCCGCACATCATCCACCAGATGGAACTCGCCGTCCCGCACAAAACCTTCATCGGCGCGCCGGGTGCCGACGGAAACTGCAACTGCAACATCTGCCCCTATATGGCGCTCAACACGCTCGAAAAGCTCTACATCGCGCTGCGGGATTTGAAGCCGCAGGTCCACATTGAAGAGGGATTGCGGTTGCAGGCGAAGAAGTCGCTCGACCGGATGCTGGAGATGGCGAGCGGGACTGTCGGGCAGGGGGATTTGGGGGCGCGGTGAGATACGGCGACGCCTTTGCCAAACTTGGTTACAGGCTTGAGGCTCCAAGACAAGATTGGACTGCCGAAAATACGACAGGCGTATGCATCACTTTATGGCGGTCCGAGATCGACTGGCCTTCTATGGTGATGGACAGTCGGTTCCATGGAGGTCCTTTAGAGGTTTGGCGAGATAAACCGGGAAACCGGAAGCGCATTCGGCATGCCAAGCGCTCCCTCGACGAATGTGATGGCTGGGTGGACGTCGTGATTGTGTCGGGTTCACCCGGCGGGGGCGTGGAAGACGCTTCGCCCTGGATCCCAAACGACCGCAACGGGTTGAGGTGGAAGGTGACGCATCTGGAATCCGATACGGGACACATCCGTCTAGAAGCTTCAAAGCCATAGACTTGCACTAGTGCACCATATGCACTACTCATGCGCCACATGGTCACTCTCACGCGCGGCCCGAATTGGAAGATTGCGGTGTATGGGCGGGAGCATGGCGTGCCGCATTATCACATCGAAGGACCCGGCTTCCGCTGTTCGGTGTCGATTGCGACGGGCGAGGTGATCATCGGGTCTGTTCCGGCGTCGGTATTGCGGCAAGCGAGGGTGTGGGCTGATGCGAACAAGGCGGAGCTGGCCGCCATCTGGCAGGAGTTGAACGGTTGAGCATGGACAAGATGCGGACCATCATCGCCGTTGAGGCACGACGCGCTGGGTCGCTCTGGCTTCGCTGGTCCGACGGTATTGAGGCAACGGTGGATGTTGCCGGGCTGGTCAAGTTCGATGACGGTTTCGGCGGAGCTTCTGTCGGGGAATGGGGGCACAGTGTCGTCTGGCCCAGTGGTGCGGACATCGGTGCCGAAAGGCTCTGGCTGGAAACCTTGTCGGCCAGTGGACATGAGGATGCCCGACACTTTCTTGAATGGCGGATGCGGCACGGCCTGTCGCTGACCAAGGCGGCGGAAGCGCTTGGGCTCGCGCGCCGTACCGTCGCTTATTATTCCAATGGGGATAGGCCGGTGCCGAAGGCGATTCTGCTGGCGTGTCGCGGATGGGAAGCAAACGAAGGATTGCCCCGCGCGGCTTGAACAAATCCCTTTCCTACACGCCCCCTTTTCGCCTAGCTGGCAGGCATGAACTGCGTCTCAGTCCAGCCCTTTGCTTCCGGAAGTTATGCCTCTCCTACAAAGCACGGATTTCGATGCGTCGAGGCCCTCAACTTCCTCCACTTCCACACCTTTGAAAGCGCTCCGAATGTCTTTTGAGCTGCCGCAGATCGACCTTGATTCGTTTGTCCGTGCAACGCTGGCGGAGGATTTGGGGCCAACCGGCCGCGATGTGACTTCGGAAAGCGTGATCCCGGCCGACGCGCTTTTTGCAGGCGTGATGGACAGCCGCGATGCTATTGTCGTGGCGGGCCTGCCGATTGCGGAAGCCTTCTTCCGGCATCTTGATCCGGCGATGACGGTCGAGATTCTCGTCGAAGAAGGCGCGTCAGTCGCCAAAGGGTCTGACTTGATGCGCCTGCATGGCAAAGCACGGGCGATGCTGACGGCGGAACGGTCCGCGCTCAACATCGTGCAGCATCTCTCGGGCGTGGCGACGCTGACGCGCGCTTATGTCGATGCGATTGCGGGGACGGGCTGCACGCTGCTCGATACGCGCAAGACGATCCCGGGCCTGCGCGTGCTGGAGAAATATGCGACGCGGATGGGTGGTGCCACCAACCACCGCATGGGCCTTTGGGATGCGGCGATGATCAAGGACAATCATGTCGCGGTCGCGGGTGGCGTGGCTGAGGCTGTCCGCCGTGCGCGCGATGCGGGGGTGGAGCGGATCATCCTAGAAGTCGACCGGATCGACCAGATTGAACCCGGCCTTTCGGCAGGCGCGACGCACCTTCTGCTCGACAATATGGACGCGCCGACGTTGCGCGAGGCTGTCGCTGTAGTGGCTGGCCGCGTGCCGACCGAAGCCTCGGGCGGCGTCACGCTGGAGACGATCCGCGCCAAGGCGGAAAGCGGCGTGACCTACATCTCGGTCGGGCGCCTGACCCAGAGCGCGCCTGCCGCTGACATCGGGCTCGATTTTACGTCTGTTTAGGGTGGCTGGTTCACGCGAAGCGCGCGAAGGAAAGAAGGTCGCGAAGGATATTTCTTCTTCGACATGCGTGGTATCGGTGCAGGATTAATGCGCTTCGCGCGCTTGGTTTCTTCGCGGCCTTCGCGTGAAACCTCCTTTCCAACTCCCCCCGGGTGTTGAGGCCGCCGTGCAAACATCGTAGGAAGCGGCATGGCAAAATTCGCACCTTTCAAATGGGATGACCCCTTTCACCTCGATGCGCAGCTGACCGAAGACGAGCGGATGATCCGCGATGCGGCTGAAGGCTATGCGCAGGACAAGCTCCTGCCGCGTGTCGTTTCCGCTACGCTCTCCGAACGTTTTGATCGGGAGATCATGAATGAGCTGGGCGCGCTCGGCCTGCTCGGTTCGACGATTGAGGGCTATGGCTGCGCCGGTGTCAGCAACGTGGCTTACGGCTTGATCGCCCGCGCCGTCGAGCGTGTTGATTCGGGTTATCGCTCTGCCATGTCGGTGCAGAGCTCGCTGGTGATGCATCCCATCCATGCCTATGGCTCGGAAGAGCAGCGGCAGAAATATCTGCCCAAGCTGGCGACGGGCGAATGGGTTGGCTGTTTTGGCCTGACGGAGCCTGATGCCGGGTCTGACCCTGCGTCCATGAAAACCAACGCCAAGCAGGCGGCGGGCGGCTACATCCTCAACGGCGCGAAGATGTGGATCACCAATTCTCCGATCGCCGACATTGCGATTGTCTGGGCGAAGGATGAAGGGGGCGTGATCCGCGGCTTCATCGTCGAGCGCGGGATGGAAGGTTTCTCCACGCCGAAGATTGAAGGCAAGATGAGCCTGCGCGCGTCCATCACGGGCGAGATCGTCCTTGAAGATGTGTTTGTGCCGGAAGAAAATCTTCTGCCCAATGTGCAGGGTCTGTCGGGTCCGTTCGGCTGCCTCAACAAGGCGCGCTATGGCATTGCCTGGGGCGTGATGGGCGCGGCGGAAGACTGCTTCCACCGCGCGCGGCAGTACCAGTTGGACCGCCAGCAATTTGGGCGTCCGCTTGCGGCAAACCAGATCCCACAGCTCAAGATGGCGAACATGCAGACCGAAATCGCGCTGGGCCTTCAGGCCGCGCTGACGGTTGGGCGTTCGATGGATGACGGCACTTGGTCGCCAGAAATGGTGAGCCTCATCAAGCGCAACAATTGCGGCAAGGCGCTCGATATCGCCCGCGTTGCGCGCGACATGCACGGCGGCAACGGCATTTCGGCGGAATATCACGTCATCCGCCACGCCATCAATCTGGAGACGGTCAACACCTATGAAGGCACGCACGATGTGCACGCCCTCATCCTTGGCCGCGCCATCACCGGCATTCAGGCATTTAGCTGATCCAACCCAAAAGGGGCAATATGCGCTTTTCAAAACTGATCGCGGCGAGCGTTCTCGCTGCCCTGTCGTCCACCTCGATGGCGCAGTCGCTGCGGCCTGATCAGGCGGCATTCCGTGATCTCTACAAGGAACTGGTCGAGACGAATACGACCCAGTCGGAAGGCAGCTGCACGCTGGCGTCTGAACGGATGGCGTCGCGCCTGAAGGCCGCCGGATTTGCGGACAGTGACATCACGCTGTTTGCAACGCCGGAAAAGCCCAAAGACGGTGGTCTGGTCGCGGTGCTCAAGGGCACATCCAAGACCGCCAAGCCGATCCTGCTGCTCGCCCATATCGATGTGGTCGAAGCGCGCCGTGCCGATTGGGTGCGCGATCCCTTCACGCTGATTGAAGAGGGCGGCTATTTCTACGCCCGTGGCGCATCGGACGACAAGTCGCAGGCCGCGATCTGGACCGATGCGATGATCCGCTTCAAGAAGGAAGGCTTCAAGCCGAAGCGGACGATCAAGCTCGCTTTGACCTGCGGCGAAGAAACGGTCGGCGCATTCAACGGTGCCGAGTGGCTGGCGACCAACAAGCCGGAGCTGATCGCAGCGGAATTCGCGCTCAACGAAGGCGGCGGCGGGCGGCTCGATAAGTCGGGCAAGAAGGTCTCGCTGTCGATGCAGGTCGGTGAAAAGACCGTCCAGAACTACCTTCTGGAAACGACCAACCCCGGCGGACACAGCTCGGTTCCGCGGCCCGACAATGCGATCTATTCGCTGACGGCGGCCGTCACAAAGGTCGGGCAATATGAATTCCCGATCCAGTTTAGCGACACGACACGCACCTTCTTCAAGCGTACCGCCGAACTCACCGGCGGCGAGATGGGCAAGGCGCTGACCGCCGTGCTCGCCAATCCCGAAGACAAGGCAGCCGATGCCATCGTGTCGAAGGATGCGAGCTACCATTCCACGCTGCGCACCACGTGCGTGGCGACGATGCTCGATGCCGGCCATGCGATGAATGCGCTGCCGCAGCGCGCGCGTGCGGTCGTCAACTGCCGTGTCTTCCCGGGCGTTTCTGTCGATGTTGTGAAGGCCGAACTGGACCGCGTCATTGGTGATCCGTCGGTGTCGATCACGAAGATTGAACCGATCCGCCCGATGGCTGTCCCGCCGCCGCTTTCGCCCAAGGTCTTTGGCCCGGCTGAAAAGCTGGCCGCGAAGTACTTCCCCGGAGTGCCGATGATCCCGGTTATGTCGACGGGCGGCACTGACGCCCCCTATTTGTCGCTGGCCGGCATCCCAACTTACGGCATGCCCGGCATCTTCCAGCAGCTTGAAGGCAGCGGTGTCCATGGTTTGAATGAGCGGATTTCCGTTAAGTCGCTCTACGAAGGCCGCGACTATCTGTTCGATCTCACCAAGATCTACGCCAATCAGGACTGATCGATGACCAAGGCCCTTTCCGGCATCAAGGTGCTCGATCTGTCGCGCGTGCTGGCGGGGCCTTGGTGCACGCAGATGCTGGGCGATCTCGGTGCCGAGATCATCAAGATCGAACAGCCGGGCAAAGGCGATGACACGCGCGGCTGGGGCCCGCCTTGGCATGGCGAGGGGGAGGAGCGGCTGTCGGCTTATTACCTCTCCGCCAACCGCAACAAGAAGAGCGTGGCGATCGACATCTCCAAGCCTGAGGGGCAGGCGCTGATCCGCGAGATGGCGTCCAAGTGCGACGTTCTGGTCGAGAATTTCAAGGTCGGCGGGCTGGAGAAATACGGCCTCGATTATCTGAGCCTGAAGGCTGCTAACCCACGCCTCGTTTACTGCTCGATCACTGGTTTTGGCCATTCGGGTCCGCGCGCGCATCAGCCCGGCTATGATCTGATGGTGCAGGGCATGTCGGGCCTGATGAGCATTACTGGCGATCCGGCAGGCGAACCGCAAAAGGTGGGCGTTGCGCTTGTCGATGTGATGACGGGGCTTCATGCCTGCATCGCCGTTCTGGCCGCGCTCAACCAGCGTCATGCGACGGGCCGGGGCCAGTTCATCGACATGGCGCTGCTGGATGTTGCGGTCTCAACGCTTGCCAATATTGGCCTGAACCAGCGGGTGACAGGCGACGCGCCGAAGCGGATGGGCAATGCGCATTCGAGCGTCGTGCCCTATCAGGTGTTCGAGACGGCGGACGGCCACATGATCGTCGCCGTCGGCAATGACGGGCAGTTTGCGCATTTCGTGGGTGCGCTGGGCCTCGCGTCAATGGCAGAAGACCTCCGCTACAAAACCAATTCCTCCCGCGTCGAAAACAGGGATACGCTGATCCCGCAATTGGCCGCCGCTATGAAGACACAGACGACAGCGCATTGGGATAGCGCGCTGACCGCCGTCAATGTGCCCGCCGGGCCGATCAACGACATCGGGCAGGCGCTCAACGATCCGCAATCCGTGGCGCGGGGTTTGGCGACCATGGCCGGGGACCGGCCGGCCATTGCTAGCCCGTTGAGGTTGTCGGACTCCATGCCCGACGCAGGGACGGAACCGCCGATGTTGGGGCAGAACACGGAGACCGTGCTGCGCGCCTTCCTCGGGCACAGCGATGCGGATTTGGCGGAATTGAAGGCGAAGGGTGTCGTCCCCTCTTAGTCGTCATCCTGAACTTGTTTCAGGATGACGGAGTCGGGCCTTTTACCAGCCGAACCAGCGCGCCGCCCTGTTATGCTGAAACAAGTTCAGCATGACGAGGAGAGGGGACATCATCCCGTTTGTGCTGAGCCTGTCGAAGCACTGTCCTTCTGAGGACCACCGCCCAAAGAAAGGACAGCCCTTCGACAAGCTCAGGGCAAACGGAAACGGACTAACCCACCGTCTGTTCAATCACCCCAAAGATCGGATGGTGCTTGTCATCCTCCATCCAGATGCGGACTGTATCGCCCTTCTTCAGGAACTGCGTCTCCGGCTTGCCGCCGAGGATGGTTTCCACCGTCCGCACCTCGGCCAAGCAGGAATAGCCTACCCCGCCCGTGCTGATCGGTTTGCCGGGGCCACCATCAGGCCCACGGTTGGAAACAGTGCCTGAGCCGATGATCGTCCCCGCACACAGGCTGCGTGTTTTGGCGGCATGGGCGATCAGCTGGCCGAAGTCGAAGGTCATGTCGACGCCTGCATCGGCGCGGCCCAGCGGCGCGTCGTTCAGATCAACGCAAAGCGCACCGTGCAGTTTGCCGCCGTCCCACAGGTCGCCCAACGCATCGGGTGCCACAAAAACGGGGGAGAAGGCGCTGGCGGGCTTTGACTGCAGGAAACCGAAGCCCTTGGCGAGTTCATCGGGGATGAGGTTGCGCAGCGACACGTCATTGGTGAGGCCGACAAGCCGGATGTAGCCCCGGGCCTCCCCTGCCGATACGCCCTGCGGCACGTCGCCGGTGACGACCACGACTTCCGCCTCCATATCGCAGCCCCAGGCTTCGTCTGCTAGCGGAATGGCATCACGCGGAGCAAGGAAGCCGTCTGATCCGCCCTGATACATCAGGGGGTCATGCCAGAAGCTGTCAGGCATCTCGGCACCGCGCGCCTGCCGGACGAGGGCGACATGGTTCACATAGGCGGAGCCGTCCGCCCATTGGAAGGCACGCGGCAAGGGCGAGGCGGCATTGCGTTCATGAAACCGCATCATCGGGATGGTTTCATGCGCCAGATCGATCGCAAGGTTAAGAAGCAGAGGTTCTGCCATGTGCCAATCATCAAGGGCAGCTTGAAGCGTGGGGGCGATGTGCGAGGCGTCGGCACACCAAGCGAGATCGTCTGAAACGACAACAAGGCGGCCATCACGTCCACCTTTTAGAGATCCGAGCTTCATGCGCCTCTCCTGTCTCATGGTATCCATCCGACTTGACGGACACATCCATTCATGGTGGCTTTGTCATCCGAAACGGGGCGCATTGAAAGGGGATTCGATGGGGGCTGCCAGGAAACGATGGGGATGGGGCATTTTGGCGGCTGGATTGCTCGGCCTGTCCCCCCTGTTCGCGCAGCGTGTGGACCCGAATGAGGAGGCCGCGCAGAAGGGGTTCATGACCGATGTGGGGCGGGCGCCCGCCTGGCATTTGACCCAGCTCAAGCGGATGTCAGCAGCGATTGCAGCGCTGAAGCCCCAACGGCCGGGTGTGGTGGACGCCTATGTTGTCGCTGTCGGGCTCGATTCAGACCCTGTCTTTGGGCGGGAGGCCGCCGAGGCCGCCAAGGTTCTATCTCGCCGCTATGATGCGGATGGCCGCACGCTTCTGCTGGCCGCAGGCGGTGGCGCAGGTCCCGTGCCAAATGGATCGCCCGCCAACCTCCAGGCGGCACTGGCTGCAGTTGCCGGATTGATGGACGCTAAGGAAGATGTGCTCCTACTTTACACAACATCGCACGGCGCGCCGAAGGTTGGCCTCGTCTATAAGGACGGAGAAAATGGCTATGGCTATATCGCGCCGAAGAACCTTGCCGCGACCCTGAACGGGCTGGGCATCCACAATCGGATGGTCCTGATTTCAGCCTGCTATTCCGGCATCTTCATTCCCGATCTGGTGAATGATGACACGGTGTTGATCACCGCTGCATCGCCAGTGACGACGTCCTTTGGCTGTGCGCCTGCCAATGATTGGACGTTCTTTGGCGATGCCCTGATCAACAATGCCTTCCGGGCACCGGCCAAGCTTGATGAGGCGATGGGGCAGGCGCTGTCGCTGATCGGCGGCTGGGAAAGGATGCGCGGCCTGCCGGCCTCCAATCCACAGTTTTTTGTGGGGGCACGTGCACGGGGCTGGCTGACGTCGCTTGAGGCGCGGACGCCTGCGACGACAACGCCCAAAGTGGGACGGCCTGCTATTGAAGAGAAATAGGACAACGCCCTAAGAGCGTTCTGATGTCCTCGCTCACACTTGAAGAATTCGTGCCCTATCGGCTGTCGGTCGCGTCCAATGCCGTGTCGACGCGCATTTCCCAAAGCTACCGCAAGCGCTTCAAGCTGAAAGTAGCGGAATGGCGGCTGATCGCCATCCTTGCGGAAACAGCGCGCATGACCCCGCAGGACATCGGCAAGGCGGGCGAATTGGACAAAATCACCGTCAGCCGGGCGGCGGCGGCACTGCTGAAGCGGGGGCTGGTGGCGCAGGACCGTAATCCCGAAGATGGCCGTTCGCATCTCCTGACCCTGACACCAGAAGGCAAAGCGCTTTACGAACAGATCGTGCCCGCCGCCAAGGGAATGGAAGACGCGTTGCTGGCCAATTTCTCGGCGGAAGACCGGGCCCACCTTGTCCGCTTGCTCCGACAGATCGAGATCGCTGCAAATTCTCCTTGACGTAAACGTGAACTTGGGGATTCCAAGAAGGCATATTTCAACGAAAGGACTCCCCGATGTCGCTCGACGTGTTGCACCGCACCGCCTACACCGAAGACCATGAAGCATTCCGTTCGACCGTCCGCCAATTTGTGGCGAAGGAAATCGAACCCAATGCCGACAAATGGGATGCCGAAGGCCTTGTGCCCAAGGACGTCTGGCCAAAGGCAGGGGAACTTGGTCTGCTCTGCCCAACCGTTCCGGAAGCCTATGGCGGGCTTGGTCTCGACTTTGGCTACAATTCGATCATCAACGAAGAATTTGGTTACAACACAGATGTTGCGACCGGCTTCTCACTGCAGACCGATATCGTTGCCAACTACCTGATCGAATATGGATCAGAGGAGCAGAAGGCGCATTGGCTGCCCAAGATGGTGTCGGGCGAGATTGTCACGGCGATCGCGATGACGGAACCCGGCACCGGATCGGACCTTCAGGGGATGCGGACCACCGCGAAGAAGGACGGCAACCATTATGTGATCAATGGAGCAAAGACCTACATCACCAATGGCCAAAATGCGGACCTGATCCTCGTTTGCGTCAAGACGGATCCCGATGCGCAGCCGGCCTATAAGGGCGTGTCCATCGTTCTGGTTGAAGCCGACCGTGAAGGATTTAAGCGTGGCCGCAACCTCGACAAAATAGGTCTGGATGCGGCGGATACGTCGGAACTGTTCTTTGAAGACGTTCGCGTGCCGATCACCAACTGTCTTGGTGAAGAGGGCATGGGCTTCATCTATCTGATGACGGAGCTTCCGCAGGAGCGTCTGTCGATCGCCATCGGCGCGCAGGCCGCGGCCCAGCGCACCTTTGACCAGACGGTTGAGTTCGTGCGGGAACGCAAAGCCTTCGGCAAGCCGATCCTGGATTTCCAGAATACCCGCTTCGTGCTGGCTGATCTGAAGACGAAGCTGCAGGTGGGCTGGGCGCATATTGATTGGGCGCTCGCCCGTCATCTGAAGCGCGAGCTGACCCCGGAAGAAGCTTCATCGGCGAAGCTCTGGCATACCGAATTGCAAGGCGAGATGGTCGACAAGTGCCTCCAGCTGCATGGCGGCGCCGGCTTCATGAACGAATATCCGATTGCCAAGCAGTTCCGTGGCGCGCGCGTAACCCGCATTTTCGGCGGCACGAGCGAAATCATGAAGGAATTGATTGGTCGCAAACTCTAAGTTTCGGAACAGAAAAGGCGGCCGTCCGGACCTTGAAGGTTCGGGCGGCCGTTTTCGATTCTGCCCCCTAGCCAAATCGCATCCAATCCGCGACAAGCGCGCCATGCGTAAGGGTCATCGTCCATCAAAGCCGCCGTCAAATCGTCCACGTTTTTGGGGAAAGCACGCCGTTTATGCGGCGCTCGATAACCCGAACCGTGTGTCCCGCAAATTATGGGCCACGCGCGAAGCCGCGTCGGCGATTGTTATTCCTGACGGGCTCACCGTCGCTTTTGCTGATGTGGCTGATCTTGGTCGCATGGTCCCTAATGATGCGCCGCATCAGGGCCTCGTGCTTGAGGTCGATCCGCTGGAGGACGTCTGGCTCGACGATCTTCTGGCCGATGGTGCAAACGACACCCGTCCTATTTTGGTGCTCGATCAGGTCACAGACCCGCATAATGTCGGCGCGATCCTTCGGTCGGCTGCCGCCTTCGATGCGCTTGGTATTGTGACGCAAGACCGGCATGCGCCGCCGGAGGGCGGGGCGTTGGCCAAAGCTGCCTCCGGCGCGCTGGAAATCGTGCCTTGGGTGCGCGTCGTCAATCTCGCCCGTGCGCTCGATGCTATCGGGGAGGCTGGCTACTGGCGCATTGGCCTGACGGGTCATGCCGACCGGTTGCTCGGAGAAGCGATTGGCATGGTAAAAGTCGCGCTGGTGCTGGGTGCGGAAGGGGAAGGCATGCGCCAGAACACCGAGGCGCACTGCGATGAACTCGCCAAGCTGCCGATCAGCCCGAAGGCAGAAAGCCTGAACGTATCCAATGCCGCGGCCATCGCTCTTTATGCGGCCGCAACCGGACGGGGAGGGGAAGAATGAAGATCATCCGCACATTGAGCGTGCTGGCAGCATCCACGATGCTCTCCGGTTGTTTTCTGGTTCCCGGCAAGTTCGGTGCGGACGTCGACATTCGAAAGGCAGGTGACTTCACTGTCGCCTATAAGGGCGAAATCATCTTCCAGATGCCCGATGACATCATGGGCAGCAAAATGAAGCCCAAAGTGTGGGATGATGCCTTTGCGACCTGCTACGCCAGTGGCCGCACAATGACCGACGAATATGCGTCAGCGGAAACCCACCAATCTGCCATCGAGGGTGCAGAAGAGGGCTCCATTGATGGCCAGGACGACGACAGCCGGGAAGTGGCCTGTTCGGCTAAGCAGGTCGCCGAGCTCCGCAAAACCTACGAAAAGGAAAAGGCTGAAGCCGCTGCCAAAAAGGCCGAAGAGGCCGACAAAATGGCACAGATGTTTGGTTTTTCCGGCAGCGGTGATGAAGCCAATCAGAAGTTCGCCGCCGCGCTGATGAAGTATGATGGTTGGAAAAACGTCACCTATCTCGGCAAGGGTAAGTTTGACGTCGATTACCGCTATTCCGGTAAGCTGACGCACGACTATGTGTTCCCGATCTTCCCGAAGATGGACATGATCTTCCCGTTCATCATGGTCCGAAAGCGCGCGGATGGGACCGTTACGGTCACAGCGCCCTCGCTGATCGGTGGCGGGATGAAGGCGATGGCCGGGCGGGCGAAGATGCTGGGGGATCTTTCAGCGTCAAAGGATATGCCGGAATCGCCGCAAACGTCCGGGATGTTCACCGTGACGACCGACGGTGAAATTCTGAGCAACAACAGCGAAGACGGCCCTACATCTGACCCCAAGGGCAAGAAGCTCGTCTGGGATGTGAACCCCATGACAGACCGGCTTCCTGAGGTGCTCATCAAAATCAAATGAAAAAGCCCCGGGGTGAACCGGGGCTTTTCATTCTTCGCTTGGAAAAAAGGCTAAGCCTTAGTCTTCCTGCGCAATCGTGACTTTCAGGCCGTCGAGCGCCGCTTTGAAGTGGATCTGGCACGACAGGCGCGACGTCGCGTCGCGGTGGGCCGAGCTGTCGAGCAAGTCATTCTCGTCTTCGCTCATCGGATCAACCTTGTCCGCAAAAGCGGCGTCGACATGGATGTGGCACGTCGCGCAAGAGCAGCAACCGCCGCACAAAGCGAGCAATTCATCAAACCCGGAGTCACGGATGATTTCCATGACCGACAGGCCTTCCTGACCGTCAACTTCCTTCTCAGTGCCGTCGCGCGTCACAACTACCAGCTTTGCCATGCTCTTTCCTCTTGATCCCGTGTCTAAGCTTCGCCAGCGTCGCTAGCGGTGCCAAAGGCGCAGATCAAGGGACGAGTTTGATGGGGCTGACTGCAGATCAATTAAAGGCCTCTGTTGACGCGTTGATCGCGATTGAGCCGAGGTTCGGCGATGCCGTGGGGCGGGTTGGCTATCCGGAGCCGCGGATACGCAGCCGGGGCTATGAAACGCTGCTCCGCACGATCATCGGCCAGCAAGTCAGCGTGAAGGCTGCGGCTTCCATCTGGAACAAGCTAGAGGCGGGTCTGGGTGACCTCGACAAGCCGACCACGGTACTGGGTTCCAATGAGGAGGAGCTGCGCAGCTTTGGCTTGTCGCGGCAAAAGCAGGGCTACGTCCTCAGCCTTGCCCGTCTGGTGGAGGATGGTGATTTGGACCTGCACAACCTACCCGAAGACGATGAAGAGGCCATCACGTTGATGACGAAGGTTAAGGGTATTGGCCGCTGGTCAGCAGAGATTTATCTGCTCTTTGCGGAAGGGCGCGCCGATATCTGGCCGGCAGGGGATTTGGCGGTACAGATCGAAATAGGCCGCATCTTGGCTTTGAACGAGCGGCCGAGCGAGAAACTTGTCCGTCAATTGGCCGAGGCCTGGCGACCCCATCGGGGTGCCGCTGCTATCATGGCCTGGCATCACTATAATACCGACACAATCTAGCCGGTTGCGCGATCAGATGGTGGGCGGACCCGATACCGAGAGCGTGATGGCTTCCAATCGGTCCAGCGCTTTACGGACCTGCACATAGTTGCGGGCGCGGGCCAGCCAAGGCTTGGCGTCGGCCTGACCGGGCAGAGCCTCCACCTCACGAATGGCGACCTCAACCCTGTCCCGGTCCAGCGCACGGCTGGCCCGATCAAAGCGCTGATCTGGTGAAAGGCGATCCTCGCCTTCGTGTTTGATGACGGCCAGATTGCCCATGTCGTTCCAGATGCGCTTGAACCAGCCTGCATCTGCGGGAGCGGTTATCAGACCCGTGCGCGCGGTGTTGAGCCCTTCTTCGAGTTGTTCGAGCGTCACAGGCGCGCGGGCGCCTTTGATGATTGCGGCGACAGCATTCGCATCTGTGCCGCCAAATTGCCGCATCAGCGCGCCTTCAAGATAGCCAAGCGAGGCGCCGCGCTCGATCGCCCTGCGCGCGGCAAAGGCAATCATCATGCGTTCGGCGCGCGAGGCGTCATTGGAGGCGCTATCGGCCTGCTGGTCTATGATCGCGAGCTTTTCTTCGATCTTCGCCATATGCGCTTCAGGCGAGGCGACGATCTCATCTTCCGGAGCAGCCGGCGCTGGCGGGGTGCTTTCAGGCGGCGCGAGGACGGCTTGGGGGGTGGGGGATGTTCCCAGCACAAGGTTGCGGGCGGGTGTCCACTCGGTCAAAAGCCACCCCATTGCGGCAATGCCAATGACAAAGCAGACCATCGCGAAGATGACCAGTCCGCGGATGGAACGTGAGCGGGCGGGTTCGGTCGGCGTAATATCCTCGTCCATCAGAGGGATGTGCCCGTTTCACCGGCGCGGCACAAGGGGGCAGCGATCTCTAGCATTGCCGGGTCCGACGGAGCCTCCGGCCAATGGACGCTCGCCCAGCCCGGCCCGGCGGCAATGGCGGCCTTCTCACTGATGGCGACAAGGTCGATATGTCTGCGCTCTGCAACAAGACCTGCGAAGCGCCGCGCCGCCCGTGGGGAATGGACGAGCGTAACAAGGGACTGCTGCGTCACTTCTTGAACTCGAATATCAATAGCTAATTCAGCGGTTCCATAGACAATCTTCACATCAAATATGAGGTCTGGATGATTGACGGGCGTGTGCGGCTCTCCGGCCAGCCATAGCAAATGTTGATACCCCAGGGCGGCAGCGAGATCCGCCAGTGCCGCGGCGCCGTCTGTGCCTGCTGTGACGTCACTTAACCCAGCCCGCCGTGCCGCTTCTGCCGTCGCCTGACCGACGCAGAAAATGGGCAGGCCTTTTAATAAATTAAGATTGTTATCGATAAATTTCAATGCGTTAGAACTTGTTATGAAGACTGCATCATAGGGCGTGGTTGGATCCATCGACCACGGCACGGCCCTCACCTCAAACATCGGGATGACCAAAGGCGCCAATCCCTGCGCAACCGCGCGCTTTGCCGTCTCATCCGCCCCCGGCTGGGGCCGCAGGACGAGGAGTGGCTTCATCCGAAAATGGCCCGCAGGCGGGGCGCTGCGCGTTCCAGCAGCGCGTTGGCAAGCGTTGCGGGATCGTCCGATACGCCGTGTTCCCGCATCGACCCGTCTTCGGTGAGGATCTCTCCACGTATGTGGAGCGCGCCCTCAACATGCCGTGCTTGGGCGGCAACGGGTGAGTGGCAGTCCGCACTCAAGGTGGCGAGGAAGGCCCGCTCTGCCATCACGCAGGCAAAGGTCTCGGCGTGATTGATCGGATCCAGCAAGGCGCGGACGCGCGCATTGTCACCAAGCGTTTCGATGCCAACAGCCCCTTGAGCAGGGGCGGGCAGCATCTCATCTTCTGAAATGGCGACACCCACATTCTGTTGTCCCAGTCGGTCCAGCCCTGCTGCCGCCAGCAGGGTGGCATCGGCCTCTCCGGCCTCCAGCTTGGCAAGGCGTGTGGCGACATTGCCGCGGAACAGGACGATGTTCAGGTCGGGGCGCAAACGCCGCAACTGGGCACTGCGCCGGGGGGAACTGGTGCCGACGCGCGCGCCCTGTGGCAGCGCATTAATGCTGGCCGCGCCGATCAGCCGGTCACGGACATCTGCGCGCGGCAGCATGGCCACGATAGCCAGTTCAGGTGGTCGGAGGGTCTCGACATCCTTCATGGAGTGGACTGCGAAATCGATGTCGCCTTCAAACAAGGCGCGATCCAGCTCCTTCGTCCACAAGGCCTTGCCGCCGACCTCTGCCAGAGGGCGGTCCAGAATACGGTCGCCACTGGCCGTCATAGCGACGATCTCGATACGCGACTCGTGCCATCCATGCGCCTTTAACAGGGCATCGCGCACCAAATGGGCTTGGGCGAGGGCGAGAGGAGAGGCGCGAGTGCCGAGTTTTAAGGGCTGGTCTGTCATGGCGGCGCTTGTGCTAGCGGCGTGTGGGGCTAGAGGGAAGGCCAATGGCAATCATCCTTGGCCTTGAATCCAGTTGCGACGAAACCGCAGCGGCGCTCGTTACGAGTGATCGGGTCGTTCTGGCGCACAAATTGGCGACGCAGGAAGCCGCGCACCGGCCCTTTGGCGGCGTGGTGCCGGAGATTGCCGCGCGCGCCCATGTCGACGTTCTGGCGTCGCTGATCGAACAGACGCTGGATGAGGCAGGCCTGAAGCTGAACGAGGTTGACGCTATCGCCGCGACCGCAGGGCCGGGCCTGATCGGCGGCGTCATGGTCGGGCTGGTGACAGGCAAGGCCTTGGCCCACGCTGCGGGTAAGCCGCTCATCGCCGTCAATCATCTGGAAGGCCATGCGCTGAGCCCGCGTCTCGCGGACCCTGCGCTGGAGTTTCCCTATTTGCTCTTGCTCGTCTCCGGCGGGCATTGCCAATTGCTGTTGGTGGAAGGTGTCGGCCAATATCGCCGCCTTGCGACAACGATTGATGATGCGGCGGGGGAAGCCTTCGACAAGACGGCCAAGCTGTTGAAGCTCGGCTTTCCCGGCGGCCCGGCAGTGGAAGCTGCCGCAAAGCAGGGAAACGCCAAAGCGGTGCCTCTGCCGCGCCCGCTCGTTGGCACAGCTGAGCCACATTTCTCGTTCGCGGGCTTGAAAAGCGCGGTCTTGCGCGCGCGCGATGCGGGCATCCACAAGCCCGAAGACATTGCCGCGAGCTTTCAGCAGGCCGTGGTTGATTGCCTCGTCGACCGCACAAAGCGTGCTATTCACCGCGCTGAAGGAGCGACGGCCTTGGTCGTCGCCGGCGGCGTGGCGGCTAATCAGTCGATCCGGTCTGCGCTTGAGGCACTGGCGGCATCCAATGGCCTCCCCTTCTTTGCACCGCCGCTCTGGCTTTGCACCGACAATGCGGCGATGATCGGCTGGGCCGGTGCAGAGCGATTTGCACTGGGACTGACTGATCCGCTCGATGTCATTGCGCGGCCGCGCTGGCCGCTTGATCCAGATGCGGAAACGGTCCGTGGCGCAGGAGTAAAGGCATGAAGCTTGGGGTCATTGGTGGCGGCGCTTGGGGCACGGCATTGGCTCAAGTTGCAGCTGCGGGTGGAGACAAAGTGGTTCTCTGGGCGCGGGAGGCTGATGTCGTCGCGTCGATCAATGCGTCGCACGAGAATAGCAGCTTCCTGAAAGGCGTTTCCCTCTCGGACCATATCGTCGCGACGGGTGATTTGGCGGACTTGGCGCCATGCGACGCGTTGCTGGTCGTCACCCCGGCGCAGCACATGCGTGCAGTGCTGGCGAACACGCAGGTGGGGACTCGTCCGCTCGTTCTGTGTGCCAAAGGCATCGAGGCCGAGACGCAAATGCTGATGTCTGAAGTCGCGGCGCAATGTTGCCCGGCGTCTGCGATTGCCGTTCTGTCTGGCCCCACCTTCGCGCACGAAGTCGCGGAGGGCCTGCCCACGGCCATTACGCTTGCCTGTGAGGATGCGGCCATCGGGCAGCAACTCGCCGCGCGCATCGCAAAGCCGCATTTTCGGCCTTATGTTTCGACCGATGTGATCGGCGCGGAAATCGGCGGCGCAGTGAAGAACGTTCTCGCCATCGCCTGTGGCGTCGTGGAAGGGGCGGGGCTCGGCCAGAATGCGCGGGCGGCCCTTATTGCACGTGGCTTTGCAGAGATGACCCGTTTTGGCCTCGCACGCGGTGCGCAGGCGGAGACGTTGGCTGGTCTATCGGGTCTGGGCGATCTCGTCCTCACCTGTTCCTCGACCAGTTCACGCAACTTCTCACTCGGCAAGGGGTTGGGTGAGGGGCAGAGCGCCGCGTCGCTGCTGGCTGACCGGAAGACTGTGGCCGAAGGGGCCTACACAGCTCCTGTACTTCAGCAGGCCGCCGCTGTGGCCGGTGTGGAGATGCCAATCGTTGACGCGGTCTGTGCGCTGCTCAACAGTGCCGACATCGGTGAGGTTGTCGCGTCATTGCTCTCCCGCCCCCTCAAGGGCGAAGGCGCAGCCTAATCAGAAGTCGACCGCGATCCCCTTCAAGGTCCAGTCACCATAGCGGACGGGATTGAGGCCAAGCGGATCATCGGTTGTCGTCTTCTCCACCACCGGCTCCGGCTGAGGCAAAGGCGGGCTTTTGGAGAGATGCGCCGGTGGCTTCACATGTGCGGGGCGGTTTCCCATGGCGGCAGTCCCTTAATCTTAAGTCGTGACAAGATGTCCAAGCCCCTCTCTTAACATAGCGCGCAGCGACTTGGCAGACCAAATGGGCGGCCGGGGAAAATGGCGCACTTGATCCATTGGGCTGACAAGGCCGTGCGCCCGCGCTAGGGCGGGGGATGACAGATATCCAAGGCCTTCCCGCACGGCGTGCGGCGCTCCAATTGCTCGACGCTGTTCTGCGTCGCGGACAACCGCTTGAAAACGCACTGAACGCCGCCACCAAGGGCATCGACAACCCTGCGGATCGCGCGCTGGCACATGCCATCGCGTCAGAAGCTTTGCGCCGCTTGCCCGATCTGGATGATCTGATTGACGGCGCAACCAAGCAGCGGCTGCCGGATGATTCCAAGGCGCGCATGGTCCTGCGGATCGCGCTTGTGCAGGCATTGATCCTCGGCACCCCGCAGCATGCGGCTGTGGCGACGGCTCTGCCGCTTGTGGAGGGCGGACCACGCCGGTTGGTGCATGGTGTGTTGGGCACGCTGTTCCGGCAGGGTGCGCAATTGCGCAAAGTGCCCATGCTCCTTCCCGCCGTTGAGCAACGCTGGGGCGAGGCCTGGGGTCACGCGATGCTGGGCGCAGCCTCAGAAGTTCTGGCCGAACAACCCGCGATTGATCTCACGCTGCGGACAGCCGGGTCGACAGTCGACTGGGCGGAAAAGCTTGGCGGCGAATCGCTGGCCCCCGGCCATGTCCGCGTCAGTCGGGATCGGGCGATTACGGATCTTCCCGGATTTGCTGAGGGCGAATGGTGGGTTCAGAATATCGCAGCCTCCATCCCCGCGCGATTGCTGGGTGCAGGCGACGGCCGGACGGTGCTGGATTTGTGTGCCGCACCGGGCGGCAAAACCATGCAGCTTGCAGCGTCCGGTTGGAATGTGATCGGTGTGGAGCGGGAGGCGGCCCGTCTGGACCGCCTGCGCGAAAATCTGGCGAGAACAGAGCTTTCTGCTGATCTCGTGGTCGGCGACGTCTTGAAGTGGGAACCCAAAGAACCGGTCGATGCGATCCTGCTGGATGCGCCATGCAGCGCGACTGGCATCTTTGCGCGCCACCCCGATGTGCTCCATCGCATCCGTCCCAAGGACATTGCGCAACTGGCTGAAATACAAGCCAAAATGCTGGAGCGCGCGGCAGGCTGGCTGAAGCCCGGTGGCCGCATCGTTTATGCAACCTGTAGTCTGGAACGACCGGAAGGTGAGGACGTGGCGGCACAGGCAAAGGCATGGGGCCTGTCCGTTGATCCGATTGAAACCGCTGATCTTTTTGGCGGGCTTCAGGCATCCCCCGAAGGCTGGCTGCGCGTTCTGCCGGGGCAGGGACGCGACGGGTTTTTCATTGCGCGGTTCAAGAGGGCGTGACTCGCCTTGCCCGTGGCGGCGCTGCCTACTAAGGCCTCGACTTAATGACTCATTCCGTTCTCATCGCACCGTCGATTCTCTCCGCTGACTTTGCCCGTTTGGGCGAGGAAGTTCGCGCCATTGATGCCGCAGGGGCAGATTGGATCCATGTGGATGTGATGGACGGCCATTTTGTGCCCAACATCACGATTGGCCCCATGGTGGTAAAGGCGCTGCGCCCCCACACGCAAAAGGTGATGGACGTGCATCTCATGATCACGCCTGTTGATCCGATGCTGGATGCCTTTGCCGAGGCTGGGTCTGACTACATCACCGTGCATCAAGAAGCCGGGCCGCACCTTCACCGGACGGTGCAGCGCATCAAGGCACTGGGCAAGAAGGCCGGCGTTTCGCTCAATCCGGCAACACCCGCCAAGATGCTGGATTACATGTATGAGGACATCGACCTTATCCTCGTGATGAGCGTCAACCCCGGCTTTGGCGGGCAGAGCTTTATCGAAAGCCAGCTGCGCAAGATTGAAGCCATCCGCAAGAATATCGACAAAAAGGGCTTGGATATCCGCCTGCAGGTTGATGGCGGTGTGGATGCCAATACAGCGCCACGTGTCATTGAAGCCGGCGCAGATGTGCTTGTTGCGGGCACGGCAACCTTCAAAGGTGGCCCTGATGCTTATGCGGCCAATATTGCGAGACTGCGCGGCCAATGAGCGGCGACACGCCGGACACATCCGATACGATTGAATCCGGCAAACGCCTTGTGCGTGCGCGCACGTCATCTGGCTCCTCGCTGGGGGAGCGATTGCTCAACCAGTTTTACCGGCTGACCTGGCGCACGCCGATCCATGCTTTCAAACTGCGCGGCCGTTATCCTCTGAAGCTCCTGACTGTTCCCGAGGACCCCGTGCTTGGCGATGCCGAACGCGGACTGGCCATGCTGGAAGGCACCATCCGGTGGCGGGGGGAAACGCAGGCCATTGAGGGGTGCCGTTTTGACGCCACCAATTGGTCGCGCGGCTTTTCCGATTATATGCACAGCTTTGCATGGTTGCGTGATCTGGCGGCGGCCAAGGATCGCGACATTGCCGCCCCCATTGCTGAATATTTGATGCGCGCTTGGCTTTCCGCCAATGCTGACAATGTCACCGACGCCGCCTGGCGCGGAGACCTGGCCGGAAAGCGCGTTCTCTATTGGGCCGCGCACGCGCCGCTGATCCTCTCAAGCACCGATCTTGTTTACCGATCCAGCGTGCTCAACACGCTCGCCCGCACGGCCCGCCATCTGGACCGGGTGGCGGACCGGACGCCAATTGGTGTTCCGCGCGTCCACGCTTGGGTGGGCGTGATTGCAGCCGGACTGCTGATGCCGGGCGGAGAACCCCGCCGGACTTTTGGCGAGGCGGGGCTGCAAAAGGCGCTTGCGGGCGCTTTTACCTATGACGGCGGCTCAGTCTGTCGATCCCCCAATGCGCTCGCTGATGGAATCGTCACGCTATCGATGCTCGTGAAAGCCTATGAGGCGCGCCGCATTCAACCCGATGCCCTGATTGGCGAGGTGCTGGCTAAGGCCGTCCCCGCGCTTCAGGGTGTGATGATGGGGGATGGGGCGCTGTCCAGTTGGCAAGGCGGGCTGCCGCTCTGCAAGGTCGATATGGATGCGATCCTCCTCGGCAGTGGCGTCCGGGCCCGGCCCATGCGGCAGGCGCGGGATTGGGGTTATCAGAGGATCAGTGTCGGCGACACGATCATCGTGATAGATGCCGCACCGCCGCCGGTCAGCCGCTTGGTCGAAACGGGCTGCGCCTCAACGCTGGCTATTGAGATTTCAGACGCAACCCACCGGCTCGTCGTCAATTGCGGCGGTGCGCGCGCAGGCGGGGCAGGCATGACGCCCGCTCTCGCGCAGGGCCTCCGCACAACGGCGGCACATTCAACGCTGACCTTGTCCGATAGCAACTCAACATCGGTTCATGCTGATGGGTCTTTGGGCAAGGGCGTGGAAGAGGTTGAGCTTGATCGGCAGGAGGCTGAAGTCGGCAGCCGCATTGAGGTGAGCCACGACGGCTATGCCCGGCGCTATGGTTTCGTGCATCGGCGGAGCATGTCTGTGGGGCCCGATGGCCGCGAAATTCGCGGGGATGATGTGCTCGTCCCAGCTCAAGTCCGTCGTAAGGGGCAGGCGGCGACGTTCGCGGTCCGCTTCCATCTTGGGCCAGATGTGGAAGTCAGCCCGACCGCTGACGGAAACGGCGCGTTGCTGCGGATTTCGGAAGGCGCATTGTGGCAGTTCCGCAGCCATGGCGGCGCGCTCGTCATTGATGACAGCCTTTGGGTGGACGGCAATGGCCGCATCCGGGCGACCCAGCAATTGGTGATTTCAGGCGAGGTGCCGGCAGGCGGCGCTTCGGTAAGTTGGGCGTTTCGACGCGCCGGATAACGACGGAAAAAGAACGACATGACGACTATGAAGATTAAGCGGGCACTGCTTTCCGTGTCCGACAAGGCCGGGCTTTCGGAACTGGGCGCTGCCCTTTCACGCCACGGCGTGGAACTGGTGTCGACCGGGGGTACGGCCAAGGCGCTGCGCGATGCGGGCCTTGCTGTGATGGATATTTCCGAGCTCACGGGCTTCCCCGAAATGATGGATGGCCGCGTGAAGACGCTGCACCCCAAGGTCCATGGCGGCCTGTTGGCGGTGCGCGATAATCCAGACCATGTGGCCTCCATGACTGAGCATGAGATTGGCGCCATCGATCTGGTTGTCGTCAACCTCTATCCTTTCGCCCAGACCGTCGCCAAGGGCGCGGATCGTGACGAAATTATCGAGAATATCGATATCGGCGGCCCGTCGATGGTGCGCTCTGCCGCCAAGAACCACGCCTCGGTCGCGATCGTGACCGACCCTGCCGACTATGCCGAGCTGATCGCTGCGATGGACGGCAATGAAGGTGCCACCGACTATGATTTCCGGCGGCGTTTGGCGGCCAAGGCTTATTCGGCAACGGCGGCTTATGACGCGATGATCAGCCAGTGGTTTGCCTTTGCCGACCAGCAGCAGATGTTCCCGGATATGCTCGCCGTGACGGCCAACAAGCAGGAAGAACTGCGCTATGGGGAAAACCCGCACCAGAAGGCGGCGCTTTACATCCCCAATGGCCCGCATGGCACCGGCATCGCCCAAGCCGAACAGGTGCAGGGCAAGGAACTGAGCTACAATAACTACAATGACGCCGATGCCGCGCTGGAACTGGTCAGCGAATTCCGCAATGGCCCGCCAACCGTCGTGATCGTCAAGCACGCCAACCCCTGCGGTGTGGCGACTGGGGCGACATTGATCGAAGCTTATCGGAACGCGATGGAATGCGATTCCGTTTCCGCCTTTGGCGGCATCATTGCCTGCAACCGTCCGCTCGACGGCCCGACAGCAGAAGCAATCTCCGGCATTTTCACTGAAGTCGTGGCAGCTCCCGGTGCGGATGACGCCGCCCGTGCGGTGTTCGCCAAGAAGAAAAACCTCCGCCTGCTGATCACCGGTGACCTGCCCGATCCGGCGCGTGGTGGCCTCAACATCAAAAACATTGCAGGCGGATATCTCGTCCAGAGCCGCGACAATGGCACTGTCACGCGTGAGATGTTGAAAGTCGTCACCAAGCGCCAGCCGAGCGCGCAGGAACTCGATGACTGCCTGTTCGCCTGGACCGTCGCCAAGCACACCAAATCAAACGCGATTGTCTATGCCAAGGACGGCGTGACGGCAGGTATCGGGGCTGGCCAGATGAACCGCCGCGATTCCGCACGGATCGCTGCGATCAAGGCGAAGGAAGCCGCCGAAACCTATGGCTGGGCATCACCCAAGACCTTGGGCAGCGCCGTCGCCTCCGACGCGTTCTTCCCCTTTGCCGATGGGTTGCTGGCGGCGGTTGAAGCCGGGGCAACCTCGGTCATCCAGCCCGGTGGGTCCATGCGCGATGACGAAGTGATTGCAGCTGCTGACGAAGCAGGGCTGGCGATGGTCTTTACAGGGATGCGCCACTTCCGGCACTGATCGGAAGCGACATTAGGCCATCTTGCGGAACAGGACGCGGTCTTCCTCACGGAAGCCGCGCCTCCACAAGAGCCAGCCATAGGTGACCAAGATGGCGGGGATGCCAACCGCCAGCTCCACCCATTCGGGCAGACGGATGAAAATCTGCCCGACGAACACGGCACCTGCAGCGGCCCAAACGATCGACCAACGCCACACCGAAACGGGCGCGCCGAGCAAGCGGCTCGCGAGGCGCGATTTGATGACGGAACTGATGGCAAGGGCGACGCACAGGCCCATCGCGACGCCCGCGGCCATCCAGGCTTCGCTCAATCCTTCGCGCTGCATGACGAATAGGATGGCGACGGAGGCAAGCGCCTGCACGGTGATCATACCAAGCGAAATGAGCATGTTGCGGTGGCGCGCGATGTAGACGAGCGCGGCTTCACTGACGACGGCGAGCGAGGCCACGACTTCGGCCAACAGCAGGAACGACAACGCGCCCGTGCCCGCCACAAAGCTGCCACCCGGCCCGACCAAGCCCAAAACGCCCTCCGCCGGAATGCCTAGGGCAAATGCAATTCCGACTTGCGCTGCCAAGATCCAGAAGCCGACCTGGCTGACCTGCGTTGCGATTGCGGGCAGGTTCTTTTCCTCCAGCCGTCGTGTGATGACGGGGCCGAGCACGGGGTCAAAGCTGGTCTTCAGCTTCTGCGGCAGGGAGGCGACCTGCTGCGCGACCCAATAGATGCCGACGGTTGCGGGGGAGACAAACAGGCCGAGAATGGCAAGATCCAGCCGGCGGGATCCCCATTCAATGGCGTCTGCGGCGGCCAAGGGGATGTTACGTTGTGTGAGGCCCCAAAGTTCGCGGGGCCTTGGCTTCCAATTCTTCGGCAGGCCGATGGTCCTTAGGAACGGGATGAGCGAGGCGATCAGGGCCGCTGCCATCGACAGGGCATAGGCGATCAGCAGGCCGTCCCGCGGCTGGCTCCACGCCAAGGCAAAGGCGGCTATGCTGATTGTCCAAGGCTCAATCACAGCACGCGCGCGCACGGTGGAGGCGACGTCAAAGCGATAGGCGAGGGCGGTCAACATCAAGTCAGACGCCGCAAGCGCCGGAATGATAAGCGGCAGCAGATTGTCCAGCCCGTTGATCGGGCTGTTCGGGAACATGATTTCTGGCACCCACATCAGCAGGATGGTCAGTGGCAATGTCGCCAGCAGGACGACGACAAGGCCGTCCCACGCCCCGTTTTCTTTGCCCTCACCGGACAGATGCAGCGCCAGCCCGCGCTTCAGTCCGAGGGTGGCGATTTGTGCTGCAAACTCCACAATGACGATGGCGTAGGCCAGCCGCCCTAGAGCCTCTGCGCCATACCACTGACCGCCGATGATGAGAAACGGGATACGCGCCAGCAGGCGGACGAAAAAGCCCGCCACGTTCGTCCGGCCGCCCTTGGCGAGGGCCTGGATGTCGTCGCCCTGTTCACGGGCGGGGGCTGTCAATGTGCCGCGCCCCAATTCTTGCCGGTGCCGATTTCAACACCCAGCGGGACATCCAGTTTGACGAGCGGTTCAGCAGCTTCCGCCATCACGCGTTCGATGACCTTGCTGGCCGCGGCCACATCGCCTTCGGGCAGTTCGAACACGAGTTCATCATGCACTTGCAGCAGCATCTTCACATGGGGCAGACCCGCCTCCGCCAATGCGGGGAGCATGCGGACCATGGCGCGCTTGATGATGTCGGCGCTTGTCCCTTGGATTGGCGCGTTGATGGCGGCGCGCTCGCTGCCGGCCCGTTCCGTCTGGTTCGCGCTGGTGATGCGCGTGAAGTGCGTTTTCCGACCGAACAAAGTCTCGGTGAAGCCTGTCTCCCGCGCCGATTGCAGCGTGCGGCTGATATATTGGTTGATCCCGGGGAAGCTTTGAAAATAGCGGTCGATCATCGACTGCGCTTCGTCCGCTGAAATGCCGAGCCGTCCGGCTAGGCCCCAGCGGGAAATGCCGTAAAGCAGGGAGAAGTTGATCGTCTTGGCGCGGCCGCGCGTGTCGCGGTTTACTTCGCCGAACAATTCCTGTGCGGTGCGGGCGTGGATGTCTTCGCCATTGGCAAAGGCATCCTTCAGCGCCGGCACATCGGCCATGTGCGCGGCCAGCCGCAATTCGATCTGGCTGTAGTCCGCAGAGAGCAAGACATTGCCGGGTTCCGCCACAAAGGCTTCGCGGATGCGGCGACCAATTTCGGTACGGATGGGAATGTTCTGCAAGTTCGGATCATTCGAGGAAAGACGCCCCGTTTGTGCGCCCGTCAAGCTGTAGCTCGTATGAACACGCCCCGTCTTGGTGTTGATCTGTGTTTGCAGCGCATCGGTATAGGTGGACTTCAGCTTGGACAGCTGCCGCCAGTCGAGCACCTTGCGCGCGATCTCGACGCCTTCTTCGGCCAGCTTTTCCAGCACAGTGACATCCGTGGAGAAGTCGCCTGACTTGCCCTTCTTGCCGCCCTTCAGGCCCATCTGCCCGAACAGAATCTCACCCAACTGCTTCGGGCTGCCAACGGAAAAAGGCTGTCCGGCAAGGGCGTGGATCTCAATCTCAAGCCCCGCACAGCCCTCCGCAAACTCTGCGGACATGCGAGCGAGTTCATCGCGGTCCACCTTGATGCCTTCGCGCTCCATGCCCGCGAGGACGGGGACCAGGGGCCGGTCAACGCGTTCATAGACGCGCGTGGCCTTTTCGGCGCTGAGGCGGGGCTTCAAGCGATGCCAAAGGCGCAGCGTGACATCGGCATCTTCTGCGGCATAACGCGTGGCTTCGGCCATGCCGACCTGATTGAAGGTCAGCTGGTTCTTGCCGGTGCCGCAGACGTCTTTGAAGGCAATGCAGCTGTGCCCGAAGTGGATCAGCGCCAGCTCATCCATGCCGTGGTTATGCTTCCCCGCATCCAGATCGAAACTCATCACCATCGTGTCGTCGATGGGGGCAACGCTGATGCCATAACGTTCCAGCACGTTCAGATCATATTTGATGTTGTGGCCGATTTTGAGGACGGAGGGGTCCTCAAGCAGCAATTTCAACTTCGCAATCGCCGAGGCCATGGGAACTTGGGCGGGGGAATCCGAAAACAGATCGCTGCCGCCATGTGCGAGTGGAATGTAGCAGGCGCGGTTTGGCCCCGTCGCGATGCTGACACCGACGAGGCCCGCCGCCATGGAATCCAGCGCGTCGGTCTCCGTATCGACGGCAATGGTTCCGGCAAGCATCGCCTCGGCAATCCAAGCGTCCAGCTGCGCCTCGGTTTGGACGCAGTCATAGATGTCGCGGTCAAACACCTGCGCAACGGGGGCGGGGGCGGCTTCAGCGGACGTCCCCTTTGCCTCAGACCGGATCATCGCCATGGCGTGACCGTCGGCACGGGCGGTGGGGCCGTCTAGCTTCTTCAGTAGAGACCCAAAGCCGTGATGCTCCAGAAAGGCGCGCAAGGGGGCGTCGGGGATTTCCTTCAGGAGGAAATCATCTAGCGGTTCGGGAAGGGCCGCATCATCCTTCAGCGCGACGAGAATACGCGACAGGCGGGCTTTGTCCGCATGCTCGATCAAATTGTCGCGCATCTTGGAGGGTTTCATAGATGGCGCAGCTTCGAGCACTGCTTCCAGCGTGCCGAATTCAAGGATCAGCTTGGATGCGGTCTTGGGGCCGATACCGGGAACACCGGGCACGTTGTCCGCTGTATCCCCCATCAGCGCGAGGACATCGGCCAGACCATCCGGCCCGACGCCGAATTTGTCGACCACAGCCTGAGGACCGAGCCGCTCACTCTTCATCGGGTCGAGCATGTCGAGGCCAGGCTGGATGAGCTGCATCAGATCCTTGTCGGTCGATACAATGGTGACGAGCCAGCCATCGGCCAGTGCGGCCTTGGCGTAGGACGCAATAATGTCATCCGCTTCCAGCCCGAGTTCTTCGATGCAGGGCAGAGAGAAAGCGCGCGTGGCATCGCGGATCATCGGGAATTGCGGAACAAGGTCTTCCGGCGCGGGCGGCCGGTGCGCCTTATACTGATCGTAAATCTCGTTGCGGAACGTCTTTGAGGACGCGTCGAGGATCACGGCCATATGCGTTGGCCCATCCGCCTTGTGCAGCGCATCTGCGAGCTTCCACAGCATGGTGGTGTAGCCATAGACGGCGCCCACAGGCTCGCCGCGAATGTTCGTCAGCGGCGGCAGGCGGTGATAGGCACGGAAAATATAGCCCGAGCCATCGACGAGATAGAGGTGTTTTTGTTCTCCCATTGCGGGGGATTAGCAATGGTGCAGCACTTTGGCGACAGCTTTAGCGGTTAGTTTGCTCCACGACCGCGTTGGCCGCCCCGCGAGGCGTAGTCATTGCTCTTATGGTTGGCAGCGACAACCGAGGCGACTTGCTGGATCAGCTTCTGCCGGGCGGGAATCGGCGCTGTCGTGTCAGCGATCATGACAGCGACGGCATAGCTGGTGCCATCGGGTGCAACCATGATGCCAACATCGTTGAAGCCGGCTGTGCGGCTCCGCAGGTCCTGACCAGTGCCGGTTTTGTGCGCAAGCTTCCAACCGGCAGGAACGCCGGCCTTCAGGCGGGCACGGCCTGTTTCGGTCGATTCCATGATATTGATCAGATAGCGGGTCGATTGTGCGCTCAACAGTTCGCCGCGCTTCAGGCGGGCAAGCGAGCGGGCAATGGCGGCGGGCGTCGCGCCGTCCATCGGATCCGACACATATTTGTCCATCGCCGCCTTCCGGGTGGCCGGGGATAGAGCCGCGCGCGCCGTGTTGAAGGCGCCGCCAAAGCTATACTCGGGCTTCCAAGTCAGGCCTGCGGTTGCCGCCTGAAAATTGCGTTCGCCGGGGCCAAAGCGGATGGCGCCGAGGCGCTTTGAGGCGATCAACTCGCGGATGGCGTTCGGGCCACCGACGCGGCGCATGAGGAAATCATTGGCCGTATTGTCGCTCTGCATCATCGCGCGCTTCAGCAGACTTGCAATCGTCGTTGTATAGCCATTGGGGCCAATCAGCCCTGCAATTGGCTGATGAAACACGGTGATGTCCGATTTCCGCAGAGTGACGCTGTCATCCAGCGACAATTTGCCTTTGTCGATCGCGTCCATCACCGCGATGGAGACCCATAATTTTGATACGCTCTGCTGCGGCATCGGTTCATCGCCGCGATACGAGACGATCCACGATCCGTCTGTCTTCATGACCGCAATGCCGGCCTTGCCGGGGAACGACGCCCACATAGAGCGAAGTGCGGTCACCATTTCCGGCGGCGCTGCGCGCGCACCATCGTTGATGGTCGGCTGCGAAGAAGGTGTAGGGAGCGCGATACGGACCGACTGTCCAACTGGCCGCGCCCCTTTGGCGACGCTTTGCGCGTCCGCGCTTTTGGGCGTTGTGATTCGGGCAGGGGGAGAGGCCGGCGAAACGCAGGCTGTCGCGATCAGTCCAAGCCCCAATGTCAAACGAACCTGTTTGACAACATTCACAACCATTTTGGTTAAGTCCTTAAATTCTCTATACAAATTTGATAGGCTCCATGAGTCGTCCAACCAAATGGATTGCGACGAACGATTCTGCTGCAGCGACGAACCGATGGTTGCGCGACGGAACGGGGAGTGCTTTGTTTGGATCATGACAAGTTTTGACCAATGGCGAACACGGTCGCCCTATTACGACGAAACCCATGAACAATTGGCTATCGCCGTCCGACGTTTCGTCGCAAGCGAGGTGCAGCCCAACATTGACCAGTGGGAAAAAGACGGTGAGCTGCCGCGCTCGTTGCATAAGAAGGCGGCAGAGGCGGGCATTCTCGGCCTGCGCTATCCGGAAGAATATGGCGGGCATAGCGATGGGTTCGACATCTTCCACGGGCTGACCCAAACCGAAGAGCTTTCCGCTGTTGGCGCCGGTGGGCTGGGCGCGTCATTGATGACGCACGGCATTGGCCTGCCTCCGATCCTCGCTTTAGGCTCGGATGAACTGAAGCGCCGCGTGGCCCCGCCCGTGCTGTCTGGCGACAAGATTATCGCGCTGGGCATCACCGAACCCTCGGGCGGATCGGATGTCGCCAACCTCAAAACCCGCGCTGTGCGCAAGGGCGACCATTATGTCGTCAATGGCTCCAAGATGTTCATCACCAGCGGGATGCGCGCCGACTGGCTCACTTGCGCCGTGCGAACGGGCGGGGAAGGTGCGGGCGGCGTCTCGCTGCTGCTGATCGATATGAATGCCAAGGGCGTCTCCCGCACGCGGCTTGAGAAAATGGGCTGGCATTGTTCGGATACCGCTGCGATCTATTTTGAGGATGTCGAAGTTCCCGTCGAAAACCTCATCGGGCCAGAAAATGGCGGCTTCATCGGCATCATGCGCAACTTCAATTCCGAACGGCTGGGCATGGCGATGGGGTGCTGCGCCTTTGCGCGTGTCTGCCTGAAGGAAGCGTCCGAATGGGCGCAGCAACGTGAAACCTTTGGCAAGCCGCTGATCGGCCATCAGTCGATCCGCATTAAGCTCGCCGATATGGCGCGGCAGATCCAGACGACGCAGGCCTGGGTTGATCTGTGCGCCTGGCAGGTTCAGCAAGGCGCGGACCAACCCGCCGACTTCGCGATGCTCAAAGTGCAGGCGACCCGCATGCTGGAAAGTGTCGCGCGGGAAGCGGCTCAGGTGCTTGGCGGCGCCAGCTATTTGCGCGGGTCAAAAGTGGAGCGCATCTACCGCGAGGTTCGCGTCAACGCGATTGGTGGCGGATCTGAAGAGATTATGCTCGATCTGGCCGGGAGACAAATGTTTGGTCGTTGACCGGCACATCTGGACATTTCCTGCATTATCAACCTAACCAACACATCCCTGTTCAGGAGCAAACACATGGCATCCGGCCTTGCCGCCCTACTTGATGATATCGCGCTGATCGCAAAGGTTGCCGCTGCGTCTATCGACGATGTCGGCGCCGCTGCAGGCCGGGCGGGCGTGAAGGCGGCGGGTGTTGTGATTGACGATACCGCTGTCACCCCCCGCTATGTCACGGGCTTTACGCCGGACCGGGAACTGCCGGTGATCTGGCGGATCGCCAAGGGGTCCCTGTTCAACAAACTGTTCCTCATTTTGCCGGTGGGGCTGCTGCTCAGTTACTTCTTGCCCGGAGCGATCACGCCCATCCTGATGCTTGGCGGCGCGTTTCTGTGCTATGAAGGCGTTGAGAAAATCGTTGAATCCCTGCAGCCGGAGGATGAAACGCTGGACGAAGCGATTGCCGAACTCTCCAGCGAAGAACATGAAAAGCTTATGGTCTCGGGCGCGGTGCGGACGGACCTGATCCTGTCGGCGGAAATCATGGCGATTGCACTTGGCGAAGTGGCCGAAGAGTCGATCTGGCTCCAGGCCGGCATCCTTTTCGTTGTGGCGGTCGCGATCACGATTGGCGTTTATGGCATGGTCGGCCTGATCGTGAAGATGGATGACATTGGCCTCAATATGGCCAAGCGCGATGCCCGTGCTGTGCAGGCCATTGGCCGGGGGCTGGTGCGCGCCATGCCAAAGCTGCTCGCGGGCCTGTCCGTCATCGGCATCGCGGCCATGATCTGGGTGGGCGGCGGCATCTTCCTGCATGGGATGCACGAATACCACTTTACGCCGCTGCCCGAATGGCTGGATCACGCCTCCCTTGCTGCCGGAGCGGCCGTCCCGGCGGCGTCAGGCCTCGTGCAATGGCTGGTCCATGCCATTGGATCGGGCGCGTTTGGCCTTATCATCGGCGGCGTGATCGTGGGCATTCATCACGCCTGGGCACACCGTAAGGGATAAGCCCTATTTGCCGATGCGGGCCTCACTGGGTGGAACGTTCTTCATGCTCGCGGCCACCTGCTCTGCCTGTCGCAAGGCGCGGATGACGTTCCGGCTGGAGATCTTTTCCAAATCCGCCTGACTATAGCCGCGCTTGGCGAGTTCCACGAACAGGGCCGGATAACCCGACACATCCTCCATGCCGGCGGGCGCGCTGTCCATGCCGTCATAATCGCCGCCAAGGCCGATATTGTCGATGCCGGCGACCTTGCGGATATGGTCAATATGGTCGGCAACCTGGGCGATTGTGGCCTTAGGTTTGGGGTTGGCTTTCTCCCAATCCGCCAGTTGCGCCTTCGCGGTTGCGGGGTCAAAGGAGGTCAGGCGCGATAGGCGCGTTTCCTCAGCAGCGCGGCGCGCGGCCCATTGGCGGACCTCTTCGCTGACATAGTCGGGGAGGAACACCATCATCACGACGCCGCCATTCTTGGCCAGGCGTGCCAGAACACTGTCGGGCACGTTGCGGCCATGGCCGTTGATCGCCCGCGCGCCGGAATGGCTGAAAATGACCGGCGCCTTGGAGACATCCAGCGCGTCCATCATCGTCGCTTCAGAGACATGGCTCAGGTCCACGAGCATCCCGATGCGGTTCATTTCCTTTACGACCTCAACCCCGAAAGGAGAGAGGCCGTCAAATTTGGGCGCATCGGTGCCGCTGTCGGCCCAGTTGCTCGTCTTGCTGTGCGTCAGCGTCATGTACCGCGCGCCGGCACGATACATCTGGCGCAGCACGCCAACCGAGGACCCGATGGAATAGCCGCCCTCCATGCCGATCAGCGAGGCGATCTTTCCAGACTTGAAGCCTGCTTCAATATCCGACGCCGTCAGCGCGAGCGCGAGCCGGTCGGGATAGGCGGCAATCAGCCGGTGCACGATGTCGATCTGCTCTGTCACGGATTCCACCGCTTCGGGATCAGACATGGACGCTGGAACCCAGACCGACCAGAATTGGCCACCGACCATCCCCTTTTTCAGGCGCGCGAGATCCGTATGCATCATGATGTCGGTCGCTGTGGCTGTGCCCGTCGTGTCATTGAAATTGAACTTGGACAAATCATTGTCGAACCGGCCGCGGATCTGTTCCGGAACGTCATTATGTCCATCGACGACGGGCGATGCCTTGAGCGCAGCGCGCGCGATCTGTTCAGGGGTGGCTGCAAGCGCTGTTTGGGCAAGGCAAAGGGCGAGGATGGTGGTGAGGCTGTGCTTGATCATACCTGAGACTTAACGGCCCTGTCGGACCTGTCAAAGTGCTTTCACCAAGTGACCTTAAGAACGTCACGACTTGCCAATTGATGGGACTCCCATCAAGAGCGGCGCACCATTTGCCAGTGAAGGACCACGCCATGACTCTTGAGACCGTTTCCACCAATCGCAGCCATGGCGGCACCCAAGGCGTCTACAAGCATGCCTCGACTACGACGGGCACTGAGATGACCTTTTCGGTCTTCGTGCCGGATCATGCGCCGGGCGCAAAGCTGCCGGTCGTCTGGTATCTGTCGGGCCTGACCTGCACCCATGCGAACGTGACCGACAAGGGTGAATTCCGCGCAATCTGTGCCGAACTCGGCATCATCTTTGTTGCACCCGATACAAGCCCCCGTGGCGAAGGCGTCGCCGATGATGCGGACGCGGCCTATGATTTCGGGCTTGGCGCAGGCTTCTACGTCAACGCGACCCAAGAACCATTTGCCGCGCATTACCGGATGCGCGATTATATTGAGCAGGAACTGCCCGCGCTTGTGGCCGCCAACTTCCCCGTCGACATGGCGCGGCAGGGCATCACCGGCCATTCGATGGGCGGGCATGGCGCGCTGACCATTGCGCTGCGCAATCCCGATCGTTTCAAGAGCACGTCGGCTTTTGCGCCGATTGTTTCACCAACCAACTGCCCCTGGGGTCACAAGGCGCTGGGCGGCTATCTGGGCGATGATCGTGCGGCTTGGGCCGAGTATGATGCCTGTGCGCTGATCGAAGGCGGTGCGCGCTTGCCTGATCTGCTGGTGGATCAGGGCGACGCGGACAACTTCCTTGTCGAACAGTTGAAGCCGGAACTGCTCCAGGCCGCCTGCGATGCCGCCGGGCAGAAGCTCACGCTGCGGATGCAGCCGGGCTATGACCACAGCTATTATTTCATCTCCACCTTCATGGCAGACCATCTGCGCTGGCACGCAGAACGGCTTGGTTAAAGGCTGACGACCTTATTTTGTGGGCGCAGCGCTCTCCGGCGCAACGACCATGGAGAACGTTTTATTGGCCTTCAGATAGCGCTTCGCCAGCTTCTGCAAGGTGGCGGGCGTCATCGATTTCAGGTCTGCCCCCCAGCTCAGCAAATTGTCGACGCGCATCGGCTCGCTGGTCGCGCCGGACAGTTGCGACAGCCAGAACATGTTGCCGGTCTGCGCGCGGGCAAGGCGTTGCAGCATCGGGCCGACGGCGCGCTGCAATTCGTCTGGTGTCACGGGTTTAGACGCGAGGTCCTTTGCAATGGCGCGGGCGCGCACGAAGAAGGCATCGACCGATTCCGGCTTCACCTGCGCCATTACGGTAAAGTTGCCGCCGCTGTCGAAGGTGGAGGGCCAGCTGCTCGACACATCGGGGCTGTAGCTTGCCCCTTCGCCTTCGCGGAACTGCTCGAACAGACGGTCTGTGAAGATCCCCGCCAGCATATCCAGCTGGCGGCCGGTGCGGACATTCGCCATGCCACCCCCCGTTGCCCAAGAGAGGACAGCCACCGCCTGATCGGGTGAGCCCTTATGCGTCAGGCGGACGGGCGTCTTGGTGGGCTTTGGCCCGGATGACATGTCGCTGCCCTTCAGCGCAACCGCCAAAGGCCGGGCGGGCAAGGCACCAAAGGTTTCAAGGATGATTGGCTTTACCGCATCAGGATCAAAGTCGCCAAAGATGGAAAGCTCGATGGGGCCAGTTGCAAGCACCGGTTCCCAAAAGGCGCGAAAGGCTTCTGGCGTCAGGGCTTCGGCATCGGCCTTGCCGGGAGTGCTCCAGCGCTTGTCGCCGCTGCGCAGATATTGGCCAAGTTCGCGGCCAACCACATCACGCGGCGATGAGTCGGCGGTGCGCAGGCCGAGGATCGCGGCGGCCTTGGTCCGAATAACAGGCGCCGGGTCCCAGCCGGGGGCGGTAAATTTTGCGGCCATCAGCTTGAGCTGATCGGCAAGATCCGCCGGGCGGGTCAGGGCCCGCATGGTGAAGGCGCTTTCGCCGGTGTCGATCGCCATGTTGATCTGGCGGCCGCTGGTCATGCGTTCCAACTGGTCCTGCTTCAGCGTGCCGATGCCGCTTTGGACGAGTGCGCCCGGCCCCGCCCAAGCCGCTGTCAGGCGATCCCGCGGCAGGGACTTCATGCCGTTGCCGAAACGGGCGGAGACATAAACCCGACCGGCCTCAGACGAAGAGGGGCTGAGCATAACCTTGGTCCCGTTGGACAGCGTGAGGACATCAAGATCAACGCCCTTAAAGCGCTGCGTGCCGGTGATAGTCCCCGCCGGACCGGCCTTTGGCAGTTGATCGAACGTGATCTGTGCCTGATCGCGGTCGGTGGTCAGCGCGGTGACGGGCGCAGCAATGGCGGCAGCAAGTTGTTCTGCGCCATCAGTCTGTTCGGTCTGGCTGGACACAAAGGCGCGCGGGCCGGTGCCGGAAAAGAGGCGCTGGGTTGCCTTTAACACATCTGCCGGACGGATCTTGTCTTTGAGAGCTCCAAAGACATCACGGGCCACTTCCGGGCTGGCGACAGTCTCACGGATGTTGACGGCCTCGACCAGATCATCCGCCTGCTTAGCGCTGGCCTCTGCGCGTGCCGTTTCCACCTGCACGTCGAGCAGTGCTGTGAATTCGTTGGTTTCCCGATCAATCTCCGCCTGTGTCGGTAGGTTGACGAGCGCATCAGCAATGACGGCGCGCACATCGCCCAAGGCAGGGCGCCAATCCTCTCCCAAGGGGAGGATTGAGACAAAGGTCGCGTCGGTAGACCGCGCGACATTTTCCTGCTGCACATCGGCCTGAAGGAAGCTGCCTCCCGCACGGGCGCGCTGCTCCAGACGGCGGTTGATGAGGCGTGAGGCGACGATTTCGATGAGGCGCCCCTGGTTAAGCGCAATCGTATCATCCACCTGCGTCCATGGGCGCAGCCAAGCGAGGCTGACGGACGTTGGCAGGCCGGGTTCTGCGATAAAACTGGTTGTCGGTGCGATGGGCGTCGGGCGGCCAAGATCCACGGAGGGGACGGGGCCTGCGGCGACCGGCTTCCAGTCCGAGAAATACTTGCTGATCAGTTGCGCGAAGACCACCGGATCGCCGTCACCCGACATGGCGATGACGGTGTTGTCAGGGCGGTACCACCGGTCGTGAAAGCCGCGCAGTGAAGCGGATGTGGCCTTGGCGAGCGAGTCCAGGTTGCCGATGGGGGAGCGGTCGGCCAAGGGCTGGCCTGCATAAAAGAGCTTGGAGGCGGCATCGGCGATGCGGACCTGGGCGCCATCCTGTTCGCGCGCTTCGGCAGAGACGGTGCGGCGTTCTGCGTCGACTTCTGCTGCCGAAATCGTTGGTCCGGACATCATGCCCGACAGGATCTTCATGCTTTCATTGAGCGCAGGGAAACCGGCATTGGGCAGGTCCAGCTTATAGACCGTCTGCGTGGGCGAAGTGATGGCGTTGCTGTCATTGCCGAAGGTCGCACCCAGACGCTGCCAGACACGCTTGGCCTCACCATCGGTCACATATTTGGAGCCGCGGAAGGACAGATGCTCGATGAAATGAGCATAGCCGCGCTCATTCTCACGCTCCATCAGCGAGCCTGCATCAATCGCCACACGGATCGAGACTTGCCCCGGCGGGACGCGGTTGCGACGCACGGCATAGCGCAGGCCATTGGGCAATTCCCCAAAGATCCACTGCTTGTCGACCGGAATGTCGCTGTTCTTGTAAAGCCAGGGGACGTCGGCTTCGACAGGCGCAACCTTGGTCGCGGCGGCCTTCGGCTTTGCGGGGGTTTTGGCGGCCGGAGAAGCGGCGACAAGGGCGAAGCCTGATAGGGCGAGCGTGAGGGAACGCAGGAAGGGGAAACGCATGGCGTATTTGCTAACCATCCATGCCCATGAAAGCCAATGAAAAACCGGCAATGCCGTCTGGCGCCTGTAAGCGGACCATGCCACATTGGCCGCCAAGGGAGGCATTATGCCAGAATATAGATCCGTATCCTATTCCGCGACCAAGGCCGGCATCGGCTTTGGCAGTGCGTTGGCGATCACCATTTCATGGTCGCTGCACAAGTCTGTCCTGTGGGCGATCATCCAAGGCTTCTTCTCTTGGTTTTACGTCGCCTATTATCTGATCACCCGATGATCGATGATCCGCTGCGGAACCTCATCCGCACCATCCCGGACTTCCCGAAGCCCGGCATCCAGTTCCGCGATATCACGACGGTGCTGCGCGACGCGGAAGGTTTTGGCCTCGCGATAGAACGGATGCGCGCGGCGCTGGACGGCCACGACGTCAACATGATTGCGGGGATCGAGGCACGCGGCTTCATCTTTGGCGCGGCTTTGGCGCGGGAGATGGGGCTGGGTTTTGTGCCAATCCGCAAGAAGGACAAGCTGCCCGGCCGGACCATCGGGATGAACTATGCGCTGGAATATGGGCAGGACCGGATCGAGATCCACGATGATGCCGTCGGCAAGGGAGACCGGATTGCGCTCATCGATGATCTGATTGCCACGGGCGGCACCGCGATTGCGGCCACCCGCTTGCTGCGGTCGGCGGGGACGGAAGTGCCGGTTGCGGTATTCTTGGTCGATCTGCCCGATCTCGGCGGGGCGGACCGGCTTTCGGAAGAAGGGCCCGTCGTCCACAGCCTCGTTGCGTTTGACGGGCATTGACGCTTTCTCTGGCATCCGGTGATCTGAACCGGTAGCGCAATTTCATGCCCAAGCACCCCCATCACAGCAAGTCCAACGGTCTTCCGACCCGACAGCAGATCTTAGACTTTATCACCACGTCCGACACAGCGGCCGGCAAGCGCGAGATTGCGCGCGCCTTTGGCTTGCTGGGCAATGAGAAGATCGCGCTGAAGGCGCTGCTCAAGGACATGGCCGATGAAGGGCTGATCGACAGCGCGCCGGGCCGCGCCTTCCACAAGATGGGCGGGCTGCCCAAGGTGACGGTGCTGCGCATCGTAGATGTGGACGACGCGCAGGTCATCGCGATCCCGGAACATTGGGAGGCCGAAGGCAAACCGCCGCCGCGCCTGCGCGTTGTGGAGCGCGGCAAGCGCTCTGCGCTTGGCGTGGGGGATCGCATCCTCGCCCGCACCGAAGAACAGGGCGCAGGCTATGTCGCCCACCCGATGAAGAAGCTCGCGCGGAGTGAGGAACAGCTGCTCGGCGTCGTGGCCAAGGACGGGGACCGGTACTGGCTGCGCGCTATCGATAAGCGCGAGCGGCGCGATACGCCCATTTCCGATCTGGGTGAGGCAGGTGAGGGCAACCTTGTGCTGGCCGAGAAAACTGGCCGTCCGCCGCGCATCACGGCGAAGGTCGTGGAGATTTTGGGCGATCCGTTCGCGCCCAAATCCTTCAGCCTGATCGCCATCCACAAGTTCAATATCCCGCACGTCTTTTCCGAAGAGCTGTTGCAGGAAGCCGAGACGATGGCCGCGCAAAGCCTTGGTGAACGCGAAGACCTGCGCCATCTGCCCATCGTCGCGATTGACCCTGTTGATGCGCGGGACTTTGACGATGCCGTCTGGGCCTCCCCGCGGGATGATGGCGGGTTTGATGCCATTGTCGCCATTGCCGATGTCAGCTTTTACGTCCGCCCAGGCAGCGCGCTCGACCGTGAGGCGCGTAAGCGCGGCAACAGCGTTTACTTCCCAGATCGCGTCGTGCCGATGCTGCCCGAACACCTCTCCGCCGACGTCTGCTCGCTGCGGGCGGGGGAAGATCGTGCGGCGATGGCGTGCCACATGGTCATTGATGCCAAGGGCCAGATGGTCAGCTGGCGCTTCTCCCGCGCGGTCATCAAGGTCGCAGCGAACATCCCCTATGAGGATGCACAGGCCGCGATTGACGGCGTGAAGCCCCATGACCTGACCGAGGTTGCGCTGCGCCCGTTATGGGCGTGCTGGGCGCTTTTGTTCAAGGCGCGGGAAAAGCGCGAGCCGCTGGACCTCGACCTGCCCGAACGCCGCGTGGAGCTGGACGAGAAGGGCCGTATCCAATCGGTCGCGCCGCGTGAACGGCTGGATGCGCATAAGCTGATCGAGGATTACATGATCGCGGCCAACGTCGCCGCCGCCAAAGCGCTGGAGGCGAAGAAGGCGCCGGTCATGTACCGCATCCATGAACCGCCGAGCCGCGAAAAGCTCGTCGCGCTCAAGGAATATCTGGCGACGTTTGAGATTGCCTTTGCGCTGGGGCAGGTCGTCACGCCCGCCACCTTCAACCGCCTGATCGATAAGCTGGGCGAGGTTGAATTCCGCACCGAGGTGATGGAGCAGATCCTGCGCAGCCAGACACAGGCCTATTACGGCCCGCAGAACAGCGGCCATTTCGGCCTCTCGCTCGGGTCCTACGCGCACTTCACCTCACCCATCCGCCGCTATTCGGATTTGATCGTCCACCGCTCCCTCGTCGGCGCTTACGGCCTCAATCCGCAAGGCGAAGCGACCGCGCTCACCAAGGACGATGCCGAGCGGATGAAGCTCATCGGCGAGGTCATCTCCGCGGCCGAACGCCGCGCGATGGAGGCGGAGCGCGAGACCGTGGACCGCTATGTCGCCGCCTTCCTCGCCATGCGCGTGGGGGAGATTGTCGCCACGCGGATCACCGGCGTCACCAATTTCGGCTTCTTCGCCACCGTCGAAGGGCTGGGCGGCGACGGGCTGGTGCCGATCTCCACGCTGGGCACGGAATATTTCCGCTTTGATGAGGCGCATAAGTCTCTCATCGGGGAGCAGACCGGCGAGACGTTCCGCATCGGCCAGCACATCGATTTGCGTTTGGCAGAGGCCAACCCCATTTCAGGCGCACTGCGTTTTGAATTGCCGGAAGGGGCGAGCCACTTGCCCATGCCCGGCGGGAACAGAGGCCGCGATGGGGACAAAGGAAAAGACCGCAAAGACCGCGTCCGCCGCCCCGCAATGGGCCAGCGCGGACGGCCGGGCAACATCCGCCATCAGGGGCGGCGGAAGTAGGGGGCTTTTCCCGTCTTCCTCCCAAACCCCAACCCGTCATTCCCGCGAAGGCGGGAATCTATGAACACCGAATGTCCCGAATAAGACGCCTCAATCGCTCAGGTGAGATGCAAATAGATGCCAGCCTTCGCTGGCATGACGAAAGGGGGAGGGCGAGGCGCGGACGCACCACAGCACCCCCATTTGAAATCCACCCCCACAGCCCTATGAGCAGCCATGTCTCTTGATCTCTCCCGCCTGTTCATCGGCACGCTCGATTACACCATCCCCTTTGCCGCACTGGATGATGTGCGGTTTGAACGCATCCTGCGCGGCTTTGGCAGCCATTATGTTGTGCACCCGACCTCACAATCGAGCTTCACCTTCGCGCGCGGCGAAGGGTTTGATAAGTTTGAGAAATGGGATGCCTTTGCCTATGTCGATGGCGGCACCCTCACGCGCCTGCGGGAACAAGTGGAGCTGGAGACGGACCCCGGCTCCAACATCGCGATCCTGCCGCCCCCCTGGTCCGGCCTGCGCCTGACCCTCAACGTCCGCGTGGTCCTCATCTTCTGGGCGCTCGGCCTCATCATCGCGCGGAGCTTTACCGGCGGAGACTGGCTCTTCTGGCTGATCGGATTTCTGACGCTCTACGGCGCCCACGTCGCGCTGATCCGGCGGAGTTTGAAGAAGAAGCTCGCGCGGTGGCTGGCGCGGGAGAGTTGGAATTAGGGGGCGGGCTTTGAGAAAGCGCCAGCGGATGTCTCGCTGACAGAGAGGCTGTCTATCTGTTTCGCCGCAAAATCCTCGAATAGTTCGCCATTTTGGCTCCTAAAATCAGGGCTGTTTTAATCGGCCATGAAAGGCATCGTCTTTAGCGAGGGTCTAACCCGAGTTGACAACCACACGTCCAAATTCGATACCATTCACTCTGAATACAAATTACGCCATCTTGGCATCGACTGTAAATTTGTATGGCTAATAGTGGGGGGTATTGTGAAGCTCATTCGTGCTCACGCGACCAATTATCGCAACATTATCGACTCAAACCCAGTAGATATTGGGCAATCTACTTGCCTCGTAGGAAAAAACGAAGCTGGAAAGTCAGCCTTTTTGAAGGCGCTCGAAGGACTAAGGTCTACAGATAAATCCTTTGTCGATTATGGTAAGGTCACTAACTACCCGCGTCGCGCTTATGCGGACTACGCCAAGAACCACGGCGACCACGAAGCCGAAGTAATGAGCACGATTTGGGAGCTTGATGAAGCTGACGTGGCTGCGATTACAGCTGTGCTTGGCGCAAAAGCTCTGAAGAGTCAGACTTTAGAGATTTTCAAGACCTACGAGCAAACGGTCGCAACGTGGAACGTTCCGCTGGACGAAACGGCAGTGATCGCGCATTTAGTCGAGGCCCACGGACTAACGACAGAAGAACGTACTCTCTTGGCCGGGGCGACCAGCACCGCGCGAGTGGCAACTTTGCTAGAAGAAACAGATGGGCGGTCCGACGGGCAGCAATCGCTTCTGGAAACGATAAACGGATTTCGAGAAAACGACGCTGAGCTGAAGGCTCTCGACATACTTAATTCCAGAATGCCACGCTTCATGTACTTCTCACATTATGATCGAATGAGCGGCGAGGTTTCTATCGAGAAACTTGCTCAAAATAAGTCTAAGGGCATCGAGATACCACACGGCGACCGCGTTTTTCTGGATTTCTTAGAATACGCAGGCACTACTTTAGAGGACCTCGCTTCGACTAACCAGTTCGAGGAACTGAATGCGAAGTGCGAGGCCGCCGCTTTGCGTATCACAGACCAAATATTCGATTATTGGACCCAAAATGATGAGCTAAAAATCAAGGTGGTCCTTTCAGAAGGAAAGTCTGGGGACCCGGCGCCATTCAACAGTGGACCAATTGCGCGCGCGCGCGTTGAAAACGGCCTTCACGGCGTAACAGTTCCTTTCTCCGAGCGTTCTGCGGGGTTTATCTGGTTCTTCTCATTCTTGGTTAAATTTGCGCAGATTAGGAAGACGCATGGCAACGTCATTCTTCTACTTGATGAGCCGGGCCTCACACTCCACGGTACGGCTCAACTCGATCTTCTTCGCTATTTCGCGGAAGAGATTGCCCCAAATCATCAACTGATTTGGTCGACCCATTCGCCCTTCATGGTGCCACCCAATGACCTAGCTTCTGTTCGGACTGTCGAAGATGTCGTTGAAACTGACACCCGCGGACGCAAAAAGTCCATCGGAACGAAAATAAGGTCGGATGTCCTGACCACAGACCCGCAGACAAATTTTCCTGTCTTTGGGGCAATGGGCTTTGAGATCACCCAAACGCTTATCATCGGTAAGAATACGCTGCTCGTGGAAGGGCCAAGCGATATTCTTTACCTGCAGGTTGCATCGGCGGCGCTGAAGTCTGCGGGCCGCGCGCACCTCGCAGCTAGGTGGGCCGTTTGCCCCTCGGGCGGTATCGACAAGGTGCTCCCGTTCGTGAAGCTGTTCTTCGGCAATAAGTTGAACATTGCCGTTCTCACGGACTTCGATCGTGGTCAGCGCCGGAAACTCGATGATCTCTATCGAGCTGAGCTACTTGAAAAAGAGAGGATAATTCTTGCGACAGAAATCGCGGAAAAGGAGGAGGCTGACATTGAAGACTTCTTCGCCCCCCAATTGTTTGTGGATCTAGTGAACGCAACATACGGCCTTAAGGGCGAAAACCTACTTACCGTGGAAAAGCTCGATGCTGCCGACGCGGGAACGTGCCGCATCGTTAAGAAGGCTGAAGCGTACTTCCGGGTGCTGCCAGCAGATATTCCGGAATTTAGCCACTATGAACCGGCAGCTTACCTACTCCAGCACCCAAAGATGTTGAGCGGCTCGAGTAAAGCGGTGAAGGACACTCTTGATCGTTTTGAAAAGGTATTTGAGAGGGTTGGAGCCTTTGCTGACTGATCCAACCCTCACTCCACCCCAAACGTCAGCCCCGCATGCTTCACCAACCGCTCCAACAGCGGCCGCGCGATGATCGCGCCCGGTGTCACCACGCCGCCCGGTGTGTCTGTCTCCAGCAGCGTCAGCGCGCTTTCGGCGATCATTTTGCTGGTGGAGCCATAGCCGGGGTCTTTGTCGCCCTGCACGCTGGCGCGGACTTGGGTGCCGTCGGGATATTCGCCGATGAAGAGGACGTCGTAAAAGCCGTTCTCGCGCTCTTCCTTGCTCGGGCCGTCGCCCGGCGCGATCTTTGAATCGCCGAACGGGTTGGCCTTGGCAATGGCCTCTGCCATCGCGCGGCCCGCATCGCCCAGCGTCGTCATGATCATCTCATCATAGACAAAGTCGCGGCCATATTGATGGCCGAGCAGGAAGTTGGTGCGGTGCACGTTCTTCGTGTTGATCGGCGCCATGACGAAGGGCGCGGTCCAGGTGCCGGTCGCGCTATCATATTCGGGCATCAGGCCTGCGGGTTGCGGCGGGCCTTCAAAACCCGGGGTCAGGGCAAAGCTGCTTTTGAGGAGGCCGATGATCTTCGGGTTCTTGGCCGCGGCCTTCATCGTTTCCGTCAGGCTCGCGATGGTGCCACCGGAGGCGCCGCCCTGCATCTTGCGGACGCGTCCCTTCACGCGCGGGGCGGGCTTGCCGTGGGTCTTGACCGCTTCTTGCTGGAGGAACCAGACGCCAAGATCGAACGGGATTGAGTCAAACCCGCAGGAGAACACGATGCGCGCGCCGCTCGCCTTCGCCGCGTCATCATGCGCGTCGATCATCTGGCGCATCCACGCCGGTTCGCCGCACAGATCGACATAGTCGGTGCCGGTCTTCGCACAGGCGGCGACAAGCTGCGGGCCGTAAAGCTGATAGGGGCCGACCGTCGTGATGATCACGCGGGTGCGGGCGCACATGAGTTCCAGAGAGGCGGGGTCATCGGAATTGGCGACGACCAAGGGCGTTTCGGCGGGCAGGCCCATCTCATCGCGGACTTCGGCAAGTTTGGTGAGGCTGCGGCCGCCCATCGCCCAGCGCGTGATGCCGCGCGCGGCCAGATATTCCGCGACAAGCCGGCCGGTAAAGCCGCTTGCGCCATAGACGATGATGTCAAACTCTGCGTCTTTGCGCGCCATGTCTCTCTCCCACCTATTCTTGTTGTATCGGTTGTTATTTTACCATTGCGTAGAAGCTCAGCCTGCCTGTGCTGTTGCCGGCGATCGGCTTGTTGAACGTCCAGCGCACATGCGTCACATCCTGCGGGATGGCCGCGCGCATCATGCGTTCGCCTGCGGAAATCTTGAGCGTGGCCAGCGGGCCGAAGGTCTTGCCGCCATCGACGGAGACGACGCCCCATTCGCTGTTTTCACCAAGGGCGGTGAAATCAATCGCGGCAGGCACGGGGTTGTTGATCACAAAGCCGGTGACGGGGCTCGCGGTTGCGTTCTTGTAATTGATCCAGACGACCAAAGGCGTGCCGGGGATAACCGTCGTGGGGTCGACCAGCGTCTTCTTCTTCACACCCTTCGCGTCGGTGATTTCTTTCACCGCCTGGATGTTGCTGGTGATGGCGATGGCCTGCGGCTTGCCCTGGGCAAAAGCGGCAGTTGAGAGCGAGAGGAGCCCGAGTCCGATGAGAAGTTTTTTCATAACGCGTCCTCTTGCAGTTCGGTTCCTAATGGTCGCTTAAAGTCGCGGCAGTGTCACGCCCTTTTGGCCCATATATTTGCCCGCGCGGTCAGCATAGCTCGTCTCGCAGGGTTCATTGCCCTTGAGGAAGAGGAACTGGCACGCGCCTTCATTGGCGTAAATCTTCGCCGGCAGGGGGGTCGTGTTGGAAAATTCCAGCGTGACATGGCCTTCCCAGCCGGGTTCCAGCGGGGTCACGTTCACGATGATGCCGCAGCGCGCATAGGTCGATTTGCCGAGGCAGATGACCAGAACGTCGCGTGGCACGCGGAAATATTCGACCGTGCGGGCGAGCGCAAAGCTGTTCGGCGGGATGATGCAGCAGTCCGTCTCCATGTCGACGAAGCTCTTGGGGTCAAACTGCTTGGGGTCGACCACCGTGGAATGGACATTGGTGAAAATCTTGAACTCCGGCGCGACGCGCGCGTCATACCCGTACGACGACAGGCCATAGCTGATGCACCCGTCGCGGCGCTGCGCCTCAACAAACGGCTCGATCATGCCGTGTTCCTGCGCCTGCTGGCGGATCCATTTATCTGAAAGAATGGACATTTTCTCTCCTAAGCCAATCCCAGATCCGCCGGGCCGAACGCATGGGGTAGCAGCTCCGATAGCTTGTGATGCTCCACAGCGCTACCGTCTGCCGACGCGCAATGCACGATGATATCTGTGCCGGAAAGACCGCCCGCCTCGTTGATCACCTGACGGCAGCGGCCACAGGGGCGCACGGGGTCCGTACCCGTGATGCGCCCGTCGATCAGCTTGCCGCCGATCACCGCTATCTCCTTGATCTGCCGAAGCTTTCCCTGCGCATTCGCGGTCGCGATGGCGACGGTTTCGGCACACAAAGTCAGCCCGTAACTCGCATTCTCAAAGTTACAGCCGGAGATGATCTCGCCATCCTCCAGCAGCAGGGCCGCCCCCACGCCAAAGCCCGAATAGGGTGCATGGGCATTGTGCGCCGCCTCTCTGGCAGCTGCAACGAGTTCGGTCACTTGGTCGTTCATTGATGTATCACATTCCAATCCACAGACCCCTCGATGCCCGCGACGCGGCGGATTGTCGAGGCCTGCCACATCACCCAGGCCCGCGCGCCATAGCTTGGCGGGAAAAGGAAGCCACGCAGCCATAAGGGCCGATCAATGGCATCGCTGATCATGTAGAAATCATCAAACTCACGCGTGAGCTGGAGGATGGTCGGCTTGCCCGTGTGGGCTTCCACCATTTCGATGAAGGTCTTGAGTTCGCGCAGCACGACGTCGCGCGCGGGCCGGTCCTTGCAATTGCCCGCAAAATCGAGCGCAAGCGCGGCGGGCAGGGCGTCTTTTTCACGCGGGACGATAGAGATGAAGTTGGTCGCCTGATCCGCGGCGAGGCGGCAGAGCGAGAATTGATGATAGGCCCCGTGCCGCATGCCTGCCGCCGCTGTGGCCGCCCAGTTTTCGGCAAAGCGCGGGTCGCTGATGTCCGCGCCCTCGGTAGCCTTCACATAAGCGAAATCGGCACCTGCGGCCTCAACCGTAGGCCAGGCAATCACCCCATCTGCGGCAGATATATCGACGCCCTGCACCGGATAGTCTGTGCTGTTCGGGCGCCAGTACAAAGCCCACCAGCCAAGCGCGACGCCCAGAATGACCAGCCCGGTGACCCAAGCCTTCCACGGAATAGATTGCCCCCGCAAACGCCTTACCCCTTGATATGCAACACGCAGATCAAGGTGAACAGGCGCCGGGAGGTATCGAAATCGATGTCGATCTTGCCCTCAAGACGCTCTTTCAGCAGGTCTGCGCCCTGATTGTGGATGGCGCGACGGGCCATGTCCACCGTTTCAATCTGCTGGGCGGTCGACGTCTTGATGGCTTGATAGTAACTATCGCAAATTGCGAAATATTCTCTGATGAGCCGACGAAAGCGGCCAAGGGCAAGGATGACCGACTCAAGCGGCGTCGCATCCTCGCGCAGCACATCGAGCACCAAACGGCCTTCTTCGACGCGCAGGGAAAGCCTGTACGGCCCGGCATAGCCATCGGCATGCACACGCTGCGGGGCGAAGTGATTGCCTTCGAGAATATCGAAAATGGCGATCCGCCGTTCCTGCTCAATATCCGCAGAACGCCAGATGATGGTATGCTCGTCGAGTTTGATGTCGATGATACGGGGATCGGCCATTGTGGGCGCATATCGGAAGCACATCGGATTGGAAAGACAGGCCCTTTAAGACTTATCCCCATTATCCACTTTGGGCGGCGTTCCGGATGGCGTAGCTTTGCGCCATGGAGGTCACATGGCCGAACCCGTTAGACTGATTCACGACAATAGCGACACGCAGCTAGAGCTGCCCAAGAATGTGGAGGCGGAAGCCGCCCTGCTTGGCGCGATGATGATCGACAACCGCATCGCGGAAGACGTGCAAATGAAGCTGCGGGCGGAGCATTTCTTTGAGCCCGTTCATGGCCGTATCTATGATGCGATCATGAAGCTGGTCGAACGGTCGATGGTCGCCAATCCGGTCACCCTAAAGCCGATGTTCGATGCGGATGAGGCGATGAAGGCACTAGGCGGCCCTGCCTATCTGGCGCAACTCACCGGATCGGGTGCGGCGCTGATCGGCGCGCGCGATTTCGCCAGCCAGATCTATGACCTCGCCTTGCTGCGTGAACTCGTCAGCGTCGGGCGCGACATGGCGACCCGTGCGCTCGATACCAGCGAGGCGGTGCTGCCGACGTCGCAGATCGAAGAAGCCGAAATGGCGCTCTACCGCGTCGCGGAACAGGGCGGCGAGACGGGCAGCGTGAAAAGCTTCGTGCAGGCCACCACAGAGGCCGTGCGCCTTGCCGAAAAGGCGATGAACTCAGGTGGCGGCCTGTCCGGCGTCACCACGGGACTGGAAGGCCTGAATGGCAAAACCGGTGGCCTTCACCATTCCGACCTTCTCATCCTCGCCGGACGTCCGGGTATGGGCAAGACGGCGCTCGCCACCAACATCGCGTTCAACGCCGCTGCACGCTGGATGCGGGATATGCAGGATGGCATCCCGCCCGAGAAATCGGTGGGCGCGCCGGTTGCGTTCTTCAGCCTCGAAATGTCGGCGGACCAGCTGGCGACGCGTATCCTGTCGGAACAGTCGCGGATCGTGGCCGAAGACATTCGTACCGGTAAAATGAACGCGGAGAAGTTTCGGGATTTTGCGCGGTCCGCGCGCGATCTGGAATCGTTGCCGCTCTATATCGATGACACGCCGGGCCTCACCATTGCTGCGCTCCGTACCCGCGCCCGCCGGATGAAGCGCCGGCATCAGATCGGTCTCATCATCGTCGATTACCTGCAGCTGCTGCAGGGCTCTGGTCGTGGTGGGGAAAGCAACCGCGTTCAGGAAATCTCGGAAATTTCGCGTGGCCTGAAGACGTTGGCGAAGGAACTCAACGTGCCGGTGATGGCGCTCTCCCAGCTCAGCCGTGCGGTGGAACAGCGTGAAGACAAGAAGCCGCAACTGTCTGACCTTCGCGAATCCGGATCAATCGAGCAGGACGCTGACATCGTGATGTTTGTGTATCGCGAAGAATATTATGTCCGCGGGCTCGAGCCGAAGCGGCCGGTGGAATCGGATTCCTCCGACGTGTTCGACAAGCATAATGAGTGGATGCGCAAATTGCAGACCGTCGAAAATTTGGCTGAAGTCATCGTCGCCAAACAGCGTCACGGCGCCACAGGAACCGTACCCGTGCGCTTTGAAGGCAAGTTCACGCTGTTCAGCGATTATATTGCGGACGCCTATCTGCCGACGCAGATGAACTGATCAGGCGTCCGTGCCGTAACGGTCGCGGAATCGCTCCAGGGCCTGTGCAATGTCCGCCGCCTGTGCACCGTGCACCTCGGCAATGTCGTTTCCATGCGTGAAGATGTAGAACTCGCCCGCGTCAAGGCCATCGAGAATGCGCGACGCCGCCTCGTCGGGCGTCAGCCCCGGCTCAGTCGATGTGCGCCGCTCTATGACCCTTGGGCCGCCAAAGCGTTCGTGCCGCGTACGCAGCGGGTTCCAGATGTCTGTCAGAACGACGGCAGGGCAGATGATCGAAACTTCCACCTGCGTGTCCGCCAAGTCGCGCCGCAAAGTTTCCGCCACACCGAGCACGGCATGTTTGGATACGGTGTAGATGGAGGCCTGCCCGCCTCGCGCCGGTAGCCCGAGCGAATGCTCCGAGCCTGTCATTGCAAAGCGCGATGTCCGGCCGGCCTCAATCAGAATTGGAATGAACGCCTGCGCCATCCAGATCGGCCCCATCATATTGACAGCCATGACCCAGTCGATGTTGCGCTGGGGTGTGGACCAGAGCGGCCCGCCCGCGCCGACACCGGCATTTGCGACGACAAGGTCGATGCTTTCAAGCTCGGCTTTGGCAAAGCTTGCGAGCGCCTCAATGCTGCTGCGGTCGGCATGGTCGACACTGCATGCCGTGGCCATGCCGCCCTTGGCCCGAATGGCACTGGCGACCGTTTCGACACGGTCCGCGTCGATGTCCGCAAGGATGACATGTGTGCCCCGCGCCGCCAGATGGTCGGCCAGCGCCGCGCCGATGCCCGATGCGGTACCCGTTATTACGGCTCCAGGCATGGCGCTATTTGCTCTCCGGCTTGTCGGCCGTCACCCCGCCATGCTTGGCGAACCAGCCAAGGATGTAGGTCGATTTCGCGACCAGTCGGCTCGGGCGGTCGAGCATGCCGTGCGACGATTCCGGAATGCGCACCATGGCCGCGTCGACGCCATTGAGTTTTAGCGCGGAATAATATTGCTCGGTCTCGGAAATGGGCGTGCGATAATCCTGCTCACCGGTGATGAGCATTGTCGGTGTCTTCACATTGCCGACCAGGCTCAGCGGGGACCGGCGCCAATAATCGGCCTGCGCGCCGGCTTCCCATGGGTTCTTGCCGAACCAATAGCGTCCAAAATAAGCGGCATTGTCCGCGTTCAGGACAAAGCTGGTCCAGTTGATGACGGGTTTGGCGACGACCGCCGCGCGGAAGCGGTTGGTGTTCCCCACGATCCATGCTGTCAGCACGCCGCCGCCGCTGCCGCCGGTGACGAACAGGCGGGCCGGGTCGACATAGCCCTTGGCGATTGTCGCATCGACGGCGGCCATCAGGTCGTCATAGTCATTGCCCGGATAGGCCTTGTCGATGAGGTTGGCGAACTTGTCGCCATAGCTCGTGGAGCCGCGCGGGTTGGAATAGAGCACGACATAGCCAGCGGCCGCATAGGCCTGCATTTCCGCCGAGAAACGCGCGCCATAGTTGGTGTGTGGCCCGCCATGGATTTCGAGGATCATCGGGTATTTCTTGGCTGGATCGAAGTTTGCCGGACGCATAATCCAGGACTGGCTCTTCACACCATCGGGCGCCGTGGACCAGATTTCCTCGACAGAGGCGAGATCGCGGATCGCGGACACATCGTCATTGAGGCGTGTTAGCCGCCGCACATTGCCGCCTTTGATCACAGCGACATCGCCCGGATCAGTCGGGGTCGTCACATTGGTGGCGACAGTGCCATCGCGCGCGACAGAGAGGCTCGCACCGGAATAAGGGCGGCCAATATCCTCGCCGCCAAGACCGGATGCCACCGCGCGCCCACCGCCACTGCCTGAGGTATAGGCGAGCTTGGTCGTGCCTTGTTGATCATAGAGGTAATAGAGACCGCCTTTGCCGTCCCATGCAAAGTCCGCAACGCCGATATCCAGCGCGCCGGTCAGGGATCGTGCGCCAGAACCATCGCGGTTCATGACCCAAAGGCTGAATTCCTGATTGCTGGTATAGCGATCATCAAAGCCCAGAAAGGCAATGCGACTGCCATCGGGCGAGACCTTGGGCGCTACGCTCGGCCCTTCGCGCTTGGTCAATTGCGTGATGTTGAGCGAGGTGAGGTCAACCGCCAAAATCTGGTCCCGGTTGGGCGTTAGGTCTGGATCGGCCGTGCGGGTGCCGACGATATAGAGCGTACGGCCGTCGCGGCTCCAGTCAAAGGCGCTGCCGTAATCGAAGTCGCCGCTCGTCACCTGACGCGGCGTGCCGCCTTCCGCGGGCACAGTGAAGACGTGCGTGTGGCCCTGTTCAGCATAGCCTTGCCCGTCGCCGCGATAGTTGAGGCGGTCAATGACAATGGGCTTCCCCGCCCATTTCGCGCCTTCCGGTGCAGCGGGCATGGAAGCAAAAGACTTGCCTTCCCCGGGCACGAACATCGCAAAGGCCAGCTGCTTGCCATCGGGCGACCAGCTCAGCCCGCCCGGCCCTTGGCTGACATTGGTCACGCGTGCGGTGGCGCCTGTGTCCATCCAGCGGATGTAAATCTGGGCACTGCCTTCAGAGGCCGAGATATAAGCGAGACGCTTCCCATCCGCAGACCAGCGCGGGCTGGAATAGCTTGCGGCGCCGGAGAGTAAGGGGCGGTGCTCGCCGCTTGCCACGTCAATGATCCAGATGTTGGCACGGGCGCGGTCTGACATGATATCAAAGCTGCGGCGGACATAGGCGATCTTGCGGCCATCGGGCGAGATCTGCGGGTCGGCGGCATATTCCAGCGCGTAAAGATCAACCGGCTGATAGGCACGGCTTTGTGCCGCTGGTGCCGACCAAGCCGGGCTCAGCGCGGCACTCAGGCCCAACGCTGCTGCGGTAAGAAAAAACCGGGTGATCGTCATTTTTTGTCTCCTGCTTTGGGGAGGGCATAGCGCGTCCGCCCAACAGACGGAAGCAAACCCGGAGCGTGAGGGTTGCGGATTGACTGACATTTTCATGCTGCGCTGCACAATTTTGTTGCGCTGGCGGAGAGTTCGGGGAATCATGCAGATATGACTACAAACCGCGCCATCCTTGAAGCGATCGCCACCAAGCGCGTGCTTTCTTCCACCTATAACGGCACCGCCTTCATCCTCGCACCGCACATTCTCTATACAAGGCGGGATCTGGTCTATCTCGATGCTGTGCCGATCACGAAGAACGGAGCACCGCCGCGCGAGGAGAAGATTGCGACCTTCAAGGTCGATGGCATGGCTGACATCGCGATGGCGGATGGCACGTTTTCCATCTGCCCGCTGTTCGAGCCCTATTTGGAAAAATACCGCGGAACCACGCTGTTTTCCGTCGACGCCTAAGGGCGCTTTTTAACATGACAAAGGGTTAACGTTGCGGCCATCGGCGCGACAATAGGGGGAAGATATACCCTCCTTATTGGGTCGCACCAGCCACCTTTACCCGAGGTGGCACGTAGATCACGGCGTCGGCGACACTCCCCCAGTCACCGACGCCGTTTTCTTTTGCGTGCTAGGCGGCGGCGCTGCTCGCGCTCCGCGTCCGCAATTCCTCATTCAGCATTTCTGCGAGCAGAAAGGCGAGTTCAAGCGACTGGCCGGCGTTGAGGCGCGGGTCGCAATGTGTGTGGTAGCGGTCGGCGAGATCCATCATCGTCACGTCCATTGCACCACCGGTGCATTCGGTGACGTTCTGGCCGGTCATTTCGATGTGGATGCCACCGCCATGCGTGCCTTCGGCCCGGTGCACGGCAAAGAAGCCGCGCACTTCGGCAAGGATGCGTTCGAACGGACGGGTCTTATAGCCGTTATTCGCCTTCACGACATTGCCGTGCATCGGGTCACAGGACCAGACAACCGGATGGCCTTCTGCCTTCACCGCGCGGACGAGGGCGGGCAGATGCGCTTCGATCTTGTCATGGCCATAGCGCGTGATCAGCGTCATGCGCCCGGCGACGCGGTTCGGGTTGAGCGTATCGAGCAGTCGGAGAAGCGCGTCCGGCTCAAGGCTCGGGCCGCACTTCATGCCAATTGGGTTGCCGATGCCGCGCAGATATTCGACGTGGGACGAGCCGACAAAGCGGGTCCGGTCCCCAATCCACAGCATATGGGCGGACGTGTCGTACCAATCGCCTGTCAGGGAATCCTGCCGTGTCAACGCCTGCTCATAAGGCAGCAGCAGCGCCTCATGGCTGGTGTAGAAGCTCGTGCCCTTCAACTGCGGCACAGTATCAGGATCGATGCCGCACGCCGCCATGAAGTCGAGTGCTTCGCCAATGCGGTCAGCCACGTCCTTGAACTTCTTGGCCCAGGGCGAACGGCCCATGAAATCATGCGTCCAGGCATTGACCTGATGCAGGTTCGCATAGCCACCCTGCGCAAAGGCGCGCAGCAGATTGAGGGTCGCTGCCGACTGCGAATAGGCACGCAGCATGCGGTCCGGATCAGGGATGCGGCCGGCTTCATCGAACGTGATGTCGTTGATGATGTCCCCGCGATAGGAGGGCAGCGTCACGCCATGGATTTCTTCCATGTCGGCTGAGCGCGGCTTGGCGAACTGGCCGGCCATGCGGCCAACTTTGACGGTCGGAAGCTTGGATGAAAAGGTCAGCACCACGGCCATCTGCAGCAACACTTTGAAGGTGTCGCGGATGTTGTTCGGGTGGAATTCCGCAAAGCTTTCCGCGCAATCGCCGCCCTGCAACAGGAAGCCCTTGCCTGCGGACACTTGCGCCAGATCTGCCGTCAGGCTGCGCGCCTCGCCCGCAAAAACGAGCGGCGGAAAGTTGGCCAGCGTGTCCGTCGCGCCCTTCAGGGCGTCAGCGTCGGGATAGGTCGGGAGCTGACGGGCTTCGTGCGCGGTCCAGCTGTCGGGGGTCCAAGTCTGCGTCATAATGCGCTGCCCATGGGGAAAAAAGCCGCCAAGCGCAAGGTTTTCACACTTTTGGCGCAACAAGCTCTGCTTTTACGCGATTGATCCTGCGCACCGCATTTTTGGTGTCCTCCTCATGTGTCCCTGACCCCATCCGTCGCGCTAAACTTTGCCCTTTTCCGGTCGTTAGAGCGTTCAACCCTCCCTGCTCGACCGGAATTGCCAATGAATCCCGACTTTACCGCGCGCCTCGAATATTATCAGTTGTCAGGGGAGACGTCTCGGTTCCGTCGAATTGCTGGGAAATTGAAGCGCCCTCTCGATAATGCGCTCGACAAGCTTTCGATCAAAATTGCCTCCAACCCGCGTCTGTCGGGCTTTTTCCGCGATGCCGATCATACGCGGGGTGCGGTCAGCCTCTTGAGGCAGCATTGGCTGCGGCTCTTTGCCGAAGGCCCGACAGAAGAGTATTTTGGCCGTGCGACCACGATTGGCCATGTCCATGCCAAGATCGGGCTTGAACCGAAATGGTTTGTGGGCAGCTATGCATTGATCCTTGGCACGGCGGTTGAGAAGGCGGTTGCCCCTGGCATTTTGTCTTGGCTCCCATGGCGTCGTCGCCTCGCTAAGGACGTTGCGGTAATGGTTCAGGCCTCGCTGCTGGACATGGAAATCGCGCTTTCAACCTATTTTGAAGTAGAGGAAAAAGCGCGCGAGGGGGCCTTGGCGCGCATGAGCGAGGCGCTTTCGCAGGTGTCGGAGGGTAACCTGACTGTCCGCCTATCTGGATTGCCAGCGGAATATGCCCGGGCTGAGCGTGACTTTAATGCAGCGATGGATGCCCTGTCATCGACGATGACGACTGTTGTTGGCGGCGTTGCCTCTGTGTCGACGGCCATGGAGCAAATTCGCTCCGGGACCAATGATCTCGCCAGCCGTACCGAACGTCAGGCTGCGACGATTGAGGAAACGGCGGCAGCGATGCAGCAGGTGACCGGCAGCATGCGGGAGAATGCCGAACAGCTTCAGGTCGCTTCCGTCGCGGTCAATCGCACGCGGAGCGATGCCGAAACCGGTGGGGAAGTCATCGATCGTGTCGTGACGGCCATGGGGGCGATTGAGAGTTCCTCATCACAGATCACACAAATTGTGTCGCTGATTGACGGTATCGCCTTCCAGACAAATTTGTTGGCCCTGAACGCCGGCGTCGAGGCGGCGCGTGCAGGTGAGTCCGGCAAGGGCTTCTCCGTCGTCGCCAGCGAAGTGCGCGCTCTGGCGCAGCGGTCTGCGGAAGCGGCGAACGAGATCAAGCATATCATTAAGGTCAGCGCAGGCCATGTGTCGGACGGTGTGCGTCTGGTTGGTGAAGCGGGCGGCGTTCTTGATCGGATCGCGGGCGGTGTTGTCGAAGTCAGCAAGATCCTGACAGAAACCAGTGCGACGGCAATGCATCAGACGGCATCGCTCGCCCAGGTCAATGAAAGCGTTTCGGATATCGACAAGATCACACAGGCGAATGCCGCCCTGGTTGAGGAAACGTCTGCTGCAACGACAAGTGTTGCCGATCAGAGCGCGTCGATCGCTGCGGCAACGGCGCGGTTTGCACTGGAAGAAGCGCCGAGCCGCGGGGCCCGCGCAGTGCATCGTCGTCTGGAAAAGGTCTGGTCAGCGGCGGGGTGACGTTGCGGTGCTTGGAGGCGTAGTAGGGCTACCGCGCCTTCCACATGCTGATCAGGTGAGACAGCAATTGCGGGCTGATGGGCTTAACAAATTCGATACCCACCGATGCGCCGCGTTGCCAACGGATCATGGCTTCGAGCCGGGTCGATTCATCAATAATTACGACAAGACCTTGGGTGGCGCGCTCAATGGGATCACGGAAGAGTAGCTTTGCCCCTTTGTGGGAAACATCCCGCACGCGGGCCACAGTCATCTGATTGTTCATGCTGATGTCTACCCGCGCGTCGACAGACAGACGTGGGAAGCGGGCCCGCCTGCCATCGTGCAACATTTGCGGACGGGCGAGGAGGTCATTGACGGGAATCTCTTCATCAAAGGCGACGCCAATGAAACGGTCGCGCGCCCAGGCTACGCGCCCTTGGATGTCGATGTCTTCGATAAGCGAAATGCTGACGGGCGCCCCGATTTCGAATTCCTGATCGGTGAACAGACAGATGCCGCCTTCCGACACGTTGCGGACGATCGCGAGGTCTTCTGTGTCGCCGAACTCAAGCTTGGCGACACGGAGCACCGTCATTGCCCGTCGCGCCTGACGCCGGTCGGGCGAAGACGGAAGGCCAAAGTCTTCAGGGACAGGCGGTAAAGCAAGGCGGCCGATACCACCTGCTGAGATTTGGCCGTCCGGTCCTGTTCTTATGGGCGCCGTCATGCGCGATTGTCCCATCCGTTCCTGTCACCCACCGCGTGCGTGTGGTGTCGTGTCCATTTCGGAACGTTAGAGGGGTGTGGCTTAACAAATTCTCTCGGGTTTCCCGAGTTTTGCATCCGTTTTGGCAACGCAATTGTCAGATTGTTGTCAAACTGGCTGCATTCCGCACGACCATGCGGCGCAGATACAATGCTGAAGCTTATTAGAGATCACCCTGAGCCTGTCGGGCAACACCTTGGACGCTGATTGACCAGGGTGGCGCCATATCGACAGGCTCATTCCGAACAGGGGAGGGTGGTTACACGCTCGGAACCCAATTGCCGTGAAAGCCCGGCGGGATGCGGTGGGGGATATGGATGGAGGCGACCGGCGGCCCTTCAAAATTGCGGGCATCGATAATGACGAGATCGGTCGTATCTGTGGCCGTGTCGATAACGTAACCGATCAGCCAGCCATCATCTTCTTCCTTACCGCCGGTGCGGGGGACGAAGATAAATTCACCCGGAATATGACCCACACCGAAATCATGGACTTCGCGGGCGCGGTCCACCAAATCCTGCTTGAAGATGCGCGTGCTGCTGACGAAGGCTGGGTCTCGCCCTTCCGGCAAAGCAAGCGTGTAGGTGTAGCGATAGGGCTTGCCGATCATCCGCTCATTGGGGCGGGGGAATTCCTGAGCGTCCTTGTCGAGGATTTTGCGGACGACCGACTTTGAGGCGGGGTCAATTGTCCAGCGTTCCAGCGGGCAAGCGTCTGAATCCGGGCCTTGCGTGCTTTCCGCAAACATTGTGCGGTGGGCACACACATCAAGGATGACTTTGCCCTGAGGCGTCTCATACGCATTGCTGGGGTGGAAGACATAGCAGGGGTCTACGTCACACCAGATGACGTCGTCATTTGTGCCCTCACGCGGGAGAAGGCCGACGCGGGCCTGATGAGCCGGGTTCCACGCATAGGGAAACTTATAGCCGGACAGCAGTCGCTTCATGGAGAAAGTGACCGGCAGATCGAGGATGATGACGTAATTCGCGGTGATCATGCAGTCATGGATGGAAGGGCCATGCTGCACTTGGACCGGTTCTTCACGGCGGACGCGACCGTCTTTGCCGACAACGACATGACGAATGCGGTTCTGGTCTGTGCCTTCGTAGCAGATGGCGTGCATCTCACCCGTATCGGGGTCGAGGTGAGGGTGCGCCGTAAAGCTGCCTTTGAGGGACCCGTCAAAGGGATCATGGGCAATTGTTTCAAGGTTTTCGTCAAGGCGTGCGGGATAGGCACCCGCCTCAACCAGCGCCCAGATCGATCCGGCGTGGCCGAGAACATTGGTGTTAATCGTATCACCGAGCCCGCTGCGGGCGCCCGGCGCAAGGGGAAGGCCAAGCGTGTTCGTAACTGCCGTGCTCTTGATCCAGCGGTTGCGATACCATTCGGCCTTGCCGTCGCGCAAACGAACGCCGTGCACCATTCCGTCACCCAGAAACCAATGATAGCTGGCCGGATCTGGCGGCGCGGCCGGATTGGGTCCGATGCGGATATAGCGCCCGTCCAAATCTGTTGGGATTGAGCCTGTGACGGTGAGGTCCGTCAGTGTCCGTTCGTCAGACATCGGGGCATGGACCCCGGTTAGAAAGGGATGCGGCGCTGACGGTTCTTTCAACCTGTCGCGGTTGAACTCCGCGATGGACATGACCCCTTTGGTCACGAAGGACCGAATTGCGGTTTCCACAGCGCTGGCCATTTATATCCCTTTCGCCTTTGACGACGATTCGCATTATGTTTACAGTGATAACATGTCCGACAATGCTAACAGTGTCAACATGACTGCGCCAAGCCGTGGGTACCATCATGGGGACCTGCGCGCGGCGCTGCTCGACGCGGGTCTCGACCTGCTGAAAAGTGGGAGTGCAGAAACGCTTTCCCTACGTGAAGTGGCGCGACGTGTCGGCGTTAGCCCCACGGCTGTCTATCGGCATTTCCCCGATAAGGCGGCACTTTTGAAGGAATTGTGCATCCGGGGTGCGCTTGAACTGGCACAGGCACAGGCGCAGGCCATGAAGGCGGCAGGCGGCGGGCGCAAAGGCTTTGTCGCCACTGGCGCCGCCTATATTCGCTACGCCGTGGCCAACCCAGCTTTGTTCCGAATCATGATGGCGAACATGCCACCCGGCGGCTTTTTCAGTTCCGATTTTTCCGACGATCAGGTCGGCATCAAGATGTTGCGCGACAACATCATCTCGCTTGTACCGAAAGAAGCAGGGGAGAAAGGCGTCCTTTTTGGGATGCTGATGTCCTGGGCACAGGTCCACGGCCTTTCCATGCTCATGCTAGATGGCCAGATTCCTGTGTCTGAAGAGACCATCAAGGCATTTGAATCGAGCCAGATGGAATTCCGGTTCGTGCCTGATCAGCCCAGCGAATAACCCGCGCTGCGCACGGTGCGGATCATATCCCGCCCGCCGGTGCTGTTGATGGCGGCGCGCAGGCGTTTAACCTGAACATCGACGGTGCGTTCTTCAATGTCGCTGTCATGTCCCCATACGCCGGTGACAAGCTGCGCACGTGACAACACCCTGCCCGGACGTTCCATGAAATGCTGCAGAAGCCGGAATTCCGTCGGCCCGAGCCCGATTTCCTTCCCGTCGCGGCGCACGCGGTGGGCCACGGGGTCAAGCTCCAGATCTTCTATGCGCATCGTCTGGCCGGCCAGAGCCGGGCGTGTCCGGCGCATGACAGCCGCAAGGCGCGCAATGAGTTCGCGCGGAGAAAATGGCTTCGTGACATAGTCATCGGCACCGGTTTCAAGGCCGCGAATGCGATCTTCCTCTTCGCCGCGGGCGGTGAGCATGATGATCGGCACCGAGGCAAGTTCTGGGTGACGGCGCAAGCGGCGGCAAACTTCAATGCCCGAAAGCTGTTCGATCATCCAATCCAAGATAATGGCATCCGGCGGCGTTTCAGCAGCGATCAGCAGCGCCTCTTCCCCGTCTGGCGTCTGGAGGACTTTATAGCCCTCTGCCTCAAACGACCAAACGAGCAATTCGGCAAGGGCGGGGTCGTCCTCAACGATCAAAAGTGTCGGCGCCATGTTGTTTATCCGTTCCTGGGCATGTCGCGGTCCTGGTAGTAATCGCCAGTGGCCGCGTAATAAACGAGTTCTGCTATGTTGGTCGCGTGGTCGCCCACGCGTTCCAGATTTCGGGCGACAAAGAGGAGCTGCGCGGCCGAACTGATCGTCGCCGGATTCTCCATCATATGCGCCACGAGATTGCGAAAGATGCTGTTGTAGAATTCGTCGACCTTCAAATCCCGGTCGACCACTTCCACAGCGAGTGAAGAGTTGCGGGAGGCGAAGGCGTTGAGGACATCACGGACCATCGATTGTGCGATTTCCGCCATGGCGGGGATCAGCAGCAGTGGTTCAATCTTGGCGCGGCCTTCAACGTCGCCCACCCGTTTGGCGATGTTTTTGGCATAGTCACCGATGCGTTCGATGATGCCCGAAATCTTGAGCGCGGAAATGACGTCGCGCAGATCGTCAGCCATGGGGGCACGTAGCGCGATGATCTTCACGGCAAGCCGGTCGACTTCAACCTCAAGCGCATCGATGCGCGCATCAGCCAAGATGACTTCCCGAGCCAAATCGGTATCGCGCTGGACAAGCGCATCAATCGAGCGGGCAATGGCCACTTCGGCCAATCCGCCCATTTCAGCGATGAGGCCGCGGAGCAGCCCGATTTCATCGTCAAATGCCTTTACGGTATGTTCAACCATGCGCTTTGATCCTTAGCCGTATCGACCGGTGATATAGTCTTTGGTGCGAACTTCGCGTGGATTGGTAAAGATATCGGATGTCGGGCCATATTCCACCATTGTGCCAAGGTGGAAGAAGGCCGTGCGCTGCGAGACGCGCGCCGCCTGCTGCATGGAGTGGGTGACGATGACGATGGCATAGCGGCCACGCAGTTCGTCGATCAGTTCTTCAATGCGGGCCGTCGCAATCGGGTCAAGTGCGGAGCAGGGCTCATCCATCAGGATGACTTCCGGGCTCACGGCAATCGCGCGGGCGATGCAGAGGCGTTGTTGCTGGCCACCGGACAGGGCCGTGCCAGCATCTTCAAGACGGTCTTTCACTTCATCCCACAGACCAGCGCGTCGCAGCGACTGCTCCACGATGCCGTCCATGTCCGCCTTGGTTGGGGCATGTCCGTGAATGCGCGGGCCGTAAGCCACGTTCTCGTAGATCGACTTGGGGAACGGGTTTGGCTTTTGGAATACCATGCCAACCCGCGCACGTAGTTGCACGACGTCCATGCCGCCCTTGTAGATATCGACACTGTCCAGCTCGATATTACCCTCCACCGTGCAGCCGGGGATGGTGTCATTCATCCGGTTCAGCGTGCGCAGGAAGGTTGATTTGCCGCAGCCCGACGGGCCGATAAAGGCAGTGACATGTTCGGTCGCGATGTCGATGGAGACATCGTTGATGGCCTGTTTGTCGCCATAGAACACATTGACGTTTTTGGACGTTATTTTGATGGTTTCAGTCGACATGGGTCACCAGCGGGTTTCAAACTTGTTGCGGAGATAGATGGCAAACCCGTTCATAGTGAGCAGGAAGGCCAGCAGGACGAGAATGGCCGCCGATGTGTTTTGCACAAAGGCGCGGTCGACTTCATCAGACCAAAGGAAGATCTGCATCGGCAGAACAGTCGCCGGGTCGGTGATGCCGGACGGCGGCGTCGAAACAAAGGCGCGCATGCCAATCATCAGCAGCGGTGCTGTTTCACCCAGCGCGCGGGCCATGCCGATGATCGCACCTGTCAGGATGCCCGGAAGCGCGAGCGGCAACACATGGTGGAACACGGTCTGCACTTTGCTGGCCCCAATTGCGAGCGCGGCATCGCGGATGGAGGGTGGCACGGCTTTGATCGCGTTGCGCCCGGCGATGACGATGACCGGCATCGTCATGAGCGCCAACGTCATCCCCCCGACCAGAGGAGAGGACCGCGGCATCCCGAGGAAGTTGATGAAGACGGCGAGGCCCAAAAGGCCAAAGATGATCGACGGCACGGCGGCAAGGTTGTTGATCGAGACTTCGACAATGTCAGTCCAGCGGTTCCGCGGTGCAAATTCTTCAAGATAGACGGCCGCAAAAACCCCCATGGGCAGCGCAAGTCCGATCGTGACGAACATCGTCAGTAGGGAGCCTTTGACGGCGCCCCAGACACCGGCTGTATCTGGTTCGGTCGAATCCGATCCGGACAGGAAGGCCCAGTCAATGCCGCCAAGCCCGCTGATCAGCATCGTGCCGATCAAGAAGACCAGAAACGCCATCGATAGGCCGACCGCGGATAGGCCAAGCAGCTTGAAGCGGCGCTCTGCGCTGTAGCGTCTGGCAAGGCGCTTCTCCGCGTCGGGAGACTGCCAGTTGTTGGCGGGATTACTCATAAGCCTCCCGGAAGCGCTTCACGACGCGCAGCGCGATAATGTTGAGAATGAGGGTTACAACGAAGAGCACGAGGCCCAACGCAAATGCTGAAAGCGTCTTGGCGCTGTCAAACTCCTGATCGCCCGTCAGCAGTTGCACAATCTGGAAGGTGACTGTGGTCATGCTCGCAAAGGGATTGGCGGAGAGGTTCGCAGCAGCGCCGGCCGCCATGACGACGATCATCGTTTCCCCGATGGCGCGGCTGATGGCCAGCATGACGCCAGCGACAATCCCCGGCAATGCTGCGGGAATGAGGACCTTCTTGATCGTTTCTGATCGGGTGGCCCCCATAGCGAGAGACCCGTCGCGCATGGCCTGCGGCACAGCTGCAATGCTGTCATCCGCCATGGAAGAAACGAACGGGATAATCATGATGCCCATAACCAGCCCCGCCGCCAGCGCGCTTTCCGTCGATGGATTGCTGACCCCCAACATGACAGCGAAGTCGCGGACCATTGGGGCAACCGTGAGCGCGGCGAAATAACCGTAAACAACGGTCGGAATGCCGGCGAGGATTTCCAGCATCGGCTTCATCCAGCGACGCACGTCGGGATGGGCGTATTGCGTGAGGTAGATCGCACTCATCAGACCCAGCGGAATGGCGACGATCATAGCGATGATCGCCCCGATGAAGATGGTCCCCCAGAATAAGGGCACCGCGCCAAAGCTTCCATTGGCGGGGCTCCAATGCGTGCCGAAGATGAACTCAAGCGGGCTGACTTTGCTGAAGAACAAGCCCGATTCAAACAGCAGCGAAGCGATGATCCCGACGGTCGTCAGGACAGCCAGCAGTGATGCAGCCAGCAGGAGAAGCAGGACGACGCGTTCAACTTTTGTGCGGGCCTGAAATGAGGCCGACAGCCGCGTATATCCAAACCCACCGCCCGCAAATGCAAGCAATAGGGCGAGCACAGCGCCAATAGCACCGAATTTCGACTTCGCGGCAACAACCGCCGGCACAAGCTTTTCAGCATCGGGGTTAAATGCAATCGCGGCCGGATTATTGGCAAGTGAATAGGCTTCTGAAAGGATCGCATTGCGTTCCAGATCAAACGCCGGAAGGCCTGCCGCAGCAGGGTCCGCCATGACCGCCGCGTGGATCAGGCCGGGTGAGATGATACCCCAGATAAAAACCCCTGCCAGCGCGGGCAGCACGATCCACAAGGCCAGATACCAGCCATGATGGCCGGGCAGCGAG
>CAIMDB010000007.1 GCA_903839675.1 uncultured Sphingomonadales bacterium
AGACCTTCAAGGACCTTGACGCCGCGCGCTGGCCCGAGGCGCTGGTCGCCGTGAACGCGAAGATCGCCGAGCTGGGGGTGATGCAATGAACCTGGTCCCCACCGTTCTCGCGCACTCCCTCTGGAGCGCGTCTGGGTTTGCCCAGAAGATCGCTTGCCCCGGCAGCCACGTCCTGCAGGCAGGCAAGCCCAACACCAGCAGCATCTATGCAGCCGAGGGTACGGCTGCCCACCAGGTGCTCACCTGGGCGCTGCAGTTCAACACGCAGGCATCGGCATTCATCGGCTGCTACATCGGTGTCGACGGCTTCACCGTAGACGCGGCAATGGCCACCGGGGAAAACTCCCCGGGAGAGACGCTTAAGCCACGTTCAACAGCACTTTGGGTAATCGCATTGTGCCATTTTGCGGGAATTGTTCCCGTCTTTGCCCAGTGCTGGACAGTGCTTTGTTTTGTACCGAGAGCGTCGGCTAGGGCTGACTGCCCACCGAATTTGGCGATAACATTCTGCGCAGCATTCATGAGTTGAGCCTCCTAACGAATATCAAATTAACGAAAATATTGGTTATTGCAATATATTTTTTCGTTAGTTTGCTCATATCGCTGAATTTTGCTCCAAAAGCTGGAAAGCATCCCGGCCTCGGACAGGCACGGCAATGTGCTTTAACGCTCGCATTTGCGTGGGTTACTTAAGCTCCGTCCGCCTCACGACGCTCAAGCAGTGTCCGAAGATTGTTTTGAGCTGTACCATGACCACTTGCCAGAAATTCGTCGATGGATTGGCGATTAGGCTTCGTTATTTCGCCTGAACCTCGCCCGGGACCGGCTGAGTACTCCGTTTCAACAAACATCTCGCCGGCTTCCTCCACACAAAGGTAATGCCACGTTTCATCATGGTTGCCTTTCTCGTGGTAAAAGAACTGAACTCGTTCCATCATATCGCCTCCATTTTGCTTTTCGCCTTGTAGACTTCCGAGCCAAGTTGCGAAAGGCGAGGGCGCTCCATTCTTTGTCGCGAATATCCCAGCCCCCCCCACTGGCCATTCCCCCAACCCTCAGCTAACGCCGCCCCATGCCAGAACTCCCCGAAGTTGAAACCACCGTCCGTGGTCTGCGCCAAGTCCTTGACGGGCAGCGGCTGACGCATGTTGAGGCGCGGCGGGCGGATTTGCGGTGGCCGTTTCCGGTGGACCTGCGGCAGCGGATGCAAGGCGCGACCGTCACGAGTCTCGGTCGGCGGGCGAAATACGGGCTGATCCATACCGACCGAGGCGACACGATGGTGTTCCACCTCGGCATGTCGGGGCGCTGGCGGATTGATCCGGACGAGATCGGCAAGCACGGGCATCTTGTCGTCGAGACGGCGGGTGGAAACCGGCTTGTGCTGGATGACCCACGACGCTTTGGCTCGGTGGATCTGGTGCGGACCGATGCGGTAGGCCTCTATCGCGGCTTCGTCCGCATGGGGCCGGAGCCGCTTGACGATCAGTTTACGGCCCGTGTTCTCGCCAAGGCGCTGGAAGGGCGGGCGGCGCCCATCAAGGCGATGCTGCTCGATCAGCGCATCGTGGCGGGGCTTGGCAATATCTATGTGTGTGAGGCGCTCAACATGGCGGGCATCGCCCCGGGACGGGCCGGGGGGCAGATTGCAACGGCGCGGCTGGAGAAGCTGGTGGTGGCGATCAAAGAAGTGCTGGCGGCGGCGATTGAGGCGGGGGGCTCTACCCTGCGCGATTATGCGCGGCCCGATGGGGAACTGGGCTATTTCTTCAAGCAATGGCGCGTTTATGGGCGCGAGGGCGAGGCGTGCGTCTGCGGTTCGGTCGTCCAGCGGCGGGTGGATAGTGGCCGATCGACCTTTTACTGCGCGAAATGCCAGCGCTGATGGTTGACCTGCCCGACAGACCCCGATAAAGGGCCGCCTTCACGCAGGTGCGGATGATTCCGCGCCGCTTTTGTTTCGGACAGATTTGAGGTCATACGATATGGCGAATACGCCGCAAGCCAAGAAGCGCATCCGTCGCAACGCTCGTCGTGCGGTGGTCAACCATAACCGTATCAGCCGCATTCGCACCTTCGTAAAGAAGGTTGAAGCTGCGATCGAAGCTGGCGACAAGACCGAAGCTGCAACCGCGCTTCAGGCCGCCCAGCCGGAAATGGCACGTGGCATTGCAACGGGTGTTCTCCACAAGAATACGGTCGCGCGGAAGTTTTCGCGCTTGACCAAGAAGGTTGCAGAGCTGGCCTAAGCCTTCAACCTCGATCGAATTTGAGCCTGTCGGAACCATTTCGGCAGGCTTTTTTCGTTGTGCGGTGCGGCAATTGCCAAGACCGGCCTGTAACCACGATTCGTTCATTGCCGATGTGGATTGTTTCAAATTAAGTCATTTTAAAACAATAACTTAGGCTAAATATTACGAATTTCAGCGCGTTGCTGAGTCAACTACATTTATTTCATTTTTTTTACGCCTCTGCCCCTTGATCGAATCCGGTGCGTGCCACACAAACCCACTTCGGATGCGGGCGAATCAGTCTGCATCTGATCAATTGAAACAGGCTCTGCCGGCCGGAATGGGGCGATTCCGGATAGAGGCGACCTGTGTCGATTGATGGGGGATCAACATTCATGTGCGGCGGAAGCGGGCCGGGGAGATTTTTGTCGCGTGTCTTCAAATTTGAACACCATCAGCTTTGCACAGCCGGAACCCGATCAGTTCCAGATCGCCTGGGCTGCGATCCGCGCCGGCCTGCGTGCGGATGTTGGCGCGCGCACATTTGACCATTGGCTGAAGCCTGTTGATCTTGTTGGCTATCATGAGGCTGATCAGGCCATCCGCCTGTCGCTCCCGTCGGACTTCATGGCGAGCTGGGTCTCTTCCCATTATACCGACCGTCTGACCCTCGCTTGGCGCGCGATGCTGCCGCAGGTGCGCAGCGTCCGGATTGAAACATCCTCGGGCAAGCCTGTGGAACGCTACACCGTCGAAGCGCCGGTGGACGAAACGCCTGTGGAAAGCGTCTCGCCGCTCTCCAGCCAGTTTGACCGCAAGCTGACTTTTTCGACTTTCGTGACGGGCGCGCCCAATATGGTCGCCTATAATGCCGCGCAGGCACTGGCCGCAGGCGACCGAACCTCATTCAGCCCGCTGTACGTCCATTCGCAGACGGGATTGGGCAAAACCCATCTTCTCCATGCCATCGGGCATGAAGTGCTGCGGCTGAACAAGGATGCGCGCATCCTGTACATGTCGGCGGAACGCTTCATGTTCGACTTTGTGACCGCAATGCGTGCGCGCGACACCTTCTCGTTCAAGGCGCGGCTGCGGTCTGCCGATGTGCTGATGATCGACGACGTTCAGTTCATCGCGGGCAAAGAATCGACGCAGGAGGAATTTCTGCACACGGTCGATGAGTTGATGACCGGCGGCCGCCGCCTTGTCATCAGCGCGGACCGTGCGCCTCATGCCCTTGATGGCGTGGAAGGCCGTATCCTCTCCCGTCTGACGCAGGGCCTTGTGGCGGATATTGGCGCGCCGGACTTTACGCTTCGCCGCGCAATCCTGACCGCCAAAGTCGCTGGCCTCGGACTCGATTTGCCCGGGGACGTTGTGGATTTGCTCGCCACGCGGATTGTTAGCAACATTCGGGAACTGGAAGGCGGTCTTAACCGTCTGGTCGCTTACTCACAGCTACACAGCCGCCCGATTGACGAAGCGTTTGCCGAAGAAGTTCTGGCGGAAATGTTCCGCGCAAGCCGCAGGCGCATCACGATCGACGAAATCCAGCGTCGTGTGTCAGAGCATTACCGTATCCGTCAGGCAGAAATGGTGTCGGCCCGTCGTGCGCGTGAAGTCGCGCGGCCACGCCAGGTCGCCATGTATCTCGCCAAGCAACTAACGCCGCGCTCCTTGCCGGAGATTGGTCGTAAGTTTGGCGGGCGGGATCACACCACGGTCATCCATGCCATCCGCCAGATCGAGCGCCTACGCGGCATTGATACCGACATTGATGCTGACGTCCGCACCCTGATGCGCGATTTGGAAGGCTAAATTTCCGGCGCTTTCCGGCGTTTACGTCAACTTTGGCTTTACCCTTTTCCGCTACAGCCAAATTGTATTGGCCGAAGGAAAAGGGCGTCTCTTGCCAGACTCCATGGAAAACACTGTCGACTGGACTGCCTTTGCGCAGGCACGCCGTGATCTTGGTGACGGTTTTGTGCGCCTGTTCGGCTATTTCCGGGAAGACGGGGCCAAAGCCATTGCGGCCATCGAAGGCGCTGTGCGGCAGGGACAGGCAGCGCCTATCGTCCTTCCGGCGCACAAGCTGAAATCCGAAGCGCGTGAATTTGGCGCCGAGGCCTTGGCCGCGCTCGCCGAGGACATCGAGCTGAGCGCGCGCGACTGTGTCGAATGGCGCCAGAACCCGGCAGATCTCGTTGAACAGGTCGTGGCCCTACGCCCGCTTTATGAAGCGACGGTGCAGGCCATTGATGAAGCGACCAATCCGCTCAAATCGCGCCGCCCTGCTTTTGGGGCCGCCAGCCGCTAACGCCTGACGGGGCGGCCGATCAGTCCTCCGCCGCTTGAGATTGAAGCTGGATGTAATTGTGAAGCCCCATCTGGCGGATCATTTCGAACTGCGTTTCCAGCACGTCGACGTGATGTTCTTCATTTTCCAGAATATGCGCAAACAGATCACGGCTCACATAGTCACGCACCGCTTCACAATGCTGGATGGCGTCACGCAGCAGGGGAAGGGCTTCCTCTTCCAGCTCCAGATCGGCCTTCAGCACCTCTTCTACATTCTCACCGATGCGCAGGCGGCCGAGCGACTGGAAATTGGGCAGCCCGTCAAGAAAGAGGATGCGCTCCGCCAGCTTGTCGGCGTGCTTCATCTCATCGATGGATTCCCCATATTCAAACTTGGCAAGCTTGGTCATGCCCCAGTTGTCCAGCATCCGATAATGGAGAAAATACTGATTGATGGCCGTCAGCTCATTTTTGAGCGCCTCATTCAGAAATTCAATGACCTTCTTGTCGCCGCGCACGTACGTGTCTCCTCGGGTGATGGAGGTGTGATGCTATCAATGAAAAAACGGATGAGCCAGCCTCAGCAGGCAGCAGAACGTTCCGTGCGGATGATTTCATGTGCAAAAGGGATGCAGGCGCCACATTTGACCTGGCAGCCCAGCGACCGATAAGCGCGGGCGGGGCTTTTGGCACCGGTGCGCGCGGCTTCGCGGACATCTTTTTCACGTAAAGCGTTACAGACGCAAACGACCATCACTTGCTCCACTATTGCGACTCATTCTCTACAATAGATGCAAATGCTTCGCAATAGTGAGTTTCAGCAGATCAGAAGTAGCGGACAAACCCAAAGCGGACGCGGTGCCGGTCGCTCTTGTACAGCGTCAGCGAGCTGTCCGTCCGGTTGAAATCATACGTCACAGACGGGGAGAAGCCCCAGAGCCGCAGCGACCGGAGCCCGACCTGAGCGCGGGCGTTGAAGCGCCAGTCCTTGCGCGGGTCAGCCGAAAAGAGCGGCAAAGGCGCGTCATAAACGGCGCGGGACATGCCGCCCGAAAGGCCGACGGAGATGCCCATGGGCAGCTCCCCGATGATGCCCAGGTTCGAGCCGATTTCATGGCCCGAGTAAGATTTGGAATTCAAAAGCTCGCGGCGACCAAAGACAGCGACATAGCCGATCATCGATGAGGCAATAACGCGCTCATAGGCGGCCTGCGCCGAGAGGCTCCAGCCGGTATAGGCAGAGGCAAAGCCAGACTTTGCGTAGCGCGCATCAATGTTGAGGCCGAGGCGGTGTCCGCTGGTAAAGTCGTGCTGGAAGCCGAGGCGCGCGCCACCGCCAGTGCTGGCGCTCTTGCCGCCATACCAGCGCTGAAGGCCAAGTGCTTGGACCGTCACGCGGTTGTTCTCGCTCAATTGGATTTCGGGGCCGGCGGCGAATTGAAGCGCGAAATCATCCGCAGCTTTGCCTTCGTAATTCATCGCCTGGCCGTCGGTTTCAATCAGCAGCTTGGTGTTGGCTGACAGGCGCGTGCGATAGGAACTGCTGACGACCATGCTTTGCCCGATGCCAGAACGCTGCCGCGCGGTGGTGTTGAGGGTGAGCGGGATCATGAACCCGCCAAAGTTGACGTCCACGGACTCGGCATTGGTGCCATTATTGATGTTGCTGTCCGGCGCCAGGCCAACGTCCACCGTCAAATCAAAGCTGCGACGATCCCGCAGCAAGCCCCGCGTCGTGCGGATGGAGCGGAGGACTTCGTCTGGCAGATTTTTGTCTTCTTGGGCCAGCCGGAAGTGATGATCGGCGCTGCCATATTTGCCCTTCATCTGAAGCGCGCGGGCGAGCTCCAGACGGACGCGGGTCTGTTCGGGGTGGTCGACAAGGACGGCGCGGAAAAGCCCGATGGCTTCGTCCAGCTGGCCTTGTTCAATGGCCGAATAGCCTTGCAGGAACCGGCGTTCCATGGCGAATTTGGGTGTGGCTTCCAGCGCCTTCAGCAGCGGCGCCGCATCGGCGAACAGATGCAGCGAGACCAAGCGATCGGCTTCGGTCAGCAACTGTTCCGCCGTCACCCGATAGGTGCACTGGGTTGCGCCGCACGCCGGTGCGTGTGTGTCGGTGGTGTCGGCGATGGCGGGCGATGCGAACATCGCGACCGCCACGCCGATAAGGCCGGCCAGCTTCGGCATAAGGCGCATCCTGATCAGCGCGCGCCGGTGAAGGCGCCGAGAATGTCGATCCGCTCGTCCGGCGTGCCGCCCACAATGCGGAAGCCGCCACCCACTTCTTGCGCTGTCGGGCCGTAGAAAGCGCCGTCGATGCTGGAGCCTGCAATCACAAGATCGTCGCGGACGCCGCCATTGGTGAAATAGGCGCTCGTGATTTGGCCGAGGAAGCCGCCCGATTTGATCAGGTCCAATTGGCCGCTGCCATTGGCCGTGAAGATGGCGCCAGCCGGCATCGAGACAAACTGGCTCGAATGAAGATCAAAGCCCGCCGGACCGACCGTTGCGGACAGGTTGAGCGTGAATTTGTTGGTCGCAAAGTCGACAACGGTCGTCGACGTGCCGTCCATCCACTGGAAGTAAGAGGGGGTGAACGGATCAATGTCGGTCATCGGGTTGTAGATCATCGACGCGATCATCTGGCCGTTGAAGGTGCCGGTACCCGTGGTCGGGACGGCGCCGTTGCTGGACTTTTCGCCATAGACAAAGGCGGCGCGCTTGCGCTCATACTGCGTTTCGATGAACGTGCCGCCCAGGCCGTCATCCTTGGCAACTTGGTTCAGCTTGTTGCGCATATAGCCGGCATAGGTCACGTACTTCGTCGTGGTACCGGGCTTCTGGTAGAAGAAGGTCTGGAAGTTTTCGGAGTAGCCATCCTGATTGAAGATGCCGCTGCGCGAGCCGTTCTCGAAATAGAGCACGCCCTTTGATTCCAGATTGGGCGTGCCCGGCTGGGGCTGCAGAGCGCCACCAAAGGCCGTCCGATGGACGGGATCCTGAAAGCGGGTATCGAGGTCGGTGCCGGTCTTTTTCGAGACAACGGCAAGATCGAAGATGCCGTCGCGCGGGTTGTAGGTGATCTGATAGCCCGTATCGCGCACCGTATTGGCGTCGCCCGAATAGAGCTGGCTATATTGCTGGGAACCCGGCGTCGTGGCGAATGCGTAATGCTGCACGCCGCCTGTCGCCTGATATGTCTTCGGCTCCGTCGGGTTGACGAAGGTATGTGTGCTGGTGGCGCCGATAACGCCGCCTGTGACGGCCGAGCCACCAACAGTCGTCGGGCCACCGCCGCTGCAGGCGGCCAAGCTGGTGGTGCCAAGTAGGATCAGGATCTTACGCATTGGATTCCCCTCAATTCAGTCGGGGAAGAGCTATCCAAATTAGGTTAATTTCCTGTGAAGCCGAGTTAACGGCATGGCATTTAAGTTGCCCGTCGAGCCATTCCGGTCGTTTGTCGTGCCATTTTGGCGTTCGTTGCAGTGCGTCGTCGTCTCGTCGAGCGGCACGCGACGGGAGGCTAAAGGTTCGCCTATCCAATGACTGCGCGGCGGACCTGATGGTTCCATCCCAGCCAGAAGACGGTCCGCCCGCACTGCTTATCATCCTGATCCGGTGGGGGATCGGACGGGACGGTCGGCAGATGTGCAACCCAATGTTGATTTTTAAGGAGTCCCCCAATGTTCAACGCCAACAAGATCAAAACTGCCCTCATCGCCCTTGCGATCCTGTCCCCGATCCCGGCCATTGCCGAAACCGTTTCGGTCCCCGTCCACTTCGCTGATCTCGATCTGTCGAGCGCCGAAGGTCAGCGTGCCTTCAATCGCCGTATTGCAGCGGCCGGCCGCCAGATCTGCGGCAGTGTCGACAACGAACGTGATTTGTCGCGCCGTGCTTCCATCACCAAATGCCTGTCAGAAGTCCGTACGTCGGCAGAACCGGCCCGGCTGGCGGCCATCGCCAACAAGGCGCGTGCCGTTTCCTAACCAGACCCTCCCCAAGAGGCGAGGCGGCTGTCCCATCCCGGCAGCCGCCTCTTTTTTGCGTTGAATGGGGCGCGCGCTCAGCGGCGCAGCATATCCTTGGCGGATTGCAGATAGGTGCGGCCAATCCGGACCGCATCGCCATCGACCAGTTCGGCATGCCAAGCCCCTGCACGATCATGGCCCAAGCTGCGGATGCGATCCCGCCGGACTATGACCGAGCGGTGCAGGCGGATGAACATCTCCGGGTCGAGCCGGGTGTCCAGTCCAGCCATTGTGTGGTGGAGTAGAAAATTCCGTCCGCTGCTATGCAGGCGCACATAATCCCGCTCGGCATCAATCCGTTCAATGTCGGAGGCGGCAACGCGGACCATCTCGCTGCGGTGAGGAACCCAGAATTCCTTCACGTAATCAGTGACCGGTGTCGGCGGAGCCGCATAGACCGCGCGCCTTTCCCGCGCGCGGTCTACTGCGCGGGCGAGCCGTTCGGGGGCGACAGGCTTTAGAAGATAGTCGACAGCGGACAGGTCAAACGCTTCCACGGCAAATCCGTCAAAGGCCGTCACAAAGATGATGGCCGGGGGAGGGCCTTTTGCCTTGTCCCACTCCCCGGCGATGCGCCGGGCGACGGAAATGCCGTCGCCATCGGGCATGGCAATGTCGAGCAGGATGAGATCGGGGCATAAGGCCTGCGCCATCCTTATGGCGGCACCGCCATCGCTGGCCGTGCCGGCAAGCACCAGGCCCGGAATTTCCGAACAGAGCAGCTGGATGCGCTCCACCGCCAATGGTTCATCATCGGCGATTAAGGTGCGCAGCGTCGCGGGATCAGGCATGGCTCCCCCTCGGCAATGTTAGGGTCACGCGGAACTGGGCGTCATCGGGGCGATCCACGATCATGGTTGCGGCCGCGCCAAAGCGGGCGGCAAGGCGGCTACGGACGTTCGACAGGCCAATGCCAGACCCATTCCCGTCGGGTGTGGTGCCTGTCGCGCCGTCGTTGATGATCGTGATGACCAATTGGTCGCCCATGGCCTGTGCATCAATGGTAACTGTCACCTTGTCCGTCGACCGCGCCACGCCATGTTTGATCGCATTTTCAACAATGGGTTGAAGAATGAGGCCTGGCACCGGCCAGTCCCGCAAGGCGGCAGGCAGATTGATCTGCACCTCCAGCCGTTTGGGGAAGCGGATGGCCTCAATGTCGAGGTACAGGCGCTGCAGGGCAATTTCATCTTCCAACGGCACATCAACCGTCGGATCGCCGGATAGGCTGCTGCGGAAGAAGGTCGACAGGTTCATGATCATCGCTTCGGCCTCCTTATTGCGGCCTGTGATGACGAGTGAGCTCAGAGAATTGAGCGTGTTGAACAGGAAGTGCGGATTGACCTGATAGCGCAGCGCCCGAAGCTCCGCCTGTTGGGCGGCAAGGGCGAATGCGGCAGCACGGCGCTCACTTGCGCCCACATCCTTGGCGAAGGTCAATGCCAGATAGAAGGATGACCAGGCGACGAGGAAGAAGTAGCGCGCAATCGACAGTTCGGCGATTTCCTTCAAATAATGAAGGCGCGACGGGTCTTTCGGCATCTTCTCGTCCAGAAGGTCGATCGGTTCGTAGACGTTGAAAAAATAATAGTTGATGGCGGCAATGCTGATTGCCGCCGGCACTGCGATCAACATGGCCGCCGCGATTCGCGTGCCAAGCGGGTGCCTGTCCAAAAGTCGGACGAGCTGCCATAACAGGATCGTCACCAGCACCCCGATGCCAGACACGATCAGCCGTCGCGTCAGCAGTTCGCCCTGCATCGGGAAGTCGAGGATGGCGGCACGGGCTGTAACGATGCCAACGTAAAACAGCCAGAAGCCCAAGATGGAGGCGAAAACGACGATATTGTCGAGCCTGCGTTCGGCCTCAGGCGTGCGCTCCATCGGGAAGTCCATCGGGTCACCATAAACGACCAAAGCCACAATTCCATGGATTTGGTCGAAATGGACCAGACGCTCGTCGATGCGGATCAAGTGGTTTCATGGGATTAACCAACTGATAACCAGCCGCAGTCCATCCTCTGTCCCACAATCACAGGGGATTTGCCTCATGGCTTCAAGGTCACGACATAGCGCCGGCGCACGGGCACTTGATGAAATGAAGGAGTTCGCCGCCTTTCCAGCGGCGGCCCAGCGTTACATTCGTCGGTCTTTGGATGTGGCCTTTCACCGCACCGAGGCGATGGAGGTTTGGTCCCGGGAAGCTGAAGAACGTGTAAGCATTCAAAAGCAATCGGTCTGTTATGCGGCGCTTGCCGAGGTTCGCGCCAATGTGCCGGAAGATCTGGGGCTGGGCGCCGACCCAATCTTCTTTGGCGCGCTGGTCCGGCTCAGCGAGTTTGACCTCGCACAGGGTCGGCTGACGTCTTATGCGACTTACCGTTTCCTCTATGAGCGGTTGCTTGGCGCGACGATCCGGCCCTGGCTGTCCGCTGCCTTTTGCGCCGCTGCCAGCCTGCCGAGCCTCCATCCGAGCCTCCGTCGGATGCTGCTCAAATCGATGAGCGAGGCAGATGCAACGTCCTCTGCCTGGTCCGCGCGGGAGCCGAGCTTCTATCCCGAATGGGTGGAGAAGGATGAATTGACGGTCAAATGACCGCTCTAGTCGCAGAGTTTGTGCAGCTTCCAGGCGATCCATGCTGAAACGACGCAAGAGGCGGCAATCAGGACCAACGTGTCTTCGATGGTCACCCCAATGGACGTCATGACCCCAAGCGAGAGCACGGCCACAACCATCGCGCCTGAATTGACGATGTTGTTGGCAGCGACGGTCTTGGCCGTGTCGGCTTTGGACACGGTGGTGGTCAGGAAAGCGTAAAGCGGTACGACAAACATGCCGCCGAACACCGAAATGCCCAGCAGATCGACCATCAAATGATCTGCGCGGCCGATGGCGAGGAACTCTTTCCAGTCATAAAGCCCGACATGAGAATGATTCCAGCCCTTGATGGTCCACCAGAAATCAAGGACGAACAGGCCCATCACAAGGACGGCGGCAGGCGAATAGCGGGCCGACACATCTTCCTTCAGCAGCCGGTTGATCGCCACCGAACCAATGGCGATGCCGATTGAAAACACGGCCATGAAAAGCGTCGCGACCGACTGGTCTGCGCCAAGCGCGTTTTTCACGAGCGGCGGGAATTGTGCGGCGAGGATAGCGCCAATACCCCAGAAAAAGCTGATCGCGACAATCGCCATGAAGAGGCGTGGAATGTGCATCGTGTCGCGCACAAGGCGCCAGGACGCGCGGAAAACATTATAGTCGAGTTTGACGTCCTTATTGGCAAGTTCGGGGGGCGCCGGCGGAACGAATTGTCCGCTGATACGACCGATAAGGGCAACGCCGAGAACAGCGGGCCCCGCCCAGCTTGAAGGCATAAGCCCCCCGGCGATGGTGCCAAGCAGAATGGCAATGTACGTGCCTGCTTCGACAAGCCCTGTGCCACCAAGCACGTGCTTCATATCGAGATGCTGCGGCAGAATGGCGTATTTGATCGGCCCGAAAAAGGCTGAATGCACGCCCATAGCGAAAAGCGCGACGAGCAGAAGCGGGATTGAATGGGTGTAAAGACCAATGCCGCCGCCAATCATGATCACGATTTCGGCGGTCTTGATGACGCGGATCATCTTCGCTTTGTCCATCGCATCAGCCAGCTGGCCGGAAATTGCGGAGAACAGGAAGAAGGGCAGAATGAACACGCCGCTGGCCAGCGCGCTGAAATTGGCTTCCTGCGTTGGATCGCTCAAGATGGTGTAGGTAACGAGCACCACCATGCTCATCTTGTACAGGTTGTCGTTGAACGCACCGAGAAACAGTGTGATGAACAGCGGCAGAAAGCGCCGCTGGCCGAGTAGCCTGAAGGAAGTTTGCATAGGTGAAAGGCCAACCCGACAGTGGAAATGTCGGTTTGGCGCATAGACCAGCTTTTCCCCGCCACGCAAACGCTTTAAGGGGGTCGGGTGTTAAACAGTCTTCCAAACATCCTGACGCTGTCACGGATCTTCGCTGTGCCCATCCTCGTTGCCCTTTTGTGGTATCCGGGTTGGGAACTTGGTTATGGCCTTGCGTTCGGGCTTTATTGCCTGATGGGCATCACCGATTATTTTGATGGCTACCTTGCCCGCGCGCAGGGAACTGTTTCAAAAATGGGAATTTTCCTAGACCCGATCGCCGATAAGATCATGATCGCGGCGGTCATCCTGATGCTGGTGGCCACCCGAGATATTGCCGGCTGGCACGTCATTGCAGCGATTGTCATCCTGCTTCGGGAGATTGCGGTTTCCGGTCTGCGGGAATTTCTGGCCGAACTGCGCGTCTCCATGCCGGTGACTCGATTGGCCAAGTGGAAGACAACATTCCAGTTGGTTTCGCTGGGCGCCTTGATTCTTGCCGGCGCCTTTCCGGCGGAAGAATGGATCAAGCTGACCGGTCTCGTCTCGCTTTGGGCAGCAGCGGCGCTGACGGCCATTACAGGCTGGGATTATCTGCGCGTCGGCATCAAGCATATGGATTGAGCGGTGGCGCTCGACATCCTCTATTTTGCGTGGGTTCGTGAACGTGTCGGTGTCGGCGCGGAGCGGATCGACTTGCCTGCCGGAATTGCGACCCCGCTTGATCTTGCCCTTTGGCTGGCAGCGCGTGGTGGCGGCTATGCCGAGGCTTTTGGGGATCCCAGTCGGCTGCGCTGTGCGCTCGATCAGGATATCGTGCCGTTAACGGCTGATTTGGCGAATGCCGCCGAAATCGCCTTCTTCCCGCCTGTGACCGGCGGATGATCTCTGTTCGCGTCCAGCCGGAGGATTTCGACGTCGGCGCCGAACTGGCGGCTCTGGAAGGCCAAGGCGGCGGGGCTGTTGCGTCCTTTACAGGCATCGTCCGGGCAGATGATGGCGTCGAGGCCATGACCCTGGAACATTATCCGGGGATGACGGAGAAGGCGCTCACGGCCCTTGCCAACGAAGCGAAAGTCAGGTGGCCGCTTTGCGGTGTCACTTTGCTTCACCGTGTCGGCGCGTTGCGGGCGGGCGACCGCATTGTTTTTGTGGGAACAGCCAGCGACCATCGTGCGGCAGCGCTGGAGGCATGCGCCTTCCTGATCGACCGTCTAAAAACCGACGCTCCCTTCTGGAAAAAGGAACATCGCAGCAATGGTGATAGCTGGGTAGAGGCGCGGGCCACAGACGACGCGGCGGCCAGAAGCTGGGAAAAGGGAAAGGCGCTTTAAAAACTGGCCCGACGGCGAGACCAGATACCGCCGGACCAGCTGGTGCGACCCAAGGCCCCCTGGTCTCAACTTAGGTGGGGATGCTGCTGGGATTTACGAGGTTTAATCGTCAGTCCGGTGCGCGGGCGCGCTCATTTGCAGTCCGCAGCACATTGGCCAACATTTGGAACTCTTTTCCACGCGGACTGGCCTTGCGCCAGACGAGCGCAATCGTGCGCGTGGGGTGTGCGGCCTCAAGCGGACGGGCGACCACGTCGGTCCCGTTCAGGATGCCCGCATCAATCGCCATTTGCGGCAGGATCGTAAGCCCCAATCCATTGTCGACCATCTGCACCAGCGTATGCAGCGACGTGCCGAGCATGCGGGCTTCGGCCCGCAGCTCGGGGCGATTACACGCCGAAAGCGCATGGTCCTTCAGGCAGTGCCCGTCCTCCAGCAGCAGCAGGCGTTGCTCGTCAATTTGCTCCGGCCGGATGCTTGCCGGTGGATTGTCGCCCGCCGGATAAGCAATGTGCAGGCGGTCTTCCAAAATGATCTCGCTCTCCACATCCCCACAGCCGAACGGCAAGGCGAGTAGGACGCAATCAAGAAGCCCCCGGTTGAGAGATTCGCAGGCAGCGGCGCTTGTTTCTTCCCGAAGGAAGAGCTTGAGGTCCGGCCAGTCTTGCCGGACGGGGCGGAGCAAGCGTGGCAAAAGAAAGGGCGCAATGGTCGGGATGACGCCCAAGCGCAGTTCCCCGGATAGTGGCTTGCCTTCGGCCTTGACCAGATCGCCCAGTTCCTCTGCCTCGCGCATCACGCGGCGGGCCTTGTCTACGACCCGCAGGCCAAGTGCTGTAAAGCGCACGACGCGTCGGGTGCGCTCAACCAGCGTGACGCCGATCAGCGACTCCAGTTCGCGCAAACCGGCAGACAGCGTCGATTGCGTCACGAAGCAGGCTTCGGCCGCTTTGCCAAAATGGCCATGGTCATGCAGCGCGACCAGATATTGAAGCTGCTTCAAGGTGGGCAGGAATACGCTCATTTTATTGTCTCACTCTATAAGTGCATCTAATTTAAGTGATTGAGCCGATCATACAAGCGCCATGAAAGCGTGCAAATCGTGCAACGCGGGCCCTTTACGGATGCAGGGTCTGGAATTGGCGGACCTTGCGGCCTAAGGAATGTCAAACAAAAGGAAGGGCGCAAGGGTGTTTGACGGCATCATCGCATATCTGGATTCGATCAAAGCGCGTGATCCCGCGCCGCGGTCCCGCTGGGAAATCCTTACTTATCCGGGCGTCTGGGCTTTGGCGATGCACCGCGCCGCGCATTGGCTTTTCGAAGCCGACATGTACTTCCTTGCACGGCTTGTGAACCATTTTTCTCGCTTCCTGACCGCGATCGACATTCACCCCGGCGCCAAGATTGGCCGCTTTTTCTTTATCGATCACGGTTTTGTGGTGATCGGCGAGACGGCGGAAATTGGCGACAATGTGACGATCTATCAGGGCGCAACGCTGGGCGGCACCAATCCGACAAGCGGGCAGGGCGGCAAACGCCACCCGACGATTGAAGATGATGCCATCATCAGCCTTGGCGCTGCGGTCCTTGGCCCGATCACCGTTGGCAAGCGCGCGCGCATTGCGGCCAATGCCGTTGTCACCAAGGACGTGCCGGAAGGCGCGACGATGGTCGGCATTCCGGCGCGCCCGCTGCTGGTGGATGCCACCGACTATCAAAAGCCCTTCATGCCTTATGGTACGCCCTGCAATGAGCGGTTTGATCCAGCGACGCAGCAGTTGGAAATCCTGAAATGCGAAGTCGAGCAGTTGCAAAAGCGCATTGCCGAGCTTGTTGAGACCAAGCAGGCGAAGGCGCCGAGGAAGAGCGCCTGATGGGCATCGTTGCGCCGTTTCCCCTTAAGGGCGGCCAAGTTGCTTTTGAACGGTCTGAACTCACCCGTATTTTAGATCTTTACGGGCGCATGGTCGCTGCGGGCCATTGGAAAGATTATGCCATGGACATGGGCCGCGATGCGGCTGTGTTCAGTGCGTTTCGCCGCGCGACCGAACGGCCGGAATTCCGCATCGAAAAGCGCCCCGCCTTGCGCAACCGGCAAGGGCAATGGGCGCTGGTCGGGGAACAGGGTGTCGTCCTCCGGCGCGGGCATGAGCTTGGGCCCGTGCTCGCGCCGGTCGAACGACGTCTTATGAAGCTGGTTGCGGAGTAGCTGTCTGAGTGACCGGAAGGCGGGTTTGAACGCCTTCGGGCAGCATCTGCACCAACCAAGCCCGCACATCATGCCAGAAGGCCGAGAGCAGCAGCAGGGCTGAACCAATGACCAAAGCGGTGATGGCGACGTTGAGGCTCACAGCGCCGAATTCCTTGAACAGTGCGCCCATCGCCGCCAGCACATAGGCAAGGGCAGACACCATCAGCGCCCGACGGTCGATGATGAGGGCCACAGCGCCAAGTGCGAGGTAGATGGCAAGGACAACGCCCGCCACGCCGGCGGAGGCGTCGCCCGCAGTCAGGCCGAGCATGACGAAGACCGGGTGCACAATCATCGGGGCGGCCAAGAGATGGAGCCAGAAGGCGACATCCGAACGGCGCGTTATCCGTTCCCGGTCGCTCATGTCCCACCGCATCGCGAAGACGAAAATGCCAAGGCCTGCGGCGAGGATGATCGGCATCATGATCTTTTCCGCGTCGGGGTTGGCGACGAGCAGAAGAAGGAAGAGCATCCCAGCCGCCGCGGCCGCACCTGCCGCTATGGTGATCGGCACCATGAAGCGCCGCCAGTGCAGCCAAGCGCCGCCGACCGCGATGGCGGCGGACAATGCGAGTAGAGCGGCCCCCCCACGGTCATTCTCACCCACGGCACCATCGGGCACAAGGAAGGTACCGAACGCCGCAAAGATGCCGCCGACAAAGGCGAGCAGGAAGATGATGCTGGGAAGGGCCATGCGGCGCTTGGCAGTGAAGTATTCAGCCATCCCCCAAGAGGAGACGGCGACCAGCGCTGCGCCAAGCCAAGGCGTCACACTGCCACCGGCCCAGGCACATCCGGTCAAAAACAGGATGCCTGCGATGGATACGAAGATATCGTTGAAGCCGGTAATCAGGCGGAACTGCTCTTCATCCACCATCGGAGATTGGCGCGCGCGGCTTACATAAGCGCGCAAGGCCGCAGCAGATGCGGGCGTCAATGCGCCTGCGGCAACAGCTGCGTCGAGATCTGAGTCACTGTACATCGGGCTTTCCTCCCTTGTGTGTTGGGAGGGTAATACACCGACTGTATTGTGAATGCAATACAGCCGGTGCTTGGAGCTCGATTGGGTTTTAGTTGCCCTGAAGGCGCTGGATGGCCGCCATAGACTGTTCAGCGCCCGACTGCGGCACAGTTTCACCCGTCCGGTCGATGATTTCTGCCCAGCGTGCGGCGACCGCTTCCGGCGTCCGTTCGCCAGCGGGAAGGGCAACGCCGCGCGTCATCGTGACGTTGGCGGCGTGAACAAAGCCACCGCCCGCACCAATGATGGTGTTGGTCGGCGCGTCTTCAGACACGAGGAAGAGGGCGGCCGGAACAACATTCACGGGATCAAACGCCTTAAAGGCTTCTTCCGGCATGATGTCTTCGGTCATGCGCGTACCGGCCAGCGGGGCGAGCGAATTGACCTTGATGTTGTTCTTCGCACCTTCAAGGTAGAGCGACTTGGTGAACCCGGCGAGGCCGAGCTTGGCCGCACCATAGTTGGTCTGACCGAAGTTGCCGTAGAGGCCGGTCGACGATGCGGTCATCAGGATGCGGCCATAATTCTGTTCGCGCATCGTTTCCCACACGGCCTTGGTTGCATAGGCCGACCCGAGCAGATGGACCTTCACGACCAGATCAAAGTCGGCCATTTCCATCTTGGTGAAGCTCTTATCCCGCAGGATACCGGCATTGTTGATCAGAATGTGGACGCCGCCCCAAGCTTCCTTGGCCTTGGCGACCATTTCCTGCATCTGATCAAATTCAGTCACGCTGCCGCCGTTCGACATGGCGTCGCCACCGGCGGCTTTGATTTCTTCAACAACCTTGAGTGCGGCGTCCGAATGGCCTGTGCCATCGCGCGAACCGCCGAGATCGTTGACGACAACCTTTGCCCCGCGACGGGCGAGCTCAAGCGCATACTCACGGCCAAGTCCGCCACCGGCACCGGTGACGATGGCAACCTTGCCGGAAAAATCGATGGTCATTTCCCTGCTCCTTAAAAGAAAGATGGCCGCTGCTTAGCGCGCGCTACAGTCTTGGCAAGCGGCTGATGGCCGACGCTACGGCAGGCATATGACGAACATGGGACGCAAAAGAGCGTTAACGTGTCCGCTTTAGTTGGACTTTTACCGATTCGGAGCAATAAGCTCCCCAAAGTGAAGCGTATCCGGGTGATCCCATGACTGAGCAGAAGACCGAAAAAGGACAGCCCGATCTGTCGCGCCGCCGCGCGCTGCAGCTGGGTGCCATTGGCGCTGCGACCGTCGTTTCGATCCGTCCCGCACTTGCTCAGACGGCTGGGTCGATCCTCAATTGCGAAATTCCTGTCCCCGGCCCGCAGGGTGCGGGGCAGAGCATCGCGGCGGATGGCCGCCTTGTGCCCACCGGCACGGCAGGGTCGTACCCGGGTTCTTACCGTCCTTTCAAGGGTGAAGATGTGAAGCGGGCGCTTCGTGGCGGCACGTTGCCGGGCACGAGCTATGATCAGTCGCAGGCCTATGTGAAGTATATTCGCCGCCTGCAGCAGGGGCAGAGCGGATTTACCTGCTACGCCTCGCTCCAGATGCCGCGCTAAGGCGTGACGCTGCTTTTCTCGGCCGATCCCGCTGATGGGTTCAAGATTATTCCGCTCGATGGCCTGACGGCGCTCTACCACCGCCGGTCCGGCATGACGCATGTTCTGGCGGAACCTGCCCCTGAAATCATCCGCGCCTTGGCCGGACAGCAGCTGGATGTGGCAGGGTTGGCTTCAGCTCTTGGGGTCGATTGTTCCCCCGACAATGCATCTGCACTTGCGGCACGCCTTGACGAGCTTTGCGAAGCGGGGTTGGTATCGCGCGCATGATGCGCGCCTTTACGGTTCAGGTTGGCCCTGTGGGGTTTCGTGTAGGATCTGCCTGGTCCGGGCCGATCCGCGCGCTGGATTGGCTTTACGCCGATTATCCAAAGCCCGCAGACGGCATTCCAGATTTCACGGTCCGGCTGGAGCCGGTGAGCGCGCTGCGCCGCTGGGTGCGCCCCTCTGTCGCGATCCGGGGCGATTTTATGCTGCCCGATGCCGTCCCGACGTCGCTCGCCCACGGACTGCTCGCGGCGGAAATGGCAATGAACCTGCAAGTCGCGATGGGCGAACGCCGCTTTCTGCTGCTCCATGCCTCCAGCGTGGAACGCGATGGCAAGGTGCTGCTGATGACGGGCGAGTCAGGCTCCGGCAAATCCACGCTGTCGGCGCTGCTGGGTGAGAAGGGTTGGCGCTTCATGGGCGATGAGTTTGCCCTGATTGAGCCGGAGACGGGCTTGGCCTTTCCCTTTCCGCGACCTGTCAGCCTGAAGAACGAGGCGGTGGCGGAGATGCTGCGTCATGTGGCAGCGGAGCGGCTTGGCCCCGAAATGGTCGGCACACCCAAAGGCGATATCCGGCATCTGAAGCCACCCACCGAGGCCATCCGGCGCATGGGGGAGAGCGGGAAACCGGCCTTGCTGCTGTTCCCGCGCTTCGGCTTGGCGCGTGATGTTCGCCCCGTGCCTCCAAGCGAAGTCTTTGTGCGGCTCACCCAAGCCTCCACCAACTATACGATGCTGGGCGAGCGAGGCTTTGAGGCGCTGACCAATCTTGTGCAGCGCATCCCCGCCTGTGCGATCGATTATCCCGATACAGAAACCGCGCTGGCACTGGTCGATGAGCTGTGGGCAGAGCTTACATGAGGGATGCCCGCATCCTTGCCTGGGTGCTGGCGGACCCGTCCCGCGCGGCGCAGCTGCGCCCCCATCAGTGGACGGCGATGCTGACCATCGCGCAGGCCGAGCGCCTCTTGGGCACGCTTGCGCATCGCTTGGCGGGGCTCGATGTGCCGGAGACGGCGGCGCGCGTGCTCGACCGGGCTCGACGTGCAGCGGAAACCGACCGGCGACAGGCGCTTTGGGAGGCGGAGATGGCGCGTCAGGCGCTGGCGCCCCTTGGGCTGCCTGTGCTCTTGTTGAAGGGCACAGCTTACCTCGCGGCCGGCATGGACGCAGGCCGGGGGCGTCTCGTGGGGGATCTCGATATTCTCGTGCCGCACGATCGCATGGACGATGCTGAAGCGGCGCTCCTTGCGGCCGGTTGGGAATGGGTGAAGCAGGACGATTATGACGACGCCTATTACCGCGACCATATGCATGAGCTGCCGCCGCTGATCCACAAAGCGCGCGACCGGATGATCGACGTGCATCACACGATCCTGCCGCTCACCGCCCGCGCACGACCGGATGCGGCAGCGCTGATCGGCGATGCGGTTGATCTAGGCAACGGGCTGTCCACGCTCTGCCCGGAAGACATGGTCATCCATGCCGTGCTGCATCTCTTTGCCGATGGGGATTTGTCAGGGGGCTTGCGCAATCTGTGGGATATTGATCGGATGCTGCGCGAATTTGCCGAAAGCGACGGCTTTTGGGACCGGCTCTTGGCGCGGTCTCGGCATCACAAAGTCACACGCTATGTCTCGCGCGCGCTGCGGCTGTCGCATCACATCTTTGAAACGCCGGTGGATCCTTATCTCGCCTGGCAGGGGCGGCGGGGAGATTTGTTCTACACAGGGCGGCTATTGGCTCGCAACGGCTGGGGGCAAGACACCGCCAAGCTGCTACGATTCGCCTTTTACCTCCGTTCCCATTGGATCAGGATGCCGCCGCTCATGCTCGCCCGCCACTTGTTCACCAAATGGCGCAAGGGGCATCAGCCGATCCGCTGAAGCGTTGGGATCAGATCGTCATAATGGTCGATTATGGCGGTAGCGCCGAGCTCTTCAACCGGCTGGTGCAGAAACCCAAAGCTGACAGCGATGCTGGGGATGCCTGCTGCGGTCGCGGCGCTGGTATCGTGGATGCTGTCTCCGACGAATACAGCGGAACCGCCGCCGCAGCGTGCCATCATTTCAACAATCGGGTCAGCCATCGGCTTGCCGCGGCCCGGCCCCATCGTGTCCCCGCCGATGACCGTCGCAAAGCGGTCAAGCATCCCAACATTGCGGAGCAGTTTGACGGCAAGGTTTTCAAATTTGTTGGTGACGACCGCCAGTGTTGTGCCGGTGCCCGCCAGTTGGTCGAGCGTATTGATCAGCCCCGGAAAGGGCGGACAGTTGCTGCCTAAATTGGCCTCATAATGGTCAATCAAGACCGGCATCAGGCGGCGGACCTCATCGCGGTCCACTTCGCCCTGCTGCGCGAGTGCCATTTCCAGCATATGCCGCGCGCCCATGCCGACCAAGTGTTTGACCGAGCCTGTAATCTCCGGTCGCCCGCCAAAGTTGAGCGCGTGATTGAGCGACTCCGCCAGCTCAAAACTGGAATCGAGCAAGGTGCCGTCCAGATCAAAGCCGACAATGTTGAACGGAATTTTCCCTGTCATCCTGTTCTCTTGGCGTCCCGCTATGGAAACGGCAAGAATTTGGTGGCAAGTGCCGCTTATGACAGACGTAGCCGCCATCATCCTTGCTGCGGGCAAGGGCACCCGCATGAAATCTGACCTGCACAAGGTGCTCCACCCGATCGCCGGGCGGCCGATGCTGATGCATCTGCTCGACGCAGTCGAAGCGCTGAAGCCCGCCAAGAAGGTTGTCATTGTCGGTTCCGGCAAGCAGCAGCTTGAAGCCGCGCTGACGGGCACGGCGGAACTGGCTTTGCAGGAGCCGCAGCTGGGCACAGGCCATGCGGTCCAGCAGGCGGAAGCGGCGCTCAGCGGCTTCGCCGGTGATGTCCTCATCCTCTACGGTGACGTGCCATTCGTGCCGACCTCCACGATGCAGACGATGATCGACCGACTCCATGGCGACGATGCGCCTGCGGTGGTCGTCCTTGCCTTCGAACCCGAAGACCCGACCGGCTATGGACGTGTGATCGTTGAGGGCGGCAAGATCGTGAAGATGGTCGAACAGAAGGACGCGACGGACCTAGAAAAGGCCGTCAAATTGTCCAACTCCGGCCTGATGGCGGTGAAGGCGGCGGACTTGTTCGCGTTGCTCGCCCGGGTGACCGACGATAATGCGCAAAAGGAATATTACCTCACCGATATCGTGAACATCGCCAATGCCGATGGAAGGGCCTGCGTCGCGGTGACGACGGATCCGTTCGACGTTGCCGGCATCAACAGCCGTGCGCAACTGGCGGAAATGGAAGGCGAATGGCAGAAGCGTCGTCGCCTCAAGGCGATGGACGATGGCGTCTCGCTCATCGCGCCGGACACCGTCTGGTTCGCGTACGACACGGTCATCGGTCGCGATGTGACGATTGAACCCAACGTCTTTTTCGGCCCTGGTGTGTCGATTGCGGACAATGTTGTGATTCATGCCTTCTCGCATATCGAAGGCGCGACGATCGCCAGCGGCGCGGAAGTCGGCCCTTATGCCCGTCTGCGTCCCGGCGCGGTGCTGGAAGAAAAGTCAAAGATTGGCAATTTCGTCGAGATGAAGAAGGCCCGGCTCGGCAAGGGCGCGAAGGCCAATCACCTGAGCTATCTGGGCGATGCGGAGATCGGCGCGGGCGCGAACATCGGCGCAGGGACCATCACCTGTAATTATGATGGCTTCTTCAAATATAAGACCGTGATCGGTGAGGGAGCGTTCATTGGCTCCAACTCCGCGCTCGTCGCCCCGGTGTCGATCGGCGCTGGCGCGATCGTCGGCGCAGGCAGCACGGTGACGGCGGATGTGTCTTCCGATGCGCTCGCACTGATCCGCCCGGAGCAGAAGGAAAAGCCCGGCTGGGCGAAGCGGTTTCGGGAGGCGATGACGGCGAAGAAGGCGGGGAAGTAAAGCGCAGGTCTGGCTGGCTGTCGCAATCTTCGTGCCGCTGTTCGCGAGGGGCCGTTGTTTTCAGATTGGCGAAACAACCGAATGCGCGTCCAAAGGCGGAGCTATCACCTCCTTTGCTAGGACTGGATTTTGCATAAAGCCTGACTTGATTTCATGACTCCGAACCTCGTCGAGATGCGAGCAAGATGGCCTTATTATTTGGTGAAATCTATTGGTAGTGAATCTCGTCTAACCACCTATAAAGTAAGAAAATATGGGGTGGATAAATGGCGATTGAAAAGGTGAGTTTGCACAGCTTGGCTAAGGCGAGCTCGGCCTGGGCCATAGGTCTGAGCTTGGGTTTAAGCCTTGCGGCATGCGGCGGTGGGAGCACGACAGCCGGCCAGTCAGTGACAAGCGCAACCACGACGACGACACCACCTCCATCGCCTCCCCCTCCTCCGCCGCCGTCTTCCGCTGTCGCCTCGGTGACGACGATCGATGTCAACGCATTGGCGAATTATGCGGCACCAACCTTACCCGCTTATTATGACGGGTCCGTCCGGGCGCTCGACAGTTTGCCAGCCGGGTCCAGCATAACTGATCGCGGAGCGACACTTGGCCGGGTACTTTTTTACGATAAGCAGCTGAGTATTAACGGGGCTGTTTCCTGCGCTTCCTGCCACCGCCAAGCATTTGGCTTTGATGATGCTGTGCGGTTTAGCACTGGCTTTGCCGGAACGGCTTTTACGACGGCCCACGCCATGCGATTAGGCAACATACGTTATTGGCAGCCCGGCACGATGTTTTGGGACCGTCGTGCAGCCTCGGTTGAGGCACAGGCGAGCCAGCCGATTATCCACCCCGTTGAAATGGGGTGGGACGCTGAGGCGGGCGGTATCCCCGCGCTGATCACCCGATTGCAGGGGCTGGCCTATTATCAAGAGCTGTTTACGCTCGTATTTGGCAGTGCGACCGTCACAGAAGCGCGTATCCAGGACGCCTTGGGGCAGTTTGAACGCAGTATGATTTCCTCATCGAGCCGGTGGGACACAGCCTATGCTCAGGTGTTCAGCGCTACTGGCCCCAATCGTAACCTAAATGTCACGCTGCCCGGGTTCACGGCGCAAGAGGATCGGGGTCGACAACTGTTTATGACGGGTCCTGCGGGCGGTGGGGCTGGATGTGCCGCCTGCCATGTGCCGCCGACCTTTGCCTTGGCGGCGGGTTCGCGGAGCAATGGCCTAGATGCGGGGGAAAGGACGCTGTTTAAATCTCCTTCCCTCAAAAATGTCGGTCTGTCGAAGGCCTTCATGCATGATGGGCGCTTCTCGACTTTGGCGGACGTGGTGGAACATTATAATAGCGGTGTCCAGGATGGTCCGGCGCTCGACAACCGTGTGCGTGGGCCGGGTGGCGTGCCTCAGCGATTGGGACTTTCTGTCGCAGATAAGGCGGCTCTTGTTGCGTTCATGCTGACGTTGAATGATGCAACCTTTGTCAGTGATCCGCGGTTTTCAAATCCCTTCCGTTAAGGGATTGCAAAGTAAGTCGTGCAATGTGCGATCTGATGGGGCTGATCTTGACATGATATCATGATATGATATCAGTATATCATGGGTAGATTCCTCGTTGATGTCCCTGCCGAAGATGTTCGGAAACTGGATGAGATCGCCAAGCGTGAAGGCAAGTCGCGTGCGGCCGTGCTGCGCGAGGCTGTGTCCAGCTATTTGGAGACAAGCGGCAAGCAGGGTTTCGAGAAGTATTTCGGCCTTTGGGAGCGGCATGGCTCCACTGTGGACGGCCTTGAATATGAACGTAATCTTCGAGGGGAATGGCCGGATGTCAGCGATCTGACGCCGCCTAAGAAGAAATCAAAAGCCGCGTGAGCGAACGCTTTTTCGATACCAACATCGTCATCGACATGTTGCACAACCGGCCTGCTGCATGGTCCGAAGTGCGCAGTGTGACGCGGGCGTGGATTAGCCGCATGACATGGATCGAAGTGATGTCCGGCGTCCCCGACGATGCCGCGAAGGAAACTGAGGAGTTCCTTCGGCTGTTTGCCATGTGCGAGATTGACGAGGAAATCGGACGGCGGGCAGCTGCCATCCGGCATCAGCGCAAATCTTTGAAATCGCCCGATGCGATTATCCTGGCATCGGCCCAGGTGTCGGGTCGCATCTTGGTCACCAGAAATACGAAGGACTTCCCGGCCGAGATGCCGGGTATCCGCGTGCCTTACAAAGCTCCGAAGGAAACAAAATAAATGTGCGGAATCATCGGTATTGTCGGGAAAGAAGAAGTTGCGGATCGCCTCGTCGAAGGGCTGCGACGGATGGAATATCGCGGCTATGATAGCGCCGGGGTCTGCACTGTTCTCGACGGGCAGCTGATCCGCAGGCGGGCCGAGGGCAAACTCAACAATCTGGTGAAGGAGCTCGCCGGAAATCCGGCACCCGGCAAGGTCGGCATCGCGCACACCCGATGGGCAACGCATGGCGCACCGACCACGAACAACGCGCACCCGCATGCGACGGGCGAGATCGCGCTCGTGCACAACGGGATCATCGAGAATTTCAAGCAACTCCGCGACGCCCTCATGGCGCGCGGACGTGTTTTTGAAAGTGAGACCGACACTGAAGTTGTCGCGCATCTGGTGTCTGAAGAGGTCGAAGCAGGCAAGTCTCCGGTCGATGCGGTCAAGGCTGTGTTGCCGAAGCTGCGCGGTGCATTTGCGCTCGCCATCGCTTTCCGCCAGCATCCGGACATGCTGATCGGGGCTCGCCTCGGATCGCCATTGGTTGTCGGTTATGGGGAGGGGGAAACCTATCTCGGCTCCGACGCGCTGGCGCTGGCGCCGCTGACGCAGAAGATTGCCTATCTTGATGAAGGCGATTGGGTGATCGTGACGCGCGGTGGGGCAGAAGTCTTCGACAAGGACAATAAGCCGGTCACCCGCGAAATCACGACCTCTGGCGTGACGGCGGCGGCTGTTGAGAAGGGGCCGTATCGCCACTTCATGCAGAAGGAAATCTTTGAGCAGCCGACAGTCGTCGCGCAGACGCTGCAAAGCTATATCCGCCCGGTTGAACAGCAGGTCGCCCTGCCGCAGATGGATTTTGACCTGTCCACCATCAAGCGCATCACCATTGTCGCGTGCGGCACGAGCTATTATGCCGGGATGGTCGCCAAATATTGGTTTGAACAGTTTGCCCGCGTGCCGGTCGATTTGGATTTCGCGTCGGAGTTTCGATACCGCGATCCGGTGCTGGAGGCGGGCGGCCTTGCACTGTTCATTTCACAATCGGGAGAAACAGCAGACACACTCGCCGCGCTCCGCCACAGCAAGGCGCAGGGGCAGAAGATTGCCGTCGTCGTCAATGTGCCGACCAGTTCCATGGCGCGCGAAGCAGACTTGCTGCTGCCCACCCACGCAGGCCCTGAAATTGGCGTTGCCTCGACCAAGGCGTTCACCTGCCAGTTGGCCGTGCTGGCCGCACTCGCCGCGCATCTGGCGGTTGTGAAGGGCCGGATGAGCAGGGCGGAAGAGCAGGAGGTCGTCCATCACCTGACCGAAGTACCTGCCGCGCTCAATGCAGCCTTGGCCCATGATGCCGAAATCGCCGAGCTTGCCCCGCTGATCGCCCCCGCGCGCGACGTCCTCTATCTGGGACGCGGGCCGGACTATCCGCTCGCGCTGGAAGGGGCACTCAAACTCAAGGAAATCAGCTACATCCACGCCGAAGGCTATGCCTCAGGCGAAATGAAGCATGGCCCCATCGCGCTGATTGATGAGGCGGTGCCCGTCATCGTCCTCGCGCCTTCCGGTCCGCTGTTCGAAAAGACCGTCAGCAACATGCAGGAAGTCCGTGCACGTGGCGGCAAGATCATCCTCGTCTCCGACGCCGAAGGCTTGGCCGAAGCGGGCGAGGGGTGTCTTGCGACCATCGAGATGCCCAAGGTCCACCCGCTCATCGCGCCGCTCGTCTATGCGGTGCCTGTGCAGCTGATCGCATACCATGTGGCGGTGGCCAAGGGGACGGATGTGGATCAGCCGCGAAATCTCGCGAAGTCGGTGACAGTGGAGTGATGGCGTTGGACAAGTGGGGACGGGGTGACTAGCCTGTCCTTATGAAGCCTGTAGTTCACTTTGCTGTGGCATTGGCATGTGCGTCTGTTGCTATGCCAGCGCCAGTTTTTTCCGAACCCACTCATGAGGGTCTGGCGCTTGCGAACCGATTGGACGCACAAGTCCCCGGTGTGCTGCGCGCGGCAGACGTTCCCAGCCTCTCCATTGTTATCCTGCGCAAGGGTAAGCCGATCCTCACCCGCGCTTGGGGCGAGCAAAGCCCAGGCGTTCCGGCCTCGACACGCACGCTTTACAATACCGCTTCGCTGGCCAAGCCGATCACTGCGACTGTGATTCTGACCATGATCAGCAAGGGCAAACTGGGTCTTGATGACCGGATGGCAGACGCGTGGGTTGATCCTGACATTGCCAGTGATCCGCGCATCAGTTTGCTCACGCCGCGTCTATCAATGAGCCACCAGACTGGGTTCCCCAACTGGCGCGATGGCAAGTTGGTGTTCAAGTTCGATCCCGGCACGAATTACGGCTATTCGGGCGAGGGGATAGAGTATCTCGTTGCCTATGCGCAGAAGATCACAGGCAAGCGCCTTGACGTGCTGGCGCAAAAATATGTGCTGAAGCCGCTGGGCATGACAAGCACGGCCTATACCGAGCAGCCTTGGTTTGCAGGCCCTGTCGCGCAGCCCTTTGCCAATGGCAAATACATCCAGCCCAGCATCCAGAAAGAGCCGCTGGGATCTGACGACGTTTACACCACGCCGACTGACTATGCGCGGTTCTTGCAGGCGGCCATGTCCGGCAAAGGGCTCACAAAGGGGGTGCTCGCTGAGCAGCGCCATATCCAGACGGGAGACAAGGGCACACAATGTCCGCCAGCCATCAAGGCCGTTTGCCCGACACGATCAGGCTTCGGCCTTGGCTGGCAGCTGTTCGAATTCGGCGCGAAGACCGTCATGATGCATACGGGCAATGACGAAGGCGAGTTTACCATTGCTTATGCCATCCCCTCCACGGGCGAGGCCGCTGTTTTAATGACCAACGCAGGGCATGGCGTACGCGCTATCGTGCCGCTCATCGACACGCTCGGCATGGACCCGGAGTTTTCGGCCTATCTGAAGGGGCTGGCTAGTCAGTGACAGTTTGGCGCGCGACCGGCAGCTGCCATTGCGGCGCGGTGAAGTTTCGCCTTTCCATGCCCATGCCCGATATCGAGCTGCTCGATTGCAACTGCTCAATCTGTGCGAAAACAGGTTTTCTACACCTGATCGTGCCACATGCGGACTTTGAGCTGCTGTCGGGAGAAGAAGCACTTACCTCCTATCGCTTCGGCAGCGGCGCGGCGGAGCATCTGTTTTGCAAGACCTGCGGGATTAAGAGTTTCTATCAGCCGCGCTCGCATCCCGAGGCGTGGAGCGTCAACTTTCGCTGTGTTGACGAAGGACATGGCCTGACGCCGACGATCAGGGCGTTTGATGGGCGCAATTGGGAAGCCTCACGCGCGGCTTTGGAGGACTGAGGCATGAGCCCCGAACGCATCATCCTGATTGTCGTGCTGCTGATCGTCGGTGCGCATCTGATGCTGTTCGGCTGGCTCAGGCGACATATTGCCCAAGCCAGCCGTGAACAGGCCAATCGCGAACAGGAAGAGCGAGACCGGCAGGACTAGCCCATCGGGTACATGATTTCCCGGCTAACCTTGTAGATCGCCTTCATCAGATCATCCGGCAGAACAAGGTCTGCCGCCGCGAGGATGGCAGCAACCTGCTCCTCCGTCGTCACGCCAACAATCGTCGACGCTACGAAGTCATGCTGCTTGGACCAGGCGGTCGCCATCGTCACGATATCCATGCCCGCCTGATCAGCGAGCGCCATATAGCGTTCGGTCGAGGCCAGTGCCTTTTCGTTGACGAAGCGGTTGGCCATGGTCGCCTGTCGTCCGCCCAACTGGATATAGCGGGAGAAACGCGCGCCTTCCGGCGTTGCGCCCTTCTGATATTTGCCGGAGAGCACGCCGCCTGCGAGCGGGGAATAGGGGATGAGGCTGACGCCTTCTTCACGGCAGACCTGCGCCAGCTCATCTTCGAAGCGGCGGTTGTTCATGCTGAAATTGTTCTGGATGGTCTGATAGCGCGCGGCCCCCACGCGTTCGGAAGCCTGGATAGACTTCATCAGGCCCCAGCTGGTTTCGTTGGAACAGCCGAGGATGCGCACCTTGCCTGCGCGGACGAGCTCATCGAGCGTTTCCATCGTCTCTTCATAGGGCGTGCCATGGTCCGGCCAATGCGTCTGATACAGGTCGATATAATCGGTCTGGAGGCGGCGCAGGCTGTCTTCAACGGCCTTGGTGATGTTGTGCCGGTCCAGCGTGGTCATCCCTGCGCGCTTGGGGGATTTGAACCATGTGTGGCTCGGCCCTGACACCTTGGTCGCCATGATGATGGCATCGCGGTCCTTGGTCTTCATCCAGCGGCCGACAAATTCTTCCGTACGGCCCACCCATTTCGCATCGGGCGGCACGGGATAGCCCTCGGCCGTGTCGAAGAAGTTGATGCCCGCATCAAGGCACTGGTCCAATATGCGGAAGGCCGTGGGTTCGTCAGTCTGACTGCCGAAGGTCATCGTGCCCATGCAGATGTCGGACACGTAGATGGCGCTCTTGCCAAGGCGGCGGTGCTGCATGGGGTCTCTCCTAAGGATTCTGTGAGATGGGTTTGAAGGGCAATATGGACCGGTACTGATCAATCGGCGGCGCGCCTGCAAGCGGGAAACCGGATTTCAGCATGAAATAATGGCGTATGATTTCAGCTTGTTGTTCAATGCCATAGCGATGGAGCGGCCAGCCGGGCCGCAGCACATAGTCATAGCGGCAAAAGGGGTGACGCCGCAGCAGCAGGTTGATGCCGGATTGATGCTGCCAGACATGCGTCATCTCGTGGATAAACAGGCCCTGCTCAGATAGGTCCGTTGCGCAGAAATCATCGCAATAATGCTGGCCGTGCGGGTGGAAATGGATGCGCCCGCGCGGCGCCATGACGATGCGACGCGGCTGGAACCACCACCATTTGCCTTGGACAAGACGGACAGCATCATAATTTATGGCAGCGCCGAAGACACCCTCTGCCAATCGACATTCAGCACGGGTTAGGCCGCGTCCGATCAATGGCTGTGCTCACCCTCTCCACCTGCCGCGATGGCCTTTGCGGATGCGGTTTCCTTTGATCCGTCGGCGAACTCAAACGTCAGCGCGATGGCGTCACCCGCTTTCAAATCCGGCTTCAGATCATACAGCATCACATGCTTGCCGCCGCTCTGAAAGGAGATGGTGGCGCCCTTCGGCACGGGCAGGCCGCCTTCGATGGGCACCATCATGGCCATCCCGTTTTCGGTTTTCATGTCATGCATTTCCGCGCTGCCGACAACGGGGCTGGTGATTTTCACCAGCGTCCGATCTTTTTCGCCGCCGTGGAGCGTGAAATAGGCCGCGCCGGGATTTCCTTTCACAGCCGGCAGGCGGACGCTCGCGTCGGTCACCGCCGCGTCGGGGGCCGCGTTGCAACTGGCCAATAGTGAAAAAGCCGCAAGAACTGGCGAAAATTGGCGCATCAAACATCTCCCTCAGGCGCATCGGGCGCGCTGGAACATGCCGCTTATGGGGGGGGCAGCACACCGCTTGTCAAGAAGCATGCGATCAGAACCTTGTAGCCCGGAAATCGCTTCCTATATCGCGTCTCGAACCAACTGGCCGTTTCGATCTGAGGGGAGAGACACGGCCTCAATTCCATACCGGGGTGAAGCAAGACTATGGGTAAAGTTATTGGGATCGATTTGGGTACCACCAACAGCTGCGTTTCTGTCATGGAAGGCGGCACGCCAAAGGTAATCGAAAACGCGGAAGGTGCACGCACCACGCCGTCGATCGTCGCCTTTGCAAAGGATGGCGAGCGCCTCATCGGCCAGCCAGCAAAGCGTCAGGCAGTCACCAATCCAGAAAACACCATTTTCGCTGTGAAGCGTCTCATCGGTCGTCGTTTTGATGACGCGATGACCAAGAAGGACATGGGGCTCGTCCCCTACACCATTGCCAAGGGCAAGAATGGCGATGCGTGGGTGACAGCGGGCGGCAGCGATTATTCGCCGTCGCAGATTTCGGCCTTCACGCTCCAGAAGATGAAGGAAACCGCAGAAGCCTATCTGGGTGAAACGGTCACGCAGGCGGTCATCACCGTTCCGGCTTACTTCAACGATGCCCAGCGTCAGGCGACCAAGGATGCCGGCCAGATTGCCGGCCTTGAAGTGCTGCGCATCATCAACGAGCCGACGGCGGCGGCACTTGCCTATGGCCTCGACAAGAATGACGGCAAGACCATTGCTGTTTATGACCTTGGCGGCGGCACGTTTGACATTTCGGTCCTCGAAATCGGCGACGGTGTGTTTGAAGTGAAGTCGACCAATGGCGACACCTTCCTGGGCGGTGAAGACTTTGACTCCAAGATTGTCGAGTTCCTCGCGGACGACTTCAAGAAGGCCGAAGGCATTGACCTGCGCAACGATAAGCTTGCGCTGCAGCGTCTGAAGGAAGCTGCGGAAAAGGCGAAGATCGAGCTGTCCTCGGCGCAGACGACCGAAGTGAACCTGCCGTTCATCACGGCAGACCAGTCGGGCCCGAAGCACCTCGTCAAGTCGATCACACGTGCTGATCTGGAGCGTCTGGTTGAAGACCTCATCAAGCGGACGCTGGAACCCTGCAAGAAGGCGATGGCCGACGCAGGCGTGAAGTCGAGCGAGATTGATGAAGTCGTGCTCGTCGGCGGGATGACCCGTATGCCGCGCGTCCGTGAAGTCGTGAAGGACTTCTTCGGCAAGGAACCGCACACCGGCGTCAATCCGGACGAAGTCGTGGCCATGGGCGCGGCCATTCAGGCCGGTGTTCTGCAGGGCGACGTCAAGGACGTGCTGCTGCTCGACGTGACGCCGCTGTCACTCGGCATTGAAACGCTGGGTGGCGTGTTCACGCGTATGATTGACCGCAACACGACGATCCCGACCAAGAAGTCGCAGGTTTACTCGACTGCTGAAGACAATCAGCAGGCCGTGACGATCCGTGTCTTCCAGGGCGAGCGTGAAATGGCGGCCGACAACAAGGCGCTGGGCCAGTTCGATCTCGTCGGCATTCCACCCGCACCGCGCGGTGTGCCGCAGATTGAAGTGACGTTCGACATCGACGCCAACGGCATCGTTTCTGTCCACGCCAAGGATAAGGGCACGGGTAAGGAACAGCAGATCAAGATCCAGGCATCGGGCGGTCTTACCGATAACGATATCGATCAGATGGTCCGCGATGCCGAGCAGTTTGCCGAAGAAGATAAGAAGCGTCGTGAAGCGGCTGAAGCGAAGAACAATGCGGAAAGCCTCATCCACACGACGGAGCGTCAGCTTGCCGACAATGGCGACAAGGTGGACGACGCGCTGAAGTCTGAAATCGAAGCGGCCATCGCCGAAACCAAGGCTGCCGTCGAAGGCGGTGATCCCACCGCGATGACGTACAAAGCTCAGGCGCTGGCGCAAGTTGCCATGAAGCTTGGTCAGGCGATTTACGAGAAGGAGCAGGCCAACTCTGCATCCCCAAGTGCTGATGCGCCGAAGGATGATGATGTGGTCGATGCCGAATTCTCGGAAGTGGACGAAAACAAGGGCTAAGGCCCACCAAACACCGCTCGTGCTGAGCGTGTCGAAGCACTGCCCTTTCTAAAGGGCGGTCGCGCAAAGGGAAAAAAGCCCTTCGACAGGCTCAGGGCGAGCGGGGACTTTGGCCGGGGGTGGCATGTCCGACGACTATTACGAACTTCTTGAAGTTGAGCGTACCGCGGACGACGGGACGATTAAGTCCTCTTATCGCAAGCTCGCCATGCGTTTTCACCCGGACAAAAATCCGGGCTGTGCTGAATCTGAAGCCAAATTCAAGGCGATCAGTGAGGCCTATGATGTCCTGAAAGACCCGCAAAAGCGTGCGGCTTATGATCAGTACGGCAAGGCGGCCTTCCAGAATGGCGGCGGCGGTGGCCCACAGGATTTTGGTGGCTTCACCGATATTTTCGAGAATATCTTCGGGGAATTCATGGGCGGTGGCCGTGGTCGCCAGCGCGGGCCACAGCGTGGCGCCGATCTGCGCTATGATCTCGAGATCACTCTGGAAGAAGCCTTTAACGGTAAGCAGACTGAGGTTTCGGTCGAAGTTTCTGCCCTTTGTGATCCCTGTGGCGGATCAGGCGCAAAGCCCGGCACGTCGGCCTCGACCTGCGGCACGTGCGGTGGCCATGGTCAGGTCAGGGCACAACAGGGCTTCTTCGTCGTTGAGCGGACATGCCCGAAATGCCAGGGGGCGGGCCGGGTTATTGCCGATCCCTGCAACAGCTGCCGTGGCGAAGGCCGCGTGGAAAAGCCCAAGACGCTCTCCGTCAACATTCCAAAAGGCGTCGATGACGGCACCCGCATCCGCCTGTCAGGCGAGGGGGAGGCCGGCGCGCGTGGCGCCCCTGCCGGTGATCTCTATATCTTCCTGCATTTGAAGCGCCATTCCGTGTTTCAGCGGGATGGCTCAACCTTGTTCTGTAAGGTGCCGATCAGCTTCACGACGGCGGCACTTGGCGGCAGCATCACCGTGCCGGGGCTGGACCGCGTTGAACATGAAATCCGCATTCCCGTCGGTATCCAGTCCGGCAAGCAACTGCGCCAGCGCGGGGCAGGGATGCCGGTGCTGAACAGCCGGGGCATGGGCGATCTTGTCGTTCAGATTGAAGTCGAGACACCGACGAAGTTGACCGCAAAGCAGAAGGACCTTCTGGAAGCTTTCCGTGAGACCGAGACAGGCGATGAGTGCCCGCAAAGCACAGGCTTCTTTGCAAAGCTGAAGGACATGTGGGACGATCTTAGGGAGTAAAGGGCGCTTCTGTAGGATCCAAAAGGAAAGGCCCGCCGGAGCGATCCGGCGGGCCTTCCTGTCTGTGGAAATATAGCGAGCCTGTTAGGCGCCTGTGATAATTCCGTAGGTGATACCTTGGATCATCAAAGCAATGGCAACGCTCGCTACGCGTGTTACGTAGGTCATTGCTAGTTTCCTTTGTTGCAGACGATGGCGATGTGCCGCCGTCACGGATTGCATTTGTGCGCTGCAACAAAGATTTTCAAACGCAACTTAAACAACCACGATTGCAGTAAATGCAATCAAAGGTTGCAAATGGATTAATTTGAGAAACTAACCGAACACGCGTGAGAAGATCGTATCAACGTGCTTCAGGTGATAACCGAGGTCGAATTTGTCCTCGATCTCCTGCACGGAAAGCGCTGCTGTCACCTCTGGATCCGCCTTCAAAAGCTCCATGAGCGAGAGCTGCCCATCAGACTCCCAGACCTTCATCGCGTTGCGCTGCACAAGACGATAGGAGTCTTCGCGGCTGACGCCAGCCTGGGTGAGGGCGAGCAGAACGCGCTGGGAGTGGACAAGGCCGCCCATCTTATCGAGGTTCTTCTGCATCCGCTCCGGATAGACGAGCAGCTTGTCGATGACGCCGGTCAGCCGCGCGAGCGCAAAGTCGAGCGTGATGGTTGCATCCGGGCCGATATAGCGTTCCACCGAAGAGTGGCTGATATCGCGCTCATGCCAGAGCGCCACGTTTTCCATCGCCGGAAGGGCATAGCTGCGGACCATGCGGGCAAGGCCCGTCAGGTTTTCAGTCAGCACCGGATTGCGCTTATGCGGCATGGCCGATGAGCCCTTCTGGCCGGGCGAGAAATATTCTTCCGCTTCCAGAACTTCAGTGCGCTGCAAATGGCGGATTTCGACCGACAGACGCTCAATCGACGAGGCAATGACGCCCAAAGTCGCAAAGAACATGGCGTGGCGGTCGCGCGGGATGACCTGTGTGGAGACAGGTTCAACCGCGAGGCCCAGCTTGGCCGCGACATGTTCTTCAACCTGCGGATCGATATTGGCGAATGTGCCAACCGCGCCGGAAATCGCGCAGGTCGCAATGTCCTTGCGCGCGGCAACCAGCCGTTCCCGGTTGCGTGAGAATTCGGCATAGGCTTCCGCCATCTTCAGGCCGAAGGTGACGGGTTCTGCGTGAATGCCGTGGCTGCGGCCGATGCTGGGCGTCATCTTATGTTCAAAGGCGCGGCGCTTGATCGCCTCCAGCAATGCGTCGAGATCGGCGAGCAAAATATCGGAGGCACGCGTCATCTGCACGGACAGGCATGTGTCAAGCACGTCGGAGCTCGTCATGCCCTGGTGCATGAAGCGGGCTTCTTCGCCCACATTTTCTGCAACCCATGTGAGGAAGGCGATCACATCATGTTTGGTGACGGCTTCGATGGCATCAATGGCGGCGACGTCGATCGTCGGGTTGGTCGCCCACCAGTCCCACAGCGCCTTGGCGGCGGACTTTGGCACAACGCCCAGCTCTGCCAACGCATCGGTCGCGTGCGCCTCAATTTCGAACCAGATTTTGAAGCGGGTCTCGGGCTCCCAGATTTTGACCATCTCGGGGCGGGCATAGCGGGGAATCATGGGCAGTCCTGTGGCTTGATGTTTCGACGTGCCGCTAGCAGGAAGGGGCAGGGGCGGCAATCGGAAGGGACGCAGGATGCGTATTGGGATTCTGACAGGCGGTGGCGATGTGCCGGGGCTTAATGCCTGTATCCGTTCCATCACGCTGTCCGCGCTGGATTTGGGTTGGCAAGTGACGGGGATCCGCCGCGGCTGGCAGGGGTTGTTGGATGTCGATCCCACAAGCGCATTGAGCCGCACTGAGAATCTGATCGAGCTTGGTCGGGAGACGGTGCGCGGGGTGGATCGGGTCGGCGGCACGATGCTGCACAGCTCTCGCCTTGATCCGCGCACGCGACCCGAAGGGGATCGCAGTCAAGAGGTGCTTGAAAAGCTCACCGCGCTTGGCATCGATGCGGTCTGCGCGATGGGCGGGGATGGAACGCTGCGCTTCGCGGCACATCTGTCCTGCTTGGGCGTGCCTGTTATCTCCATCCCAAAGACGATGGACAATGATGTGTTCGGCACCGATTACTGCATTGGCTTTTCAACTGCGATCAGCCGCTCGGTCGAGGCGATCAATGCCCTGCGCACGACGGCGGCCAGCCATGAACGCATTGCAATTGTGGAACTCTTCGGGCGGCGCTCAGGCGAGACGGCGCTGATGTCCGGCTTTTTGGCACAGGTGGACCGGACGATGATTTCGGAAGTGCCAATCGATCTGGACGTGCTGATCCCGCTGTTAGAAGCGGATAAGCGCTCTAACCCTGAAAGTTATTCCATGTGCGTCGTCTCCGAAGGCGCGACAATCAAGGGCGATGAAGGCCTTGGCGAAGAGATTGGCAAGTCCGCCAGTGACCGCACACAGGAAGGCATCGGCCAGCGACTGGCCCACGAAGTGTCTAGCCGGACGGGGCAGGGCACTATCGTTCAGGAACTGGCTTATCTGATGCGGTCCGGCGCTCCGGATGCCGTCGACCGCATGGTGGGCTTTGCCTTTGGGGCGCTGGCCGTCCAGTTGCTTCACAGCGGGCAGGCAGGGCGGATGGTGGCCCTGAAAGGTGGCAACTACACTCATGTGCCGATTGCGACGTTGCTGGAGCAGCGCAAGTCGGTCGACGTGTCCGCCCTTTATGATCCCCGGACCTATCGTGCCTCATTGGTTGGCATAGAGGGTATGCCGATGTTGCTTTACTAAACCGCCGCATTTCAGCCGACGGCAGGTCAGTTCAGATCAATCCAGCCGCGCGCAGGGACGTGTGCTTGTCTGCGCCGATGATGATATGGTCGTGGACGACGATGCCCAGCCGCCTTCCGGCTTCGGCAATATCCTTGGTCAGCTGGATGTCGGCGCGGCTGGGGGATGGATCGCCCGACGGGTGATTGTGGACCAGAATGATCGCCACAGAGCCAAGGTCGATCGCGCGCCGGATGACCTCGCGGACATAGACCGCCGCCTGATCGATGGAGCCTTCAGACATCACCTCATCGCGGATCAGCATGTTCCGCGAATTGAGGTGCAGCACGCGGACCCGCTCTATGGTGAGCGCGGCCATGTCGACGCGCAGATAGTCCAGAAGCGCCTGCCAGTTGCTCAGGATCGGTTGGTTGCGGATGGGGTCACTCAACATGCGCAGGGTCGCGGCCTGAACAATCTTGAGGGCAGCGACCGCCGTCTCACTCAAGCCACCACTGCGCGCGAGTGATTCTCCATCCGCTGTCAGAAGCCCGCCAATGCCGCCAAATTCATGCAGCAGCTTTTTCGCCAGCGGCTTTGTGTCGCGCCTTGGAATGGCCAAAGCCAGAAGATATTCAATGAGTTCGTGATCCAACAGGGCATCGCCGCCGCCTTCAATCAACCGCTTACGCAGACGCGCGCGGTGGCCTGTGCCATCGGTTGTTTCCCCGTTCATCAGCGATAGGCTAACTTGGGAGCTGAAGTTGCGCAATTGCGCTTGATCACGGCCCATAAAGCGGCTTGGTAGGAGTTATGGCGGTTCGACCCGGCGTCAAATATGCATCGCTCGCACTGGCGGGCGGCGGAGCTGCGGCTGTCGTTGCGGTATGGAGTTACCGTGAGCCGATCGCGCGCGACGCGATTGACGGGTATCTGCAAGAGCGCGGCGTTACTGCCGACTATGACATCCGCGCGATTGAGACGCGACGCCAGCGGCTTGAAAACATCCGCATTGGAGATCCCAAGAACCCAGACCTGACAGCCGATTGGGCGGAAATTGATGTGGGGCCAAGCCTGTCAGGCCTAACCGTGCGCGCGGTGCGGGCAGGTGGTATCCGGCTTCATGGTCGCCTTGTCGATGGAGCCCTCTCGCTCGGCGCGATGGATCGGCTGCTGCCAAAGTCCGCGGGCGCTCCGTTTCGCTTGCCCGATATTGACCTGTCTTTGGAGGATGCGCGCCTGCGCTTCGATACGCCCTTTGGCCAATTGGCGGGCAAGCTGGACGGGCAGGGTGATTTACAGGGCGGATTTGAGGGGAAGCTTGCCCTTGTTGCGCCGCGCCTTGCCCGCGACGCGACCTGCGGTGCAACGAATGTAACTGTTTATGGCGATTTGTCGGTGGTTGGTCGCCGCCCGACCTTCAAAGGACCTGTTCGCTTCGCCGACTTGGCCTGTGGCAAGATGTCGGGAAAAACGGCGGATATCTCGCTGGATGCCAGTATCGCCGAGGATATGGCGGATTGGCGGGGTAAAGGAGCCGTTCGCTTACTGTCATCCGCGATGCCGGGTGTGAAGATCGGCGGCACCGAGGCGCAAGTGGACTTTCGTGGAGACGCCCGGAAGACCGACGCCGATGTCGATATCCTTTTAGGTTCGCTGGCGGCGGCAGACATGACAGCCTCACGCGTACGGCTCTCCGGCAAGACGACATTGGGTGCGCGTGGCACGATCTTTTCAGGGCAGGTGCGTGCCGCCCGGATCTTTACTGGTGGCTTGACCAAGAAAGCTGCGGCGCAATTGGGCGCGCTGCCGGATGGAACGCCCATCACCCCGGCCGCACGGCAATTGGCCGCAGCGATCTCAGCTTTGGGCAAAGGCATTGGCGGGCATGGGGATGTCGAGGCGAGCTATGTCGATGGCGTGGGTGCACTCGCACTGTCGGACGTCGCGTTGGCCAGTGCCAGCGGCGCGAGCCTGCTGCTACCCGGCGAAAAGAGCGTCGTTCTCGATGAAGGCGGGCTCCGGCTGTCAGGCCTTGCGCGGTTCGGCGGCGGCGGCCTTCCGGGCGGGACCGCGCTGCTCAACGGGCGGGGCGGCACCATCACCTTCCGGCCCTATGTCGCAAAGGGCTCACGCCTGACGCTGGCACCGGCCCGCTTTGGCATTGCGCCCAAAAGCATCTCCTTCGATACAGTCGCCACAGTTGACGGCCCCTTGGGAAGCGGCCGGATAAGCGGGCTGGTCGTGCCGGTGCGCATACGTGCAGGGCAGGCATTGCCCATAGGGTGTCAGTCGGTTTCGTTCCGCGCCCTCACGCTTGACGCGCTGCGTCTGGGGCAAACCCGCTTCAACGCCTGTCTAACAGCGACGTCGCTCGATATCCCCAAACTGCGTCTGAAAGGTGCGCTTGGCACCTCTCCGATGAGCCTCACCGCAAGCCGCGCGCATTATGGGCTTAGAGACGGCAACTTTAGCCTGACGGGGGTGACGGCGCAGGTGGGGGATGCTTCGCGTCGAAGCCTGCTTTCGGCTGAGGCGATTTCGGGACGCAGCACGCAGGCGGGGGTGTCCGGCAATTTTGAAGGGGCAGGCGGGCAAATTGGCAATGTGCCGTTGCGCCTTTCATCTGCCTCCGGGCCTTGGCGCTTTGCGCGTGGGGTGCTGAACCTTGGCGGGCAGGCGACGGTTTCTGATACCGACCCGGATCGCCGCTTCCTGCCGCTTTTGGCCGATACCATCGCGCTGAGATTGGTCAACGGAAAGGTCGATGGAACCGCCGTGCTGCGCGAACCCAAGAGTGGGGCGGGCATTGCCGGCGTGACCTTCCGCCACAATTTGTCCTCGGGCATTGGCGTGGCCGACCTTAACGTTGCCAACCTCACTTTTGGAGACCGCCTTCAGCCGGAGGCGATCACCCCCAGGACATTGGGTGTCGTCGCCAATGTCTTTGGCAGCGTCAACGGGACGGGCCATATCGACTGGTCCGGCGATGCGGTGACAAGCACTGGGCGCTTCCGGACGGCCGGGCTGAATTTCGCGGCGGCCTTTGGCCCGGTTGAGGGGCTCAAGGGAGAGATCGCCTTTGTTGATCTGCTGGGGCTTGTGACGGCACCCGACCAGAAGGTCGTAATCGCCAACGTCAATCCGGGCATCTCCGTGACAGACGGGGCGATCACTTACCGCCTGTTGCCGGGATATCGCGTCCAAGTGGATGGCGGGCGTTGGCCCTTTGCGGGCGGGTCTCTGGTTTTGGACCCGACAACGCTCGACATGTCGACGGCCTCCGCACGGCACCTGACCTTCCGGGTGGAGGGGCTGGATGCCGCGCGGTTCATTGCGGCTATGGAGTTTGAGAATGTCGCAGCCACCGGTCGCTTCGATGGCGCGTTGCCGATGGTGTTTGATGATCAGGGCGGCCGCATCGAAGGCGGCCGCATCGTTGCGCGAGGGGGCGGCACGCTGTCTTATGTCGGCCAGGTGTCGAACGAGAATATTGGCCTGATGGGCCGCTTCGCCTTTGATGCGCTGAAGTCGATGAAATATGATCGGCTGGCCATCGACCTGAACGGCGCGATTGACGGGGATGTTGTCACGCGCATCAGTTTTGCCGGGGTCAATCAAGCGCCGATTGACGGCGGGCGCACAAAGCTGCCCATCAAGATTTTGGGTGCGACAAATCTGCCCTTCATTTTCAACGTGACGATTACCGCCAAATTCCGACAGCTTTTTGATATGACGCGCAGCTTTAACGACCCGTCGATCCTTATAAATCGCATGGTTCCGCGGTTAGAACCGCTGCCACAAGATGAACGTAAACCCACCAATCCCGTTCAGGCCCCCGAAAGCGGGCCGAAGCAATAAGGAAGACGTTGTTGACGCACAGACGATCAGATGCGAACCCGGGGATTATGAAAAAGGCTTCCCTCCTTCTGGCTCTCGCCGCTTCCGCTCTTTTGGCCGGATGCGTGCAGATTCAGGCTCCGGACAAACCGATCGAGATCAACCTGAACGTCAACATCAAGCAAGAGGTCGTCCTCACCCTGAAGAAGGATGCAGAAGACCTTGTGAACAACAATCCGGAGCTGTTTCCGCAATGACGCTTTCTCGTAAAACTCTCGCGCTCGCAGGGGCCGCCGTCCTTGTCGTGGGTGCCGCTGGCATCGCCTACGCCCAGTCTGCCGGAGCGGTCAGCGCCGCGCTGTCTAGTGGTGAGGTTGGTGAACAGGCGGATGGCTATCTCGGCTTTCGCAGCACGCCATCTGGTGAGCTTCGTGACGAAGTTGACGCGATCAACATCAAGCGGCGTGACGTCTATACCAAACTCGCGACGCAGCGCGGTGTGACCGTGCGGGATGTTGCTGTAACCGTCGGTTGCGAAACGCTCCAAAAGCGCGTGGCGATTGGCCGTTCCTATCTGCTGACGGATGGCGAGTGGCGCACCAAAGGTGAGGACCCTATCGTACTCCCAGCCTATTGCGGGCAGTGAGGCGTCCTAGCTGAGCGCTTTGTAAAGGCTGAACAGGCTCGTCGCGGTCAGGATCGTTCCAACCATATACATCAGCCGCTTGGCCGGAATGCGCTTGGCAAGAACGGCGCCCAGTGGCGCTGCGAGCAGACCGCCAATGGTGAGGCCGACAGCGGCGACCGTGAAGGCTTCCAATCCGATGGTCGCGATGAACGTCAGTGAGATCACCGTCGTCAGGAAGAATTCGGCGGTGTTCACGGTGCCGATGGTCTGGCGGGGTTCGGTGCCCTGAACGAGCAGGTTGGATGTCACAACCGGACCCCAACCGCCGCCGCCTGCAGCATCAAGGAATCCGCCGATAAGGCCCAGCGGCTCAACGACTTTCGCGGCTTTATGAACGTGGTTATGGCTCATCTGCCAGGCGCGCCACAGCAGATAAACGCCGATGCAGGCGAGATAGGCCATGACGAACGGGCGCGCGGCTTTTGCGTCGATGTTCGACAGTATGTAAGCCCCTGTGATCCCGCCGATCATGCCCGGAATGACAAGGCGCGCGAAGAGGGTCCAGTTCACATTCTTGTGAAGTGTGTGGCTGATCGCCGACGCTGCCGTCGTGAACGTTTCGACGAGGTGAACGCTGGCAGACGCGCGCGCGGGTGGAACACCCATGACGCTGACCAACAGGGTGTTGGTGATGACACCAAATGCCATGCCGAGCGCGCCATCAATCAGCTGCGCAAAAAAGCCGACTGCGATGAAAGGGAGGATCGCCTGAATATGTTCCATGCTGAGCTCGGGCATTCCTTTGACCCCCCCTTTGGGTCCTCAAAACAAATAAGCGCCGTTTGTTTCTAACGAACGGCACGACCCCGCGGTTCCACGGCGTCATCGCGTGATTAATCTTGGCGCCCATGCCCATCCGGGGTGGCTGTCCGCAAATGAGATAAACTATGCAGCGCTAAAGCCAACCCGAATGGGCTTGAGAAACGTGCGCCCTAAAATGCAGCCTTAAACGTCACCCCCCATGTGCGGGGGTCACCCGGCTGGCCGACAATCAGGCCGGTATTGCCTGATGGTACGGCCAATTGTTCAAAATAGTTCGCGTCAAAGGCGTTGCGAACCCAGCCGAACACGTCCCACCCCTTTTCCGTCCGGAAGCCCAGGCGGAAATTGGCAATGGAGTAGCCGTTGATGTCGGTATAGGCCGAACGTGAGGCATTGGACGAGAATTTCGACCGGTAATTGCCGTCAAAGCCAAGATAGGCCGCGCCAGCTTGGCCAAGCAGTTCGGTCGGGACGTTATATTCCGCGCCATAAGAGAATGCCCATTTCGACACACCGGGCAGCCACTGGCCGGAAATGTCGCAATTGGCCGGGCTGAGGCCACCGGCGGTGCCGGGGGCGCTCGGCGTCTGGCCGGCGGTGACGGTCATGCCGCCCGAAAGTTCAGGCGGGCAGGGCGCATCGGTGAATTTGCGATACTCATGGTCCGTGAAGGCACCATTGGCATAGACGCTGAAGCGTTCGCTTGGGCGGAGCGACAAATCCGCTTCGACCCCGCGCACACGCACCTTCTGTGCATTGGCCAGATAGCCGCGCAATACGCCCAATTGGCCGTTGGTCACGTTCGCCTGGAAATCCTTGATATCCGTCCAGAAGCCGGAGAGATTCAACGTCGCACGACGATCAAGGAATTGTGTCTTCAAGCCGATTTCAAAATGATCGACCTTTTCCGGCCGGACCGTTGCTGCCGCAAGAAGGGGATTGCCGGCCGCATCGCTCGGCACACCATTCAGGTTCACGCCGCCCGATTTGAAGGTTTTGGCGTAGGTCGCATATCCGTGAATGTCGCGGGCAAAGTCATAGCTGGCGGTCAGGTCATAGGACACGTTCCAGTCGCTAAAGCGCGGCTCAAAGAATTGCGGCGCCAGCACGCCCCGCTGCTGCGTGGCCCGCGCGCCGGGCGTTGAAAACAGCAGGAGGTTGCCCGCACCATCGCGCACGACCGAGCTATAGCTGCCGACCTTCTTGTCATAATTGACACGCAGGCCCGGCTGGATGGTGAAGCTGTCCGTGACCTTCCAGCTCAGCTGCCCAAAGGCGGCAAGGCTGGTGTTGTTCAAGCGAATATCGTTGTTCGCGGTCAGGCCGTTCAAGACCGACGGATCGTTCGCAAGCGCGTTGGTTGGATTGATCAGCCAGCGGCTGGCGGCCGCTCCTTGTTCCTGAATACCGGTGGTGTGGATCTTCTGATGAAAGGCAAAGACGCCCGCCACGAAGTCGATCTTCTCCCCCGACTGCGCATAGCGGAATTCCTGCGTGTATTGCTTCTGACGGGTCGGGTTGTTCGATTTGGTGGTGATTGGCAGGCCCGTAAAATCGCGGTCGTTACGCGGGCGCCAATCCCAATAGCGCCAAGCCGTGACAGAAGTCAGCGTGCCGTTGCCGAGCTCCTTTTCGGCGACAAGGGAAACGCCGCCATGCTCATTGCGCGCGCGCAGATCAGCATCGAGATCAGTCAAGCGGTCAAACGGATTGGTGCTTGGCGGGGCATAGTTGAACGCTGCAGAAAGCGCTGCAAACTGGCGATTGAGTGGGCGCTGCGTCGCGCCCGTCCGTACGAAGATCTGCACGCAGCACTTCGGGTCTTGCACGTTGTAATCGCCGGTCAGCGTCAGATCGAGCGTGTCGCTCGCCTTCCACAAGAATTGCGCACGCAGGCCCAGATTGTCCTGGCTGTTGACCAATGCGTCCTTGGCGACGTTACGAATGGTCCCATTGCGCGTGGTTGAGGTGACAGCAAAGCGTGCGGCAACATTCTCCGCCAGTGGACCGGAGACCGAGGCCTTCGCCTGCTTGAAGCCTAAATTGCCGACGGTGATCTCGGTCTTGCCTTCCGGTTCAAAGCTGGGCTTGCGCGTCGTGATGTTGATGGCGCCTGCGGTCGTGTTCTTGCCATAAAGCGTGCCCTGCGGGCCGCGCAGCACCTCGACACGCTCCACATCATTGAAGTCGAGCGTGGTGGACGCGATGCGGTTGTAATAGACCTGATCGATATAGAAGCCGACGCCCTGTTCGATCCCATCGTTGGTGAGGCCGAACGGCGCACCGATGCCGCGAATGTTGACGGCGGTGTTGCGCGGGTTGGACGAGAAGAACTGGACGGTTGGCTGAAGCTGGGTGAGGCGGGAGAGGTTATAGGCGCCGGTCTGTTCGATTGACTTGGCATCCACCACCGAAATGGAGATCGGCACATCCTGCACCTCTTCCGAACGGCGGCGTGCGGTGACGACAATGACATCGCCACTGTCGCCGTCACCGGCCTCGACGGCTGCCGGCTCGGCGGATTGCGCAAACGCCGGCGCTGCGGAAACAAGCGCGCTGAGTGCGCTGCCTGCGAACAAGAAAGTCTTCAACATGGATGCTGGCCCTATTTCTATATTTCTATGAAAAAGGGGGGCCTCCGGTGGTCCGGTCAGCACCCTAAAGTCTGGGAGTGATAATGTCGCAGCTCAGGTTAGAGCTGCTCTGCCTTCATGTTTGGAATCGCTTGCGTTCTGTTACGTCGACTTGAACGAGCTTTCCCTCATGAACCGTGAGATTGATGGCACCGAAACGCAACTTACCCAGCGCTTCAACGATGAACGCTATTGCGTCGTCGCGGATTGTATCTGTGCGTTTTGTTCCTGCAGGATCGATGTTGGTCACCTTGCGTCATCCTTTGCCAATCAATGGATTTCATACTCCATCAAAATAGTAGTATATGAACAGATAGATTTTCTATGGTGGCTGTTAGCCAAGCCATTCCGACTAAATGGTGTCGGACAGCGGTTGACTTGATCAACACCGCTTCCTAAGGGGAGCGCGCCTTGGCGGGGTTGCCCGTGGTCATGGTGGTTTTCCCTTCCCTAAAGAAAGGAGGACTCGGCATGAACTCAGAAGATCCCGCGCAGGACGGTCAAAGCTCGTCAGACCCTCGGCTCGATTCGTTAGACATGCAGCTGAAAAAGGTAAGACAGGCGGAGAAAATCCGTTCGGGAAACAAGGACCAGGAGCCCGCCAAAGGAATGCGGCAGGGCAACCGGGTTCTGACCGAATTGATTGCCGGACCTGCGGGTGGCGCTTTGTTGGGTTGGTTTTTGGACCGCCTGCTGGGCACATCCCCTGCGATCCTGCTTGTCGCCATGTTCCTTGGGATCGTGGTGGCCTTCAGGAATATCATAAGGATTTCAAACGAGCGTCCAGAATAGTCTGGGCGCTTTGTGTGCATAAACGGGGTTGGAATTACGTGGCTTCCGAAGGCGGCAAGATCGATCCGATGCACCAGTTCATGATTGAGCCGATTGTTCCGCTCAATCTCGCTGGTTATGACATCTCGTTCACCAATTCCTCGCTGTTCATGATCTTGGTCATGGCGACAATCTGGGTGTTCATGCTGGGTGGCATGAAGCGTCAAATGGTGCCCGGCCGCTGGCAGGCAGCAGTCGAGGGCGTGAATGGCTTCGTCAACGATATGGTCTCCACCAGCGTTGGGCCGGAAGGCAAGAAGTACGTTCCGCTCGTCTTCTCGCTGTTCATGTTCATCCTGGTCGCGAACTTCATGGGCATGATGCCTTTCGGTATCGTCCCGGGCGGCCACGCCTTCACAGTCACCAGCCATTTGACGGTCACCGCGGTTCTCGCGATCCTCAGCTTCGGCACGGTGCTGGTTGTCGGTTTCTGGAAGCATAAGCTGCACTTTTTCAGCCTGTTCGTGCCGCACGGCACGCCTTGGTGGCTGATGTGGCTCATCCCGTTCATCGAGCTGTTCTCGTTCCTCATCCGCCCGTTCAGCCTTGCGCTGCGACTGTTCGTCGCCATGACCGCAGGCCATGTGCTGATGAAGGTGCTGGCTGGCTTTGTGATCAACGGTCTGAACGCAGATGCGGCATGGGTCGCCCCGGTCGTCAGCCTTCCTGCCTTTATCCTGATGATCGGCATCACCATGCTGGAACTGCTGGTGTGCGCCATTCAGGCCTATGTCTTTGCGCTTCTCACGTCGCTGTACATCAACGACGCGGTGAATTTGCACTGAGTTTTTCGACAACCACCTGGTCAAAATTTCGACTGACCAAATCTATTTTTTAAAGGGAGTTTTATCATGGACGCAGAAGCAGCAAAGTTGATCGGTGCCGGTCTCGCAGCCATCGGTGCAGGCCTCGCAGCCGGCGGCGTGGGTAACGTCTTCGGTTCGTTCCTTCAGGGCGCACTTCGCAACCCGGCAGCCGCTGATGGCCAGCAGGGCCGTCTGTTCATCGGCTTCGCCGCAGCCGAACTTCTCGGCCTGCTGGCGTTCGTCGTCGCGATGATCCTGATCTTCGTCGCGTAACGAACACACGAATTAAGGACGGCTCTCCGCCATGCCCCAGATTTCCCAGATCCTTGCGACCTATGCGTCCCAATTCTTCTGGCTGCTGATTGTCTTTGCGCTGATCTATTTTCTGATCGGCAAGGGCATCCTGCCAAAGGTTGACGCTGCGGTTGATGCCCGTGATGCAAAAATCGCGAGCGACCTTGCTGCCGCCGAAAAGGTGCGTGGTGAGGCTGAAGGTCTGGAAGGGGCATGGCAGGCCGAACTGACGCAGACCCGCAATGCGGCTCAGGCAGAGGCCCAGAAGGCCAAAGCCAAGGCGCAGAAGGACGCAGAAGTGCGTCTGGCTAAGGCAGATGCGGAAATCGCAGCCAAGACCAGCGAAGCCGAAGCGGCCATTGCCAAGGCCCGTGCCTCGGCTCTGTCGGGTCTGGAAGCTGTCGCTGCAGATGCAGCACAGGATATTGTGGCCAAGGTCTCCGGAATTAAGGTGACCCCGGCACAGGCTACTCAGGCAGTGAAGGCCGCTTTGATCAATGGCTGAGACATCCCATCCCACCGTCGTTGCGGCTGAAAAGACCGTGATTGAAGGCACCACCCTCGACGGTGCGCCGGTTCATGCTGGAACAGAAGCCCATGGTGGCGCTGTAGAACATGCAGCGCCGGCGGCACTCGGCATGGATGCGACCATGTGGGTTGCTCTGGCCATGATCGTCGTCATTGGCATCGCCCTTTGGCAGCGTGTGCCCGCGATGATCGCAGGCGCGCTCGACAAGAAGATTGCCGGCATCAAGGAACAACTGGATGCCGCCTCTGATCTGCGCAAGCAGGCCGAAGCGATCAAGGCGGACTATGAGGCCAAGTCCAAGGAAGCCGCCAAGGACGCTGAAGCCATGAAGGCGGCAGCAGCTGAGGAAGCCAAGCTGATCGTGTCCAAGGCGAAGGAAGATGCGACAGCGCTTATCGCGCGCCGCACCAAGACTGCCGAAGAAAAGATTGCAGCTGCTGAACGCGCCGCGATTGCGGATGTCCGCGCACAGGCAGCGGCGGCTGCAACGGCGGCGGCGGCCGCTCTCATCGCCAAGGGCCATGACGGCAAGGCGGACAAGTCGCTCGTCGACCAGACGATCTCGACGCTGAACTGATCTGGCATGGCCGGACTAGTCCTCCGGCCTGCCACTCCTGCAGATTGTGATGCTATCCGTGCGTTGATGACGCGCGCGATTGAGGAATTGCAGCAGGGCTATCTCACTCCGGAGCAGGTTGCCGCGTCCCATGCCGGCATGGGTCTCGACACGCAGCTGATCGAGGATGGGACTTACTTTACCGTTTGGGATGAAGACCAACTCGCCGGGTGTGGCGGCTGGTCGTTCCGGTCTACCTTATACGGCGGCAATCACAGCGCGGGCCGGAGTGCGCGCCTGCTGGACCCCGGCACGGAACGCGCCCGCATAAGGGCGATGTATACTCACCCTGATCATGTGAAGCGCGGCATCGGGCGGATGGTCCTCGATGCCGGTGAAGACGCCGCGCGCGCCGCCGGTTTCAAGGCCCTCGAAATGGCCGCGACAATGGCAGGCAAACCCTTCTACCTGCGCTGTGGCTATGTGGTGGAATCGGAATGGTTTGACACCAACGGCGCGGTGCCTGTGCCGCTGGCGACAATGGTGAAGGCGCTCATTTAGCCCCTTTTAGAATCGCAGCATGATCTTGCGTGCAAGGGCGGGTGACATGCTGTGCACAAGCTGCAGTAGTTTGACCAAACCGACATTGGCTTCGTCCGCATTGCGCTCCATCGCCACAACGATCTGACGGGCGCATTCGGCTGGCGCCATTTTCTTGTTGCCGCGCCCGGCGGTCAGCTTTGTTTCCACAACCGGGGGCAGCGCCTCCAGCACATGGACCTTCGTTCCCGCCAATTGCACTCGCAGCGCTTGCGAATAGCTGCGCAAGGCGGCTTTGGTGGCGCAATAGACCGGCCCGCCCGCGCGTGGCGCGATGGCAAGACCCGATGTCACATTGACGATCATCGCCTCTGGCCGCGCGCGAAGCGACGGGAGTAAACGCGCAATCAGGTGGATGGGGGCGTTGAGGTTAAGGAAAATGCAGCTGTCATTGTCTGCCAGATCAGGAGCTTTCTCGCGGAAATCATGGTCGCTGCCAGCCCCTGCATTGTTGATGAGGATGTCGGGTGCGCGACTGCCAATCCCGTCGATCACGGCGTCCACGCCTTTGGGCAGAGAGAGGTCTGCTGCGATCACCTCAAAACCATCGGCTTGCATTGCCGCGATGCGGTCCGCATTGCGACCCGTCACGATGACGGTCGCCCCCTTGGCGCGCAGCTGGTGCGCGAGTTCCTTCCCAATTCCGTCTGTTCCGCCCGTCAACAATATGGTCTTGCCAGCCAGTTGCATCTATTGTCCCCCCAATTGCTTCTTATTCCAACACAAGTTGATCTTAGTCGCCTGATATGTCCACGCCCAATTCTCCGGATCGCTTCAATGAGGAGCGCGCAGCCTATACAGTGCGCGGGGCCGCCAATCAGCCTGATCTAGAGGCGGGCGTTGCGGCTATCCGCAATGTGCTCAAGACGCTGCCGTCCAAGCCGGGCGTCTATCGCATGTATGATGCGCGCGGCGATGTGCTCTATGTCGGCAAGGCAAAGGCGCTCAAGAACCGGGTGACGAACTACACGCAGGTGGAGCGGCTGCCTAACCGCCTGCGCCGCATGGTCGCGCAGACGCGCAGCATGACCATCGTCACGACCAATAGCGAGGCAGAGGCTCTGCTGCTCGAGGCGCAACTTATCAAGCGCTACAGGCCAGCGTACAACGTGCTGCTGCGTGACGACAAAAGCTTCCCGTTCATTCTCCTGCGGTCTGATCACGCTTATCCGCGCATCCAGAAGCATCGCGGCGCGCGTCGGGCCAAGGGGAATTACTATGGTCCCTTTGCCAGTGCCGGTTCGGTCAACACCACGCTCAACGCGCTGCAAAAGCTGTTCCTGCTGCGGTCCTGCACGGACAGCTTCTTCAACAATCGGGACCGGCCTTGTCTGCTCTATCAAATCAAGCGTTGTTCAGCGCCCTGTGTCGGGCGGGTTGATGAGAAGCGCTACGATGATCTGGTCTCTGATGCGAAGGCGTTTCTGGGCGGGAAGTCCACTGAGGTGCAGGTCAAGCTGGCGAAAGAGATGGAGGGTGCGGCCGAAGCTCTGGACTTCGAACAGGCGGCTGTCCTTCGAGACCGGTTAAAGGCGCTGACCTTCATTCAGGGTAGCCAAGCGATCAATGCCGAGGGGTTGGGCGATGCTGACATCTTCGCGCTGGCGTCGAAGTCCGGCCAGGTGGGCATTCAGGCGTTCTTCATTCGTGGCGGTCAGAATTGGGGGCACCGCGCCTTCTTCCCCACACACACCAGCGAACTGGAAGAAGCAGAAGTCTTCTCCAGCTTCCTCGCTCAGTTCTATGAGGATGTGCCTCCGGCGCGAACGGTCCTGCTCGACCGCGTTTTGCCGGATAGCGAACTTCTGGCCGAGGCTTTTTCCGAGAAGGCGGGCCGCAAGGTGGAATTGCAGATGCCGCAGCGTGGAGATCGCAAGCGGCTTGTCGATCAGGCGACGCGCAATGCGGTCGAGGCACTGGACAGGCGCCTTGCCGAGAGCACCACCCAAGGCAAGCTGCTGCGCGAAGTCGCCGATCTGTTCGACTTGGCTGAGCCGCCGCAGCGCATTGAAATCTACGATAACAGCCACATTCAGGGCACCAATGCTCTGGGCGCGATGGTTGTGGCGGGGCCGGAAGGATTCCAGAAGGGGCAATTCCGCAAGTTCAACATCAAGCGCGCTGAAACCGCGCCCGGCGATGATTTCGCCATGATGCGAGAAGTGATGGAGCGGCGCTTCGGTCGTGCGCTGGAAGAGGACCCGGATCGTGATAAGGGTCTGTGGCCCGATCTTGTCCTGATTGACGGCGGCAAGGGGCAGGTGAGCGCGGTCAAGGCTGTTCTGGACGAACTGGGCATTGAAGACCTGACCTATGTCGGTGTCTCTAAGGGGCCGGACCGGCATGCGGGCCGCGAAATCTTCCATTTCCCCGATGGGCGGGAGATGACCTTGCCGATCAACGCGCCGGTGCTGTTCTATCTACAGCGGCTGCGCGATGAGGCGCATCGCTTCGCTATCGGCGCACACCGGGCCAAGCGGGCCAAGGCGATCACCTCCAGCCCGCTGGACGAGGTCCCAGGCATCGGCCCTTCGCGCAAAAAGGCATTGCTGATGCACTTTGGCACGGCCCGGGCCGTCCGCGCGGCGAGCTTGGAGGATCTGCAACGCGCGCCGGGTGTGTCGGCGACGGTTGCCCAAGCGGTGCATGATTTTTATCACGGCACTGCGAGTGAATAATGCATCAACAATAACGACCTTGCGGCGCAGCGCTCCCCTGCTTAGTGATATAGGCGGCTACCACAGTCAGCGCGGGTGAATATGGACCAGTTTCAACAACGGGTATTTCTAGGCTTTGTGGCGGTTGCGACCGTCGCAATGGCTTGGATTGCCTCGCCTTTTTATGGCGCCATCCTTTGGGCGCTGACAGCGGCGATTGTTTTTGCCCCGGCCAATGCGGCGCTTGCCAAGGCCTTGAATGGCCACCGCAACACAGCCGCTGGGCTGACGCTGGTTGGCATCATCGCCATTGTTATCGTGCCCTCGGTGGTCATCGGTTCTCTGCTGGTTGAAGAAGCCATTGGAACCTATCAGGCCCTGCAGACGCAACCGCTGGATATCGGCGTGATACTCGAAGCGCTGCGCCGCGTCGTGCCGGAGCCAGCACTCGCGGCATTCGACAAATATGCGCTGGCCGACATCGATAAGCTGGAAGAGCGTATCTCCGCCTTCCTGACAAGCGGCCTGCGTGTGGTCGCTGAGCAGGCTGTGAACATCGGGCAGAGCGCTTTCAGTTTTGTCGTTGGGCTGAGCATCATGCTTTACCTGACCTACTTCTTGTTGCGTGATGGGCGGACCATTGCGCACACTGTCAGCAGCCGCATTCCCATGGCGCCGGCGAAGCGTCGGGCTTTGTTTGAAAAGTTCATCACGGTCATCCGCGCGACCATCAAGGGCAGCATTGTTGTTGCGATTGTGCAGGGGTTGGTCGGCGGCCTGACCTTCTATTTCCTTGATATCCGCGCCCCGCTTCTCTGGGGTGTGGTGATGGGCATGCTTTCGCTCGTCCCCGCCATTGGCACCGGTCTCGTCTGGGTTCCGGTCGCCATTTACCTGCTGGCCACGGGCGATGTGACCCGCGGGGTTGTGCTTCTTCTGGTTGGCTTCTTCATCATCTCCATGATCGACAACATCCTCCGGCCGATCCTTGTCGGCAAGGATACGCGGATGCCCGACTATGTCGTGCTGATCTCCACCTTGGGCGGCATCGGAGTGATGGGCATCAACGGCTTCATCACAGGGCCCGTCATCGCCGCTATGTTTATGGCTGCGTGGGAAATTTTTTCGGAAGATCAGTATTTGGCGAAAGCCACCTGATTTAGAGCTTCAGGCGTTCCCGCGCGGCGAGATATTCGCGCTCCATCCGGTCGACCCGGTCGGCGACCGTTTCCACCTTATGGACAGCGCCTATGCCTTGGCCGGAACCCCAGATGTCGCGCCAGGCCTTTGCTTCGCTATTGCCGCCCGACCCGAAGTTCATCGTGCTAATGTCGCCCTGTGGCAGATTGTCGGGATCGAGCCCTGCATTGACGATCGACTGGCGCAGATAATTGCCATGGACGCCGGTAAACAGGTCTGAATAGACGATGTCCGATGCGCGGCCTTCGACGATGCCTTCCTTATAGCCATCGTCCGCGCGCGCCTCGACCGTCGCGATCCAAGGCGAGCCGATATAGCCAAAATCGGCGCCCATCGCTTGCGCTGCCAGAACAGCATCGCCGGTTGCGATGCAGCCGGACAGGGCAACAGGCCCGTCAAACCACTGCCTAATTTCTTGAATGAGCGCGAACGGTGATAGACGACCGGCATGGCCGCCTGCGCCGACAGCGACCGGAATGAGGCCCGTCGCGCCCTTTTCAATCGCCTTGCGGGCGAAGCGGTCATCAATAACGTCGTGCATGGTGACGCCGCCCCATTTGGTGACGGCAGCGTTCAGGTCTTCACGCGCACCGAGCGACGTGATGATGAGGGGAACCTGCCACTTTTCGCAGGTCACCATGTCTTCTTCCCAACGGTTGTTGGACTTATGGACGATCTGGTTGACGGCGTACGGCGCGGCCGGACGATCCGGATTGTCGCGATTCCAAGCGGCCAGTTCTTCCGTGATCTGGTGGATCCACTCATCCAGCTGCGCCTGCGGGCGCGCGTTCAATGCCGGGAAGGAGCCGACAATCCCCGCTTTGCACTGGGCAATGACGAGTTCGGGACCCGAAACGATGAAAAGGGGCGAGCCGATGATCGGCAGGCGGAGGCGGTCAAAAATAGCTGGGACTGTCATAAGAAGGTTTCTTAGCGCAACTTATGGCGCTGTCCAGCCTGACCTTACGTGAACGTCAGCCTTTGTTTTTCTCTGTGCGTAAACGATCCCAATAAGCCAGCCGTTCCTGGATCTTCGATTCAAAGCCGCGGGGAGAGGGGGCGTAGAACGTCTGCGGTGTCATTTCATCCGGCCAGTAATTGTCACCGCTGAAGGCGCCGTCCTTGTCATGGTCATAGGCGTAGCCCTTGCCGTAGCCGAGGTCCTTCATCATTTTGGTCGGGGCGTTGACGATGTTCATCGGCGGCATGAGGGAGCCGGTGTCGCGGGCTGACCTCCAAGCTGCCTTTTGTGACGCATAGACAGCGTTCGATTTTGGCGCGGTTGCCAGATAGAGGCAGGCCTGCACGATCGCGAGTTCGCCTTCAGGGCTGCCCAGAAAATCATAGGCGTCTTTGGCCGCAAGGCACTGGACGAGCGCCTGTGGGTCGGCAAGGCCGATGTCTTCACTGGCGAAGCGGACAAGACGGCGCAGCACATAAAGCGGCTCTTCACCGGCCACGAGCATCCGCGCCATGTAATAGAGCGCTGCTTGCGGATCGGACCCACGTAGGCTTTTGTGGAGGGCGGAGATAAGGTTGTAATGCCCCTCGCGGTCCTTGTCATAAACCGGCATCCGCCTGTGGAGCAGTTCGGCCAGCGCCTGCGGGTCCAGCGGGGCATCGATCTTGATGGAGAAGAGCGTTTCCGCCTGATTGAGCAAAAAGCGGCCATCCCCATCCGCCGAGGCAACAAGCGCGGCGCGGGCATCAGGCGTCAGGGGCAGGGGCCGTCCCTCAATCTCTTCGCCGCGGCTGAGTAATGTCTCAAGCGCGTCGGCGCTCAACCGGTGAAGCATCAGCACCTGAGTGCGGCTGAGCACAGCGGCGTTCAGCTCAAAGCTCGGATTTTCCGTTGTCGCGCCGACGAGCGTGACGGTACCTTTTTCCACAAAGGGCAGAAAACTGTCCTGTTGCGCGCGGTTGAACCGATGAATTTCGTCCACGAACAGCAGCGTGCCTTGGCCTGTTCGCGCATGATCTTCGGCGGCGGCGAAGGCCTTTTTCAGGTCCGCAACGCCGGAAAACACCGCCGAAAGCGGCTCAAAACGCAAGCCCACTGCATCGGCCAGCAGGCGGGCTGTGGTGGTCTTGCCCGTGCCCGGAGGGCCCCAAAGGATCATGGAGGAAAGTTTGCCCGCCGCCAGCATCCGCCCGATCGCGCCATTGGGGCCTGTCAGATGTTCTTGCCCGACGACATCGGCGATGGTTTGCGGACGAAGCCGTTCCGCCAAGGGTGGGGCAGGGCCATCCTTGCCGAACAGATCAGACACGCGCGGTGCCGCTCTTCTGGCGCACCAGTCGCTGATACGTCTCCAGCACCGCGTTGTTCACCTTGTCCCAATCATAAGCGCTGCTGGCTTCGGCACCGGCGGCACCGTGGCGCAGACGCAACTCGGTATCCGTGCAATAGGTGGCCAAGGCGTCGGCAAATCCAGAGATGGAGCCGGGCGTGACGAGCCGACCCGTGACGCCATCGGCCACAAGATTTTCGCTGCCGGTGGCTCGCGCGGCGACCACAGGAATCGCACAAGCCATTGTTTCCAAAGTTACATTCCCAAACGTCTCAGTCACGGACGGATTGAAGAGCATGTCCATCGACGCAACGGCCTGCCCAAGGTCGGCACCGGAGCGGAAGCCCACGAACACAGCATTTTGTAGCCGGCTTTCAAACCAGTCCCGTGCTGGCCCTTCACCGATCACAAGCACTTTGTGGCGGACGCCTTTGGCGCGCAGGGCATCAATCGCGTCAGAAAAAACGTCGAGCCCCTTTTCCATGACGAGGCGGCCGAGAAAGCCGATCACCGGCTCATCATCGGAAATGCCAAGGTCGCGGCGCCAGTCCATGTCGCGGCGCTGGGGGTTGAAAATACTGGTATCGATCCCGCGTGCCCAAATACCGATGTCGTAGCTCATGCGTTGTTCGCGCATGACCTGCGCCATGGATTCAGACGGGGCAACGACGGCATCACAACGGCGATAAAAGCGCCGCAGAAGGGCTTCAACGATCGGCTCCATAAAGGCCAGACCGTAATAGCGGGGATAGGTTTCAAAGCGGGTGTGCATGGAGGAAAGCACTGGAATTCCCCGCTTTCTTGCCCAGCTGACCGCGCGGTGCCCCAAGTAATCGGGTGCCGCCACATGAACGATATCGGGTTTGAATGCAGCGAGATCCCGCTTCGTGGCGGGCGTCACGCCGAGGGCCAAGCGATATTCGGCTCGCCCTAAAGGCAGTGGGATGGACCGCACGCTCACCAGATCACCGGTGGGCGGGAAGGCGGGCGTATCGGTCGTGGCAGAATAAACGCGGACGTCGACGTCCTGGCGCAACAGATAGCCAACCAAACGATTGAGCGCCTGGTTTGCGCCGTCGCGCACGTAATTATAGTTGCCACTGAACATGGCGATGCGGAGGCGCGGTGATGTCATGGCGTGCCGATAGCGGAAAGGTCAGTCGAACGAAAGTTCCGCCCATACGGGCAGATGATCAGAAGCACGGCGCGCCTTCAGGCTGTGGTGCGTTCCAGCTGCGTGAATGCGGATGCCATGGCTCACAAAAATGCGGTCGAGGCGCGCGACAGGCCGCTGGCTGTGAAAGCTGGGGCCGGTATGCGCATCATGATGTCGCCCGACAAATTCGCCAAGACATCCGCCTGTTCGGGACCATTCATTGAGGTCCCCCATCAAGATAGAGGGCATTTCAGGTGTACGGGCATCAATCTGGGAAAGGACGGATCGCACCTGCTGACGACGGCGCAGGCCGGACAGGTCGAGGTGCATACCTACAATCCGTAACGCTTTGTTTTTCCAGATAAGATCAGAAACGACCGCACCGCGCGGCTCGATCATTGGCAGGTGGATGATGTCGTGCCCGATGATATCGATGGAGCGTCGGACGAGGATCGCATTGCCATGATGGCCAATGGAGTCGGGCCGCGTCTCAAACGGGACCGGCACATAGTCGGTGTGCGAAGCAATCAGATCGAGCGGTAGCGCGGAGATGCGGTTGCCGAAACGCCGGTCGGCCTCCTGCAACGCCACGATATCGGCGCCAACTTCGTTTAACACGTCGAGCACACGCTCCGGCCGACGCAGCCGGTCCGTTCCGATGCCTTTGCGAATGTTATAGCTGGCGACTTTCAGCATTCCTTGGCGGAATAGCGGTCACAAGCTCAGCGGCCAAGCCCCAGTCCTGCCAAAAGGCCTTGATCGAACTTCATGCGCAGCGTCACGAACGGCCCGCTGCGGGTGTAGCGCGAGGCATCATAATCTCGATCACTAAAGCCGGCTACGTTGTAACCGATTGAGACATAGCCATTCTTCATCGCGGCGATGCCAACCGTCGGGCCGCCGGACCAGCTGAAGGAGCTGCCCTTTGGATTTTGGCGCAGCGATCCGGAGAAGCCGAGGTCAATACCCTTGCCGATGTCATATTTCAGATCGGTGCCGAACAGGTTGCTGAGGCCCTTCAGGTCATCCGCGCCAAATTTGTCGAAGACGTAGCGGGTGCCCCAGAAGATCGAGACTTCGCTGCGGCTCTGATACTCGTCGCCAATCTTCGCCACGGGTGACCAGTTGAGGCTGAAGCTGTTGACGATGCGCTGCGACTTCACGTTTCCGTCGATCGTGAGGGCAACGCCGCCAATTGGGCCGGCTTCACCGAACACCGCATTGCGGGCGATGTCGTTGCGGAACTCAAGCTTGTTGAGCAGCGAGATCCGGCTTTCCTGCGGGCGGTGGGCCCAGCTGAGCGCCAGCGTCGTGGCTTCGGTCTGAACACCGCTTTGGCCCGTTGCCTTGGTCCAGGTGAACTGGCCACCCATGGCGCGTCCTTCACCAATCTGACGCAGCACAGCGGTTGTCAGGCCATAACGATTGCCCGTTTCAGCCGTCCGCATTTCTCCACGGCCCGTCCAGCTCCAGCGATCCCCACGATAGGTCGCCCCCGCTGTCATCGCCGTGAAGTCTTCGGTCAGCGTTCCGTCTACGCCGCCGATGAATCCACCCGATGAAACCGGATGTGCCTTGTTGAGAACCTTGGATGCGTCGATCCCGCCCAGCGTCTTGTTGGCATCCACCGTAAAGTCGAGGGTGAGCGTCTTGCTGACCGGCAGCGACTGGGACAGGCCGAACGCGGCAAAGCTGCGTGCGCCATATTCCGAAATCTGCTGCTGGTTGATGCTTGAGGTAAAGCGCCCGCCCGCCCAGGGCTTGAGATCAAAGCCGATCCGCGCTGTGCGGGCGTCTACAGATTGCCCGTCCGCAATCTCATAGGTGCCAACCAACGTGATATCGTCATTGAACGCATAGCGTGCGCCAAGTTTGTGACGTGCCGGGAAGTCGATGCTGTCATTCTTATCAGCGATCGGGAATTCCGTCTGCGCGTCGAGTTCCAGCTTATTGTCGAAGAAGCGCTTGGCCGCTCCGAGCTGGGCGATGGTTGAACTCTGCGTGCGGCCGTCCGCCAGACGGTCAGAAGCGACTGTCAGGCCCGAACGCAGGTCAACCGATTTCGTGCGAAATTCAACCAATGCCTTGGCCGCATCTCGCTTCGAAATGTCGTTCAGATATTCTTCGTGCCAAGCGCTGCCAGTCAATGTCAGCTGCTGGGTCATACGCATGCGACCATCGATGCCGAACTTGCGGGTGCCGTTTTCGCCGCCATTGGTCTGGCCAACGCCAAAGCCGGATTCCTGTTCACGCGCATAAGCCAGCACGTCGAACTTGGAACCATGATGTTCTGCTTCAACCAACCAAGCCGTGCTGGTGCCTGCGGCCTGCATGGTGCCCAAGGCCTTGGCCTGCTGCTCACTCACCGCAACTTCTGCCCGAAGCTCAGTGGTCTCGCTGGGCTTGAAACGCACATCCACGCCGCCCACCGATGTGCGGAGGTTGTCATCCTCGTCATGAACGGCCGTGGCCGCCACCTGGAGCGATTTAGACGTATTGTTCCAGCTGACCCGGCCACCTGCATTCATCACGCGCTGCGCGACGCCGTCTACGTCGTAATCCGCGATGATGAACTGGGGGTCGAGGCCTGAGGACCGGCTGAGGATCGGTTCACGGAAGCGCAGCGTGCCAGCCACATAGTCGATGTCGTAATCGATATGGCGGACGAGCGTGCGGCTTTCGACGATCCGGTCCGAACGCAGGCGGTCGCGGGTTTCAATCACGATCTTTTCGCTGTTCGGCAGGATGTCGCGGGCGGCCAGTGCATATGGCCCCGTCAAGCCATTGCCCTGAATTTCCTCGCGACGGTGGCGATAGGGCGTGTCCGCCGCAAAAGCCGTAACGCCCAGATGTTCGTTTTTGAATTCCGCCTTCACGCCGTTGAACGACCGGACATAGCGGGTCAGCTGGGCTTCCCCCAGACCCGTTTCATAGTCGCCTAACAGGGCATAGAATTGCGGACGTTCCAGCTTCAGATAGAGGCGGCGGACGCTGGCGGCGTCAAAGCGGCGCTGCGTCCGATCAGCATAAACAGTGTAATAGGCATCTGGATCGATGATTCCGCCAAAGCGCGTATCGTCTTTGTCCTTGTCGCTGTCATACGACATGGTCATCAGCCATTTGCCCTTCACGCGGCCCTTTGCGTAGAGCGCGAGGCGAGCGTCGGTGTACCAGTTCTGGCCGTCGGCACCGAGCTTCTCCGTGCGCGTTTCCAGCGTGTTGAAACCGGTGGTGCCGGCGGCAAAGCCGACAATCGTCCAAGGCCGCTTGCCCGGGTCCAACCAGGCATCAATCCGTGCCAGGCGAACGACGTCGCGGTCTCGCAGGGGCAGGGTGATGTTCAACGAGCCTGAGGTCGTGGTCGGTTCGAGTTCGATATAGGCAATGCCGTCATCGCCCTCGACGCGCCACACAGGCTTTGCCCGCTCTAGACCCGACAACTGACGCGCGGCCTGCGCATCGGCTTCTACGGCCGGGTAATAGGGGGCAGGAACGGCGAAATCGCCCGTCAGGCCCTGCGACACAGGCCGTCCGTCACGGTCCGTGAGCTTGAGGGCGATGACAGGACGGGTCACGCCGTCCGCCACGAGCACCGACTTGGAACGGTCAAGAACCGCGTTCATCGGGCTCGAGGAGAGGTAAACCGAGCGCGACAGGCGCTCAAGAACTGTGCCGTTCGCGTCCACGATCTCGGCGGTCAGCTTGGTTTCGCGGGTCGCCAGTTCAACACCACGCCACAGACTGACGGCAATCGTGCCGCTGCCGTCCTTCTTCGTGCCGTCAGAGGCGAGGGCGGGGACAGGCGCGCCATTGGCGAAGAGCTTCACCGACTGGCCAGGCAGATGCTTGATCGCCACGCGGACCGCCTTGGTGCGCGGGTTGTGATCTGCTTCCGGGAACAGCCATGCAACGCCGGGGTTCTGACCTGTGAACCAGTCACGCGTGGCGCCTGCTGCTTCGGCTGCCGTCGGGGCCTCAGCACGTTGTGCGCCGGCTGCCATCAGGTGTGCGGTGTTCTCGCCGGGCCGGGTGCGGAAATCCGCCCGCAGAAGCGCGCCGCCACGCCCTTCGACAAAGCGGGAGATCGCACTGCCGGCACTGCGGGCATTGACCGCACACTGCGCGGGCACTTGCCCTTCGGGAAGCGTTGAGGGGTCGATCTGGACCACGTGCAGGCCGGGAAGAACGCCTTCGAAGTGATAGCGGCCATCGCTGTCCGTCACAGCGTAGCTGCCGTCTTCCAGCATGACGCGGACATTTGGCACGCCCTTGGCTTTTGTCGGATCAACCGTGCAGCCACCGTCTGTGATCTGCCCGATGATGGTGATCCGGTCTCCCAAAGCGTCGCGCGCAATCCGCACGGTCGCGTCAGCAACCGCTGTTTGCGTGCCGCGATTGTCGGTTGCGCTCGCGAGGTTTGTTGCGTTTCCGGGCTGTGCATCGGCCCTGATTTCAACGACATAGGTCAGGTAGCCCATCTTGCCGGCAGCAAGCGGGGGCACCGACGCGTTGAGCGTCCGGCCATCAGCAGTAATCGTGTAGTCGACCTGCGTTCCATCGAACCGCACCGTCTTGGGTTTGAGGCGCATGGCGTCGGGCAGGACGTCTGTGATCGTGATCGCGCCGGTCGCGCGCACAGCATCGCCGTTGCGCAGCTCGACACGGAACTGGAGCGCGTCTCCGGGCACAGCGACGGGTTGCGACGCTGTTTTCCGGATGGAAAGCGGGATGCCCGGCCTGTCGACCGGGATGTCGATCCGAACCGGAGCCGGATCGCTGAGGGTGAACACCTCTCCATATGACGCGCCCGCCAATGTGAAAGGTTGCCCATCAGGCCTTCGAAGCGCAGCCAGATATTGCGGCGCTGACTTCGACGGCGATGAATAGGGTGCGGGTGGCTCAACGAGCAGGCGGTACTGGCCGGGCCGCGCGAACGGGAACCGGTAGTCGCCAGGATCGAAGCGGTACACAGCACCACTGCTGTCAGTGACGGTAGATCCCGTCACCAGGCTCGACGGAAAGCTGGAAACACCATCATCCCCAAACACTTGCGTGGGCTGGCCCGTCGCTGCGTCAACCAATGTGACGCGCGTTCCGGATACCGGCGCGCCATCTCCGCTATCGAAGACAACGCCATAGGGGTCGATGAGCACTTCCAGTGCAGACTGCGCGATCAACGTGCCCGTCGTCGGGTCATGCGATTCAAGCGTCAGTCGTTCCCCCGGGAACAGAGAAAGCCGGCAATCGCCGGAAACGGCCGTCGGGGGGATCGAGGCCGTTGGAATAATGCCTGCAAAAACGCCGCTATTGGGCGCTGTTTCCGTGACAAGGATCGTCTCGGAATCGCCCGATGGGGTCTCGAGACGGACGGAGATCGTCTCGGCAACATTCGGGTTCCGATTTTCCGACGGGTCGGAAATCGCGACGACGAGCGGCTCGCCGGCGCGGATTTGGTTGGACTGTTCCAGCTGGGCCGGATTGAGGTTTGTGCCTGCCCAAACGCCATCCAAGGACAGAGGCTGCAGTCCATTTGAGCCCTGACACGTCGTCGCGGGCACGTTCAGCGGCGTTCCGGGGCCTTTAGCGAGCTGATAGGTGGTCAGCGAGACAGGCGGTGGCGAGAGATCAACGACGAGATCCACGCGATTTGACAGTGTTGAGAGCGACTGGCCCTGCGCCTGCCACTCAATCCGCGCAATGTTGGAGATCACGATCGAATCCTGCGCGAAAGCGGGTGCGGCGGCAGCCCCCATAAGGACTACCGCCATCCCGACCATCCAGGCGAAGAGATGAAGGATCGTGTTACGCATAAGCGGTTGGCAGGCCGGGGGCTGTTGCCAGCCCCCAGCTTAGCTCAATCCGATCAGTTGATCGTCGCGCGGAAGTAGAGCGTCCGGGTCGTGCCGGGGTTGACTGTCCCCAGCGTGCCCGAAACGGTGCCAGCCGCAAACGAACCGCCGGCCGCGCCATCCAAGTTGCACGTGCCGGTCGGTGCCGATCCAGTATACGTACCCGACAGGAAGATACCGTAGCCGGAATCATAAGTCGTCTGGGCTGGGAGCGGGTCAGAGATGTTGACGCTGGTCGCGGCAGCACCGCCCGAACCGTTGGACACGACGATGCAATATTCGATCGTCGCGCCCGGGATCATCTTCGGGTTTGTGGTGCCGTTGACGGGGTCAGAAACGATGCGGCTCTGCTTGAAGACGTTCAGGATCGCGGCAGAGACGGTGAAGTCATCATCATCGCTGGACCGGCCATCATTGGCGATATCGCCTGCAACAACGCCAACAGCGTCAAACAGCACAGTGTCAACACCAGCGGTGTTGGCGCCTGCGGTCGCCGCAATGACTGTGCCCTGCGTTGCCGCAGCGCCACCTTCGCGGGCCTGGCCCTGCAGGGTCACGCCGGCGATATCGCCATTCACGCGCGCTGCGCCGATTCCGCCAATGACGAAAACAGTGCGGACGCCGTCTGCTGCGACTTCGTCGAGATAGGTGACGGCCGTATCGGTACCGGCATCATAGCTTCCGTTGCCGTTGGAATCGACGAAAACGCCGAGCCCAGTGACGTCGAAATTGTCCGTTCCACCGTGCGCTGCCGTGCCGCCTGCGAGCTGCGCGGCTGTCAGGCCGATGTCGATCGTGGCGTTGGTGTCGTTGGTGATTGTGAAGGTTGTCACAGCAGTCGCCTGGCCTGGGACCACCGACGTGGTTGCCGTGCCGGTTTCCTGAACGCGGATGGCAACCCTGCGATCAACCGTGATCGCGTTCGACCCCGTGCTTGCCGTCTGGGAAACGCCGCCAACCTGGAAGTTGACGGTGACCGTGTTTGTGATTGTGGAACCAGACGTCGTGCCCACAGCCAGCGCAGGGGAGGCCCCAAATACCGCCAGTGCAAGACAACTACCTGTTGCCAGCAGTTTGATATTCTTAGTCATTTTTGGTCTCTCTTCGCTCTAAGCGACACCGAAGCCCACCCCCCGCCGGTGCCATTGCGGGTATTCAGCGGACGATGCCGCGGAAACTCAGTTTGCCTTGGGCGCCTGCTGCGATCGGCTCGCGCAGGACCCAGCGGACATGCGTTACGTCTTCAGGACGGGCGGCGCGTTCAGCGCCATCCGCCTCGCGGACTTTGAGTGAGGCCAGCGGGGCAAACGTTTTTCCGCCGTCGACAGAAACCTGCGCGACAGTGTCGGACGTGCCCTGATACGCAACGGGTGCTGGCATCGGATTGGTAACGACAAAATCCTTGGCGGATTGCGTGCCGGTGTTCCGGTATTGGAGGATGAAGACCAACCGATCGCCGGGGATGACCACCTTGGGTTCCTCCAGCACCGTTTCTGTCTTGCCTCCAGCGGCCGGCACCTCGCGTTCGACAAAGACGGAACTGTCGAGCGCAATAGCGTCCGCCGCATGCCCGGAAACGGGGCTAAGCAACAGAAATAGAAGGATTAAAATACGCATCTTATGTCCCTCCAAAGCCCCTAATTAATTCTGACATTGAAGGTCACGGTGCGGGTTTGGCCGGCTGCGACGGCGCCGAGGGTAACCTCGATGCGTCCGGGCACGACCCCGGCAGGCGGCACAAACACACCCGCGTCCGCGTCTGTCGCATCGGTCACTGGAGCGCCCTGAAGGGTCAGTGTTCCGGCTTCATATGTGGTGTTGGCCGGGACATTGTCCGCAATGGCGACGTTCGACAGAGACCCCGAGCCGCCGACGGTTGCGGTCAATGTGTAAGTGACGATTGAGCCGGGTACGATTTTGCTCCCGCCGAACGGATCGACGACGCTGGAGGTCTTCGTAAAGCTGATATTGGCTGCCTGAACGACATAAGCGCCATTCGCGCTGCCATCGCCGCCAGAGGTGCCAACGACAGCGTCGCCGCCGCCTTGGCCCTGGCCATTCGCCGATGCGCCGGGTGCGCCGGTGATCGTTCGAGAGGCTGCGGCAAGCGATAATTGCCCACGATCACCGTTAACGGCAGTCCCAGGGATTGTCGAAAGCACAAATACGCGGATCGATGCGTCAGGTGCGAGCACCGGATCGTTCGTGCCTGCGGCATAAACGGTATCGACACCGGCATCGTAGACGCCGTTCCCATTGGTATCGAGCACGATGGACGTGGTGGTTGGATCGAATTGGTCCCCGCCCAGCGCCGTCGTGACGGCCAGACCGTAGGCTTCGGAACCATTGCCCGTGTTTGTGACGGTGAAACTGGCAACTTGATTAACGCCTGACGGAAGCGTCGGAATGTCGCCGGGATCAGCTGATGTCACTGCAACGTCGAGCAACTCGTCGACGCGGAGATTGGCCGTATTTGATGTGGCGGTCTGCGCATTCCCCCCGGAATCCGTATAGTTCGCCGTGGCCGTATTCGCGATTGTGGAGCCTGCTACAGTCCCCGCAGCTTCGGCGCGTGGCGCAAAGCTGACAGACGCTGTGGCGACGATGAGCGGCGCAATGAGCGTGAGACGCACATTCTTGATCGCCCAGAAATTGCCTTCCAACATTGGTAGATACCCAACACACAGTTTTTCCTGCGGAGGGAATTAGAACCGAAGTGGAAAATATTTGGTTAAATCCGAAACGGAGGATTTTCGGCAAAGCTCTGAAATGCGTCACTTGCTTAGCGCTTCATAAACCACCAAATCGGGAGGAAAGTCGCGCTGTTTTCAGAAAAACTCATAATTTCAGAAGGATACCAAAGTGGGCTGGTCGACGTCGGAACTGACGTCAAAGTGGCCAACACCTAAGGGCGCTTTAAGGAAATAAATTTGGCATGTTGGCCTTAACGGCAAAATACCGCGTGTCATCGCCTTGACAGCCCCAAGGCCTTCTCTTAGACGCCGCCTCCTCACGCAAGTTCGCGGGTGTAGCTCAGTTGGTTAGAGCGCCGGCCTGTCACGCCGGAGGTCGCGGGTTCGAGCCCCGTCACTCGCGCCACTTCCCTTAGCGGGAAGTTGGCGTTTTACCGAAAATGGCCGGTTTCCATCCACTTAAGCACAGGCTTGAGCGGCAAGATCCATATTGTTCCAGCGATGACGTAGAAAACGGCCTGCGCGATCACAGGCCAAAGGCCGACCAGGCTGGACAAGCTGGCGACCGCAACCGCCCAAATCGTCACATAAGCGAGGATGCCAAACATCCCGAAGGGCTTGCGCCAGCTAGGTGCTTCCATGACCTTAGACCCTTTTCAGTCGACTTGCTGCAGGCACGATCCATTCGGCTTCCGTTAGGATGGCGTCAAGCGGAACATCCCAAGGGTCGGCCGGGATCGCGGAGACTTCCTGAACGGACAAGGCAATGCCGATGCGCAGCGCGGATGGTCGCAGCTCCAGCGCGCGGTCATAATGGCCCGCGCCTTGGCCGATGCGATTTCCTTCGCGGTCAAAACCGAGCATCGGCAATAGGATAAGATCAGGTTCTAATATCGTTTGTGAGCCAAGGGGTTGCTGGAACCCGCCGGGAGCGGTTTCTGTGGGGTCGCCCATGGTCCAGCAACGGAAGACCATAGGGGCCTCCAACGCTGACAGGCAGGGGAGAGCCAAGGGTTTTCCTCGACTTTGCGATGACGTCATGACGTCATGAGGGTCCGCTTCACTGCCTAAAGGAAGGTAGCCGGCCACGACCTTGGCGGCATCAAACGCCCTGTTGAGAGGGTGTCTGACGACTTCTGAGATGGATAGCAATTTTGATTCGCGTTGCTTTACAAACGCTTGGCGAATTTTTCTAAGTTCGCTTCTGAGCTCTGCCTTTGTCTGGACGCTCATAGGTTGGCGGACCCACCGTGGCCGTTGGCCGGAATATCCTCTGACGCCAAGTACGTCAGGTGGGGACCATGTGCATCAGGCCAAGACCTGAACAGGGACAGCCCCCTTGGATGTGGAATCGCCTCAGGGATAATCTGTCTAGCTCGCACCGGGCAGAATCCGCCGCAACCAGATATAGGGTCGTCAGCCGCGCCGCTCAAGGTGCATGGCCAAGTTTTCCAAACGTGCCGCAATGTCGTCGAGCAAGGAGATGTGCTCGTCATTTGCGGCGTCAGGCGTCACAGCAGGGACGGAAGGCGCTGGTGCTGCCGCCGCGCCGCTACCTTTGCGGGCTTCATCTAGTTCGTCGGCAAGGAGGAGCGAGGCAAAGAGCAACTGGCGGACTTCGCTCACGCTGCCCAAGGCTTTCCGCGCATCGTGCGCCTTGCCGTCGACGATCTCAGCGATCTTGGTCAGATGCGCTTCTTCCCCGTCTCTGCAGGCGACGGTGTAGGCGTTTCCGCCGATTTTGAGTTCGATTTGGGCCATTAGCTGCGCCCTCCGACAGACGCCCGCGCGATGACGGCGTCGAGTGCTGACAGGGCGATGGTGGTTTCTTCCTTCAGCTTGGCGTGCCGTTCGGCGAGCGCGGCAAGGCGTGCCGCATCTTCGCTATCGGCTGGCGCAACAGCGGGGGCAGGGGAAAGGGCAACGGTTTCAATCCGTTCCATCGCAGTGGCGATGCGCCGCAGCGCGTTCGATAAGCGGGTGTCTGACATCTGGCTATGATTACCACGCAGGCGATCTGCCGCAAGCAAAATGGCGCGCTGCGGTTGACCCGCGCGGACCATGGCGACAAGAGGACCGCGACCTCGCGACTGCGAGTCGCTAATGCCTTTTCGGGCCGAGATTAAAGGACCGCCATGACTGTTGACCAGCAGCGCCTCGCCAACGCTATCCGCGCGTTGTCGATGGATGCCGTGCAAGCCGCCAATTCCGGGCACCCGGGCATGCCGATGGGCATGGCAGATGTGGCAACTGTCCTCTTCACACAGTTTCTGAAGTTTGATCCGCAAGCGCCTAAATGGCCTGACAGAGATCGCTTCGTTCTTTCGGCCGGCCATGGCTCGATGCTCATCTATTCGCTTCTTCACCTCACCGGTTATGACCAACCGACGATAGACGACATCCGCAACTTCCGGCAGCTGCACTCAGTGTGTGCAGGGCATCCGGAAAACACAGAACTGCCCGGCGTTGAATGCACGACAGGCCCATTGGGGCAGGGTGTGGCGATGGCCGTTGGCATGGCGATGGCAGAGCGTCACCTCAACGCCATCTACGGTGATGACCTTGTCGATCATAAGACCTGGGTCGTCGCGGGCGACGGTTGTTTGATGGAAGGCCTGAACCACGAAGCCATCGGCCTGGCAGGCGTGAACAAGCTTGGCCGCCTCAATGTGCTTTGGGACGACAACAACATCACGATTGACGGTGATACCTCGCTGTCGACCTGTGAAGACATTCTCGCTCGCTATGCCGCCACCGGCTGGCACACGGTGCGCTGTGATGGTCATGACTTTGCCGACATTGCCCGCGCCTTGGCCGAAGCGGAAGCCGATCCGCGCCCGTCGCTGGTTGCCTGCAAGACAGTGATCGGGAAGGGCGCCCCTAACAAGCAGGGCGGCCATAACGTCCATGGTGCGCCACTGGGTGGTGATGAGATTGCTGCAGCCCGCGACTATCTGGGCTGGGATGCCGCACCATTTGAAGTGCCGGCCGATATTAAGTCGGATTGGCGCACGCTTGGTGCGCGTGGTGCTGAAACGCGTGCGGCTTGGGAGGCTCGTCTCGCCTCGTCGTCCGCGCGCGGTGACTTTGAGCGCCGGTTGGCGGGCGTGGCCGATCTCGCATCCCCGGCGCTGGAAGGGTATATTGCCGACCTCGTGGTCACGCCGCAAAAGGTCGCGACGCGCAAGGCATCGGAAATGGCGCTTGGTCCGTTGACGGAGAAGCTGCCGCATCTTGTTGGCGGGTCTGCCGACTTGACCGGATCGAACCTCACCAAGACCAAATCGACCGAGCCGTTTGGCGCGGCCAATTATGCGGGTCGCCATGTTTATTACGGCATCCGCGAATTCGGCATGGCCGCAGCCATGAACGGCATGGCGCTGCATGGCGGCGTTGTGCCCTATGGCGGCACGTTCCTCGTTTTCTCAGACTATTGCCGCAACGCGATCCGCATGAGCGCGGTGCAGCATGCGCAGGTCGTCTACGTCATGACGCACGATTCCATCGGGCTGGGTGAAGATGGGCCGACCCACCAGCCGGTGGAGCATGTCATGTCGCTGCGCATGATCCCCAATCTCAACGTCTATCGCCCTGCTGATGTCATCGAAACGGCAGAATGCTGGGCATTGTCGCTCGAAACATCGGGAACGCCCTCTGTACTTGCCCTTTCTCGCCAGAACCTGCCGCAGTTGCGTGGTGCAGGCGATGAAGGCTGGACGCGGGCGTCCAACCGGTCGGCCAAGGGCGGCTACCGCCTGAAAGCGGCTGAAGCTGCGCGCAAGGTCGTGCTGGTTGCGACCGGTTCCGAAGTTGAAATCGCCGTCAATGTCGCCAAGTCATTGGAAGGACAGGGGATTGGTGCGGACGTCGTGTCGATGCCCTGCACGGAGTTGTTCGACGGGCAAACCGCCGCCTATAAGGCCGATATTCTGCCGCGCGACGCGTTGATTGTTTCAATCGAAGCGGGCGTGACGATGGGGTGGGAACGCTATACCGGTCTCGATGGTATCAACATCGGGATTGACCGCTTTGGGGCCTCGGCACCGGCGGACGCACTTTACGACTATTTCGGGCTGACGGTCGACAAGATCGTTCCCCGCATCCTTGAGAAACTTGCCAACTAAGGAGAATGGACATGGCGAAGGTTGCCATTAACGGGTTCGGACGCATTGGACGCAACGTGGCTCGCGCCATTCTGGAGCGCCCCGATTGCGGCCTTGAGTTGGTTTCGATCAACGACCTCGCCGATGCCAAGTCGAACGCGTTGCTGTTCAAGCGGGATTCGGTCCATGGCCCGTTCAGCGGCACGGTTGAAGTTGACGGTAATGACCTGATCATCAACGGCAAGCGCATTCATGTGACAGCGGAGCGTGATCCTGCCAACCTTCCCCATGCCGCCAATGGCATCGACATCGCGCTGGAGTGCACCGGCTTCTTCACGACCCGTGCTGGTGGCCAGAAGCATCTTGATGCGGGCGCCAAGCGCGTCCTGATCTCGGCACCCGGGAAGGAAGTTGATCTCACGGTTGTCTTCGGTGTGAACCATGACAAGCTGACGGGCGATCACAAGATCGTCTCCAACGCGTCATGCACCACCAACTGCCTCGCGCCCTTCGCCAAGGTGTTGAACGACGCCATCGGCATTGAACGCGGCCTGATGACGACGATCCACGCTTATACCAACGACCAGAAGATCCTCGACCAGATCCATGAAGATCCCCGCCGTGCGCGTGCCGCCGGCATGTCGATGATCCCGACGACGACCGGCGCTGCCCGTGCTGTTGGTGAAGTGCTTCCCGAACTGAAGGGCAAGCTTGATGGTTCGGCCATCCGCGTGCCCACGCCGAACGTCTCGGTCGTTGACCTGACCTTCACGCCAAAGCGCGACACGACCAAGGAAGAAGTCAACGCGCTGCTCAAGGCGGCTGCCGAAGGTCCACTTAAGGGTGTGCTCGGCTACACCGATGAGCCTTTGGTTTCGATCGATCTCAACCATGATGCGCACAGCTCGACCATCGACAGCCTCGAAACGGCCGTCATCGACGGCAAGCTCGTTCGCGTGCTGTCCTGGTATGACAATGAATGGGGCTTCTCCAACCGCATGGTCGACACGGCCGGCGTGATGGCAAAGCTGATCTAAACTATCCCCCCTCCCGCCTGCGGGAGGGGCTGGGGGTGGGAATAGGGCAAGCGACCAAGGGTGGTCTTGCCCACCCCTAACCCCTCCCGCAAGCGGGAGGGGAACTGCGTGGAGCCAAAAATGACGTTCAAAACCCTCGACGATATGGGCGACCTGACGGGCAAGCGCGTGCTTGTCCGTGAAGACCTCAACGTGCCGATGGCCGATGGTCAGGTGACGGACGACACACGTCTCCGTGCGGCGGCGCCGACGATCCTTGAACTGGCGGATCGCGGAGCCAAGGTTCTCGTTCTCGCCCATTTTGGTCGTCCCAAGGGTCAGCCCTCGGAAGAATTTTCGCTGAAAAAGGTCGTCGCGCCGTTTTCGCACGTGCTTGGCCGTCCCGTCCGTTACATTGACTGGGAGGGGGACAAGGCCGCCGTTGCCACCTTGGCCGATGGCGAGATTGCGGTGCTTGAGAACACCCGTTTCTTCGGTGGCGAGGAAAAGAATGATCCGGCTGTGATCGAACGCTTCGCCAGCCTTGGCGACATGTACGTCAATGATGCCTTCTCTGCCGCGCACCGCGCCCATGCCTCGACAGAAGGGCTGGCCCACGTCCTGCCAGCATTTGCTGGGCGGTCGATGGAAGCCGAACTCAAGGCTCTGGAAAAGGCGCTGGGGTCCCCTGAAAAGCCGGTCGCCGCCGTTGTTGGCGGGGCGAAGGTCTCCTCCAAGCTCGACGTGCTCAAGCACCTTGTGGAGCGGGTTGATCATCTGATCATCGGCGGCGGCATGGCCAATACCTTCCTCGCCGCACGCGGGATCGATGTTGGCAAGTCGCTGTGCGAGCATGACCTGACAGGCACCGCCGAGGATATTCTCGATGCAGCGGACAAGGCCGGATGCACCGTGCATCTGCCCTATGACGTTGTCGTCTCCAAGGAATTTGCCGCAAACCCGCCTTCGCTGCGGACGTGCAACGTGCATGAGGTCGCAGCGGATGAGATGATCCTAGATGTCGGCCCGGCGGCTGTTGAGGCGCTGGCAGATGTATTGAAGACCTGTCGCACGCTCGTCTGGAACGGCCCGATGGGTGCGTTTGAGACGGTGCCTTTCGACAAAGCGACGGTGGCGCTTGCCCGGACGGCGGCAGCGCTCACCAAGGAAGGCTCGCTCGTGTCCGTCGCGGGTGGTGGCGACACAGTTGCCGCGCTCAACCATGCGGGCGTTGCCGATGACTTTAGCTTCGTCTCGACGGCAGGCGGCGCGTTTCTGGAATGGATGGAGGGACGCGTGCTTCCCGGCGTCGCCGCGCTCCAGAAAAATTAATTCGATCATCCCGGAAGGCTCTGTTTTCCGGGATGTTTTTTGCACAACACCGCATTCGAATGCAGCGAAGGACAAGAAGATGACAGACCCGAAAATGATGGAAAAGATTGCCAGCGGCAAAGGCTTTATCGCAGCACTGGACCAGAGCGGCGGCTCTACTCCCAAGGCACTGCTCGGCTACGGCATTGAAGAGAGCGCCTATAACGGCGACGATGAGATGTTCGCGCTGATCCACCAAATGCGCAGCCGCATCATTTCCTCGCCCGCCTTCACCGGTGAAAAGGTTGTCGGCGCCATCCTGTTTGAAAAGACGATGGACGGTCAGGTGGGCGGCAAGCCGACCTCGGCAGCGCTTTGGGACAAGGGCGTGGTGCCCTTCATCAAGATCGACAAGGGTCTGGAAGATGAAGCCAATGGCGTCCAGCTGATGAAGCCGATGCCGGAACTCGATGCGCTCCTCGCCAAGTCGAAGGCGCTCGGCGTGTTCGGCACGAAGGAACGCTCGGTCATCAACCTCGCCAACCGCGAAGGCATTGCTGCCATCGTGAAGCAGCAGGTCGAAGTTGGTCTTCAGGTGCTCGCAGGCGGCCTCGTCCCCATGCTGGAGCCCGAAATCAACATCAAGAGCCCGGAACGCGCCGACTGCGATGCGATCCTGCTCGACGAGATGATCAAGGCGCTCGATGCGATGCCGGGCACCGATAAGGTCATGCTCAAGCTCAGCCTGCCGGTCACACCGGGTCATTTCGATGCGCTCGTTGATCACCCGCGCGTCCTGCGCGTTGTGGCGCTGTCTGGGGGCTTCAAGCGCCCTGAAGCGTGCGTTGAACTCGCCAAAAACCGCGGCATCATCGCCAGTTTCAGCCGCGCGCTGCTGGAAGACCTGCGTCACCAGATGACGGATGCCGAGTTTGATGCGTCTCTTGGGTCTGCGATTGGGGACATCTACACGGCGTCGACCAGCAAGACGGCTTAGATTTAAAACACTAACCCGCTCATCCTGAGCTTGTCGAAGGATTGTCCTTCTTTCATCATAGGTGAAAAGTAAGAACGGCCCTTCGACAGGCTCAGGGCGAGCGGAATTAGGAAGGGCTTACACTCGCGGGTCCACCGCCCTATAGCCGCTGACATGGATGATCTTGAACTCCCCGAAGTGCCCGAGGGCTTTGCTGAACGTTTTGCGCGCGAAGACCGTGAGCCTGCCGAACTCTATCTCATTTCGCCGCCATCGATTGATGCGGCCTTCACGGATCGATTGAAAGCGGCGTTGGACGCGGGGCCAATTGCGGCCTTCCAGTTGCGGCTGAAGGACATGGACGAGCATGCGATCGCCCGGGCGGCAGAAACCGTCCAGAAGCTATGCGCAGAGCGTGACGTTGCCTTCATCATCAATGACAGCATCGCCCTCGCCAAGCGGCTGGGGGCGGACGGCGTGCATCTGGGGCAGGACGATGGCGACCCGCGGGAGGCCCGCGAGGTGCTGGGCCGTGACGCGCAGATTGGTGTCACCTGTCACAATAGCCGCCACTTTGCGATGGAAGCAGGGGAGGCGAGCGCGGACTATGTTGCGTTCGGCGCCTTCTACCCAACGACAACCAAAGAGGTTCAGCATCAGGCAGATCCCGGCATCTTGAGCTGGTGGACCGTTGTGTCGCCTATTCCGTGCGTTGCGATTGGCGGCATTACGGCGGCCAATGCAGCGCCGCTTGTGGCGGCAGGCGCGGACTTCATCGCGGTTTCTGGCGCGGTTTGGAACGATCCTGACGGTGAGTCCGCCGCTGTTGCCGCCCTTTTGAAGGCGATAGGGCACTGAGCGCCCCTTGCCGGAACGGACCGCTTGGGCTAGTGGCGCGTCCGCTCTTTCAAATTCGTACAGGTGACTCATGAAGATCAGCGGCGTGGACATTCGTCCCGGCAACATCCTTGAATTCGAAGGCGGCCTTTGGCGCGCCGTGAAGATCCAGCACACGCAGCCCGGCAAGGGCGGTGCGTACATGCAGGTCGAACTGAAGAACCTGATCGACGGCCGCAAGAGCCAGAACCGCTTCCGCTCGTCGGAAACGGTCGAACGGGTCCGCCTCGATACGAAGGACTTCCAGTATCTCTACGTTGACGGCGACATGCTCGTCTTCATGGACAAGGACAATTACGACCAGATTACCTTGCCGCGCGACATGCTCGGCGATGCGGCGGCCTTCCTGCAGGACGGCATGGACGTTGTCCTTGAACTTTATGACGAGCGTCCGATCTCCGTGCAGCTGCCCGATCAGGTGGAAGCGACCATCGTCGAAGCCGACGCGGTGGTGAAGGGCCAGACGGCTTCGTCCTCGTTCAAGCCCGCGCTTCTCGACAATGGCGTGCGCGTGATGGTCCCACCGCATATCTCGGCTGGAATGCGCATCATCGTTGACGTCTATGCGCAGGAATATGTGAAGCGCGCGGACTGACCCGCTTCTCCCGTTTTCCCTGAGCCCGTCGAAGGGCCGTCCTTCTGTAAGGACAGTGCTTCGACAAGCTCAGCACAAACGGTGTTTTAGTTTACACTTCAGGATGCCCGCGATCCGCTTCCTGAAACCAAAGGACATTCCATCGTGCCAGCCCATTCCGGTATCATGACCGTCATCGAACGCGCCGCGCGCAAAGCCGGTGGCAAGCTGCGCCGCGACTTTAACGAAGTGCAGCATCTGCAGGTCAGTCGCAAAGGCCCGGCGGATTTCGTGTCGAAGGCAGACATTGCGGCCGAACGCACCATCTATGACGAACTGGTCAAAGCGCGGCCGGACTGGAATTTCTTGTTCGAAGAAGCGGGCGAAATCGTCAATAATCCGGATAAGCCGCGTTTCATCATCGATCCTCTCGACGGCACGACGAACTTTCTCCACGGTATTCCACATTTCGCGATTTCGATTGCGGTGGAAGAAGAACTGACCGGCGGTCGCCGCGAAGTCACGACCGCGCTCGTTTACAATCCGATGACGGATGAAAGCTTCTGGGCTGAAAAGGGGCGGGGGGCCTGGCTTCAGGACCAGCGCCTGCGCGTCTCTTCCCGTCGGGATATGGCTGATGCGCTCATTGCCACCGGTATTCCGTTCATGGGCCATGGCGACATGGGCGAATGGGTCCGTATCTTCGGCGCAGTCGCCCCCAATGTTGCAGGTATCCGCCGCTTTGGCGCGGCCTCGCTCGATCTCGCTTGGGTCGCTGCAGGTCGATATGACGGCTTTTGGGAAAGCAAGCTCCAGCCTTGGGATGTGGCGGCAGGGATACTCCTTGTCCGTGAAGCCGGCGGTTTTGTGACGGACTTCCGCGGCGGGGAACGCTGCATGGAGCGTCAGGAGTTTCTGGCGGCAAATGATGGCCTGCATTCCAAGCTGCACAAGCTCGTCGCCGGCGCGCTCCGCTAAGCTGAATATCGTAAGTAGAGCATACGGAATGGGCCCGATTTCGGGCCCTTCCTGCCTGGCGGTGCAAGATTATCCCCGACGGGGCTCTAAAATGGCCCTTAGTGTGCTTGCGATAGGCCGTTTGCTGGCCTAAAGCCGCGGCGATTCCGGTTTCCTGCCGGACCATGGGAAAAGTCGATTATGTCCTCGGTTGCTGCCGGATATCTGCCGATTTTGCTGTTTCTGGCAATCGCACTGATCTTGTCGAGCGCGTTTGTGTTTCTGCCGATGGCGATCTCGCGCCTCACTGGCACGCACAACCCGACGCCGGAAAAGCTCACCGAGTATGAATGCGGCTTTCCCGCCTTTGAAGGCAGCCGGGCTCAGTTTGACGTCCGATTTTACCTTGTCGCCATTCTGTTCATCGTTTTCGATCTGGAAGCGGCCTTTCTGTTCCCCTGGGCTGTCAGCCTCGAATGGACGGGCTGGGCCGGCTGGACGGGCATGATGGTGTTCCTCGGTGAACTGGTTCTCGGCCTTGTCTATGCGTGGAAGAAGGGAGCGCTCGAATGGGAGTAGATCTGACGGCAGCTCCGCCTCCCGGGACACTTCCCGATCTGAGCTTTTTCAACGGTCTGAATGATGAGCTGTCCAACAAGGGCTTCCTCGTCGTGTCGACCGAAGAGCTGTTTCAATGGGCGCGCACGGGTTCGCTGTGGTGGATGACCTTTGGTTTGGCGTGCTGCGCTGTGGAAATGATCCACGTGAACATGCCGCGTTATGACCTTGAGCGTTTTGGCGCTGCCCCGCGCGCCTCACCGCGTCAGTCGGACGTGATGATCGTCGCCGGCACGCTCTGCAACAAGATGGCCCCGGCGCTGCGTCGTGTGTACGACCAGATGTCCGATCCGAAATATGTTATCTCGATGGGCAGCTGCGCCAATGGCGGCGGCTATTACCACTATAGCTACAGCGTCGTGCGTGGATGTGATCGCATCGTGCCGGTGGACATCTACGTCCCCGGGTGCCCGCCGACAGCCGAAGCGTTGCTCTACGGCATCATGCAGTTGCAGCGGAAAATCCGCCGTGAAGGCACGGTGACCCGGTGAGCCATTCCGCCCCCCGTTATGCCAGCAACGATGGCGTGGCCGACGCGATTGCCAAGGCGCTTGGCAAGGACGTCGTCAGCATCGACGAAGTGCATGGCGAAATCGCTGTCACTGTCGTCACGTCGCGCCTAGTTGAGGCGATGATCGCGCTGCGTGATGAGTGTGCTTATCAGCAGTTGATGGAAATCGCGGGCGTCGACTGGCCCGATCAGGACCCGCGCTTTGAGGTGGTCTACTGCCTCCTGTCGCTGACCAAGAACCACCGCATCCGCGTGCATGTGCGCACCAATGAGGACGTGCCGGTCCCGTCTGTGACAGGCATCTGGCCGGTTGCCGGCTGGTTGGAACGCGAAGTGTTCGACATGTACGGTGTGCTGTTTGAAGGCAATTCGGACCTGCGCCGGATCCTGACCGACTATGGCTTCCAAGGCCATCCGCAGCGCAAGGACTTCCCGCTGACGGGCTTTGTCGAGCTGCGTTATTCCGAAGAGCATAAGCGGGTGATGTATGAGCCCGTCACGCTCGCCCAGGATTTCCGTTCGTTTGATTTCATGTCGCCCTGGGAAGGGGCCGACTATGTGCTGCCGGGCGATGAAAAGGGAGAAGCCAAGTGAGCCTGTCCCCAGATCTCGCGCCGACCACCACCGGCGAAGACATTCAGAACTACACGATCAACTTCGGCCCGCAGCATCCGGCGGCGCACGGCGTTCTGCGTCTGGTCATGGAACTGGACGGTGAAATCGTTGAGCGGCTCGATCCGCATGTCGGCCTGCTGCATCGTGGCACCGAAAAGCTGATCGAGTACAAAACCTATCTGCAGGCGCTGCCGTACTTCGACCGGCTCGATTATTGCTCGCCGCTCGCGATGGAACACAGCTACGTGCTCGCGATCGAGAAGATGCTCAACTGCGAAGTGCCGTTGCGCGCCCAATATCTGCGCGTGTTGTTCGCGGAGCTGACACGCATCTGCAACCACATGCTCAACCTCGGGTCTCACGTCATGGACGTGGGCGCGATGACGCCAAACCTGTGGCTGTTTGAAATCCGTGAGGATTGCCTCAACTTCTTCGAACGCGCCTCAGGCGCCCGCATGCACGCAGCCTGGTTCCGCCCCGGTGGCGTCCATCAGGATGTGCCGCTGAAGCTGCTCACCGACATTGGTGACTGGCTCGACAAGCGGATGCCGACCCTGTTCGAAGACGCGATCAGCCTTGTGGCCGACAACCGCATCTTTAAGCAGCGCAACGTCGATATTGCCGTCGTGTCGAAGGACGACGCGATTAAGTGGGGCTTCTCCGGCCCGATGATCCGCGGTGCTGGCATCCCTTGGGATATCCGCAAGTCGCAGCCTTATGACGTGTATGACCGCATGGAATTCGACATTCCCGTCGGCACAAAGGGCGATTGCTATGATCGCTTCATGGTCCGCGTGGAAGAAGTCCGCCAGTCGGTCCGCATCATGAAGCAGTGCCTGCGCGACATGCCCGAAGGTCCGGTTTTGACCGAAGACCGCAAGGTTGCCCCGCCCAAGCGCGGCGAAATGAAGCAGTCGATGGAAGCGCTGATCCACCACTTCAAGCTCTACACAGAGGGCTTCAAGGTGCCGGAAGGCAGCGTTTACGTCGCGACCGAAAGCCCCAAGGGCGAGTTCGGCGTCTATCTGGTTTCAGACGGCACCAACAAGCCCTACCGCTGCAAGATCCGCCCGACGGCCTTCTCGCACCTGCAGGCGATGGACTTTATGAGCCGCGGCCACATGCTCGCCGATACGACCGCCATCCTCGGCGCGCTCGACATCGTGTTTGGGGAGTGTGACCGGTGATCGTGCGGGAAGTCTTTATCCTGATCGCCGTGCTGGCTGGCTTCGCATCTGCCGTTGCCGCCTATCTCTTTGCCTTCCACGGCGAGGTTCCTGTGAAGGAAGTGGCATCGACGAGCTTTGCCGGAACCATCGGCGTCTATGTCGGTCGTTGGCTCGAAAGGGGTTTGGCCCGTGGTTGATCGCAGCGCCATCGCGCAGGCCATGATTGCCGCCTATAACGCGCAGGACGTGGACACTTACGTCTCGTACATGACCGACGCGGCCTGTGAGGCCAATTATCGCGGTGATGTGGTGCGTGAGGGCAAGGAAGGCACGCGATCTGGTCTTGCCGCCGCTTTCGCGCGCTGGCCGGAAAATCATGCCGAGATCGTCCACACACAGGCGGTTGGCGATTTTGTGTTGATGCGCGAACATGTCACCCGTGGTCCTGCCACTGACGGTTCTCCGCTGGTCGATCCCTTTGAGGTGGTCGCCGTTTATTCCTTTGAAGGCGACAAAGTGTCGCGCGTGGAGTTCATCCGCTAATGGCTGACGCAGTTCAAATTCCGGACGAAGCCGAAGTCCGCGCGCGCTGGGGCAGCTTTGCCTTCACGCCTGCGGTAATGGAAAAGGCGCAGACGATCATCGCGCGCTATCCCGCTGGCCGTCAGGCATCGGCCGTCATGGGCCTGCTCGATCTAGCCCAGCGTCAGGTGGGCGAAGAGACAACGACGCAAGGTTGGTTGCCGGTTCCGGTGATCGAATATGTCGCCGCCCAGCTCGATATGCCTTACATGCGCGTTTACGAAGTCGCGACTTTCTACACCATGTACAACATGGCGCCGGTCGGGAAATTCCACGTGCAGGTCTGCGGCACCACGCCGTGCATGCTGCGCGGATCAGACGATGTTCTGGCAGCCTGCAAGTCCAAGGGCCTCGTCAAAGGCGGATCGACCGCCGACGGGCTGTTCACGCTAAATGAAGTCGAATGTCTGGGCGCCTGCGCCAATGCGCCGATGGTCCAGATCAACGACGACAATTTCGAAGACCTGACCTTTGACAGCACGGTCGCGCTGCTCGACGCGCTGGCGGCGGGCAAGCCGGTGAAGATCGGCCCGCAGATCGACCGTCAGACCAGCTGCCCCGATGGCGGCGCGACGTCGCTGAAAGAGATGGCCACAGCAAACCACGATTATCGGGGGGAATGGAAGTGATTGTGCAATCCACTCCGTTTGCCCTGAGCCTGTCGAAGGGCTGTCCTTCGACTGTTCACCGTGCTGCCAATAAAGGACTGGGCTTCGACAAGCTCAGCCCCAACGGGTTTGGAGGGCAGGCATAATGCTCGCTGACAAAGACCGCATCTTCACCAACCTATACGGTTTCCAGCCGTGGACGCTGGACGCCGCCAAGAAGCGCGGATGCTGGGACAATACGAAGAAGCTGCTCGCCACCGGCCAGGATGAGATCATTGAGATCATCAAGGCATCGGGCCTGCGCGGGCGCGGCGGCGCCGGCTTCCCGACGGGGATGAAGTGGAGCTTCATGCCCAAGGCGCCGACACCGGAGCGCCCCAACTTCCTCGTCATCAACGCGGACGAATCCGAACCCGGATCCTGCAAGGACCGTGAGATCATCCGGCATGATCCGCACCGCCTGATCGAAGGCGCGCTGATCGCCGGTTTCGCGATGCGCGCGCGCGCCGCTTACATCTACATCCGCGGTGAGTTCATTTACGAAGCCAAGGTGCTGCAGGCGGCGGTAGACGAAGCTTATGCAGCGGGCCTCGTGGGCAAGAATGCCTGCAAGTCCGGCTATGATTTTGACGTCTTCGTCCACCGTGGCGCAGGCGCGTACATCTGCGGTGAAGAAACCGCGATGATCGAAAGTCTGGAAGGCAAAAAGGGCCAGCCGCGCCTGAAGCCGCCATTCCCGGCAGGTGCAGGCCTTTATGGCTGCCCGACGACGGTCAACAATGTGGAATCCATCGCCGTCACGCCAACGATCCTGCGACGCGGGGCCGACTGGTTCAAGAGCTTTGGTCGTGAAGGCAATGCCGGCACCAAGCTGTTCCAGATTTCGGGCCACGTGAACACGCCGTGCACCGTCGAAGAATCGATGAGCATCCCCTTCAAGGAACTCATTGAAAAGCACGCGGGCGGCATCCGTGGCGGGTGGGACAATCTGCTCGCGGTCATCCCCGGTGGTTCGTCCGTACCGCTCGTGCCTGCCGCGCAGATCATGGACGCGCCGATGGACTTTGACGGGCTGAAGGCCTTGGGCTCCGGCCTTGGCACTGCCGCCGTCATCGTCATGGACAAGTCCACCGACATCGTCCGCGCGATTTCGCGGTTGAGCTACTTCTACAAGCATGAAAGCTGCGGCCAGTGCACGCCGTGCCGCGAAGGCACCGGCTGGATGTGGCGCGTTATGGAACGCCTACGCGAAGGCAAGGCCGACGTCTCGGAAATCGACACGCTGTTCGAAGTCACCAAGCAGGTCGAAGGCCACACCATCTGCGCGCTCGGCGATGCAGCCGCTTGGCCGATCCAGGGTCTGATCAAGCACTTCCGCCCCGAAATGGAGCGCCGTATTGCAGAAGCCAATGGCGGCCAAATGCTGGAGGCGGCGGAATGAGTTGGGAAGCGATTCTGGAAGTGGGCGGATTAATCGTGTTCCTTGGGGTCGCCGCTTATATCGTGATCGCGCCGGTGAAGGTAGGCAAGCCCTATATGGAAGGTACAGAATGGTTCGACTCCGAACGGAAAGATGGCGATGGAGGTCGTTCTTGATGGCTAAAGTCACCGTAGACGGAACCGCTATCCAACGCGGACTCAAGCTCGCTCTCCTTTGCGGATCGCTGCTTGTGTCTTCTGCCCAAGCGTCAACATTGCCCGGCGAAGTTTTTCCGGACTTCAACACGGCGGAACGCTGTGCCGCCATGGCGGCGTCGAGCCATGAACGCATCAAGCGGATGGCCGAAGTCTGCCCCGAACGTGAGGCAGGCTATAAGGATATGGCCAAGGCGTTTTGGGACAAGGTTGACGAAGCGCAGCGTGGCGAGTGCGAGATGTCCGCATCGCTTGCGCTGGGGAGCTATGAGATTTTGAGCGATTGCTTGCGCGACCAGCAAATACTGGCAGGAGCTGCCCAATAATGCCTAAAGTCACCGTAGACGGCACCGAAATCGAAGTCCCCGCAGGCGCCACTGTCCTTCAGGCGTGTGAGCTGGCGGGCAAGGAAATCCCGCGTTTCTGCTATCATGAGCGGCTGTCCATCGCGGGCAATTGCCGCATGTGCCTTGTGGAAGTCGCGCCGGGTCCGCCCAAGCCGCAGGCGTCGTGCGCGCTGCCCGCCGCCGAAGGCCAGGTCATCAAGACCGACAGCGCGATGGTCAAAAAAGCGCGCGAAGGGGTGATGGAGTTTCTCCTCATCAACCACCCGCTCGATTGCCCGATCTGCGATCAAGGTGGCGAGTGCGATTTGCAGGATCAGTCGGTGGCTTATGGTCGTGGTGGATCGCGTTATGACGAGAATAAGCGCGCCGTGACCGAGAAGTATATGGGCCCGCTCGTCAAGACGGTGATGACGCGCTGCATCCAGTGCACGCGCTGCGTCCGCTTTGCCGAAGAAGTGGCGGGGATTGAGGAAATCGGCGCGATTGGTCGCGGTGAGAATATGCAGATCACCAGCTATCTTGAGCGCGCTGTCACCAGTGAGCTGTCGGGCAATGTTGTTGACCTCTGCCCGGTCGGCGCGCTGACATCCAAGCCCTACGCCTTCATGGCGCGGCCTTGGGAATTGAAGAACACCGCCGCCATTGACGTGATGGATGCCGTGGGCACCAACATCCGCCTCGACAGCCGTGGCCGTCAGGTGCTGCGCGCTGTGCCGCGCATCAACGAAGACGTGAACGAGGAATGGGCGAGCGATAAGACGCGCCACGCGGTCGATGGCCTTGTGCAGCGCCGCCTCGACAAGCCCTTCGTTCGCAAGAATGGCAAGCTCGTCGCGGTCGAATGGGCCGATGCGCTGAAGGCTGTAGCCGCTGCTGCTGAAAAGGCCGGCAAGTCGGTCGCGGCCATCGCAGGCGATCAGGTCGATTGCGAAACGATGTTCGCCGCGCGCCAGCTGGTGAAGTCGCTGGGCGGCACGATGTTTGAAGGCCGCCAGACAGGTCTGGCCTATGACACGTCGAGCCTGTCCGCCGTCAACTTCAACACTGGCATTGCGAATATCGAGAACGCCGATGTCATCTTGCTCGTTGGCTCGGACCTCCGTCGTGAGGCGCCGCTCGTCAATACGCGCATCCAAAAGGCTGTCCGCAAGCGCGGCGCGAAGGTGTTCGCGATCGGGCCGGATACCGACCTGACGTATAAGGCGGAATTCCTCGGCGCGAACCTTGGCTTGCTCTCCAAGCTGCCCAAGCATGTCGCCGATGCCTTTAAAGCGGCGGAACGCCCTGCGATCATCGTCGGTGGAGGTTCGCTGCGCTATGAAGGCGCACATGGGGCTGCACTTGCTTTCGCCAAGAAGCACAAGCTGGTGCGTGACGGTTGGAACGGCTTTAACGTCCTGCACTTTGCCGCCGCGCGCATGGGCGGGCTGATGCTCGGCTATGCCTTTGAAGGCGGGATCAAGGCATTGGCGGCCAAGAAGCCCAAGCTGGCCTTCTTCCTCGGTGCCGACGAAGTTGATTATTCGATCTTCGCTGACACGTTCAAAGTCTATGTCGGCCATCACGGCGATGCGGGTGCCCATGCGGCAGACGTCATCCTGCCTGGCGCTGCTTATACCGAAAAATCAGGAACTTACGTGAACCTCGAGGGTCGCGTGCAGCGCGGCGATCGCGCCGTCTTCCCGCCGGGGGATGCGCGTGAGGACTGGTCGATCTTCCGGGCACTCTCCGATCTGACGGGCAAGGTGCTGCCATTCGACAGCCTTGATGCGCTGCGCGCGGACATGGCGAAGGCCGTGCCGGCGCTGGGCCGTGAAGGTCTGGCGACCTATGGCTGGGATGTCCCGTCGCTGCCCGACAAGGCGAGTGCTGACATTGCTGATTATCCGATCAAGGATTTCTACCTGACCAATGCCATATGCCGCGCTTCGGAAACGATGCAGCGCTGCTCATCGGAACTGGTCCACGGGGAAGAATGGCTGGAGGCCGCGGAATGACCGAGTGGTTCCAATCAACCTGGATGGGGCCAGCCTTGGGCTGGTTCGTCTCCACGACGATCCTCATCCTCATGATCGCGCTGCCGCTGATGCTGGCCGTCGCCATGATCATCTACGCCGACCGCAAGATCTGGGCGGCGATGGCGCTGCGCCGTGGCCCGAACGTCGTCGGTCCGCTCGGCCTGCTCCAATCCTTTGCAGATGGCCTGAAGGTCATGCTGCAGGAAACGATCATTCCGTCGGCAGCGAACCGGGGCCTGTTCCTGTTGGCGCCGATCATCACCTTCACCGTCGCGCTGATCGTCTGGGCGGTCATCCCGTTCGGCGAGGGCATGGTGTTGGCCGACATCAACGTCGGGCTGCTCTATCTGCTCGCGGCGTCCTCACTCGGCGTTTACGGCGTGATCATTTCGGGTTGGGCGTCCAACTCCAAATATCCCTTCTATTCGGCGCTTCGTGCCGCTGCACAGATGGTGTCTTATGAAGTTTCGATCGGCTTTGTGCTGATCTCGGTCGTCCTCTGGGCAGACAGCTTCAACCTCTCGACCATCGTGCTGGCGCAGCAGGCGCATGTCTTTGGTTTCCTCAACGGCTTCGGTTTCAACCCGCTGCTCTTCCCGATGGCGGTGGTGTTCCTCATCTCGGCGCTGGCCGAAACGGCCCGCGCGCCGTTCGATTTGACCGAAGCGGAATCGGAACTCGTCGCGGGGTATCAGACCGAGTATTCCTCGATGTCCTTCGCGCTCTTCTGGCTCGGCGAATATGCCAATGTGCTGCTGATGTGCGCGCTCAATGCGATCCTGTTCTGGGGCGGCTGGCTGCCTCCCGTTGATTGGGCGCCGCTTTATGCCGTTCCCGGCATCATCTGGTTCTTCGCCAAGATCCTCATCTTCTTCTTCGTCTTCTCGTGGATCAAGGCGACGGTGCCGCGCTATCGCTATGACCAGCTGATGCGGCTCGGCTGGAAGATCTTCCTGCCCATTTCGCTGATCTGGGTTTTCCTCGTTTCCGGCTATCTGATGCTGACAAGGTACGGCGCATGAGTTTGATCGCTCACTACATCAAGACGTTCACCCTGTGGGAGTTCGTGAAGGCGCATTGGCTGACCTTGAAGTACTTCTTCAAGCCCAAGGCGACGATCAACTATCCCTATGAGCGCAACCCGCTGTCCCCGCGTTTCCGTGGAGAGCATGCACTCCGTCGTTATCCCAATGGGGAAGAGCGCTGCATCGCGTGTAAGCTGTGCGAAGCGGTCTGCCCGGCGCAGGCGATCACCATTGAGGCCGAACCGCGCGAAGACGGCAGCCGCCGCACGACGCGCTACGACATTGACATGACGAAGTGCATCTATTGCGGCTTCTGTCAGGAAGCCTGCCCGGTGGACGCCATCGTGGAAGGTCCGAACCTCGAATTCTCGACCGAAACGCGTGAAGAGCTGCTGTATGACAAGGACAAGCTCCTTTCGAACGGCGATCGCTGGGAACGTGCCATTGCTGCGAACCTCGCAGCTGACGCGCCGTACCGGTAAGGGAAGAGGGGGGAGACCATGATCCAGGCTTTTGCCTTCTACCTGTTCGCCGCTGTCGTCATCCTTTCGGGTGCACTGACGGTGCTGTCGCGCAATCCAGTCCATAGCGTGCTGTGGCTGATCCTCGCCTTCTTCAACGCGGCGGGCCTGATGGTCCTCGTGGGCGCTGAATTCATCGCGATGCTGCTCGTCATCGTCTATGTCGGTGCGGTCGCGGTGCTGTTCCTGTTCGTCGTTATGATGCTCGACATCGACTTTGCCGAGTTGCGCAGCGGCTTTGTCCGCTACGGGTTCTTCGGTTTGCTGGTTGCGTTGGTTTTGGCCGCAGAGATGATCATCGCGGGCGGTGCCTGGAGCGCGGGGAGCCTTGAGCTGTCGCAGCGCGCAGCGCCAACGTCTGGCGATCTTCCGAACATCGAGGCGATGGGTGCGCTCATCTATTCCAAATATCTCTATATTTTTGAAGCCGCTGGCCTGGTGCTCCTTGTCGCGATGATCGGTGCGATTGTGCTGACCCACCGCGAACGCAAGGACGTCCGCCCGCAGAATATCTCGGATCAGGTTCGTCGCCGTCCGCAGGATGCGGTGCGCAATGTGGTCCAGCCGGTTGGGCAGGGGGTAGAACTATGATCGGGATCCAGCATTATCTGGTCGTCTCGGCGATCCTGTTTACGATGGGGGTGCTCGGCATCTTCATCAACCGGAAGAACATCATCATCATCCTGATGGCGATTGAACTCATCCTGCTTTCGGTGAACATCAACCTCGTCGCGTTCAGCGCCTTCCTTGGCGATCTGGTCGGGCAGGTGTTCGCCATGTTTGTGCTGACCGTGGCGGCGGGCGAAGCGGCCATTGGCCTTGCCATCCTCGTCATTTACTTCCGCGGACGCGGATCGATTGCGGTTGATGATGTCAACCGGATGAAGGGCTAACGCGCCGTGGAAACCATCAAGCTTATCGTTTTCCTGCCGCTCTTGGCCGCGCTGGTCGCAGGTCTTGGCAACCGGATGATCGGCAATGTCGCGGCCAAGGCCGTGACGACCGCTGCCTTGTTCATCTCCTGCGCGCTGAGCTGGCCGATTTTCCTGTCGTTCCTCGGCGGTCATGCCGAAGCGCAAGTCGTGCCGGTGCTGGACTTCATCCGCTCGGGTGACTTGAACGTCCAATGGTCGCTGCGCGTTGATACGCTGACGGCGGTCATGCTCGTCGTGGTGACAAGCGTGTCGAGCCTCGTGCACCTCTACAGCTGGGGCTATATGTCCGAAGACCCCAGCCAGCCGCGCTTCTTTGCGTATCTGTCGCTCTTCACCTTCGCGATGCTCATGCTCGTGACGGCGGATAGTCTGGTGCAGATGTTCTTCGGCTGGGAAGGCGTGGGCCTTGCGTCCTACCTGCTCATCGGCTTCTGGTATCACAAGCCCAGCGCGAATGCGGCCGCCATCAAGGCGTTCGTCGTCAACCGCGTGGGCGATTTCGGCTTCTCGCTCGGCATCTTCGGTGTGTTCCTTGTGTTTGGCACGGTGTCGATCCCTGAAATTCTGGAAGCGGCTCCTGGCTATGCCGGGTCAACCATTGGCTTCCTCGGCTATCGCATCGACACGATCACCTTGCTCTGCATCCTGCTGTTCATCGGCGCGATGGGCAAATCTGCGCAGCTTGGCCTCCACACCTGGTTGCCAGACGCGATGGAAGGCCCAACGCCGGTCTCCGCGCTGATCCACGCGGCAACGATGGTCACCGCAGGCGTGTTCATGGTCTGCCGGCTGTCGCCGCTGTTTGAACTGTCGGACGTCGCGACGAACCTCGTCACCTACGTAGGCGCGGCAACCGCATTGTTCGCCGCAACGGTTGGCACAACGCAAACCGACATTAAGCGCGTCATCGCCTATTCGACCTGTTCGCAGCTCGGCTATATGTTCTTCGCAGCAGGCACGGGCGCTTATGGCGCGGCGATGTTCCACCTCTTCACGCACGCCTTCTTTAAGGCGCTGCTGTTCTTGGGCGCGGGCTCGGTCATCCATGCCATGCACCATGAACAGGACATGCGGTACTATGGCGGCCTACGGAAGCACATCCCGTTCACCTTCTGGGCAATGATGGCAGGTACGCTCGCGATCACCGGCGTCGGTGTGATCGGCGTGTTCGGATTTGCAGGCTTCTACTCCAAGGACGCGATCATCGAAGCGGCGTTCGCCAGCGGCACCGAAGCGGGTGGCGTGGCCTTCGCGGTCGCCGTGTTCGCAGCCCTGCTGACGAGCTTCTATAGCTGGCGTCTCATTTTCCTCACCTTCTACGGCAAGCCCCGCTGGTCGCAGTCGGAGCATATCCAGCATGCGGCACATGATGCGCACGGCCATGACGATCATGCCCATGGTCATGACGATCATCACGCCCATGCGCAGGATGATGACGGGACGCTTGGCTATCACCCGCATGAAAGCCCACTGCCGATGCTGGTGCCGCTCGCGGTGCTGACCATTGGCGCGATCTTTGCCGGTTACGGCTTCCACCATGCCTTTATCGGCGCGGAGGAAGGTGCCGCGTTCTGGCAGGGTAGCCTCGCCTTTGACGCGCATCTGATGCACGCAATGCATGAAGTGCCGCTGCTGGTGAAGCTGTCAGCGACCATTGTCATGATCCTTGGCCTCGCCATTGCCTGGCTGGCCTATATCAAGGACACGACGATCCCCGCGCGCTTCACGGCGACATTCCCCGCTGTATATCAGTTCCTCCTGAACAAGTGGTATTGGGATGAGCTGTACAACATTCTGTTCGTGAAGCCGTCGCTGTGGCTGGGCTGCATCCTTTGGAAGAAGGGTGACGAAGGCACGATTGACCGCTTTGGCCCGCATGGGGCAGCGGAAGTCGTGCTGCAGGGCAGCCGGTTGGCCGTCCGCTTCCAGTCCGGATATCTTTATTCTTACGCCTTCGTGATGCTCCTCGGGCTCGTCGGCTTTGCAACTTGGGCGATGACACGATGAGCTTCCCCATTCTCTCGACCATGATCCTGCTGCCCGTGGTGGCAGCGTTCCTGACGATCTTCCTCAGCGCCAATGCGGCCCGCTGGGCAGCGCTGGGGACGACGCTGGCGCTGTTCGTTCTCGGCATCGTGCTGTGGCAGGCCTATGATATTGGCGGCCCACAGTGGCAGTTTGTGGAACAGGCGCCGATCTTTGGTCAGCGCTTCTCCTGGGCGCTGGGCATTGATGGCATCGCCCTGATGCTCATCGTCCTGTCGGTGTTCCTGATGCCGATCTGCATTCTCGCCAGCTGGGAATCGATCCAGAAACGCGTGCCGGAATACATGGCGGCCTTCCTGATGATGGAAGCCTTCATGATCGGCGTGTTTGCGGCGCAGGACATGTTCCTGTTCTACATCTTCTTCGAAGCCGGCCTCATCCCGATGTACCTGATCATCGGCATCTGGGGCGGTGCTGACCGCATCAAGGCAAGCTACAAGTTCTTCCTCTACACGCTCATCGGTTCGCTGGTGATGCTCGTCGCCATGCTGTGGATGGCGCGTGAAGCAGGCACGAGCGACATTCCGACGCTGCTGCAATACAACTTCCCGGTTGAGGCGCAGACTTGGCTCTGGTTCGCGTTCTTCGCCTCCTTTGCGGTCAAGATGCCGATGTGGCCGGTCCACACTTGGTTGCCTGATGCCCACGTGCAGGCACCAACCGCAGGCTCAGTCATTCTGGCTGGCGTGCTGTTGAAGATGGGGGGCTATGGCTTCATCCGCTTCTCGCTGCCGATGTTCCCGGAAGCCTCCGCAGCGCTCGTCTGGGTCGTGTTCGGTATGTCGATGGTTGCGGTGGTCTACACCTCGCTTGTCGCACTTGTTCAGTCGGACATGAAGAAGCTGATCGCCTATTCCTCGGTCGCGCATATGGCGTTCGTCACGATCGGCTTGTTCGCGTTCAACCGCCAGGGGATTGAAGGCGCGTTGATCGTCATGCTCGCCCACGGTCTTGTCTCAGGCGCGCTCTTCCTGTGCGTCGGCGTGATCTATGATCGTCTGCATACCCGCGAGATTGCGCGCTATGGCGGCCTTGCGAACAACATGCCCTATTACGCGCTGTTCTTCCTGTTCTTCACCATGGCGAGCGTCGGCCTGCCGGGTCTTGCCAACTTTGTCGGGGAATTCCTCGCACTGGTGGGCGCCTATGAAGCGAACAGCTGGGTGGCCGCTGTTGCGACCTTGGGCATCATTCTGGGGGCGGCCTATATGCTGTGGCTCTATCGTCGCGTCGCCTTTGGCACAGCGGCTGGCGAAGACACGGCATCGATGAAGGACATCACGGCGCGGGAATGGCTGACGCTGGCTCCGATTGCTGCGGCGACCCTTTGGATGGGCGTTTATCCCGAAAGCTTCATGGCGCCGATGCGCAATGACGTGACGGCAATTCTCGCCCGTATCGAACCGGTCGCGCCGCATGGTGATGCCAAACTGAAAATGGGCGATCCCAAGAAACTCGCCAAGGCCCATGAAGCCGCGCACGGGGAGGCGCACTGATGTCCATTGCCGCTTCACTCCTGCTGACGCTGCCCGAGATTATTCTCTCGGTCTCGGCCATAGCCCTCATGCTCGTCGCCGCTTTTGCCGGTGACAGCGCCACCCGTTTCGTCAATGGGGCGGCGGTTGCTGCTCTCTTTGCGGCGTTCCTGTCGCTCGGCGCGGAGGGCGTTGCGTTTGATGGCCTTTACAGCGCCGATGCCTTCTCGGACTTTGCCAAGCCGTTGATCTATTTGGCGGCAGGCGTCTCCATCCTGCTGTCGACACGCTTCTTTGCGGCGGAAGACAAGCTCCGTGCGGAATATTCGGTCCTTATCCTGCTGGCGACGGTCGGCATGGGCATGATGGTTTCTGCGACCAACCTCCTGACACTCTATGTCGGTCTCGAACTGCAGAGCCTTGCCGCTTACGTGCTCGCAAGCTTCATGCGTAAGGACCAGCGCTCGGCGGAAGCGGGCCTGAAGTACTTCGTGCTTGGCGCGCTCGCCTCGGGCATCCTGCTTTACGGTATCTCGCTGCTCTACGGCTTCTCCGGCACGACCGACTATCACGGCGTTGCGACAGCCCTCGCCGATGGGGTGGGCATGGGTGAGTTGTTCGGCATCGTGTTCGTGCTCTCCGGCCTCTCTTTCAAGATCGCCGCCGTGCCGTTCCACATGTGGACGCCGGACGTTTATGAAGGCGCGCCGACGCCTGTAACTGCCTATTTCGGCAGCGCGCCAAAGGTTGCGGCTGTTGCGTTGCTGGTGCGTGTGACGATTGAAGCGATGGGCAGTGCGGTCACCAGCTGGCAGCAGATCCTGATTTTCACCTCGCTCGCCTCGATCATCCTCGGCGCCGTCGGAGCCATCGGTCAGACCAACATCAAGCGCCTGCTCGCTTATTCGTCGATCAACAATGTCGGCTTCGTGCTTGTCGGTCTTGCCGCGGGTACGGAAGCGGGCGTGTCGGCCACAATGACCTACATGGTCATCTACGTGCTGATGACGCTGGGCAGCTTTGCCTGCGTGTTGCAGATGCGTGCCGCCGATGGCCGTCATGTTGAGGATATTGCGAGCCTTGCAGGTCTCTCGCGCCGTCAGCCTGCATTGGCCGCCGCAATCGCGATCTTCATGTTCTCGCTGGCGGGCATCCCGCCGCTGCTCGGCTTCTGGGCCAAGTTCGTCGTGTTCGACGCGGCCGTCGCGGCGGGCCTCATGCCGCTCGCCGTCATTGGCATCGCCGCCTCGACCATCGGTGCGTTCTACTATCTGAAGATCGTCAAAATCATGTATTTTGACGAGCCTGCAGAAGCCTATCACCCGGTCGGCAGCTATGTTGAAAGCGGCGTAATCGCTCTGACGGCACTGGCGGTTTCACCGCTGGGCTATCTTGCCATTCCGATGCTGAGTGCGGCCTCGGCTGTCGCTGCAAAGGCCCTGTTCTGAGCGATCGGTTCCGCGCGGTCTTAGAGACCGGCTCGACCAATGCTGACCTGTTGGCACTGGCTGACGTCGGATCACCCGATGGCGTCTGGCTTCGCGCAGACCGGCAAACGGCGGGCAAGGGCCGGATGGGGCGGGACTGGCAGTCTCCCCTTGGCAACTTCTACGGCAGCACTTTGGTGGGCCTGCGCGCGGGAGATCCGCCAGCCGCCACGCTCGCTCTGGTCGCCGCTGTGGCCCTGCACGACGCGCTTCGTTTTCTCGCGCCGGATATCCTATTCCAGATCAAATGGCCCAACGACATCATGGCCGACGGCGCAAAGCTCTCCGGCATCTTGCTGGAACGGTCCGGGGACGCTGTGGTCATCGGCATCGGCGTTAACCTTGCCTTTCATCCCGAAGGCCTTGACCGCAAGGTCACAAGCTTAGCCGCACTCGGCGCACCGGTGCCCGAGCCAGCGGAATTCCAGATCGTTCTTGCCGGTCATTTGGACGACTTGCTTGCGCGTTGGCGCAGCGAGGGGTTGATTGCATTGCGCGCCGCTTGGGTCGAACGGGCGCATCCAAAGGGTACGGCGCTCACTGTCAACGCGCCTGACGGATCGGCGACACAAGGCTTGTTCGATGGCCTTGCCGACGACGGGGCCTTGATGCTGCGCTTGGCGGATGGCACCATCCGTGCCATTCACGCAGGCGATATATTCCTGATTTGAAGAGAAAAGGGTGGGGCGGATGCTGCTCGCGATTGACGCCGGCAATACCAACATCAAGTTTGCGCTATTTGACGGTTTGGAGATTGCCGCCCGCTGGCGCATCGCGACGGACGCGCGGCGCACAGGCGATGAATATGCCGTCTGGCTGCTGCAATTGCTGGAACTTGAAGGCTATAAGCGCAGTGACGTGACGGATGTCATCATCTCCACGGTGGTTCCGCGCGCGCTCCACAATCTGCAGGTGTTATCGTCCAAATATTTCGGACTGGACGCACTGGTGGCCGGTCGGGGTGCCGTGCCTTGGGGGCTCGAGCTCGACGTGGACGAGCCGCAAAATGTGGGTGCTGATCGCGCCTGTAATGCCACCGCCGCGCATGCGGGGCATGAAGGCGAGCTGATCGTCATCAGCTTTGGCACGGCAACGACGGTCGACCACATCGGTGCGACCGGGGCTTATCATGGCGGGATCATCGCCCCGGGCATCAACCTCTCGCTCGATGCCTTGGTGGCGGCAGCCGCAAAGCTCCCCCGTATCGCCATAGAAGCCCCTCCCACCGACAACGTGATCGGCCGTACGACCGAGAGCCAGATGCTCATCGGCATCTATTTTGGCTATGTCGCCATGATTGAGGGCCTCATCGCCCGCATGAAGGCACAAATCGGCAAACCGGTAAAAGTCGTCGCAACCGGCGGCCTTGCGCCGCTTTTTCAACAACATGCCCATCTGTTTGATGCGATTGATGGTGATTTGACACTTAGGGGCCTTGCCATTCTCTACGCGCGCCGCGAAGGCAGGGCATGACTCACCCAAAAAATGAACTACTTTTCCTCGCCCTAGGCGGGTCGGACGAGATTGGCATGAACGTCAATCTCTATGGCTGCCAGGGCAAATGGCTGATGGTGGACCTTGGTATCACCTTCGGCGGCAGCGAATATCCCGGCGTTGAGATTATCCTCCCCGATCTGGAATTTATCGAAGAGCGCAAGAAAGACCTGCTCGGCATCGTGCTGACGCATGGCCATGAAGACCATATCGGCGCTGTGCCCTATCTCGCGGCAGAGCTTGGCGTGCCGCTTTATGCGACGCCGTTCACAGCGGGCCTCATCAAGGGGAAGCTGGAAGAAGAGGGCCTCGCCGGCGAGGTTGAAGTCCGTGTTCTGCCGCTTGAAGGCAATTGTGAAATTGGGCCGTTCAAGTGCCAGCTTATGTCGCTCGCTCACTCCATCCCGGAAATGAGCGCGGTTGTGATCGACACGCCTTATGGCCGCATCTTCCATACAGGCGACTGGAAGCTGGATGATGAGCCGGTGCTCGGCAAGGCATCGACCGCCGAACAACTGACCGCCGTCGGTGATGCGGGCGTGCTTGCGCTCGTGTGCGATTCCACCAATGTCTTCAATTCCAGCGAAAGCGGCAGCGAAGCCAGCGTCTATCCGGATCTGCTCCGCCATGTGAAGGCGTCGAGGGGGCGGGTGGTTGTCACCAGCTTTGCCTCCAATGCCGCGCGTTTGCAGACGCTCGCCAATGTTGCGCGGGAAACGAACCGCAAGCTGTGTGTTGCCGGACGGTCACTCAACCGCATCCTGCAGGTCGCGCAATCCGTTGGGTATCTCAAGAACCTGCCCGAAATCGTCGATATGGGGTCGCTCGATAACTATCGGCGCAACGAAGTGCTCGTTATTGCAACCGGCGGCCAAGGCGAAGCGCGGGCCGCGCTTGCCCGCATTGCCGAGGGCAACCACCCGATTAAGGTGGAAGAAGGTGACACGATCATCTTCTCGTCAAAGCAGATCCCGGGCAATGAGATCGCCATTGGCAAGATCATGAACCAGCTCGCCCGGCGCAACATTCTGATGATCACGGAAAAGCAGGGCCATGTGCATGTGTCCGGCCATCCGGGTCGGCCTGAGCTTGCCAAGGTTTATGGCTGGCTGCGGCCTGAAATCCTTCTGCCGGTCCATGGTGAGCGTCGCCATATGGCAGAACAGGCCCGTTTCGGTCTGGAACAGGGCATTCCGCGCGCCATCATCCAGTCAAATGGCGATGTGTTGCGGCTGGCGCCCAACGGGCCGGAGATTATCGGACGCGAACGCACGGGTCGCCTCATTCTAGATGGGGATGTGATCCTTCCGGCAGACGGCCTGACCATGTCGGAACGCCGCCGCATGGCGATCCACGGCATTATTTCGGTCGCCGTCGCGCTCGATCCTGCCGGGCATCTCTTTGGTGAGCCATCCGTCCGTTTGCTGGGCGTTCCGGTTGAAGAAGACCGCGAGGATTTCATCGCTGAGGCTTGCGAAGCGGCTGCCAAGGCTGCGACGACGCGCGAGAAGGATGAAACCAAGCTGCGCGAAGCTATCCGCCTTGCCGTTCGCCGCGTCGCGACCGAATGGACCGGCAAAAAGCCGCTTGTTGAAGTGCTGTTGATCAGGGACAAGTAACGCCATGAAATGGACATCCATTCTCGCCATTTACCTGCTGTTCTGGGTGCTGAGCGCTTTCCTTGTCATGCCATTCCATGTGCGCACCGCGCAGGAAGCCGGGGGCGAGCTCGTGCCCGGACAGGCGGAAAGCGCGCCGCACGACTTTAAGCCGCTGCGCATCACATTATGGACAACGTTGGTCGCAACCGTCCTGTTCGGTCTCTATTATGCCAATTACGTCAACGAATGGCTGACGCCCGCTATGCTGGACTTTAGCAGCCAATCCTAACGGCGTAGCCGCTCAATTGCCTGGGCCAGCGCGACATAGAGTTTGCCCGCATCCGACGAAAGCAGCGTGACGCTGAGCGGCATGCCATCGCGGGTGGCGAGGACATTGCGCAACATCGCTTCAAAGTCATGGATGTAGCGGTTTACATGATCCCGGAAATCGCTGTCTTCTTCATAGTGGACAAGGATTTCGCGGGCTTCGCCTGTATCCAGCAAGCGCACGGCGCGACGGGTGAACACGCCACGGTCACCGCGCAGGTATGACGCCCACGCGGTGTCGGTCACATCGTTTGAGAGAATCTTGGTGACATCAATCGCCGTTGAATTGAGCGATTCAAGGATCAGCGCCATGCGTCGGGCAAACATCGCGCTGTCACCCCGGACAATGTCATCCTTGGCATCGTCAACGCGGGCCTCAAGGTTGGCGCTGGTTTCGCTGATGGTCAGCATCTGGCGCATCAAGCGATCGGTGGCTTTTTGCGCGGCGGCAACGGCGTCTTCCGCCTTGCGGGCGATGTCGGCCATCTGTTCTTCAACCTGCGCCGTCAGCGCGGCTGTCATGGCCTCACGCGCCTGAACACCAAGCGAGTTCGCCGCTTCGGGCACGACGTTCGCCAATGCATGGCGGGCATGTTCGGTCGCCTGATTGGCCGCATCCTTGATGCGCATCAGGGCGTCGATCAGCTGCGGTGCTGTCGCGCCGGTCAGGGTCAGCGCCTGTGCTTCGGCAGATTCAATTTCGCGGTTCAGCGCCTCTGCCGTCGCGCGGCTGTCATTCAGGGCGGCGCCTGCCGTTTCCACAAAATGACGGACTTCCTCACGCTGTTGGGCAACAAGCGCTTCGGCTTCCTGCAACCTTGCAAGGGCCGCGGTAGAGGCGGTTTCAATCGCTTCTACTTCGGGCATGACAGCGCGGGCAGCCGCTTTGCTGGCCTCTGCCGTATCCTGAAGCCGCTGATAGGCGAGCGGCAGAGTTTCATCGATTTCACGTGCGGAGGCATCAAGTGCAACAAGCAGGGCTTCTGCTTGACGGATGAGCCCGGCGGCAGAAGCGCCACCTGCGTCCAATGTCTGGCCCAGTTGATCGGCATGATCGCGCAGTCCGAGAATGGCAGCACTCGCCCGCTCGGCATTGGCCACCGTGTCATCGCCAAGATCACCGAAGCGCCCTTCGATCGCCGAAATGTCGGCGTTGATGCGGTCCACAAGCGCTTGGCTGGACGCTTCCTGACTTTCAAAGACGCGCGCAATTTCATCCACGCGCGATCCAATGGCGGCCACGCGCGTTGCGACAGCTTCGGTCGATTGCGCGCCCGCAGCGGCGATCGCTGCATGGCCTTGTTCGATCACAGCCATCATCGCCTCGCCTTGCGCTTGTAGACCCTTCTGGGCGGCAGCGAGGGCTTCTGCCGCACGTTCGAGAGAGACGTCCAGCGTTTGCGTCATGTTTGCCGAGGCTTTGTCCATATGATCGGCGGCGACCACACTGACATCGTGCAGATGAGCGACGCGCTCTGCGAGCTTCTGGGCGGCACCAGTGGCGATGTCATCGGCTTCGCGCCCGCGGGCGGTGAGCAGGGTAAGCTGCGATTCCAACGCATTGGTCTTCTCAAGCGCCGTCTGCCCTGCGGATTCGAGGGCCTCTGTCATGCGGCGGGCTTCCACCTGCGCACGGGGAAGGTCGGACAGCAGAATGGCCATGTCGGCGCGCGCGCCGGAGGCGCTGTTCTTCAACGTGGCCGAATGGCGCGTAATCGTGTCGAGTTCACCGCGCATGGCGGCGGTGGCATCCGACAGACGCGTCGCTGTATCTTCGCCCAATGAAACGAGAATGCCGCCCTGTTCAGCAAGGGCAACGCGATTTGCATCAATGCGGCGGGCCATATCGGCAAGCGATGTCGCGAGGCGGGCCTCTTCATCCCGCAGACGCTCGATCGTTGCGGCAAAGCGCCGCGCTTCGGACCTGCTCGAGCGCAACGCGAGGATGACGGCGACACCCAACAATGCCAGCGGGGCGCTGAGTGAAGCGATGAAGCTCGTGATCGCCAAAAGGGTGGGCGCAAGGCCTCCCAGATTATCGATGAAGGCGAAGCTGGCGGCGCCAATCCAGCCGATAGCGGCCAGAATGACGAGACCGAGCACGACGCGCGGCCAAATAGAGGTCTCGCTTTCCTCTTCTTCCACGTCCGCTTCGTAAATCGGGGCGTCAAGCGGAGCGGCTTCGGCGCCCTTTTTGGGCTTGCCGTCCACATTATGCTCCGGCCTGATACCGACGATTTTTGATTCCCCGGTCATATGGCAACCCCAATTCATTTTTCTGGGACCACCCAAGGAGTGGACCCGCGCCCTTCAGGCAACTGTAATCAAACATTTTGCGGTTGCATACACGCATCCGCAACATCTCGTTAACTGGGATGGGGGTAAAAGTGCGCATGGCATATGAACCCGGCGCAATCGAGGCAGCCTTGGCGGCTGTTGTAGGCGATGACCCTGAACTCGCAGAAGAATTGCGCCGCTCCCTGATCGAGAGTGCGGAACGCTATGCCGATCTGCTCACCCGCGCGCGCTGCGACGCCAATTGGTATGCCGCCGCCTGGCGCCTGAAGGGCGTGGCGGCCAGCTTTGGCGCGACGATTCTCCTCAAGGCAGCCGACGATGCCATTGATGCGGCGCCCGGCGATCCTGTCGCCCTACGCAAGGTGAGTCGGGCGATCAGCACCTTAAAGGGCTAAACCTCCAACAGTTTGCAAATCGCTGCAAAAGCCCTATCCGCCGATGCATGCAATCGGGGAATTCCAGCGTGCCGCTTGCGGCGCTTATCCTTGCCCAAGGGGACACTGACGGCGCACCGGCCAACCAGCCGTTGCTGCTGACGCTCGGTGGCCAGACCCTGCTGGAGCGGCTTGCTTATCAAGCCACACGGATGGGTGCCGGACACATCATCCTCTGCGCGGGTGCCTTGCCCGGCGGAATGGTGGCAGCGCTGGACCGGTTGAAGGCCCGTGGTCTCGACATTGCCCTTGCCCGGTCCCCGCGGGAGGCGGCAGACAAGCTGCATCCGGACGAGAATGTGCTTGTTTATGCCAATGTCGTTTTTGTGCAGGATGATGCTTTGGCGCGCATGGTCGGCTCTGGCGTTCCGGAGATGTTGACCCTGCCTGAGCCTTGGGGTCGGGACCGGTTTGAACGCATTGATGCGACCGACAATTGGGCGGGTGTCGCGACGCTGCCGGCCAGCCTGATCCGCGAGACCGTGGCCATGCTTGGCGAATGGGCCTTTGCCCCGACGTTGATCCGACGCGCTGTCCAGCAAGGCGTCACGCGGACACCGCTGGCACTGCGCAATGAGGCAGAGACCGACGAGATCGCGCCGATTGTGCAGGATGATCTTTCCGGCACCGCCCGCGCCATCGCCCGCCATGCAGATGTGGTGGCCGATGGAGCCTTGGAACGACTGGCGTTCATGCCCGTCCTGCGTCGCTTTGCAGCCTGGGTGTCGCTCAAGCCGGTGTCGTCCACCATGATGGCAGCACTGGCCCTGCTGCTTTTGGCCGCGACCGTTGGTTTGGCGGTGGTCAATCAACCTATCCCGGCCTTTGCCCTGTTGATTGGGGCTTCTGCGACCACATTGCTGACCAAGTTGCTGGGGCAGACGGGCGTTCCCGAACCTAAGGCCATGGCCCGCCTGCTGGACTGGCGCTGCCTCGTCCTCCCCGCCGTCCTCATGTCGGCGGCTGCTTATGGCTTTGCCGGCTGGAAAGGGCAGTGGGCGACGGCCATTTTCGCGCTTTGGCTGGCAGTGCAGATGCTCATAACCATCCACGCCGCGCGTCGCGGGGCCATCCTGCCAAATTGGCGCGCCGGGGCTACAGGGGAAGCGATGGTTTTGCTCGCGGCTTATGCGGCTGGTTGGCCGATGATTGGCCTCGTTCTGGTCCTTCTCCACGCTGTGACCAATCAAGTGTGGGTCCAGCAGAAAAGCCTGAAGGCTTAGGCGGGCTTTAACCATGCGGCCCTAAACAGGGCAGCATGACCGCAGCGCGCCTTCATGACCATGATGCTGGCCCATGCCATTTGGCTGGGAAAGGCGCGCGCGCATGAAGGCGCAGGGACGCATTGACCGGCTGGGTTGCCTCATTTCCGCTGATCCGCCGCTGGCGAAGCTTCAGGCAGGGGCCGGCGGTTTGCCGGGCGGGAAAGTCGCCATTCCGCAGATCGCCTCAATTGCGCGGCTCGCTCGCTCTTTATCGGCGCCTGTCTCGCGGCCCGTTATTGTCGCAGATGGACCACATTCTATTGAATTGATGGTCGATGCTCATCCGGATGCAGATGGTGTCGGGCTTGCCATTTCGGGGTGGGACAGCATAGCTCCTGTCCCTGTGGGTGGATCTTTGGCTGACCGTGAACATGATTTTGCGCGCCTTGAAGCCGATGGCGCCTGGGAAGCTGACTCCAATCTCCGCCTCATCCGGGTGAGCGATGCCGTCGACGGGGACCTCGGCATTACGCCAACGGCTGTGCATGGCGTGCCACTGACAAAAATATTCCGCCTGCTTCCTGATGATCAGGGGGATCTGCCGATTCTATCGGCCTTGGCCAACCGCATCCCCTTTACCGATCAGGCCGCAGAACTGATTGAAAGTGACGCTTTGCCCGTCCGCCTTTCGGGCGAGCCGGTGTTTGACGATAGCGGCCGCTTTGCGGGCCTGCGGGGTCGCATCTCGCTGCCCTTGGACAAACGATCTGCGCCAGAACCTGATATTGGCGGCGCTTATCCTGCAGATGACAATTTTGCCCGGCGGCTGGACGCAGCCCTTCGCGGGCCCATCGGGCGGATCATTCACAATGCCGATGCAGCTGCCGCACAAGTCGATGGACCTGTGCGGCGCGGCTATGCCGGTTATGCGAATGATATCGCGTCTGCCGCGCGCCATTTGCTTGGGCTGGTGGATGACCTGTCTAACCTGCAGGCGGTGGAGCGGGCAGATTTCACCATTGAAACGGATATCGTCGATCTGGCAGATATTGCGCGCAGAGCGGCAGGCCTGCTCGGAGTGCGCGCGGGCGACCGCAAGGTGCGGATTGATCGGCCCGCAGAAGGGGAGCAATTGCCGGCCATCGGTGATTTCGGGCGTGTTCTCCAGATCCTGGTGAACCTGATCGGCAATGCCGTGCGCTATTCCCCGGAAGAAAGCGCCGTCTGGGTCCGGTCAGAAATTGAAGGCGACACTGCGGTCATCATCGTGGCGGACCAAGGCAAGGGCATCGCCCTCGACGATCAACAGCGCATTTTTGAAAAGTTTGAGCGGGTTGACCCGAGTGAGCCGGGCGGCAGCGGGCTTGGTCTCTACATCTCGCGCCGGCTGGCCCGGGCAATGGGAGGGGACATCACGGTCGACAGTGCGCCGGGGCAGGGCGCACGCTTCATCCTGACCTTGCGCCGTGCGCCAGAGGGTGCCCGCACCTAGCTTGCAAAGAAAAGGGCGGCCTCCCGACCGGGACACCGCCCCTGAATTTCTTGGTTTAGCGGATTAGCGCTTATCGACCGGCACGTAGTCGCGCTGGACCGGGCCTGTGTAGAGCTGGCGCGGACGGCCGATCTTCTGTTCGGGGTCCGAGATCATTTCATTCCACTGCGCCACCCAGCCGACGGTGCGGGCAAGGGCGAAGAGAACAGTGAACATTTCGGTCGGGAAGCCAATCGCCGAGAGGATGACGCCCGAATAGAAGTCCACGTTCGGGAACAGCTTCTTCTCAATGAAATAAGGATCGCTGAGCGCCATTTCTTCAAGCTGGATCGCGACGTCGAACACCGGATCGTTGATCTTCAGCGCTTCGAACACCTCACGCAGCGTCTGCTGCATCACGGTCGCGCGCGGATCGTAGTTTTTGTAGACGCGGTGGCCGAAGCCCATCAGGCGGAACGGATCATTCTTGTCCTTGGCGCGGGCGATAAACTCAGGGATCCGCTCCGGACGGCCAATTTCGCGCAGCATGTTGAGCGCGGCTTCATTGGCGCCGCCATGCGCCGGGCCCCAAAGGCAGGCAATGCCGGCCGCGATGCACGCAAACGGGTTGGCGCCGGACGAACCGGCCAGACGCACGGTGGATGTCGACGCGTTCTGTTCATGGTCGGCATGGAGGATGAAGATACGGTCCATCGCGCGCTCAATGGCGGGATCGACATAATATTCTTCCGCCGGAACACCGAAGGTCATGCGCAGGAAGTTGGCCGTGTAGGACAGGTCGTTGCGCGGATAGAGGAAGGGCTGACCGATCGAATACTTATAGGCCATCGCCGCAATTGTCGGCATCTTCGCAATCAGGCGGTGCGAGGCCACCATGCGCTGGTGCGGATCGGCGATGTCGGTCGAGTCGTGATAGAAAGCGGACAGCGCGCCGACGACACCGCACATGATCGCCATGGGGTGCGCGTCACGACGGAAGCCGCGATAGAAGGTCGCGAGCTGTTCATGCAGCATGGTGTGGCGCGTAATGGTGCGCGAGAAGGTGGCCAGTTCCGCCTTGGACGGCAGTTCGCCGTTCAGAAGGAGATAGGATACTTCCATGAAGCTGGACTGTTCGGCCAACTGCCCGATGGGATAGCCGCGGTGCAGCAACACACCTTCGTCGCCATCAATATAAGTCAGGCCAGATTCGCAGGCTGCCGTCGACATAAAGCCGGGGTCAAAGGTGAAGGCGCCGGTGCTGGCATAAAGCTTGCGGATATCGATGACATCCGGACCGATCGATCCTGACCGGACAGCATAGCTGGTATCTGCGCCACCTAAGGTGAGCTTGGCTGTAGTATCAGACATGGTCTTTTGCCCCTTCTTGTTCTTCTCAGGCGCCACGCGCCAGGCTGTCTTCAATCCGCGCCAGCGACTCCTCACGACCAAGGAGCACCAGCACATCAAATATCCCGGGGGATGTTCCCCGACCGGTCAGCGCCGCGCGGAGCGGCTGTGCAATCTTGCCGAGACCGAGCCCGGCCTCTTCAGCAACAGCCTTCACACCCTCTTCCAGCGGCGCCATGTCCCAAACGGGTTGGCTCTTCAATGCTTCGAGCGCCTTGCCCAGCAAAGACAGCGCGTCTCCATCTAGCAAAGAAGCCGCTTTCTCGTCCATCGAAATTGGGCGCATTTCGAATAGGAATTGCGCCCCTTCGGCAACCTCGATCATCGTTTTGGCACGAACCTTGATGACGGGCATCGCCTTTGCAAGCAGCATCATGTCTGCTTCGGTGAGCGACCGGCCAAGGGCGGTTTCCAGCCGGTGCTGGCAGAGGTGTGCCAGGCGGGCGTCGTCGGCTTCGCGGATGTAATGGCCGTTCAGATTTTCGAGCTTTTTGAAATCGAACCGGGCCGCACCGCGACCCACATCGGAGACGTCAAACCATTCAAGGGCCTGATCGCGGCTGATGATTTCATCATCGCCGTGACCCCAGCCGAGCTTCATCAGGTAATTGTTGATGGCTTCGGGCAGATACCCCATCTCGTCGCGATAGGCATCAACGCCGAGCGCGCCGTGGCGCTTGGACAGCTTCGCCCCATCTGCGCCGTGGATCAGCGGGACGTGCGCATAGATAGGCTCCGGCCAGCCCATGCCGCGAATGAGGGCAATCTGGCGGAAGGCGTTGTTCAGATGGTCATCGCCGCGGATCACATGGGTGATGCCCATGTCATGATCGTCCACAACGACGCTGAGCATATAGGTGGGCGTGCCGTCTGACCGCAGCAGGATCATATCGTCCAATTCGGCATTGGCGACGGTCACATCACCCTGCACGAGATCGCTGATCGTAACGCTGCCTTCAGCCGGAGCCTTCAGGCGGACGACAAAGGGCTTGTCGGTGGGCAGATCAGCCGCGGCTGCGTCGCGCCAGGGGCTGCGAATGCGGAAAGGACGCTTTTCGGCCTCTGCTGCTGCGCGCATGGCGGCGAGCTCGTCCTGCGTCAGGAAGCAGCGATACGCATGGCCGCGCGCGACCAGCTCATGTGCAACCTCGGCATGCCGTGCCGCGCGGGAGAATTGATAGACTTCTTCGCCATCCCAATCGAGATCAAGCCAACGCAGCCCGTCCAGAATCGCGTCAATGGCGCTGTCGGTGGAGCGGGCACGGTCGGTATCTTCGATGCGCAGCAGGAACTTACCGCCCATGCGCCGGGCATAGAGCCAGTTGTAAAGCGCCGTGCGCGCGCCGCCAATGTGCAGATACCCCGTTGGAGACGGGGCAAAGCGCGTAACGACGGTCGCATTTTCTTGACTTGCGCCCACGCGCGGTTTCTCCAACAAAAGGACATGGCCAGCACTGCCGGTGAGGCCCGCAGCACGGGGATTGGCGCGCTAAAAGCACGCGGGGACAGCTATGTCCACAGGCTTTTGTGCACTGCCGAAAACTGGCTGGAAATGGAGCGCGAACAACTCCCCCTTTGGTTGCCTGTCTTGCTGGGTGCGGGGATCGCTCTCTGGTTCATTCTGCCGCTCCAATCCATGTGGGGAGCTGTCATCCTCGCGGGCGGCGCGCTGGTGACGGCAGGGCTCTGCCTTGGCTGGCAAAGGCGCATCGGGTTGGCTCTTATATTGGGTGGATTGGCGCTGGCGGGTGGGTGTGGCCTTGTCTGGACGCGGAGCCATATGGTGGCAGCACCAGTGATCTCGCGTCCGGTTGTTGTTGATGTATCAGGCACGATCGAGAAGGCGGAAAGGCTTGTTTCGCGGGGAAATTGGCGCCTGACCATCGCCACGCAGGCATCCGCCCAAGTGCCACCGCGCATCCGGATTTCGGTTCCGCTTGATGATCTGGACGTGGCACCACCTGAAGGTGCTGCAATCCGTTTGCGTGCGCGGCTGATGCCTCCACCACCGCCTGCCGTGCCGGGCGGCTATGATTTTCGGCGGCAGGCATGGTTCCTCGGGCTTGGGGCAGTCGGCAAAGCGATTGGCCCAGTCACCATTGAAGGGGGCGACGATGCACCTTCGCTGCGCCAGCGCCTGAGCGCCCATATTGCAGCGCAACTTCCCGCCCGTGAAAGCGGTATCGCAGCGGCGCTGGCGACAGGAGATCAAGGCGGCATTGCCGAAGAAGATCAGGAGGCGATGCGCGCCAGCGGGCTTGCACACCTTTTGTCGGTGTCGGGGCTGCATATTTCCGCTGTGGTGGCGGCCGCCTTCCTTCTTTCGATGCGATTGCTCGCATTGAGCCCCCGGCTGGCGCTTTCCTGGCCCTTGCTCACCATTTCGGCAGGGATCGCCGCGCTCACAGGCGTGGCCTATACGCTCCTGACCGGTTCCGAAGTACCAACGATCCGGTCGTGCATCGCGGCTATTCTTGTCCTTATCGGGATGGTGCTGGGGCGGGAGGCGATGACATTGCGGCTGGTAGCTACCGGCGCATTAGTGGTCCTTTTGCTGTGGCCCGAGTCGCTCGTCGGGGCGAGTTTTCAGCTCAGTTTCGCCGCAATTACAGCGATTGTCGCATTGCATGAAAGTCGCTGGGTCCGGCAGTTCCTCGCGCGGCGGGAGGAAGGATGGGGACGGCGCTTCGCCCGTGGGCTTGCCGGGTTGTTGCTGACCGGCATCGTGGTGGAGGTAGCACTCATCCCCATTGCGCTGTTTCACTTCCACAAATCAGGACTTTACGGTGCAATGGCCAATCTCGTCGCCATTCCGTTGACGACCTTTGTCATCATGCCCGCCGAAGCGCTGGCGCTGCTGGCCGATGCCATTGGGGCAGGCGCACCATTCTGGTGGGTGGTGGATAAGGCCATTGCCGCTTTGTTGTGGCTCGCGCATCTGGTCGCGGCGCAACCGGGCTCCGTCGCGATGCTCCCGTCGGTTCCGGTGGCTGCTTATGGGTTGATGATCACAGGCGGGCTATGGGTCATGCTTTGGCGCACACGGCCCCGACTTCTGGGGCTGATCCCTCTTGCGGCCGGTGCGATCATGGCTCTCACAGCGCCCACGCCGGACCTGATTATCACCGATGACGGTCGCCATCTGGCGGTGCGAGACGATGCCGGGCGTCTCGCCATCTTGCGCCCCAAATCAGGGGATTTCGTGCGCCAAATTCTGGCGGAGCGGTCCGCTTATGCGGGCGAGTTGGATGATCTGGATGTCGCGCGCCACGCCGATTGTAGTGCGGACGCCTGCGTCATTCCGTTGCAACGCGGCGTCCGGACATGGACGGTGCTCGCCACGCGCAGCCGCCACATGATCGATTGGCGCGATCTCATGGCGCTGTGCCGCAAGGCCGATATCATTGTGAGTGAACGATTGTTGCCACGCGCCTGTATCGGCCGGTGGCTGACCATTGATCCGCGCATGTTGCGGCAGACCGGCGGGCTGGCGATTGCGCTTAACCCGCCAAAGATTGAGACAGTTCGGTCTGCATCGGACGACCATCCATGGATGGCCGTCCGTGCGGATCTGCCTCAATACCGGCGGAGCAACCCTGCCAAACGGCCCTGAATGCGGACCTGCTTTGGCGCATAGCGCTGCGGCTCATAGGCGCGGTTGGCCGGGTCCAGCCGAACCATATTGCCTTCGTTGCGGAAATATTTGAGCGTCGCTTCCGCATCGTCGATCAGAGCGACGACAATGTCACCGGGCCGTGCCATGTCTGCCTTGCGAATGAGCGCATAGTCACCATCCAAGATGCCGGCTTCGACCATCGAGTCACCGGAGACTTCCAGCGCATAATGTTCGCCCGGACCAAGCAAGGCGGCAGGCACAGAGAGAGATGTCTGGCCTTCCATCGCTTCGATCGGAAGACCAGCGGCAATCCGGCCGTGCAGAGGAATTTCCAGTACGTCATTGGCCGGTGACGGGGCAGGGGCCTCCCGCTTGGGCAATTCGACGACGTTGCTTGTGGTGACAGGCTTTGGCGCGTCGCCGCGTTCCGGCATCTTCACGACTTCCAGTGCGCGCGCACGGTTGGCAAGGCGACGGATGAAGCCACGTTCCTCCAGCGCAGATATCAGCCGGTGAACCCCGGACTTGGACTTGAGGTCCAACGCTTCCTTCATTTCCTCAAATGAGGGCGACACGCCAGTATCGGCAAGCCGATCATAGATGAAACACACCAGTTCATGCTGTTTACGCGTGAGCATCTCACACCTCCGCTAAGGAACGAACGCGGAACGTGTAGGAAACATTTAGGGTCGCGTCAAGCGATCTTGATGATGTCGACTTCGTCACCGGCGTGCGCTGCCGGACTGTCTGCAGGACGGACGATCAATGCGTTGGCGCGGGCCAAGGCGCGCAGTGCGGCGGAGTCGTTCAGGCCGATGGGCGTGGCCCGCCCCTCTGCGAGGATGGCGCGGATATGGTCAGTGCGTTTGGCAACAGCGGGCAAGGCGCTGCCGAGGATCGCCTTGTGCCGCTGCGGTAATGGTTCGGGCGCGCCGGACAGGGCGGCAATCAGTGGTTTTGCGAACAGGATGGCCGTCACAAAGGCGGAGACGGGGTTGCCCGGCAGTCCGAGTACCAGAGCCTTGCCAAGTTGGCCCGCCATTAAAGGTTTTCCGGGCCGCATCGCGATCTTCCAGAAATCAATCTGCGCGCCTGCGCCCTCAAGCGCGGGCTTCACATGGTCGTGATCACCCACCGAAGCGCCACCGGTCGACATGATGATGTCGGCATCAGCCAACGACGTAAAAACGGCGGTTAGCGTCGCGAGATCGTCGCGCACAATGCCATGGTCGGTCGTGACACAGGCGGGGGCCGACAGCAGCGCGTGCAACATCACAGAATTGGAGGCCGGAATCTGGTCGTCGCGCACAGGGGCACCGAGTGGCACCAGTTCATCGCCGGTGGAGAGGATCGCAACCCGAATGGGGCGGCGGACAGAGACACTGCCATGGCCACCCATCGCGGCCAGCGCGATGCGGGCGGGTGTCAGCTGTTCTCCGGCGGAGACAAGCAGGTCGCCTGTGGCAAAGTCTTCCCCGGCCTTGCGGACGTGGCGACCGGCAACGAGGTCCAGCGGGGCGGAAAGATGGATGATGTCGCCCTCAGCCCGCATGTCTTCCTGCATGATGACAGTATCAGCCCCTTGGGGCAGTGCCGCGCCCGTAAAAATGCGCACGGTGTCGCCCGGCTCGAGTGCGCCGGAAAAGGCAGCACCTGCCGCCGACTGCCCGATCAGCCGCCAAGGCCCCGGCCCATCGGCAAAGCGGACGGCAAAGCCATCCATAGCGGAGAGATCGCGCACGGGCTGCGTCCGTTGGGCGACGATGTCTGCGGCGGCATAGCGGCCCGCGGCGGCGTGCAGGGGGATGGTTTCGGCGGGGACGGGCTTGGCCAGCGCAAGAAGGCGGCGTTGCGCCTCTTCCAGCGCGATCACGGCTGCGCGCGCCAATCGCCAGAGCGTCCGCCCGATTTGGCGAGGAGCCGGATGCCGGTCATGATCATGCCTTTATCGAGCGCCTTGGCCATGTCGTAGAGCGTCAGCAACGCGACCGATGCAGCGGTGAGCGCTTCCATCTCGACGCCGGTTTGTCCGCTGGTGCGGGCCGTGGCGGTGACGCGGATGCCATTGTCTTCAAAATCGAAATCAACCGTCGCAGAACTCAGCGCGATGGGATGGCAAAGCGGGATGAGATCGCTGGTCTTCTTCGCAGCCATAATGCCGGCTACGCGGGCAACAGCGAGAACATCGCCCTTCTTCGCTGTTCCGTCCCGGATCGCGGACAAAGCATCGGCGGTCATGGAAATGTGGCCCTCCGCGACGGCTTCTCGTGACGTTGTCGCCTTGGCGCCGACATCAACCATGTGCGCGGCGCCCGCGTCGTCGAGGTGGGTCAGCTTGCTCATGCGCCGGTCAGGAGGGTGCGTGTTGCCGCCTCGACATCGGCCTGCCGCATCAGGCTTTCCCCGACGAGGAAGCAACGCACGCCATGTTCGGACATGGCGAGGAGGTCGGCATGGCTGCCGAGCCCGCTTTCGGCGATGAAGGTGCAGCCTTCGGGTGCGCGATCTACCAGTTCATAAGTGCGCGCGAAATCGACGGTGAAGTCTTTGAGATTGCGGTTGTTGACCCCGATCAGGCGGGAGCGCAGCTTCAACGCGCGCTCAAATTCTTCGGCGTCATGTGTTTCGACTAAGACATCCATGCCGAGCGAAAGTGCGGTCTCTTCAATCTCGGCGGCGAGCACGTCGTCGAGCGCGGACATGATAACGAGGATCGCATCGGCCCCAATGGCCCGCGCTTCCAGCACCTGCCAGGGATCAACCATGAAGTCCTTGCGCAGCACGGGCAAAGCACAGGCGGCGCGCGCGGCGATCAGATAGTCCTCATGCCCCTGAAAATAGGGCGCATCTGTGAGGACCGAGAGGCAAGCAGCCCCACCGGCCTGATAAGCTTTGGCATGGGCAGGCGGATCAAAATCAGCGCGGATCAAGCCCTTGGAGGGGCTGGCCTTCTTGACCTCGGCAATCAGGCCAAAGCCCGTCGCGGCTTTGGCATCGAGTGCTGCGTGAAAGCCACGCGGCGGCGTCTGCGCACCGGCCATGGCTTCAAGGTCAGCGAGTGAAACAGCCTTCTTGCGTGCTGCCACTTCGTCGCGCTTGGTCGCGCAGATTTCGTCGAGTTTGTTCATTTGTAAGCGATCCAGCAGTCCAGCAGCGCCTTGGCAAGGCCTTTGTCGATGGCTTCTGCAGCCTCTTCCATGCCCGATTGCCAGTCGTCAGCATGGCCTGCGACCATCAGCGCGGCGGCGGCATTGATCAGCACGGCATCGCGATAGGCACCCGTTTCGCCTGCCAGAAGGCGGCGCAGGGCTTTGGCGTTATAGGCCGCATCGCCCCCGCGCAGGGCATCGGGCGTGTGGCGGGGAAGGCCAATGCCTTCGGGGGTAATTCTTATAAAATCCGTTTGTGCTGAGCTTGTCGAAGCACCGTTTTTCCTGTTCGCCCAAGCAAAGGACGATGCTTCGACAAGCTCAGCATGAGCGGGTTTGCTGTCGCTGACGGTCAGGCAGGTGCTCGGCCCGCAGACGGAAATCTCATCCAACGGTTCATCGCCGGAGACGAGCATAACCTTTTCATAGTCGAGTTGGCCGATCGCTTCCGCATAAACCGGCAGAAAGTCTGGCCGCGCAATGCCGATCAGCTGACGCGTCACGCTTGCCGGATTGGCGAGGGGGCCGGTCAGGTTAAACACAGTCCTCCGCCCCAGTGCCTTGCGGATGGGCGCGAGGCGCGCGAGCGCGGGGTGATGCTTTTGCGCAAACAAAAAGCACAGGCCGAGATCATTGAGCGTGGCCTCTGCCTGTTCTGAAGCGCGGTCGAGGTTGAGGCCCAGCGCCTCTAGCGTGTCGGCAGCCCCAGCCTTGGACGAAGCGGCGCGGTTGCCATGCTTGGCGACAGGCACTTCACAAGCGGCCACCACAATGGCGACGGCTGTAGAGATGTTGAGCGAATGCGCGCCATCCCCACCCGTGCCGCACACGTCGATAGCGCCTTCGGGCGCTTTGACGGGGATCATTCGGGCGCGCATCGCCTGAACGGCAGCGGCGATCTCAGCAGCGCTTTCATCGCGCACCGACATGTCGGTTAGAAAACGGGCGATGTCGTCGGCGGCGCATTGGCCATCAAGGATGGCATCAAAAGCCGCGCGCGCTTCGTCTGCGGCCAGCGGCGCGTGCGTGTCGGGCAGGCGGATCACGCCCGCTCCTTCACCTTCATCCCCGCGGCGGACATAAAATTGGCAAGCATGGCGTGACCATGTTCGGTCGCGATGCTTTCAGGGTGGAACTGGACCGAATGGATCGGCAAGTCGCGGTGGCGGAAACCCATGACATGGCCGTCATCGCTGGTCGCGTTGACGATCAGGCAGTCGGGTACATCCTCCACAATCAGCGAGTGATAGCGCGTTGCGGTGAAGGGGGAGGGCAGACCTGAAAACAGGCCCGTGCCATCATGCGACACAGGTGACGTTTTTCCGTGCATCAGGCCGCCGCGCACAACGCGTCCGCCGAAATGCTGCCCAATTGACTGGTGGCCGAGGCAAACGCCGAGTAGCGGCTTCTTGGCCTCTGCACAGGCCGCGACCAGATCAAGCGAGATGCCTGCTTCATTGGGCGTGCAGGGACCAGGCGAAATCAGGAACGCGCTCGCGCCGCTGGAGATGGCCTGTCCGGCGGACATGGCATCATTTCGCACAACCTCTACTTCGGCCCCCAATTCCATCAGATAATGGACCAGATTCCATGTAAAGCTGTCATAATTGTCGATGACGAGGATCATGCCGCCCCCATAAGCAGTCCTGGGGCGTTTTGCCAATCCAGAGTCTTGGTGCGGTTCATCTGGCGGTCAGATGTGTTGGACGAAGGGGAGGATAAGGAGATTAACTTATGCGTGTTGTGCCCATTTTCATCGCTGCCGCCATTTTGACGTCTCCTTTAGCGGCGGAAACCGTCCCGCCGCCCGCCCGCTATACGACAACCACAGTGTTCGGAAATGATGCCTGCCCGACGCCCAATGGCGATGAAATTGTCGTGTGCGCGCGCATGCCGGAATCGGACCGCTACCGCATCCCAAAGGCTTTGCGGAAGAAGAAGCGGGTGGACAGCGGCCCTAGCGCCTCTTGGGCATCCCGCGTCCGCACGCTGGAGGATGCCCAGCGCTTCACACGGCCGGGAAGCTGCACGGCTATCGGATCGTTCGGTCAGTCTGGATGCACACAGGCGATGATCAACCAATGGTTTGAGGATCGGCAACAGGCGCGGGCGGCGAAGGGGCAGTATTGAGGCCCCCACCACTACCGTTTGCCCTGAGCCTGTCGAAGGGCTGTCCTTACACTTGGCGCTGAGGTGTCCAGAAAGGACAGGGCTTCGACAAGCTCAGCCCAAACGGAGTTGGATTACTGCCCCACCGGTTCCGCCAGCAGCTTTTCGAGATCGGCTTTCCAGAACTTGGCCCAGGTGTGCGTGCCGTGGCCTTTGGTCTCAGGCGAGGCGGGGATCAGGATGAAGGTTGCGCGGGGCATCTTCTTCACCGCATCCTGCGCCATGCCGAGTTCGGGCGGATTGATGAAGTCATCGCCCGAATTGATCCAGAGCGTCGGGACGGTGATCTTCTCCAGCGGCTTGGGATCGTAATTGCGCGAGGATTCGAGCTGGTAGATCTGGTCGTTCGCATCGCCATCGCCCGCACGCGCTGCAAAGGCTTTGTCGAACGCAGCTTCCGCCGCTTCGCGTGTCGGGAACTGCGCCTGAAGCGCAACAGGATTTCCGCCCGCGATCATCGACAGATAATTGGCCGTGCGCACGCCCTGCGTCGGCTGCGCCGTGTAGTTGCCGCCATTCCAAATCGGGTCGGCCTTTATCGCATCGACCGACATCTTGCGCCACCAGCGGTTGCGACCGGCAATGGGGGCTGCGTTGCAGGCAAAGGGCGCGAGCCGCTCGGCCACGCCCGGATAAGTCGTGCCCCACACGAATCCGTGCATGCAGCCCATCGACGTGCCGAGGATGAGCTTCAGCTTCTTGATCTTCAACGTTTCGGTGACGAGCCGATGTTGCGCGCGGACCATGTCGTCATAGTCGTACTTCGGGAACGCCATCCGCATCCCGTCTGACGGCTTGGACGACGCGCCGTGGCCGATATTGTCCGGCAGGATGACGAACATCTTGGTGATATCGAGCGGCTGGCCGGGGCCATAAAGCTCATCAGCGAATTGCGGGCGGAAGAACTGCTTTCCCGAGCCGCCCGTGCCGTGGAGGACCATCACCGCGTTGTCGATTTCGCCCTTCGCATTGCGATGCGGGGTGCCCAGCGTGGTGTAGTGGATGCGCAGTTCGGGCAGCGTCTCGCCGCTAGTGAAGGTGAAGTTCTTGAAGACCGCGTCGGCTTCTTTCGCTGTGTCGGTCGGGCCTGCGAGGGCAGGCGTGGCGAGGAGGGCGAGAAGGGGCAGCAGCGCGCGGAATTTCATAAATACGTCATGCCAGCTTGAGCCAGCATCTCCCTGAATCGATTGTAGTTGTGGTTGACGTTAGCGGGAGCGGCAGAAGATGCCAGCCCAGCCCAAGCGATCAGATCGCAAGCTCGAACTGGCTTAGCTCAAATCGCTTGCCAGTTTTTGGGGCTAACATGGCAAGGCTGTCGCCTGACTTAACCAGTTTCACATGCCAATAGTTGCCTCCGTCAGGCCTGATCGTTTGGTTGAGGCTTGGGATAAACCTTCTCATTTCCTCAACCGGGACTGCGAAGGCCTGATCTCGGTCTACGCATGCAAAAATCATGAGGCCAGTTTTCGAGACAGCCAGAAAATCGTCCCATTTGGGATGGTATGCATACCAGTAAGGCTGCAACTTCTCATCGTACCGCTTAGAAACAGTTACGCAGGCTCGTGTATTGGTTGTGGCGTCTTCAAACAGAGCCTGACGCTTCCTTACAAGGTTCAGCCCAAATCTGGAGTTCGTGGCCGCGACGGCCCGCAGGCGAACATCGTCTAACGTCGTCTGCGGCGTTCGATCCTGCTGCCAGCCATCTTTTTCCTCTGATCTGAGATCATCGCCTTCCGCCTCAGTTTCATTGATGGCGTCGGTTGCGGTGCTGAACACCACGTCCAAAATTCGGTCCACTCTCGTATACTCGAATGGCCTTAGAAGCTCCCTGATCTGTGCGATTGTCTGATCTTCGCTCGACTTCTCTTTCACTCGGACCAGTTTTAGAAGGCTCTCAACGCCCACCACACGCATATCCCAAGCATATCGACTACCTCGAATTTGAGCCTCCAAGGCTCCGGTGTCTTTGCGGCCTACCACGAAGAGAAAAGAGGCGTCGTCTTGCAATTCGCCTGCTGCGATCAATTTAGCCCTGTATTCGGCGACGGTTTCTAGAGACACGTTGTAAGTGTCCGTCGTTTTAACTTCGACGACAATAGTGGGGCCACTTGGAACACGCCAAACTCCGTCGAATCCAACCCTGTTCGGGATGCCACGATAACGTCCGTGTTCAACTTCAAACTCGAGACGTCGGCCCAATTCGTTTACGACATCCTGCAGCACTAAGCCACTGTCTGTAAAAGGTTGTTCAAGGCATTCCAGAGCGTATTTTTCAAGTTTAGTTGAGCTGGCAGTTGTCAGATATGACCGTAATTGCAGTGAGCATTCTGAACCATCGCGCAAATTTCCGTCGCCGGCGAAGGCAACTATTTGCTTGGCAAGATAGTTTTCAAAACTGTTCGGATTTGTTCTGGATAGCTCAAGTAACGACATAGCATTCGTTTACTGCCCGAACTTAGCCTCTCCCGCAACCCGCACCGCTTCCCTTGCCGCCGCGACCAAAGCCCCCGATTTTGCCTCACACTCACGCTGCTCGTAAATCGGGTCGCTGTCCGCGACGATCCCCGCACCGGCCTGTACATGCATCACGCCATCTTTCACAACGGCGGTACGCAGAACGATGCAGCTGTCGAGATTGCCGTCGGGGGAGAAATAGCCGACGCCACCGGCATAAGCACCGCGGGTTTCCGGTTCCAGTTCGGCGATGATCTCACAGGCGCGGACCTTCGGCGCGCCGGAGACGGTGCCCGCCGGGAAGCCCGCGAACAGAGCGTCGATGGCGTCCTTGTCATCCGCCAGACGGCCAACGACGTTGGAGACGATATGCATCACATGGCTGTAGAGTTCGACCATATAGCTGTCGGTGACGGTGACGGTGCCTGCGGCGGCCACCCGGCCGACATCGTTGCGGCCAAGATCGAGCAGCATCAGGTGTTCGGCGCGCTCCTTGGGGTCGGCGAGCAGGCTGTCACGGTTTTCGGCGTCCTCAATGGCATTCTTGCCACGCGGGCGAGTGCCGGCGATCGGGCGGATCGTGACTTCCCCATCGCGGACGCGGACGAGGATCTCGGGGCTTGACCCGGTAAGCGCAAAGCCCGGAAAATCGAGATGGTAGAGGAACGGCGAGGGGTTGATCCGCCGCAGCGCGCGATACAGGTCAATCGCAGGCAGTGGGAAAGGCACTGTGAAGCGCTGGGCGAGCACAACCTGAAAGATGTCGCCTGCCTCAATATAGTCCTTCGCGCGGAGGACCATTTCTTCATATTTGCCCGACTCCAGCACGGGCGTCGGGACCATGTCCTTCAAATCAGGCAGGGCGCCGGTCCGGTCGGCTTCGGGCAATTGCCGGGCGAGCCGTGCGGCGGTTGCGTCGATGCGCTCGACCGCGGCGGAGACCAGCCGGTCGGCATCGCCCTGTCCCGGCCAGACGGGCGCCACGATGAACAGGCGGTCGGCAAGACGATCAAAAGCGAGGATGACGGTCGGGCGCACAAACAGCATGTCGGGCAGGCCGAGTTCGTTCGGGGCGGGGCGCGGCAGTTTTTCCACCAAGCCCACTGTTTCATAGCCAAAATAACCGACCAGACAGGCGAGTGTCTTAGGCAGTTCGGCGGGCACATCGATATGGCTTGCCGTGGCGAGGGCGCGGAGTGCGGTCAGGCTGTCATCGGCGACGGGATGAAAGTCATCGCGGTCGGTTGCCCAATTGCGATTGACCTCGGCCTTGTGACCATCGGCGCGAAAGACGAGATCGGGGGCAAGGCCAATCAGGCTATACCGCCCGCGCACCGCGCCGCCTTCGACCGATTCCAGCAGAAAGTCGCCGCGTTCGGGTTCATGCAGCTTCAGATAGGCGGAAACCGGTGTTTCGGTGTCCGCAATCAGGCTGCGCCAGACAAGCGCAGGCTTGCCAGAGCGGAGCCGGCTGATGGCAAGTGCATCATTCCCCTGAAGCGTCACCGTGCGGCAGCGCCTGTCAGGCTCTTGCGCAGGCCATCAATCGCCGACTCGTTGCGTTCAACCTTGAGCATTTTCTTCGCGGCGGTGGTGAACTGCGCGGTATATTCGCGGCCAATCGCATCGGAGAGTTGGCTCTGCGTCGCCGCGAGCAGGCTTGGTTCGGCGGCGAGGTTACCCGGTTCAATCCGATCAAGCTGCACGACAACCCAGCCTTGCTTGTTGGTCATTGGTGCGATGCGGGCGCGGCTGGTGTTGAGTTCAAACAGCTGCACCAGTTCCACTGACGGCTGGCTATTGCCCTTCACAATGTCCATGCGGCGGGAAGACAAGGGGCGGACACTGCCTTGACCGGCAGCGGCAGCCGCAAGCGGCGTGCCTTTGTTCGCTTTGATCAGAATGGCTTCTGCCATGCGGCGCGCGGCCTTGCTGGCGCGGTCTGCAATGAAATCGGCAGTGACCTGTGCCTTGATCTTGGCCAGGGGGCGAGGCGCTTCGGCAAGGACGCGGTCGATATCGTAAAACACGTCCTTATCTTCGGCCAAGGGAACGAGCGCGGGATCATCATCCGGCTCTGCCTGGAAGGCATCCTTCAGGACAGGCAAGAAGTTTTCGGGCGCCACAAAACCGGCCTGATCCGGCGAAAGGCCGCTGGCCGTCAACGGCGGCGTGGTGACAACAGTCAAGCCGCGTCCCTTGGTCACATCGTCAAATGTCTGCCCGTCAGACACGGCGTCCTCGATGTCCGCCAGCAGATTGGCGAAACCGTCGGCTGTTTTCTGGATGGTGAGGGCGGCGACGATTTCCGGCTTGGCTTCCGCCAAGGTCTTGCCGCCGACGGTTTTGGCATTGTCGACCTTCACGACATACCAACCGAGCGCAGACTTGAGCGGCCCGACAATGCCGCCCTTGGGAGCCGCGAAAACAGCGTTGGCGATGGCTTCGGAACTTTGGCCGATATAGGCGCTTTTTTCGAGCTCGGTCAGCGGAACGGCGTCCCCTCCGGCGGCCTTGGCTGCGTCGTTGAGCGGCATGCCGCTGCGGGCCTTTGCGGCCAATGCCTTTGCGGCAGCTTCCGACTGGACGATGACCTGCGTGACATCGAGCAATTGGCGCGTCGCATATTTGGCGGCGTCCTGCTTGAAGCGCGCAGCCACTTCGGCATCGGTTGGGGCGGATTGCTTGGCGATCATGGAGCGGTCGACAAGGGCGTAACGGATCACGCGACGTTCCGGCTCAATGTATCGTGTGCGGTTGGCCGCATAAAAGGCGATGAGTTCAGCCTCTGTCGGCGCGGGGCCGTTGGTGAAGGCGGCGTTGGGCAGCTCAACAAAGCTGCCGGCGCGGCGCTCTACGAGCAAGGACGCATAAGGCGCCGCCAGATCGCGCGGGGCGCCTGAGCTTGCGGCGACAGGCACGAGCATGTGGCGAACGGCAATGCCTTGTTCAATGTCGCTGCGGAACTGCTCTTCGGCCAATCCCCGTTGGCTCAAAAGCTGGCGGTAACGCGCCTCATCGAACTTGCCGGTCGCGCCCTGGAAGGCGGGGATGCTGGCAATTTCACCATCGGCGAGACGATTGCTGACGACCATGCCGAACTTCTCACCAAAAGCGCGAATGGAAGTGAGGTCGGTCAGTTCGGACAAAAGCTTGTCGAGCGTGCCTTCCTGCAACATCTGCTGCATCGTGATGTCCGGCTGCTGCTGGCGCCGCTGGGACAGCTCAATCTTAAGACGGTCGTTGAGATCGCTGATCGCGATGCCGCGGTTGCCCACCTGAACGGCATCGCTGCCGCTCACGCCCCCAAGCGCACTCATGCTCGACGGCGTGCCAACACCTGTGACGATGAAGGCGGCCATGACAAGACCAAGCAGACCCAGAACGGCCCAAGACCTCAGTGCGCTGCGAAAAAAAGTCAGCATCGAGCAAACGTCTCCAATAAACCCGGCCACGCCATAGGGGCCAGCGCGCGCGGCTTCAAGCGCGGCGAGGCTGGCATCGCCCAATTCGCTTTGCTAACGCCCCATCAGATTTGCGATCCGGGAGATAAACATGGCCTTGAAGAAGCTTGTAGCTGGCAATTGGAAGATGAATGGCAGTCTGGCCGCGCTGGACGAGATCAAAGCGATTGCCGCTGCTGCCAAGGCCAATCCCGGCGCTGATGTGGCCATTGGTGTTCCGGCGACGCTCATTACGCCAGCCGCCACTGCAGCCCCCGGCTTCGCGATTGGCGGGCAGGATTGTCACTGGAAGGATGGCGGCGCGCATACGGGCTGCCTCTCAGTCGCCATGCTGAAAGAGGCAGGTGCCAGCTTCGTTATTGTCGGGCATAGCGAGCGGCGCACGGACAACCACGAAACCAGCGCCGAAGTTGCCAATAAAGCTGAAGCGGCGACGGCGGGCGGCCTCATGGCCATCATCTGTGTCGGTGAAACAGAGGCGGAGCGCGATGCAGGCCAAGCGGTGGCCATCGTGACAGGCCAAATTCGGGATTCGGTCCCCACCAATTCGCAAGGTTCCAACACCGCTGTCGCCTATGAACCTGTGTGGGCCATTGGCACGGGACGCACGCCGTCCACCGCTGATGTCGCTGAAATGCATGCTGCCATCCGCGCCCAGCTGATTGATTTGCTTGGAGAAGAAGGAACGGGCGTGCGCATTCTCTATGGTGGTTCGGTCAAGGCATCGAACGCGGACGAGCTGTTGCACGTGCCGGATGTCGATGGCGCGCTGGTGGGCGGGGCGAGCCTGAAGGCCGCAGATTTCGTGCCGATCATTGAGGCGGGCGCGCGATAGATCAGGCAGTAAGGTTGATCGCAGGCAAGGGCTGGGCTAAGGCGCGGCCCAATTCTCTGCTATTGCCGAAAAGAGCACATTTCCGATGTTTACATTCTTGCTCGTTGTCCACGTCATCATCGCGGTCGCCCTTGTGGGTGTTATCCTCATGCAGCGTTCAGAAGGCGGCGGCCTGACCGGCGGCAGCCCGGCTGGCCTGATGTCGGCACGTGGCGCAGGCGATTTTCTGACGCGGGCAACGACGATTTTGGCGACATTGTTCATTCTGCTCTCGATTGCACTGGCGGCGGTCGCCACCATCAACCGCAAGCCAGACACCATCGATACAACGCTCGCCCGTCCCGAAGCTGCAGCCCCGGCGGATGCCAATTCTGCGGCGCCTGCCGTCCCTGCAGATAACTCCCCGGTTCCGTTGGCCGTTCCTGCGACAGGGCAGCCCGCACCAGCCAAAACCAACTAATCCCCAAATTATTTCCGGGGCAGGGGGTTTGGCGTCTTGCCGAATCCCCTGCACCCGGCTTACGGCTCTTCTCCCATGGCGCGGTTCATTTTCATCACCGGCGGCGTGGTCTCCTCGCTCGGCAAAGGCTTGATGGCAGCTTCTCTTGCTGCTCTCCTCCAAGCGCGTGGCTACAAGGTTCGCATTCGTAAGTTCGACCCGTATCTCAACGTAGATCCGGGCACGATGTCCCCCTATCAGCATGGCGAAGTCTATGTGACCGACGACGGGGCGGAAACCGACCTCGATCTGGGGCACTATGAACGCTTTACCGGCGTTTCTGCGCGCCAGTCAGACAATGTGACCTCGGGCCGAATCTATCAGCAGATCATCCAGAAGGAACGCCGCGGAGACTATCTGGGCGCGACCGTGCAGGTCATCCCGCACGTCACAGATGCCATCAAGGCGTTTGCGATGGCCGACACCGATGGTCTCGATTTTGTCCTGTGCGAAATCGGCGGGACGGTCGGCGATATCGAATCGCTGCCGTTCATCGAAGCCATTCGCCAGATGCGCAATGAACTGGGCCGCGACCAGACCGTGTTCACGCATGTGACGCTGGTGCCCTATGTCGCTGCCGCAGGCGAACTGAAGACCAAGCCGACCCAGCATTCGGTGCGTGAGCTGACAAGCTATGGCATTCAGCCTGATGTTCTCATCTGCCGCTGTGAGCATCCTCTGCCCGAAACGGAACGTGCGAAGATCGCGCTGTTCTGCAACGTCCGCAAAGAAGCGGTGATCCCCGCGCTCGATGCCAAGTCGATCTACGGTGTGCCGCTGCAATATCATGCCGAAGGGCTTGATTCAGAAGTGCTGCGCGCGTTCGGGATTGAACCGGGGCCAAACCCCGATCTCAGCCGCTGGGACGACATTATGGACCGGCTGACCAACCCGGAAGGCGAGGTCAACATTGGCGTTGTTGGCAAATATGTCGGCCTGCAGGATGCCTATAAGTCTTTGAACGAAGCGCTCGTCCATGGCGGCATCGCCAACCGTGTGAAGGTCAACATCCAGTGGATCGACGCGGAACTGTTTGAGGCGGAAGACAGCGATGTAGCAGCGCGTCTGGAGCCGCTGCACGCCATCCTCGTCCCCGGCGCCTTTGGCGAACGCGGGGCAGAGGGCAAGATTGCCAGCATCCGCTTCGCCCGTGAACGGCAGGTGCCCTATCTCGGCATTTGCTTCGGGATGCAGATGGCTTGTGTGGAAGCGGCGCGGAACCTTGCGGGCATCCCCAACGCCTCCTCCACCGAATTCGGCCCGACCGATGAACCGGTGGTTGGCATCATCTCTGAATGGATGAGCGAAGAAGGCATCCAGAAACGCGAAGAAGGCGGCGATCTGGGCGGCACGATGCGGCTGGGCGCCTATGAGGCGACATTGGCCGGAAACAGCCATGTCGCGGCCATTTACGGCGGCACAACCATCTCCGAACGTCATCGCCACCGCTATGAGGTGAACACAGGGTATCGTGAGGCCTTGGAAAGCAACGGCCTCGTCTTTTCCGGCATGTCGCCCGATGGGGAATTGCCTGAAATCGTGGAACGGCCGGACCACCCCTGGTTTGTCGGCGTCCAGTTCCACCCGGAGTTGAAGTCCAAGCCGTTTGACCCGCACCCGCTGTTTGCGAGCTTTATCGAGGCTGCGCTCAAGCAAAGCCGGTTGGTTTAAGCGCACGGCGCGCGCAACTCTGAGCCACAACAGTCCGTTTGTGCTGAGCTTGTCGAAGCACTGTTCTTCTCTGCGCCACAGCTGAAGACAAGGACGGCCCTTCGACAAGCTCAGGGCAAACGGCTATGTGGGATTGGTAGGCGCAAACCTCAGAAACTATACTCGTCATACACCTTGGACAGATCGCCCGCCCAAGGTCCGTTGAACTTCTCTAGCAATTCGTCAGCCGACGTTTTGCCACTGTCGACCATGCGGCGCAGCGGGTTGAGGAAGCCGCTTTCATTGTCGCCCATGGAGTTGACTTGCGCGCGGGCATTGAGGCCGGCCGTCGCAATGTCCAGCACTTGCTTGGCGAGATCGTTGAGCGTGCGGCCGTCGGGCAGCGGCGCCTTCAGCCCCAGTTTCGGCACGGCATCGCGGAGTTTTTGATGGTCCTCAATGGTCCAATGCTTGACCAGATCCCACGCCGCATCGAGCGCCGATCCATCATAGAGCAAGCCAACCCAGAACGCAGGCAGGGCGCAGATGCGGTTCCAGGGGCCACCGTCTGACCCGCGCATTTCAAGAAAGCTCTTAAGGCGGACTTCGGGGAAGGCTGTCGACAGGTGATCATTCCAGTCGCCAATGGTCGGCTTCTGGCCGGGATACACGTCAAGATTGCCGTCGAGGAAATCGCGGAAATTCTTGCCGGCGGCGTCGATATATTTGCCGTTCCGGTAGACGAAGTACATCGGCACATCGAGCATATAGTCGGCATAGCGTTCATAGCCGAAGCCGTCTTCAAAGACGAAAGGCAGCATGCCCGTGCGCGCGGGATCCGTATCGGTCCAGATATGCGACCGGTAGGAGAGATAGCCGTTGGGCTTGCCCTCCGTGAACGGCGAATTGGCGAAGAGCGCGGTGCCGAGCGGCTGGAGGGCGAGGCTCACGCGGAACTTCTTCACCATGTCGGCCTCGCTCGAATAATCGAGGTTGGTCTGGATGGTGCAGGTGCGCAGCATCATATCGAGGCCCATCGTGCCCACTCGCGGCATGTGCCGCAGCATGATGCCATAGCGGCCCTTGGGCATGATCGGCAGCACGTCGCGCGTCTTGTCCGGCCACATGCCGAGCCCGAGGAATCCCAGACCGAGTTCCGCGCCAATTTCCTTCACCTGCTTCAGATGGCGGCCGGTTTCGGCGCAGGTCTGGTGCAGGTTTTCAAGCGGGGCGCCCGACAGCTCAAGCTGTCCGGCGGGTTCCAAGCTGACATTGCCATCCGCACCACCGAGCGCGATGACGTTGTCGCCCTCCATGATGGGTTCCCAGCCATAGCGGGTCATCGCCATCAAAAGATCGCGAATGCCACCGGGTTCGTCATAGGAAGGCGCGCGATGATCGGCGGTGCGGTACACGAATTTTTCGTGCTCCGTCCCGATCCGCCAGCGGGCCGCCGGCTTTTCTCCCTTGGCGAACACGCTGATCAGATCAGCGCGGTTCTCGATTGGCGGGTCAAATGCGCCGCTCTCCGTCTTCGTGCTCATGCGCGCCCCCTTAGGACGGACCGTTTCGATGTGAAACGAAAATCTACCACGTGCCGAAGTCGCCGGGTGGCTGGCTGGTTGTCAGCGCCGGTCGGCTGGGGCGGCGCCAGCCATAGCGCCGTCGTTTGACAAGGCGGAGGCAAGGCCATTCCCCCCCTGTCGATGCCGCGAGACGCAGGCCCTGCTGTGCATAAGCGTGCTTCACGGCGTCGACCTGCTTGTCGAGCAATCCTGCGAGGATCAGCGTCCCGCCTTCTGCCAGAATGTCGGCCAGCGCAGGGGCCAGCTCAATCAGCGGTCCGGCGAGGATGTTGGCAATCACAAGATCATAAGGCGCGCGCCGCTGGATCATCTCATGGTCAGTGCCCGAGGCCGCGCACAAAGCGACTTGGCCGGGAAACTGGCCAACCGGGATGGCATTGGCGTCTGCATTCTCGATCGAGATTTCGATGCTGACCGGGTCGATATCCGATGCCGTCACATAAGCGCGGGGCCACAAATGGCCTGCCGCAAAGGCGAGCAGACCGGTGCCGGTGCCAACATCCATGATGTTGTCAAAACGGGCGCCGGTGCGGCGCAGCGAGTCGAGCGTCTTGAGGCAATTGCTCGTTGTTTCATGTCCGCCAGTGCCAAAAGCACGGCTCGCCTCGATCAGAAAAACAACCGATCCGGCAGGCGCTTTTTCTTGAAAGGCAGAGGTGTGAACGAAGAACCGACCCGCCGAAACGGGCGCAGAGGATTGCTGGCTGAGGGTCACCCAATCTTCTTCCTCCACGCGTTCAAGGATGACTTTGGACAAAGGCGTGCCGGGCACGAGTGCGCGGATAAGGTCGATCTGGTAATTATCTGGTTTGCCGACAAAAAATGCGGACACTTCCCAGTCATTCGGTCGCGCGGGGTCAGGCTCGCTCGCAACAAGGGTGGGGGGCATGTCGAAAGAGGCAAAGGCTTCCATTTCGAGGTCTATCTGCTCTGCCTGCAGCCGCGTGCAGGGCAGGGTGATCTTCCAGCTTTCAGATGTGTCGGTCATCCTCGCGTGATTACGCCCCAGAACGGGGCACGCAAGCGCGCTGATGCAACCGAATTGAATTTGATTGTGGCCAGCGTGATTGAACTTTATGCCATGCTCGGTCGTAGGGAATGGCAGAACAGATGGCGGGCTGGCCATCTGAGTTGCTGACGACCGACACCGAATGGGGGGTCGGAGGGAGACATGAAAATGAAACCGGAACTGCAGGAGCTGCTTGCAGCTTCGCAGGTACAGCCGCATTCCGATGCGCGCTTTGCTTTGCTGCATTCATTGAATGAACAATTGGCTGTGGCCGACGCGTTGGAGCTTGATCTTGTCGCGATCCGCATTTCCGAAGCGATTGATCAGCTGGTTGAGGACCTTGGCCTTGGCGCTGCGGACAGCACGGCGCATTAACGGCGCAGCTGATCCGCAGATCGGGCGGAAAATGGCGGCGTCGACAAATGAGCCGACGCCGTCATGGAAGTGAGAGGCGTACTAGCTGATGAAGCAGGACGCAGGTGCGGCTGCCGCAAAGCCAATGGTCGCATTTGCTGACCCGGCGATTGCCTTAGGTTCAATCCCAAAGGCTTGGCAGACCAGATGATATCCGTTTTGCGAGAGCGAAACGAATACGCGGCGGCGATCGGTTGGGTCGATCTTGCGATCAATAAACCCATCCTTTTCCAAGCGGGTTAGGTAGCGGAGCACGGTTGTCAGCGGAATTCGCGATTCAACGCCGATATCTGTGATGGCGAGATTGTGCCCCATGCGCTGTGCGCGTTCCAATTCCAGAAGAATGTCCCACGCGGCATCGCCGAAATAATTGACGCTAAAGGCGCGTTCTCGCCGGCGGCGCAGGCGGAGTTCGGCGTCGACGGGATGTAGCAACGATTCTGCGGTCGGGGAAGCAATCCGCTGTGACAGCGAATTGAGCGCCGACACGGTCTGGATGATGATGTCCTGCATTTCGTCATGTGAGCCCTGGCTCATGGTAAAGTTCCTTCGTCGCCGGAATTGGCCTTGCGGCCGCTTCCGAATTGCTTGTTCTACGCTGTCTACGCATTTTGGGGAGGATCCCCGATTACTCATGACGGCGGCGGTGCGGCTAATGGCGACCTGCCTGTGTCCTTCAAGGACATCTGCCCCGCTGTCGAAACATAGTTAGTCTATCGGATGCAATTCTCACCATATCGTAGATATACCCATAGGTGTTTCTACGTATGACCTTTTGTGCAGGTTTTCTGTCAGCGGACGTAGCTGGCGCCGTTCACATCCAGGACTGCGCCGGTCATGGATGGCGGGGCCTTCAGCGCACAAAACGCGACCATCTCAGCGACTTCTTCAGGCATGGCCACGCGGCCGAGTGGAATGTCCGCCAGCAACTTGTCGCCGCCACGGCTTGCCAGATAATCATCAGCCATGCCGGTCATCGTGAAGCCGGGGCATATGGCATAGGCAAGGATGCCTTGCGCTGCATAAGCGCGGGCAATCGACTTGGTCATCGCCACCATGCCGCCCTTGGACGCGGCATAATGCCAGTGATTGGGCGAGTCTCCGCGATAGGCGGCACGGCTGGCGATGTTGACGATGCGCCCTTCTGCCTTGCGGTCCTGCCAGTGCAGCACAGCGCGGCGGCAGAGCAGGGCTGAGGACGTCAGATTGATCTGCATCGTGCGTTCCCAGCCGGAGAGCCAATCGGGTTCATCAGAGGTGAGGGGGTTTTCTTCAAAAACGCCCGCATTGTTGACGAGGATGTCGACGCGCCCCTCAAGCGCGGCCAGCCCGGCCTCCCAAAGATCACCCGCGCCATCGGCCGTTGAAAGATCAAAATCTTTGCTGGCGACCGCAAAAATACGAGTGTCCTCATATCCAAAACGGGTGCGAATAGCCGCGCCAATCCCTCGGGACGCGCCGGTGATGATGATGTTCTTGGTCATACTGGCCCCATAACCGATGTGTCCCTTGGGGCAAAGGCAGTTGCGCCGACCGTTTGACGCGTTAAGGGGATGGCGACGAACTGACAAAAGACAGGGAATGATCATGGCGCAAAACCGCGCAAGGCCGCTCTCGCCGCACCTGACGATCTGGAAATGGGGCGCCAACATGGCGGCCTCCATCATACACCGTGTGACCGGAACCGGGATGGCGACCGTTGGTGTGCTTGTTTTGACATGGTGGCTTGTGGCCGCCGCAACGGGGCAGGAATCCTATGATTACTTCCTCGGCTGGGCAAAGCATCCGCTGGGCCAGCTGGTCCTGATCGGCCTCAGCTGGGCGTTCTTCCAGCATCTCGGGTCCGGCCTTCGGCACTTCGTGCTCGATGTCGGCGCCGGCTATGAACTTAACACCAACCGCTTCTGGGCGCGCGCAACCTTCGTCTTTGGCGTTGTGATGACAGCCGCGCTCTGGGGCTATCTGCTGTTCGTGAAGGGATAAGGCGATGGGAACCGGAACAGGTTTGGGCCGCGTCCGCGGTCTCGGTTCGGCAAAACATGGTGGCGCGCATTGGGTGCTGCACCGCATGACGGCGGTCGGCAATTTGCTGCTGCTGCCTTGGCTGCTCATCTCGCTCGTGCGTCTGCCGACTTACGATTACACCACGGTCACCACTTGGCTGGCCCAGCCGATGGCTGCCGTGCCGATGATGCTGCTTGTCATCTCGGTCTTCTGGCATTTCCGCATCGGCCTTCAGGTCGTGATTGAGGATTATGTCCATGAAGAAGGCACAAAGTTTGCCAGCCTGACGGCGCTCACCTTCTACACGCTCGGCACAGGCGCCTTCGCGCTGTTCGCCATCGCCAAGATTGCTCTGACGGGGACACCCAACTGATGTCCGAAGCCTATAAGATTATCGACCATACCTATGACGTCGTTGTTGTCGGCGCGGGCGGCTCCGGCCTGCGCGCGACGATGGGCGCAGCCGAAGCGGGCCTGAAGACGGCCTGCATCACCAAAGTCTTCCCGACGCGCAGCCACACGGTTGCAGCACAGGGCGGCATCGCAGCCAGCCTTGGCAACAACTCGCCCGATCACTGGACCTGGCACATGTACGACACCGTCAAGGGGTCGGACTGGCTGGGTGACCAGGACGCGATTGAATATATGGTGCGCGAAGCGCCTGCCGCTGTTTATGAGCTGGAACACGCCGGTGTGCCCTTTAGCCGCAACGACAATGGCACGATCTACCAGCGTCCGTTCGGCGGCCACATGCAGAATATGGGCGAAGGCCCGCCGGTGCAGCGCACTTGTGCGGCTGCCGACCGCACCGGCCACGCCATGCTGCACGCGCTCTACCAGCAGAGCCTGAAATACGATGCGGACTTCTACATCGAATATTTCGCGCTCGACCTCATCATGGAAGACGGCCCCGATGGTCCCGAATGCCGCGGCGTTATCGCCATGTGCATGGAAGATGGGACGATCCACCGCTTCCGCGCCCAGTCGGTCGTTCTCGCAACCGGCGGCTATGGCCGTGCCTATTTCTCTGCAACCTCGGCGCACACCTGCACGGGTGATGGCGGCGGCATGGTGCTGCGCGCGGGCCTTCCGCTGCAGGATCTTGAATTCGTCCAGTTCCACCCGACCGGCATTTACGGCGCAGGCGTGCTCATCACTGAAGGCGCACGCGGCGAAGGCGGCTATCTGACCAACTCCGAAGGTGAGCGTTTCATGGAACGCTATGCCCCATCGGCCAAGGACCTTGCTTCGCGCGACGTCGTGTCGCGCTCCATGGCGATGGAAATGCGCGAAGGCCGCGGCGTTGGCCCGAACAAGGACCACATCTTCCTGCACCTCGATCATATCGATCCCAAGGTGCTGGCAGAACGCCTTCCCGGCATCACCGAAAGCGGGAAGATCTTTGCCGGTGTGGACCTGACGCGCCAGCCGCTGCCGGTTTGCCCGACGGTCCATTACAATATGGGTGGCATCCCCTGTAATTATCACGGCCAGGTTGTTACCAAGAAGGGCAAGAATGACGATCACGTCGTGCCCGGTCTCTACGCCGTGGGTGAAGCCGCCTGCGTGTCGGTTCATGGCGCAAACCGCCTTGGCTCGAACTCGCTGATCGACCTTGTCGTGTTTGGCCGCGCAACCGGCCTGCATCTGAAGGAAACGCTGAAGGCGGGTGCGGCCCAAAAGCCGCTGCCGACCAACGCGACGGACCTTCCGCTGGCCCGTGTCGATAAGTTCCGCAATGCCAAGGGCGGTTCGCCCACAGCGGACATCCGTCTCGATATGCAGCGCACCATGCAGAAGCACGCCGCCGTGTTCCGCGACAGCGCGCTGCTGTCCGAGGGCGTGGACTTGATGCGCAAGGTCAACAAGCGTCTGGAAGACGTGGCCGTGAGCGATCGCAGCCTCATCTGGAACACCGATCTTATCGAAACGCTGGAACTCGACAATCTGATGGCGCAGGCCGTCTGCACCATGGAGAGCGCCGAAAACCGCAAGGAATCACGCGGCGCCCATGCCCATGAAGATTTTCCGGATCGTGATGACAACAAGTGGATGAACCACACCGTCAGCTGGTTTGAAGGCTGGGGCGGCAATGGTGGCAAGGTCACCCTCGATAGCCGTGGCGTGCACAATTACACGCTCACTGACGAGGTTGAGTACATCAAGCCCAAGGCGCGCGTTTACTAAGGTCCGGCCGAAACGAGGGGAGATATGCCATGTGGTTCGTGCTGGCCGGTCTCCTCTTTCTGTTCATAGCGTGGGCCGCGCAGTTCGTGACGCCCGACCAAAAGGCGGAAAGCCGGAAGCGTACCCACCGGATCGCCTTCGGGCTCTGGCTTTTGTGCGGGCCGCTTGCGACACGGATGGCATGGGAAGCAGCCGGGCCCGTCTTGGGCATATTCATGCTTGGTCTGACCCTGTTTGCGCTGGTGGATAGTCGCCGAAAGGGATGGCCGTAAGCGCGCCTATTTGGTTTTAACTTTCCTACAGGCGGTGAAATGTGCAATCAGGATGGCTCTGAATTCACCGGAGTCCTGCCGTGCAATTCGACCTTCCAATCGCTCTGCGACTTTTTGCCCGCCCCGCTGCGACTAGGTTCAGCTTCGCTTCGCCAAGGCTCGCGTCCCTCCCGCAAGCGGTTGGGGAGGGACCGGTTGAGCCCCCACGTATTTCTGCGGCTTGAGGCCCTCAACTTCCTCCACTTCCGCAACTTTGCGAACTTCCACGCCCCACCATTGTCCGCGCCCTTTTGCCTCGCTAAGGCACCCCAGAAATCTGGGCCAACAGGACACGCTTCATGACCGTCACCATTCGCGAATCCGACATTATCGACAGCGTCGCCGACGCGTTGCAGTTCATCAGCTATTTCCACCCGATGGATTACATCCGCGCGCTGGGTGAAGCCTATAAGAAGGAACAGGGCCCGGCGGCCAAGGATGCGATTGCGCAGATCCTGACGAACAGCCGCATGTGCGCCGAGGGTCACCGCCCGATCTGTCAAGACACCGGCATCGTCACAGTCATCGTCAAATGGGGCCAGCAGTGCGTGCTGGAATCGGGCCGCTCGCTTCAGGAAGTGATCGATGATGGCGTCCGCCGCGCGTACCTGCTGCCGGAAAACAAGCTGCGTGCATCGATCCTCGCCGATCCTGCGTTCACCCGCGTCAACACGCGCGACAACACGCCGTCGGTCGTCCACCTTGAAATGGTGCCCGGAAACAAGGTGACGTTCGACGTCGCGGCAAAGGGCGGCGGGTCAGAAAATAAGACCAAGTTCAAGATGATGAACCCAAGCGACTCCATCGTGGACTGGGTGCTTGAGATGGTCCCGCAAATGGGTGCCGGCTGGTGCCCGCCGGGGATGCTCGGCATCGGCATTGGTGGCACGGCGGAAAAGGCGATGGTGCTCGCCAAGGAAAGCCTGATGGGCAGCATCGACATGGCGGAATTGAAGGCGCGCGGCCCGCAGAACGATATCGAGCGCCTGCGCATCGAGATTTTCGACAAGGTCAACGCGCTGGGCATCGGCGCGCAGGGGTTGGGCGGTCTCGCCACCATCCTCGATGTGAAAATCATGGATTATCCGACACATGCGGCGTCCAAGCCGGTCGCGATGATCCCCAATTGCGCCGCCACGCGCCATGCACACTTCACGCTTGATGGCTCGGGCCCGCAATATCTCGAAGCGCCCAACCTTGAGGAATGGCCCAAGGTCGAATGGGCGCCGGACAGTGCGGCCAAGCGCGTTGATCTCGACACGCTGACCGCTGCCGATGTGCAGGGCTGGAAGGCGGGCGACCGCCTGCTCCTCAACGGCAAGATGCTCACCGGGCGCGATGCCGCGCACAAGCGCATCAAGGACATGCTCGCCAAGGGCGAAGAGCTGCCCGTTAGCTTCAAGGGGCGGATGATCTATTATGTCGGCCCGGTCGATCCGGTGGGTGAGGAAATCGTCGGCCCTGCAGGTCCCACGACCGCGACGCGCATGGACAGCTTCATGGACATGATGCTCGAACAGGGCCTGCTCGGCTGCGTCGGCAAGGCGGAGCGTGGGGCTGCGGCCACACAGGCGATTGCCAAGCACAAATCAGCCTATCTGATGGCCGTTGGTGGAGCAGCGTACCTCGTCGCCCGCGCCATCAAGGGCAGCAAAGTCGTCGGCTTTGAAGACCTTGGCATGGAAGCCATTTACGAGTTTGAAGTGAAGGACTTCCCGGTAACAGTGGCAGTCGACAGCAGCGGCGAGAACGTCCACACCACAGCACCGCTCATCTGGAAAAAGAAGATCGCAGAAGAGGGGCTGTTGCAACCGGCGGAGTGAACTGCGCGGTCATCGAAAGGGAGAGAATATGCCAGAGATCGTCTTGCATCATTACGAAACGTCGCCGTTCGCGGAGATGGTGCGTGTGGCCCTTGGGCTGAAAGGCCTGCGCTGGCGTTCTGTCATCATCCCCAACATGATGCCCAAGCCCGATCTGGTCGAACTGACCGGCGGCTATGCCCGGACGCCTGTCCTGCAGATTGATGCCGAAATTTATTGCGACACGGCCGCCATTCTCGATGCGCTGGAACGGCATCAGCCGCAACCAAGCTTCTATCCTGCACCGCTTGGGGACCTTCACCGCATGGTGGCAGGCTGGACGGGCGCGGGGCAATTTGGCGCCCATGTCGGCGCTGCCATGCGGAACATTCCCGCTGATGTGCTCGGACCGGGCTTTGCCGAGGATCGCAAGCGCCGGTTCGTCGGGTTTGATTTTAACAAGATGCCGTTGGTTGCACCGCATCTGGAAACGCAGGTGACTGTTGCGGCAGACTGGCTGGAGTCCGTGCTCAAGGATGGCCGCGCGTTCATCGGCGGCGATACGCCGGGACATGGGGATCTGGGCCTTTACATGAACCTTTGGTTCTTGGTCGTCATGCCTTTTGCCAAACCATTTGCGGATGGTATTTTTGCCCGTCCCGCCTTGATGGCGTGGTTTGAGCGGGTTCGCGCCATCGGCCATGGCGAGGCTGTTCCAACCAGCGCGCAGGACGCAATTGATATCGCGAAAGCTTGCGCGCCAGCCGACATCTCTGGTCCTGTCGAAGCTGGGCAGTCCGTCGGTCAGGTGGTGCGCATCCAGACAGAGAATTCAGGCGATGATCCTGTGGAAGGCACGCTGCTGAGCTGCAGTTCGCAAGGGATTGTCATTCGTCGCGACAGCGCAAAGGCGGGTCCGCTCAATATCCATTTCCCGCGTGTGGGTCAGATCGTCATTGCTGCCTGACCGGCGCGCCTGAATGATCTGGCTCCCCGCCACATTTCTTGCAGCACTTTTCCAGTCCTGGCGGACGGCAGTGCAGCAGCGGGTTCGCGCGACGCTGTCGCTCAATGCGGCGGGGTTGGTGCGTTATCTTTATGGCCTGCCGGTCGGGATGGCACTGCTCGGCGGCTATCTGGTGGCAACGGGCAAAGGCCTGCCAGAGATAGGGTCCACATTCTGGACTTACGCGCTGGCGGCGGGTTTCGCGCAGATCATCGGTACAAATCTGCTGCTGATGGCCTTCGGCTATCGCAACTATGTGGCGGGGACGGCCTTTGCGAAAACGGAGGCCATTCAGGGCGCAGTGCTTGCGATGCTGTTGCTGGGCGAACATCTCAGCCTGCTGACATGGATTGGCATCGGCATTGGGGTGGCGGGCGTGATGGTGGTGTCGGCAGCGGGCGCACGGTTCCGTCTGGCGGACCTTATTCAGCCTGCCGCTCTATGCGGCCTTGGCGCGGGGCTCGGCTTCACGATGACGTCGATTTTCGTGAAGTCAGCGACGTTCGACATTGCGACATCAGACAAGGTGTTGGCGGCCTTGCTGACGTTGGTTGCCGTGCAGGCAGGCCAAACCGCTATGCAAGGCAGCTACGTCGTCTGGAAGGAACCTGCCGAACTGAAGAAGGTGGCGGTAACCTGGCGCACATCAGGGCAGGTGGGCCTGCTCGCAGCCTTGGGGTCTGCCTGTTGGTTCACGGGCTTTGCCACGGCACCTGTGGCGCTCGTCCGCGCGGTCGGGCAGGTTGAGGTGATTTTCACGCTCGGTTTCAGCAGGCTCTATTTGCGGGAACCCATGCACCGCCATGACGTCATCGGGCTGGTGCTCATCGGCGCAGGTGTCGCCACTGCGCTGGCTGGAGGGTTGTAAAGGCCTCTGAAACCATGCGTCGCAATCCCCGCGCAACATCAATTGTATAAAACCGACATAGTAATGTTGGGGAACGCACGATCATGGAGAGGGAACTGCCGTCAAAGCGCGTGCTGAACAAGGCGCGCATCCTGCATTATGAAAAGGAATTGAAGACGCTCCTGCGCCGCCAGTTGGACAAAGTTGAACCCGGCTTGGTCGCGGCAGATGATGGGCGGGAACGGGAAGTGGCCAGCGGGCGGATCGACATCACGGCGCGGGATGCCGACGGAAACTTCGTCGTCATCGAACTGAAGGCGGGGCCATGTCCCGCAGGCGCGCTGGAGCAGGTGCTGGGATATTCCAGTGATCTGGAGGAGGAAACGGGCACACGGTGTCGTGCCGTTATTGTCGCCTCCGAATTTTCCCTGCGGCAGCGATCAGCCGCAAAACGGGCGCGCGAACTTCACCTTGTCACTTATCAGGTCGAACATATGGACTTTGGAGGATAGCCTCTTCGACCAGGTAAAAGCCCGATCGGCCTTTGGGCTCTTCATCCGGAACGGCCGTTACGAAAACGGCGACGCCTTCCTTGCGTTTGCGGTCGATCCATAGCCCCGCGCGTAGGCCATAAGCTTCCCCTGCATGGCCGAAGCGGGTGCGGCCATCTCCAAAGGCATCGTTGGAGCATCCGGTTTTGCCGTTGCGGACGGTCTGCACGGACAGGCCAAAGGCGCAGAAAAATCCTGCTTCGGTGTCCCCATTGCGGCCATCAAAGCGCCAGACGATCTTTTCCAGCGTGGCGTAAGAGGCGGGTTTCAAGAAGCCAGCGTCGCGGCGCATCAGCACCTGACCGAACTTTGCCAATTCCGTCATGCTGATCCGCAGGCCGCCTTGAGGCGAGAAGATCGCGCCATTGTCGCCGGGCTGATAGGTGGAAAGGTCGCATTGGCCGTCGGCCTTGGTAAAGACAGGGCAGGGCGGCATCACACCTTTCAGATCATCGCGGCGGATGCGTCCATCCTCTCCATAGAGGACGACCGCACTGGCAATCTTCTGGGGGCTGCACATTGTCCAGTTGAAGCACGCGTCAATGGAAAGCGGTGCAAAAACAAGGCGGTGGATTGCGCGGTCGAAGCGCTCACCAGTCACGCGTTCGATGATTGTTGCGATGACAGGGAAGTTGATGTTCGCATAACGGAAGTATTGGCCCGGCGCGTGCGCGCTGTCCCAGACCCGGCTGTCGGAGAGGTTGTTCTGCAGACGGTCCCCAAAGGGAACCAGATAGAGTTCGCCACCGTCCGTCAGGCTCGATCTATGGGACATCAGAAGGCGCAGGGTGATCCGTCGGTCTGGGAAGGCTGGATTGCGCAGCGTCCAGCCGAGATAATCCGAGACATCGGCATCCAGATTGAGCTTCTTTTGCTCCACCAACCGCATCACGCCCAGCGCGACGGCGACCTTGGAGATAGAGGCCACACGGACAGGATCGTCGGCGGTCACGACCCGACCTGTCGTTTCATCGGCCAAACCGCGTTCCAGGCGGGTCTGGATGGTATCGGGCCCGAAGGTGACGATCACACTTGCCCGGTGGGGGGCATCTGCAAATGGCTGGGCATATCCGGTGGCGGATAGCGGCAGGGCCAAGGTCAGCAGAAGCAGGCAGCGAAGCATTGGGAAAGGCATGAGCCGAGCATAAGCGGGATGCACTTTGGTGCAAGTCGGCATGAGCCAATCAGTTTCTGTTGAAGTTCCGACCGAATCGCTCTATTTAGATCAAGCGGGCCGGGCCCCTCTGGCGATCAATTGGTCGCGATGTCGGACCGCATCGGGTGTCCGGTGCGTTTCTGGCAGGTTCTCTCAAACCTCACCTAAAAACTCTGGAACTCCCGATTGAGCAATGTGTTCAATGGAGTGGCGGAATGAATTCGAAGTTTTTCAAACTTTTGCTGGCCTATCAGCGGCTTGACGATGCCCTGCGCCTGAAGTTGGCAGCCGGTAGCTCGAACGCGCTGGAAATTCTGCGCCTCAAGGCACGCAAGCAGGATCTTAAGCTGCGCCTGCGTTCTGTTTCCTCAAGTCGCCACCCCCTCCCGGCGGCTTGAGTGGTCGACCGGCGGCGCTGCTTCACCCCCTGTTCACCCGAACCACGCCGTCCGTCGCATTTGCGTTCCCCTGCCTACCTTCAAGGCAGGCAGGGGACGTATTTTAGGGTTTGAGAAGTTCAATAACCGCGGCGGTCATCGCCTCAGTGCCAAGCCGGACAGAGGGTTCGGGATCGATCTTGAACAGTCCGCTATGGTGGCCGGAAACAGCTGGGCCACCCTTCTTTGCGGCGTCAATCCATGCAGGGTTGGTGCCGCCCACGGCGAAATAATAGCCTGGGATGTTGTACGATGGATCAACGAAATAGCTGAAGTCTTCGGCACCCATGTTGGTCTGTCGGAAGGGAACGACCACGCCGTCGCCCAGTTCCTTGGCAAGGGCCGAGTTCAGTCGGCGGGCCAGAGCTGCATCATTGATGGTCACGGGTGTCGATTCCGATACCGTCACTTCCGGCAATTTGTCTTCGGGAACGCCATTAGTTCGGGCGACGTTTGCGGCGACACGCTTGATCGAGTCGATCAGCAGGTCGCGCGTTTCGCGGCTGTTCGCGCGGACAGTAACTTGAAGGTTGGCCTGATCCGAAATGATGTTGTGCTTGGTTCCCGAATGGAACGCCCCGACCGTAATGACGCCGGGTTCAAGCGGGCCCTTTTCCCGGCTGATAATCCCCTGCAGCGCAACCACAATCTGGGAGGCGATGTAGATAGGGTCCTTGCCGAGATGCGGGGCGGCGCCGTGCGTGCCGATGCCGTTGACCTTGATGTCGACGCTGTCAGCCGATGAATATTGGATGCCCTCTGCCGCAGCAATTCGCCCTGTTGGAAGTTCGGCCGCAACATGGAAGGCGACCGCATAATTTGGCTTGGGAAAGCGGGTGTAGAGGCCGTCCTTCAGCATCGCCGCTGCGCCACCGACGCGTTCTTCAGCGGGCTGGACGATGAAGAGGACGGTGCCTTTCCACCGGTCCTTCATAGCCGCCAGCTGCCGTGCGGTGCCGACCATCGACGTGATATGCACGTCATGGCCACAGGCATGCATGACCGGATTTTCGACGCCATCAATGCCGACCTGTCGGGCCTTTGAGGCATTGGCGAGGCCCGATTTTTCCTCAACAGGAAGGCCATCCATGTCCGCGCGGACAAGAACAACCGGGCCATCCCCGTTCTTGAGCACGCCGACGACGCCCGTCTGCCCCACCTTTTCGGTGACGACCATGCCCGGGACGGCGCGAAGCTCCTTCGCCATACGCGCCGCGGTGTTGAATTCGCGGAACGACAGTTCCGGGTTGCGGTGAAAGTGATCCCACAAGGCGCCGAGCGACTTGTCATAGTCTGCGTTGATGGCTCCGGCATAATCCGGCGCGGCAGCGGCCGGTGCGGTCGCCATCAATCCAGCCGCGGCTGACAGCAAAATTCCCTTGCGCAACATTCACTTCCTCCTGTCTGTGTCTTTCGCGCACTTTGGCAATTTGTTGCGGCACTTGCCAGCCCCCAATCGCGCCGCTGGACACGCGCGTTTGATAAGCTAGTTTGTGGCTGGTGAGCTTGGTGAAAGAGGCAGGGAACGCATTATGTCAAACGATCTGATTTTGATTTTGCTGGCGATCGCCGTCGTCGCGGTCGCCCTTTATTTTGTAATGAAGCCGGGCAAGGCGCCGGTTGCGAAGATCGATGCGCCTGCGGCGACACCCCCAAAGGTTGAAGCTAAGGTTGAAGCGAAGGCAGCAGAGGTGCCGGCGACGCTGGTTGATGCTCCCGCTGTCGCGCCCGTCGCGGTCAAGGCGGCTCCGGCCCCGAAGGCCAAGGCGCCGGCCAAACCAAAGTCAGCTGCAAAACCTGTAGCCGCGCCCAAGGCAGCGGCTCCGGCGAAGGCTCAACCCAAACCAAAGACGGCGCCAAAGGCCGCAGCACCGGCCTCATCTGTGACAAAGGCGGCGACGCCTGCGGTTAAGGCGCCTGCGGCTGCAAAGCCCAAGGCGGCTAAGCCTGCACCTGCGGTAAAGGCCACGGCAAAACCTGCGGCTCCGAAGGCAGCAGCTAAGGCTGTCGCTAAGCCCGCCCCAAAGGCAGCCCCCAAAGCCGCAGCAAAGCCCGTGGCGAAGCCGGTGGCAAAGGCAGCAGCCAAGCCCAAGGGCCCCGACAATCTTTTGTGGATCAAGGGCCTTGGCCCGAAACTCAACACGCTGTTCATTGAAAATGGCGTGACGCGTTTTGATCAAATCGCTGGATGGGGTGCCACGGAGATTGCCGCCATGGACGAGAAGCTTGGCACTTTCTCAGGCCGCATCGCCCGGGATAACTTTGTTGAGCAGGCGGCACTGTTGGCCAAGGGCGATGTCGCCGCCTTTGAAGCGAAATATGGGAAGCTCGATTCTGAGAATTGATAAGTCCCTTTCCGGCACTTCTCGAAGATTGGCCATAGGGGCGGCGCTGGCATTGACTGGCGCCGTTCTGGCAAGTGCGGCGTCCGGGCAGTCCGTTCAGGATCGCCAGAGGGAGCTGGCAGCCGCCAAAACACAGGCCGCACGTGCGCAGCGCCAAGCGCTGTTGCTGGAAGAGCGCGCGGGCACGGAATCGGATGCCGCCACTCAGGTGCAGGCACAAGCAGCAGCGGTTGCCGCTCGCATTCAGGCCATTGAGGCGGAGATCGTGGAGGCTCAGGCCCGCGTGGCCCTGATTGAGAAGATGCGGGAACGGTTGCGCGCAAGGCTGGCCGAAAAGCAGCAGCCTGCGATCCGGTTGGCAGCCGCTTTGCAAACTATGTCCAGCCGTCCGCCCGCCCTCGCCCTCGTTCAGCCGGGCACAACCTCTGATCTGGTCCATGTGCGGATGCTGCTGGCAAGCCTCGCTCCTGAGATCCGCACGAGAACCGATGGCATTCGCGCGGACCTCGAAGAAAGCCGTCGCCTGAAGCAGGATGCCGCCAAGGCCGTGGACCTTCTCGCCGCCAGCCGGAAGCGCCTCAACAACAGTCGTGCAGCACTCGTGCGGCTGGAAGTGCAGCATCGCCAGGCATCGTCGCGCTTTGCCTCGGGCGCCATTGCGGAGCAGGATCGCGCTTTGGCGTTGGGAGAAAAGGCGCGCGATATTGTCGACTTGATCGATGAACTGGGCATCCAGTCCGCCACGCGTGGGTCGCTTGAAACATTGTCCGGGCCGCTGCTGCGTCCGGCGCGTCCCGGCGCTGCCAATGCGTTGCCCAGTGAGGTGGCTTCGGCCACACAAGCGCGGCTTGACTATCGCCTGCCAGTGACCGGTCAGGTGGTCACAGGGCTGGGTGAAGTTTCCAAATCAGGTGTGCGTGCCAAGGGCCTGACGCTGCGCACACAAGCGCAGGCGCAGGTTTCCGCGCCACATGCTGGGCGCATCGCCTTTGCAGGACCCTTTAAGGGCTATGGAAAGATCGTCATCATCGACCATGGGGATGGCTGGACGAGCTTGATTACCGACATGTCGACCCTGTCCGTCCGCATCGGGGAAACCGTTATTCAGGGCAGCCCGATTGGCCGCACAGGGGGCGGGTCACCCAAGGTCACGATAGAGCTTCGTAGGGGTAGTCAGCCCGTAGATATTACCCCAATGATCAGTTGATCGGGGTTAATCCCCAAGAGACAGTTTGAATCGCGCCTTTTTCGGAGTAGACACCGCTTCGAACCAGTTCAGGACCCAATATGGCCAAGTCACTTCTGCGTGCCGCGTTCATGGTATCGGCCGTGTCGCTTATCCCCGCTGCAACGGCCGGCATTGCCGCTGCCGACATGACAATCAACCGTGACATTGAACGCTTTGTGAGCGTTTATGAGCGCGTTAAAGGCGACTATGTCGACAAGGTTACCGATGAACAGCTGATCAAGGGGGCCATTGATGGCATGCTTGCCAGCCTTGATCCCCACAGCTCCTATCTCGACGCGCGCGATTTCAAGCAGATGCAGATCACGACCGACGGCAACTATGGTGGCCTTGGTCTCGTCGTCTCGATGGAAGATGGCGCTGTAAAGGTTGTCGCGCCGCAGGAAGACAGCCCTGCCGCGAAAATGGGCATCAAATCGGGTGACTTCATCACGCACATCGATGGCAAGCTGCTTTATGGCGGCACGCTTGATGAAGCGGTGGACCAGATGCGCGGAAAGCCGGGTACGGATATCCGCCTCACCGTGGTACGGCCGGGCCGTGACAAGCCGTTTGACGTGACGGTGACCCGCCAGATTATTGAGATCAAACCCGTCAAATGGGAAATCAAGGACGGCGTTGGCATCATCAACATCAACGGTTTTTCAAAGCAGACCGGGCAGATGACGCGTGCGGCGGTCGTTGCCATTGAAAAGGCCTTGGGCCGCAAGCCGACGGGCTATGTGATCGATCTGCGCTCCAACCCCGGTGGCCTGCTTGATCAGGCCGTGGAAGTCTCCGACGTGTTCCTCAACCGCGTTGAAGTCGTCTCCCAGCGTGGCCGCGACAAGCGCGATATCGAACGCTTCTTCGCACAGCCGGGTGATTTTGCTGATGGCCTGCCGATTGTGGTTCTGGTCGACTCCGGATCGGCATCGGCGGCGGAAATTGTGGCGGGTGCCCTGCAAGACCATCATCGCGGTCTCGTGATGGGCGAACGCACCTTCGGTAAGGGATCGGTGCAGACGCTCATCCAGTTGGATGAAGCCAGCGCCCTGCGGCTGACGACAGCGCGCTACTACACGCCATCCGGACGTTCGGTGCAGGAAGGCGGCATTGAGCCGGATATCATCGTGCCGCAGCTTTCAGACCCCGATTACAAGTCACGCCCGCGCTTCCGTGAGGCCGATCTCGGCCGTCACCTAATCAATGAAGCGAAGGTCGATAACAGCGTGCTCGAGGCGGATGATAAGTCCGATCCGCGCTTTTCGGCCACGGCGGAAGAGCTGAAGGCGAAGGGCATTAGCGACTTCCAGCTCGATTATGCGGTCAAGACGGTGTCGCGTCTTTCAAAGACGCAGGTCGCTGCCACGGGCACTGGCCGCAAGGGCAGCCGCTGAGCATCCTCATGACGGATTTTGCAAAGGCGCGCCTGTTGGCGCTTATTGTTCCCTCGGCCCTGATGCTGGGGGCGCTTGGCAGCCAATATGTTGGCGGTCTCCATCCGTGCGAGATGTGCTATTGGCAGCGCTGGCCGCATGATGCGGCAATTGTCCTCGCGCTCTTTGCCTTTGGTACGCGAGTCAACAAGGCGTCACACGTGTTGGTCGCCTTGGCGGCGCTTGCGATCATGGTCAGCGGCGGCATCGGCCTGTTCCATGCAGGGGTGGAATATGGCTGGTGGGAAGGGATCACCACCTGCTCCACCACAGCCGCAGGCGTGTCTCTAGAAGATATCATGCGCGCGCCTGTTGTGCGCTGTGATGTGCCGCAATGGACGCTGCTTGGCATTTCTCTGGCGGGCTACAATGCCATCATTTCGCTCGGCGCCGGGGTGGTCATTCTTGGCCTTTTGCGTCGCGCAGGTCGCGTAGCATGACGGACGCCCGCACCAAATCTATCATGTTGCGGGTCGATCAGGCCGGGGAATTCGGCGCCACGCGGATTTATGCAGGGCAACTCGCAGTGCTGGGGAACCGTCATCCGGCAGCGCGCGAAATCCGCCATATGGCAGCACAAGAAGATGAGCATCTTGCCCGCTTCAACCTGCTGATTGCTGAACGCGGCGTTCGACCCACGATCCTGCAGCCTTTCTGGCATGTGGCAGGGTTCGCCCTGGGAGCTGCCACTGCGCTCATCGGCCCGGAAGCGGCGATGGCCTGCACGGCAGCGATCGAGACGGAGATTGAAAAGCATTACTCCGATCAGCTCGACGAACTGGGGAATGACGACCCTGAACTGCGCGAAACCATTGCCGAATTTCGCGATGACGAACGCGAACATCATGACACAGCGATCCGCGAAGGGGCGGAGCGGGCGCCTGCTTATCCTTTGATGTCGGCAGCGATCCGGCTCGGCTGTCGTGCAGCGATCCGTCTTTCTGAACGGTTCTGACGCAGCTTCGCAGCTTGCCAACGGCTCAAAAAAGGCAGAAACTCCAGTCATGCGAGTCCTTCCTCTGTTTGCCGCCATCGCGACCCTGACGACCTTGCCGACGCCGGCCGCGGCGCAAAGGGCCGAGCGTGTACTGGTGATCTTCGGCAATGATCCATGCCCCACCAATGCAAGCGGCGATGAAATCATCGTTTGCGCGCGTCGCCCGGAAACGGAGCGCTATCGCATTCCCAAGGAGGTCCGCCCACGCTCTCAAGCGCCGCAGAACCGAAGCTGGGCTGAGCGTTCCCAGTCGGCCATGTCTGTCGGCCGCACAGGCACAGGCAGCTGCTCGGCTGTGGGTGGCGGTGGCTGGACGGGCTGCTGGGCCGAACAAATGCGCGCTGCCAAGGCTGAGGCCAAGCAGAAAGCCGCCGAGGAACGGGATGTTCCCTGACCGACTGGCTTCTGCTTCAATGTAAGAAGGAAACTGGTCGGGACGACAGGATTCGAACCTGCGACCCCCACACCCCCAGTGTGATGCGCTACCAGGCTGCGCTACGTCCCGACCGCCAAATCCTGCGCCGCAGGAAATGGAAGCGCGCCTTTACGCCGCGCCTCCGGGGTTTGCAAGGGCGGTCTTGGGGCCTCTATCGACGCGGCGCGGGGAAGCGCAGGAATAGCCAAGCCCCGTGTCATGCACGGGGCGACGCGGGTGGGAAGGATTGCCCGCCATAGACGGTCAAAGATGCAAAATTGAGGCTCAGGCCTGTTGGAGAAAGGACAACCATCCCCAAAAGGCTCTCCGTCGCCCCGTGCTTGACACGGGGCTTGGCTACCTTCGTCCGGTTTCAGCCCCGCGCTTGCCGCATACTGCCTGTTCCAGATGTCCGGAATTTCGGGCGTCATGCCGAGCGGGGAAGTGCAAGAATAGCCAAGCCCCGTGTCAAGCACGGGGCGACGGTGAGCCTATTGGGGTCAATCCCCGATTAGGTTGCGAACGCCGGACACATCATAGGCCTTTACGCTGACGCTTTCGATTTTCGCGGTGCCAATTGCCCGGTTGAAGACGGCCATATGGGGCGACTTGCTATGGGCCGCCAAAGCATCGCCATCGCGCCAGCGTTCGGAGATCAGCAGGCAGTCCGGATTGGTCACGTCGCGTGAAAAAACATAGAGTTCACAGCCATCTTCGGCATGTGTTGTTGCCATTTGTTCGGCCAGCGCGTCATATAGTCGGTCAATTTCGGCAGCGGCGGCCTTGATGGTTCCCATGACGATGATCATTTTATTTCCTCTCCCGCAGATGTGCAAAGCTAAGCATTGGTTGCGCGCCCGTTGCGGATTTGGTAGTCGCGCCGCCACTGTGCGGCCTTTAGGCTGCCGCCTTATCAGACAAGAGTATCTGCATGTTCGCAACCCCCGCATTCGCTCAAGCCGCCGCCGGAACACCCGCAGGCGGCGCCGGCTCGACCATTTTCTTCATAGGTCAGTTCGTTCTGATCGGTTTGATCTTCTGGTTCCTCATCATCCGGCCCCAGCAAAAGCGGGCCAAGGACCATCAGGCCTTGATTGCGGCGGTGAAGCGCGGCGACCAAGTTGTGACGTCTGGCGGCATTGTCGGCAAAGTCACCAAGGTTGAAGACCGCATGGTCGAGGTGGAAATTGCCACAGGCGTTAAAGTTCGTGTCATCAAGTCAACACTGACGGACGTCGACAACGGCACCGCCAAGCCAGCGAACGACTGAACCTAGCATGCTTGATTTCCCGCGCTGGAAGGTTTGGTTCGTTATCGTGGCGACTGCCATGGGTATCGTCGCTGCGATCCCGAGCATGCTGCCAGAGGCGACGCGCGACCAGCTTCCGGGCTGGCTGAAGAATACGCATATCAACCTCGGGCTTGATCTTTCAGGCGGCAGCCATCTGCTGTTGGAAGCGGACACCGCGGACGTACGCAAGCAGCAGATCGAACGGATGGAAGAAACCATCCGCACCGAAATGCGCCGTGCCAGCCCAAAGATTGAAATCAGCGATATCTCGACCGCGAATGGTGCGTTGTCGTTCATGCCGCGCAACCCGGCCCAGCTGGATCAGGCGGTTGATGTCGCGCGTCAGCAGACCAACGGCGTCGGCATTGGTGGCCAGCGTGACTGGAATGTGGCGGTCCGCGATTCCACGCGGATCGTAATGACGCCCACCGAAGCGGGCGTGAACTATGAAATCGACAGCGCGCTGGAAACGGCACGGAACGTCGTTGCCAAGCGTATCGACCCTGAAGGCACGAAGGAAATCACCGTTGTCCGTCAGGGGTCTGACCGAATCCTTGTGCAGGTTCCGGGTCTTCAAGACCCTGAAGGCTTGAAGCGTCTCCTTGGCAAGACAGCTAAGCTGGAATTTAAGCTGGTTGATCTGACTGCCGATCCGGCAGAGGTCGCCGCGGGCCGCGCGCCTGCGGGCAGCCAGATCCTTCCGCTTCAAGAAGGTGGCAAGATCGCGGTGAAGCGCCGCGTGATGGTGTCCGGCGATGAACTGAATGACGCGCGGCAGGATTTCGATCCGCAATCGGGCAACCCGGTCGTGTCGATCCGGTTCAACAATGCCGGTGGCCGCAAGTTCGGCCGTGTGACGGCGGAAAATGTCGGTAAGCCCTTCGCGATCATTCTCGATAATGTGGTGATTTCAGCTCCCAACATCAACGAACCGATCCTTGGCGGCAGCGCCCAGATTTCGGGGAATTTCACGGTAGAATCGGGCAATGAACTCGCTATTTCGCTGCGGTCCGGCAAATTGCCGGTTGCGCTGAAGGTGATTGAGGAATCGAGCGTCAGCGCCGAACTGGGGCAGGATTCGATTCAGAAGGGCGTGTTAGCGGGCATCCTCGCGACGCTCGCGCTCGTCTTCTACATGATCCTGACCTATTTCCGCTTCGGGGTGTACACGACGATCGCTCTGTTCGTGAATGCGCTGCTCGTCCTTGGCCTGATGGCCATTTTCAACGCGACGCTGACTTTGCCAGGCATTGCCGGTTTCGTGCTGACCATCGGTGCCGCCGTCGACGCCAATGTGCTGATTAATGAACGTATCCGTGAAGAGCTCCGCCGTGGCCGCCATACCATTCAGGCGGTCGAGTTTGGCTATAAGGAAGCCTCCACAGCCATTTTCGACGCCAACATCACGAACGTGATCTCCGCAATCATCCTGTTCTGGTTCGGCTCCGGCCCAATCAAAGGCTTCGCGGTCGTACTCGCCCTCGGCATCGCAACCTCGGTCTTCACCGGTGTCACCTTCACGCGTCTTCTGGTTTCGCAGTATCTGCAGCGGAACCGGCCCAAGACGCTCAATCTCTGACGAAAAGCTGGCGACATGCGTCCTCTCAAATTTGTTCCTGACAACACGAACATCGCCTTTCTCAGCTATCGCTGGTGGGCCTTGGGTCTGTCCGTTTTGCTGCTCGCCGGTTCGATTGTGCTGGTCGCGGTCAACGGCCTGAACTGGGGCATCGACTTTGTCGGTGGCCAGTCGATCCGTGTGACGTTCCAAAAGCCTGTGAACATGGGTGAATTGCGGACGCGGTTGGAAGGGATGGAGGTTGGCGACGTCGTCATCCAACAGATGACAGACCCCAAGGTGGTCAGCATCCGTATTCCGCTGGACGGCGAAGCGACCAACCCCATTGGCAAGTGCATGGGCCAGGGCGTGGGCAAGGATGGCGCGTCCGATGACTCAAACAGCATCGCATCCAAAGTGCGCGGAGAACTGGTCAGCGCCTATCCGGGTGTTGACATTGGTGCCGTGAACTCGGTTTCCGGCAAGGTCGGCTGCGAATTGTTCAGCACGGGTTCGCTGGCCTTAGCGCTCGCCATGCTCGGCATCTCGCTGTTTATCTGGTTTCGTTTTGAATGGCAGTTTGGCGTTGGTGCGCTGGTCACGTTGTTCCACGACGTGGTGCTGACCTTCGGCTTCTTTGCCCTGACGCGGTTGACCTTTGATCTGAACGTGATCGCCGCGATCCTGACCATCATCGGCTATTCGTTGAATGATACGATCGTTATCTATGACCGTATCCGCGAAAATCTTCGCAAATACCGGAAGATGGAAATTGAACCGATCTTGAATCTCTCGGTGAACGAAACGCTGTCGCGCACAGTGACAACGTCCATGTCGCTGGTCATCACGCTGGCAATTCTGCTTTTCGTCGGGCCGGATACGATCTTCGGTTTCACCGCCTCCATGCTCCTTGGCATCGTGATCGGGACGTTCTCGTCCTTCTACATTTCGGCGCCGGTGCTCATCTGGCTGAATGTGACGTCGGACAGCTTTCTCCAGCCGGATGCGACCAAGGCGGGCGCGGAACGCATTGGCGAGTCATTTCCCGACAAGAAGTGACAAATGGCGGAACAGCGTTTCGGTGTTCCGCCCCCAGGTAAAACGTTCCGCAATCTGACGGCAGGCCGCGCGTGACGGTGGGCTGGCGAGTACGCTCTGTAACCCCGTCAGTACGCCTTCTGCTATTCGTTCGACAATCTGACCGGCGCTCTCGTCTACAAGCACTTCACGCGCGCCGCCGGCATCGGTGATGACGATGGGTGTGCCGCAAGCCAGCGCTTCCACCCAGGCATTGGCCAGCCCTTCAGAGGCGGACGGCAAGGCCATGACGTCTGCCGCAGAAAGCCATGCAGCAATGTCTTCATGGGGCAAATTGCCGGTAAAGGTGACGCGGTCTGCAACGCAAAGTGTTTCGGCCTGTTGGCTTAATCTAGCACGATCCTCGCCTTCGCCGATCAGCACCAGTTGGGCATCCGGCAAATGGGGCAAGGCATCAATCACAAGTGACTGGCCCTTGCGGGGGATGAGCGCGCCGACCGACGCGATGAGGGGGCCTGAAATACCTCGTTGCGTTTTGGCGGAGGCCCGGTCTTGCACGGTGAATTTGTTGAGATCGACACCAGTGTAGTGGACGGTAATGCGGTCCAAAGCCATGCCCATGCGGGCCATGTCGCCCTTCAGCGCCTCAGACACGGCCAGTAGCCCATCTGCGGATCGTCCAGCGGCGCGCACCTGATTTGCCGTTGGGGGATTCTGTCCCCAGAAATGGATGTCCGCACCGCGTGCCTTGATGGACACGGGGACCCCAAAGTGTGCGCCCAGTGCGACCGCGGCGGGGCCATCGGGGAAGAAGAATTCTGCATCGATGATGTCAAAGGGAAAGGTCTGCCGGATATCCGTGAGGAGCGGCATCAGGCGTCGGGCCAGCGCACCGGCATCGAAGCGTCCTTTGGTGCCCGGCAGGTGCATGAAGCGTGGGCGGTGAACAGGCAGGCCCTTCCAGTCTTCCGCTTCAGGAGCGTCGGAAAAGCGGCGATAATGCGGGTGCAGGCTGAGCGGGAAGGGCGGCAGGCCAATGGGGGCGACCACCTGAAGCTCGACATCGGGGTGCGCGGCCAAACCAAGCGTCTGGCGTTCCACAAATGGACCGAGGCGGGGACGCGTGATGTCTGGAAAAAGGGTCGCTAAAGTGAGGACGCGCAGCATCACACGGCGCCCCGAATTGCGCGCAGTGCCGCCAAGGCAACGCCAGGTAACGATAACGCCGTCTCAACCATCCAAGACGGAATAGCGGCAAACCGTTAAGCAAGTGCATCTCCGTGCTTGGCGATCAGCAAAGCACCGGCTAAGAACGCCGCCATGTCGAGTTCACGTTTCAAAACCGCCGCTCTCCTCGCTGTCATTGCGCTGGCCGTTCCACTCGCTGGTTGCGCTGGCAATCGGGGCCGCAATAAGGCTGACACGTCTTACGTCGCGCGCGATGTGAACACGCTGTATAACGCGGCCAAGGACCGTTTGGACCGGGGCCAGTTTAAGCTTGCCGCGGCATTGTTTGACGAGGTTGAGCGCCAGCATCCCTATTCGGTATGGGCCCGCCGTGCCCAGTTGATGAGCGCGTTCAGCTATTATGCGGCACGCGAATATACCGAATCGACCAATTCAGCGCAGCGCTTCCTGTCGATCCATCCGGGCAACCGTGACGCGCCTTACGCCTATTATCTGATCGCGCTGAACTATTATGAGCAGATCTCCGACGTCACGCGCGATCAGAAGATCACGCAGCAGGCGCAGGACGCTCTTGGTGAGCTCATCCGCCGTTATCCCGATAGCCGTTACGCTGCCGATGGCCGCCTCAAGATCGATCTCATCCGTGATCACTTGGCGGGCAAGGAAATGGAAATTGGCCGCTATTATCAGCGCCGTGGCCTTTGGCTGGCAAGTGTCACCCGTTTCCGCAAGGTGACGGAAGATTACCAGACCACCAGCCATGCGGCGGAGGCGCTGATGCGCATGACGGAAAGCTATCTCGCCATGGGCATTCCGGAAGAGGCGAAAAAGACCGCAGCTGTTCTGGGGGCGAACTATCCCGCCTCCGACTGGTATAAGCGCGCCTTTGAGCTCATGCAGAAGCACGCGCCGCAGGCGTGACCCACGCCCGATGCTGACATCTCTCTCGATCCGTGACGTTGTCCTGATCGAGGCGCTCGACCTTGATTTTGCCAATGGGCTTGGTGTGCTGACCGGGGAGACTGGGGCCGGCAAATCCATTCTGCTTGACGCTCTGGGCCTCGCCTTGGGGGACCGCGCAGACAGCGGCCTTGTCCGCCAAGGCTGCGCACAAGCGAGCGTCACGGCGAGCTTTTCTGCCCCAGAGTCTGCTCTTCAGCTTCTGACATCCAATGATCTCAACATCGGCATCGGCGAGGAACTGATCGTCCGCCGCACGGTGAAAGCTGATGGCGGCAGTCGCGCTTGGGTCAACGACCAGCCGGTGTCAGCGGCTTTGTTGCGGGAACTCGGCGGGTCTTTGGTGGAAATCCATGGCCAGCATGATGATCGCGGGTTGATCAACCCCAAGGGGCACCGTGATCTGCTCGACAGCTTTGCGCGCGCTGATACGGCCGCTGTCCGGCACTCGCACGCCGCCTGGCGTAATGCAGAGGCGACGCTGGCGACTGCGCGACAGGCGCTGGAAGATGCGGAGCGGGACCGGGAATGGTTGGCCCATGCCGTTGCGGAACTAAAGGCGTTCGATCCACAACCGGGTGAAGAAGACGAACTGGCGGGTCGCCGCGCTATGATGCAGCGCGGGGAAAAGATCGCAGCCGAACTCGCCGCGATTACCGAACTTGTCGAGGGGAGCGACGGCGCGCTGTCCCAATTGCGGCAGGCCGCGCGCATCTTGGACCGCATTTCAGAGGACCATCCGACGCTTGCTGAAGCGCTGGCGGCGGTTGACCGCGCCATCATCGAATGTGGAATGGCGGAAGATAAATTGCGCGATGCAGGTCACGCCTTATCTTTCGATCCGGCTTCGCTGGAGGCGGATGAAACACGGCTGTTTGATCTGCGCGCGCTTGCCCGCAAACACCGTGTTCAGCCCGAGGCACTGGCCGAATTGACGGTTGAACTGTCAACCAAGCTCGACGCAATCGAAGCGGGCGGGGAAGGTCTTGCAAAGCTGGAGGCGACGCTTGCCGCTGCACGGACGACCTATGAGGCGGCGGCACGTGATCTTGCTGCCAAACGCCGTGAGGCGGCAGGGCGTCTCGATGTTGCCGTTGCGGCGGAGCTTGTGCCGCTCAAGCTCGATTCGGCGCGGTTCCAGACGTTGGTCGAAGAGTTGCCTGAGACGCAATGGGGCCCATCGGGCATGGATCGGGTGGAGTTCATGGTATCGACCAACCCCGGCGCGCCCTTTGCGCCACTCATTAAGATTGCGTCCGGCGGTGAACTCTCCCGCTTCATCCTCGCACTGAAAGTTGCGCTGGCCGAAGTTGGCGCGGCGGGCACGATGATCTTTGACGAGATCGACCGTGGCGTAGGTGGGGCGGTCGCCTCTGCCATTGGGGAACGACTGGCGCGGCTTGCGCAAAAGACCCAGCTTCTGGTTGTCACGCACAGTCCGCAGGTCGCCGCACGTGGGGCAGCGCACCTCATGATCGCCAAAGCCTCAGAAGGCACGGTCACGCGCACCAGCGTCCGCCAGCTTGATGACGCCGAACGCCGTGAGGAGATTGCCCGCATGCTTTCCGGCGCGCAGGTGACGGATGAGGCCCGCGCGCAGGCAGAACGGCTGCTGGAGGCGGCGTGAGCGACATTTTTGATATGTCGGAAGCCGACGCCGCCAACCGCCTGATGCGCCTTGCGAAAGAGATCGCGAAGCACAACCGGCTCTACCACACGCAGGACGCGCCGGAGATTTCGGATGCGGACTATGACGCGCTTGTCCGCGAGAATAACGCGTTGGAGGCGCAGTTTCCGCATCTTATCCGTGCAGACAGCCCCAATAAGCTCGTCGGCGCAGCGCCTGCCGGGCATTTGACGAAGATCACGCATGCCAAGCCGATGCTCAGCCTCGACAACGCCTTTGCGGATGAGGATGTCGTGGACTTTGTTGGGCGGGTGCGGCGTTTCCTCAATCTGGCGGACGATGCCGAGGTTGCCTTAACGGCTGAGCCCAAGATTGACGGCCTGTCCTGTTCGCTCCGCTATGAAGGCGGCACGCTGGTGATGGCGGCCACGCGCGGTGACGGGCAGGTGGGTGAGGATGTGACCGCCAATGTGCGGACCATCGCTGACATTCCGCAGCAGATCACCGGTAACATCCCCGATGTGTTTGAGGTTCGCGGTGAAGTCTACATGTCGAAGGCCGACTTTGAGGCGATCAACGCGCGCGCTGAGGCGGAGGGGACAAAGCTCTTCGCCAATCCGCGCAATGCAGCGGCGGGCTCGCTGCGTCAGAAGGACGCAAAGATAACCGCCGCACGCCCCTTGCGCTTCTTAGCCCATGGCTGGGGCGAGGCGACGTCGTTGCCGGGCGAGACGCAGTTCGAGGTGATCAAGACCATCGAGAGCTGGGGATTGCCTGTGGATCCGCGCTTTGTATGCCTGAACGCCACCGCAGAGGTGCTGGCCCATTACCGGTCTATTGAGGCTCTGCGTGCAGATCTGCCGTTCGACATTGATGGCGTTGTTTATAAGGTGGACCGCCTTGATTGGCAGGCGCGGCTGGGCTTTGTCGCAAAGGCACCGCGCTGGGCAATCGCCCATAAATTTCCGGCAGAGCGCGCTGAAACGACGCTGGAGTCGATCGACATTCAGGTCGGCCGCACGGGCAAGCTGACACCGGTTGGGCGGTTGAAGCCGGTGACGGTGGGGGGTGTCGTCGTCTCCAACGTCACGCTCCACAATCGCGACGAGATTGCACGGCTGGGCGTCCGTCCGGGGGATCGGGTCGTCGTCCAGCGGGCAGGGGATGTCATTCCCCAGATTGTGGAGACGCTAACCCGTAACGACGCACGGGACGCTTGGGCGTTTCCAGAGCATTGCCCGGAATGCGGGTCGGAAGCGGTGGCCGAGGATAGCGAAGTCGATGTGCGTTGCAACGGTGGCCTCATCTGTCCGGCGCAGCGCGTGGAACGGCTCAAGCACTTCGTCAGTCGTGCGGCGCTGGACATTGAAGGTTTGGGTGAGAAGACCATCGTTGAGTTTTTCGGCCTTGGCTGGCTGCACAGTCCGGCAGACATCTTCCGCCTTCGACAGCGCCGCGCCGAGATTGTCGGCCGCGAAGGCTGGCAGGATAAGTCTGTGGATAACCTGTTGGCGGCTATCGAGACCAAGCGGTCACCGGACCCTGCGCGGCTCGTCTTCGCGCTGGGCATTCGTCATGTCGGTGCAGTGACGGCAAAAGATCTTTTGAGGGCGTTCGGCACGGTTGAGCGGGTGCGAGAGGTGGCGACCGCCGAAGCCGCCATGGAAGAGCTGACTCAGGTCGATGGCGTTGGTCCGGTTGTGGCGGAAGCGCTCGTCGAGTTCTTCCATGAGGCGCACAATCAGGAGGTCTGGAACGATCTCCTGAGCGAAGTCACGCCGCCTGCTTTCGTCTCGAACGTCCGCGAGTCTGTCGTCTCCGGCAAGACGGTCGTCTTTACCGGCAGCCTTGAAACCATGAGCCGCGATGAAGCCAAGGCGCAGGCGGAATCACTGGGCGCAAAGACCGCGGGTTCCGTGTCGGCGAAGACTGATCTTCTTGTGGCCGGGCCGGGCGCGGGTTCAAAACTCAAAAAGGCGCAGGAGCTTGGGATTGAGGTGATTGACGAAGCGGCTTGGGCGCAAATTGTTGCGACCGCTGGCTGACCTGAAACTGGGCGGCGCAGCATCCGGCTTGACCCACGAACCGCCCCCCGTCAAAGCAGGTAAATGACCGAACAGACGGACCTTTCTTTGCTCACTTTCGAGCAGGCCCTCAAAAAGCTTGAGGAAATTGTGGCGCGGCTTGAATCCGGGGAGGCGGCGCTCGATGAATCGATCACGCTCTATACCCAGGGAGAGGCGCTCCGCGCACAGTGCGAGGCGCGGCTGAAGGATGCGCAGGCGCGGATCGAAAAGATCACGCTCGGCGCCAACGGCCAGCCGAGCGGCACAACCGCGTTTGACGCTGGCTGATCCGTCCAACATGTCGAGCGATCTTCTGACAGTAGCGCTTGCGGACATTGCCGCCGACGTTGACCGTGGCTTTGATCTGCTGTTGCCGGTGCCCGATGATGGCCGGGCGCGCCTCTATGAGGCGATGCGCCATGCCGCCATTGGCGGTGGGAAGCGACTGCGGCCGCTGCTCGTGGTGGCCGCGTCTCGGCTGTTCAACGTTGGTCTCGAATCAGCGCTGAATGTCGGCATCGCGATTGAATGTATCCACGTCTATTCGCTGGTCCATGATGACCTGCCGTGCATGGATGATGATGACATGCGGCGCGGCAAGCCAACGGTCCACAAGGCCTTTGACGAGGCGACGGCGGTGCTTGCCGGGGATTCGCTCCATGCGCTCGCCTTTGAAATTCTGGCGGATGAAGAAACGCACCCGGACCCGTTCGTCCGCGCGGAACTGATCGCAGAATTGGCGCGCGCCTCTGGCCCATCGGGCATGGCAGGCGGGCAGATGATGGATCTGGCGGCCAGTGATGCGGACTTTGATCTCCATTCAGTAACGCGCCTGCAGCAGTTGAAAACGGGTGCGCTCATTTCCTTCTGCCTTGAGGCGGGCGCGATCCTTGGTCGTGTGCCGCCGGAAGGGCGTCAGGGTCTTCGCGGCTATGCGCGTGATATTGGGCTCGCCTTCCAGATTGCCGATGATGTGATCGATGCCGAAGGGGACGCCGCTGTTGCGGGCAAAGCCGTCAACAAGGATGCGGAAGCCGGCAAAGCGACGTTCCTCTCCTTGCTGGGTATTGATCGGGCAAAGGCGCAGATGCACATGCTTGTGGAGCAAGCCATCGCGCATCTCCACTCATTTGGGGAAGAGGCGGACCTGCTGCGCGCCATTGCGCGCTATACGGTAGAAAGGGACCGATAATGGGGGAGCGCATCGGGGTTTATCCCGGCACATTCGATCCGATCACTTTGGGGCATATGGATATCATTCGGCGCGGCGCAAAGCTTGTTGATCGCCTGATCGTCGGCGTAACGACCAATGCCAGCAAATCCCCCATGTTCAGCGATGATGAGCGCATCGAAATGGTCAAACGCGAAGTGGCGACCATCGGCGGCGCCATCGACGTTGTCGGCTTTGATTCGCTCCTCATGGACTTTGCGGAAAAGCAGGAGGCATCCATCATCATACGTGGCCTGCGCGCTGTCGCGGACTTTGAATATGAATATCAGATGGCGGGCATGAACCAGCAGTTGAATGACCGCGTCGAAACGGTCTTCCTGATGGCGGACGTCTCCCTGCAGCCGATTGCGTCACGCTTGGTGAAGGAAATCGCGATCTATGGCGGTGACATAGCAAAGTTCGTGACACCGGCCATCAAGTCTGAAGTTGTTGCCCGTGTTGAAAAGATAGGAAAGCGCGGAAGCTGATCCGTTCATCGGCAGCTAAGCCAGCCGCAGGTAATTTGCCGCGGCAATCGAGAGGTGTAATGTGAAGAAACTGTTTGCCGCGATCATGATGCTGCTGGGTCTTGCCGGGACAGCCAGCGCAAAGGAAAAGGTTGTGGCCCCGCCACCCGCGCCGGTTTCGACCATTCCCGCCCCAGAGCCCGACAATATTCTGGTGCTCGACCTGTCAACCGGCGGACAAGTGCGCATTCAGCTTCGCCCCGATAAGGCGCCAGGTCATATCGAACGCATCAAGCTGCTGACTCGCGCTGGCTTTTATGATGGCGTCATTTTCCACCGCGTGATCGACGGCTTCATGGCGCAGACGGGTGATCCGCAAGGGACCGGCGAGGGCGGCTCACCGCTCCCTGATCTGAAGGCTGAGTTTAACGATTTGCCGCATCTGCGTGGCGCCCTTTCCATGGCGCGCACCAGCGCACCGGACAGCGCCAACAGCCAGTTCTTTATCGTCTTTTCACCGACGCTTCGGCTGGACGGGAAATACACGGTTCTGGGTCGTGTGATGAGCGGCATGCAATATGTGGACGCCATTGAACGGGGCGAGCCACCGCTCAACCCGGCAAAGATCGTCCACGCCTGGATTGGCGCCGATGGTCCGGACGCGCGGCGTGTGCCGTTGCCGCAGGTGTCCGCCAAGCTTGAAGAACCGGCCGCAACGCCGCAGCCCTAATGCGCGTCGATCTTTTCGACTTTGACCTACCCCAAGATCTGATCGCCCTGCGCCCCGCCCAACCGCGGGACGCAGCGCGCCTCTTGCTGCTGGATGGGGACGCGACAGCCGACCGATCTGTCCGCGATCTGCCGGATATTCTGAGGCCCGGCGATTGTCTGGTGTTCAACGACACGCGCGTCATTCCGGCCCAGCTGGAAGGCAAACGCGGCGAGGCGCGCATTGGTGCGACCCTGCATAAGCGGGAAGGCCTGCGTGACTGGCGGGCCTTTGTCCGCAATGCGAAGCGGTTGAAAGACGGGGACCGGATCGACTTTGGGCAGAATGTCACGGCGCTGGCGGTGAGCCGCGGCGCTGATGGCAGTGTGCTTCTTCACTTTGAAGGGGAAGAGCCAGTCGAGGTGCTGCTCGATCGCGCCGGGACCATGCCTCTTCCGCCCTATATCGCGGCGAAGCGCGGTATCGATGAGCGTGACGCCGAAGACTATCAGACGATGTTCGCCGCAGAAAAGGGCGCCGTCGCCGCTCCAACAGCAGCGTTGCACTTTACGCCTGATCTGATGGCGCGGCTCGAGGCTGCTGGCATCACGCATGAGACTCTAACGCTCCATGTGGGGGCGGGCACATTCCTTCCGATGAAAGTCGATGACACCGACGACCACCAGATGCATGCCGAATGGGGACGCATTGATGCGGCCTGCGCGGATCGTCTGAATGCCGTGCGCGCGCGCGGCGGGCGTGTCATTGCTGTCGGCACGACCTCGCTCAGGCTTCTCGAAAGCGCGACCAGTGACGATGGCATCATTCGGCCTTTTGAGAATGACACCTCGATTTTCATTACACCGGGATACCGTTTCAAGGCGATTGACGGGCTGATGACCAATTTCCATTTGCCAAAGTCCACCCTGTTCATGCTCGTCAGCGCGCTGATGGGGCGGGATCGGATGCAGGCGGCCTACGCCCATGCCATTGCGGGGCGATACCGGTTCTACAGCTATGGTGATTCCAGCCTGCTCCTGCCGGGGTTCTAACGCGAGACGGATGATCGCGGATTGTAAGCTATCCAATCTGTCTGCCCGAGGCTCGCCGTCCTCCTCCGCTAAATTTATCCTAATAAATCAGTAAGTTAACTATGCCAATTAGCCCAAAACCAATCGCATGGTTTTGGGTTTAGGGGCAATGAACACCCATGTTTAGCGCCGGTTTCCGCCGCGACGGTCTGGGAGGTCGAGCTGCGTCAGCCAGTGGAGCGGGATCAGGCCATTTTGGTTCAAAAAAGAACTGTTTTACAATGAGTTAAACTTGACTCACTCGGGGATACTGCGATGATGACAAAACGTCATTTATTTGTAAAAATTCAGCATAAGCAAAATTGGAGCTTAAGAAGATATGTCAAAGAATTTGAAAAACCGTCTGATTATTGCGACTGCCATCGGTATGGCTTTGTCGCCCGTTCAGGCTTGGGCAGGATGTTGCTCGCTTCCGAAAATCAAAGTCCCGTCGGTTCCCAAACTCCCGTCGATCCCCAGCATCCCGATTCCAAGCGTCCCGAATCCCACCGATCTTTTTAATACCGCCGCCCAAGGCGTTGGCTATGCGAACGCTGCTGCTGCACAGGCGAAGGGCTATGCAGATAAGGCCGCTATGGAGTCGGCGAACAACTTAGCAAAGGCCAACACATGGGCGAACTTGGCCGCCGCTGATACGGCCGCTGCAGCAATGGGTTTCAAAAACTACGCTGAGCGTATGGCCGCTGACAGTGCCACTGTTGGTCGCGACCAGTATGAGGGTCTCCGGAATGACGCTCTGCGGGCCTATACGAACCAGTCCAATCAGGCAAAAAGCACCTACGAAAGTGCACGTCAGGCTGTGGCGCCGGTGATCAACACCGCCAACAGTGTGGCAAAGTATGTCGCAGGCATCTGCGTTTCGCAGGCAACGAGCAGCTGGGGCAAGATCACCCCTTACGCCAGCAAGGCCCAGGCACTTGACGAGAACGGAAAGAAGGCGGTTTATCGTATACTTCGCACACTTGCCCGTGGCAGCACGCCGGACCAGCAAACCGCAGCAGATATGAAGACTGTGGGTCAGGCACTCGGTATGGTTACCGGCAATGGCCTTGCGCTGGTTGGCAATGCGTACCAGTCGAACTTCGGCATTTCTCTTGGCGCTTCGGGCGGCTGGATTGGCGGCGTGAACAGCTCGGTGAGCTTTTCAATGGACACCTTCCCCACAAACGGGAAGTACAAAATGGCAGTCGCAGTCAACTCCGGGGTTCAGGTTGCGGCCGGTTCAGGCACGCTCGCGCCCGGTGCCTCTATCGGTTTCGGCCTTGGCTGGGGCCCAGGTAGCTCTGTGGATGCATCCGGCGTGACGATGACCGCTGGCGGCGCCATAGGCGGCGTCGACGTGGCTGCACAATGGACCATTCCGCCAGTGTTGGCAGAAGCTATGGCGAACGATGCAAGAAGGGGCAGTTTCAGCGTAGATAGTTTGCAGTCTGCCTTGACCGGGCAGCTCATCTCTAACATCCAGGCTGTTTGTCAGGCACCCGGCATTTCGGCAGGCGTGAGCTTCCCGACCCCAGGAAATCTTGGCGATGTGACGTTCAGCCCCGGCTACACCCGTGTGGTTTGGACGGGTTCTGTGAACCAATAATTTGATCGCGTCATGCGTTGCATGACGGGCTGACAATAAGATGGTGGGAGTGGTTGTGGGCACAAAGCTTGCGCAGCGTCGGATCTCGATCCGGCACGGGGCAAGCGGAGTGCACCATCGACCGCTCCCATTATCTGTTATGGGCTACGTCGCCCTGGCAGCTAGTTGCGCGCCGATAACTGGGCGATTTCAGCCTGCTCTTGCCCCGAGCTTATGAATAGGGTCTGATGCCCTCACCCCGCGCAAGGACGGGGAGGGAGAGGGATATCATGACTGAAGCACCGCAGGCCGCCGCGCCGCCGTCACCTATTGCCGGATTGGGCATTGTTGCCATCGTTGTCGCCGCCATTGTCGGCTGGGCCATCGTTGGCAGCGCCATCGTTGATGAACTGTCGCTGTTCGGCGGCTTCCTGATGCTCTGGCATTATGCGAACATGGAACAGCTTGATATCAAACGCCTTCCCTCGGCGCTGCTTGGTGCCATTGTCGGTCTCTTGCTGGCCTGGCAGGTCGTCTATCTCACGCAGCTTTATGGCAGCACAGGCACGATCATCGGCCTGTTGGTGATGGTTGTTGGCATCTATCTTCAGGTCATCAACATCCTGCCGATGCTGTTCAATGCGTCGGCGATGCTGTTTCTGACCGTCGCTGCCGCACCGCTTGTCCAGCTAAAGGTCAACTTCATCAACCTTGGCATTTCGACCGTCGTCGGCGGGCTGTTCTTCGCGGGCTTTATCGAAGCCGTGAAGTGGATCGCCACCAAGCTGATGACGCCTGCGGCCACGACCGCTCAGTAGATCGTATAGCCACCGTCAATGACCAGCGGGTCTCCCGTGTGAAAGCGGGAGGCTTTGCTGGCGAGGTAGACGGCGATTCCGGCAAAGTCGGCGCCGTCGCCCCAGCCGCCCATCGGCACGCGACCGATGACGCGTTCGTTGAACTTATCATTTGCCTGCATAGGTGCGGTCATATCGGACCGGATCCAGCCGGGCAGGATCGAGTTGACGGTAATGGCGTGGCGGGCCAGCTCAACCGCCATGGCGCGGCACATGGAGACGACGGCGCCCTTGGTCGCACCATAATGCTCGTTGCGGGCAGCACCATGGACCGCTGCGGTTGATGCAATGCCGACGAGCGAGCCGCCACGGTCTCCGGTCCCGCCGCGCTCGATCATGTGGCGGGCGGCCTCGCGCAGGGTCGCGAAGACGCCATGGACATTGATCGATTCCAGTTTCCTGAAGTCGTCCATGCTGATGTCGAACATGTCACGGCGTGACTGACCGATGCCTGCGTTGGCAATCGCCTGATCGATCCGGCCGAATTCGGACAGGATATTGGCCATGCCGGCCTTGACGGCGGCTTCATCGGAGACATCGACGATTGCGGAACGAACCGCACCGCCATGCGTGGAAAGCTGGGCGACGGCAGCGTCGTTCTTGCCTGCATTGGTGCCCCAGATCACGACGGACGCGCCATGTTTGGCCAGACCCTCGGCCATGCCCAAGCCGATGCCGCCATTGCCGCCCGTGACGAGCGCGACCTTGCCGGTCAGATCAAACAGATTTTCCATCGCTGCATCTCTCCTGTGTTTGGCGCCCAGACACACGAGGAGTGGTGACGTGTCAATCTGACGTCAGTGTCAAGCAGCCATTTCCAGTTGTTCTGACAGTTCCAGCCAGCGGGCTTCGGCGGTATCCACCTTGGCATTCACCTCGCCGCGCAGGCGCGAGAGGTCGCTCATCGTCATTTTGGCGTACTTGGGCGCGGCCTTGTCCGGCGCGAACATGGCTTCGTCGATGGCGTTGCGCTCTTGGGTGAGGCGCTCAAGCTCAGCTTCGGCCGCGCTGACATCCTTGCGGAGTTGCTGCGCCTTCTGCCGATCTTGCGCCTGAGACGCACGGTCGCCCTTCTTGCCACCCTTGGCACCGCCATCGGCTTTGGGCTGGTTCTTGCCGAGGATGAAGTCGGTATAGTCTTCAATGCTGCCCGAGAATTCCTTGGCCGTGCCGTTGTCAACAAGGACAAGGCGGTCTGCGGTCAGTTCCAGCATGTGCCGGTCATGGCTGACGAGCACGACAGCGCCGGAATAGCCGTTCAACGCCTGTACGAGCGCCTCACGCGCGTCGACATCGAGGTGGTTTGTCGGCTCATCGAGGATGAGCATGTGCGGCGCCTCGCGCGTGATCAGCGCCAGCGCCAGCCGCGCGCGTTCCCCACCGGAGAGCTTCTTCACTTCGGTTGTGGCCTTCTGGCCCGAGAAACCGAATCGACCCAGCTGCGCGCGGACGGCAGCAGGTGTTGAACCTTGCATCTGGCGTGTCATGTGTTCCAGCGGCGTATCGTCGCCATCCAGCTCTTCAACCTGATATTGCGTGAAATAGCCGACGCGCATCTTGCCGGCAGCGTTCATCGCGCCGTCCATTGGCGCCAGCTGAGCGGCGAGCAGGCGCGCGAGCGTCGTTTTACCATTGCCGTTGCGGCCAAGCAGCGCGATCCGGTCATCGGGGTCAAGCCGCAGGTTCAGCCGTTCAAGGATCGGCGTGCCCGCGGCGTAGCCCACGCTTGCCATATCAAGCGTGATGAGCGGCGGCCGAAGCGGATCGGGATCTGGAAAGTCGAAAGAAAGGGTCGGGTCTTCCGCCATCGCAGCGATAGGTTGCATGCGGGCGAGGGCCTTCACGCGTGACTGGGCCTGTTTGGCGGTGCTGGCACGGGCGCTGTTGCGGGCAATAAAGTCTTGCAGCTTGGCACGCTGGGCGTCTTGCGACGCCTTGGCCGCCGCGAGTTGCGCTGCCCGTTCGGCGCGCTGGCGTTCGAACGAGTCATAGCCGCCTGTGTAGAGCGTGACCTTGCCGCCTTCGAGATGTAGGATGTTGTCGACGACATTGTTCAGAAGGTCGCGTTCATGGCTGATGACGACCATCATGCCCGGATAGGCCTTCAAGAAGCTTTCCAGCCACAATGTCGCTTCAAGATCCAAGTGGTTCGACGGTTCGTCGAGCAGCAGCAGATCGGGTTCCGAGAAGAGCAATGCCGCGAGGGCGACGCGCATCTTCCAGCCGCCTGAATAGCTATCGAGCGGACGCTGCTGCATCTCTTCATCAAAGCCGAGGCCGACGAGAATGCGCGATGCCCGGGCATTGGCGGTATAGGCATCGATGGCGTTCAGGCGCTCATAGATCTCACCCAGCCGGTCCATGTCCTCGCAATTTTCGGATTCGAGCATGAGCGCTGCCCGCTCCACATCGGCGGCCAGCACTGTATCGATGGGCGTCGCATCGCCGCTGGGGGCTTCCTGCGCGATATAACCGATCCGCGTGTTGCGGGGCATTTCCATGCTGCCGTCATCGGGATCTAGTGCACCAATCATGACTTTCATGAGCGTGGACTTTCCCGCGCCATTGCGTCCGATCAACCCGATACGGCTGCGCGGGGGGAGGGCCGCGGAAGCGCGGTCAATGATGGTGCGCCCGCCAAGGCGCACGGTGATCCCGTTGAGATTGAGCATATCCGGCGGCTGCTACAAGATTTCGCTGCAGATGCGAAGGGATTCGCATCCACCGAGTAAATTGTGCTCCAACTAAGGAGAGATGGCTGTCCATTGGTTATCGGCATCGGAGACGAGGCCTTGTTAAAATCCAGGCGCAAACTCGTATGCAACGCATACAATCTTTGATCTAGGACAAACCGTTCGCGCGTCTTATAGGCCGCGCAGCATGACAAAGCCGCGCTTCGATTTTCAGATTTCTGCGACCGACGGGAAGGCCCGGACGGGCGTCATACATATGATGCGTGGCGATATTCGGACGCCCGCGTTCATGCCTGTCGGGACTGCTGCAACCGTGAAGGCGATGAAGCCGAAGGATGTGCGCGGGTTGGGCGCTGACATTATTTTGGGCAACACCTATCATCTGATGCTCCGTCCCGGTGCGGAACGGATGGACCGGCTTGGTGGCCTCCATAAGTTCATGGGATGGGACCGCCCGATTTTGACGGATAGCGGCGGCTATCAGGTGATGAGCCTCGCTTCGCTTCGGAAGATCACTGAGGAAGGTGTCAAATTCGCGAGCCATCTCGATGGGTCTCGCCATATGCTGACGCCGGAACGCTCGATGGAGATCCAGCGCTTGCTCGGTTCAGACATCGTGATGGCCTTTGATGAATGCCCCGCGCATGGCGTGCCGCGTGAGGTCGCCGAAAAGTCGATGGAAATGTCGATGCGCTGGGCCAAGCGTTCGCGCGACGCCTTTGACGCCGGGGGAGAGCATGCTGCGCGGTCTGCACTGTTCGGGATCCAACAGGGGTCTTTGGATGAGGCGCTCCGTAAGCGGTCTGCTGACGCGCTGATTGATATCGGCTTTGATGGCTATGCCATTGGCGGGCTCGCGGTGGGTGAGGGGCAGGAGGCGATGTTCGCCACGCTCAATTTCGCGCCGGACCAATTGCCGGTTGACCGGCCACGTTACCTCATGGGCGTTGGCAAGCCGGATGATCTGGTGGGGGCGGTTGAACGCGGGGTCGATATGTTTGACTGTGTGCTGCCGACGCGTTCCGGGCGGAACGGGCAGGCTTTTACCTGGGATGGGCCCGTCAACATCCGCAATGCGAAGTTTGCTGAAGACTTGTCGCCGCTCGATCCTGCCTCACCGGTGGGGGAATGGAGCAAGGCGTATCTTCACCACCTCGTTCGATCAGGCGAGATGCTTGGCGCGATGCTGATGACCGAGCATAATCTGTGGTTCTACCAGCAACTCATGGCGGCGATGCGGGATGCGATTGCACAAGGCACCTTCGCCGCATTCGCCGCCGAATTCAGAGCCCGCTACAAGAAGGCGGCTTAGCGCGGGGTTTTGCCCGCTGCCGTCCAGTCTTGCAGCGCCTTCATCATCTTGGGCACATGCTCCCGATAATCGAGCGACGACCAGACCGAGATGACCTTGCCCGATGGTGAGATCAGGTAAGATGTCCTGTTGGTCTTGCCTGTGATGCTGAGTTTCACATCATAACCGCGGATCACAGCCTTTGAAGCAGAGGCGACGGCAAATTTGCTGCGGCATTCCGATGTTGAAAACTTCGCCAGCGTCGCAACATTGTCTGACGACATGCCGACAACGGTCGCGCCAAGCTTACGAAAATCGTCGGTCGCGTCGGCAAATTGGTTTGCTTCGACCGTGCAGCCCGGCGTGAAGGCTGCTGGGAAGAAATAAAGGACAACCGGCCCTTTCTTCAGTTGTTCGGCCAAGGAGAAATTAAACTCTTTCCCAGCCATCGCACCCTTGGTGGAGAAAGCCGGGGCTGAACTGCCAGCGGGTAAGGCAGCAAAGGCCGGAGTTGACAGTGCTAAGGCTGTTGTGAGAGCGAAAGCGCGCATTATGGAATCTCCTCTATCCTAATAACCTATGGCGTAGAGGTTGATATGGCCAGCACCCATTGGTGCGCTTGACACCAAATCGCGGAACTTATAGAGAAGCATATCCCATATCACCGTGTTCACGGCGACGCCTTTTCGCGCTCGTCGTGTTTCTGCGTTGAAACGGGTGTCACAGCGTCGAGATAGGCCGGCCTTGCCCGCTGGCTTGTGGAGCAGGAGAAACTTAAAAATGGCACGTATTGCGGGTGTTAACATCCCGACCAACAAGCGCGTTTTGATCGCGCTTCAGTATATCCATGGTATTGGCCAGGCCAAAGCCAAGGAAATCGTCACCAAGCTGAACATCGATGAAGCCCGTCGCGTTCAGGATCTGTCGGACACAGAAGTCTTGCACATCCGCGAAGCGATCGACGCCGACTATACGGTTGAAGGCGATCTTCGTCGCGAAACCTCGATGAACATCAAGCGCCTGATGGACCTCGCGTCCTATCGTGGCCTTCGTCATCGTAAGGGTCTTCCGGTTCGTGGCCAGCGCACGCACACAAATGCGCGCACCCGCAAGGGCAAGGCCAAGCCGATCGCAGGTAAGAAGAAGTAATTTTTGGGACAGTCCGGGGGACTGTCCGGCAAAAATTACTCCTCACCGCTGTTTCAGCATTCGAGATAAAGTCAGGATTTCCTTATGGCACGCGAACCACAGCGCCTTCGTCGGCGGGAACGCAAAAATATCACGTCTGGCGTCGCGCACGTCAACGCAAGCTTCAACAACACCATGATCACCATCACCGACGCGCAGGGCAATGCCATTGCCTGGTCGTCAGCTGGGCAGATGGGCTTCAAGGGCAGCCGCAAGTCGACGCCTTATGCCGCTCAGGTTGCCGCTGAAGACGCGGGCAAGAAGGCCGCCGAACATGGCGTCCGTACGCTCGAAGTCGAAGTGAAGGGCCCGGGTTCGGGTCGCGAATCGGCACTGCGCGCGTTGCAGGCTGTTGGCTTCACCATCACGGCGATCCGTGACGTGACGTCGATCCCGCACAACGGCGTTCGTCCGTCGAAGCGTCGCCGCGTCTAATCTGCTTCCACCGGGTCTGCATGACGTGGGCCCGGTAACAAGTTTCAATCGGTGGCAGGCGGACGCGCTTTCCACCCAACCCCAAGGGGAACACCGTGGCAGTTAATCTCAAGAACTGGCAGGAACTTAAAAAGCCCGACACTCTGGAAAAGAAGACCAGTGGCGATCCGCTGCGCAAGGCGACCTTTGTCGCTGAACCGCTGGAACGCGGCTTTGGTCTGACTTTGGGCAACGCGCTGCGTCGCGTTCTGCTCTCGTCACTTCAGGGTGCGGCCGTAACGTCGATCAAGATCGAAAACGTGCTGCACGAATTTTCGAGCCTTGCCGGCGTCCGCGAAGACGTGACGGACATCGTCCTGAACGTGAAGCAGATTGCACTGCGCATGCAGGGCGATGGCCCGAAGCGTCTTCAGCTCTCGGCCACCGGCCCGGCTGATGTGAAGGCTGGCAATATTGCGGTTTCGGGCGACATCGAAGTGATGAACCCCGAGCTGATCATCTGCCATCTCGATCAGGGCGCGACGCTCAACATGGAACTGACGGCTGACGTCGGTAAGGGTTACGTCCCTGCCGCATCGAACCGTCCGGCAGACGCGCCCATCGGCCTTATCCCGGTTGATGCGCTCTACTCGCCGGTCCGTCAGGTCTCGTACAAGGTGGAAAACACCCGCGTCGGCCAGGAATTGGACTATGACAAGCTGACGCTGACCATCGAAACCGATGGCACAGTGACCCCGGATGATGCCGTCGCTTATGCTGCGCGCATCCTTCAGGACCAGCTGCAGCTTTTCGTCCACTTCGACGAAGCTCTGGCCCAGTCGTCGCAGCTTATTGGTATGGCCGCACCTTCGAGCGCGCCGGAATCGTCAAGCGACTCCAACCAGATCAACCGTTTTCTTCTCAAGAAGGTGGACGAGCTGGAATTGTCGGTCCGTTCGGCAAACTGCCTCAAGAACGACAACATCATCTACATCGGCGATCTGGTTCAAAAGACCGAAGCCGAAATGCTTCGCACGCCGAACTTTGGCCGCAAGTCCTTGAACGAAATCAAGGAAGTGCTGTCGTCCATGGGCCTGCGTCTCGGCATGGACATCCCCGGATGGCCGCCTGAGAACATCGAAGACATGGCCAAGAAGCTCGAACAAGAGCTGCTCGGCTAATCCGGCGCCCGGCGTTTACGCCGGGCCGCTACGGGCAAAGGGCGGTGGCCCATAACACCGCCTGGCTAGGGGTACCTCACACGGCCCCCTGACGAACGAAAAGGAAGTTAAAATGAGACATCGTAGTGGCGGCCGTAAGCTTCAGCGTACCTCGGCCCACCGTATTGCCCTGTTCCGCAACATGTCGGCAGCGCTTATCAAGCACGAACAGATCACCACGACCCTCGCCAAGGCGAAGGAACTGCGTCCGTATGTTGAAAAGCTGATCACGCTGGCGAAGAAGGGTGGCCTGTCCAACCGTCGTCTGGCGCATGCCCGTCTTTTGAACGATGCGCAGCTGATCAAGCTGTTTGACGTTCTTGCCGAGCGTTACAAGGACCGCAACGGCGGCTACACCCGCGTCATCAAGGCCGGTATCCGCGCCTCTGACGCGGCGCCCATCGCCATCATCGAATTCGTCGACCGCGACGTGAGCGCCAAGGGCCAGGACTCCGGCCCAGTGTACACGTCGGAAGATATGGACGAAGCGGCCTAAGCCCCTTCTGCCTATCGGCGAAAACAAGAAGCCCCGCAGAAATGCGGGGCTTTTTTGTTGGGTTTAGGCCCTGTTGCCTGCCTCAAAGACTGCCAATTGTGCTGCAAAGGCCCGTCGATAAGCAGGGCGTGCTTCGGCCCGTGCGACATAGGCGGATAGGCTGGGATAGCGCTGCAACAGGCTGGAACTGCCCAGGCGGAACAGGACGGACGCCATCATCAGGTCGCCCGCCGTGAACATGCCTTCCAGCCATTCACGGTCGCCAAGATACGCCACGAGTGCATCGAGCCTTTTGCAAATTCGGGCGTCTAGCCCCGGTTGCCGCTTCACAGTCCAGCTTTCGTCGCGCTCCAGCAGCATGGCCGTCTCGCGCTCTAATATGGGCGGCTCTACTGTGTTCAGCGCAGCAAACATCCAGTTGATCGCGCGCATTCTTGCGCCGGGCTCTGCGGGGAACAGCCCTTTGTGCGTCTCTGCGATGTGCAGAATGATTGCGCCTGATTCGAACAGTTGGAGCCCCGGTTCCTCATAAGTTGGGATCTGTCCGAAGGGATGCAGCGCCAGATGCGGCGGCTCCTTCATCTCGGCGAAGGTGAGGAGGCGGACGTCGTAGGGCTGACCAACTTCTTCCAGCGCCCAGCGGACGCGCATATCGCGGCCGCGGCCGCGGCCACGGTCGGGCGAATTGGCAAATCCGGTGAGGGTCGGCGTCATGGCGCCTAGGCTAAGCAGAGGCGGACTGGCCTGCAAGCCTGTCGATCTGCAATAGCGGACCTAAAAAAACGGGGCCCGAAGGCCCCGCTTGATTACTGGTCGAGGAAGGACCGCATCTTGCGGCTGCGGCTCGGATGCTTGAGCTTTCTCAGCGCCTTCGCTTCGATCTGCCGGATGCGTTCGCGTGTGACGCTGAACTGCTGGCCGACTTCTTCCAGCGTGTGATCGGTGTTCATGCCGATGCCGAAGCGCATGCGCAGCACGCGTTCTTCACGCGGCGTGAGCGAGGCAAGGACGCGGGTGACCGTTTCCTTGAGGTTCTGCTGGATCGCCGCATCAACGGGGATGACGGCGTTCTTGTCCTCAATGAAGTCGCCCAGGTGCGAATCTTCCTCATCGCCAATCGGCGTTTCGAGCGAAATCGGCTCCTTGGCGATTTTCATCACCTTGCGGACCTTTTCGAGCGGCATTGACAGACGCTCGGCCATTTCTTCCGGGGTCGGCTCGCGGCCCGTTTCGTGGAGGAACTGACGGCTGCAGCGGACCAGTTTGTTGATCGTTTCGATCATGTGGACCGGAATACGAATGGTGCGCGCCTGATCGGCGATGGAACGCGTGATGGCCTGACGGATCCACCATGTCGCATAGGTCGAGAACTTGTAGCCGCGGCGATATTCGAACTTATCGACCGCCTTCATCAGGCCGATATTGCCTTCCTGAATGAGGTCAAGGAACTGCAGGCCGCGGTTGGTGTACTTTTTCGCGATGGAGATGACGAGGCGCAGGTTCGCCTCCACCATTTCCTTCTTGGCGATGCGCGCTTCGCGCTCCGCCTTCTGCACCATGTTCACGATACGACGGAATTCCGCCAGCGACATGCCGGTCGCTTGTGCGATTTCTGAAATCTCGGTGCGAATACGCTCGACATTGCCGCCTTCGTTTTCGGCGAACGCAGCCCACTTCTTGTCGATGGCGCGGACGCCTTCGAGCCAGTTTTCGTCGAGTTCATGGCCCATATAGCTGTCGAGGAACGACTTACGCGCAACGCGGTGACGTTCTGCCAAGCGGAGCATCTGCCCGCCCAGTGCGGTCAGGCGACGGTTGTAGCTGTAAAGCTGGTCAACCAGATACTCGATCTTCGAGTTGTGGAACTGAACGCTTTCAACTTCGGCGGTCAGCTCTTCGCGCAGCTTGTGATACTTCTTTTCGTCATTGGCCGGGAAACCGTCTCCCGCCGAGAGCGCTTCCATCCTCGATAGCTGGAGCTTCCCGAATTTCTTGTAGATCGACGTGATGCGCGCAAACCTCTCAAGCGCTTCTGGCTTCAGCGTTTCTTCCATCTGGGCCAGGGAAAGGGTGTTATCTTCCTCTTCCTCTTCAGCCGCCGCCTTCATCCGACGTTCGATCATGCCGTCTTCGTCTTCCTCGCCATCGGCGGGGGCTTCTTCGGCAACGTCTTCTTCTTCCTTGTAGGTCGGACCGGCGTTCTTTTCAGAAATCTCGCCGTCGCCGTCTTCTTCCTCATCGGTCAGCGCTTCAGGGGCGGGGCCCTTGGAGAGCATCGCTTCGAGATCAAGGATTTCACGTAGCTGCATCGTGCCTTCATTCAGCGCGGTCGACCAGTCGATGATCGCGTTGAAGGTGATCGGGCTTTCGCACAAACCAAGGATCATGGTGTCACGACCGGCTTCGATGCGCTTGGCAATGGCGATTTCGCCTTCGCGGCTCAGCAGTTCAACCGCGCCCATTTCGCGCAGGTACATGCGGACAGGATCGTCGGTACGGTCGACGACTTCCTTCTTTTTTTCAATTTGGGGTGCGCCCATCGGGTCGGCAGCATCAACGGCTTCGACCTCTTCTTCAGGCTCCGCCTCTTCGCCATCTTCGGCGGCTTCGTCGTTCTCGACGATGTTGACGCCCATATCGTTGATCGCAGCCATCACGTCTTCGATCTGCTCAGAAGACATCTGGTCCTGCGGGAGAGCTTCATTCAGCTCGTCATAGGTGATGTAACCACGCTTCTTGGCGCGGGCGATCAGCTTTTTGACTGAAGCTTCGTTCAGGTCGATGAGCGGTGCATCAACGCTGTCCTTGTCCATCATTTCCGCAGTGTCAGTTTTGGCCATGTGACCCGGTGTACCCTTCTTCAATCGCCGTTCTCATCCCGTTCAGCGAGCGATGCCAATTTTGCATCCGCTTCACGGCGCGCCTCCAGCAGGCGCATTTGTTCGGCAAACCCTGTTTCGTCCCAGTTTTCGGCGAGGCGAGCCGTTGCTGCTGCCAGCGCCGCGTCCAGTTCCGGCCGCGCGGCGAGCGCTTCGATCGCCATCCCCAAATCCCTCCGGGCGAGCTCCGGATTTGCCTGCCGCCGTGTGAAGGAAAAGGCAAGCCCATTCGCATCGACCAACTGTGCCGCAAGACCGCCGAAACCGCCACTTTCGCATATGGTGATCAATGCGGGAGAATCAAGCGCGGGATCGTCATAGGCGGCCTCGAGAAGAATGTTCCGCAAGGCTTCAAGTTCCCGGTCGGGCAAGGCGAGTGCCGATAGGGCTTCGGCGCAGGCCAGAATGACCGTCGGATGGTGGAGCAGGCCGGCCAGAATTGCGCGGGCGTAGATCGCATCGATGCCGCCGCCGCTGATGGATCGGGTGGCGTTGGTCGGTGGCGCCTCAAAGGTTTGGAAGCGCCCACCGCGCTGGCCGGGACGGCGTGGTTCAAAGCGCCGCTGCTCGAAACGGGGCTGGGCCGGGCGCCGGAAAGCATCATCAAAACGCTGCCGGAATTCGAGATCATACTGTTCTCGAACTGAGCCATTTTCAATAACTTGTGTATGATTTCTAAGGCGTTGTCTTAATCCTGCTCGTGCCTCCGGCGTCGCCAATGGCTCAGCTTCAAGCTCGTGCCGCCACAGCCGGTCGACCAGAGCCTCTGGCTTGTCGAGCAGCGCATCCATTGCAGCGCGTCCGCTGGATTTTATGAGATCATCCGGATCTTGGCCCTGTGGCAGCGTGACAAAGCTCAGCGAACAGGCGGGCGCTAAGCCGGGCAAGGCACGGCCAATTGCCCGCACAGATGCCTTTTGCCCGGCTGAATCTCCGTCAAAGCACAGGATGGGCGCGTCGGACAGCCGCCAGAGCCTAGCGATCTGGTGTTCGGTTAGAGCAGTGCCGAGCGGGGCAACGGCGTCTTCAATCCCCGCCTGAGCCAACGCGATGACGTCCATATAGCCTTCGACGACGATGACGCGGTTGGTCTTGCGGTTGGCAGGTCCTGCCCGGTCGATATTGTACAGCGTTCGCCCTTTATCGAAGAGCGGTGTGTCCGGGGAATTCAAGTATTTGGGCTCGCCGGCCCCCAAGATGCGGCCCCCAAAGGCAATGACGCGCCCACGCGCATCGCGGATGGGGATCATCAGGCGGCCTCGGAACCGGTCGTAACTTTCCTTGTCGTCAACCTTGATGAGGAGGCCTGCCTCAATCAGCATGTCCTCGCCGAAGCGGGCGAGGGCCGTCTTCAGATCGCCGCGGCTATCAGGGGCATATCCCATGCCGAATGTGGAAATTGTCGCGGGCTTGATGCCGCGCTGCTGCAGATATTGCCGCGCTTCGCCGCCCTTAACACCCTGCAATTGCTCACTATACCAACTGGCAGCTGCGGCCATGACGTCATGAAGGGAATTGGCTCGCTCTGCCTTTTCGGCAGCGCGCGGGTCTGGCGCTGGAACCTCTAGGCCAGCCGCTTCCGCCAGTTCCTTAACCGCATCCATGAACGGCAGCCCACGCTGATCGGTCATCCAGCGTATCGCATCGCCGTGCGCGCTACAGCCGAAGCAGTGGTAAAAGCCCTTTTCGTCATTGACGTAAAAGCTGGGCGTCTTCTCATTATGGAATGGGCAGCAGCCCTTAAACTCGCGTCCGGCCTTCGTGATTTTTACTGTGCGCCCGATCAACGCAGAGAGCTGCGTCCGCGCGCGTAATTCATCGAGCCAGGCAGGGGAGAGAGTCATGTGTTCAAGCCCCCCTCCCGCGTGCGGGAGGGGCTAGGGGTGGGCAAGTCCGTTAGGGTCTGAGAAATGGCGGCCACAACGCCCTCCAAGTTATCAAACACCTCTTGGTTGGAAAATCTGATCACCTGATATCCGTCGTTAGCGAGAAACGCGTCACGTGCTTGGTCGAAGGCTATCCGCCCGTCATGTGAATTGCCATCCAGTTCAACAACCAATCTGGACGCACGGCAAAGAAAGTCCGCGAAATAAGGGCCAATTGGCATTTGGCGGCTGAACTTGTGTCCGTTGAGACGGCTGCCTCGCAGGCAGGCCCACAAAGCGCGTTCGGCGGGTGTAGCCTCACGGCGAAGAGAGCGTGCGCTTGCTGTGTCGCGCGGTTTGAAGGCGCCTTTCACCAAATCTGCCCACCCCTAACCCCTCCCGCAGGCGGGAGGGGGACGTTTCGCCTCAGCTCAAAGCTGCCTTCACCAGCGCACTCGCCTTGGACATATCGAGCGACGACGCATGGCGTTCCTTCAGGACGGCCATGACCTTACCCATATCCTTCACGCTCTCGGCGCCGATTTCCGCCTTGATGGCTTCGATAGCGGCCGTGGTTTCTTCCTCGCTCAACTGCGTGGGCAAGAAATCTTCAATCACGGTGATCTCAGAGGCTTCGATCTCAGCGAGCTCGGGGCGGCCGCCCTTCATATAAAGATCAATCGATTCGCGGCGCTGCTTGACCATTTTCTGGAGCACTTCGACGACAAGTGTGTCGTCATCAGCCGGTGCCTTGCCCGTGCGGGCTTCGATGTCGCGGTTTTTGATGGCCGCAACAATCAGGCGGATGGTGGCGGTACGCGGCTTATCTCCGGCCTTCATGGCGGTGATCTGCGCGGCCTGAATGTCGTCGCGAATCATTTTGTTCTCTCGAAATGATGAAAGAAGGGCCTTTAGCTGGGGAAAACCGGTTTTAATAGATTGACGGTTTCGCCCCCCATCTCTAGCTGCGGTGCCTTAGCGACATCACCAGAATTTACGAAGGAGCGCCCCGATATGGCCGACCCCACCAGCACGCGCGCGCCCAGCGGAGCGACAGGCGTTCTGGTATTGGATTCGGGCGATATCCTATGGGGCAAGGGCTTTGGCGCGGCGGGTGCTGCGGTCGGTGAAGTCTGCTTCAACACCGCGATGACCGGCTATCAGGAAGTGATGACCGACCCCAGCTATGCCGGGCAGATCATCAACTTCACCTTCCCGCATATCGGCAATGTCGGCACCAATCCCGAAGACATTGAAGCGACCAACCCGCACGCACTGGGTTGCATCGTCCGGCAGGACGTGACGGACCCCTCCAATTTCCGCAACACGCAGCATTTTGATGCATGGATGAAGGCGAATGGCCGCATCGGCCTGTCGGGCATCGATACACGTGAGTTGACCCGCATCATCCGCATGAAGGGCGCGCCAAACGGCGTGATCGCCCATGCACCCGATGGTGTGTTTGATATCGCCGCCTTGCTGTCTCAGGCGCGCGGCTGGCCGGGGCTGGAGGGCATGGACCTCGCCAAGGACGTGACGACGCTGCAGAGCTATGGGTGGGATGAAGGCCTTTGGAAGCTGGGTGAGGGCTATGCAAAATCCCCCCTCCCGCCTGCGGGAGGGGCCGGGGGTGGGCCTGCCTCCCTCGAACCCACCCCTAACCCCTCCCGCAAGCGGGAGGGGGACTATCGCCCCAAGGTCGTTGCCATTGATTATGGCATCAAGCGCAACATTCTTCGCAATCTGGTCGATGCCGGCGCGCAGGTGACGGTCGTTCCGGCCAGCGCGAGCTTTGATGACATCATGGCGCACAGACCCGACGGCCTGTTCCTCTCCAACGGCCCCGGTGATCCGGCGGCAACGGGCACCTATGCCGTGCCGGTTATCCAGCAATGGCTGGCGACGAAGAAGCCGCTGTTCGGCATTTGCCTCGGTCACCAGATGCTCGGCCTCGCCATTGGTGCGACAACCGAAAAGATGCATCAGGGCCACCGCGGCGCGAACCATCCGGTCAAGCGGCTCGACGATGGCGCGGTTGAAATCACCAGCATGAACCACGGTTTTGCGGTTGATGCAGACACGCTCCCCGCCAATGCCCGCGCGACGCATGTCTCGCTGTTCGATGGCTCCAATTGCGGCTTCGAACTGACCGACCAGCCCGCCTTCAGCGTCCAATATCACCCCGAAGCGTCTCCCGGCCCGCAGGACAGCCACTATCTGTTCGAAAAGTTCGTGGGGATGATGGGAACCAAAAATGCCTAAAAGAACAGACATCTCCTCCATCCTCATCGTAGGCGCGGGTCCGATCATTATCGGGCAGGCGTGCGAGTTCGATTATTCGGGCACGCAGGCCGTTAAGGCGCTGAAGGAGGAGGGCTATCGCATCATCCTCGTCAATTCGAACCCGGCGACGATCATGACTGATCCCGAGTTGGCGGATGCGACCTATATCGAGCCGATCACGCCCGAAATCGTGGCGAAGATCATCGAGAAGGAGCGGCCCGATGCCATCCTGCCGACGATGGGCGGGCAGACCGCGCTCAATACGGCGCTCGCGCTGTTCAACGATGGCACGCTCGCCAAATATGGCGTTGAGATGATCGGCGCGGATGCCGAGGCGATCGACAAGGCGGAAGACCGCATCAAGTTCCGTGATGCGATGGACAAGATCGGTCTGGAATCGGCGCGGTCCGGCATTGCGCACTCGCTTGAAGAAGCGTTGGCCGTGCTGGAGCGCACAGGCCTTCCCTCCATCATCCGCCCCAGCTTCACCATGGGCGGCACCGGCGGCGGCATTGCGTACAACCGTGAAGAATTCGTCCAGATCGTGACCGGCGGGCTTGATGCCTCGCCAACGACGGAAGTGCTGATCGAAGAATCGCTGCTCGGCTGGAAAGAATATGAGATGGAAGTCGTCCGCGACCGGAACGACAATGCCATCATCATCTGTTCCATTGAGAACATTGACCCGATGGGCGTCCATACCGGCGACTCGATCACGGTGGCGCCTGCGCTGACGCTGACCGACAAAGAATATCAGATCATGCGCAATGCCAGCATCGCCTGCTTGCGGGAAATCGGTGTCGAAACAGGCGGTTCCAACGTTCAGTTCGCAGTCAATCCGAAGGATGGCCGCCTGATCGTGATTGAAATGAACCCACGCGTGTCGCGCTCTTCGGCACTCGCGTCCAAGGCCACCGGCTTCCCGATTGCCAAGGTCGCAGCCAAGCTGGCCGTGGGCTATACGCTCGATGAGATCGACAACGACATTACGGGCGCGACGCCCGCCTCGTTTGAACCGACCATCGACTATGTCGTGACCAAAATCCCGCGTTTCGCTTTTGAAAAGTTCAAGGGCGCCGAACCGATCCTGTCGACGGCGATGAAGTCGGTCGGCGAAGTGATGGCGATTGGCCGCAACATCCACGAATCGATGCAGAAGGCCTTGCGCGGGCTGGAAACTGGCCTTGTCGGCTTCAACTATATCGATGAACTGAAAGGCGCATCGAAGGACAAGCTCGCCTCCGCTTTGTCGCGGGCCACGCCTGACCGGCTTCTGGTCGCCGCCCAAGCGCTGCGCGAAGGCATGACGGTTGCCGAAATCAACGCGATTGCGTGCTTTGACCCTTGGTTCCTTGAGCGGATTGAGGAAATCGTGGCCGCCGAACGTGACGTCGCGGAAAACGGTATCCCGCAGGATGCAGTCGGCCTGCGCCGCCTGAAGGCAATGGGTTTTTCCGATAAGCGGCTGGCCTATCTGGCGCTCGAGTCAGCGCATCTCAAGTCCGGTATGGAACGTGCCATCGCGCATGGGTCCGGCCTGATTCACGATGCAGTGCGCGCCATGACCGGCGGCGTGACCGAGAAGGAAGTGCGCGACTTGCGTCACCGGCTTGGTGTCCGCCCCGTATTCAAGCGGATCGACACCTGCGCGGCCGAGTTTGAAGCCAAGACGCCGTACATGTACTCGACCTATGAGGCGCCGACCTTTGGGGCGCCTGCCTGCGAATCGCAGCCGACGAACCGCGAGAAGATCGTCATTCTCGGTGGTGGCCCGAACCGCATCGGGCAGGGGATCGAGTTCGATTATTGCTGCTGCCACGCCTGTTTCGCGCTGGAAGAAGTCGGCTATGAAACCATCATGGTCAACTGCAACCCGGAAACGGTGTCGACTGACTATGACACATCGGACCGCCTCTATTTCGAGCCGCTGACCGCCGAAGACGTTTTGGAAATCCTGCATGTCGAGCAGCAGAACGGCAAGCTGAAGGGTGTGATCGTCCAGTTTGGCGGGCAGACACCGCTCAATCTGGCGCGCGCGCTGGAAGAGGCGGGCATCCCCATTCTCGGAACGTCGCCGGACGCGATCGATTTGGCCGAAGACCGTGAGCGCTTTGCGTCGCTCGTCAACAAGCTGAAGCTCAAACAGCCGGCCAACGGCATTGCCCGCAGCCGGGATGAAGCCATCGCCGTCGCAGACCGCATCGGATATCCTGTTCTGATGCGCCCCAGCTACGTGCTCGGTGGCCGTGCAATGGAGATTGTCGACACGCAGGCGCAGCTCGAAAACTACATTCAGACTGCGGTGATCGTCTCGGGCGACTCGCCGGTGCTGATCGACAGCTATCTGCGCGATGCCATCGAAGTGGACGTCGATGCGATTGGTGACGGTGTTGATGTCGTCGTGGCCGGTATTCTCCAGCACATTGAGGAAGCGGGCGTCCATTCGGGTGACAGCGCGTGCACCTTGCCGCCGTACAGCCTGCCCAAGGACATTATTGAGGAAATCCGCCGACAGGCGGATGCGCTGGCGCGTGCGCTCCATGTGCGCGGCCTGATGAACGTCCAGTTCGCGGTGAAGGATGGCGATGTCTATCTGATTGAAGTCAATCCGCGCGCCAGCCGCACCGTGCCGTTCGTTGCCAAGGCCATCGGTGCGCCTATTGCCAAGATCGCCGCACGCGTGATGGCAGGCGAGATGCTGAAGGACCTGCCACCGATCAACCTCGACATTGATTATATCGCGGTCAAGGAAGCGGTCTTCCCGTTCGCGCGCTTCCCCGGGGTTGATCCTGTCCTCTCACCGGAAATGAAGTCCACCGGCGAAGTCATGGGAATTGATCAGGATTTTGCCATTGCCTTTGCCAAGGCGCAGCTTGGCGCGGGCGTCCGTCTGCCGGATGGAGGCAAGCTGTTCGTCTCGGTAAAGGACACCGACAAGCCGATCATCCTGCCCGCCGTGAAGCAGGTTCAGGACCTTGGCTTTATCGTGTGTGCGACAGGCGGCACGGCGGACTATCTGGTTGCGAACGGCATCGAGGTGGAACGCGTCAATAAGGTCGCGCAGGGCCGCCCGCACATTGTCGACAAGATTAAGGACGGTGAAATCGACCTGATCTTCAACACGACCGAAGGGTGGCAGAGCTTGAAAGACTCCGAAGATATCCGCCGTTCTGCGTTGATGGGCAAGGTGCCATACTTCACCACAGCGGCCGCTTCGGTCGCCACTGCACAGGCGATTGCGGCGTTACGTGACCGAAAGCTTGAAGTTAGGCCATTGCAGGCCTATCATTCAGGCAACGCACGTTAACTCCCCTTCAGATTAAGAAGTGCGGGTGGCCACCGTAACAGGGGCCGCCGGGGAAAAGTTTTGACGCTGATACGAGAAGGTTAGCCACATGGCTTCGCATGAAAAAGTCCCGATGCTCGACGAGGGCTACCGCAAGCTTGGTGATGAGCTGCAGCGCCTGAAATTGGAGCGTCCTCTCATCGTGGACGCTATTGAAGAGGCGCGTGCGCACGGCGATCTCTCTGAAAACGCGGAATATCACGCGGCAAAGGAGCGGCAGGGACAGGTTGAGGCGACCATCGCCCATATCGAAGACCAGCTGGCCCGCGCCCAGATCATTGATCCTAAAACCCTGTCCGGCAACCGCGTGATGTTCGGCGCGACAGTCACCTTGATGGATGAGGATGACAAGGAAGTCCGCTACCAGATCGTGGGGCAAGTCGAAGCCGACGCGAAGGCGGGCCGGATTTCTTACAACTCCCCCCTCGGCAAGGCGCTCATCGGGCGCACCGTTGAGGATGAAGTGGAAGTGACGGTCCCGTCTGGCGACAAATATTATCAGGTCGCGAAGGTCGAGTTCATCTAGCATGCAGGACGGCCCCGCCGGTCCCGCACTTCGCATCATCGCCGGGCTGACCATCGTTGCCTGGGGCTTGCAGATGCTATTCTGGCCGTTGGAATATGCGGCCCTTGTGGCGGGCTTTGTGCCCGCGCGCTTTGTGATGGATGTCCCGGCGCTCGACATCATTCCGCGTTTTCTCACGCCCTTGTCCGCAACATTGGTCCATGGCGGATTCCTCCACCTTTTGATGAACCTTTTGACGTTCTGGTATTGCGGGAAGCTGGTTGAGCACGTTCTTGGCAGTGGCCGCCTCGTTACGCTTTATGTCGTCGGCGCCTATGGGTCCGCAGGTCTCCAATATCTTGTGGGATCAGACCAGCCGATGATCGGTGCAAGTGGCGCGATTTCCGCCGTCGTCGGCGCTTATGCGATGCTGTTCAGCACATCGGAGGCAAAGAGTTGGGGTCCGTTTTCGGCAGAATCTATGCGCGCCTTGTGGCTGCTTGCGGGCTGGGTTGGCGTGCAGTGGCTGATTGGCATCGCCAGTGCGGGGTCCGGCTATAGCGTCGCCATCGCTGCGCACATTGGCGGCTTTATCGCTGGATTGGTGCTGGCCAAGCCGCTGCTTTACCGCGCCTCTTCCTGAACCGTTTGCCCTGAGCCTGTCGAAGGGCCGCTCTTTCGCTGTTCCCCAAAATGGAAGGACAGGGCTTCGACAAGCTCAGCCCGAACGGTTTGCATTGGTCAGCCCGCGATCTTCGCCAATCCCCGTGACAGCTGCAGAATGCCATGGAGCCGCGCTTTCGGGTCCGCCCAGGCGCGGGTGATGCTCAGGCGCATGTCGGGCCGCAGCTTGGCCGTATCGCCAAGCCTAGCGACATAGGCGAGCAGGCCATCGACCTTCGGGAAGGTGTCGTTCCAGAAGGCCACCAGCGCCCCGCGCGGACCGACATCGATTTTGGCGATATGTGCCGTCTTTGCGTTCAGCTTGATCTGGATGAGGGTCAGCAGATTCTCGGTCGGCTCCGGCAGGTTGCCGAACCGGTCGATCATTTCCGCGCCAAAGGCTTCAATGTCCTGCACCGTCTCCAACTCGTTCAGGCGGCGATACAGGCCCATGCGCAGATCAAGGTCGGGGACATAGGTGTCGGGGATGAGAACCGGCGCATCGACGGTAATCTGAGGTGAAAGGTCGCGCACGCTGACATTGGCAAGCCCACCCGCCTTGGCGTCCATGATCGCCTCTTCCAGCATCGACTGGTACAGTTCAAAGCCGACCTCGCGAATATGGCCTGACTGTTCATCGCCCAAGAGGTTGCCTGCGCCACGAATATCGAGGTCATGGCTCGCCAATTGGAAGCCCGCACCCAGGCTGTCGAGGTCGGACAAGACCTTCAGCCGCTTTTCGGCGGTGTCGGTCATCAACCGGCTCGGTGCGGTCGTCAGATACGCATAGGCCCGCGTCTTGGACCGACCGACACGTCCGCGCAGCTGATAGAGCTGGGCAAGGCCGAAGCGATCCGCGCGGTGGATGATCATTGTGTTCGCGCTCGGAATATCGAGGCCGCTTTCGATGATGGTGGTAGAGACAAGCACGTCGTAGCGCTTGTCGTAAAAGGCCGACATCCGCTCTTCAACGTCACCCGGCGCCATCTGGCCATGGGCGACGACATATTTGATTTCCGGCACTTCGGTGCGCAGGAACTCTTCAATATCGGGAAGGTCGGCAATGCGCGGCGTGACAAAGAAGCTCTGCCCGCCGCGATAATGCTCACGCAGCAACGCCTCGCGCAGCACGATCTTGTCCCAGGGCATCACATAGGTGCGCACGGCAAGCCGATCGACCGGCGGCGTCTGGATGACGGACAGCTCGCGCAGGCCCGACATCGCCATTTGCAGCGTGCGGGGGATGGGGGTCGCGGTCAGCGTCAGGACGTGGACGTCAGCCTTCAGCGCTTTTAGCTTTTCCTTATGGACGACGCCGAAGCGCTGCTCTTCATCCACAATGACGAGGCCGAGCCGCTTGAAGGCAATGCCCTTGGACAGCAAGGCGTGCGTGCCGATGACGATATCGATGGTGCCGTCTTCCAGCCCCTCACGCGTGGCCTTGGCCTCGACCGAGCCGACAAGGCGGGACAGGCGGCCGATGTTGAGCGGGAAGCCTTGGAAACGTTCAACGAAATTCTGGAAATGTTGCCGGGCGAGAAGGGTGGTCGGGCAAATGAGCGCGACTTGCATGCCAGCCATCGCGGCGATGAACGCGGCACGCAGCGCGACTTCAGTTTTGCCGAAGCCGACGTCTCCCACGACGAGCCGGTCCATCGGCTTGCCCGCGGCCAGATCCTCGATCACCTCCGTAATCGCGCGCTCCTGATCATCGGTTTCCTGATAGGGGAAGCGGTTGACGAATTCGGCATAATGCTGCGAATCCGGCTCGGCCACGTCGCCCGCGCGCAAGGCACGTAGCGCGGCAGTGGCGATGAGTTCGCCCGCAATTTCGCGGATGCGTTCACGCATCTTCGCCTTGCGGCGCTGCCAAGCCTCGCCGCCCAGACGGTCCAGCGCTACACCGTCACTGTCGCTGCCATAGCGGGAGAGGACGTCGATGTTCTCGACAGGCACATAGAGTTTGTCACCGCCCGCATAAGATAGCGCCACGCAATCATGCGGCGCCTGCGACACGGGGATCTGGGTCAGCCCTTCATAGCGGCCGATGCCGTGTTCGGTATGGACGACAAGATCGCCGGGTGAGAGCGTCGCCAGCTCCGCCATGAAGGCATCGGCGGACTTCTTGCGCTTGGCGCGACGGACAAGCCGGTCACCCAGCACGTCCTGTTCTGACAGGACGGCGATATTGGGCGCGGTAAACCCATGATCGAGCGGCACGACGACCAGCGCGACGCGGATTTCGTCCTTCCGCTTGCGCGGGGCGCCGACGAAGCCCTGCGCTTCCTGCCAACTATCGAGCAGCACGGCGCCGGGCAGCCCATGATCCGCCAGCAAACCTGTCAGCCGGTCGCGGGAGCCCTTGGAATAGCAGGCGAGCACCATGCCCCGTTCATTGTGCGCCAGCCCTGTGGCGTGCGCTGTGAGCGCATCATAGACATTGTCACCATTGGTCCGCTCCGGCGCAAAATCACGCGGGCCATCAATGCCGAAATCGATAACCGTGTCCGACGGCGGCTCATGGAACGGCGACGCCAGATGGATCGACTGGTTGACGATCGCTGTGTCCCACTGTTTGTGCGAGAGATAGAGCGCGTCAGGTGTGAGGGGGCGGTAGCTGCCGGGGTCTGCCGACTGCGCCTTTTCGCGGTTGCCATAATAGTCGGCAATCGCCTCAAACCGGCCCTCAATTGCGCCGTCAACGCCAAGTTCGCGGACAATCAGCGGCGCGTCACCCAGATGCTCGAACAATGTGGTCAGCTTGTCTTCAATCAGCGACAGCCAATGGTCCATGCCCGCCAGTCGCCGCCCTTCGGAGACGGCCTGATAAAGCGGATCGCCTGTCGCGGTCGCGCCGAACAGGTCACGGTATCGCGTCCGGAAGCGCTTGATTCCCTCTTCATCGAGCAGAGCTTCAGAGGCGGGGAGGAGAGTGAAGCCGTCATCCGCCCGCCCGGTGGTGCGCTGGTCCGCCGGATCAAAGGTGCGAACCGTTTCAATTTCGTCGCCGAAGAAGTCGAGCCGCAGCCCGTGCGGCATTCCGGACGGAAACAGATCGACGAGCCCGCCACGCACCGCAAATTCGCCTGCGTCTGCAACGGTATCTGTGCGGACATAGCCATTGGCCTGCAACAGTTCCGCCAGCTTGTCGCGGTCGATCCGCGTGCCGGGGGCGAGGTGCGCCGTAAGCTGCCGGATGCGGAACGGCGTCAACACGCGCTGGGTGGCGGCGTTGGCGGTCGTGATCAAAAGCTGCGGCTTGTCCGTCTTGCGCTGAAGTGCGGCGAGCGTCGCCAGACGTTCCGAGGTGACCCGCAGCGAGGGCGAGGCGCGGTCATAGGGCAGGCAATCCCAAGACGGGAAAGTGAGCACCTCAACTTCTGGGGCAAACCAGTTGGCCGCATCCGCAAGCGCGCGCATCGACACTTCGTCCGACGCAATGAACACGGCCCGGCCATCAGCGGCGCGGGCGAGGTCCGTCATCAGCCAGGGGAGGAACCCTGTTGGCGCGCCCGCCAGTGTGAGCGGTGTTGCGGACTTGAGAAGCTGCGTGAGTTCGATCACTCGGGAATCCGGATGAAGTCGAGTTTCTGGAAAGCGACCATCATCGGGCCCTGCCATTCGGCGGGAACGGGGATGGAACCCATGGCCCAACCGATGATATCGACGTCTTGTTCGTCCATAAGTTGCTCGAACCAGACAATTTCCGAGTCACTCCAATTGGCAGCATGCGCGTCAAAGAAACCGCCGACCATATAGTCGGCTTCGCGGGTGCCACGGTGCCAGGCCCGGAATTTCAGTCGTTTCAGCCGCGTATCGTCTTCCATTTTCCAACGCCGATTGGCCGGCGGGCGTTTTGACGCTTGCGCAGGCTGGGGTAAGGGTGTTGCGGGATAGCCATGCGACCAGAACTTCTCAACCCGATCTTTGCCGAAGTGACTGCCTTTAAGGGCATCGGCCCGCAGCTTGCGCGCCCGCTTGAGCGGTTGGGACTCAATAAGTTGGTCGATGTCCTCTTTCACCTGCCAACGGGCTTTGTGGACCGGCTGCGCGTTGATGGCCTGCGGATGAGCGATGCAGGGCGCGTCATCACGATTGAACTGACGCCGATGGATTACCGCGCCAGCGGGGGCAGGGGGCCGTTCCGGGTGTGGGCGGCGGACCCCAATGGCGACATGATCGCGCTTGTTTATTTCGGCGGCAATCCGGGCTGGGCAAAGAAATTACTGCCGCTGGGTGAGCCGCGGATCGTCTCGGGCAAGCTGGAGGCTTATGGTCAGGACCTGCAGATGGTTCACCCGGACTATGTGCTGAAACCGGAGGAGGCGGGCAGCCTCCCGGAACGTGAACCTGTTTATCCGCTGTCGGATGGTCTCACCGGTCGGCGGATGCAGCAATTGGCAGCTCAAGCGGTGGAGCGCGCGCCTGATCTCCCGGAATGGATCGACGCTTCGCTCCATGCGCAGCGCGACTGGCCGTCGTGGCGGGAGGCGATTGGCGCCATCCATGCCGACCCCGCCGATGCTAAGGCGCGCGAGCGGCTGGCCTATGACGAGATCTTTGCCAACCAGTTGGCGCTGATGCTGGTGCGGGCATCCTCGCGGCGCAGGCGGGGCGTGCCGTTGCAGGGCGATGGGCGGCTGCGGGACATGCTGAAGCTGCCCTATTCGCTGACGGGGGCTCAGCAGCGGACGATTTCGGAGATTGAAGGGGACCTCATTCAGTCCATCCCGATGGTGCGGCTGCTTCAGGGTGATGTGGGGGCCGGCAAAACGATGGTTGCGCTCCACGCCATGCTCGCCGCCGTTGAGGCGGGGGCACAAGCGGCGATGCTCGCCCCGACCGAAATCCTCGCCCGCCAGCATTTTGATACGATCACCCGCCAATTGGCAGGGCTTCCTGTGACGGTCGCCATCCTTACAGGCCGCGATAAGGGTCGCGCGCGCGAATCGACGCTGATGGGGCTGGCCGATGGCAGCATCGACATTCTCATCGGCACGCACGCGATCTTTCAGGAAGCTGTCGCTTACAAGCGACTTGGCCTTGCTGTCATTGATGAGCAGCACCGCTTTGGTGTCGCCCAGCGGCTATTGCTCACCCAAAAGGCGGAAAAGCCGCCGCATCTGCTGGTGATGACCGCGACACCCATTCCGCGCACCCTGACGCTGTCCAACTATGGCGAGATGGACGTGAGCCGGCTGGACGAGATGCCGCCCGGCCGCCAGCCGATCGACACGCGCGTCATGTCGGGTGATCGGCTGGACGAGGTGGTCGAAGGGCTGTCGCGCCATATCGGGCGCGGCGGGCAGGCCTATTGGGTGTGCCCGCTGGTTGAAGAGAATGAGGATAGTGACCGGGCTGCCGCCGAAGCGCGCTATGAAGAGCTGTCGATGCGCTTCCCCGGCAAGGTCGGGCTCGTCCACGGCCGAATGAAGGGGCCGGAAAAAGACGCCGTCATGGCGCGTTTTGCAGCGAACGAGCTGGCGGTGCTCGTCGCGACGACGGTGATCGAAGTCGGGGTCGATGTACCCAATTCCACGCTGATGATCATTGAGGATGCCGAACGCTTCGGCCTGGCGCAGCTCCACCAGCTGCGCGGGCGCGTCGGGCGGGGCAGCGAAAAGTCGGTCTGCCTGCTGCTGCGGGGCGGGGCGCTTAGCGAAACGGCGCGCGCGCGGTTGGCGCTGATGCGCGAGACCAATGACGGGTTCCGGATCGCAGAAGAAGACCTGAAGCTGCGCGGTGCTGGCGAAATCCTCGGCACGCGCCAGTCCGGCGAAGCGGCGTTCCGGATCGCCTCGCCTGAACAGGTCTCAAGCCTAATCCATGTGGCAACCGACGATGCGCGATTGCTGGTGGACCGTGATGGCGGACTAGCAAGTGAGCGAGGGGAGGCGGCGCGGCTCGCGCTCTATCTGTTTGAACGCGATGCGGCGGTGGCCCTGATCAAGGCGGGCTGATCGGCCGGTCAGTCGGCGGCGTGCATATGCTCCAGCATGTCGACGTAGAGCTGGCTCAACGGCCGGTCGAACTGGACGCCATGCTGTTCATTGAAGAACCAGACCACACGCCCGCCCGCCCAGCCAAGGCCAGGCATGTCGATCATCACAGGCGAATTTTCGGCCAGCGTCTTGGCCGCGTGCATCATCACGCCGCCGGTCGACAGGTTGACGAGTTCCACGTCCACCCGCTCCAAGCCCGGCAAGCCGGCGGTGGTGCGGATCGAAACAGCCGCGCGCGCGGCGCGACGGCGCTCGGCGGAGAACATCTGCGCGGCAAGTGTAGCCTGCATTTGCGACATGGTGTGGCTGCCCCGGTTTAATCCGGCCTCACACTGACGCCCGCCCCCGCAAGAAAGGCCTAAAGCGACTGGAAAACAGTCGGTTAAGCTTAAGCGGCCTTAACCAGAAGGCCGTGGCGCTTTTTGCCGAGGCTGAGCTTGATGTCGCCCGAAACGGTGATAACTGCATCGGCGGCGGACACGACAATGTCATCGACCTTGACCGCGCCTTCGGCAATCTTGCGCTTGGCTTCGCCGCGGGAGGCGCAAAAGCTCAGGCCCACGAGTGCGTCTAGGATATCGATGGAACCGCCGGACACCTCAAAACGCGGCAGGTCGGCTCCCGTGCCGCCTTCGGCAAAGGTCTGGCGCGCGGTTTCGGCAGCAGCCAGCGCGGCGTCCGCGCCACGGCACAGGCGCGTCGCTTCATTGGCGAGGACGTTCTTCGCCTCGTTGATGTCTGCGCCTTGGAGTGCTTCTAGGCGCGCGATCTCGTCCAGCGGAAGATCGGTGAACAGGCGCAGGAACTTGCCGACATCGCTGTCGTCTGCATTCCGCCAGAACTGCCAATAGTCATAGGCCGGAAGTTGCGCTTCGTTGAGCCAGATCGCCCCGGAGACCGACTTGCCCATCTTGGTCCCGTCGGACTTTGTGATGAGCGGTGTTGTCAGGCCGAACACTTCGGACCCGTCCATGCGTCGCGACAACTCGACACCATTGACGATGTTGCCCCATTGGTCGCTGCCGCCCATTTGCAGCCGGACGTCCATGTTCTGGCAAAGGTGACGGAAATCATAGCCTTGCAGGATCATGTAGTTGAATTCGAGGAAGGTCATCGGCTGTTCGCGCTCAAGCCGCAGCTTGACCGAGTCAAAGCTGAGCATGCGGTTCACCGTGAAGTGGGTGCCGACCTTCTGCAGCATTTCGATATAGCCGAGCTTGCCCAGCCAATCGTGGTTGTTGACCATCACCGCATCGGTTTGCCCGTCGCCGAACACGAGGAATTTCTCGAACGCCGTGCGGATCGAGGAGATGTTGGTCTCGATCGCGTCGTCCGTCAGCATCTTGCGGACTTCGTCCTTGCCCGTCGGGTCTCCGATCCGTGTCGTGCCACCACCCATCAGAACGACCGGTTTATGGCCCGCCTGCTGCAGACGGCGCAGGAGCATGATCGACACCAAGTTGCCGACGTGGAGCGAGGGTGCAGTCGCGTCAAACCCCACATATCCGGGCACGATCTGCGTCGCGGCCAGCCTATCCAGCGCCTCGCCGTCAGTAATTTGGTGGATGTAGCCGCGGTCGGAAAGGATGCGGAGAAGGTCTGATTTAAAGGCGGTCATGATGGCCGCGCGCTTAGCAGGCCTTTGCCGGAAAGGGAACGGGGCGGGACGGACTTGATAAATCCCACGTCCGCGCCCAACTTGGTAGCATGAAACCAGCCCAGATCCTCGCCACGGCGCGTCTTGTTCCGCATTCGACGACGCCCTGCCAAGCGCTTGATTTTATTGAGGTGGTTGTGGGTTTTGAAAATCCCCAACTGAAGCTTCAATTTCGCCTGTCTGGGCGGATAAAGGACCTCGCCATTCCGAGCCCGGAAGAGCCGGTCCGCACGGTCGGATTGTGGGAAGAAACCTGCTGCGAGGCCTTCCTGAAACCTGCGGGCGGCGGCGCCTATTATGAGTTCAACATGTCCCCCTCATCGCAATGGGCGGTGTTTGATTTCACAGGGTATCGTGAAAATTTCCGGCAATTGGACGTTGGCCGTGCGCCGGTCATCGACTGTGAGACAACGGAGGAAAGTCTGGTTTTGGACGCGGTGATCGATCTGTCTATGCTGCCGCCGGGTGTGCACGCGCAAGATTGGGCACTCGGCCTGACCTGCGTTGTAACGGCCAAAGATGGAACGACATCCTTCTGGGCGCTCGCTCATCCACTGGAAAAGCCGGACTTTCATGATAGCAATTGCTTTGCGCTGACGTTGGAGGCAGCAAGACGCGCATGAAATTCGGTATTGATCGCCTCATTGCGGACCCGGCGCTCCGCCAGCAACTGGCCGGAAAGCGCGTCGCGCTGGTCGCCCATCCAGCCTCGGTGACAGCGGATCTCACGCACAGTCTCGATGCGCTCGCCAAATGCCCGGAAATCACGCTGACGGCGGCGTTTGGTCCGCAGCACGGCCTGCGCGGCGACAAACAGGACAATATGATGGAGTCGCCTGACTTCACCGATCCGCAGCACGGCATTCCGGTCTTCAGTCTCTATGGCGAAGTGCGCCGCCCGACGGGTCAGGCGATGAGCACGTTTGACGTCGTTCTCATTGATTTGCAGGATCTTGGCTGCCGTATCTACACCTTCATCACAACGTTGCTCTATATTCTGGAAGCGGCGGCCGAGCACGGCAAAGAGGTGTGGGTGCTGGATCGTCCCAATCCTGCAGGCCGGCCCATCGAAGGCCTGACGCTGCGGGCCGGCTGGGAGAGCTTTGTGGGGGCAGGGCCCATCCCAATGCGCCACGGCCTGACGATGGGCGAATTGGGCCAATGGTTCATCGCGCACTTCAACCTCGACGTGAACTACCGCGTTATCGAGATGGAGGGCTACACGCCCGAGGCCGCGCCCGGTTTCGGCTGGCCGCAGGACCGCGTCTGGATTAACCCCAGCCCCAATGCTGCAAACGTTAACATGGCGCGCGCTTATGCCGGCACGGTCATGGTTGAAGGTGCGACACTTTCGGAAGGACGGGGCACAACCCGCGCGCTCGAACTCTTTGGCGCACCGGATATCGACGCCCGCGCGGTAATCTCCAAGATGCACGAGCTAGCCCCCCATTGGCTCACCGGCTGCACGCTGCGCGACATCTGGTTTGAACCGACTTTCCACAAGCACGTCGGGGCGTTGTGCGCTGGTGTTCATATCCACGCCGAAGGCCCGTGCTATGATGATGCGGCGTTCAAGCCCTGGCGTCTGCAGGCGCTCGCCTTCAAGGCGATCCGTGCCCTTTACCCAAACTATCCCATCTGGCGCGGCAAGGATTTCAAATACGAATATACCGATGACGTCCTCGCCATCGATGTGATCAACGGCGGCCCGGCCTTGCGCGAATGGGTTGATAATCCTGAGGCGACTGCGGCGGACCTCGACGCGATCACGCTGCCGGACGAACAGGCTTGGGCCGAGGAACGGCGCCCGTTCCTGCTTTATTGAGAAGGTTGCCGCGATGATCACCCGACGCAATGTTCTGGGTTCTGCCGCAGGTCTGGCGCTTGCGCCTGCATGGGCCAAGGCCGCCGCGCCCATGGCGCCGCACGTCAATCTGGCCGCTCATGCCAAACCCATCGGGCCGGAAGAACGCGCCGCCCGCCTCGCCAAGGTGCAGGGCCTGATGCAGGCGGCGGGGATCGGCGCGCTTCTGGTCGAACCCGGCTCCAGCCTTGTCTATTTCACGGGTGTCCAATGGTGGCGCAGTGAGCGGTTGACCGCCGCCCTGATCCCGGCGGAGGGCGACGTCACGGTGGTCACGCCCTTTTTTGAAGCCCCGTCGATCCGGGAATCGCTGGCGATTCCTGCCGCCATCCGCACCTGGAACGAGCATGAAAACCCGATGGCGCTTGTTGTGGACTGGCTGCGTGAGAAGAAGCTTTCCGCAAAGCCTGTCGCCATTGAGGAAACCGTCCGCCACTTCATCACCGATGGCCTTCAAAAGGCACTTCCGGGCGTGACGGTGGTGAGTGGCGCGGGTGTCGTGCGTGGATGCCGGATGCACAAGACCGCCGCTGAAATTGCGCTGATGAAGACGGCGGCGGACATCACCGTTGATGCTTTCCGTGCAGCGGGCGCGCAGGTGCAAAAGGGTATGACATCTGAGGATATCAACGCGCTCATCATATCGGAAACGGCCAAGCGCGGCGGGAAGGGTGGCGATGCGCTGGTCCTTCTGGGCGAGGCGAGTGCCTATCCGCAAGGCTCCGGCAAGCCGCAGGAGGTCCGCGACGGCGAGGTCATCCTCATTGACGGTGGCTGTTCGGTGCACGGCTATGTGTCGGATATCTCCCGCACCTTTGTTTTCGGAGAACCGACCAAGCGCCAGCGCGATGTGTGGGCACAGGTTCGCCAAGGTCAGCAGATGGCTTTTGAAGCGGCGCAAATCGGCAAAAGCTGCGGTTCGGTCGATGATGCAGTGCGCGGCTGGTATGAAAAGATCGGCTATGGCCCCGGCTATGGCTTGCCCGGCCTATCGCACCGCACGGGTCACGGCATCGGCATGGACGGGCATGAACCGGTCAATCTCGTTCATGGTGAAGCAACGCCGCTGGCCGAAGGGATGTGCTTTTCCAACGAACCTGGGCTCTACATCCCGGGCACCTTCGGCATCCGGCTGGAGGATTGTTTTCACATGACCCCCAAGGGGCCGGAATGGTTTAGCGTGCCTCCGCCTTCGATTGATAAGCCCTTCGGTTAGGGCCTCAATGCTTGCGGGTCAGTTCCCGCATGGCATCGTCCAAGCCTTCTAGCGTGAGCGGATACATCCGGTCGTTCACCAGATCCTTGATGATCTTGGTGGATTGCGAATAGGTCCAATGCTGCTCCGGCGTGGGGTTGAGCCACACGGTCGCTGGATAGGTGTTGGCCACACGGTGCATCCATGCAGCGCCGGATTCCTCGTTGAAATGCTCCACAGACCCGCCGGGGTGGGAGATTTCATAGGGGCTCATCGCGGCATCCCCCACGAACACGACCTTATAGTCGTGTGGGAATTTGTGGAGCACTTCCCAAGTCGGCGTCCGTTCGGAATAGCGACGCTTATTGTCCTTCCACACGCCTTCGTAGAGGCAGTTGTGGAAATAGAAGAATTCGAGATTCTTGAACTCGGACGTGGCGGCGCTGAACAGCTCTTCCACTAGCTTGATGAACGGGTCCATTGATCCGCCAACATCCAAGAACAGCAGCACTTTGATGGCATTCCGGCGTTCCGGACGCATGTGGATGTCGAGCCAGCCCTGACGTGCCGTGCCGTCAATGGTCGCCTTAATGTCCAATTCTTCCGCCGCACCCTGCCGCGCAAATTTGCGCAGGCGCCGCAGCGCGATCTTAATGTTGCGGGTGCCGAGTTCGCGCGTGTTGTCGAGGTTCTGAAACTCCCGCTTTTCCCAGACTTTCAGGGCGCGCTTATGCTTGGATTCGCCACCGATGCGGACGCCTTCCGGATTATATCCGCCATGGCCAAAGGGGGATGTGCCGCCCGTGCCGATCCACTTATTCCCGCCTTCATGTCGCTCCTGCTGCTCTTCGAGCCGCTTTTTGAGCGTGTCCATGATGTCGTCCCAAGACCCAAGCGACTCGATCGCTGCCATCTCTTCGGGCGTCAGGAACTTTTCAGCGACGGCGCGCAGCCAGTCCGCCGGGATGTCGACCGGGTTGGTGCCATATTCGGTCAGCAAGCCCTTGAAGACCTTGTTGAACACCTGATCGAACCGATCAAGCAGGCCTTCGTCTTTCACATAGACCGCACGCGAGAGAAAATAGAACTGCTCCGGCGTCCGGTCGATCACTTCCTTGTCGAGCGCCTCAAGCAACATGAGGTGCTCCTTCAGCGAAGCCTTGATGCCCGCTGCACGGAGTTCGTCGAGGAAATTGAGGAACATGACTTAAACTCCAGTATCGCCGTCAAAGGCGCTCGCCGTTGTAGAATTGTTCAAATCAGCTAGGCGAATGGCTTCCAAGAACGTTTCCTTGAGCCGAAGCATTTGATCAGACAGCCAATTGATCTGTTCTGGCCAGTTGCATTCATCTGGAGACGAGAAAAACTCGCCGCCGTTGATGTGAAACGCGGTGCCCTGAGGGTTCGGAACCCAACCCAACGGCTCGCCAAAACTGGTTTCGAATACAGATTTTTCAGCAATCAGGGAATCCCAGATCGATTTGCCACCCTCGTTGTAAAGGCTGAGCCCAGCCTTGACATATGGCTTCTTGCTGAACGAACGAAACGCCCAAATGTAAGCACGGCCGCCGCTAAGGATCGGGGCCCAATATTGAAAACCCTTTAACTCGGTGGAGGCTTGTCGTGCAGGAACGCCGATTTCCAAAAGACGCGAATGAAGTAGTGGCCAAAATTTCCGGTTCGAGTTTTCTTGGATGGCGACAGCTTCCGTTGAAACTGAACTCGCAGGGGTAATTTTGGACCAATCGTTCGGCTTTGCCACAGCCTCAAAAAGTGGGGCGGGCAGGCTATCACCAATCTTTACAGCCTGCACTTCCACTCCAAAAAATGCGTATCCATCTGAGCTAATACGATTGAGCCAGTCGACGGCGGCACGATGTTCGTCCCGAATTCGCTCAGCAACCCAGATGCAAATTTTTGCATCAAAATGGGGCGCGTATGTAAGCACCTGCCCGAGATGCCTGTGGTCGGCCGGATCTAGCTGGTTCTCAATTAGAACGATGTCTTCTGTTCCGATGACTTTGCAAATTATGTCTGCGAAGAATGGGCCCACTGGAGCCTGCTTCCCCAAAAGCTCTAGGCCAGGAAGACCTACGGAATCAGCCAGAAATTGAAGGTTCTCGAGTTCGCACAACCATGGGTCAAAAGAATAAGGCTCCGATGACCACACTTCTCTTATCGGAACACGCGTCAGTTTTCCTAGCGTCGGGACCACATGCTGTGTTGCCACTGAACAGTACTCCCTAACCCTCTCCCCATCGGGGAGAGGGGATAAAGACTAACCCTGACGCCGAGACATGAATGCCAGACGTTCGAACAACATGACATCCTGCTCATTCTTGAGCAATGCGCCGTGGAGCGGCGGGATGGCCTTGGATGAGTCCTTGTTCTGCAGCACGTCGAGCGGCATGTCTTCGGCGAGCAGCAACTTCAACCAGTCGAGCAGTTCCGAGGTGGATGGCTTCTTCTTAAGGCCAGGGACTTCGCGGACTTCGTAGAAGATATCCATTGCCTTGCCGACGAGGATCTTCTGGATGCCTGGGAAGTGAACGTCCACGATGGCCTGCATCGTGTCGCGGTCCGGGAACTTGATGTAGTGGAAGAAGCAACGGCGCAGGAACGCGTCAGGCAGTTCCTTTTCATTGTTCGACGTGATGATGATGATCGGGCGTTCTTTGGCCGAAATCGTCTCATGCGTTTCGTAAACGTCGAAGCTCATCCGGTCGAGCTCCTGAAGAAGATCGTTGGGGAATTCGATGTCGGCCTTGTCGATTTCGTCGATCAGCAGAACGGGCAAAACGGGGCTTTCAAAAGCCTCCCAAAGCTTACCCTTCTTGATGTAGTTTTTGATGTCGTGAACGCGTTCATCGCCCAACTGGCCATCGCGCAGACGGGCAACAGCATCATATTCATAAAGGCCCTGATGCGCCTTGGTCGTCGATTTGATGTTCCAGGTGATGAGCGGGGCGCCCAAGGCCTTGGCAACTTCTTCGGCCAGCACGGTTTTCCCGGTGCCGGGTTCACCCTTCACGAGCAGCGGGCGGCGGAGGAGGGCGGCAGCATTGACGGCGACCTTCAGGTCGTCGGTGGCAACATAAGACTTTGTGCCTTCAAAGCGCATGGACATTTCCTTTGACGTAAACGGCAATCTGTCAAAGGCGATAAGCAGGGCGCGCGGCTCGTGCAAGCCGGTAAATCTTAGATCACCCTGTTAGATGTCTCAGTATTCGCCGCGCGCGACCTGTCGCGATTCGAGTAGATCCCAAAGGCCGCGATGTTGGGCGAGCAATTGCTGCGCGCCGAAGCTCAGGGCCCGTTCTGCCGCCGGTGCTGCGGCAATTGCGCGGATTGCAGCGGCTGTTTCGTCCCGTTCGGGGAGCGTGCAGCGCGGCGGGATGAGGCCAAATCGTTCAGCCGCGCGATCCATAACCACGCGAATCGCTGTCCAATCGAGAATGAGGGCGGCTGCCGCTCCAAAGGCGCAGCCAAGCCGATCGGAATGCGAGAGCATTTCCATGGCGTGGTGTTGGCCTGTCAGGGCCGATTCACATTCAGCCTGTCCTGGCGTGCTGGGCGTTGGCCCGACCGCTACGACGAGCTTTGTGAGATAGGAGCGCTCCTGATCAAAGCCGTCAACTGCGGCTTCAAACCAGTCTTTTGTTTCGCTATTTGGTGTCTTCAAAAGAGCTGAGGCAACGATGCCGGGGTGCCGACCATGGAGATAGCCGAAGTGGTGGATGACGTCGGCGAGATTGCGTGTCGTATGGCGACTCCGCAAAAGTTCCCCACCGCCCGCATAGCCATGCGAAGCAGATCCGTCCTGTGCGGCAAGCGCGATGATGACTGCGGGCAGCCCTCTCGTCGCTTTAACTTCCATCGCTCTGGATGCCATGTTGACCTCTCACCGTTCCCGACACGACCTGTCGAAAACCCCTGTGGATCGAGGTCTCTATACGAACGGCGTAAAGGTATCGTTTATGCGCAGCCATTTTTTAAGAACGCTGCGCGAGGGCTTTGGTTGCATGGTTATTGCAAATGGCATTGCCCCAAATGCGTTGCGCCCGGGCCGTTTCCGGTCCGGGCGCATTGCGTGACGAATAGAAACTCGCCCGCCCCCATTTTTTGTCGTCTCTGTCGGTCAGCTTTTTGCCGTCCTTACAGAGTCTCCCCGAACCATTGACCACAGCCATGTTCAGTGAGGGTGGGCTATCGGATCAGCGTGCTGTTGTCATTGCATTGATGTGCCACTGAAACCGATTTGAAGCATCCTGTGTTGAATCCGCAACAGGTGTCCAGACCATTGCCAGCGCTGCCTGCGAACTCTAGACCGCGTAACGATGCTTCTGACCCGCTATGAGCGCTTCATCGCCAAACGTTATCTGCTGCCCGGCAAGGGAGATGGGTTTATCTTTCTGGTGGCCTCGATCAGCCTTGTCGCGGTCATGCTGGGCGTTGCCGCGCTTATCATTGTCATGAGCGTCATGAACGGCTTTCGGGCAGAGCTGTTTGACAAGATCGTGGGCCTGAACGGTCACGCTGTCGTCCAAGGCTATGATGGAAAGCTCAAGGGCTGGCAGGACATTGTCGAACAGGCGCGGGTGACGCCCGGCGTCAAATCCGCAACGCCCTTGATCGAGCAGCCTTTGATGACGAGCTTTAATGGCCGCGTTCAGGGCATCCTTTTGCGCGGAATGCGGGTGTCGGATATCCGGTCCAACCAGTTGCTCAAGACAAATGTGCTGGCAGGTTCAATTGATGAACTTTCCCCCGGCAGTGGCAACGTGGCTATCGGCGCACGTTTGGCAGAGGCACTTGGCGCTCAGGTCGGGAGCACGATCAGCCTTGTATCTCCTGATGGCCAGTCGACCCCATTTGGGTCCGTGCCGCGCATTGTCGCCTATCGGGTGTCCGCCATTTTTGAGGTTGGCATTTATGATTACGACAAGGCCTTCGTGGTCATGCCCATTGAAGATGCTCAATCCTTCCTTTTGCTGGGGGATGCCGTGGTCATGGTGGAAATAGACACCGTCGATGCGGACCGCGTGGGGGAAATTCTCGTTCCCCTTATCCCCAAAGTGCGCGACCGCGGGGTCATCAATGACTGGCGCGGCATGAACGCTTCCTTGTTTGAGGCGCTAGCCGTCGACCGTGTGGTGTCGTTCGTGGTCCTGTCGATCATCATTCTGGTTGCTTCATTCAACATCCTATCGTCGCTGATCATGCTCGTTCGGGCCAAGACCCGAGACATTGCGATCCTGCGGACGATGGGCGCCTCACGCAGCGGAATATTGCGGATCTTCATGACAGTCGGGACGACCATCGGCGCGCTGGGCACAGTGGCGGGGGTCATTCTCGGCTTTATTTTTCTTCTGTTCCGTCAAAGCGTGGTCAACGGCATCCAGTTTCTAACCGGTCAGAATTTGTGGGACCCGCAGATCCGCTATCTGACGGAGCTGCCCTCAAAGGTTGATCCGCTCGAGATCCTGGGCATCACCATCATGGCCTTTATCTTCAGCTTTCTGGCCACGCTTTATCCGGCCTTCAAAGCGGCGAGTACCGATCCTGTGCAGGTGCTGCGCTATGAATAGCATGGTTGACGTCTCCGGACTGAAGCGCACTTTTGTGCAAGGGAGTGCCAGCATTGATGTGCTGCGTGGGGTCGATCTGACTATCGCAGAAGGAGAGATTGTGGCGCTCCTGGGCCCATCAGGTTCTGGAAAATCCACGATGCTGCAGGCGATAGGTCTTCTTGAAGGCGGCTTTGAAGGCTCGATCCGCATCGCGGGAGAAGAGGTGGCGTCGCTCGACAATGACGGTCGCACTCGTGTCCGTCGCGATATGCTGGGCTTTGTATACCAGTTCCACCATTTGCTGCCGGATTTCTCGGCGGTCGAAAATGTTATGCTCCCGCAGCTCGTCCGGGATTCGGAAATGGCCTCCGCGCGGGGCCGTGCAGAGAAGTTGCTTTCCGCGTTAGGCCTTGGTCACCGGCTGACACATCGGCCCAGCCAATTGTCAGGTGGGGAACAGCAGCGCGTTGCCGTCGCAAGGGCCTTGGCGAATCGACCCAAGCTTGTTTTGGCGGATGAGCCGACCGGGAATCTCGACGAAAGCACGGCCGATATCGTTCTTTCTGAGTTCCTCAATCTGGTGCGTGGGGAGGGGGCTTCTGCCCTCGTTGCAACCCATAATGAGCGACTTGCAGGCAAAATGGATCGAGTTGTCCGCCTTCATGATGGTCTCCTCATCGCTTAAGCATTGATTAGCGCGGGGCGGAAACCCATATTTCGAATAACGGGTTGCCTGATGCGCCCGACGGAGTTCGAATGACTATCAATCTTCCCCTTCTGCCCCTTCGTGACATTGTGGTTTTCCCGCACATGATCGTGCCTTTGTTTGTCGGTCGCGACAAATCTGTGGCGGCGCTTGAACATGCCATGTCGGGTGAGAAGGAAATCTTCCTCGTGGCGCAGTTGGACCCGGGTCAAGATGATCCGGGACGCGATGACCTCTATGACATTGGCGTGACGGCGACAGTCCTCCAGTTGCTGAAGCTGCCCGATGGCACTGTCCGCGTCCTTGTAGAAGGCAAGCAGCGGGCGAAGCTGACGAACATCGAATCGTCAGGTCCTCTGGCGATGGCTGAAGTTGAAGCGCTGGAACCCGCGGTCGACAGCGAGAATGACGAAGTCGAAGCGTTGATGCGCTCCGTGATCGATCGGTTCGAAAATTATTCGAAGCTCAACAAGAAGCTGCCGGCAGAGACCGCTGTTCAGTTGAGCGAAATTGAAGATGCTGATCGGTTGGCCGACTCTGTCGCGGCGAACCTCGCCCTCAAGGTGGCGGACAAGCAGACATTGCTCGTTGAAATGGACACCGGCAAGCGTTTGGAAATGGCGCTGGCCTTCATGGAAGGTGAGCTCAGCGTCCTTCAGGTGGAAAAGAAAATCCGCAGCCGCGTGAAGCGGCAGATGGAGAAGACGCAGCGCGAATATTATCTGAATGAACAGCTAAAGGCCATTCAACGCGAACTCGGCAACGAGGGCGAAGAGGGCGATGTCAACGAGATTCAGGAGCTTCAGAACAAGATCGACAGCATGAAGCTGTCCAAGGACGCGCGCACCAAGGCGACGGCGGAGATCAAGAAGCTGAAGACGATGGCACCGATGTCGGCCGAAGCGACCGTCGTGCGCAACTATCTGGATGTTCTCCTCGGCCTGCCCTGGGGCAAGAAGTCCAAGCTGAAGAAGGATATCGCGGCGGCGCAGGCCGTCCTCGATGCGGACCATTATGCTCTTGAGAAGGTCAAGGACCGGATCGTCGAATATCTCGCCGTTCAAGCGCGCACTAATAAGCTGAAGGGCCCGATCCTGTGCCTCGTCGGCCCGCCGGGTGTTGGTAAGACGTCGCTTGGTCGTTCGATTGCGAAAGCCACGGGGCGTGAGTTCATCCGCCAGTCGTTGGGCGGTGTGCGCGACGAAGCTGAAATCCGCGGGCATCGCCGCACTTATATCGGCTCGCTGCCGGGCAAGATCGTCACCAATTTGAAGAAGGCCGGGTCTATGAACCCGCTCTTCCTGCTCGATGAAATCGACAAGCTTGGGCAGGATTTCCGGGGCGATCCAGCCTCGGCTTTGCTCGAAGTGCTTGATCCGGAACAGAACAGCAAGTTCCAGGACCATTATCTGGAAATGGACATCGATCTGTCCGATGTGATGTTCGTGACGACGGCGAACTCGCTGAACCTGCCGCAGGCGTTGCTCGACCGCATGGAGATCATCCGGCTCGAGGGGTATACTGAGGACGAAAAGGTTGAAATCGCCCAGCGGCACCTGATCGCCAAGCAGATTGACGCCCATGGCCTGAAGCCCGGTGAATTCGTGTTGACCGAAGAAGGTCTGCGCGTCCTCATCCGCCATTACACGCGGGAAGCGGGTGTCCGTACGCTTGAGCGCGAAATTGCCAAGCTGGCGCGCAAGTCGCTCCGCCGTATCCTTGAAGGCAAGGCGAAGTCGGTCGAGATCACGGCGGAAAACATCTCCGAATTTGCCGGTGTCCTGAAATATCGTCACGGCATTGGCGAAGAGGAAAACCAGATTGGGGCTGTGACTGGCCTTGCCTGGACCGAAGTCGGCGGCGAGCTTCTCACCATTGAAGCGGTGACGGTGCCCGGTAAGGGCGGCGTGCGCACCACTGGTAAGCTCGGTGATGTAATGACCGAGTCCATTCAGGCCGCAATGAGCTTCGTGAAGGCACGTGCGCCATCTTACGGCATCAAGCCAAGCCTCTTCCAACGCAAGGATATCCACATCCATCTGCCGGAAGGTGCTGTGCCCAAGGACGGCCCCTCGGCCGGTATTGGCATGGTGACGGCGATGGTTTCGACGCTGACCGGCAACGCCGTGCGGCGTGACGTGGCGATGACAGGTGAGGTCACGCTGCGTGGCCGTGTCTTGCCGATCGGCGGACTTAAGGAAAAGCTGCTCGCGGCACTTCGCGGTGGGATCACCACGGTTCTCATTCCAGACGAGAACGAGAAGGATCTCGCAGAGATTCCTGAGAATGTGAAGCTTGGCCTGAAGATCATTCCGGTGAAGCATGTCGACGAGGTGCTGGAAATCGCGCTGGTTGATCGGTTGGAACCCATCGAGTGGACGGAGGCGGATGAATTGGCCGCCCAGCGCCCGCCACTGGCAGGTGGCGCCGAGGATGTCGTCCGCCATTGATGGGCTGCGACTCGCAAGAAGAATAAGTCGAAATGATGACGTGATTGTCTCCGGAGTGCGCCGATATGGCTTCACTCCGGAGCGTTACAGCCAGTTTGGTCGCGAAAAACACGTCTTAGGGCTCGTTTTCGGGCGTTTTTCGGCGCTTTTGCTTTGACAGCGCTGCTAGAGGTGGCATTACACGGTCCACGGCTTTCCGCCGAAAATACAAAGTAATCCACACACTCGACGAGGGGGTTCCTAATTATGAACAAGCAAGATTTGATCGCTGCCGTTGCAGACGCTTCTGGCCTCACCAAGGCTGACGCAAGCAAGGCTGTTGAAGGCGTTTTTGACGCGATCACCGGCGCTCTGAAGAAGGGCGACGAAGTTCGCCTCGTCGGCTTCGGCACATTTGCCGTTTCGAAGCGTAAGGCATCCACCGGCCGCAACCCACGCACGGGTGCTCCGATGGAAATCAAGGCTTCGTCGCAGCCGAAGTTCAAGGCCGGCAAGGGCCTGAAGGACGCCGTCAACTAAGACGCGCTGTTCCCTTCGGAACAAATATATTGACGGGCGGCCCATGAAAATGGTGCCGCCCGTCTTGTTTTGGGCAGAACCCTCGGTTAGGGGCATCGCCTTCATGGCGTGGGCGCGTAGCTCAGCGGTAGAGCACACCCTTCACACGGGTGGGGTCACAGGTTCAATCCCTGCCGCGCCCACCACGCCTTTCTCACAGTCGCTTTGATGATTCCAATTTCGGGGCCTTTTCCAGGTCCGCACGATGCTTGATCGCGGCACGCAACTCGTCCCGCTTTTCGTGGATAGAAGCAATCACAGGCCCCATCGGGACTCCTAGATCCACCAGAACCGCTTCGGACAGCTGCAGGGAGCTCTCCAGCGTCTCTGGCACAGCATCTGAGGCCCCGGCGCGGTACAGCTCTGCTGCATGGTCAGGGTCGCGGGCACGGGCCACAATGGTAATCTCTGGATAACGCTCCCGAATGCGGCGCGTCAGCCGGGCGGCCTGCACATGATCGTCCATTGTCAGCACCAGAGCGGCGCAGTGCGACACACCAAGGGCCTCCAGCGTCTCGATCCGTGTCGCATCTCCATAGCGGACGGGGAGGGACTCCCGACGGGCGCGGTTCACGGTGTCGACATTGTCTTCCAGCGCGATCCACTTCTTGCTGTGGCTTTGCAGCATGTCCGCCACCATGCGCCCGACGCGACCATAACCGACGATAATCGTCCGTGGCTCAGTTGTTTCTTCTTCGTCGCCATTGTCTTGCCCCGCGCCGTGGCGGGTCTCAACCCAGGCGGCCGCGACATGGCCCAGCCTTGCGAGCAGCGGCGTTATGGTGAGGCCAAGTGCGGTCACCACCTGCCAGAAGCCCGCAACATCGGCTGATATCAGACCTGCCTGCAAGGCGGCTGCCAAAACAATCAACGTCGTTTCAGAAGGGCTGGACATGAGCACGCCCACTTCGGCCGCCACCCCTTTGCGGACCCCATTCAGGCGCAGAAGGCCGCTTGTGACGGCCATCTTGATCGCGAGCACGCCAATTAGGGCTACGGTGATTTCAGCCCATTGGTCCACCATCCGGTCAAGGTCGAGCTGCATGCCCACAGTGATGAGGAAAATGCCGAGCGCCAGCCCCTTAAAGGGCAGGACGACGGCTTCCACCTCGCTGCGATAGGCCGTTTCGGCAATCAGGAGCCCCGCCACCAGCGCCCCCAGGATGGGGGAGAGCCCCACACTGACCGTAAGCATGCTGGACGTGATGACCACGAGCAGACTGGCAGACAGAAAAAGCTCCGGGCTCTTGGTGCGTGCCGCTTGGGCAAAAAGCGGTGGCAGTAGGAACCGACCAAGGACAAACATGGAAAGAAGCGTGAGCACACCTGTGCCGATCAATCCCGCCATGCCTGCAATGTCGGCCAGCGCCGCGCCGCCCAGGGAGCCGAGTAGAAACACGATGGGGACAAGGGCAAGATCTTCGAACAGCAACATGCCAAAGGCATTCTTGCCCACGGCGCCTGTCGTGCCTGAAATGGGTAAGACGAGCGCTGTCGACGAAAGCGCAAGGGCAATGCCGAGGCCAATGGACGGCTGTAATCCGCCGCCAAAGGTCCATAAGGCCACACCGATCAGCAGGCCGGACGCGAAGAGCTGTGCCGCACCTAGGCCGAATACCAGCCGGCGCATTGCCCTCAATCGCGCAAAGGAGAGCTCCAGCCCGATCGTGAAGAGCAGCAAGACGATACCAAGTTCAGCAAATGGCTCGATGGAGTCTCTGTCGGAAATGGAAAATGTCTGGAGCCAGGGCAAATGGTCCGCAAATCGGGCGAGGCCATAAGGGCCGGTCAATATGCCAATGACGATAAAACCGATGACAGGCGTGATCCGCACCCGGGCGAAGGCTGGTATGACCACCCCGGCAGCGCCGAGGATCAGCAGGGCATCATGGAGGGCAGTCGCACTGTCGTTGCTCGTCATGGGGCCAACCTAAACCCATTTTGACGGCATTGTCAGGCGCAATGGCGTGACGGCAAAAAAAGGGGCAGGCAAAGTCTCCTCTGCCTGCCCCGAAACTTGAGATTTGAAGAGGATCAGGCCCAGGCGGCCATTTCCTTTTCAAGGTTGGACCGGACCGCCTCGAAGAACTGTTCAGTGGTCATCCAAGCCTGATCGGGGCCGATGAGGATCGCGAGATCCTTCGTCATCGCGCCGCTTTCGACGGTTTGGATGCAAACCCTCTCGAGCGTTTCGGCAAAGCGCGTCACGTCTGGCGTGTTGTCGAACTTGCCACGGTAGATGAGGCCACGCGTCCAAGCGAAGATCGACGCAATCGGGTTGGTCGACGTTGCCTTGCCCTGTTCGTGCATGCGGAAGTGGCGCGTTACCGTGCCATGTGCGGCTTCGGCTTCGACGGTCTTGCCGTCCGGCGTCATCAGAACTGACGTCATGAGGCCAAGCGAGCCAAAGCCCTGTGCGACCTGATCGGACTGAACGTCACCATCATAGTTCTTACAGGCCCAAACGAACTTGCCGCTCCACTTCAGCGCAGAGGCTACCATGTCATCGATAAGGCGATGTTCATAAACGATGCCAGCTTCCTTAAACTTGTCCTTGAACTCGTTCTCGAAAACTTCGGCGAACAGGTCCTTGAAGCGGCCATCATAGGCCTTCAGGATCGTGTTCTTGGTCGACAGGTACACCGGCCAGCCGAGGCCGAGGCCATAATTCATCGAGGCGCGCGCAAAGTCGCGGATCGAATCGTCGAGGTTGTACATCGCAAGGGCGACGCCCGGCGAAGGGAACTGGAAGACTTCTTCGTCGATCTTGTCGCCATTATCGCCATCCCAGACGAGACGCAGCTTGCCGGGGCCGGGGACGAGGAAATCAGTCGCCTTATACTGGTCACCAAAGGCATGACGGCCAACGACAATCGGGTCCGTCCAGCCCGGGATCAGCCGGGGTACGTTCTTGATGACGATCGGCTCGCGGAACACCACGCCGCCCAGAATGTTGCGGATGGTGCCGTTGGGCGACTTCCACATCTTCTTCAGGCCGAATTCTTCCACGCGCGCTTCGTCTGGCGTGATGGTGGCGCACTTAACGCCGACGCCATATTGCTTGATGGCATTGGCAGCGTCGACCGTGATTTGATCGCCTGTCTCGTCACGCTTTTCAACGGAGAGGTCATAATATTTCAGGTCGATATCGAGATAGGGCAGGATCAGCTTTTCGCGAATCCACTGCCAGATGATGCGGGTCATTTCGTCGCCGTCGATTTCAACGACAGGCGTGTTCACCTTGATCTTTGCCATGCTTCTCGTCTTTCCCTGGGGATGAGGTCTGGCGAGGCCTTAGGGCGGGATTTCGCTGCGATCAACCGCTCTGATTGTATGATGCGGCCCCTTTGCCTATGAAGGCGTTATGACCGAACATGAAAAAGCCGTCGCTGCGGGCGAGGGCGTCAAATGGGCTTGGCCCGCTGTGCACCCGGAAGGGCGCAAATTCGCACTTATTTCAGCGGCTGTGGTTGCTGGGTTCTGGGTGCTTGGCTGGACATTTATATCTTGGCTCTTCGTTGGGCTCACCATTTGGATTCTCGCTTTCTTCCGGGATCCGATCCGCAGTGTGCCGCAAGACCCGAATGCGATCGTCGCACCTGCCGATGGCATGGTCACGCTCATCCAGACTGTGATGCCGCCGAAGGAGATTTCGGGCGGCGACGACCTCGCCGAGGAACATGTGGTGCGCGTATCGATTTTCATGAGTGTGTTTGACGTCCACATCAATCGTTCGCCCATTGCCGGCATCGTTCGCAAGATCGAGTATATTCCCGGGAAATTCCTCAATGCGGACCTCGACAAGGCGAGCGAAGACAATGAGCGCCAGCATTTCCTCGTTGAACGTGCGGACGGCGTGAAGATTGGCTTTACGCAGATTGCAGGGCTTGTTGCTCGCCGCATTGTGCCCTTCTCCAAGGTTGGAGACACCGTGACCGCAGGTGAACGCGTTGGCCTGATCCGTTTTGGGAGCCGCGTTGACGTCTATTTCCCTCAAGGAACCGCGCCGAAGGTTGCGCTTGGGCAGCGCTGCGTTGCCGGTGAAACCATCCTCGGCGTGATTGGGGACAGCACAGCCGCTGTCGCCATCACCCAATAACGATGCCGGATAACCGCCAGGGGATTAGTCTGCGCGCTGTTGTGCCGAACGCTGTCACTGCGCTGGCGCTGTGCTTTGGCCTAACGGGCATTCGCTTTGCCATCTCAGCCGCGGGCTATGATCCGCACCCCGGTGACTGGGAACGCGCGATTGGCGCGATTATCATCGCGGCGATGCTGGACGGCATAGATGGGCGGATTGCGCGCCTACTGAAAGCAGAGAGCCGCTTTGGCGCTGAACTTGATTCTCTGTCTGATGTCATCGCGTTCGGCGTTTCGCCTGCGATCATCATGTACCTTTGGTCTCTACAGAATTTTCCGAAATTTGGCTGGATTTGCGCGCTGGCGATTGCGGTGTGCTGTGCCTTGCGCCTTGCGCGCTTCAATGCTGCCATTGATGCCGAGGACCAGCCCCACAAATCCGCTGGTTTCTTGACGGGCGTTCCGGCGCCTGCGGGGGCGGGGATTGCTTTCCTGCCGCTCTATCTGTGGCTCGTCACGGAAAACGAACTATTTCGCAATCCCGTGATCGTTGCGCCTTGGATCGTTTTCGTGGCGATCCTGATGATTTCAAACGTGGCGACCTTTAGCTGGGGCTCAATCCGGCTGCGGCGCCATATCCGGCTTGAGGCCATCTTGCTGCTGGCATTGCTTGGAACAGCGCTGTTTTCAGAGCCGTGGATCACACTCATCGTGATCGCCGTCGGCTATATCGCGATGATCCCTTTCAGCGTCCGCAGCTATGCCAAGGTGAAAGCCGCGCGTCAGATTCAGCCTAACTAAGCGCCGCCTTAGGCCGCCATGCGGAAGGCCGTTGCAGGGACCGTGGCTGATGCGAGAGCAGGGCGACGGCGCATGACGTACACTTTTGCGCACTCCACTTCTGCGGTCATGACCTGACCGGAAAGTGCAGATTCGATCCGTTCTGCCGCGTCAGACAACATGCCGCGAATCAACAATCCGGCAAAACCCAGAACCGTAGCGAAGAACATGAAAGCGACGATTTGCATAGCGATCTCCTTTTGTTCTCACGTTAATGATCCTGATTTGTTCCATCGTCAAGCGAAAAAAGAACAAGCCCAGAACGGGCCTGCAGATCTGTAGCGATTTGGGAGAAAAGTGAGAGTGGCTCCCCGGGCCTGATTCGAACAGGCGGCCGTCCGATTAACAGTCGGATGCTCTACCGCTGAGCTACCGGGGAACGCTCTACAGGCGGCGCGTATAGCAGGCCAATTCTGCTTGGCAACCCGTTCAGACTGCAAATTGCTCCATGGCAATCCGATCGTCGAGTGCATGTTCGGGATCGAACATCATTGTGAGCTTTGTGGTGCGGTCTGTGGTGACACGGACGGATGCAACGTCACGGACCTCCTGTTGGTCGGCCACAGCGCTCACAGGGCGCTTAACGGGGTCGAGAACGCGGAACTGCAAGGTGGCATTGTCGGGCAAGATGGCACCGCGCCAGCGGCGGGGTCGAAACGGGCTGATCGGCGTGAGCGCGAGCAGCGGAGAATCGAGGGGAAGGATCGGCCCTTGAGCGGAAAGATTATACGCGGTTGACCCGGTGGGCGTGGCCACAAGGACACCGTCGCAGACCAATTCCTCCAGAACAATGCGGCCGTTGACTTCCACTTCCAGCTTTGCGGTCTGGCGCGTCTCACGCAGCAGCGACACTTCGTTGATGGCGGGGCTGGAGACCTGCTCTCCATCAATGGTCTCCGCCTCCATGCGCAACGGGCAGATATGGAAGGATTTCGCCTTTGCGAGGCGTTCGTCGAGGGCTTCAACGCGCCAATCGTTCATAAGGAAACCAACGGTACCCAAATTCATGCCGAAAACAGGCACGATGCGCTTGCGACCCAACATGCCGTGGAGGGTTTGCAGCATGAAGCCGTCGCCGCCGAGTGCGACGATCATGTCCGCTTCCCTTAAGTCCGCCCAATCATAGGCGTTGCGAAGCTGTTCCGCCGCTTCTTGAGCAGGAGCGGTCGGCGAGACGAGCAGTGCGCGTTTCATCCGCCGGTGACGCTCATATGGCGCTGCGTGGCAGCAAAGCCGAGGTTGAAATCATGGCGTTCTGGTTTCGCGCCAATGGCTTGGTCGAGTAGCTTGTAAAACAAGGTCGGGTCGTCTCCACGTAAGGCGCCCCGCAAATCGACATGATCTTCATGGCCTAGGCACATATAAAGCTTTCCAGACGCCGATACGCGGACGCGATTGCACGACGCGCAGAAATTGGCAGTGAGTGGTGAAATGAAGCCCACGCGGGTCGCGGCGCCCTCAACGGACCAATATCGCGCAGGCCCGCCGGTGCGGTGGGTGGACGGAAGCAGGTTAAACGACTGTTCCAGCGTCTCGCGGACCGCTGTCAGAGGATAAAAGCGGTCTGTCCGGTCTTCGTCGATATGCCCGAGCGGCATTGTTTCGATAAAGGACAGGTCAAAGCCTTGGGACACGCACCAGGCAAGCATGTCGCTATATTCATCATCATTGAGAGATTTCAGCGCGACCATGTTGATTTTAATCGAAAATCCACGAGCGCGAGCAGCTTCAAGCCCCTCCAGAACAGTGTCCAGTCGGCCGATCCGCGTGATCTGCGCAAACCGGTTTGCATCAAGTGTGTCGAGGCTGACATTGATGCGGCGAATGCCTGCGTCCCAAAGGTCATCGGCATGTTTGGCAAGGCTTGCGCCGTTTGTCGTCATCGTCAGCTCGTCCAGACCGTGTCCGATCAAGCGGCCGATTTGGCGCGCCACGTCGGTCGCGCCGCGCCGGACGAGGGGCTCTCCACCCGTCAAGCGGATGCGACGGACACCGCGCGCGACGAAGGCTTCTGCCAGCCGGGCGATTTCTTCGAGTGAGAGAATCTCGCTGCGGGGCAGGAATTCCATCTGCTCTGCCATGCAATAACGGCAGCGCATGTCGCACCGGTCTGTCAAAGACAGGCGCACATAGCTGATCTGCCGCCCATAGCGGTCTTCCAGTGCTGTGTTTGTTCCGCATCCCATGGGGGCGGTGCTAGTGCGGACAGCGGCAGGGGACAAGTCCTGTTCAAATTAGGAAATTCCCAAGGCCTTGGCGCTAAGGCACCTTTGTGAAGCATTCTCTTCCCTCAGACGTCCAGAAAGGCGCGGCGGCACCGGTCATGGTGTATTCGCAATCGCGCCGTGATGAGATCCTTGCAGCCGTCACGGGGTTGGGGTGGCGCGCGTCCGCGTCTAGACGCGTTGCGGGCCTGCAGGGGCGCATCATCGGGTCGGGGGCTGACGTTCTGCTTTTCGACGGTTGCGTTGATCCGGACGCCAGCGCATCTGTTGCGTCCCTCGCCCCGAAGCTCGGCCGCAATGGCGTTGCGATTGTAGCTATGTATCCTGCGGGGTCCGAAAGTGCCTTGGAACTGGTTAATGCCGGGGCGACGCACCTTCTCTCAGAACCCTATAGTGCAGCAGAACTTCAGGCCGTGCTTATCTCTGCAAAACGCTATGCCGCCCGCGCCATGGCAACTTCAGGGGTTTTGCCACCCGTAGACGCAGATTCTCTGACAGGCCTTGCCGATAGCGCGGAACTCCGCCGCTGGCTGGAACGCAATGGCCAAACCGAAACGGTCTGGCTCCTCATCGTCAACATCACACGCTTTGATGCGATCAACGAAGCCTTGGGCGCCAATGTTGCCGATGCTGTGCTGCGCGCCGTCGGGCACCGGCTTGAGCCGCTGGTTGCCGAATCGGGCCTCAATTGCATCACGGCGCGAATGGCCGGTGCAGAATTTGGCGTGGCGATGGTCGGGGATATATCGCCCGACCAACTGCTTCTTTTGGCTGAAGCGATTGTTGAGCGTGTCGGCCAACCCGTGGCCGTTGACGGAAAGACGGTCCGGCTTGGGTGTCACATCGGGATTGCAGTTGCCGAGGCTGGTGCGAAAGATCGCGGGTCGATCGTCCGTCGCGCCGCCAAGGCGGTGGTTGATGCGCGCAAGGAAGATACAGGGCCAATCCGCCTTGTGACGACTGGAGACACCAAGGTTGCGGGTCGTATTTCTGCACTGCAGGCTGATCTGCGCAACGCGCTGGCCAAAGGCGAGATTGAAATCCTTTTCCAGCCGCAATTTGCCATTGCGAGCGGACGTATTGACGGTGTGGAGGCATTGGCACGCTGGCAGCATCCGAAATATGGCCTGATCGGCGCAAAAACGCTGTTCACGGTGGCGGAGCAGTCAGATTATCTTGTGGAACTGTCAGCCCATATCCAGCGCCGCGCGCTGGAGCTCGCCGCGGCTTGGCCGAAGTCGCTTTCGCGCCTGCGCTTGTCAGTCAATGTCACTGCACGCGATATCAAGCATCCCGGCTTTGCGCAGCGGTTTCTGGCTCGGGTGGAGTCGTGCGGCTTTGCACGGACGCGGCTGACGGTGGAAGTCACTGAGACGGGCCTGATGGAGGATCTTGACGCCTCAGCGAAGGTCCTTGCCAAGTTTCGCTCTGCGGGGTGCCGTGTTGCCATTGATGACTTTGGCACGGGCTATTCCAGCCTTGCCTATCTTAAGGCGCTTCCGGCCGATTATCTCAAGCTGGACCACGGCTTGTCGGCGGAAATCACCGGAACGGAGCGCGACAGCGTTGTGGTGCGCGGTGCCATAGACATGGCCCATTCTCTAGGTTTGTCGGTCATCGCAGAGGGTGTTGAAAGCGAAGGCCAACTTGGCCTTCTCGCCCGTGCCGGATGTAGCCACTTCCAAGGATTTCTGAGGGCCGGCCCGCTCAATGTGGCCGCCCTTCAGAAACTTGTTGAAGCTGAGGCCTAGTTGCCTTTGGCCGGCGCCAGAACTTCGGGTTGAAGGAGCCGGTGCATGTGGACGACCACATATTTCATTTCGGCATCGTCGACAGTCCGCTGCGCGGCATTCCGCCAGGCTTCTTCAGCGCTCTTATAGTCTGCGAAGAACCCGACGACGTCCATTGACTTCAAGTCGGCGAAATCGAGTGTGCGGGGGTCCTTAACGCGGCCACCGAACACCAGATGCAGTTTGCTATCGCTCATTCTTTCCCTTTGCGTATTGTCTTGGCTGCGGCTGTACCGGCTGTCGTTGCGGCCTTCCCGATTTTTCCGGCGAGCTCGCGAGCCGTTTGGCGTGCGGCATCCGATGTCAGCCCTAGCGCAAAAAGTTCCGCCTTGGCAACGTCACCAGCAACTTTCGCCGCAGCCTTTGCTGTTTTTCTGACGCTACGGCCAACAGGGCCTGCGATCTTTGTTTCGCGCGCGGTGCGGGGCAGGGCGGCTGCGATGATGGCACCGATCGCCAGTCCCCCGGCAATGGCGGCCAGCGGGTTGCTGTCGAATTGCTGAGATGTCGTCTGGGCTGCAGCTTTTGCCTTTTCGCGCGTGACGGTGGCGGTCTCTTTGGCGCGAGCCTTGCCCGCTTCAAGGGCGTCATGCGCCTTTGTCTTTCCGGTCGCCAGCGCCTGTTCGGCCTTCCCGCGAACGTCGTTATAACGGGCGCTTGCCTTGGAACGGAGGTTGTCAGTCATGGCGCGGTTCCTTTCTGATACGCCGGACAAGACCGGCAAGGGGTTTGCGAAACAAGAAGGCGAGAACGCCTAAGCCGAGGGCGACAACGGCGACAGGCTGGGCCTGAAAGGCGCCGGTGACGCCCCGCTTGGTTTTGGCTGCCGCGCGCTTGCCGAGTTTTACGGGCGTCATGTTGTGACGCGCGAGGGAAAGACTGTCCTCAAAACGAGCCTTGGCGGCGCGCGCTTTGGCCAATGCGTCATCACGCTGTGTCATGGCTTTTCCCAAGGTCTGGTCACCTGGTTGAGGTGGCTAAGGCCCAAGCGGACCAATACATAGACCAGTAGGCCAAAGCCTGCCGACACGATCAGAATGGACCACCCCATGCCCAAGGCTTGCCCGATCCAGATCATCAGGCCGACCACAATCGCGACGATCAAAGCGAACGCCAGAACGCCAGCGACAGCCATGAAGCCGATCGCTGGACCAAAATGGGATTTTCTGTCGCCGAGCTCCTCGCGAACATAGTTCATCTCTGCCCGGGCATAGTCCTTCGTATCGGCAACGAGCTGACCAATGAGGTCGCGCACGCTTGGGCCATCAACGTCCGTCGGGGGTGGTTCAGCGTCCATCGGCTCGCAATTAGGCGTCTTTATCGTCGCCGGCACGGACGATGCGGGTCAGCACAAAGCCGAGCGCAGCGGCAGCGCCAATGGCAACGGCCGGGCGCGTCCGCACAAAGGTACGCGCCTGATCTAGAAGATCGTCGATATCCTTGGATTTCAGCGAGTCAGCAAGGCCAGACACAGCATCGGCAGCCTTGCGGGCATAGTCACCATATTGCGGGCCAACCTTATCATCCAAGGCGCCTGCCACGTTGCCAACCATCGCCGAAACTTCCGAAAGGGCTGATGTTGCCTTGTCCTTGCCGGAAGCAGCCGCATCGCGCGCACTCGTCTTTACCTTGCCAAACATGTTCTGCGCTTCACCTTGCAATGCACCACCGGGCTTGGCAGCGGCCTTCGCTGCAGGCTTTGCAGCAGCCGCCTTGGATGCCGTCGCCTTTGTGGCAGTTGCTTTCGTCGCGACTGTCTTGGCTGCGGGTGCTTTTGCGGGCGCCGCTTTGCGAACCGCCGGGCGCTTTGCAGCGGGCTTAGGCGCAGGCGTGGCAGCAGCCTTTGCAGCGGGCTTTTTCGGGGCTTCGTCTGTCGTGGCCATGTCGATCCGTTTCCTCATGGTTGCGCTGTTGCTGCCTGACAGATAGAGGCCCATGCCCATACCGCCAAGCAGCTTCGGAGACTCATATAATGACGGCCATCCTCGATATCCATGCCCGCCAGATTGTTGATAGCCGGGGTAACCCGACCGTAGAGGTTGATGTTCTTCTGGAAGATGGCAGCTTCGGGCGTGCGGCGGTTCCGTCGGGTGCTTCGACAGGCGCCTATGAAGCGGTTGAAAAGCGCGATGGCGACACGTCGAAATGGCTCGGAAAGGGCGTTCAATCTGCCGTCGACAATGTGAACGGCGCCATTGCGGACGCGCTGCTTGGCATGGATGCGGAAGACCAGGGGGAAGTCGATGCAGCGATGATCGCGCTCGACGGCACCGACAATAAGGCCAACCTTGGGGCCAACGCGATTCTTGGTGTCAGCCTCGCAACGGCCAAGGCTGCGGCTGATTCCCGTGGGTTGCCGCTGTACCGCTATGTGGGCGGTGTTTCGGCCCATGTGTTGCCGGTTCCGATGATGAACATCATCAATGGCGGTGCGCATGCCGACAACCCGATCGACTTTCAGGAATTCATGGTCATGCCTGTCGGCGCGGACACGATCTTCGATGCTGTTCGTATGGGCTCTGAAATCTTCCACACTCTGAAAAAGAAGCTGCATGATAAGGGGTTGGCGACGGCTGTTGGCGATGAAGGCGGCTTCGCCCCCAATCTTGCCTCCGCGTCTGAAGCGCTCGACTTCATCATGCAGGCCATCGAGGCGGCCGGTTATCGGCCCGGCGATGATGTTGTCCTCGCGCTCGATTGCGCGTCGACCGAATATTTCAAGAACGGCAACTATCACCTTGAAGGCGAAGGGCGCGTGCTTTCTCCGGAAGAGCATGCCGATTATCTGGCGCAACTGGCCGCCAAATATCCAATCAAGTCGATTGAAGACGGCATGGGCGAAGATGACCGGGCAGGCTGGAAGTATCTGACCGACAAGATTGGCGCGTCCTGCCAGCTGGTGGGCGATGACCTGTTCGTGACCAATCCCAAGCGCTTGCATGACGGCATTAACGAAGGGCTGGCGAATTCGATCCTCGTGAAGGTCAATCAGATCGGGACGCTGACCGAAACGCTGGCCGCTGTCGATATGGCGCACCGCGCCCGCTACACTTCGGTCATGTCGCACCGTTCGGGTGAGACTGAGGACGCAACAATTGCCGACCTCGCGGTCGCCACGAATTGCGGGCAGATCAAGACGGGTAGCCTTGCACGTTCAGACCGGTTGGCAAAGTATAACCAGCTGATCCGTATCGAAGAAGAGCTCGGACCAATTGCCCGATACGCTGGCCGATCGATTTTTTGATCAACTGAGTCGTTTTTACGACCAGTCGGGGTTGACCGCTTGAATCGCTTGTGATTCAAGGACCTGCATGAAGAGGGCGAGAAATATTTGGAACATGCTTCGGTCGGCGGCCACGCCGGCCTTTGCCATGATCATCGTTGCCTTCTTTGGCGGCTATGCCCTTTTTGGCGCCAATGGGGTGCTGGCCGGCTTTGAATACCGGCAGATGCTGGAGAAGCGGCAGGCTGAATTGGCCCTGCTTCAAAAAGAAAAGGCCGAAGTGGCGAACCGCGTCGTGCTGCTCGACCCGAAACGCGCCAATCCTGATCTGGTTGATGAACTTGTCCGTCGTGAATTGGGCCTTGCCCACCCTGATGAGGTCATCATTCCGCTCCGTTGAGCGGCTGCATTCGTTTCCGTAGCGTCAAAAAGGTTGCCAGCGGCGTTGCCGCCGGGCCCTAATGCTGCTTATAGGCGTGGTTCCAATTCTCCCCAGGATCGAGGAAGGTTTCCACTTGGCCAAGGCAGCAACAAAGAAAGCGCCGACCGAGCAACTCGCAAAACCGGCAGAGCCAAAGCGGCATTCGGCGAACCGTGACGAACTGCTCAAAATCTATCGCGAAATGCTCCTTATTCGGCGTTTTGAGGAAAAGGCAGGCCAGCTCTACGGCCTTGGCCTGATCGGCGGCTTTTGCCACCTCTACATTGGCCAAGAGGCCGTTGCGGCCGGCATCCAGACCGCGCTGACCGACAAAGACAGCGTCATCACCGGCTACCGTGACCATGGCCATATGCTGTTGTGCGGGATCGACCCCAAAGTTGTGATGGCGGAATTGACGGGCCGTGAGGCCGGCATTTCGCGCGGCAAGGGCGGATCGATGCACATGTTCTCGGTCGACCATAAATTTTACGGCGGTCACGGCATTGTCGGCGCGCAGGTGCCGCTGGGTGCAGGCCTCGCTTTTGCGCACAAGTATAACGAAGATGGCGGCATCTGTGTCGCGTACTTCGGCGACGGCGCAGCCAATCAGGGCCAGGTGTACGAGGCCTTCAACATGGCCGCGCTTTGGAAGCTGCCGATCATCTTCGTTGTTGAAAACAACCGCTATGCCATGGGCACGGCAGTAGATCGGTCGAGTGCAGAGACCCACTTCTGGCGCCGTGGTGAGGCTTTCCGCATCCCCGGCATGGTCTGCAATGGCATGGACGTGCTCGAAGTACGTGGTGCGGCGCAGGCGGCGATTGATTTCGTGCGAGCGGGCAATGGCCCGGTTGTGTTTGAAGCACAGACCTACCGCTATCGTGGCCATTCTATGTCGGATCCGGCCAAATACCGGTCGCGTGAGGAAGTGCAGCAGGTCCGCGAGAAATCTGATCCGATCGAAGGCTTGAAGCACGATCTGGAAACCGCGGGCATCACCGAGGAAGAATTGAAGGCCATCGACAAGGAGATCCGCAGCATCGTCAATGAGGCGGCCGATTTCGCCGAAACCTCGCCGGAACCTGATCCTTCCGAACTTTACACTGACGTGCTGGTGGAGCGTTACTGATGGCAACCGAACTAAAAATGCCCGCGCTTTCCCCAACGATGGAAGAAGGCACGCTCGCCAAATGGCTGGTCAAGGCAGGGGACACGGTGCGCTCTGGCGACATCCTTGCGGAAATCGAAACCGATAAGGCGACGATGGAATTTGAAGCCGTGGACGAAGGCACGGTCGGGGAAATCCTGATCGCCGAAGGCACCGACAATGTGAAGGTCGGCACCGTCATCGCGACCATCGTAAGTGAGGGAGAGAGCGCAGCGCCAAAGGCCGCACCTGCGCCTACTCCGAAGGTTGTTGCTCAACCGGCACCCGTTGCAGCGCCTCAGGCTGCAGCACCTGTCCTCGCCCCAGCTTCGACCTCTGACTTGAGCGGAGAGACTCAGCGCCTGACGGTGCGGGAGGCCCTCCGTGACGCCATGGCGGAAGAAATGCGTGCCGATCCGCGCGTCTTCGTGATGGGGGAAGAAGTCGCCGAATATCAGGGCGCCTATAAGGTGACCCAAGGCCTGCTCGACGAATTTGGTGCCAAGCGCGTCATTGACACGCCCATCACCGAATATGGCTTTGCGGGTATCGGCACGGGCGCTGCGATGGGTGGCCTTCGCCCGATTGTGGAGTTCATGACCTTTAACTTCGCGATGCAGGCGATTGATCACATTATCAATTCTGCCGCGAAGACGAACTATATGTCGGGTGGCCAGATGCGTTGCCCGATCGTGTTTCGCGGCCCCAATGGCGCGGCATCACGCGTGGGCGCGCAGCACAGCCAGAATTATGCGCCTTGGTATGCAAGCGTTCCCGGTCTGGTTGTGATCGCGCCCTATGATGCAGCAGACGCCAAGGGCCTTTTGAAGGCGGCGATCCGCAGTCAGGATCCGGTCGTCTTCCTCGAAAACGAACTGGTCTATGGGCGCAGCTTTGATGTTCCTGTGGGCGAACACATTGTCCCCATTGGCAAGGCGCGAACGATGCGTCCGGGCAAGGACGTCACCATTGTCAGCTACTCCATCGGCGTCGGGCTTGCCCTTGAAGCCGCCGAAGCGCTGGCAGGTGAGGGGATTGATGCCGAAGTCATCGACCTGCGCACCCTGCGTCCTTTGGATAAGGGCGCGGTGCTCGAAAGTCTGTCGCGCACCAACCGGCTCGTCATTGTTGAAGAAGGCTGGCCAAGCTGTTCTATCGCCAGCGAAATCATGGCGATCGCGATGGAAGACGGCTTTGACTATCTCGACGCGCCGGTTGCCCGTGTGACGAATGTGGATGTGCCGCTGCCTTATGCCAACAACCTCGAAAAGCTGGCGTTGGTGACAACAGCTAGCGTCATCGAAGCGGTCCGGAAGGCCTGCTACCGCGCCTGACCCAGGTGTCAGGTTGGGCTGAAGTTGGTGCAGAGCCGTCTCTGTGTGGTCGGCAAGTTCTGCAGGTTGGTCAGCGTGTTGGACGCCCGTTCGCGGACAGTGTAGGCCGCTGTGTAACGCACTGTGCGGGGCTCGAAGAACGCGTCCGTCATGAGTGGCTCGTAATCATAGACAAGTTCCACAAACATGATGGCTGCGCCATTCATTGCCTGAATTCTCCGGCCCGCCGGACCCATGCCCGTCGCCAATAATGCGTTGGTTGTACCGGCACCTTGCACCCCATAGCTGGATTGAGCGTTCTTGTTGCCAAAGCACCGCTGCCAGCGGATCATCTGGCCCGTATTGGGCGACGGCAATCCGTTCGGTTCAAGGCTCGACAATATGATGCGGCCTTGGGCACCGAGCTTCATGCTTTCTCCTGCCAGTCGCGCACCGATCATCACCTCGTTGATGTCGGTTTCGTCAATGGAGGTGCGCACACGTCCGGCATTATCCGCGACCAGCAGAGCGATCTGACTGGCCCGCATGTTGGTAGCCGTGAAGTTGGCCGTTTCAATGCCGACAAATGTCAAAGACATCAGGATGGGCAGCGACAGGGCGAATTCTGTCATTGCAATGCCAGACGTATTCGCGCCGAGCTGCGCAACAAGCCTTGAGATCTGCTGCCTTTTGGTCAAAAATATGGTCATCAGATGCATCTCACAGGTGGTGTCGCCTGGGCCCCGTAAGGCTGGTTGCGAACGATGGTTTTAACAGTCGACTTTTGCTCCGTGCTCCAGCCGAGGAGACCTGCCATTGGGAAAAGTCGGGGGAACTCCACATCGACTTGGTAGTAGATCACGTCGTCTGCCCCGCCGATGCCCGTAGACCCGCCACTGGCATCATAGGTATTGTTGCGGTTGGCATCCTCGTAGCAGTCCCCTGCGTTGTAAGTTCCAACAGGCACCGTATCGCTCGTGATCTTCTCCGGGTTTCCGACTGCCGAGAAGTTGTCATAGCTCTTTTTGGTGATCTGGATCGCCGATGGATCGCTGCGCGCGCTATTCGGCAGGATGAGTTTCACGTTGCGGACGATTTCACTATCGACCTGCGTCGTCGTCATCCCGCCCACCGCCGATTGGCGGGCTACGGCTTCGACCGTGCCGGTAACCACTGATTGGATGTAGACGCGATAGCCGATGTCGAGCGCGCCCATCACCATGACAATGAAGACCGGAGCCACAAAGGCGAACTCGATGAGAGCCGCGCCGCGTTCATTGCGCCGAAGCCGCGCGAGGAGTGTGCGGATACGGCTCATATCGAGAGCCTCAAGCCGCCGATGGTTTCGGCAATCGCTTTGAACTTGGTCTTCAGGGCATCCGCGCTCGTCGACACAGTCGCATGGTCCGCATCTGTCGCGCAATTCTGCAAAGACTGGGGCAGACTGGGGATACCGAAACCAATTACCCAGACAGTATAGCCCTTGGCCTTTGCCGCGTTGCAGATCATTTCCATGCGACGGTAATGGATGTTGTTCATCGCTTCTCCGCCACCATCGTCAGAATCGAGCTGCGAGGTCGGGACTTGGCGTCCATCGAGCCGGGAGATGGACCAAGGGCCATAGTCCGTATTGCGCGCATTCATGTAACCATCGGTCATGAAGACAATATGACGGCCAATTTGAAAGCCGCCTGGCGCAGTTGAATCGTTGTTGGCTGCCGAATAGATGCCATCGGGAGATAGTAAACGTGCGCCCCAGATCATCCCGATGTCGTGCTGTGTGTTGCCAGATGGATAGAGACTATCAACATAAGATGCAAAGCTTGTTGAGAGGCCTGCCGTCACGTCACTTGTATACTGGGTAAGTCGGCTCGCAGCGGTCCCGCAAATATCGTTACCACCAACGCCGCGCTGATCCCCATTGATCGAATCCCAGACAAGTTCGGCCAAATGCGGTTTCCAGCGTTGCTGATCATTTGTCGGAACCAGATCAACCTGCATATCAAAAGCGTTGCTTGGGATGGCGATAGGCGATGCAGCCGTGATGGTGTTCACTGACTGCGCCTCTTCAATGCATCCACGCCAGATGAAATTCTGGGATTGAGGGAGCTGGATCGTTGAGGCACCGACACCTGACACATTCGTGTTGAATGTTGTAGACGTTGTGTTTGGAACATCAAGCGAAGCGTTCCAGCCATTGCCGTTCTTCAATCCGCTAATGTCTACGTTCCGGACGCCGAAGGTCCATCCTGTCACTCGGTCTCGCTGTACCCAGGTGATTGACCTTGTGGATGTCGCTGTTTGCGTGCGGCTATAGGATCCATTGCCGCGGTCCAGCCAACATCCATTGGTGCCGCCAACACTCTGCCAGCGATAACGGTAGCCGCGCACTGTGCGAGGATCTTGCCTGTTATAGGTCAAGACTTGCTGGCTGGGCGGCGCTCCGGCGTTGTAAGTTGCCGGGTTATTTGTCGTTGACTGCAAATTCGCCGCCGACAAGGTGCCCGCAACGTCCGTACGTGCGATCATCGTCGTGCCGCTGCTGGCAAGGGTGTTTGTCGCGGTGCAAGCAGTGGCGTTGTTCGCCGTCGCATGCCGATAGCGATAGTTGATACCGTTGACGGTAATTGTTGTTGACGCATTGGTGCCAAGCAAGGCCCAGCCGGTGAAGCCGGATGCTGTGTTGTACGAGGTTGGGGTCGTCGCAGGGGTCCATGCAGACCAAGCGCTAAGCGCTGATTCTGCGCCCAGGGTATATGTCCAGACTTGGCCGATTGTTCCGATGCGCGAACGATATGGGGCCACATCCGGCATCCATGAGGTGTTGAGCAGCCGTCCAACATTCACATTTGTATTATATGGCACAAACCCATACCGGATGCGGCCGGCGCCACTGGCTTCGCCCGGTCCGAGTTCCCGGTAAAAGTCTTTAACCGCCGCTTTCAGGCCGACCATTTTGGATACGGTATCTCCGGGTATCGCTCCGCCCATCGACCCTGACACGTCGAGCACAAAGACGACGTCCGTGTTCGGGATGTTCACGGTTGAAGAGCAATTGACCGTGACATCAAAGTCATCCTGTCCAAAAATCCTCATGACGGACGCTGGCACGACAGCGGATGCTGTGCCGGAAATGGTGCCTGCGGTTGTGCCCTGTGTGTAGCTGTTCTGAAGATCTTCCACACCGAAGGATCCAGCGGGGAAGTTGAAGTTAAAGAACTTTTTGCCCTCGTTGATGTCGGCCGTGGTGGGGATCTGGCCGGTCATCGCGCGGCGTGCAGCAAGTGCGCCTGTGTCACAGGCGTTTTGAAGGCGTGTCCGCGTCATGTAGATGCGGCTAAGGTCCACAGCACCGCCGACCATAGCGGCCATCGGAAAAACAGCTGCCGCCATCAAAGGCATGACGTTACCGGCCTGATTCTTGGCAATACGCGCAATGAAGCCGGAATAATGTGCCTTTTTCAAAGCTTTGCCCCTGTTGATGTTCATACTTGCCCCACCAGAAACTCTTGTTCACTAGGGGCTATGCGTCAGACAGGGCTAACGTCGGTTGAAAGAGCACGGTTAACGCGTGGTAATGGTTAAAGACCCGGATCGGTTGCTTTCGCTCGCTTATGCGGGGGCGAAGTTGCGCCCGAAGCTTGAACTTGTCTTTGCTTTGGACGAAGCCTTGGCAGACATCTTGCGCACGGTGCGGGAGCCGCTCATCGCGCAAATCCGCCTTGCCTGGTGGCGCGATCAGCTTGAGGCGCTGGCGGCGGGCAGGGACGCCGCGCCAGAGCCACTTCTCCTCCGTATTGGAGCGACCCTTGGCCCGTCGGGGACCGCATCGTTGGTGGAGCTTCCCTCAGCGTGGGAGGCCCTTTTGGAAGACCCGTTGGAAATTGAGGCGGTTACGCGCTTTGCGGACCTACGCAGCGCCGCCTTGGCTCCGGTTTTCAACAGTCCGACGTTAACCATAGGGTTGCGCTTCTGGGCGCTGGTGGACTTTGCCTTCCATTGCTCCGACCCGCAGCTGGCAGCAAAGGTTGCAGAAGTGGCAAAACGGCAGGAGCCTGATGTTCTGAGGCCCTTGCCAAGGTCCGCGCGTGTTCTCATCGGGCTGGCGCGGGATGATCTCGCCCATCCGGAGGCGCGCCGACCGGGCTCCCCCAGACGCCTGCTGCGTGCCTTCCGCCACGCCATCTTGACGTCATAGCTGGACAGCGCGGTGGCAATCTCTATCATGTCGTATTCATACAAAGAGGTGCGATATGTGGCGGTATCTTGGCGGTGCGGCATCCATGTTGGTGCTGATGGGGATTGGTTTCTTCCTTGTCCGGGAAATGGCGGCAAGCGAAGTGCCGTTGCCGCCCGCGCCTGCTGAGGCGGCGGGCTCAGTCTCTGGTGCGCCCTTAAAAGCGCCTGCCGCTGATGAAGCCACCAAAGAGGAAAAGCGCTTCAACCGCACCGACAAGGATAAGAACGGGGCCATCGCCAAGGCCGAGTTCCTGTTTACGCGCCAGCGCGCCTTTGCCCGGCTCGACACCAATGGCGATGGCACCATCTCGTTCGATGAATATGCAGCCAAGACGTCGGAGAAGTTCGCCAAGGCCGATGGCGATAAGTCCGGCGTGCTGAACAGGCGGGAGTTTGCGACAACGCGCGTCATCCGGAAAGCGAAGCCGGCGCGCGCCGATTGCCCTCCGCCTGAAAAATCGCCTCAGCCTTCAAACTCTGAAAGCGAGGATGCTGAAGCCTGAGGCGACAACCAATCCGCCAAGGCGGCACGGCCGCGGTCTGTATAGAGTTGCTTGCGATCGGCCTTGCGGCTCCGCTCCGGTAGCGGCGGGAACAGCCCGAAATTGACGTTCATCGGCTGGAACGTCTCTGCGTCCGCCCCGCCGGTGATGTGGCTGAGCAGCGCGCCAAGGGACGTTTCCAACGGGGGCAAAGACGGATCACGCCCGGCCAACTCATCAATCCAGAAGCGCGCGGCAAGCAGGCCAACGGCGGCGCTTTCAATATAGCCCTCACACCCGGTTATCTGCCCGCCAAAGCGGATATTGGGCCGGGACTTGAGGCGAAGTGATCCATCCAGCAGCTTGGGGGATTTGATGAAGGTGTTGCGGTGCAGCCCTCCGAGACGTGCAAACTGGGCATTTTCCAGCCCCGGGATCATGCGGAACACGCGGACCTGCTCAGCATGTTTCAGCTTGGTCTGGAAGCCGACCATGTTCCACAGCGTGCCCAGCGCATTGTCCTGCCGCAACTGGACGACGGCATAAGGCCAGCGGCCCGTCTTCGGATTGTCGAGCCCTACGGGCTTCATGGGACCATGACGCAGCGTATCGACGCCGCGTTCCGCCATGACTTCAATGGGCATGCACCCGTCAAAATAGGGCGTGTTGGCTTCCCATTCTTTGAACTCGCCCTTCTCGCCGGTGATCAGCGCGTCGTGGAAGGCCAGATATTGGTCCTTGTCCATTGGGCAGTTGATATAGTCCTTGGTGTCCCCCTTGTCCCAGCGGGAGGCCATCCACGCCGTCTCCATATCCACGCTTTCATGGTGGACGATGGGGGCCAGCGCATCGAAGAAGGCGAGTGCATCTTCGCCGGTTTCCGTCGCAATGGCTTCTGCAAGGGCGGAGCCGGTGAGCGGGCCTGTCGCGATGATCGCAGGCCCCTCTGGCAGGGCGTCGATGCGTTCGCGCACCAACGTGACATTCGGGTGGGCGGCGAGCGCCTGTGTCACGGCCTCGGTGTAGCCGTCGCGGTCGACCGCCAGCGCCGAGCCTGCGGGGACACGGTGTGCATCCGCCGACTTCATGATGAGCGAGCCGAGTGTGCGCAGTTCCTGATGCAGCAGGCCGACTGCGTTGCGATCCGCATCGTCAGACCGGAAGCTGTTTGAGCAAACGAGTTCGGCGAGGTCTTCGGTCTGGTGCGCTGCCGTTTTTTCGCCACCGCCGCGCATTTCGGACAGACGGACTTTGATGCCCGCTTCCGCCAGTTGCCATGCCGCTTCCGAACCGGCGAGCCCGCCGCCGATGATGTGAACTTGATGTGTCATGCAGCGCCTCTAGGCAATCTGCGCGCCAATGGCGAGGGGGTGCAAGGGGCTGGTTGGGCGCATCTCATTGATAAGTCGTAAGAGCTTTTCCGCGAACCACTAGACAGATGCGGTGCAGGCAGTGCAGTCTTGCACCAAGGGGGATCTATGGGGCCGAACACGACATTGATGAAATTGTGCCTTTGGGGGTCGATCCTTGCCGGGGTCAGCTACCTCTTGGTGGTCGTGGCTGACGTGCAGGGGCCGATGACGATTGTTTGGAAAGGCACCGGGGTCGCGCTGCTCGCTGTTTTTGCCCTGTTGCGGGCCAGATCAAGTGATGGCGTCATGCTCGCCGGCGTTATGGCGTTTGGCGCGCTGGGGGATGTTCTGCTCGAGGTTGCTTTCACAATGGGCGCTGCATCGTTCGCGTTGGGGCATATCCTTGCGATTGTTCTCTATCGCCGGAACGTGCGTCCGAATCTCGCAGCGTCGCAACGCGCATTGGGCGTGCTGCTTGCTGTTGCCACACCCGTCATCGCATGGCTCCTCACGCATGCCGCCGATGTGACCGGCTATGCCCTGCTACTGGGCCTTATGGCAGGTAGCGCCTGGACAAGCCGGTTCTCCCGCTACCGCACCGGCATTGGCGCGGTGATGTTTGTGGCCTCGGACCTTTTGATCTTTGCAGAAATGGGGCCGCTTGCGGGCTCCGCTTTCATTGGCGTCGCCATTTGGGCGCTCTATTTTTCTGGACAGTTTCTGATCACATTGGGGGTCACCCAAGGCTTAGGAGAACGCCGGAGAAGCCTCTACTGACTGGGGCTCGAACGCATGTTTGGCCGTTAGGGCTGACGTATGGCTCGGACAGAGGAGATTGGAAGCTCTGCATAAAGGTGCGGGAACAGCGCCCCGCCGCGTGACACTTCCCATCGCAGCGCGTCGCCAAAGCCTGAAAGATCGATCTCCGCGATAACAAGGCCTTCTTGTCCGGCGAAGTGCTTTTCCAGCGTGCCGTCCAGCTGTTCCGCCGTCGACATGTGGATATAGCCGTCGGCGAGATCGACAGGGGCACCGGCAAAGCTGCCATCGGCCTCAAATTGCTGCCATTGGTCCGCCGTGAAGATTTTGAAGGCGCGGGTGTTGGTCACGGCAGCACCACAGCACGGCCGATGACGTCCCGGCTTTCCAGCGCTTTCAGGGCGTCCCCCGTCTGATCAAGAGGGAAGCGGTGCGAAATGGCGGGGCGCATGACGCCCTTTGCCGCCAATTCGATCAACGCGGCCCGCGTTCTTTTCCCCAATTCAGGGTCGCGACGCGTGGCTTCGCCAGCCCGCAGGCCCATCACGGTATACCCTTTGATCAGGACGTGATTGGCTGGGAATTTGGGGATCTCTCCGCTTGCAAAGCCGACGATCAAATAGCGGCCACCCCAACCGAGCGTGCGCGTTGCTGTGATCGCGAGAGGGCCGCCAACGGGATCATAAACGACGTCCACACCCTTGCCGCCGGTGGCCGCTTTGACAGCTTCTGGCAGATCAGGCGTGTCGTTCAAAAAAGCAAAGTCGGCGCCTGCCGCAAGGATGGCGTCAAGCTTTGCCTTTGTAGAGGCCAGTCCAATTACGGTCGCGCCCTTATGCTTGCCAAGCTGCACAGCCGCCATGCCGACGCCACCGCTTGCGCCTAACACCAGCAGCGCTTCCCCCGGCTGGATATCTGCCTTGTCGTTGAGGGCATGCCAAGCGGTGGTCGCTGCCACATACCAGCCAGCGCCTTCTTCATAAGATAGCGCGTCGGGCAGGGGGAACATTTGTCCAGCAGGCGCAATGGCCTGTTCTGCAAATCCCCCCAGCCGGAGCTGCGCCATGACACGGTCCCCGGCTTTGAAATCAGTCACATCCGCGCCGACCTCAATGACGTTACCCGCAGCTTCCATGCCGGGTACAAACGGCAGGTCTGGGCGGAGTTGATATCCGCCCCGGGTCATCAAAAGATCAGGGAAGTTCGCGCCTGCCGCCTTGACAGCAATCCGCACGTCCCCCGCCGCCAAAGGCGGACAGGGAAGCGTACGGACTTCAAGAGAGCCGGGGCCCTCTAGTGCCGCGCAGACGGCGGCGCGATAGGTCTGGCTCAAATGCGTTCGATGATGATCGCAGGAGCCATGCCGCCTGCGGCACACATTGTGACGAGGCCATAGCGTCCGCCGGAGCGTTCCAGTTCATCGAGTGCAGTGCCGATCAGCATTGAGCCGGTGGCGCCAATTGGGTGGCCCAACGCCATGGCGCCGCCATTGATGTTAACCTTGGTTCGGTCGAGATCGAGATCACGGATGAACTTTTCAGCAACGACGGCAAAAGCTTCGTTGATTTCCCAGACGTCGATGTCTTCGACCTTGAGGCCCGCCTTGGCGAGGGCCTTCTTGGCGGCAGGCACCGGCGCGTTGAGCATCAGCGTGGGATCATCGCCCTGATTGATGTAGCACACAACGCGACCACGGGGCTTCAGGCCATGCTTGTCGGCATATTCCTTCGACGTGATGAGAACAGCGCCAGCGCCGTCGACGACGCCCGAGCTGTTGCCGGCATGGTGCACGCCTTTCCAGTTCAGCTCAGGATAACGGCGCTGGATCTGCTTGCGGAAGGTGGTGCCGCCCAGATCAAAGTCGGCAATGCCGTCAAAGCTGGCCTTCAGCGAGGCGAGGCCTTCCGCTGTTGTTTCCGGGCGTGGGAACTCTTCATGGTCCAACGCGACAGTGCCGTCCGGGTTGTGGACGGTGATGAGTGACTTGTCGAAGCGACCTTCGCGGATGGCGCGGGCGGCGCGCTCCTGGCTGACAAGAGCAAGGGCATCGAGCGCTTCGCGGGGGATGCCTTCCATGGCCGCAATCGCGTCACCGCAGACGCCCTGATGCGACTGCGGGTGGATCGCGTCGAGTTCAAGATTGCCTGAGCCCATGCCCATTGGCTTTAGGCCGGCATTGGCTTCTTCCGCGCCGATCTGCGACGTGTAGCTCATCATTTCGGTGCCACCGGCAATCACGCAGTCTTCCATGCCCGACATCACGGCTGCCGTGGCGAGATTCACCGACGTAATGCCGCCGCCGCAGAAGCGGTCAAGCGTCATGCCGCTGGCGCCAATGTCATAACCGGCAGCGAGGGCGGACATGCGGCCCAGATCGCCGCCTTGCTTGCCCTTCTGGGTTGAGGTGGACCAGATCACGTCATCGACGGTCGAGGTGTCTAGATTGTTACGCTCCTTCAGCGCCTTCAGGACGGTCGCCGCGAGATGTTGCGGGTGCAGGTGGGAAAGGGCGCCCTTGCCGGGTTTGCCAACGCCGCGCGGGGTGCGGCATGCGTCGATGATATAAGCTTCAGCCATGAGTCTCTCCCAATTTTCAAATGAGTCGTGCTTTCCCTTTACGTAAACGGGGTGTTGTTGCAAGTTCAAGTCAACGCATGTGGGATAGGCTGAGTTCCGGAGGGGGGCAGTGTTTTTCCGGCCAAGACCAAGGCGCTATTGTGGCTACCGTGCCGACGGTATAGCCATGCGTTAACGAAATAGGAGAGTAGCATGACCGACACGCCCGAAAAATCGCTTTTGATCCGGACTTTGATCAAGCCGGAAGGCCAGCTGGATATCTATCTGGATGAGGTCGCCGTTGAGCAGCCGGGCGAGAACCAAGTGCTGGTGAAGGTTCTTGCGGCCCCCATTAACCCGTCTGATCTTGGCCTGCTGGTGGGGGCGGCGGACATGTCCACGGCCCGTCAGACAAGCATGAGCGGCCATCCGGCTGTGACCGCTGACGTGCCAGCATCAGGTTTGCGCGCCATGGCGGGCCGACTTGGGGATGCGATGCCTGTCGGCAATGAAGGCAGTGGCGTCGTTATTGCGGCCGGCAGCAGTGCCGCGGCCCAAGCCCTTATGGGCAAGACAGTCGCGCTGTTGGGCGGAGCGATGTATTCTCAATATCGCACGCTGCCGGTTCAGATGTGCATGGAACTGCCCGACGGGACGGACCCGAAGGATGGCGCATCCTGCTTCGTCAATCCGCTGACGGCGCTGGGTTTTGTCGAAACCGTCAAGCGCGAAGGCCACACCGGCATCGTCCACACGGCAGCTGCCTCCAATCTTGGTCAAATGCTCAACCGCATCTGCATCGCCGATGGGATGCCGCTGATCAATGTCGTGCGCAGCCAAGCACAGATTGACCTGCTGAAAGGACAGGGCGCGACCTATGTGTTTGATTCAACATCGGACAGCTTCATGGCCGATCTGACGGCGGCGCTGGTTGAAACCGGCATCACCTGCGCCTTTGACGCCATTGGCGGTGGCAAGCAGGGCAGCATGATCATGTCCGCCATGGAAGCGGCTGCAGTCAAGCGCATGAAGGAATATAGCCGCTACGGCTCCGACGCGTTCAAGCAGCTCTACATCTATGGCGGGCTGGACATGTCGCCGACCGTCCTGACACGCAGCTTCGGCTTTAGCTGGTCTGTCTCTGGCTGGCTGCTGACACCTTTCATGCAGAAGGTTGGCCCGGAAGTGGTCGGGCAGATGCGCGCGCGTGTCGTGGCTGAACTGAAGACAACCTTTGCCAGCCATTACAGCCATGAGATTTCGCTGGCTGACGCGCTGAACCTCGAAACGCTACAGGCGTATAACGCAAAGCGCACCGGCGAAAAGTACCTGATCCTGCCGCATAAGGACGCTTGAGCATGGGCGATCTGGATGGACGCATCGCGCTCGTCACAGGCGCATCTCGGGGCATTGGCGCAACGACGGCGCGTGCGCTGGCGGCGGCCGGTGCAAAGGTCATCGTGACCGACCTCAACGAGCCGTCAGAAGTCGCCGTTGAAATCGGTGGCCTGTCCCGCGCGCAGGATGTCACGAGCGAAGCTGACTGGGCAGGCACGATGGCCTTCATCCGCGAAAAGGCAGGTGGCCTCGACATTCTGGTGAACAATGCCGGCCTGTTCTTGATGAAGCCGCTTTTGGACATCACGCTGGAGGAGTGGCGTAAGCTGCATGCCGTCAATGTGGAGGGCGTGTTTTTGGGTACCAAAGCTGCCATCCCGCTGCTGGCAGAGCGCGCATCCAAATGGAAAGGCGGCACAGCCATCATCAACTTGTCATCGGTGGCAGGACTTGTCGGCGCGGCTGGGGCCTCTTGCTATAATGCCTCCAAGGGCGCGGTGCGGCTGTTTACAAAGGGGGTCGCGATGGAAGTCGCGTCGGCAGGCATTCGCGTCAATTCTGTGCACCCCGGCATTATCGAAACCAAAATGGGTGATGAAGTGGTCTCCGGTTTTTCAGCGCTTGGTGGCGTTGGCGAGAATGAGGCCCGGGCACAGGCTGCGCAGATCCATCCTCTTGGGCATATGGGGCAGCCGCAGAATATTGCCGATGCTATCGTCTTTCTGGCGTCAGACCGCGCTGCCTTTATGACGGGATCTGAATTGGTTGTTGATGGGGGGCTGACGGCCAGCTGATATTGAGGCCGATCCGGCGGAAAGAGAGAAAAGAATCCCTCTTTCACAGTGTGCGGAGGTCGCCTAAAGCCCCGATCGCAATGCACGCCTACGCCAATCCGGCCCGATTCCTGAAAATAGCCCGTCCGCTGACGCCCGTCTGCGTGGGTGTCGGTCTGTTGCTGGTGCTTCTGGGCAGTTATGTCGGGCTTTTCCTGACACCGCCGGACTATCTGCAGGGTGATACTGTCAGGATCATGTACATCCACGTGCCTGCCGCATGGCTCGGCATGGGCGGATGGACGGGCATTGCGATTGCCAGCATTGTGCAGCTTGTATGGCGTCACCCGTTGGCGGGCGTTGCCGGCCGCGCAATTGCCGCACCGGGTGCCCTGTTTACAGCAATCTGCTTGCTCACCGGCTCTATCTGGGGTCGCCCGACTTGGGGAACCTGGTGGGAATGGGATGGCCGGATGACGTCGATGCTCGTCCTTCTGTTTCTCTATTTCGGGTATATGGCGCTCGCCAATGCGAGTGATGAACGGACGACCGTTAGCCGTGCGACGGCGATCTTCGGCATTGTCGGTGCCATCAACATCCCGATCATCAATCGTTCTGTCGTTTGGTGGAACTCGCTTCATCAGGGCCCATCGATCACGTTGCGTGGGTCGAGCATTTCCTCTGAAATATTGTGGCCCTTGCTGCCGACGGTCATTGGTTTCTCGCTGCTCTTTGGGGGTGTCGTGCTGATGCGGATGCGGGCCAACCTTGCGGAGGCCAAAGTGGAGGCGCGGATGCGCCGGATGGCGGCATCATGAACCATTGGGCCTTCATCATTGCCGCCTACGGCCTGACAGCGCTCGGCACGGCGGGTGTTCTCCTCTGGAGCTATTTGGATATGCGCCGTGCTGAAAAGGCTGTCGCTGATCTGGAGACCCGCAAGTGAAGGCGAAGAAGCAACGATTGATCCTTGCGCTTCTCGGCCTTGGCGCTGTTGTCGGCGCAGGGCTCCTCGCAGCGTCCGGCTTAAAGACAGAAGCATCCTTCTTCTTTGCGCCCGGAGACGTCGCTGGCATCGACCTGCCATTGGGCAAAGCCGTTCGTCTGGGCGGCATGGTGGCCGACAAGTCGATCCGCCATGATGCAGACGGGGTGACCATTCATTTCGTCGTTGAAGACGGCAAGGCGAAGGTGCCGGTCGTCTTTAAAGGCATCGCACCGGACCTTTTTAAGGAAAACTCAGGCGTTGTTGCTGAAGGCGAGTTTCGTGCGGACGGATCTTTCGTTGCCTCCAATCTACTGGCCAAGCATGATGAGCGCTACATGCCCCCTGAACTAGATGGCAAAATGCACAAGACAGGCAGTTTAAAGTCGTGATCGCAGAACTCGGCCTCGGGTTGCTCTGGCTCGCGGCTGGTCTCGCTATCATCCAATCTGGTCTTGGCATGTTGGGGCTGTGGCAGACGAACAGGCCCGAACTTGGCAATGCTGTTCGGCCTGTAGCGGTTGCGCAGGCCCTTTTGATTGGCATTTCCTTTGCTTGCCTAATCTACCTGTTCATTGTGTCGGACATGTCGGTGAAGCTGGTGGTCGCCAACAGCCATTCAGACAAGCCGATGCTTTACAAAGTGTCGGGCGCATGGGGGAACCATGAGGGCTCTATGCTCCTTTGGGTTGCCGTATTGGCCATAGCCGGTGCCGGCATTGCACTCGCAGAACGGCGCGTGCGGCGCGATACGCTGATCGCCACGCTGATGGCGCAAGGCCTGCTGGCTCTTGGCTTTTATGCGTTCCTGCTCTTTTCATCGAACCCGTTTGAGCGTTTGAACCCGGCACCACAGGACGGGCAGGGGCTAAACCCGCTGCTGCAGGACCCCGGTCTCGCCTTCCATCCGCCGACGCTCTATTTCGGCTATGTCGGCATGTCGGTGGCCTTCAGCTATGCGGTTGGCGCCTTGATCACCCGTGATGTCGGCCCGGCCTTCGCGCGAGCGATGCGGCCTTGGGTGCTTGGCGCCTGGGTCATGCTGACGCTGGGCATCACGGCGGGCAGCTACTGGGCCTATTATGAGCTTGGCTGGGGTGGCTGGTGGTTCTGGGACCCCGTCGAGAATGCCTCGCTGATGCCTTGGCTGGCGGCGACAGCCTTGCTCCATTCGGTAACCGTTCTGGCGACGCGAGATGCTTTGCGGGCATGGACGGTCATGCTGGCCGTGGTGGCTTTCTCCATGTCGATCGTGGGCACATTCCTTGTGCGCTCCGGCATCTTGACCAGCGTGCATGCGTTCGCCGTCGATCCGCAGCGCGGCAGCTTCATATTGGCATTGATGCTCATCTACATTGGTGGGGCGCTTGCCTTGTTTGCGCTGCGCGTCGGAACAGTGCGGGAAGGGGCGGTTTTTGAACCCGTCAGCCGTGAAGCGGCACTGGTGCTCAACAATCTGTTCCTGACTGTCATTTTGGGCGTCGTGCTGATTGGTACGCTCTACCCGATCGTTGCCCAAGGCTTTGGCCAGCAAGTCTCTATCGGTCCGCCCTATTTCAACCCGGCTGCTGGTTCGGTTGCCTTGATGTTGATCGTCGTGATGGCCGCTGGCCCGCTGATGCGGTGGCGGTCGGACAGCGCACCAAAGGTGCTGCGACGCTTGGCCATTCCGTTGGCCATCGGCATCGTGTCGCTTCTCGTGGTCCGGTTACTGGCACCTGATATGGGCGTGTTGCCTTGGCTGGGCTTGTCGACGGCGCTGTTGGCCGGAACCGGCAGCATTGCGCCTTTGTGGAAGCGCAACCTTCTGCGGACGCCACTCTTTACCTGGGGGATGGTCGTCGCGCATTTGGGGGTTGCGGTCGCCTTGGCTGGCATGGCTGTGGACAGCGCCTTCTTCAAAGAACGCCTTGTTGCGGTGAGCGAAGGCCAAACGACCGAGGTGGGCCCTTTCTCGGTTAAGCTGGTCTCGGTTGAACCCATCATCGGGCCAAACTGGACCGCGATTGAAGCGACGATGGAGGCACGGCGTGGCGACGGCCAGCCGACCACGCTGCACCCACAGGCCCGCAATTACAGCACACCGCCGACCGACACGAGCGAAGCCGCAATCACCACACATATTGATGGACAGCTTTACGCCGTACTTGGCAAACAGGGTCAGGATGGCCGTTGGCAGCTCCGCCTTTGGTGGAAGCCATTGGTCACCTTCATCTGGCTGGGTGGCTTCATGATCGCGCTCGGCGGGTTGCTTGCGCTTGTTGGTCGCGTCTGGCGGGAACGCCGCGGCATGAAGAGCGAAGAGATTGCCGCATGAGGAAGGTTTTGCTCTGGCTGCCTCTGGCGCTCTTTGGCTTGCTGCTTGGCATTATGGGCCACGGTATTCTGAACCCAGAACAGACGACAGTCCCGTCGAGGCTGATCGGCACAAAGGTGCCACAATTCGACCTTCCGGCCGCTGTGCCTAGTCATGCGGCCCTTAAGAGCAGCGATCTGGCGTCGGGCAAGCCAATCTTGCTGAACATCTTCGCCAGTTGGTGTCTGCCCTGCATTACAGAAGCACCTATTCTAGAAGAGCTCAAGGCGAAGGGCGTGACGATCCACGCGATCGCCATTCGTGACAAGCCAGAGGATGTGGCACGATTCCTGTCAGACCATGGTGATCCCTATGCCAGCATCGGATCTGACGTATCGAGCCGTGTTCAGATCAGTCTTGGGTCTTCAGGTGTGCCTGAAAGCTTCGTTATCGACGGCAAGGGGATCATCCGTCACCAGCATATTGGAGACATTAAGGTAGAGGACGTCCCGAAAATCCTGAAGGCGTTGGAGGAGGCGCGATGAAGTGCTTTGCCCTTCTTCTCCTGCTGCTCGCGTCACCGGCTTTGGCAGATTCCCGGATGGGTGCCGCACCACTCGCCAATGTACAACTCACCGACGTGCGGCAGGAACGGCAGGCGAGGGCACTGATGGAGACGATCCGCTGCCTTGTCTGTCAGGGGCAGTCGATTGCGGACTCCGACGCTGAAATGGCCGGGGACATGCGATCCCTGATCCGTGAACGCATTCAAAAAGGCGAACGTCCCGAGGCGATCCGCTCTTGGCTGATCCAGCGCTACGGCGATTGGGTGACCTATGAGCCGCCGTTGAGCGTGACGACGATTTTTCTATGGGGGCTGCCGGTGCTTTTGCTCATGTTGGGCGGTGGCCTAGCCTTGGGCCGCATCCGCCGGACGTCGAAACGCTGATGGCGCTCTTCCTCATCATCGCCGTGGGACTGACAGTCCTTTTGGGCCTTTGGAAGGTGGCGCGCCTGTCCACCGGCGCAGTCCTTCTGGTGGGCGCCGCTTTGTCGCTTGGACTGGTGGGCTATGCCCTTCAGGGTAGCCCCGCTTTGCCGTCCGCACCTGTGATGCTGAGGCCGCAGGCCGCAGCTCCGATTGACGAGGCCCAGCAGGCAACGGGCGACCTCCTTGGTCGCTTTGGCGGCGAAGCTGAGGCGTTGAAGCAGGCGGAATCTTATTTCAGAATTGGTCGGCCTGATCTGGCGGCACGCGTTCTTAAGCTGGGACTGTCCAAAAACCGCAACAGTCCGGCGCTCTGGACAGGTTTGGGCAATGCATTTGTCGCGCATGATCGAGGCTTCCTCTCCCCCTCGGCCGAGTTCGCCTACAAAAAGGCGTTGCGCCTTACACCGGGCTTCCCTGGGGCGCTCTATTTCTATGCCGTGGCGCTTGCGGAGAATGGTCGGATTGACGAAGCCCGTCCGCTTTTCGTGTCACTTGTGGCATCCATGCCGCCAAATATGCCAATTCGTGCCCAGCTTCTCGCAGATCTGGAAAAGATGGGTGTCCTGAAACAGGGCGCGGCGGGCCCAGCAGCACCGGTCAAATGATTTGCGGCGCTACCACCCCCGTGCTAGCGCGCGGCTAACTCGCGTGCAGAGAACCGTGCATCCCATGCAAAATCAAGCTGCCTTCGGACGTTACTGATCATGTCCAATTCCAACATCCCGAATCACGCTGCTGATCCGGAGGATGGCGGCCACCAAAGCCATGGCCCGCTGCATAAGTTGATGATCGCGGCGATCGGCATCGTCTATGGCGACATCGGGACAAGCCCGATCTACGCTTTTCGCGAAACGTTCGCCGGCCACCACCCGATCACGCCTGATCAGCTGCACATTTATGGCGTGCTGAGCCTCATCTTCTGGTCGATGATGACAGTGGTGACGCTGAAGTACGTCACTGTCATCCTGCGCGCAGACAATAAGGGAGAGGGCGGAAGCCTTGCCCTGTTGGCGCTGATCAACCGTGAATCCTCTGGCAAAAGCTGGTCGGTGCCGATCGTGATGCTTGGCGTGTTCGCGACGGCTCTCTTCTATGGCGATTCGATGATCACGCCGGCCATGTCGGTTTTGTCGGCCGCGGAAGGTCTGACAGTCGTCAATCCGGCGATGCAGCCGCTGGTCCTGCCGATTTCGGTGGCCATTCTGGTTGGACTTTTCGCGATACAATCCCGGGGCACGGCAAAGGTTGGCGCGTTGTTTGGGCCGATCATGATTGCGTATTTTACGACACTGGCTGTTCTAGGTCTGATGAAGATCGCCGAACTGCCGGAGATTTTGTGGTCATTGTCACCGGTTCATGCCGTGAGCTTCTTTGCCGACGATCCCCTGCGCGGCTTCCTTGCGCTCGGGTCAGTCGTTCTGGCGGTGACAGGTGCAGAAGCACTTTATGCGGACATGGGCCATTTTGGCCGCCGGCCCATCCGCCTGTCCTGGCTCTGGATCGTGCTGCCCGGGCTGATGCTCAATTATCTGGGTCAGGGCGCCATGATTATGCAGCTGTCGCCAGCCGAAGCAGGGGAGGCGATTAAGAATCCCTTCTTCCTGCTCGCGCCTGAAGATTTCCGTCTCGCGCTCGTTCTGCTCGCCATGCTCGCAACGATTATCGCAAGCCAAGCCGTCATTTCCGGCGCATTTTCTCTCACGCAGCAGGCAATCCAGTTGGGCTTTATGCCCCGGTTGCGCATCCAGCATACGAGTGAGAATGCGGCGGGCCAGATATATATTCCGGTCATCAACTGGGCGCTGATGGTGGCGGTCATTGTGCTTGTCCTGCAATTTGGCAGCTCCAGCAATCTTGCCTCTGCTTATGGTATTGCGGTTACGGGGGCGATGTTCATCGATACCTGTCTGTTGGCGGTCCTGCTGCTCAGCATCTGGAAATGGAACCGTTGGTACATTGTCCCGCTGCTCGCATTATTCTTCATCGTCGATACGGCTTACTTCACTGCAAACCTGACGAAGGTGCCGTCGGGCGGCTGGGTGCCGCTCGTCATCGGCCTGATCATTTTCACCTTCCTCACGACATGGTCGCGCGGCCGCAAGTTGATGATGGAACGCATGCGTGAAGCCGCGATGCCGGTGAAGGTGTTTATCAGTTCAGCTGCCAATTCCGCGACCCGCGTTCCGGGTACCGCTGTGTTCATGACGTCGACGCCAGACGGCGTGCCGCACGCTTTGTTGCACAATTTGAAGCACAACAAGATTATCCATGAGCGGGTGATCTTGCTGACAGTCCAGATTCCCGGCGTGCCCTATGTTGACCCAGACCGGCGCTGCAAGATGGAAGATCTAGGGCAGGGCTTCCACCGCCTCATCTTGAAGTTCGGCTTCATGGAAGAGCCGGACGTGCCCGCCGCCCTTGCTGGTATCACAGCCTGCGGCCCGCCCATCAAGATGATGGACACCAGCTTTTTCCTCGCCCGGCAGACGCTCCTGCCGTCGTCGCGGCCCGGCATGGCAATCTGGCGGGAAAAACTCTTTGCCTGGATGCTACGCAACGCGGAAAGTGCGATGGAGTTCTTCCGTCTGCCCACCAACCGCGTGGTGGAGCTCGGCAGTCAGGTCGAAATTTGATCGACGCGCTGGGCGCGCCCGGGCGGGCGGTTCCGCTTATTGTGACGGCGCTGATGGGGGATGCTGATTTCTCCTATTTTGATGGGCTGAGGCGCCGGCACTATCCGGCTGATCGCAACGTGTTACGCGCGCATCTGACGCTGTTTCATCACTTGCCGATGTCTATTGAACACGAACTGTCGACCCATATCCGGCAGGTCACGAAGGATGTCGCACCTCAAGCGTCGCTGATCGGCCTTATGTCGCTGGGGCGTGGCGTGGCGTTCCGTGTTCGGAGCGATGAGCTAGACGCTATTCGCGCCGATATCGCCGATCGCTTTGCACCACTCCTCATTCCGCAGGATAAGGCCGGTTGGCGCCCCCATGTGACCGTTCAGAACAAAGTCGATCCGCCGCTTGCGCGCACCCTGCTGGCGGAACTTGAACTTGGCTTCCAGCCGCGACCGATGCAAATCTCCGGACTCGCCGTCTGGCATTATTTAGGTGGGCCATGGCAACTGTCCGGGGCATGGCGTTTTGGAAGTGGCCATCCGATGCGCGCACCCGGTTGACCCAAAGCGCGTCGCTGCTTATAGGCGCGCTTCCCGACGCGTTTCGGACGTTTGGGGCGGAGTAGCTCAGTCGGTTAGAGCAGCGGAATCATAATCCGCGTGTCGGGGGTTCGAGTCCCTCCTCCGCTACCATTTCAGACGGTCTCGTGCCGAAGTCAGCCTGTCTGGCGGAACACACATCCAACTTCGATCAAATTGATCTCGGCGGCTTTGACCAAGGGTTTAGCTAGCCAATCGAGATTTAAGCTCATCCCAGATTGTCGACCGGCCTTCCCATTGAACCAATCTGGCCGCGAAAGATCACGCGCCAGCACGATTTTGTGCGAGAGAATCAAAGAAATGTTGGGCGTTCAGGCAATTGGTTGACCCTTTTGCCCCGGACGCCTCTCTCATTCGGGTTTGCTGCCCGAGATTAAACGGGGCTCTTGCGGGCCTGGAGGCAAATGTTGTTGCGCGGCGGGCGAGATTGGCTTGGATTAAAAGGCGTTTTGGGATCTTTGCTCGGGCGAAGGCCCAACGCAGACGCTTGGGCGCGGTTGGCGCCTCCCCAAACCAGCCGTTCCGTGTTTTTTGGGGCCTTGCTTCTCGCCCTTTTGGTCGTCGTCAGACCTCTTGATGTCCGCGCGGCGACAGACGCTGCCGCACAGCCTCCTTTAAGAACGCTTCTCGGCGAATCTTGCGTCACCAAAATGGGAGCAAACGCTCCTGCGGCGCGGCAGCTCTCACCAGATCTTGATCTTTTGTGCGGCGACATTGAAAGTGGCAGGTTGACATTCTCGCTCGTTGGGTCTCAAGGCACCAGCTTGGCTGAGATTTTCGGGTCGAGCCGGCAGCGCAGTCTCATCGACAAGCGGCTTGAATGCGAACTGGGCCGGGCCATGAAAGATGGCACGTTCGACGTGTTGACGATTGCCTGCCGTCAGCGCAGCGACGGTTGGCCAATTGTGGTGCTTGCACGTGCTGAAGACAATATTCTGCGCGTGGCGGAAGGATCCGCATCAGCTTATCCCGCGTTGCGGATCATGATGGGCCTACCTTCGTTGACGGGGTCTGATGCCGAACAGGCGAACCTCGTCCGGGCACTCTGGTCGCTTCCCATTAAAATTGGCAGTGGGGCCGATCAATCCGCGATTAAGGCTGTGCTCCGGCAGGCGCGGACCGCATCCGGCCAGTCTGACTATGGCGTGGCCGAGGCGGGGTTCAGACGCGCTCTCGAATTGCAGATCCGTATTTTCGGGGAAGATGACCTCGCGACCAATGATATTCTTATGGACTTGGCGATGTCCGTCAGCGCGCAGGGCCGGCATGATGAGGCAGAGGCGCTGCTCAACCGCGCTGCGCTGATTGTTGAAAAGTCACCCAAGGCTGCCGATCGCGCACGGTTAACTGCCTATCGTGCGTTTATCGCGGCAAATAAGCGGGATTATGACGCTGCTTTGGTCCAGGCGCGTGCATCAACGGCGCAATGGCGTGACATTGCTGCCAAAGCGGCGTCTGCCGGCGCAGTGCCGGGGATGCCCTCTGCCGGGGGCGCTTCTGAGGCAGAGGCAGAGCTTTCTATGGCATTGAACCTGGAAGCGAGCATGCTGCTGCGCACAGGAGACGTGACGAGCGCCTATGCCAGCGTTGGGGAAGCCATGCTGGGTATCAAAAAGGCAGAGGGTGAGCCGCGCTGGTGGGAAGCGGACATTCTGGTCACGCTTGGCAATGTTAGTAGCGCTCAAGGGCGCCTTTCTGCTGCGGAAGCTTATCTGAAGCGCGCCCTTGCGATTCGCCAGCAGGTCTTTGGAGAAGGCGTGGCCACGCTGCAGGCCCGCATCGCCTTGGCCCGCGCTTATCAGTCAGAACATATGAGCGTTTCGGCCATTATTGTGTTTCGTGAGGCCATGGCTGTGGCGAAAACGCTTCCGAAGGCCAGCGTTCCGTTTAGCGCTGAGGACATTATTCCCTTTTTCGACGCGGTCGCAGAGGAAGCCGCGCGTTATGAAGATCCAAAAGCGCGGCTGGGACTCTATGCCGAAGTCTTTGATTCTGTGCAGTTGACGCGCTCGCCTCTGTTTGATCGGTCCATGGCCCTTACATCGGCACGGCGTTCTGCAGGTGATCCAGAACTGGCGGCACTCCTGCGTCAGTTGGAAACTGCGACCCAGAAAGAGCGGGAATTGCGCGTTCAACTCGCGACTGAACAATCGCTGCCCGTGCAGGAACGGAGCGCCGCTGCTGAGGATCAATATTCAGCCGACATTGCCGCCCAAGGCAAAGTGATTGCTGATCTCCGTCAAGATCTGGCCAAGCGGTTTCCGAACTTTGCATCAATGACAGATGTAGTCGTTCCAAAGCTGGACGACGTACGTAGCCGTCTGCGACAGGATGAAGGGCTCCTGTCCTTTGTCATTGGGCGGGATCGGTCCTTCGCCCAGCTTATGACGAAGGACGGCATTTCTCTCGCTGCTATTCCGGCAGGGGAGGCGGCACTGCAAGAGGCGGTCGCGCGGCTGCGGCGCGGGCTGGAAATTCAAGGCAGAAGCGTCAACGACTTTGACCTTGAAGCCGCCCATGATCTGTACGGGACCCTATTTGGCGAGCTTTCCGCGGATTTGGCGCAGATGAAGCGGCTTGTGGTGGTTCCATCGGGGCCATTAGCGAACCTGCCCTTTGCATTGCTCGTCACCCAGCCGCCGCAGGCCAGCCAGTATAGCACCGCGCGCTGGTTGGTGAAGGATCTGAACGTTTCCTACAGCCCGACAATCGCCAGCTTCGTTGCGCTCCGCTCGACGCGTCTTACAGGCACCCATGCCCGCACTCTGCTGGCCTTTGGGAACCCTGTTCTGGCCCCACCCAGCGTGGTGCGGCAGTTGGCGCCTGTTGAGGTGAAGCTTGGAAATGATTGCGGCGCGAATGGCATCGTGCCTGCGTCACTCCTTCGCTCCCTTTCATCTTTGCCAGATACGGAGCGGGAAATTGGAGAAGTCGCCCGGATCCTGAGGGCGGACAAGAAGGACGTTCTATTGGGGGCGCAAGCGAATGAGGCTGCGCTCCGCGACCGCAATTTGGCCAACTATCGAATTCTCTATTTTGCGACGCACGGTTTGTTGCCAAGCGAGCTCAAATGTCAGGCGCAACCCGGTGTTGTGCTGACACCGCCTGCGCAGACACCAACGTTCGCTGAGCTTGATGGGCTTCTGGATGCCAGTGAGATTTCCAGCCTGTCTATCCCGGCCGACCTTGTCGTGCTGTCGGCGTGCAATACTGCCGCGTCTGGAAAGGCCAATGGCGGTGAATCGCTCTCTGGTCTTGCCTCCGCCTTCTTTCAGGCAGGCGCGCGAAGCTTGGTCGTTTCTCATTGGCAAGTCCCATCGGCTGCAACCAGCGCGCTGATGTCTGCAATGTTCAACGTCATGGGTGAGGCCAAAGCGACTTCGGTCGATGAGGCTTTGCAGGCGGCACAAGCACGTCTCTTCACCAATCCGGCGACGGCACATCCCTTCTTCTGGGCCGCGTTCGTCGTCATCGGGGATGGTCTTACGACACCGCTTTCAGAAGAGGCGAAGCAATGACCCAGGTCCGGACTTTTTTGTCGCTGGCAGTTGGCAGTCTCCTATCTGCCCAAGCCTGCCTTGCTGCGCCCATGACCGTCGTTGAAGCACGTGGCGGGGGCCTACGTCCCGGCATGCGCGTCGACAGTGCGGCAAAAATCCAGTTGAAGGATGGGGAGCGGGTGACGATCATCGGTGCGGATGGCCGCGCCGTGACGCTCCGCGGGATTTATGCAGGCGTGATTGCCAAGGGTGGTGGTGGCGGGACGCAAAACCCGCGCGCGGCGCTCGCAGCACTTATCTCCACGCGGAATGACCGGGCAAGCCAAGTCGGGGCCGTGCGCGCAGGTGCCAATGCAGCGCCTCTGCCAGATCCTTGGCTCATTGATATCTCCCGCCCCGGTGCCCGCTGTATTCGTGAGGGTGAGCGCCCCGTCTGGTGGCGTCCTGATGCCACCGAACAAACCCCGTTCACAGTCTATCCGATTGACCGATCCTGGCGGGCTGACTTCGCTTGGCAGTCCGGACAGGACCGGATGCTTGCGCCCGACCTTGCCAAATTGGACGGCGTGAAAACCTTCCTGATCGCTGTACCCGGGCAAGACAATGCCATCAGCATCAACATGATCCCCAAGGACGTGACGGACCCCTTGGTGCTCAGTTCATGGATGCTGGAAAAGGCCTGCGTGCAGCAGGCGGATGCCTATTTTCGCTTGATCCAGAAAGATCTCGATCAGCCCCAATCCCCACCGGCGCTTTCTGCAAGGACTTCTGAATGAGCAAGGCGCAAAAACAGGCGTTATCTGCCGTACTGATCGCTATTCTGGCGGCGGTGATGGCGGTGTGTGCGGTGCGATATTTCTCGCCGCTCACCAATCTTGAAAACAAGATGGCCGATATCCGCGTTGCGGCCATGCAGAAGCCGATGGAGCCATCGAAGGACGTCGTCGTCGTTGCGATCAACGAAGATACGTTGACGGCTTTCCCCTATCGTTCGCCTGTCGATCGTGGCTTTCTGGCCGATCTGATCACGCAATTGTCTGCCAAGGGCGCAAAGGTCATCGGCGTCGACGTCATTGTCGACCAGCCGACCGAGCCTGAAAAGGATGCGCAGTTGAAGGCGGTGCTCGACACCACATCAACGCCGCTCTTCATGAGCTACACATCGTCCCCAAACATCGTCAATCAGGATCAGTTGGCCTTCCTCAACGCCTTTGTGCGCGCCGACCAGCGCGCCGAAGCCAATTTGCTCTCTGATCCCTTCGATGGCCTTGTCCGCCGCATCAATCCGGGTGGAGAGATGCAAAAGGGCAAGTTGGTGGATACGGGCGCGCATCCCGCTGGCTTCGTGCGAAAGGCAGTGACGCTTTTTGGCGGGAAAGCCCCGCTCACGCCGGCAGAGATTGCATGGCGTCCGCGTCCCGACGCTGAAACGCAGCCATTCCCAAGTTTTCCCGCCCAGTTTGTCTCTGTCCTTCCGGATGAGTTTTTCCGGGACAAGATCGTCCTTGTCGGCGCAACTCTGTCTATCACCGATCGCCACCGCACGCCGCTGTCGATCATTGATGACGGGGATCAGGGCAACATGCCCGGCGTCTTCATTCAGGCGCATGGCATCAGCCAGATTTTGGAAGGTCGCGCACCTCCTAAGATGCCATTCAACGGTGTTGTTTCGCTGACCGCGCTGTTTGCGGCTCTTGGGGTTGCTGTCAGCCTGTTCAAGCGCGGTATTGTCTTCAACGTTGGCGTCGGTCTGGTGCTTGTCGGGTCCTATTGGGTCGGCGCTGTCATTGGCTTTGGCTATGGCCTTCCAATGGTGCCGCTGATCGGTCCTTCGATCGCCTTTGCGCTGTCGATCTGGATGATGGACGTGTTCATCGGGCGCGCCGAACGCAAGCAGCGGGAATTCGTTCAAGGCACATTCTCTCGCTATGTGTCACCGGCGGTGGTCGATCAGCTGGTTAAAAACCCAAGCTCGGTCAGCATTTCCGGCGACCGTCAGGAAGCGACCTTCATCTTCACGGACATTGCAGGCTTTACGACCACGTCGGAACTGCTGGGCGCGGAAGAGCTTTCCGACGTTCTCAACGAATATCTGGACGGCGCGTGCGAAATCATCCTCAAATATGAAGGCACGATCGACAAGTTCATCGGGGATGCCATCATGGCCATCTTCAATGCACCCATTCGGCAGACCGACCACGCAGAGCGCGCAGTGCGCTGCGCGCTGGAACTGGACGCCTATGCAGAAGCGTTCCGTAAGGATCGCAATGCCCGTGACATTCCCATCGGGGTGACGCGGATCGGCATCCACACCGGTCAAGCGGTGATCGGCAATTTCGGATCGCAATCCCGGATGGATTTCACAGCCTTGGGTGACACGGTCAACACGGCCGCGCGCACCGAGGGCGTAAACAAGTATTTCGGCACGCGGGTCTGTTGCACCGAAGATGCCGTCGAACGCTGCCCTAATTTGAAGTTCCGCCAGATCGGGGACATTGTGTTGAAGGGTAAGACGACGCCGACAGGGCTCTACAGTCCTATTGCGGAAACGGAAGATCCGGCAATGATCCAAGGCTATGGCGCGGCCTATGCCTTGTTGACGTCAGAAGGCACCGGGGCGGAAGCCGCCTTCCGCGATTTGGCAGTTGCCTTCCCGGAGGACCCCATTGTCCAGTTCCATGTCAAGCGCATGGACAACGGCATTGTATCGGCACGGGTGGTGATGGATGACAAATAAGCTGTCATCCAAGACGCGCCGGCGTCGGGCAGGTGGTTGCGCTGTGATGGCAGTCGGGCTGACTGTCTTGCCGGCAACCACGGCTGTCGGTCAGGTTGTCTTGCCACCCCAGAGCGATATTTCTCGCCAACGGGTGGAGCCGTTGCCGCTGCCGCCGAACGCGTATGATTTCCGCATCCAAAGCCCGGAAAAATCGGCTGTGCCGCGCGCGATTGACGAGGTGGAGTTTTCTGTCGCTTCGATCAAAGTCACCGGCGCCACTTATTTTCCGGCTGATGAAGTCGATGCCATTTTTACACCATTAGAAGGTCGCAAGATTGTCCTGCAGGACCTGCGCGATGCTGCGCAGAAGCTTGAAGATAAATATCGTGCAGAAGGCTTTTTCCTGACGCGGGTCTTTGTGGCCCCGCAAAAGGTGGAAAATGGCGAACTGCAGGTTCAGGTTCTCGAAGGCTATATCAATCAGGTCTTCGTAGATGGACCTAACCCGGCCTCTACGCGTCTTGCTGAAGGCGTAGTCGGACCCATCACAAAAGACCGGCCGACGCGGTTTTCCGACCTTGAGCGGCGCATGTTGATCCTCAACGACATGCCCGGTGTCACCGGTTCCACGGTGTTGCAGCAGGGCGGGGTGCCCGGCAGTTCAGAAATGCTTGTGACAGCGGGCCGCACGCCGAACCAATATCGGGCGACGTTTGCAAATACCTCGTCAGACATTCTTGGACCGCTATCGTATTCTCTTGGCGGAACATTTTTTCAGCCGCTGGGTCGGCCCGGTGCTTTAGATGTCACCTTGTCCGGGGCTGGCGCACATGTGAAGGAGTTGCGTTCGGCAAATGTCCGTTATGCAATGCCCCTCAATACGCGGGGCTTGATTGGCAGCTTTGGTGGCTTGATCGCCTTTGCGCGCCCGGGGGGTGCAGTTGCGGATCTGGACGTGCGCAGCAATGTTCTCTCGCTCAACGCCCGCCTTCGCACGCCGCTCCTGCGCGGACGCGCCAATTCCATCTATCTGGACCTCGGTCTTGCCCTCAACCGCAACAAGACGACCATCTTGGGCGAACTGATTTCGGATGACAGGAGCACAGTCGCGGAAGCGACGCTCAGCTGGCAACAGGCCAATTGGTTGAGCGGCGACACCAATGTTTCGCTCTCTCTGTTTCAGGGGCTGGGCCTGTTCGGCGCGAATGACGCTTCTGCCGAATTTTCATCTGTCCAAGGTTTCCAGCCAAATTTCCAGCGGCTGGTCTATAGCCTGCAGCGCACGCAGCGCCTGACGCCGCGTATCTCCCTGCAAGTCAATGTGCAGGGTCAATATACGACCGATCGGCTAACCTCCGGCGAAACGATTTCCTTTGGTGGGACCGCTATTGGTCGTGGCTATGATCCGTCGCTCATAGGTGGAGAACGCGGCCTCGGCCTCTCTGGAGAGTTGCGATACGCGCTTCCCTACACCCTCCCGACGCTCATCGAAGGCGTGCAGCTCTACACCTTTGGGGATTTCGCCCGCGCGACGACGCTTGCCTATGAAGCTGAACCAAAATCGACGAACAAGATCAGTTCGCTAGGTTTTGGCGTCCGCTTTGTGGTGTTCGGCAGGGTCAATCTTGACTTGCAAGGCGCGCAGGCCCGCAGAAGCGTCACCAGTGGTGAGCGCAACGAACAACGTTTCAATCTTAATGCACTGGTCGCTTTCTGATGTTTTCATCTCGTCGTTTCCGATTGATGCTTTTGGGTGCTGTCAGCAGCACTGCATTTTCTGCCGCGCACGCCAGCGACATTTCAGTCCCAAGCGGCACGATAACCGGAGTTGTTTCTTCACAGAAGCCGACTGGCGGCACGCAAACCACGGTCACGCAGACAAGCGCCCGCGCGATTATCAATTGGTCTGATTTGTCGGTTGCTTCCGGCGACACGCTCGAATTTGTGCAGCCTAGCTCTAGTTCTATCACGCTCAACCGCGTGGTTGGCCCGACCGGCGGTGGCCCCATTGCTCAATCGCAGATCGACGGGACCGTCAATGCGAATGGACAGGTTTGGATTTTAAATCCGACAGGCGTCCTCGTTGGCGCCAACGGACGGGTGAATGCCGCCGGTTTTCTGGCGACGACAATGGGCATTGCCGATGCGGATTTTGATGCCGCCACCAACGCGTTCAATCTGGCGGGCGACAACCCGGCTGTAGTTGAGAATAGGGGTATCATCACAGCTTCGGGCTATGCTGTGCTCGCTGGGCATCGTGTTGAAAATTCAGGCACCGTGCAAGCTCAACTCGGCACCGTCGCGATCGGATCAGGTCGCGCCATGTCGCTTACGTTTTCCGCAGATAAGCTCATTTCCTTCGTTGTTTCGGAGCCGTCCACAGCGCAGGGCAGCGGCATTACCAACACCGCCAATGGCCAGTTGATCGCAAATGGTGGGCGCGTTTTGATGACTGCGCGCGCCGCATCTGCTTTTGCCGCGAGTGTCATCAACAATGCGGGCTTGGTGCAAGCCAATAGTGTGTCTGTAACGAATGGTGAAATCACGCTGGATGCAGGCCCGACGGGTGACATTAGCGTGTCGGGTACGTTGAAGGCTTCGGGCGCGGCAGCCGCCGATACCGGTGGTCTCATTACCGTTAAGGCGACAAACATCTATGCCACGTCCACCAGCCAGTTTTTGGCAACTGGCGGTGCCGGAGGCGGGTCGATCTTAATTGGACGCGGGCCTGTATCTGGCATGTCGGCGTCACCGACAAAAATCTACGCAAATACCGGCTCCACCTTTGATGCAAGTGCAGGCGAAACGGGCGCTGGCGGTCTCATCACCCTGATGACAGACTATAATGATGCCGGATCGTTCATCTCTGCAAATGGACTGTTCTACGCCAATGGCGGCAGCATTTCCGGAGCCGGTGGCACCATTGACGCCTATTATTCGTCCATAGACCTGTCTGGCCTAAACGGTTCGCCAACGGCAAGACCGGGTGAAGCGGCACAATTGAAGTTCAATGCCAACAACATTGAAATTTCCAATACGTCGGGATCTGCAGGGGTTTTGACCCCGGCGACGGTGCAGTATCTCTTGAATGCGGGTCAGCGGGTGTCCATCAACGCCATTGGCACTGGTGCAAATTCAGGAAACATTGTGGTTTCTTCGAGCATCCTGAAGACCGCCGGCACGGATGCGTCGCTTACCTTCTCTGCCAACAACAACATAGAAACGCTGGCAGGCGCCGACATCACGTCGTCAGAAGGTTCGCTGAATGTTTCGTTCCTGACGGACCAAAACAATGACGGCATCGGCCTTACCCGGCTTGGCGCCAACATCTCGCTTCTATCAGGATCCGCGATCAGCGACGGCCTGATTGGTATAAAATATGATGGCTATTATGATGATGTTCCGTCGTTTTTTGCGACTGCAGTCCCGCTAGCTGACCCAAGATTCTCTTCGCCCTTTACATCTATAAACACCATCACCCCGGGTAGTGAGCTTGGCGAAAGCTATTCAGTCAAGTTTTCTGGTTATTTCAGGCCCCAAGAAACTGGGATCTATACATTTGCAACGGCGAGCGATGATGCATCGCATCTTTTCCTCGGAAATGCCGGCCAGTCGCTCAACCTGTTACAGAGCGATGTTATCACCACCTCTCTTGTCAGCCCACTTGTTGGAAATGGAGGCGGGCACCCGGTTCAATTTCAGTCTGCCACCACGGATCAACCGCTCGTCGCCGGACAATATTATCCCATCCTCGTCCTTTTCGGAGAAAGTGGCGGCGGGGATGAGATCACCGTTAGCTTTGGGCTTGATGGACAATCATTGAGTGACAACGGTTTTGGGTCGTATTTTCACACGGCCAACGGCGAATTGGCGGCCAACGGCGGACTTGGGACACAATCCAACATCACCTTTTCCGGTCCGGTCGTTCTGGACCGCAGTGTTAATCTCGTAACGCAAGGCGATGTGCTGTTTAGCGGGTCGGTCAACAGCGCATCGGGCGCGACATCGAGTCTCAATGTTGATGCCGGAACGGGCGATATATCCTTCAATGTTGACGCAGGTACCTTAGGTGATCTTGCAGGACTCAACACGAAGTCTGGAACATTCACCGCGGCAAAGATCACTGCCGATAGCAACGCCCTCATCAAGATTAGTACCACGGGTGACGCCTTCATTTCTGGCGCCGTGACAGGTGCGATACTGACCAAGGCAGGCACGGGCGCGCTTTCATTGTCGGGCGACGCCAATGTGGCGACCATCTCGATTGAATCGGGCCGACTGAGGACGCTGTCAGCGTCAGGCGATGCGCTGCAAAATGCGTCAATCTCTATCAACGCTGGTGGAATACTTGATCTTGCCGCACCGCAGACAGCCAATTTAACGACAATCAAATCGTTGTTAGGTGCCGGTCGTGTCGACATGGCGGACGGGAAAACGTTGGACGTTGTTGGCGGCCTCGCGGCAGATAATTATTCCGGCATTATTTCAGGTCCGGCGTCGAGCATTTTCAAGATCAGTGGCGGCGCTCTCACTTTGACAGGTGATTTAGGCTTCTCAGGGTTGATCAAGGTCGACGGCGCGACCCTCAAACTTGCCGGCAACGGCAGCATCGTGAGCGCAGCCGGGTTGGACGTCGGTGGCAGTGACGGGGCTGTTATCGACTTGGAGGGTATCACCTCCTCATCGACCTCTATCCGTAACTTCGTCACAGATACGTCAACCCGCGCCGGTCAGGTCCTGTTAGGATCGAGAACGCTCTTTCTTGATACTGATCCTGGAACATTTGGTCGCAATTCACTGACGTTTTTGGGCGATGGCGGATCGCTCGACAAAACAGGGCTAGGGACATTTCGGCTCGGCGCCGCCAACAGCTACACTGGTGGTACGCGCGTCAGCGCTGGGGCGCTTGAGGTTGCGTCGGAAACGCAATTGGGCGCGGGTAATATCATTCTAGGTGGCGGCACGTTGCGTTTCACCTCAGGCGGACCTGTGTCTTTGACAAAAGCGGTCACCCTAGAAGCAGATAGTGCAATTGAATTTGTTACGGGTCTCCCAGTTCAGGCGGGTGGCGGCCCGGTCGCTACTGGCGGTACGACACAGGGCCTGTCGCTCCAAGTCACATGGAGCGGCTCGCAGTTCCAAAACAATGCCAGCGCGGTCGGGCTTTTTGAGTTTGACCCCGTCGAGTTCAACAACTCTGGAGGATATTCAAGCTTCGACGCGCTTGGAAATGGCTTCACGATCAACAGCGTGACCGTGCAGGGATCCTCCGGCGGCAACGGCACATTTGGCCCGGCAGATTTTTCCGGCTTTGTGTTCTCCGCGGGCAGTCCTTTGGATTTCACGCAGGAACTGATCGGCCAGCCACTAGCCAATGGCTCGAATTTCGGAATCTTCAGCGATGGATCAAGCGGCGACTTCAACTTGTTCAGCAATGGCAGTTCAAATGCGCCCACAGGTACAAACTATTTCAGACTGACCACCGCAGGCGGCGACGACATGATTGTCGTCTCGATGCTGCCCGGCGGCTCTGTTGCCGCTCCGATAGCCCCTGATGCAAGCCTTACAGGGGCGATCAACGGCGGTTTTGGGCTCCGGATCGCATCGGACGGGAATTTGTCCTTCTTAGGAACCATCGGAACCTCGCAACCACTTGCTCATCTGTCGGCGGGTGCGATGGGCACCCTTCGGATTGGCGCAAATGCGCAGATCACGGCAACGGGTGATATCAGCCTTGGCACACTGACCCGGTTTATAAATGAGTCAGTTAATCCGACCGCGCTTGACAGCAGCAACGGCAGTTGGCGCGTCTACAGCGGAAATCAGAGCCCGTTTTCGGGTGGGACATCTGATCTGGCGGGCGGGCTAGATTATCAATTTAAGGCCTATGGCGTCAGTCCTGAGGATCTGGAAGGCAATTTCCATTCGTTCGTGGCGCCGGGCCAGGATGGTTTTGTTTATGCGTTTGCACCGACGTTTACGGTCACATCCGCGAGCCCGGTCACGAAGGTTTATGATGGGACAACGGCGTTTAATGGGCAGCTTCCATCGCTGACGGTGTCAAGCTCGGTCTCGGGGGATGTCCTTACTGTATTGGGTGGAGCTACGGGGCAGTTTTCCTCTGCAAATGCATCAACTGCCGCGTCATTCCTGCTCTCTGATTTGTCGGTCTCTGCGCTTGATGCGTCAGACAAGCCGGTCTTCGGTTACAGTTTCTCGGGTGCCACGTCCCTTGCGGCCACAATCACGCCTAGGGAACTGACCGTTTCACTTACGGGCGCGGTGATCCGGGCTTACGACGGAACGACGGCAGCCTCTCTCTCGGCAAGTAACTTTGCGCTATCCGGCGTTGTGCTTGGTGAAAGCCTTAGCCTTGCGCAGACATCGGGCAGCTATGCGAGCAAGAATGTAGGTTCCCAGATCATCGTCACAGCTAACGTTGCGCCAGCTGACTTTACAGCGGGTAGCGGCACGCTGCTGACCAACTATGTCTTGCCGTCGACAACATTGAGCGGCTCAATTGGTGAGATCACGCCCAAGTTGCTCGCCGTGTCGCTTACCGGCGCATTGAGCCGGGTTTACAACGGGTCCACGTCGGCCACGCTCACTGCGGACAACTTCAACGTTTCCGGCGTGCTTGATGGTGAAAGCCTGACACTGACCAGTGCAACCGGCAATTTTGCGAGCAAGGATGTCGGTAACGCGATTATAGTCACGACGGGTCGTTCCCAGATATTGTTTGAAGGTGGAAGCGATACGCTGGCGTCCAATTACGCTCTGCCCACGATTCTCAGCGGCGCGATTGGCGAGATCACGCCCAAGGCGCTGAGCGTGTCGCTGACGGGTTCGACCAGCAAGATCTATGACAGCACGACGGCGGCGCAGCTTTCTGCGGGCAACTTTGTGTTTGATGGTTTGGTGGCCGGTGAAAGCCTGAGCATCAGCCAGTCGGGCGGCAACTATGCCAGCAAAAATGCGGGTTCGCAGATTATTGTCACCGCTGATCTTTCGCCGGCTGACTTTACAGCGGGCAGCGGCACGCTGCTGACCAACTATGTCTTACCTTCGACGACCGTCAGCGGCGCGATTGGGGAGATCACGCCCAAGGCGCTGAGCGTGTCGCTCACGGGTGCGACCAGCAAGGTTTATGACAGCACGACC
>CAIMDB010000008.1 GCA_903839675.1 uncultured Sphingomonadales bacterium
GCCAGTCGCCACGTTCTTATCAGCAACAGTGCCCACGCCCGTAAGCGTCAGCGTCTCGCTGCCCACAAGCGTGCCGATCACAAGCTTCGATGCCGCAACATCGGTCGTCGCATCATAAACGCGCGTGCCGGTCAGGCTCACCACATAAGGCGTGATCGATCCTGCATAAGTCAGATTCAGGCTATAGTTTCCGGCATCCGCGCCCGACAATGACAAGCCTGTAAAGGCGATGGAGTTTGCTGTGAGAACGTCTTTACTGTTGAACGTGCCCGCCGCTGCACCTGTGATGGACACATCGTCCAGAAGGTAAGGCTTCGAGTCCGTAACTGACCCAGACCCTGCCGCAACCGTGCTGAGAAGAACAGGAACGGCATTGCTATCAATGATGGCTGCAACGTCGCCATCATAGGCCTTTGTCAGGGCATCGTTCAGCCCTGTGAGATTCACTGTTTTGGTGGTGATGCGGCCGATCGCCCCTGTGACCGGGGTCGCGGAAAGCTGATAACCGAACACTGAGATTGCGTCTTGCGCGGTGGAATCCACAGCTGTGAACGTCACGCCCGAGGCGGTGACCACCTTGGTCGACAACACAGCATTGTTGGAGTCGCGCAGGACATCCTTCGTATCAAACGTAAAGCTCGCTGCACTTACGCTCACAACATCGCTGCCATTTGCGCCGGTCACGACATAGTTGACCTGATCGTTGCCGGTTAGCGTGACGGTCCGTGTGCCATCATAGACCTTGCTGACAGTCCCCGTAATCGCGACAGAAACAGTCGGCGCCAGAGTGTAAAGCACCCCATTCTCATTGCTCGCGCCCAGAACAGTCGTGGTGCCATATATCGCATTGAACTGCTTGAAGCCCGGTGTGAGGCCACCCAGCGTGTCATTCGCCGGATCCTGCGACCAGATGCGCCAGACGCCGCCGGTGCCAAGGTTAAGGGCAGATGCGCCGACCGAATTGATAAAGAGACCGGCGGTCGCCAACGTCACATTATTGCCGCTCGAAATCGCGTTTACGAGCTTGAGATTGCCAGCCTTTGTTTCAATGGTCACATTGCCACCGGCCGTGGTGGTCACCCCGGTTGAGACGTCACCAACTTCCAGAGCGCGGCCGTTTGTCAGGCTGAAATCACCTGCGACATTGGCGGTGAGGACCTTAACGGTGTTCGAATTGGTAAACGTTACATCGTCTGCTGCGGCGACTACCAGTTTGTCCGCAACAATCGCGCCGCCGGTGGCCTGCGTCATGCCGCCGCTCGTGGTCGTGAGCCGAACTGTTGTGCCCTGCACCGTTCCAAGTGACAAAGCCTGCGTGTTCTTGAGGGTCACCTCCATGCCAAAGGCATTGGCAGAGATCGTCCCGCCCAAGGCATTGTCAAAGCCAAGGTCAAGGGCGCCCTTACCGGCGACAGAAGATCCCGCATTGGCGTCGCTCTGCTGCACTGTGATGACGAGATTGTTGTTCAGTGAGATCGCAGCGTCTGTCTTGACCCCCGTTTCCACAGCCGAACCGAGATCCGTATAGGCCCCCGCTGTCATGATGCTGACCACGCCACGGACATCATTAACTTCAGAAAGCTGAACAGCAGACCCGGCATTGGTGCCTGCCGAAACAATCGTCTTGCCGCCGGCCTGAGAAATGACCGTGATTTCGTTAACTGTTCCGCCGGTCGTCAAATCAACCGAGGCGCAACCGGTCAGGCAGGAGTTGTTGTTGTTGGCGTCGAATGTGGCGAAGTTGGAGGTACCCACAAGCTTTCCGCCGCTGACGGACAGCGTGATGACACCGTTCAAGCTAATCGTGTTGACCTGCGCGGTGCCCGCTCCAAAGCCAAACACGTTCAGCGGAGAATCGCCCTGAACAAACGTTCCGCCGCCGGTCAGGTTGAAGTTGCCGCCAACCTGAAGATAGGCGTCCTCAAGATTGGCGTTTACATCTGCAGCCTGTGTCGCATTACCAACCGACTGCAGATCGTAGTTGCCCGCAACGAGTGTGTTGCCGAGCGTTGTACCAAGCGCACCCGTCCCGGTGTTATTGAACGCAACGTCGCGCAGCGTATTTGGCTGTGCATTGATGTTCAAATTGCCGCCGAGACGGATGACGGCGTTCGCGTCCTGCGACAACAAGCCACCGACGACGAACGAGGCGTCTGACGTGTTTGAGGCGCCTGTGGCCTTCAGGCCCGAAATGCTCACGGCACCGTCAAACGGATTGACGATTGTGCCGATGGTGACGCCTGCACTGCTGTAGTTCGTGAAGCGGTAGTCGGCATTGTTGCTCAACGCCGCAGCAATAGTGGCAACGACGTTGTCCGGGTGGATCAGGTCGACAAGACCGGAAGAAGTGATGGCGAGCTTGCTCGCTTTGATCGCAAAACCGCTGCCAGTGACGATAGAGTTGTTTGAGTTGGTCCGAACGCCCTGGCCCACGCCGGCGGCTTCAATCCAAATGGTCCCCAGCGGATTCAAAGCACCCATGGCTGCATCAATTGTCAGGCCGCCAGACGACTTGAGCAAGAGGCTCTTCGCCGCGCCTGCCCCGTCACTGTTGACCGCAGCCAGATCAATCGTGCCGCTGGATCCGCTGGTGATGATCGCAACGTCACCCGTCAGTATGGCGGCACCCGCAAGGGCAATATTTCCACTTGCTGTGATATCGCCAGCCAGGCTGTTTGTGCCGCTGCCGGACTGCGTAAAGGCGCCGGTCGTTACAATATCGCCATTTGCTGATGTTGTTAAGACACCTGAATTTGCAATTGCGATTGCGCCAGATTTGAAGGCCGAACCGATGGAGACGCCTCTCGCCGAGACCAGAGCCACAGCGCCCAAAGCACCTGTTGTGCTCGACCCCGAATAAGTGGCCCCGCCAACAGCACCGGCAAAGCTGACATCGCCTATACCTGCTGTAATCGACAAGGTCGCAGGTGTTGCCGCCTGTGCTTCAGCTGAATTCACAGTTGCGCCAAAGCTGACGTTGCCGTTGCTCGTGGTCAACGCCGTGTTTGCACCCAAGGTGAAAGCATTGCCAAAATTCTGCGCGCCCGTGGTTGAAACAGAACCGCCATTGAGCAACGTCGTGCCACTGCCGTTAACCGTCAGTGAAGCCAACGCACTGCCCGCACCAACGGCGCTGCCAAATGTCGCTGTGCCCGAGGCCGTAACGGTCAACGCGCGCGCCGTCGTGTCGCTATTAACGGCCTGGTTAAACGATACGTTCGTCGCCGTCAGAATAGCGTCGTTGGTCAGGACAACTGCATCATTATACGTCTGCGCACCCGTGGTATCGACATCGCCGCCGATGAAAACGGTGCTGTTGGTGTTCGTTGACAGCGATGCGGCCTTAACCGCAGCGCCGAATGTCATCAGGCCCGTGCTGGCAAGGTGAACCGCTCCCAAGCGTGTCGTTGCACCAACGGTGCTGGTGAAGGTCACATCCCCTGAACCAACCGACACGTCGAGCGCGAAGCCACCATTGACCGCACCGCCGAAGGTGACCGCAGAATTGGTGGTTGTGAGCGTCGTCGCCTGGAGCAGCGTGGCCGCACCGAAGGACTGAGTGCCCGACGTCTGGATGGAAGCTAGGTTAATCGTCGTCGCACCATTGGTGACGGCAAGCGACGTCAAACCTTGGATTGATTCAGAGGCAGCACCCGTGCCCAAGACAGCATTGCCATCAATGGTGAAATTGGCATTCCCACTGCCGCTGATCGAACCGATCGATACCGTCGAAGCCAGCAAGGTCGCATTGCCGCCAACCGAGATGGTGTCATAGCTTTGAGCAGCCGTTGTGCTGACGCTTCCATTGGCGAGGTTCAGCGTGCCGCCGCCATTTACGGTGAAGCTGGTCAACTGGGTTGCACCGCCAACAGCGCCACTGACAGTCGTGATACCTGAATTCGTAACGGTAAGCGCGAAGGCTCCATCAACCGCGCCACCCAAGGTCACGCCTGTGCCATTGAGCGTGGCGTTGCCTGTGAGCGTAATCGCGCCGGTGAACGACTGCGAAGAACTTGTATTTATCGACGCGGTCGCGAGGGTGGTTGCGCCGGTGACGCTGAAGGTGCTGAGACCGGTGAACGTATCACCTGCATCCCCAGTCCCAAGCTCAGCTGCGCCGCTGATCGTCAGCGCATGGCCACCACCCGTAACCGCATCGAGGAAGCTGACTGTCGAGCCCGTAACGACCATGTCGTTCTTGAGCGTCACCGCGTCATTATAGGTCTGTGCACCGCCCGTTGTCGTGACATTACCGAACAGCTCAACCGTGCCGCCTGCGTTGGTCGTTACCGACGCCGCGTTTACGCTATTTCCAAATTTGGTCAGACCAGTGCTGTTCACCGTCACAGCAGCCAATGCCTCGGTGAAGCCCAAAGCCTTGGAGAATGTAACCCCGCCTGAACCGGCATCAACAGTCAAGTTTCGCGCCGCGCTGCTCGTTGCAGTGTCGATCACTTCATCAAAGACGACGGCGCCGCCGTCCGTCGTTAGAACCGTATTTGCCCCCAGAGTGACCGCATTGCCAAAGTTCTGCGCGCCCGCGGTTTTGACCGAACCGCCACTGAGCAATGTCGTGCCTGAGCCGTTCACCGTCAGCGATGCCAAGGCGGAACCGGTGCCAGCGCCGACTGTGCCGCCAAAGGTCGTCGTGCCGCTGCCGGTTACGGTCAAGGCGCTTGCCGAGCTGCCGCTCTTCACCGTGTCGTTCAGCGTGATGTTGGTTCCGACAAGGGTTGTATTGCCCGTCAGCGTGACCGCCGAGCTGAACGTGATGTCACCCGTTGCTGTTATGATGTTACCCGTTGGAGTTACGTCGTTCGCAAGGGAGTTGGCACCGGCACCCGACTGGGTGAATGTGCCGGCTGTGTTAATCGCGCCGTAGGCAATGAACCGGCCAGTATTGGCAATGCTCACATTTCCACCCGTGGTGAGGGTGGCCGAAATTCCACTGATGAGACCAGTGCCCGTAAAATCAAACGCGCCGCCAAGCGTGACGGCCTGCAAAAAGACCGTTGTCCCTGTGCCCAGGTTCTGCGTGAAACTGGCTGCATTGAGCGTTTCTGAAAAGCCGACGTCACCAGCTGAAACCAGCGTGACCGCGCCAAGCGCACTGCCCGTACCGGCGCCAACAGCCTGCGAAAATGCAACAGTGCCAGTGCCCGCCGTAATCGAGAGATTCCGGGCGGAGGCGCTCGTGTCTGAGCCCAGCGTCGAACTGAATGTCACGTCACTATTGGTCGTTGCAAGGGCAACATGATTGGCTAAGGTAACGGCTGTACCGAACGCGATGGAACCGATGGCGGTTATGTCGTTCGCCAGGCTGTTTGCACCCGTGCCAGACTGGGTAAAGGCACCATCCGTATCAATTGCACCGCCGGCGGTGAACAGACCGGCATTGTTGATGATGACATTGTCACCCGCGGTAACAGCCGCATTGACGGTCAGCTTGGTGCCCGTAAAATTAAGCACGCCGCCCAGAGTGGTCGTGCCGCCAAAGATCGTCTCGCCTGTGCCTGCGTTCTGCGTGAAGCTTGCGGCATCAAGGGTGTCGGAGAAGGTCACATTGCCTGCCGAAACCAGCGTCACAGCGCCCAGCGCGCCAGATGCACCGACCACATCATCGAACAATACATTGCCCGCACCCGCCGCAATCGAGAGATTCCGGGCGGAGGAGTTCGTGTCTGAGCCCAGCTCTGCGTCAAAGGTGATCGCGCTGTCCGTGGTGGTCAGCGTTGTTGCTGTGCCGAGCGTCACATTGCCACGGAACCGCTGCGGGCCTGTCGAGGTCAGCGTTGCGGTTTCGATGACTGTCGTGCCCCTGACGTCAAGCGAAGCCAAGCCCGTGATGGTATCAGTCGTGCCACTTGAACTGCCCAGAATGGTGTCGCCAACGATATCCAAAGCGAACGTGTTCGCACCCGAACCGCCCAGAACGGAGTTGAGGAAGGACACCACGCTGCCGGTCAGCGTGGTCGCTGCACCGAGTTCAACTGCATCGGAATATGTCTGTGCACCAGTTGTCTTGACGATCCCGCTATTGAGGAACGTCTTGCCGCCTCCATCAACGGTAAGGGCGCCAAGTACGCCTGTGTTGCCAATCGCATTGCCGAAAATTGTGTCGCCAGAGCCCGTAACAGTCAGGTCATAGGCCGTTGAGCCACTTGCGCTGTCAATCGTGTCATTCAGGGTGATCGCCGTCCCGGTCAGGGTCGTGTTGCTCGTGAGCGTTACATTGCCATCATAAGTCTGCGTGCCGTCGGTTGTGATGGCGCCGCCCAGCGAGATGCCGTTTGTCGCCTCAATCGCAAGGTTCAAGAGATGGTGATCGGCCCCAAAAGCGCCCGCGAGGGAGAAGTCTGTTGCGTCAATAGCCAAAGACCTAGCGGTCGTCGCGTCGCTGTCCACATCGCCCTGAATTGCGATATTGGTGCCGCTAAGCGTCACATTCGATGTCAAGACAACATCGCTATTGTAGGCTTGCGCGGCTGAGGTCGTCACGTTGCCGCCGAGATTAACGATCCCCGTGCCCTGTGTTGTCAACGAAACCGCATCAATCGTCGACTTGAAGGTCTTTGTGCCGTCAGCATCAAAGCTGACATTGCCGACCGCGCTTGATGATGTGCCAATTGCACCTTCGATTAGGACGTTTCCAGCACCAGCATCGACGGTGACGTCGTAAGCCCCGTTCCAAGTCCCAGCGACCGTGAACCCGACGGCCGACAGGGCTGCGTCTGCGTTGAAGTCAACATTGCCGCCATAGCTCTGCGCGCCCGTCGTCGTGATGGACTGAACATGGAACGCCGCGTCACCTGACACCGAAAGTGACGCCAGAGAGAGAGCATCGTTGCGCGATCCGGCAGCGTCACCAAATTCAGCATCACCAGTGATTTGCAGCGCGAACGCACCCGAGAGGGTGTTGTACAGATTGATTGAAGATCCGGTGAGCGTCGAAGCCACACCGAGTTCCACAGCATCGATATATGTTTGCGCACCGGCGGTCTTTACGATCCCGCCATTGAGCAGCACCTTGCCGCCGCCATCAACTTTTAGGATCCCCAGCACGCGCGTATTACCAATCGCGGCGCCAAATGTTGTGTCGCCAGAACCGGTAACAGTCAGGTCATAATCAGTTGATCCGCTTGCGCTGTCAATCGTGTCGTTCAGCGTAATCGCCGTTCCGGTCAGGGTCGTATCACCGGTGAGCGTGACATTGCCGACATAGGTCTGCGTGCCATCGGTGGTGATGGCGCCGCTTAGTGAGATGCCGTTTGTCGCATCAATGGCGAGGTTCAGGAGATGACGGCTCGCCCCAAAAGCGCCCGAGAGAGAGAAGTCACCAGTGGCGACAACGGTCAAAGACCTAGCCGTCGTCGCGTCGCTGTCCACATCGCCCTGGATATCGACATCAACACCGCGGAGGGTGACATCCGACGTCAGGACAACATCGCTGTTGTAGGTCTGCGCGGCCGACGTCGTTACGTTGCCGCCGAGATTGACGATCCCTGTGCCTTGTGTCGTCAAAGACACGGCTTGGATGGTCGATTCAAAAGTCTTTGCGCCCGTGGCATTAAAGACAAGGTTGCCGACACGAGCCGCGCCGCCAGAGCCGCCAATAGCGCCCTGAACCAGAATGTCGCCGGAGCCAGCATTCACGGTAACGTCTTGTGATCCGCTCCAAGTGCCGGTGACTGTGAAGTCAGAATTCGTCGCCGTCAGCGTCGAGCCATCGGTGAAATTGACATTACCGTCAAACAACTGGGCACCGGACGTCGTGATCGTCGAGACGTTCAGCGTCGTGTTTCCATCCACGGAAAGCGCGCCAAGCGACATGTTCTCAGAACCATAGCCGGTTGCATCACCAAGCACGGCGTCACCAACGATATCCAAGGCGAACGTGTTCGCACCCGAACCGCCCAGAACGGAGTTCAGGAAGGACACGACGCTGCCAGTCAGCGTCGTCGCTGCGCGGAGATCAACTGCGTTTGAATAGGTTTGCGTGCCATCAGTTGTGACAGCGCCGCCATTGATGCGCGTCGAGCCACCGCCATTGACCAGCAGGCTGGTCAGGGCGTTTGCGCCGCCCACCACGCCGCCGAAGGTCGTCGTCGCCGTATCCGTGATCGTCAGGGCCTTGGCGCCATCCAATGTGCTGACAAACTTGATCCCGGCACCCGTCAGAACAGTTGCCCGACCCAGGGTGGCCGCACCTGTATAGGTCTGCGCACCACTTGACGTCACCGACGCAACGTCAAGCACAGTTGTACCAGACACTTCGAGGGTGGTCAGTCCGCTGATTGTATCGCTGCCGCCTGCCGCGCCCAGCTGCGCGTTACCTGTGATGGTGAGCGCATGGGTTTCACCCACAACCTTACCAACGGTCACGGTGGTGCCCGTCAATGTGATGTCCGACTTCAGCTGAAGTTCACTATCGGCATAGCTTTGTGTGCCGCCGGTCGTGGTGACATTACCGAACAGTTCAATCGTCCCGGCAGCGTCACTGGCAACAGAGGTTGCCGTCACCGCGCCGCTAAGCCGCGTGATCCCGAACCCATTGAGCGTAAGTGCACCCAGCTTATTGATGCCGCCCAGCGCGCCTGAAAGCAGAATGTCCTTGCCCGCTGAAAGTGTAAGATTCCGGGCGGTGGTTGTGCTGCTGTTGATCGTGTCAGCGAAGCTGATTGTGCTGTTCGCACCTGTCGCTGTCGCTACGACGGCGCCGGTCAATTCAACAGCCGTTGCGAACGCGATATCGCTGGTCGTTGCGATGTCACCGCTCAGCTTATTCGTCCCCGCACCGCTTTGCGTGAACTTGGTGCTGTCAATGTCACCGGCTGCCGCCGTCGTGAACGCGGCTGCATTGGCGATGATTACTTCGCCCGTCGTCGTGAGGCCCGCATTGAGCGTCAGCGCACCACCCGTGAACTTGAAGTAACCATCAAGGGCCGCAACACCATCAAGCTTGGTAAGGCCGGTTCCAGCCTTCTGCTCATAGTTACCGCTCGACAGAGAATCGGCGAACGTTACGTCATCTGCCGAGTTAACGACGATGTCAGCGAGACCGACAGATTGGGTTCCAACCGCACCCGTGAAGGTCACATCGCCAGCGCCGGCTGTGATCTCAAGATCAAAGGCCGTCGTGTCTGACTGCAACGTTGCGCCAAAGCTAATGTCATTGCCCGAAGAGTTGAGCAACGTGTTCTCACCAAGCGTCGCTGCATCTGTATAGGTCTGCGCGCCCGATGTCTTGATAACAGCACCGTCGAGGCGCGTCGTGCCGCCGCCGTCGACGGTCAATGCTCCCAAAACCACGGAGGACCCAAGCGCTGCGTTAAACGTCTTGGCACCTGTGCCTGTGACAGTCAGCGCGCGCGGCGTCGAGACATCATCACTGTCAACCGTGCTGTTAATGGTGTTGTTGGAACCAGTCAGAACAATATCATGTCCAAGGACCAGGATATCGTCATAAATCTGTGCGCCAGACGTCGTAATGGAAGCGCCATTCAGTTTCGCCGTCCCACCACCATTAACGGTCAGTGAAGACAAAAGTTCCGTCGCGCCGATACTTCCGCCAAACGTCGTCGTGCGAGAAGCGGAAACCGTCAATGACTTGGCGGCCTGCGAGGAAACACTATTTGCCGTCAGGTTCAGCGCAATGTCACGGCCCGAGAGCGTCACATTCCCCGCGAGGGTAACGTCGTCATTGAATGTCTGGTCGCCGGTTGTGTCAACGTTGCCGGTCAACTTCGTTGTCCCGCCGACATTTGTCGTCAACGAGGTTGCCCGAACCGTGCTGCCAAACAACGTAACGCCGGAACTGCCGATACTGACGTCACCTAGGCGGTTAGTCGCACCAACCGCGCCCGTGAAAGTAACGTCGCCGCTGCCGGCCGCGATCGTCAGGGCGTTCATTTCCATGTAGAACGAGGCCAACGCTGCGTTAAAAGTTATCGCGCTATTCGTCGTTGTCAGCGTCGTCGCCGTACTAAGGGTCACATTGCCACGGTAACGCTGCGTGCCTGTTGACGTCAGCGTTGCGGTTTCGATGACGGTCGTGCCCGTGACATCCAACGAAGTGAGACCTGTGACGGCATCATTCGTGCCGCTCGGGTTGCCGAGTATGGCATTGCCGACAATGTTCAGCGTCTTGCTGCTGCCGCTGACAGACCCATAGGCCTTAACCGTTGCAGCAGTCAGGGTCAGATCTGCACCGAGCGTCAGAACATCATTGTACAGTTGGTCACCAGTTGTCTCAACATTGGCAAAAATCTGGGTGGAACCGGCGGCATCCGTGGTTATTGACGAGGCCTTCGCCGTGGTCGAAAACTTAGTTGTGCCCGCACTATTAACGGTAATGCTGCCCAGGCTCTTCGTATCGCCAACCTTATCGGTGAAGGTGACGTTGCCGCTGCCAGAACTAAGTGTGATCGCGCGTGCTTGGACGCCATCGCCATCAACGGTCGACAGGAAGGTGATAGATCCACCCGATGACGCGAAGGACACGCCCCCGGTCAGCGTGACTTTCTGCGACAACGAGATGTTCGCGTTGCTGGTCGAAATGTTGCCGGCAAGCTTATTTTCGCCAGACCCGTTCTGACTGAAGGCGCCACTGGCGCTGATATCCGCACCGGCGGCCGTGGTGAAAATACCGGTATTCGCGATCGTCACCGAGCTTCCTGCGGTCAACGTCGCAGAGAGCGTCAAATCCTTACCGGTGAAGCTGAAGCCATTGCCCAGGGTCATCGCACCGGCAATGGTGGTCAGATTTGCCCCGGATTGTTGCGTGAAGCTCCCAGCAGCAAAAGTCGACGAGACAGTGACCGTGTTGGCAGAGGCAATGTTTACGGCACCAAGAACAGACGTAGCGCCAACAGCGCCGGCAATACTGATATTGCCTGTCCCAGCGGTCATTGCGAGGTTGTAGGCAGAGACTGAGGCATCCACGGTGCCCAAGAAGACGATATTGCCGCCGCTTGTGGCACCCGTTGTCAGGGTCCGATCACCACCTAGGACGACAGCGCCGTCAAACGTCATCGTGCCGCCGCTGGTCGCCGCATTCGTTGTGTTGGCTGTTGTCGAAATATTCCCGAGCAGATTGATCGTGCCCGCGGTCAAGGTGATCGCGCCACCCGTTGCATCGCGGCCATTGGCCGTCAGCGCCCCAGCGCCGATGCTTCCGGCCGAAGATGTCAGTGTGATCACACCTGCAGAAGCCGAAGCCGCTGCGCTATCACCGCTGGAAATCACCGCGCCGGTCGTAATGTCGCCCGTCGCAACGACCGAAATCGTCCCACCGTTTGCATAAGCAATGCTGCTGCCAACAGTGATGTCCCCGGCCGTCGAGATCACTAAGCCTGATGAGTTGAGGCTCGCAATTTTTGACGAGGTCACGCCAGACGTAAAGTTACCGCCACGCGTGGTGATTGCTTCTGACACGGTAATGGCCGCGCCCGCAGACCCAAGAATAACGTCGCCACCTTGGGTCGTGATGCCATTCCAGGTGAGGCCAGATGCCGTGCCGCCACCAACGGCAAAGACGTTGCTACTGCTATAAGTGAACGACTGGCCGATGCCGGAAATACGGGCGACCACCTTGTCTGCGGTATTGCCGGTGTCCAGCAGCGCAGAGGCGTTGAGGGCGTCGACGATCAACTGGCCTGAGCTGATTTCGTTCGAACCATTAGCCTGCGAAGCGGCCCCTGATGTCACGAGAAGCTTCACAGCGCCATCAGCGCCGTTGTTGCCGGTGCCCGATTTCAAGCCACCACGTGCGGTCAGAGTGCCTGCAACTGACAGCGACGCGCCGCTAGACGTCAAAGTAATGGCGCCAGCTGTTCCGCCGTTTGAATCGCCGGTATCGGCGTCCTTCCCGGACGTATTGATGACACCCACGGTCAAGTTACCGTTCGCACCGGTACCTGTGGATGTAAGCGAGACGGCACCGCCGGATACACCGGCGACCGAACTTCTCGTGTCGATCGTCGTGCTGCTCGAGTCAATGGAAGGCGCGCGGATCGTGACTGCGGCACCACCCGACATGATACCCACGGGGTTCACCGACCCAATGGTCAGCGCAGTTAACGACGAGAATGTAACTGATCCGGTCGCCTCTGAGGCAAAGACCGACACCACGTTAACTGGGTTTGACGACACATCTGCCTGGTTCAGCACGAAACTACCCGAACCCTGAAGGCCGAGCTTATCCGACATGATGGCCCCGGTCTGGGTTACAGCCCCGCCCGATGAGAGTACCACGGATGCGCCTGTTGAAATGCCCGCGACAGCAAAGCCGTTTGCATCAGTGTAGCGGACCGTACCGCCAGCGCCTGTTGTCGTATTTTCTCCAACCGACGACCCTGCCCGCGCTGTATCCGCTGCATTGCGGATAGAAACGTTCAGCGTTGCGATATTGTTGTCAGCGGCCGTCAAAAGCACGCCAGCGCCGGAGTTGTTGAGCGTCTTAACGGTCAACAGATTGGCTTCAACTTGACCCGTACCAAGTGATCCGGATGCGGCAGTTGAGATCACGCCGCCTGCTGTCAGTGTGACAGATCCGGCAGATTGGATGCGCGAAATAGCAACAGCATCGGTATCATAATAGCTGATCGCGCCGGAACCGGCGGCCGTATCCGCCGCATTACGGGTAATAAGGCTAATGGCGCCCGCATTGTTTGCGAGGTTTGCAAGCGTGATGATACCCGTTCCGGCAGAGGCGTTGTCACGCGCAGTGACACTCAGTTCCGTCGCGGCAATGCGCGCGCCGTCATACTGCTGGATCAAGCCAACGCCCGTGACGTTCAACCGGCCATTGCTGGAGATGTTGGACAGACGGATTGTCCCGCCCGCCGTGATGGAAATAACACCTGTATCCGCCTGATAATAATAAAACGGCCCCATGGTCAGGCCACCGGTTTGGACCGCATTTACGCTTATGTTCCCGGTCGATGCCGTGCGCAGGTACAGGATGTCCGTCGAAGAGCCTGTGGAATGCGTGACGGTGTCACCGCTGACAGAGATATTCCCCGATGTAGAAAGGATGCTCTTCGCCAGGTTCACTTCGCGGTCCGCGGAAATGATCACATTCCCAGACCCCGTCTGGATGGTATTGTTGACCTGCGTATCACCTGTGGTCGTCGATCCGAAATTCGCAATCAGCGTGATGTTGCCGGTGGTTGAAGTGAGGTTACCCGGCGTCGACAAGTCACCATTCTTCGACTGAAGATAGATATTGCCCGAAGTCGTCGAAAGATTCTCCGGTGTCAGCACAAGATTTGTGCCAGCCACAGCAGAGAGGGATGTCGTCAAAGCCAACTGGCCGGTCAGCGAATTCAGGCTGAGTTGGTTCGCATCGGCGATATTCGCAAATGCGCCGGTCGACGTCAGCGTGACCTGCCCGGTAAAGTCGTTCAGGGCACTGACAAGATCAATTGATCCTGTCGCGGCATTGATCGTTGATGTTGTCGAGAGGATGGAAGAGCCCGTCGTCTGGCTGATCCCGACGCCCTTCAACGTCAGGTTGAACCCGGCCACATTTATGGTTTGTGCGCCGATGCTCAGCGCGCCGTCAGTTGTTTCGATCGAAGACGCAGCACCTGCCCGAACGGTCCCAACAACGGCAAGGCCAGCCGTGCCGGTTCCACCAATATCCTTCAGCGAAAGCGCGCCCGTGCTGGTTATCGCTCCAAGGTTATCGATCTTGACGTTGTTAGCGGTAAGCACGCCGACATTGCCGAAAAGCGTTGCCGCTTCGATGATGCCTGTCGAAGCCGTCTGGCTCACCGTTCCCGAAAGCGGGTTGGCCGCAGTCCCAAGAACCACACCACCACTGCGAGCGACCAAGATGTTGAGCGTTGTATTTGCTGCGGCGAGAACCTGGATGGCAGATGCTGTCGCATTGGTCGTCGTTAGAGTGCCGCTAAGGGTGATGCTAAAGCTGTCCGCCCCGCCGCCGCCATGGACAGTGATCGTCCCGCTGCCGGCGTTGATCGTGCTCGCCGTGGACTGCGTTACCGTGCTGCCCCCGACGTAGATGTCGCCGCTGGCAGTCAGCGAATTTGAACCGATGGCAAGGACCCCGGAGGCGTCACTCACCGTCTTTACGGTTGTGATGCGCAACCCACCTGCACTCGTCACAGCCGCGCCCAGCGTCAGGCCTGCCGTCGAATCCGCAATGTCGAGGTCATATTGAGTGGCGGCGACATCGCCGACCTTGATGATGCCGAGATTGTCAAACTTGTTGCCGCTATTGGCAAGGACAACAGATCCGCCAATGCCATTCGTCGCCGTACCCAAAGTCAGAGTCTTGGCAAGAATAGTCGTCGAATTCGCTTGGGATATATTGCCCGAAATCTGGCCGACCGTGGCCGTGTCATCGCCGATGATCAGCGTCCCGTTTGTGGCGATAATGCTCGGCAGAACGAGATTGCTGGTCCCGCGAATGGTGATGGCCGCCGTTGTGTTGTTCAGCGTCCGCAAAGTCCCGTTCAGCGTGATACTGCCGGACTCAGTCCCATCATGGCCGGTAAGGACAACAGCACCACCTGCACCACCATCGCCTGCGACCGCGCCACTGATCGATCCGTTGGCGTTGATCGTCCCCAAGCTCTGGTTGATACCACGGCCGGTAAGGGTGATGTTGCCCCCACCATTGGCAAGATATTCACCAGCCTTGATATTGAACGACTGAAGGTCGAGCAGACCGCCCGCCGTCCGGATCGTGATGCTACCGTTTGACGTGCTGACGTCACCAGCGATACGCAAACCGCCGCCGGTGTTGTTGAGGATGAAGTCGCTATCGCCGTTTTCGCCCTTCACATAGAAGGGTCCGATGCCCGCAACAGCATTGTTACCGTTCAGTGTGACTGTACCCTGTGACGATGGCGCGGCAAAAACAGGCGTCCCACCATTGGAGTTGATGCCCACAAGGTTGCCGGTGCTCGTGATGACGCCAGTGGTCTGCGTCACCTTGTCATTGGAATAGAACTGCACGCCACCCGAACCGGCAGCGATGTTGCCTGCGATGTTCACGCTATAGGTGTTGGCCGTCGCGAAAAGATAGCCCGAGCGGATTGCGACCGAGCCGGACGCGCCAGAAGTGATGACGCCGGCAGATGTGCTGGTAAAGGTGCCTCCGGCCAGAAGCTGCAAGGCGCCTCCGGACGTGATGGCGCCGCCAACTGTCAAGGTCTGACCCTGGAAGGTCGTCACTGAAACAGTGGAAGACGCGCCCGAAGATGAAATGCTGCCGGTGTTGGAGAAGGCCCCTGTCGCGCCGCTTGTATAGGCCGTCGAAATCGTAATGTTGCCGGTCGTGCTGATTGTTCCGTCAATCGTGATGCCACGATAGCCGTTGATCGTCAGCGACTGATCGGTACCAAGCGTTGTGACAGTGCCGGTCGACGCGATATTGATTGAGCCGGCGGAGTTGTTCGTCTGAAGGGTAATCGCACCCGCGTTCGACCTCACCGCACCTACAATCGAGATGACATTCCCTGTCGATGTCATCGCGATATTGCCAGCGGCTATCACGGACCCTGTCGAGCTCACTGTCTGGGTAGAGTTACTCATCAGAGTAACGCCGCCCGTTGTTGAGGTTAGCTCACCGGAAACCGTAAGAATATTATCCGTCCGCAGACTGATCGCGCCGCCAGCGGTCAAATTCGTTACAGAACTAAAACTGTTAGCTGAACGGTCCAGCGTGATTGAACCGCCCACTTTACCGGACAGCGCTGTTAAATCGATATCGTTCTGTTGAGTAACGTTGCCCGCAACACTTTCTGTCGCCCAGCCTACGGCAACAGACGAACTGCCCCCTGCCCCTGCGGAAACAGAGGTGACGGTAGCGAAATATTTGGTGCCAGATGACGCCGATGCGTTTGCGCCCGTGATCGTCTCGGTCAACGACCTGCCAAACATGTCGGTGCCTGTTACGGTAAAAGTCCGCGCGCTATCATCAGCGCCACTTGTGATGACAATGCGGTTCCCAGTGGACGACGTGGCCACACTGCTTGCCGCGGCCGTTCCGTTTATGGAGAGCGCCCCTCCTTGATCGGAAATTGCCTGACTTGCCGAAACGGCCGCAGTTACGGCATCCGCACCAAACTGAAGTTTGGCAAAATTATTCTCTGTATAACCGAGCTGAACATTATTAGCGTTCTGAATGAAATAGCTCTGTGCCGATGAATTTGAACGCTGTGTCCCTGACAGCGTCACATTCCCACCGTTTGGACGCAAGATTAAGTCGCCAACACCCGACCAGATATTTGCACTGGACGTAATCGACGTTCCCTCAAGGGTCACGCCGTAGCCTTGTATATCAATACCATTGGCTGTCAGATTACCCATGGTCTTGATTTTGATGGAAGATTGGTTGCTGCCTTCATGTAGACTGCTCTGAAGGACCAGATTGTTGCCTTCAGTGTCGGCATCAAAAATAGAGAAGGACCCATAGCGCAAGATGCGGTCGACGGCCCGGAATTCATTATTCGGGTTGGTAAGGTTGATGGCACCAGAACCGGAAGACGCGTCGCGCGCGCGCATATAAAGTCGGCCAACCTTGATGGTCGTTCCGGTATTCTGAGCGACGGTTCCTGTGAACCAGTTCCAGTAGTTATTTCCACCATTGGTAGTATTAAAGTATGAATCATCGCCAATGGTCAGTCCGCCGCGTGTCGCACTCGTTCCCGCAGTAATATTTCCGAGAATTGCATTCGAAAAACCGTGAATAAATACGGAACTGTCACTAGTGTTTCCAGCAATAATATTGCCTTGAAGATTTATAACCCCTCTGTTGTTTCCATTATTATAATCAAATCCGTAAACATAAACTTGGCCTGATGCAGTTATGCTCGACGTCGAACCTTGAGTTACACCAAGCCCGGTGAGCGTGACGTTGCCAGACGTCCCCGTAATATTATAATTACCAAGGATAAGCGCGCCGTTACCGGTCGCAATATCGACGGACGTCGCCGTCACGTTTCCGGTGAGCGCCATACCCGCTGTGTGGCCGACAGCCTTCACGGTCAGGCTGCTGCCAACGTCAAAGCTGCTCAGCGTGTCAATCTTGTTGGAAGACGATGTAATCGAAATCGAACTTCCCGACGACACCGTTAGGTTGGCGATGTCGATCTTGCCAGTCTGAGCGAACGGGCTCTGCTGCGTGAGCGCACCGGAAATTGTGTCACTTGCAGCGAGACCCACAGAGACATTGGCGGCGGTTGCATTGGTCGCCACCACGCTTGTGATCGACTTGAACGACTTGGTCGACGTAACAGTGCCCGCAGCGGACCCACCGACCGTTTCTGTCTGAGCAGCGCCACTGGCATCCGTGCCCGTAATGAGGAAGCTATTGGACGATTCATCGCCGGTGAATTTCAGCTTCAAAGCCTGGCTGGTGCGCAGCCGCAGCCCGGACGAAAGCAACGTCAAAGATCCGCCTGCACCGACACTTTGAGCGGGTGCAATTGCCGTATCCGAGGCCACAATACCGACTTGGAACGTGCCGACGCCAAGGTTGTTCGCATTCGCGTTGACGATTGAAACGTTGACCGTGCCGGCATCAGTGATGAGAATCGCAGGCGTGCCGCCGGTATCTGCGTTGGTTGACGTAAGCAGCGCATACATGGTGATGGTATTGCCACCGCCATACATGCGGATATTACCGGTTCCGGCATTGTAGGAACTGGCTGACTGGTTCGATGAGTTATCAATGCCGCCAAGACCCGTCAGGGTGATGGCTCCGTTTGATGTCGCAATGCTGCTGTTGTTACCCGAGGCGGACAGCGCCCCCTTGGTCGAAATTGTCACCGCGCCGCCGGCAGTGGTGGTCGTGCCGGAAATTGTAAGTCCGGCATTCGTGCCCGTTGTTGTCAACGACACAGGCGCGCCCGCAGACGACAGCGTTGCATTCAGGTTGACAGAGATGGCAGACCCACTGCTGGAACCCAGTTGAAGGCCGTTTGCGCCGCTATAGAATTGGGCCGTGCTGCCATTTGTGGCGAGCGTGATCGTTCCCGTACCGCCAAGCGAAACCAAGCTTTTTGCAGCGATGCCAGCCTGGAAACTAAGGTTGCTGACGCTGTCGACGAAGATGTCGCCCAAGCCAGAAGTGCTGGCCTGCGTGCCGCCGCCAATGGTGCTGACAACGGTCACTGTTCCACCGCCCGAACCCGAGGCGGTGGTGAAGCTCAGATTATTATACTCACCCGTTGTGCTGAACAGGGTGGAGTTAAGATTGATGGCCCCAGAACCGCGTTTGAATTCAACCGGCGCGCGCATCTGCGCAACAATGGTGGACGCGCTATTGTTGAGCGTGAAGACACCATTTCCCCCGCTGGTATCGATGACCAGCGCCGTATTATTGGATTCTGTCGAGACATTGCCAAAATTGAGCTTGCTCGTCGTCGCAATCCGGACACCTGTCGTCCGACCAGAAATATTGGTCGAACCATCCGTCTTGAGGCTCGCAAAGATGTCCGTCGTGACCGCTGAGACAACGTCGACTGAATAAAGCGCCGCCGTCTGGCCAACCGTATCGCCAAAGCGCACGTTGCCCGCACCAGCCGTAATCGACAAAGCCTTGAGTGCGCTGGCACTGTCAGAATCGACGGTTCCCAGCAGATAAACATAACCCGTCGTTGCGCCGGTATCGATCGAGATATGGTCAGCAAGTGTCACGGCACCAGTTGTTAGGATGTTACCACCAAGGCCCTGAGCTGCTGCGCTGGTGCCGCTGAAATTGCCGCCAATGGCCGTCAAATTTCCGCGAAGGACTGTTTTGTGGCCGGAACTGCTAGACAGCGTGATGCTGGCCGCGTTCCCGCCGTTGTCGAGGCCTGAACCACCGCTGTCCACACGCATTGGTTGGCCGCCCGACGTGGTGATTGCGAATACGGAGACATCACCCCCAGTCGAACTGACGTTAACGGTGGCCGCGTTACTGCCCGCCGCCTGATCATTCGCAGCGCCAGTCGTCGTAATATTGTTCAAAGTTACGTTCGTCGCGCCAACAATCGCGACAGAACCGGACGTCGTTCCGGTGTTCGCCGTCGCGGTGGTCGTGATGTTGGCCCCCGCTGATGCGGTGATGGCGCCGGACGTCGATGTAATGCTGACGTTACCGCCTGCCGTCACGATAGACTTTACGATGTTTACGGCGGCGGCCGTAATGGAAACGAGACCACTGGCCTGCCCAGCGTCACCCGCAAGCCCAGTAATGGCCTGCGAACTGACACCAAACGACAGCGTATTGGCGGCACTGGCAAGTGTGATCGCACCTCCAGCCTCGATTGTGCTGAATGTCGTGTCACCAGAAATATTATTGATCCGGATGAACCCCGGCTTGTCAGCCGAAAGCGATACGTTTCCGGCGGCAGAGAATGCGCCAGTCAAAACAATATTGCCATCAGAGCCCGAAGGCGTCGTGATTGAAACTGCACCTGCAGAGGCAAAGCTGGACGTGCTGCTGACGCTGCCGGCAATCTCGATGGTCGCACCGCCCGAACCGGCGCTGATCGCCTTCAATTCGGTATTTCCGGTGCCCTTAATTGTCAGGCTGCCCGTCGCGCCGGACGTTGCCGCGATACCGGCAGAAAACAAATTACTCGTGCTCGACGCACTCACATTTCCATTGGCCGAGGACAGTGAAGCCAGGGTTTTGGATTCGACATAGCCACTCAAATCAATGCCTGTGACGGCTGTCGCAGTCAGGCCCTTGGTCAGCAGCCGGATGGAATTCGCAGCGGCCAGCGAGATTGTGCCCGAAGACGACGCGGTTGTGCCATCTGCAGCGAGACCCGCTTGCAAGGTCAGCGCGCCCGAGAGAGCCAGAATATTCGCATTGATCGCGATGTTATTCGCGGCGCGAAGCGTCAGGTTGTTGGACGACAACCAGCTGAGGTCACTCGCAACCGTGATGTTGCCATCCTCACCACTCGCAGTTGTATCACCGGTCGTGACAACAACATTGGCACTGTTCAGCGCGTTTTGGAGCGAGGAGACTGTCAGGATGGAACTGGTGCCAGTCGCATCCGTACCAGTCACATTTGTATCTGATCCTGACGATTGGATGGTCAGGTCATAAGGATCAAGCAGCAAGGTGCCTGACGTGCCCGACGCCGCACGCAAATCCACCGTGCCGGAAAAATCGAGCAGAGCTTTGCCGGAAACTTCAGCAAACCCGCCATTGCCCGCATTGCGGCCACCGGTTGCTGCAATCTGGCCCGCGAATTTTGTAAGCTTGTCAGACCAGACGACAATGTTGCCGCCATTCCCAGATTCAGAGGCGTTCGCCGAGATCGATGCACCACTTTCCACGGTTGTGGTGCGGGCGTTCATCAGATCGCTGGATGCCCCCTGATAGCCGCCACCAACATTGATTTGGCCGCCTTTGGACGGGCCTGTGGCGTCAAGCTGCGCTGAGGCCTTCAAAACGACATCACCACCGGTGATGGCAATATTTCCGCCTGCGCCTGCACTGCCCAGGGCGTTCACCGCACCTGAGATTTCAGCAACACCCACAGACCCGGCCTGAACATCCACCGTCGCGGCGTTGATCTGACCAGCGGCCGTGATGCGGCTGATCGTGCCATCACCTGCAGCAACAATCTCCTTAGCCTGCTGCACGCGCGATGCGATCGCGCTGTCCATCAGGCGGCGTTCCGATGACATCGTCATGATGACGCGGCCATCTTCAGCCGCAATCATGCCCCTGTTTTCGATCAACTGGCTAACAAGTGCAGGTTCGACCTGAACCGACACAAGCTGGTCTCCGGACACATCGAGGGTCAGCTTTTGGCCCGCGGCCATTGCGACCGTACCGAGACGTGACGAGACAATGCCTTCGTTACGGATGTTGGAGGACAGCAGGGCTGCATAGCCACCGTTGACGATGATTTCGCCTTCATTGACAACAGCAGCCTTGGATCCGTTATCGGTAAACACATATCGGCTGGCCAGGAAATCCTCATCCTTCATGGCCATCGTGCTGGCCACAAGGCCAGCCGCGTTTACGCGACTGCCGGCGCCAAACAGAATGCCGCGGGGATTGAGCAGATAAATCTGACCGTTGGACGTCAACGAGCCGAAAATCTTGCTTGGATCGTCGCCAATGACACGGTTCAGCGTAAACGACTTGCTGTTCGGCAAAGTGTAATTGACTGAAGCACCCGACGCGATGTCGAATGTCTGCCAGTTGATGATAGCCTTGTCGGTCGTCTGGTTGATATTGAGCGCAGAGCCCGATTGAGCCATCGCCACCTGACCAGCTGCAACCGAAGCCCCTGTTGGAAGGTCTTCGGCATAAGCCGGGCTCATCACCGCAAGGGTCAGGGCACTACTGCTAAGGATCAGCCGCCGAAAATCAGTCGCCTTACGAAGGCCTGAAACGGTCGAGCGCTTTGATTGAAACATTGTTCCCCCGGATGCCATTAAAAGGCAAACTTGGCGCTGATCCACGCCTTGATTTTGTCGTTAAACTGGTCCGGCGCGCCGATTGCGCGCGCCGCGGATGCATCGAAGGTGGCACCCCATGGGGTCCGCCAAATTGCGCCAAGCCCCGCACCCTTAAGGGTTTTGGGTCGAGTTGGATCTGCGCCGTAAACGCGACCTAAGTCATAAAATACGGACGCGGAAAGGCGGCTACCGAGCGCCCTTTGATAGGTTGCGCGTCCAACAAATCCTGAACGTCCAGCAACGTCATCGTCATTGCCAAAGGCAAAAACGCCATTGCTGCCGTTGATCATCATCATCTGGGATTGATCGACCTTGGCAGAGCCAATTTGGCCGTTAACCCGAAGCTCAATCACGTCCTTGTCCGAAAGCGACTGACGCCGCGTCACATAAGCGACGAGTGTCGTGTAACTGTTCTTTTTGAGCGTTTTTCCCGCAGTCAGCGTCGCACCAAAGGCGTTGCTTCCTCCACTGAGAAGCGCGTCAGAAGTCATCACATCCAACCCAAGCGACCCGAAGACGATTGACCGGTTGGTGAGAAGGGTTTCGATCCGGTCAGAGAACCGGCGGTAGCCAGATTCAAAACTGAGAATGACGCTTTGATCAGACTGCAAGATGATCGGATATTTGGCACCGAGCGTCGCTGTTTCGCTGTTCCCCTTTAGGGAGAGCGGTGTGTTCAAAAGCTTATAGCGCAGGCCCGACCCGGAAATGAGAAACGACAGGCCATCCGAGCCCACCGGCAGAGTGTATCCGACACGGGCATATTGAACCCCGCGTGACGCCAATCCGGTGATGTTAAGCACGTCGCCAAATCGGGCGATCGGGAACAGCGATACATTCGCGGTCAAGCGCTCAAAGCCAGCGCGTGTCGATCCACTCCGATCAAGAGACAAGGCAACATTCTGCTCGACGCTCGGTTCGTCGACAATAACGACCGACGACGTGCCCTCGCTGGACCCTGCCCGCAGAACGGTGCGCACATTATTTCCAGGGAGCCGGTTGAGCAGCAGCGTACCACGCTCAATACGCCGCAAATCGATGACATCACCCGGCTTCGCGCCGGCCTGAACATAGGTACGCTGCGAATCCGAATCGGCACTCAAACTGGCGGGATCGATTTCAACGCCCGCAAGCTTGCCTTCAATTACCTGCACGGCAACAAAACCGTCCACAACATCTTGGGCCGGAACAACAGCCCGCGCCAAAATTCCTTCGTCTTGATAATACTTGCCAATAAGATCAGCCGCGTAACCCAGTTCAGCTATGGATAGCATGCGGCCGACCAACGGCCCAAGAACGGCTTTCAACTCATCACCTGAAAAGGAGCTGTTGCCGGAAAAGCGGAAACCTTTAACTTCAATTGCCGGGCCCGAAATGGATGATGGCTCATCAACCAGAATCTTCTTGCGCACCTTCAGATCTGGCTGGACAACCTGAGTTGGCTCAACTTGCCGCAAGATGCGCGCGCCAACGATAGAAGGATCGGACTGCGCATGAACCGCAGACCCGGCACCGGAAACCGCCAAAAATGCACAACATATTTGCACGCATCTTGATTTCGAACTTCGAATAATTCGAAAATACAAATTCTGCATTTTGCTATTGTTATTTAGCATTTAAAATAAGTCCGATGTTTTAAATTATACAAAATGTTATTTTTAAATATACTTCAGTAATTCAACAATTATCTTCGGGCAATTTGCAACTATTTTTACAAAATGTAAGTTTTATGTTCTTACAAAATGCATATTTTTTTCCAATAAAAGAAGTATTCAAGTTGGATTTATTAAAATTCCAATTTGGCATCATGTGCAGCATCGCTGCGCAAGAACCGGACGCACGTCCGCCAGGCGCTGTATGCGCGCTGCATTTTCTCGAATGGCTGGGGACAGCTTTAATGGACGTCTCTGAAGACGCGCGGCGCGTTGGGCGCGATCAAGTTCGAAACGTTAGTCAGCACGGCCTGCCTGCCGCTATTCACCTCGGATCGGGCCGAAGGATCGGCTTATGGGAGAGCATGGCGCGACGCCGCCCCTGTGCACCCCCAAATACCCTCAAAAATTGCGAGCGGGTAGAAGGCGATAATTTCAATTTTTTAAGAAATCACAACGCTCAGTTTCCAAGCGTTCGGAACGCCCCGTTGCAATAAAGAAGCTCGGCCAATCCCGCCCGGTTGTCGACTTGCAGCACCGCGCCCGCATAAATCCGGTGGGTGCCGAATTCCATCATGCCGCCGACCTCGCAGGCGATACTGCTGATGCTGGACCGCAGCGCGGGCATGCCATCCAGATCATACCAGTCGCCATCCACAAAGCGGCTGTCCCGTCCGGCAGCACTGCCAAAAGCGGATGCAACGGCTTCATCACCTTGGCTCAACACGTTGAGCACGAACCGGCCGGTGGCCTCTAGCGTCCGCGTCATCGACGCAGATGTGTTGACGCTGATGAGAACTGACATGGGGTCAAAGCTGAGCGAACAAGCCGCCGTGGCGGTCATCCCCACATCGCCTTCCGGGCCGCGTGCTGTGATGAGGTAAACGGCGGACGCGACGCTGCGCATCGCCTGACGAAAGGCGTTAGACAGGTCTGGATCAACGGGGGCAGAAAAATCAGCGGACATTCAAGGTTTCCTGATGGGTAAAGTGTTGTGGCGCAAGCCTACATTCTGAGATGCTGGCTCAAATCGCCCTGAAAATCGAACATGGAATAATCGCGGAATGTGAAACGCCAATGGCCGTCGACCCTCGCAAAGCGGTCGTGATAGCGGCCAGATGCTATGATTTGGAGCAGAAAGCCCGGCAAGCTCTGCAAGACGGTGTAGCAGGAACGGCAACTGGCCTCTCCAGCCTGCTCGTCAATGTCCAATATCGGGTTGGTGATGACATGCCGCGTGTTCGGACGCCCTTCAGTGTCGAGGACGATCATCTTGGTCCAAACATCGCGCATGTCCAAACCGCCAATTTCGCGACCACCCATCAGCTTCAGCGTCGCATGTCGAAGCAAGTCTGATGCGCCTTCGAAATCGGCAACATCCATCATCTCCCCATAACGATAGAGCAAATTGGTAATGGCAACGTCGCTGCTCACGAAGAGGCCCCACGTGCCATTTCGCTCTCAAAGAAATGGAGCAGCTGGGCAGCCATCGCGACAATGGCGGCCTCCTGATCTTGTTGGCTACGGCGGACGGTGAGGAAATAGCAGGCCTGATCCAACTGAGACAAAGCAAAAGCAGCCCGATGCCGTCCCGCCTCGTCTGTCTCCAAATGCGCGAGCGCCGCATTCTTGCGGGCGAGCATATCAATCAAAACATTCTGAAACCCTGCGATTTTCCAATAGAGATCTGACTCGATCGCTGTGGCCTGCGTCAAGATAAGGCACGTCGTTTCATTCTGCCGGTACAGAGCCACGTTGCGGCGGCACCAGTCCTCCAAGCGCACCTGATCCGGCACCTGCATTGCTGCAAGCTCTTCGTACATCGGCTGCCAAAGCGGCACAAAACTGTCGGCCACCGCGCTGATCAGCCCGACCTTGCTCGGGAAATGCGCATAAAAAGAGGCCCGGCTGACGCCCGCTTCACTAAGCACATCGTCCACGGTCGCGTTGGCATAGCCTTTTTCCGCAAAGACCCTGACCGCCCCTTCAACAAGCTTTTCACGCGTCGCCGCCCGCTGCGCACGCTGCCGGGGATTGGCGCGGTTTTGACGCTCCAAATCGTTTGGCAATACGGGCTCATTGGTTGACATACACTTTGTATAGACACTAGGTTTGATCAAAGACAAGTGGGGAGCGATATGCAGCACGTGATGAGCGAGGCCCGGCCATAAAATGCCCCTGTCTGGCACCTATGTTCCTGCGGCACGCGTCTTCTACGGAGGCACACGGCAATGCACGCCCCTGCTCGACCGCCTCGCCCCCGCGCGAGCGGCGGGCTTCACGGCTGTGTCGGTATGGCCGGGAGATATGCGCGGCCTAAAGACTGCCGAGGTGGTGCAGGCCGTCAGCGACGCGGGCCTCTTCGTCTCTGAAATTGAACTCATCACAAACTGGATGCCACCGCACGCCACCAGCGAGAACGCGTTCGGGAAGTTCCTTTCCGCCATGACGGCGGATCGCGTCCTTCCGCTCGCCGTTGAAATGGGCGCATCAACCGTCTCGGTCGCAGAGCTTTTCGGGCTGGACTATGACCGCAAGCTGATGGCGAAGCACTTCGGCGAGTTGTGCGACAAGGCCGCTGCACATGGTCTGCGGGTCGCGCTGGAATTTGTTCCAACAGGGGGCGTGCCGGGCCTAGCCGAAGCAATGGAGGTCATCGATACTGCCGGACGGTCCAATGGTGGTCTGATGGTGGACGTTTGGCATGTCTTCCGCAGCAACTCTTCGCTGGACATGCTGGCCTCTATTCCGGGCGACCGGATCTTTTCGGTTCAGCTCAACGATGCACTTGCCACGCCGGAAGCGGATCTCAACCAAGGGATGATGAACCGCCTGCTGCCCGGCGAAGGGGAGCTTGATCTTAGAGCCTTCATGCAGGCGATTGCCGCCACGGGCACCACTGCCTTTCTGGGCGTTGAGACCTTTTCCAAAGACCTTGATCAATTGCCGACGGACGTTGCCGCGCACCGATGCGCCGCGGCACTCGGCCGATGCCTGAATTTCGCGTCAACGACCCAAGCACATTCCCCGACAGGACTTGTTTAAAATGATTTCAAATACCTACCCGCACCTCCTTTCACCCGGCCGCATCAATAAGATGGAGGTGAAGAACCGCATCATGGTGACCGCCATGGGCGTCAGCCTGTCCGAAGAAGACGGGACCGTCGGCGAAAAGCTGATCGCCTACCATGAAGAGCAAGCACGTGGCGGCGCGGGACTTATCATTTGTGGCGTGGCAGGCGTTGCCTGGCCGGTCGGCGCGGTCGCCCTTCAGCAGACCGCCATCAGCGATGACAAGTTTCTGCCGGGGTTGACCGAACTTTGCGAACGCGTGCACGCCGGCGGCGCAAAAATTGCCGCACAGCTGCATCATGGCGGACTGGTCGCAGGATATTCAACCCGCTGGGGACATCCGCTTTGGGCGCCCTGCATCCCCCCTGCCCCCACCGGTAACTTCATGCAGTATTTCCTGCCCGAAGAGCTGGCGGCATTCAGTGGCATGACGATGCCGGAGATCAAGGTCCTCACGCATGAGGAGATCGCCACAGTTGTCCGCCAATTCGCAGAGGGCGCCGCACGCGCCCAAAAGGCAGGATTTGACGCGGTTGAGATCCATTCCGGCCATGGGTATCTTCTGTCGTCCTTCATCTCCCCCAAAACGAACAGCCGGACCGATGAATATGGCGGACCGATTGAAAACCGTCTGAGGATGCTGCGCGAAGTGCTCGCCGCAACGCGCGCGCTGGTTGGCCCAGACTTTCCGGTTTGGGTGAAACTTGATTCCCGAGAAGTGGGCAAGACGGGTGGCATCTCCCTTGAAGACGCCAAGTTTGCCGCGCGGACCGTTGAAGCGGCAGGCGCGGACGCAATTACCGTTTCAGCCTATCATGAAACGGGCAGTGGTAAGCTCCATTCAGAATCGAACATTCCGCATATCGAGAACTTCAACTTGCCAGCTGCCGCCGAGATGAAGGCGGAAGTCAGCATCCCCATCATCGCATCGGGCCGCGTTGAAGTGGACACCGCAGATCGGACCATCGGCAAAGGCGAAGCAGACTTCATCGCCATGGGGCGCAAGCTGCTGGCCGACCCGCATCTGCCAAACAAGCTCTTACGTGGCGAAACAGAGCGCGTTCGCCCCTGCGTTTATTGTTACACTTGCGTCAGCGCGATCTATGGCGGTCAGCAGTCCCGCTGCGCCGTCAATGCCGAGTTCTCCGTTGAGTTTGAGCGCAAGGCCGCGACTGCGGGCAAGAAGAACATCGTCATCATCGGCGGCGGGCCCGGCGGCATGGAGGCGACACGACGCCTGACCGCGCTTGGCCATAAGGTGACGCTCATCGAAAGGAGCGAGCGCCTTGGTGGCACGCTGCGCTTCGCCTCCCTTGCCTATGAACCGAATGAGCGGCTGCTCAACTGGCTACGCCGCGAAGTCGAAATGTCGGGGGCGGATGTCCGACTGAACACGGCGGCAACGCCAGAGCTGTTGCAATCGCTCGCGCCTGACGATGTCATCGTTGCAACCGGCGCGACGCGCGGCATGCCGGATATCCCCGGCAATGACCGGGACAATGTCTTTTCAGGCGATGATATGCGCCGCCTGATGCTCGGCGAAAGTTCCGACGAACTGAAACGCAAAACGGGCCTCTTCACGCGCATGGCGACAAAGATTGGCGCGGCCACAGGCGCAACCGCCAACCTTGATCTCGTCCGTAAGGCGACCCATGCGTGGATGCCGCTGGGCGACCAGATCGTCATCATTGGCGGTGAGCTGGTTGGCATCGAGCTGGCGGAATTCCTGCACGAACGCGGGCGCAAAGTGACCATCGTTGATGAAGCGCCCGCTTTCGGTAAGGGGCTCACGCTGGTGCGCCGGATGCGCATCTTGTCTGAACTTCAGGAGCATGGTGTCGCCATGCACCCAGCCGCAAGCGCCATTCACATTGAGGACGGCGCCGTGCGGTTCACCGACGCGTCTGGCACGGCGCATACGATATCTGCCGACCATGTGATCGTGGCGAAAGGCGCAGAAGGTGACCTGAAGCTCGCTGACACCCTCAAAGCTGCGGGCTTCAACGTCCACAGCATCGGGGATGCCAATGGTGTGGGCTATATCGAAGGCGCGATCCGTGGTGCGTATCAGACGGTCATCACCATCACCTCAGCTTGAAAAGGGTTCGGGCAGCTATCCATTCCGATTGAGCTGCCCTAACTTCACGTCCCATGACCAACTTCGAACAGGATCCGTTCTCCAAGGTTCTTGAAACCCTCTATGGCGGCCTTCTGGAAGGCGTACCATGGGAAGAGTTTCTGCGCGCCTTGGCGCTGTGGTTAGAAGGCAGCTATGCGACCTTGATCCTGACGGCCCCCGGCCTCAGTATCCCCGGCACGATGGTCACGCCCGGTGGAGACCCTAAAACCAATGAAGACTATCTGACGACCTATTTCGCAAGCGACCCCTTTCAGGGCCTGCCCGAAGGCGAAGTCACATCCTTCAAGGAGTTTCTTCAGGGCCAGACCTCGCAAGAAATTTCAGACTATATGAGCTTTCTCGACGCTGCAGGCGGAGATCAGGTCCTTGGCGTTGATCTGCGCTTCCCAAGCGGTTTTGAGGCGCGGTGTCGCGTCACGCGGGATAGGTCTCTCCCCGATTTTTCAGCCGATGACCGCGACCGGTTTCAGAGCGTCGTGCCGCATCTCCGAAATGCCGCCCGCCTTTTTGAACGCCTGCAGATCGAAGGGGCTGAACACGGGGTCTATCGGGGGGCTGTCGAACAATTGGGTGTCGGGACGATCATTCTCGACCAGGCAGGAACCATCACACGGACCAATGCGGTGGCCGACCAGTTGCTGGATGCGGGCGATGGCATCCGATTGGACAACGGAAAGCTTATCCTTGGAGATCGCCGCTTTCAGAAAACCATAGAGAGCCTTTTAACGCGCATCGGGGACGTCCCCGCCCCCGTCCGCTTCAAGCTAAGCCGCGCAAAGGGCCACGACCTTGCCGTTGTAGCGCGCCCGATCCACGTCCCGGCGATCCTCCGCGGCGGCGCAAATTTGGCACTGTTCATCACAGTTCCCGGCGACGACACCCAGCTGGACCCCGCCGCAATCCGGGATCTGTTCCAATTGACCCGCATGGAGGCGACACTCGCCGTTTCTCTTGCGAGTGGACGCTCATTGGTCGATGCAGCCGATACGCTGGGCATTGCGCACAATACCGCCCGGGCCCATCTCCGTTCAATCTTTGCGAAGACGGGCGCGCGGCGGCAATCGCAGTTGGTCCACCTGCTTAGAAGCGGACTTCAATAGTTACGCGGCGAAGCGGTAATCCTCAAAATCGGGCTTTGCCATCGCATCCACGAACGCCTGATAGCTCCAGGGCCAGCTGGCTGGCACGCCGGTATCGTCGAGATACCAGCTGGTGCAGCCGCTGCCGAAAATCGTCTTCTTCGCAGCCGCGATCCGCTTTTCCTCATAGTCAGCCATGGCTTCATGCGTCGGCTCAACGGCACGGGCATTGCCGGCGCGGAGCCGGTCAATGAGCTGATCGACATATTTCCACTGGGCTTCTGCGATATCGATCAGTGAGAAATTGCCGACCGGCCCCGTCGGCCCGTTGAGCATGAAGAAGTTCGGGAAATCGGGAAGTGTCAGAGCGTTGAAGGCCGTCGGCCGCAAAGACCAAGCATCATCCAACGACTTTCCGTTCCGACCTATAACCGATGCCGGACGAATGAAACGGTCCGCCCGGAAGCCAGTTGCGAGAACAAGCACATCCAGTTCGTGCAGCGTGCCGTCCTTCATGCGAACACCGGCCGGTTCCACACGTTCGATCGCGCCTGTGTCGACAAAGACGTTGGGCTTCTGGACGTGATCATAATAGCACCAGGAATAGATCAGACGCTTGCACCCTGCCCGATAGTTCGGGGTCAGCTTCTTGCGTAGCTCCGGGTCAGTCACACTGTTTTCAAGGTTCTGGAGGCAATAGCCTTCGATTTCCTTCATCTGCGGGCCATCAATGTTCGTGATGCCGTCTGTAAACCGCAGGATCGCGTCCCAATATTCCTTGTTGTAGCGGATCTCATCGATCAGCTTCACATCCTTGCGGAAAGCCTCTCGCTCTTCATCGGTATAGTCAAATTGCGGAACAGGCATGATCCACTGTGGCGACCGCTGGAAGTGGACGACCTGCTTCGAACGACCTGTAAGCGCGGTCAGGATCTGCGCACCAGTGGAGCCGCAGCCGACGATGCCGACCCGGGTGCCATCCAGTTGGGCGCTGTCATCCCAGCGCGCCGAGTGAAATGCCTTGCCCTCAAAACTGTCGAGGCCGGGAATATCGGGCATCTTCGGGTGATGGAGCACGCCGGACGCACAGATGACAATGTCGGCCTCGATCTCTTCGGTGCCCGACACGCCCACGGTCCATGTCGCCGTCGCTTCGTCGAAATCACAGCTTGTGACTTCAGCATTGTACCGGATGTAGGGATTGACGCCGAAGTCCGCTGCGACCTTTTCAAAATAGTCGCGGATGTCTGGCCCGTTGGCGTAATAGGATTTCCATTCGGCATAGGGCGCAAAGCTGTAGGTATAGGCGTGTGCCGGCACATCGCAGGTCAGGCCAGGATAGCGGTTTTCGCGCCAGGTTCCGCCGAGGCTGGATGCCTTTTCCAGGATCGTGAAGTTCTTTTCACCGCGCTCGAGCAGCTTGATACCAGCCAAAATGCCAGCCATGCCAGCCCCGATGATGACGTAACGAAGTTCCTTCGACATGCGCTCTCCCAATCCGTTCTATTCTTATTCACTTGGGCGAACATGCGACCTTCAAAGACCGCATGTAAATCGTCCAAACGGCTTACTTTTGGTGATTGCGCTCCAGATTCTTCGATCCGCTAGCGCAATTCCGTTTTAAGCACCTTGCCCGACGCATTGCGCGGGACGTCGTCAACAAACACAAAGCTGCGGGGCACCTTGTAATTGGCCATGTTCTCTTTTGACCAAGCAGCCATTTCCGCCTCGGTTGCGGCCGCACCGGGACGCAGAACGACATAGGCCTTGCCGACTTCCCCCATACGATCGTCCGCGATGCCGACGACGGCCACCATGCCGACCGCCGGGTGGTTAGACAGCAGCTTTTCCACCTCTGCCGGATACACATTAAACCCGCCTGAAATGTACATGTCCTTCAGCCGGTCTGTGATGCGCACATAGCCATTGGCGTCCATCGTCCCGACGTCGCCCGTGTGTAGCCAGCCATTGGCATCAATCGCCTCTGCCGTTGCCGCAGGATCATCGAGATAGCCGAGCATAACGCCCTGCCCCCGCACCCAGATTTCACCCGTTTCGCCGCGCGGCACTTCTTGCCCATCCTCGCCTGCAATGATCACCTCATTGCCGGGGATGGCCGCGCCGCAGGTTGTGGCGATTACGTCCACCGGGTCCCCTGGGCGGCAACTGGTGATGTTGACGCACTCCGTCATCCCATAAGCGGTGATGATGTCCTTCATGCCGAGTTCTGTACGGATGCGTTCCACGAGGACAGGCGGCACGGTTGCCGCACCTGTCGTCCCGCCGCGCAGCGACGAACAGTCAAAGTCCTCGCGCTCCTTGTCGGCGAGCAGCATCTGGAAGATCGTCGGTGGTCCGGGGAGGAAATTGATCCGGTCCCGCACAATGCTGTCACGCGCGGATGCAACGTCGAACTGCGGCATGGGCACGATCACGGCGCCGCTGATGAGACAGGCCACCCAGCCCACCTTGAAGCCGAAGCTATGGAAGAACGGATTGACGATCAGATAGCGCTCGCCCGCTTTGAGCCCCGTATTTCCAATCCAGACGCCACATTGGGGAATGACGCGCCCATAGGTCATCATCACGCCCTTGGGCACGCCGGTGGTGCCACTGGTGAACAGGATGTCGGAGAGATGATCTGCCGTCAGGCGCTCGAGTGCTGCGTCGATACCAACGTCATCTACCCCCTGCCCACTGTTGAGAAAGGCCCCAAAATCCGCATCGAGCAAGACGGTCTCGGCAAGGTCCGGCAGGTCTTCAGCAGACAGAAGCGTGGGGTAGTCGATACCCAGAAAGCCGCGCACGGTGAACATCATCCGCGCATGGGTGCGCCGCAATATATCCCCGGCTTCTCGGCCCTTCAGCCGCGTGTTGAGAGGGACAATCGCCGCACCGCATGTCATGGCCGCGACCGCCGCGACAACCCATTCGCGGCTATTGGGGGCCCAGATCGCGATCCGGTCTCCCTCTTTCACCCCGCGCGCCAAAAGCGCCGACGTGGCCTCCCTGCACTTGGCCCAAAGTTGGTTGAAGCTCCAAACCTCCCCATGCTCCAGCAAGGCCGGTGCATCGCCCCAGCGCGCGGCCGCGAGGGCTGCTGCATGAGGGATCGTGGGCGGAAGCGCCTCCAGCGGCATCAGGCGACCTCAAACAACCCGGCAGCGCCCATGCCACCTGCAACGCACATGGAAATGACCACATACTTCACACCGCGGCGCTTGCCCTCAATCAGCGCATGACCCACCAGACGGCTGCCCGTCATCCCAAAGGGGTGGCCAAGGGCAATGCCGCCGCCATCGACATTGAGCTTATCAGGATCGATGCCAAGCTTCTGCTGGCAGTAGATCGCCTGGCTGGCGAACGCTTCGTTGATTTCGAACAGACCGATATCGTCGATCTTGAGGCCCGCCCGCTGCAACAGCTTAGGAATGGCGAAGACCGGGCCGATGCCCATCTCGTCAGGATCGCACCCAGCAACCTGAAAACCGCGATAGACGCCAAGAACAGGAAGCCCTTCCTTCTGCGCTGTCGCCAGATCCATCACAAGCTGGGCAGACGCACCGTCCGACAGCTGCGAGGCATTGCCGGCAGTGATGTGCTTGCCTTCCTTGATGACCATGCCGTCTTTGAACACGGGCCGAAGCAGCGACAGGCCTTCTGCGGTGGTGTCGCCCCGCACGCCTTCATCGGCGGTGACCGTGACGGTTTCCCGACCCGTCTCATTGCCTTCTTTGTCTTTCAGCGACTTTTCGACCGTGATCGGCACGATCTCATCATGGAAACGACCGGCCGCTTGTGCGGCGCCTGCACGCTGCTGGCTGAGAGCCGCAAAGGCATCCTGTGCCTCACGCGACACGCCATAGCGTTCGGCGACCACTTCTGCCGTCTCAATCATCGCCATATAGGCATAAGGGTCTGCATCTATCACTGCTTGCGACCGGTTGCGCCATCCGGGCGCGAACTTATTGAGCGTCATGGAGATTGTCTCCATGCCACCGGCGACTGCAACATCAATCTCGTCCGCAATCACGCCGCGGGCTGCCAAAGCAATCGCATTGAGGCCCGACGAGCATTTGCGATCGAGCGTGAAACCACCGACGCTGTTCGGCAGCTTCGATGCGTGCACCGTCAGACGACCCAGATTGTAGCTCTGCGTATTCCAGTGGTTGCCGACACCCAGATAGACGTCATCCACGCGCGCCGGATCAATCCCTGCCCGGTCCAGCACGGCGTTGACGACATGGCTCGAAAGGACTGGCGCTTCGGTATCGTTAAACGCGCCCCGATAGGCCTTGCCAATGCCCGTCCGCGCTGTCGCGACGATTGCTGCTTCGCGCATCATAATCCCCTTTAAAAACCAGACATGTTGGACGGACCGAAAAAGGCGCGCATTTCTGTCACCTTGCCGTCCGCGTTGAATTTGAAGGTGTCGATGACGTCGACGGTCAGGTCCTTGCCTTCCATCGTCAACTGCACCTGAAAGGCGAAGGCGGCATAGTCGGTCGCGAGGCGGATTGGGCCGTCCAGTCGCAGCTTAGCCCCAGTTGCCATCGACGCAGTGTAGAACTCGCGGATCGCAGAGTGACCAACCTTCAGCGGGGTGCCGACGGGGTCCTCGACGGTGGCTTCCTCCGCAAACAGGGCCACGACAGCTTCGGGGTCGCCTTTGTCAAAACCGTCCACATATCCGTGGACAGCTGCGCTCATCTGTTCGTGTGTCGCCATGGTAAGCTCCTTTATGGAAAATAGCGGCTGATGGTGTCGACAACGCAGGCAGGCTTGTCGCTGCCTTCAATTTCAACGGTGACGCGCACGACGGATTGGATCGCGCCCTTAGTCTCCTCGACGGTCACAATCTCGCCGACGCCGCGGATACGCGACCCGACCTTGACCGGGGCGAGGAAACGCAATCGGTCCGCGCCGACATTCACGGCATGGGTAAAGCCCTGCACCTCGATCAGCTGCGGCAGGAAGAAGTTGACGAGGCTCATCGTCAGATAACCATGCGCGATGGTGCCGCCAAAGGGGCCTTCCTTCGCGCGCTCAACATCAACGTGAATCCACTGATGATCGCCCGTCACATCGGCAAAGCCGTTCACGCGGTCTTGGTCGATCAGCAGCCATTCCGTTGGGCCGAGTTGTGTGCCTTCTTGTCCCGTCAGAGCTCCCGGTGTTTCAAAGACTTTTGGCCCCGTCATGCGCGCTGGCTCGAGACCGAGACGATTTCACCGGTCATATAGGACGACAAATCCGACGCGAGGAACATCATGACGTTGGCGACCTCCCACACTTCCGCTGGACGCCCAAAGGCCTCCTGCGCCGAGAGCTTTTCCAGAAGTTCGTCTGTCGTTACCTTGGCGAGAAAGGCATGCATCGCGATGGACGGCGCGACTGCATTGATGCGCACACCATGCTCCGCGGCCTCAACGGCAGAACAGCGCGTAAAGGCCATGACACCGGCTTTGGCCGCCGCATAGTGCGCCTGCCCCTTTTGCGCGCGCCAACCGAGCACTGAGGCGTTGTTCACGATGACGCCCGATTTGCGTTCATACATGGAAGGCAGAAAGCTGCGCGTCATGCGAAACACGCTGTTGAGCGTCACATCAAGCACCCGACTCCACTGGTCGTCGGTCATGTCCACCACATCAACTTCGCCCCCGAGCCCCGCATTGTTGATGAGCACATCGACATGGCCAAGCGCCGCCAAGGCAGCATCACGCAAGCCGTCGACATGGTCCTGCTGGGTCACGTCGCACACGAAGGTGGCTGGACGGGCGCAACCGACTTCCGCCGCAATGCGATCTGCGGCCTCGCCCAAGCGGCGCTCATGAAAGTCGCTGATGAGGACTGTCGCCCCTTCTTCCGACGCACGCTTTGCGGCTGAAAAACCAATCCCCGTCCCGGCCGCTGCTGTCACGACCACTGTCTTGCCTTTCAGCAAACTGCGAGGTTCAGGATAGCTCGGCACCATCATACATCTCCCCGCGGTTCACGCGGCATGCCAAGGCCGCGTTCCGCAATCAGATTGCGCTGGATCTGGTTCGTCCCGCCGTAAATCGTGTCGGAACGGGAATAGAGAAACAGATTGGGAAGCATCGACCATTCATAGGCGTCCCCTTCTGCCACTTCACCGGCCTGACCGATGATGTCCATGGCCAATTCCCCCAAGCCGCGCCGCCAGCTTGCCCATTGGATCTTATAGGTCAGGGCCGCGCCGTCGATCTTGCTGTGATCGGTGTTCGACAGCATGCGCATCGCGCCATAGCGCATCAACTGCAGGCCGATTTCAGCTTTAGCAATACGCTGACGGATGAGCGGATCGTTGGCCGCACCCGTCGCCTTCGCAGCGGCGATGATGTCATCCAGCTCATTGCGGAAGCCCATTTGCTGACCCAATGTGGAAACGCCACGTTCAAAGGCGAGCAGGCCCATCGCAATCTTCCAGCCTTCGCCGACCGCGCCGATCAGACTATCTGCCGGACACTTGGCATCGGCGAAGAAGGTTTCGTTGAATTCCGCATCACCATTGATCTGCTTGATCGGGCGGATCTCAATGCCCGGCTGATCAATTTCCATCATCAGGAAGGTCAGGCCCTTTGGCCCCTTGGACCCTTCCTCGCTGCGCGAGACGACGAAAATCCAGTCGGAAATGTGGGCAAGGCTGGTCCAGATCTTCTGGCCATTGACGACCCATTCATCGCCCTCCAGCCGCGCCTTGGTGCGCACGCTGGCAAGGTCAGACCCGGCGCCGGGTTCAGAAAAGCCCTGACAAAAGATCGTCTGCCCCGCCGCAATACCGGGCAGGAAGCGCTTCTTCTGGGCGTCTGTGCCAAAGGCGAGCAAGGTCGGGCCAGCCAGTTCAACACCGATATGGTTGACGCGGCCGGGGACACCGGCACGGGCATATTCCTCAGCAAAGATAACCTGTTGGGCAAGCGTCGCATTGCGACCGCCCCATTCTTCAGGCCAGCCGATGCAGCTCCATTTATGGGTAGCAAGTTGCTGTTCCCACTCCTTGCGCCGCTCCGCCTTTTCGGTGAGCGTCGTAATGCCTTTAATGTCTTTGAATTCGCCTGCCATTTGGCCATTAAGCCAATCAGCGCATTCGCGACGAAATTCCTCTTCGGCTGCGGAAAAACCGAGCTTCATGCCGCTTCTCCCAAAATCATGCTTGCCACTTGCTCGCGGTGCCAATTGCCGTTGCCGAGCATCGACTGGATGGCGCGCGCGCGTTTGAAAAACAGGTGCGCGTCATGCTCCCAGGTAAAACCGATCCCGCCATGAAGCTGGATCATATCCCCTGCACATTTGGCATAGGTGTCAGCAGCGAAAGACTTTGCCGCATGCAGCGCCAATGGCAAATCCGAAGACTGCTCATCTGCCGCGCAAGCCGCCCAATAGACGGCAGAGCGCGCCTGCTCGATCTCGATCATCATGTCGGCCAGACGATGCTTATAGGCTTGGAATGAGCCAATCGCACGGCCGAACTGAACGCGTTCCTTTGCATAAGCGACCGTCCGGTCGAGCGCCTCTTGCGCTCCGCCCAAAGCCTCGGCAGCAACACAGATCCATCCAGCTTCGCGCGCCGCACGCATCGCCGCAGCGCCATCGGCAAGCTTATCGCCATGAGCGTTCCGCAGCGTCACGGTGGCGAGCGGACGCGTTTGATCCATCGTCACATGCGCTGTCACCTCAACGCCCGGTGCTGAACGCTCCACAATCCAGGCACCCGCATCATTGCCCAGTACAAAGACCTCTGCCGAAGCGCCGTGAGGCACAAATTCAAATGTTCCCGTCAGGCTATCGCCCTGAGCTGTCACGTCTGCCGACCCGGCACAGACAGCGATCACGCTACCGGACACCAATTTCGGCAGCCATGCCGCTTTCTGGGCGTCGGTCCCGCCGGCAAGGATCGCCTGAGACGCCATGGCGAGACCCACCATCGGGAGTGCCGCCACCTGCGCACCGGCTGCCTCGGCCAGCAAGGCGAATTCAACCTGACCCAATCCTGCCCCGCCATAGATTTCAGGAACAGTGACACCGGCAAGGCCGAGTTCCTGACAAAATCCGGTCCAGAGATCACGGTCAATACCGTCCGACGCCATCGCGCTGCGCGTCCGCTTGCTGGTGGCATTCTCAACGAAAAAGCCCTTGGCCGTCTCGCCGATCATCTGCTGTTCTTCGGTGAAGACAAATTCCATTATGCGGTCCCCCAGACCTTACGCGGTGGCACGCGATCCTGAATCAGCTTGTCGACGGCACTGCCGACATCGGCCGGATCCCATTGTTTGCCAGCGTCAACAAACGGGCCTTCGCGCCAGCCATCCTCCAACATGATCTTGCCGCCTTCGAGTTCGAAGACGCAGCCGGTCACATGCGCGCTTTCCGCGCTGCCCAGCCAGACGACCGTCGGCGCGATATTGGCGGGGTCCATGACGTCGAACGCCTGTCCTTCGGTCGCCATCTTGTCGGCAAAGGCCTGTTCCGTCATCCGCGTGCGGGCCGAGGGCGCGAGTGCGTTGGCGGTGATGCCATAGCGCCCGAGTTCAGCTGCCTGAACCAATGTCAGGGAAGCGATGCCGCCCTTGGCGGTCGAGTAAGCTGCCTGCGCGATGGAGCCTTGAAGCCCCGCACCCGACGAGGTGTTGATGATGCGGGCATCGACTTTATGGCCTTCCTTGCCACGGGCGCGCCAATAATCGACCGCGTGGCGCGATAGGCAGAAATGGCCGCGCAGATGGACGTGCATCGTTGCATCCCATTCATCGATGGTCGCCGACACGAACATGCGGTCGCGCACGATGCCGGCATTGTTCAACACGACATGCAGATCGCCAAATGCGGCCACGGCCGCGTCAACAATGCGCTTCGCCCCATCCCAATCGGTAATGTCTTCATAGTTGGCGATGGCGTTTCCGCCCGCCGCCTTGATTTCCGCGACCACGCCATCGGCAGCACTTGTATCGCGGCCTTCGCCGCCCAGCGATGTTCCGATGTCATTGACGACGACGTTGGCCCCTTCCGCTGCAAAGGCGAGCGCATAGGCTCGGCCAAGCCCGCGGGCTGCTCCGGTGATGATAGCCGTCCTGTTATCGCAAATACCCATTATAACCTCTCGATAATCGTGACGTTGGCCTGACCGCCGCCTTCGCACATGGTCTGCAGACCATAGCGACCGCCGGTGCGTTCCAGCGCATTGAGCAAAGTGGTCATCAGGCGGGCACCGGTGGCCCCAAGCGGGTGGCCCAGCGCAATGCCGCCGCCGTGAATATTGACCTTTTCATGCGGGATGCCGAGCTCTTTCATCCATGCCATCGGCACGGAGGCGAAGGCCTCATTGCATTCAAACAGGTCGATGTCGTTGACCGTCATCCCCGCTTTTTTGAGCGCATGTTCGGTCGCTGGAATGGGGGCAGTGAGCATCCAGACAGGATCATCGGCACGCACGGAAATATGATGCACGCGGGCGCGCGGCTTCAGACCATGCTCCTTCACCGCCCGCTCCGACGCAACGAGGAGCGCTGCTGCCCCATCACAATTCTGACTGGAAATACCGGCGGTTATGATGCCGCCTTCCTGAACTGTACGAAGTCCGGCGAGACCTTCCATATTGGTCTGTGGGCGGATTGTTTCGTCCCTCTCAAGCTCGGCCATCGGCGCAACTTCGGCATCGAACCAGCCATTATCCCACGCGGCCTGCGCACGATGATGCGAGGCAACGGCAAAGGCTTCCATCTCCTCGCGCGAAAGGCCCCATTTATTGGCGATCATTTCTGCGGAGTTGATCTGATTGAGCAGCCCGTCCCCGTAGCGCGCGATCCAGCCGGGCGAGGTGTTGAAGGGGTTGGAAAAGCCATAAGGCTCCCCCGCATACATGGCCGCAGAAATCGGAATGGCGTTCATCGCCTGACTGCCGCCAGCAACGACGAGATCCTGCGTGCCGGACATCACGCCTTGCGCTGCAAAATGGAGCGCCTGCTGCGACGAGCCGCACTGCCGGTCAATCGTCGTACCGGGTACATGCTGCGGCAGACCCGCGACGAGCCAGACGGTGCGACCAATGTCTCCAGCTTGCGGCCCGATGGTATCGCAGCAACCCCAGACGACATCGTCAACGGCATTGGCATCGATGCCCGTCCGCGCGACCAGCGCCTTGATGGGGTGTGCGCCGAGGTCAGCCGGATGAAGGCCCGCAAGGCTGCCCTTCTTGCGGCCAATGGGGGTACGCACAGCGTCGATAATATAGGCTTCAGCCATGTCAGTCCTTAAGCAAAGGTGTGTTCTGGGCCGATTGCGAGCGTGCCGCCCAGCACAGCGTCATCGACACGTTTCAGATGGAAGGCACGCGCTCCCCAAGCTCCGGAAAGCGCCCAGCTGCGCTTCATCCAGAAATGGAGATCAACTTCGTAAGTATAACCCATGGCACCATGCACCTGGATCGCCGTTTCGGCGGTCAGCATGGCAGCATCGGTCGCGGCAACCTTTGCGTGGCTCACGTGCACACCGGCAGATGCCCGCCCCTCCTGCAGCGCCTGTGCCGCCTGCCACACAACCGGCTTGGCAAATTCAATGCCCACAGCACAGGTCGCAAGCTGATGCTTGATCGCCTGAAATGCGCCAATCGGCTGGCCAAACTGCGTCCGGGTTTTCGCATATTCAACGGCCTGATACAGCATTGCATCGGCGAGACCGACGAGTTGCGCTGCCGACATCAATGCGCCGAGATTGAGGAGATGCGGGTCTGCATTGTCATTTGCCGAAGCGGCCAGATTGCGCATCGGATCAACGCTCTTGAGCGCTGCCCCCTCGCCATCCGCGACCCATGGATTGATCGCATGTGCCAGCGGCAGCGTTACGCGCCCCGCCGCAACATCGGGCAATTGATCCAGCTTGCCCTGCGCCAGCAGCCACGGGACACCGACAAAGGCAGTATCGACCAACGGTTCCGCCAAGCAGGCACGCCCGCATTCCGCCGCAATCAACGCTGCATCAACGAGCCCCATGCCAAGGCCGCCCTGTGCTTCAGGCACGAGCAGACCTGTCAGCCCCATGTCGACGAGCCCCTGCCAGATTGCGGGATCACGATTTCCATCGGCATCCAAACGCCGCAGCACTTCTGGTCCATGCGTCCCAGCCAGATAGTCGCGCACTGTTTCTGCCAGCGCCAACTGGTCTTCAGTCAACAACATATCCATCAGCCTGCTCCCACGCGCGGCAGCCCGAGCATACGTTCGGCCGTGATGTTGCGCTGGACCTCGTTCGATCCGGCATAGATCGGGCCTGACAGCGAGAAGATGTACCCTTCCAGCCACTGGTTCACCGAACCGTCGTCGAAGCGCTTGAGTTCCGCATGCGCGCCCAGAAGCTGCATCGCCGTGCGGTGCATCGACCGGTCGAGTTCGGACCAGAAGATCTTGTTGAGGCTGGCTTCCGCGCCGATCTTGCCACCGGCCATGATCTTCGCGGCCACAGCATAGGTGTTGTAGGCATAAGCCTGCGCCGACATCCATGCCAGCAGCACCGCTTCACGCGCCGCCGGAGAGGCCTCTGCTTCATGCTTGCGATAGAGATCGACCAAACGCTTGGCTGTCGCCTGAAAGCGTCCGGGAGAGCGCAGCATCAGGCCGCGTTCAAAGCCCGCCGTCGCCATGGCAACGTTCCAGCCTTCGCCTTCGCCTTCGCCTGCCAGACAGTTTTCAACCGGCACGCGGACTTCATCAAAGAAGAGTTCGGCAAAGCCTGTATCGCCATGCAATTGCCGGATCGGCCGCCGCGTGATCCCCGGCGAATTGATATCAAACAGGATGAAGGTCAGGCCCTTGTGGCGTTTGCTTTCGGGGTCTGTCCTGAACATGCCGAAGCCCCAGTCGGCGAACGCCGCGCGGCTGGACCATGTCTTCTGGCCGGTGATGACATAGTGGTCACCGTCACGGACGGCCTTGGAGGATATCGCCGCCATGTCCGAACCAGCCCCCGGTTCAGACCATGCCTGAGCCCAGATCACTTCGCCCTTGGCCATCGGCGTCAGAAAGCGCTTCTTCTGCTCTTCCGTGCCGAATTCCATGATGGTCGGGCCGAGCAGGAAGATGCCGTTCTGGTTCGCCCGATTGGGGCCACCGGCACGGAAATACTCTTCCTCAAAAATCAGCCACTGGATCAGATCCAGCCCGCGCCCGCCATAGGCTTCGGGCCATGTCACCATGCCCCAGTTGCCGCTGGCGAGCGTGCGTTCCCATTCGACATGCTGGTCATAGCCTTCGCGGCATTCCAGCGTGACGAGCGGTTCCTTGGGCACGTGCGCCTCCATCCATGCGCGGACTTCTACGCGGAAGGCATTTTGTTCTGGGGTGTATTCCAAATGCATCAGAACTTGGCGGCCTTACCCGTCTCAACAAAGGCATCGCGGGACTTCTGTGAGTCCTCATGCATATACATTTCGAGCGTGAAGCCCTGTTCCCAGCGATAGCCGCGATCCACATCGCGCGGCTCGAGGCCGTTGAGCGCTTCTTTGGCAATCACCAGCGCCTTGCGGCTCTTCGACGCGATCAACGCACAAAAGGACTGCGCTTCCTCGATCAGCTTTTCCCGCGGGACGACCTTTTCCACAGCACCCAGGCGGTACGCTTCTTCCGCCGGGATATTGCCGCCTGTGAAGAACGCCGCGCGGACCTTGTGCAGCGGCAACATACGCGACAAATGGCTCGCCCCGCCCATGGCCCCGCGGTCCACTTCGGGGAGGGAAAAGAAGGCATCATCCGCCACAATGATTGTATCGCTGGCACCGCAAATGCCGATGCCTCCGCCGATCACAAACTTGTGCGCTGCCACCACAACCGGCACTTCCGCGTCACGGATCGCCTTGAATGTCAGATAGTTGCCACGATTCAGGATCGTGATCCGCTCCGGATGCGCCTGCATCTCTTTGATATCCACGCCACCGCAGAAGCCTCGCGATGTCTCGGCTGCCCGAATGAGGACGCAGTTGACCTCCGGATTGCTGGCAGCGGCCGTAATGATGGCGGGAAGGCTCATCCACGTCTCGCTATCAAACGCGTTTACGGGCGGCACGTCGAAGACGATCTCCGCAATGCGGTCACGGATCTCAATGGTGATGGGCATGGCGTTCAGTTCCCTGCGGTCAGCGCGGCGATCCGCGCGCGTGCTTCGGTTTCGATGGAGGTCATGAGGTCAGCACAGCTCGGCAGGTCCTTCAAACGACCCGCGACAATGCCGGTCGCCATCAGGCCGCGCTCGGCATCGCCTGACACAACGGCGCGCTGGATCATCATCGGTGCGGCGGCCGCCATCATGGCCTGGGCAAGCGGCATTTCACCATGCGATGTCATGCTGCGTGCGGTTGAGAGCACCTGCCCCCAACTCATGCCCGATTGGTGCTTCATCTCAAGCCCGGCTTCCATGGCGCGCGCCCACATCGCGATCTTGCCAGAGCCTTCGATCCGCTTGAGCAAGGGGTTCAAGATCATGCGCTGTGGAATGCCATCAACTTTGGTCGAAACGGCGATGTCGCCTGTCCCGGCCTTCACATAGGCGGCCTTTGGCGCTGTCGGCACCGGGCTTTCAGCGGTCATCAGGAAGCGCGTGCCCATCGCGATGCCGGCCGCACCATAAGCCAGCGCGGACGCAAGGCCACGACCGTCCCCATATCCACCCGCCGCGACAACTGGAACGTCAACAGCATCGAGCACCTGTGGCAGGAGCACTGTCGTAGGCACAGCGCCGGTGTGTCCGCCGCCCTCGCCACCCTGAATGGTCACCATCTCGCAACCGAGTTGCACCATCTTTTCGGCATGCTTCACAGCACCCACAGTCGGAATGCAGAGGATGCCTGCATCGCGGAACCGGCCAATCATCTTGGCATCCGGACCGCGCCCGAAGCTGACCGCGCTCACACGGTCGCTGTGCTTCAAGATCAGTTCAACAATTTCCGCAGCTCCGGGCTGGAAGCTATGGAAATTTATGCCGAAATTATGTGTCGTGAGATCGCGCAGGCGGGCAATTTCTTCGCCCGCTTCCTTGGGTGTCATCACCGCACAAGCAAGAAAGCCGAACGCCCCGGCATTGCTTGAGGCTGCCACAAGCTCAGGCTTGGCGACCCAACCCATTGCGGTCTGGATCACCGGCAGGCGGCAACCCAGCCGCTTCGTCAACGCCGAGGCAAGAACGTCTGACATCAGGCCTATTTGGCCTCCGACTTGTTCGCCGATGCAGCCGACTTGCCGCTGACGCCGCCAATCGAGTCTCCAGTGACCAGATCATTCTGGGCATGGGCGAAGTGGTGCATGTGGAACACGGTGTCCATCGCAGATCGTTTGCCGCGCAGTTCCTCAACATGATTGATCGACTGCTTGGTCAGCCAGTTTCCGAGGCGCCCCTGCTTGGCGAGCTTATTGGCCCAAGCGGCTGTGGCCTCCCGCAAATCATCGCGCGGGACGACCTTGTTGACCATGCCGAAGGAATAAGCGCGTTCCGCACTCATCCGCTCACCCAGAAGCAGAAACTCCTTGGCGACGCGCGTGGGAAGTTCAAAGCCATGGGCGAAATATTCGACGCCGGGAATGCCCATCAGCGGATTGACCGGATCTTGAAAGAAGGCGTCTTCCGAGGCCACGATCAGATCGCACACCCAAGCGAGCATCAGGCCGCCTGCGATGCAGGCCCCCTGCACCATCGCAATGGTCGGCTTCGGGATGTCACGCCAACGGCGGCACATGCCCAGATATTGCTCCTGCTCACGCGTGTAGAGCAATTCGGCCGCAGGCTTGTTCGTGTGCGGCGCCAACATCAGGCGCTTGTCAAACTCATGATGAAGATCGCGGCCCGGTGTCCCGATGTCATGCCCGGCAGAGAAATGCTTGCCATTGCCGGCCAGCACGATGCAGCGCACTGCATCATCCTTCACGGCCCGGTTGAAGGCATCGTCCAGCGCATAGGTCATCTGACCGTTCTGGGCGTTGTTGAAGGCGGGCCGATCCATGGTGATCCAGGCGACGTTATCGATCACTTCATAAAGGATCGGCGTCTCTGTCTCATAATTGATGTCGACGTTCTTGGGTGTAACCAGATCGCTCATGTGCAGCCTCTCCTCAGCTCACCCGTTGGGCGGGCGGATTGTCTTTGATCACGCTTGCCCGGATATTGTGGGGGTCAAGCTGCGCGATGATCGCGAGTGCGTCGGCATCCGGCAAGGACGTTTCGACAAGGTCGCCCTTTTCCAGCGGGAAGCCGGTTGCGGCCTGGACCTCCTGAAACGTCACGCCGGGATGCAGCGAGACGACGCGGACGGCGTTGTCTGTCCCCCCGAAATCCATAACGCAAAGGTTGGTGATGATCTTCTTCAGCGCGACGCCGCTATAATTGCCGCCAGCAATGCGCTTGGCAGGGTTGTAGCCGACGCCCGAGACCATATCGACTTCGCCTTCAACAAAGACGCGCGTTGTGTGCGATGGGAAGAAGAAGCTGTTCGGATGGTAGATGGTGTTGCCCGGGAAACCGCGAACACCAAGCATCTGCGTCTTGGGCTGTTTGTGTGTCCCGCCGAGCTGGGAGAGGTTGATCTGCCCAAAGCGGTCAATCTGCGTTGGCGTGACCATCGCATGGCGACGCCCGGTCCACACGGCGCTATCAAAGAAGCGCGAGAATGGCAGATAACCGGCCTTCTTGCGATCATCATAGTTGCGCGGACCCAGTGGCACGGGCTGTTCAACCAGATAGCATTCGCCATCCGTCATCATCAGTTCCGGCGTGTGCGTCAGCTTGGCAAGGCCCGCCCCAAGGCGCGGCACGGGGCCAACACCGGTCGCAACGATTTCACCATTACCGCGGAAGGCTTCGGATGCTGCAAAGATGCAGAGTTCTGCGAGAGTAACGTCAGTCATCAGAAAATCGGCAGCGGGAGAGCCGCAACCGCCTCCTTTCCGCCAATGGAATTCAAATAGTCCGCTTCAGTCGCGCCGACGAAGCGGTCGGCAACGGCAGACCAGTCGCCCGGATCCTTCGCGGCATCTGCATAGGCTTTAAAGGCCTTCATATCCCAACCATAATGCGGGGGCATCGAACTGGGGTGCGCGCCACCCGAAAGTTCAACGACACCCGTTACGAAGCAGCGCTCGAACAGGTTGAATTGCGCATCGTCCGGATAATGGTCTTCCATGCGATCGACCAGTTCTTCGCAGCTCACATAGGTTTTCGCAGCGGCCTTGGCGAACCATTCGTCATAATAGACGTCCGGACCGAAGACCTGCACATTGCCGCGCCAGTCAGACCGGTTGACATGGATCAGGGCCGCATCCAGCTTCAGCGCGGGCATCGCGATCAACGTCTCCCCATCGGCATAAGGCGATGTGACGGTTTTCAGGCCGCCGAGAGCCGCCAGATCGGTGCCGAGGCCAACGCGGGTCGGAAGGAATGGCAGGCCGAAAGCCGCCGCCTTCAGGCCCCATTGGAACATGCCTTCATCGACTTCCAGAACCTCAAGCTGTCCAGCCTCGCGCGCCTTGCGGAACCAAGGCTCCAACGGAATGGCGTCCAAGGACACAAAGGCGAAGACAACCTTCTTCACCTTGCCCGCTGCGCACAGCATCCCGACATCAGCGCCACCATAAGCGACGATGGTGAGGTCCTTCAGGTTGGACCGGAGAAGTTCGCGCACCAGCGCCATCGGTTTGCGCCGTGGGCCCCAGCCACCAATCCCGATGGTCATTCCATCAGAGAGTTGGGCGACGATGTCCGCCGCCGTCATACGTTTGTCGAGCATTAGGATTGAGCTTCCTTCATGGCCTTCTGCCAGGCCCATTCGTGCCCCCAGATGCTGATGCCTTCATGACGCGTTGTGACCCAGGCGTCAGGATCAATCACAAGGCTGTCATACCCGATTTCCATGTCGAACCCGCCGGGTGTCTGGACATAAAAGCCGGTCGTCTCGTCATTATAGTGGCGTCCGAGCGTCGCCGATTCCGGATAGCCAAGCTGCTTCATTCGGTCATGCGCTTTCCCGACCTCGATGAGGTTCGGATATTCAAGCATGATGTGCACGGCACCCGATGGCGGAACCGGCCCTTCCCCAAAGGCGATGCTGTGATGGCGACCATTGTCGGCATGGAGGAAGGCAAAGCCCATCGATGGCCCATCCGGACCAAAGAGGTTGAAGCGCGGCATGTCTGAAGGTCGGAAGCCAATGACGTCGCAGTAAAAGGCAACGGTCGCGTCAAAATCCGGCGCAGAGAAAACCGCATGCCCCATGCCCATCTCACCGGTTATGAAGTGGGAAACACCTTGAGGAGAGACGAAGGGCGCGTCGGTGACGCTGTCTCCAAAATAGAATTCAAGGCCATTGCCGGCAGGGTCGCTTGTGCGGAAACCCTGCTCAACGCCGCGCAGCGCGGCCATATCCGTCGACATCTGCTCAACAGGACGACCAGCCGCAGCGATGGCCGAGGCCAGAGCATCGAGCGTTGCCGCATCAGCAACTTCATAGCCTGCCGCCGCAAACCACTCGCGCGCGGACGGCTCAAGGCGAAACCGGAACGGCCGTTGGTCAATCCGATACTGCGCAGCGCCGTCTGCAGCATCGTCTGCCCGCATGACACCCGCGACCTGAGTCAGAAATTCATCCCATTTTTCAGGTTGTGCCGTCTCTATAACGACATAGCCAAGCGCCTTTACGCCCATCGGCCTTAGCCTCCCTTTACCAAATCAAGAAAATACGGGCGCTCACCGCCACCGTCGACCTGCAACCGCGCGCCACTCACCCAGGCGGCATCGCTTGAACTGAGCCACATCACCGCACCGGCCAGATCACCCCCCTCGCCCATGCGACCGAGTGGCATCGATCGCCCTACTGCAGCCTGGGCCTCGGCATCGCCGTAAGTCTCTTCAGCGTTCTCTGTTGTCATCAGGCCTGCGATGATTGCGTTCACACGCACGCCATCCGCACCCCACTCCTGCGCAAGACTCTGCGTCAGATTGAGGAGCCCCGCCTTAGCCGCACCATATACGGTCGTCCCCGGGGACGGGCGCGCACCAGAGACGCTGGCAATATTCACAATACTGCCGCCCTTCTGCGCCTTCATATGCGGATAGACCGCCTGCGCCATATAAAGCGGCCCAACGAGATTGAGCTTCAACACAGCGTCGATAAATCGAGGGCTCGCGCTTTCAATTGCCGAATGAGGCGATCCGCCCGCATTGTTGACTAGGATATCCACGCGGCCAAATTTGGTTATGACGGCATCGACAAAAACCTTGGCCTGATCCGCATCGCGAATATCAGCCTGATAGAAGGTGACACCATCCGGCAGATCAACCGGCTCATTCCGACCACAAACCGCGACCAAACACCCGGCTGATGCCAGCCGCTCCGCGATAACACGGCCAAGCCCGCGCGTACCGCCCGTGACAATCGCCACTTGCCCCGAGAAGTCGTATGATACCTGCTGGACCAAAATGCCTTGCATCCCCTCTGGCGGCAACCACTGAATCGCGGAGCGCCTGCCAATAAATTACGCATTAAAGCATGGTTCACCCGTTTTCAATTGACGATTTGCGTATTCAATGACAAAAAAAATTACGAATGCCCTAATCGCTCATGAAGCGAGTCGGGACTATATCAGGAAGAGGAGGCTCGCCATGGCCAGCGTCGTTTCACTAAAGACCCAAGCGGGACCCGTCCCGACACCGCAAGAGTTGGTCGATCGCGCCCGTGCGATGATCCCGACACTTAAATCTAGGGCGCGGCAATGCGTCAAAAATTTCAACGTTTCGGTGGAAACGATCGCCGAAATGAAGGAAGCAGGCTTCTTCCGCATTCTCCAGCCAAAGCGCTGGGGCGGCTATGAAATGCACCCGAATGTCTTCTTCGACGTCCAGAAGCTTCTGGCCGAAGGATGCATGTCGACAGGCTGGATGTACGGCGTTGTCGGCTGCCACCCCTATGAGCTCGCCCTTTTCCACGATCAGGCGCAGCGCGACGTCTGGGGTGACGATAGCTCGATGCTCGTCGCGTCGACCTATCAGCCCGTCGGCAAGGTCGAGCATACCGAGGGCGGCTTTTACCTCTCCGGTCGTTGGGGATTTTCGACAGGCTCAACCCATTGCGGCTGGGTCCTGCTCGGTGCGATGATCCCGCCCGCCGAAGAAGGCGGTGCGCCCGATATGCGGACCTTCCTGCTGCCGCGCAGTGATTATGAAATCATCGAAGGCACATGGGATACCTTTGGCCTGCAGGGCACAGGGAGCTTTGACGTCGTTGTAGACCGCGCCTTCGTGCCGGATTATCGGACGCATCGTTCCGTCGATGGCTTCCTCTGCCAGAATCCGGGCCAGGAAGTGAATGACGGGCCTTTGTACAACCTGCCGTGGGCGCAGGTCTTCACCCGCTCCGTTTCAACTGCGGCATTTGGTGGCGCACGCGCGGCGATCAACGCGGCGATCAACATCATGAATGATCGCGTGTCCACGAACACTGGCAAAGCATCCAAAGCAGACCCCGTTCTGCACGCAGCCATCGCAAAGGCACATGCGCAGGTTCTGGAAATGGAACTGACACTGCGGGTCACCTTTGAAGAACTTATGGAGCTTGCCGGTCGCGGTGAGCCCATCCCGATGGAAAAGCGGGCCCTGTTCACCTACAACTCGTCGACCGTGGTGCGTCGGATCGCGGATCTGGTCGATGAAATCGTCCAGCTACTCGGTGGCCGCGCCATCTATATGTCGAGTGAGATTCTCCAGCCTTGGCTCGACATCCACGCCGGCCGTGCGCACGTTGCCAACGATCCGGGCAACCGGACATCAGACGTCATCGGCACGATGCAGGGCCAACCGCCCAGCTTCATGTTCCTCTAAGGCAGACGAACCATGGCAGACCTCAAGACGGCGACCTATGCCGTCGCCGGTGGATATGACATTCACATCGCAGAAGCCGGTGCAGGTCCTGCCGTGGTTTTTCTCCACGGCAGTGGGCCCGGTGCATCGGGTGCCTCCAATTTCCGTCAGAATATAGATGCGTTCGTTGAGGCGGGCTTCCGCGTCATCCTGCCCGACCTGATCGGCTATGGCGCGTCATCCAAACCGGAAGGGCTGGATTACACACTCAAGCTGTTCACCGACACGGTCTATGACGCCTTGCGTCAACATGGCGTGGACCGGGCGTCGCTCGTGGGTAACTCGCTGGGCGGCGGCATCGCCATCCAGATGACGCTCGATCATCCGGAGTTTGCCGACAAGCTGATCCTGATGGCCGCTGGATGTGTCGCCGAGCGGGAAAGCTACTTCGTGATGCCCGGCATCTCCAAGATGGTCTCCAGCTTTGGCAGTGATGATTTCAACCTAGCCGAACAAAAGCGGCTGGTGAGCAACCTTGTCCATCCCGACTTTGTGCCCAACATTCCCGATGCACTGGTGGAAGAACGCTACGCCGTTGCCCGGACGCAGCCCAAGGACGTTTTGGTGCGGATGCGCACGCCGGATCTCAGCCCCCGCCTTGGCGAGTTGAAGCAGCCAATCTTTGTCATGTGGGGCCTCAACGACGAGTTTTGCCCCGAGGCACACGCCCGCCTCTTCCTCGACAAATGCGACAATGCGCGGGCAATAACCTTCAACCGCACGGGTCACTGGGTTCAGGTGGAGCGTGCCTCGGAATTCAACCGTTATTCGATCGACTTCCTGAATGACCAAGGCTGAACAATACGGGGCAGAGCTTTACGCAGCTTTGCGGGATCGTCGGACGGTTCCGCCGCTCATCGCACGTGACCCCTCGCTGACCGTTGAAGACGCATACGCCATCAGCCTCGATTTCCTGTCCCGCCGCCGCAAGGATGGGGAAAAGGTCGTCGGCAAGAAGATCGGCGTCACCTCGAAAGCCGTGCAGGATATGCTGGGCGTGCATCAGCCGGACTTCGGCTTCCTGACCAACTGGATGCACATTGATGGTGACATTGATGTGGATGCCAAGGCACTCATCGCGCCGCGTGCCGAGGCGGAAATCGCCTTCATTCTCAAAGACAGTTTGAACGGACCGGGCATCACAGCAGAAGACGTGATCGCAGCGACAGAGAGCATTGCACCCTGTTTTGAGATTGTGGACAGCCGGATTACCGACTGGAAGATCGGCATTGTTGATACCGTCTCCGACAACGCCTCCTGTGGCGTCTTCATTCTGGGTGAGGCCCGCGCGGACCCGCGCGAGCTCGATCTACCCGGCCTGCACGTGACGGTCACAAAGAATGGCGCACCTCTGTCCGAAGGCTATGGCGCTGCAGTGCAGGGCTCCCCTGCCGCCGCTGTTGCCTGGCTCGCCAACACGCTGGGGGCGTTCGGCGTCACGCTTGATGCCGGTGACATCATCTTGTCCGGATCACTCGTGCCGCTGGCCGACGCGGTGAAGGGCGACGTATTTGAAATGACGCTGCACGGCGTCGGAAGTTGCACGGCCAAATTCGTTTAAGGCCAAGGGAGAGAGCATGGCGCGCGTCAAGGCAGCCATTATCGGATCGGGGAACATCGGAACCGACCTGATGATGAAGATGATCAAATATCCGCAGAATATGGAACTGGCCGCCGTTGTGGGGATCGACCCGAACAGCGAAGGCCTCGCCATGGCGCGCGAACACGGCATTGCGACCACGCATGAAGGCATTGAGGGCCTGAAGAAGCTGGCCTGCTATCCGGAAATCGGCATCGCCTTTGATGCGACCTCTGCTTACGCCCACAAGATGCATGACGAGGCTTTGCGCGTTGATGGCATTCAGGTCGTGGATCTGACGCCCGCGGCCATCGGCCCTTTCACCGTGCCTGCGGTGAACATGACACAGCATCTGGACCAGCCCAATGTGAACATGGTGACGTGCGGAGGTCAGGCCACAATCCCGATGGTCGCCGCCGTCGCCCGCGTCTCGAACGTTGTCCACTACGCCGAAATCGTCGCCTCCGTTTCGTCGCGGTCGGCAGGCCCCGGCACCCGCGCCAATATTGATGAATTCACGCGCACCACCGCCCGCGCAATTGAAGTCGTCGGTGGCGCGACCAAGGGTAAGGCGATCATCATCCTCAACCCCGCTGAACCGCCGATGATCATGCGCGACACCGTCTTCACATTGTCAGATGGTGGAGACGAAGACGCGATCCGTCGTTCGGTCGCTGAAATGGTGGCTGAGGTGCAGAAATATGTCCCCGGCTATCGCCTGAAGCAAGAGGTCCAATTTGAGCGCTATGGCGACAACAACCGCCTGAAGATCCCCGGCATGGGTGATTTTACCGGCATCAAGTCCATGATCATGCTCGAAGTCGAAGGGGCTGGCGATTATCTGCCCAGCTATTCCGGCAATCTCGACATTATGACGGCAGCCGCCAAGGCAACAGGCGAGTTGCTCGCAGCCAAGAGGATGGCGGCATGACCAGCACATTTGACGTTGAAGCCGGCCACAAGATCTACATTCAGGACGTCACCCTGCGTGACGGCATGCACGCCATCAAGCATATGTATGGGATTGATCATGTCCGCGCGATTGCCAAGGCACTCGACCATGCGGGCGTGGACGCCATTGAAGTGGCGCACGGCGATGGACTGTCCGGTGCGAGCTTCAACTATGGCTTTGGTGCGCACACCGATTGGGAATGGCTGGAGGCAGTTGCAGACGTCCTGACCAAATCGATCCTGACCACGTTGATCCTGCCCGGCGTCGGCACGGTTGAGGAACTGCGGCGTGCTTATGATCTTGGTGTCCGCTCCGTCCGCGTTGCGACGCATTGCACCGAAGCCGATGTCTCCAAACAGCATATCGGCATTGCCCGCGATCTGGGCATGGATGTCGCGGGCTTCCTGATGATGAGCCACATGATCGAGCCGGAGTTGCTGGCGCAGCAGGCGGTCCTCATGGAAAGCTACGGCGCGCAGTGCGTTTATGTGACCGACAGCGGTGGCGCACTCGACATGGACGGCGTGCGGGCACGGTTCGAAGCCTATGACCGTGTGCTCAAGCCCGAAACGCAGCGCGGGATGCACGCGCACCACAACCTCTCGCTCGGCACGGCAAACTCCATTGTCGCCGCGCAATGCGGTGCCGTCCGCATCGATGCAAGCCTTGCCGGCATGGGCGCTGGCGCGGGCAACGCCCCGCTTGAAGTCTTCATTGCCGCGGCTGACCGTAAGGGCTGGAACCATGGCTGCAACGTCATGGCGCTGATGGATGCCGCCGAAGACCTTGTCCGCCCGCTGCAGGACCGCCCGGTCCGCGTGGACAGGGAAACGCTCGCGCTTGGCTATGCCGGGGTTTATTCAAGCTTCCTGCGCCATGCCGAAAAGGCCGCCAATGATTATGGCCTCGACACCCGCGAAATCCTCGTTGAACTCGGCCGTCGCAAGATGGTCGGCGGGCAAGAAGACATGATCGTCGACGTTGCCCTTGATATGTTGAAGGCACGCAATGGCTGATATTTCGCTGCACACCCCCTACCCTGCGGCGGACGTCGCAGCATGGGACATGGAAACCGATATCGTGATCATCGGCTTCGGCGCCACGGGTGCCTGTGCCGCGATTGAAGCCAAGCATTCCGGCGCTGATGTAAAGCTGTTTGAGCGCAATTCGGGCAGCGGCGGAGCGTCTGGGCTTTCCGGTGGCGAAATCTATCTCGGCGGTAATGGCGGCACTGAAGTCCAGCGTGCAGCGGGTTTTGAAGACACGACCGAAGACTTTGCCGCTTATCTAAAGATGGCAGGTGGCCCCTGCGCTGATGAGGCAAAATGTGATCTCTACGCACAGGAAGCCGTCAACCACTTCAACTGGTTGAAGGCGCAAGGCGTGCCCTATCGCGGCAATTACATGGCCGGTAAGATCATCGAACCCATGGATGATACGACGCTGATCTGGTCTGGCAGTGAGGCCGCAGCCCCCTTCTACAAATCAGCAAAGCCCGCCCCGCGCGGTCATGTCATCCAGCATATGGGCTGGGGCGGCGGGCGTCCGCTTGTCGATATTCTCGAAGCAAAAGCGCGCGCCTTGGGTGTCGATGTCATCGTCGATGCGCGGGCTATGGCCCTCATCAAAGACGCAGACAAAATCGTCGGCGCCATCTTCCGCATCGACAACAAACCTGTTTTCGTCAAAGCGCGCAAAGGCGTTGTTCTGGCCACCGGCGGCTTCGTGATGAATGAAGAGATGCGGCGCAAATATTGCCCCGAGAGCTTCAAGATCAACGACCCCATTGGTGACAAGGATGATGGCACCGGCATCAACCTTGGCCTGAGCGTCGGTGGCGATGCGATCCATATGGAGCAGTTCTTCACGACCTGTCCCTGGACCATCCCGGAAAGCCACGCCAAGGGCGTGTTCGTCAACATTCAGGGCCAGCGCTTCATCAATGAAGACTGCTATCACGGCCGCGTATCCCGCACCGCCGTCGATCAACCCGGAAACCGCGTTTACCTGCTGCTCGACAGCGCGCATTTTGAGCAGCCGCCAGAATTCGCACGCATGACGATTGCCGGAACCGGCAATGACTGGGAAGAGGTTGAGCGAGAACTGGAGATGCCGGAAGGTACGCTGTCGCGCACCATGGCCTTTTACAACGAACATGCCCGCGCAGGACGCGATCCTCTGTTCGACAAGCAGCAGCCGATCCTGACGCCGCTCGATCAGGGGCCATTCGTCGCGCTCGAACTGCATTTCCAGAACAGCTATTTCAGCTTCTTCACGCTGGGCGGTCTCAAGACCTCGACTGACGGCGAAGTGCTGGATCGCGCGGGCGCCCCCATCCCCGGCCTGTTTGCGGCAGGTCGTTGCACCAGCGGGCTTCCGGCCTGGGGCCATGGTTACAGCTCCGGCATGAGCCTTGCCGATTGCACCTTCTTCGGGCGGCAGGCCGGTCGGAAAGCGGCACAGGGGTGAAGGACCGCGCGCTCCTCGACAGGGTCGCGCTTACCGATCTTGTCATGCGCTATTGTCGCGGCATTGACCGGCGGGACTTTGCGCTCGTCCGCTCGCTCTATCATGACGACGCGATTGACGATCATGGCGCCATGTTCTGCGGCGGGCCGGATGATTTCGTCCGTTGGTTGCCCGACATGATGGCGCAGTGGGAAGCGACGATCCACAGCATCAGCAACAGCCTGTTTGCGATTGAAGGAGACACAGCGGAGGGGGAGCATCAGGTGACGGCCTTTCACCGCACACACCCGCCGGAACGCAAGGAGTTCACCGTCTGGGGCCGCTACCTCGACACATATCAGCGGCGCGACGGTGTGTGGAAGTTTAGCCACCGCTCGCTTGTGTTCGATCATGGCCGCATCACGCCGGTGGATGAAGAGAGGTTTGCCATGATGGGCAGCGACGCCGTTCATGGCCGCGCCAATCGTTTTGATCCGTCATGGCAGATGCCGCTGCTGGCAGGCCTTGGCCGATAAGCTTTTTGGGAGAGTGACATTGGGTGCAGCATTAAGCGTTTCCGGATTGATGGCACAGGCGCAGGCTGCAACCGGCCTTCAGGACTTTGGCGACGACTGGTTCCTAGCGCCTCTCTCCAAGCTCGTTGATTGCGTCAATGCCGAAGCCGGGCTGGTCGCCCCTGATGCGGGTGCGGGTTATCGCATCCAAAGCGCGTTGTCTGACCGGCTGAAGCTCATCCAATATTTCAAAGATTACCCTGAAGCGCTGGATGAACAGATTGAGGTCGCCTGCGCCATTATCGGTCTACCGCGCACCGGCTCCACCGTCATGCACCGGCTGCTATCCTCGGCCCCGCAGACGACATCCTTCTTCTGGTGGGAAACGACCTTTCCCCTGCCGTTTGACGGGGAGGCACCCGGCGATCCATCCCCCCGCATCGCCATGGCCCATCAGATCGTGGACCAATTGCTGCGCGACTGGCCGGACTTTGAGAGCATCGACCCAATTGAGGCTGAAGTTGTGGCGGAGGAGGTCATCTTGCTCGACCGGACATTCCTATCGACCACCTTTGACTCGATGATGCCGGTCCATTCTTACGGATATTGGCAGGCGGATCAGGATCATGAACCTGCCTATCGCGACCTGCTGCTGTTCATGAAGGCGCTCCAGCATCAGATGCCATCGCGGCGCGGCAAAAAGTGGGTGTTGAAGACACCACACCATCTGCTCGGCGGGATGAACGGGCTGTTGAAGGTCTTCCCGGATGTTCCGCTCGTCATGACGCACCGCAATGTCGCGCAGGTGCTGCCCAGCTATTGCAGCATGTGCGCATCAATGAGCGTGAACAGCTCCACCACCTACCGTAAAGAAGACCAAGGCGCGCATTGGACGCGGCGCTTTAAGACCGGGCTGGAGCGCCTCATGGCGCTGCGCAAGACGCTGCCCGAAGGCCGCATCGTCGACGTCCGTTATGAGGACACGGTGAGCGACCCTATCGGCTCGGCTGCCCGCGTGCTGGAGGCCATTGGCCTGCCGGTGGACATAGCCGCACTCGAAGCCTGCATCGCCGCCAATGCGCGGGATGCGCGGCCCAAACATAAATATTCGGCCGAAGCGTTTGGATTGACGCCCGAAGGCATTGCCGCCGATTTTGCCTTTTACCACGACGCCTATAAAATCTGAGACCAATAAGAACAAAGGAGAGCATCATGATCCTGAAGGACAAAGTCGTCATCATCACAGGCGCTGGCCCCGGCATGGGGCAGGCGATGTGCCGAGGTGCAGCTGCGGAAGGCGCAAAGGTTGTTGTGTCCGCTCGTTCGGTGGATGCGATTGAGGCCATTGTCGCCGACATCAAGGCCAAGGGTGGAGAGGCAATTGCCGTCAAATGCGACGTCTCCAAAACCGAAGATTGCAAAGCCCTTGCCAAGGCCGCGCTCGACCAATGGGGCCGCATCGATGGCATGGTCCATTCCGCTTATTACCACCCCGATTGGTCGAACCTCGACGCGCATTCGATTGACCAGCTGTCGAGCGCACTGGATGTGATCGCCGTCGGTGGCCTCAGGATGGCGCAGGCGGTGATCCCGACGATGAAGGCGCAAGGCTCCGGCTCGATCGTCAACATCTCCACCCTCGCCACGCGCAAGCCGATGCCCGGCGAAGGCGGCTATGCCATGGCGAAGGCCGCGCTCAACCAGCTTTCCCGCCAGCTCGCCGTTGAACTTTGCGGCACAGGCATTCGCGTCAACACCGCGCTCATGGGCTGGATGATGGGCGCCCCACTGGAAAGCTTCTTTGCATCGATGGGCGAAGGTGGCGACGCGTTCCGCACCCAGCGCGCCTCCGAAGTGCCTGTCGGCCATATCCCGCCCGATAAGGACTGCGCCAAGGCCGTCTATTTCCTCCTGTCTGACTATGCGAGCGAGATCACCGGCGCCGCACTTGATGTGAACGGCGGCGACTGGGTCGCGCCATGAGCGACCCGGTTCAAGCCTGGCGGGATTTCTGCGCCAAGCTCGCCGCGGCCGGAGAGGTCCTGCTCGCGCCCGATGTGCCGGATGATCCCCTCATCCGCGCAGAGGGGGCACGCTACCTCTCGCGCCTCACCAAGCTCGCGCTGGAGCAATATGTTGAGGCGACCGATACCGACTTCCCGTTTTTCTACCAACTGAGCCACACCACCGGAAAGATCGGCGCGGACAACCCGGACAACCAGTATCTCAACGCCTCCATCCGGGGCGATTGCGACTACCGGATCACCGGCACGCGCGGATCGATGTTCTATTTCTCCATCGTCGCCAATGCGATGCGCTACCACATTGATGGAAGCGCCCACGCCACCGGCAGCCTGATGAATGACGACATTGTCTGGGGCCCCAATGGCGAGGTGGAGATCATCGCCTCTGCCACGCCGCAACCCGGCAATTGGCTGCGGCTGGAGGCGGACACCAGCGTCATCATCATCCGCCAGTCCGCGCTTGACCGGCTGAGTGAGACGCCCGGCACCTTCAAAATTGAACGCATCGGCGGCCCTGCTGTCCCCGCGCCGCTATCCGGCGAGACGATCTCCAAGGGCCTCGCCACTGCCGCGCAGTTTGTGAACGGCATTGCGACCACCTTTGCGGATTGGACGCGGCTTTTTGCTCAGCATCCCAATGCCTTCCCGGCCATCGACCAGTCGATGTTCCAGAAGGGCGGCGGCGCGAAGGACATCTACTACGCCCACGCTTATTGGAAGATCGCGGCTGACGAAGCCTGGGTGATCGAGGTGACGCCGCCGGATTGCTATTACTGGAACTTCCAGCTCGACAATTGGTGGATGGAAAGCCTCGATTACCGCTTCCGCCAGGTCACCGTGAACAAGCACAGCGCGCGATATGAGGCGGACGGATCGATCCGCATCATCTGCGCGGCCAGTGACCCCGGTATTGGTAATTTGATCGACACCAGCGGCCACACCGAAGGCACCGCACTCCTCCGTTGGGCGGGTGCCACCGAACACCCCCTGCCCGCTGCCCGCATCGTCAAACTAAAGGACCTGTGATGCTCGATTGGATGAAAACCGCGCCAACCTTGGCGCAAGACCCCGTCTCGGGCTTTGACCCCAACGCTGTGACCGTCTCCGAAACCGTGGAGATCAACGCGCCGGCCAAGGTCGTATGGGATGTGATCTGCGACATGCCCCGCTACAGCGAATGGAACCCGTTCTGCGTCCGCGCTGTCTCCACGCTGGAAATGGGCGCGGCGGTAGACATGACGCTCGCCAACTATGCCGTGCCGGGCAGCCTTGTCCCCAACCTTGAATATATCTGCGCGCTGGAGCCGGAACGCCTCATCAGCTGGGAGATGAAGTATAGCGACTTCTGGCCCTACCCCGCGCGGCGCGATCAGGTGATCGAGGCGACGGGACCTGCAAGCTGCCGCTATCATTCCACCGACGCCTTTCTCGGCAATAATGGCATCCACGTGTTCCGCTTTGCCGGCCCTTGGGTGAAGCGCGCCTTTGACGACACCGCCCATGCCCTCAAGGCGCGCGCCGAAGCGATCTATGCCGCCAACGCTTGAGGCCCTCGCCGCCCGATTACAGGCGCTGGAAGACCGTGAGGCGATCCGGGAGCTGATCGCCCGCTACGGCCCGCTGGCCGATACCGGCGCGGCAGACGCCCTCAGTGAATTATGGACCGAGGATGGCCGCTACGCCGTGGGCGGGATGACGGAGGCCAAGGGCCGCGCCGCCATCGCCGCGCTGATTGACGGCGCCGTCCACCGCAATCTGATGGCCGATGGCTGCGCCCATGCGCTCGGCCCCGTCACCATCGACCTTGACGGCGACACCGCCACCGCGCGCGGCTACAGCGTCGTCTTCCGCGCAGATGGCACCGGCGGCTGGACCGCCCACCGCGTCTCCGCCAACCGCTGGCATCTGGCAAGAACGCCCGACGGCTGGCGCCTCACAGTGCGGGAGAACGCCCTGCTCGATGGCGCCGAGGCGGCCCGGGCGCTGCTGGCAGCGGCCTAAAGGATCACGCGGAGACGCGGCGGCGCGGAGGGGTTGCGCGACGCTTCCTCTCCTGTTCGTCATCCTGAACTTGTTTCAGGATAACAGCGTGGAGCGCCCACCCGACCAGACCAGCCTGCCCCGAACCCGTTCTGCTGAAACAAGTTCAGCATGACGATTTTTAATGCCCGTTGCCCCGGCGCAGGCCGGAGCCTCGGGCCACCGGCGCTGAATGATCTCGCGCAGAGACGCAGAGGACGCAAAGGCAAGGCGACATCTCCCTCCCCCCTTCTCGTCATGCTGAACTTGGTTCAGCATCCATGAACACCGTCACGTCACGAACGACGACACCCCTCCGACACCTGTGATGCCAATGGATCCTGAACCAAGTTCAGGATGACGAAGATGTGTATGCCCAGCGCGCCACCCCAAAGCGCTCACCCTGAGCCTGTCGAAGGGTCTCCGCCGCGACCCCAAAGGTGCGGAAGTGGAGGAAGTTGAGCCCCTCACGCCGCAGAAACCCGTCCGCCTATGCCAAAACCGCCGTCGCCCCGGCAGATGCGGGAGCCGCTGCCAAAGCGCGCACAAACACAGCAAAGCAGAAAGAGGAGATCATAAGGCGTCCTTGGGAGCGAGGCCCCTCACGCACAGCCGCAAAACGAAGAGTGCGGCGCGGAGGTCAACTGTCGGTTAAGGATGGCACATTTTGGGGTGTGTAGGACAGGATTGATTTTCAAAATACATTGAAAGAAGATAACGTAATCTCATTGGGAAGGAGATAATATTCATGTTTCGAGCAAAGACTGTCTTCGTCCTTGGCGCGGGTTCCAGCTACGAAGTTGGCATGCCAATAGGCAGCACACTACTCGAGCAGATTGTTCAACTGACTCATCTTTCTTTTGAATTTAATCGATTGAAATCAGGAGATTACACAATACTTGAATCTCTCAAAATCCTAATGGACGAAGGACATTCCGTTGAAAAATTGAACGAGCACATCTCGGCAGGCTGGCAACTTACCGCATCGGCCCAACAAGCAATTTCCATTGATAACGTAATTGATGCCCTTGAAGATGAAAAAATCGAACTTTTGGGAAAGATGGGTATCGTACGCGCAATATTGAAGGCTGAATCTGATTCAAATTATTTTAAAACGGAGCCAGGACAGCCGCTACAACTAGAAAAATTCAAAGGTACCTGGTATGATACTCTTACAAAATTGATAGTAGAAAATGTAAGAAAGAGTGAAATAGAAAGCATATTTGATAATTTAGAAATTATAAATTTCAACTATGACAGATGCATTGAACATTATTTGTCGTATTCTATTTCAAAATATTATGGCACGACCATTGAAACTTCACGATCTATTTTAAGTAGATTGAAAATGCATCGACCTTATGGTACAGTAGGTCGACTACCATGGCAGGATAGCGACGCCCCAAGCACCAATTTCGGTGAGTGTTCTCCCGAGCATTTAGCTAAAGCTGCCCAACAAGTCAGAACTTTTACTGAACAAATCGAAGACGGAGCAACTATTTCTGCCATAAAAAGAACAATGATTTCCGCTGATCGGATCGTTTTTTTAGGATTTGCGTTCCATCGTCAAAACGTAGATCTATTGTCGATTGCACTGCCGAACCATACCGAAATTTTAGCAACCGCCTACCAGATTTCCAAAAGTGACCAATCCGTCATCGAAAGGGAACTAAGTTCGTCGTTTGAACAACAACCGAGTATTCCTGATGGGAGAATCGAGCTTTCAAATCTCACCTGCCATCAACTATTTTTGGACTACTGGCGAACCCTTACATCTGAGAAGGGCGAACACCAACCGCTCTACATGGGTGGGCACCAGCCGGAAATTCCAGATGTTTCAAAGTACTTTCCCAGCCGGAGCCTTCAGGCGGAGAAATGATTGCTTTATATTCGGCGTAACACCCCCTACCCCGCCAACTGCCCCCCATCGACCGTGAACAGCGCGCCCGTGATCTTGCGGGCCTGGTCGCTGGCGAGGAAGGCGAACATTTCGGCGATGTCGCGGGGTTCGCACATGCCGTTTTCCAGCTTGGGCACGTTGCGCATCACAAGCGACCAATCGACATCACCCTCTGGTGGGGCGGCGTTGCCCATGGGGGTGTTTACATGGCCGGGGCAGATGGCGTTGATGCGCACGCCCTTGGCCGCGAATTCGATGGCGAGGCTCTTGGTGATCGCCGCGACGCCATGTTTTGAGGCGGCATAGGCAACCGTATAGGCAATGCCTTGCAACGCGGCGGTGGACGCGGTGTTGACGATATTGCCCTTAGACTTGATGAGATGCGGAAGCGCCGCCTTGCACATGGCAAAGGTGCTGGTGGTGTTGACCGCAAGGATACGGGCGAAATCTTCTTCGCTAAACTCCAGCGTGGGGCCCCATTTCATCATGCCGGAAATGTTGCACAGCACATCCAGCCCGTCGGTCGCGGCAGCCGCGACCAGCGCGCGGCAGCTGTCAAAGTCTGCGGCGTCATAGGTTTTGATCTGCGGGGCGGTGATCATCATCGTCGCGGTCTCTTCCAGACCGGCGCCGTTCATGTCCCCAATCGTCACGCGCGCGCCTTCTTCTGCAAAGAGGATCGCTGTCGCGCGGCCAATGCCGGAGGCGGCGCCTGTGATGAGAACATTCTTGCCTTGGAAACGCATCTCTCTCTCCCTCGCTTTGGCGGACTCCGCCGCGCTTATTGCTTGATTTGCGTAGTATCTCACTCCATCCTCTACGCAAAGGAGAAATGAGGATGACTTTGGAAGAACGTTTGCAGCGGCTGGAGGATGACCGCGCGATCCGCGACCTTAAGGCCCGCTATCTCCGCGCCTGCGACACCAAAGACCCCGATACGGTGCGCGACACGCTGGCCCCTGTCGGCGCAGTCATCGCCTATGAAGGCTTCCCCCCGTTCGACAATCGCGATGATTTTGTGGCGATTTATGCGCAGATGGGCTGCGCGCCGGGCATCTATGACATTCACCATGCGGCGAACGGCATCATCACCTTTGAAAGCGCCACCCGCGCGCGGGGGCAATGGTCGCTCTTCTTCCACAACATCAACCTCGCCGGGCGGACCCTCACGCAGATGGGTGTCGAATATGACGATGTCTATGTGAAGGACGGTGACCGCTGGTGGATCGCCGAGACGCGGTCGCGCAGGACATCCTGCCTGATCCACAGCGTCGATGCAGACGGCGCGGCCACGGTCAACGTGATGGGCGATCCGCCTGCGGCCTTTGGGTAAAGAAAGGTCCCCCTCCCGCACGCGGGAGGGGTTAGGGGTGGGCCTGCCCAGCGTTAGACAGGCCCATTTCCCACCCCCGTCCCCTCCCGCACGCGGGAGGGGGGATTCTCTAAGCTTAGAACTTCACGCCGAAGGTTGCGCCATAGGTGCGCGGATCGGGGAAGTAGCCGAGCGTCAGGCCGCCAAAGCCTGCGCCAAAGTCAATGAAGTTGGCCGGCCGGTCTTCCTTGGTCAGGTTGCGGACCCAGAAGGACAGCTCCGTCCGCGCGCCACCAACGTTGAAGTCGGAAATGCGCGCGGCGACGTTCACAATGTCACGCCCCGGAGAACGCGTGTTGCTCGCCACATTCGCCACTGCGCGGTTGCCAGTGAGTGCGAATGGGAAGGTGTAATAGCCTGACACGTGGTTGTAATCGCCGGTCAGGTTGAGCTTACCCCAATCCCCTTGCATCACGCGCCAATCAAAGCCGAGTGCGGCCGTTGCCTTGGGTGTGTGCGGGAAGGCGCGATTGTTCGCCACGTCCACGCCGCCATCGATGAAGCTCTTATAGTCCGCATCGAGCACCGCGAACGATCCGTTGATCGTGAGGCTGGGGATGGGCCTTGCGACGGCTTCAAATTCCAGACCACGGATGCGTGCGGCAGCCGCATTGAGCACGACTGAGGCGGCGGCGCCCTGTGCGGTGAACACGGACAGCTGAATGTCCTTATGTTCATCCCAGAAACCGGCGACGTTGAAGATCAGCTTGCCATCGGCGAGCTTGGTCTTGAGGCCGAGTTCATAGCTGTCGACCTTTTCAGGGCGATAGGGGTTGCAAAGCTCACTTCCATTGCCGGGGGCCGAGGTGCAGTTGAACGGCTGGCCAATCAGGCCTGCGACATCCGTCTCACCATTGAAGCCGCCGGACTTGTAACCGCGCGCCCAGCGGGCATAGACGTTGACGTTATCGCTGGCTTCATAGCTGAGCGTGGCCGTTGGGCTGAAGTTGTTGAACTTCGCATCGGGCACACCGCCATAAGGCACATCGAACAGCACCGTGCGCGGCGTGCCAACGGCAAAGCGGCGGCGGATGTCCTTCACCTCATTGGTGTAGCGCGCGCCCAGTGTCATCTTCAGCGCCTCGGTCAACCGGTAATCGAGCTGCGCATAAAGCGCCCAAGCTTTGGTGTGCGATCCATAATCCGATTGGAGATCCGCCGCACCCGGCGCACCAACCTGATTGAGGAAGCTGAAGAAGCGCTGTGGCCCAAGCGTTTCGGCCTTTTCCCGATAGGCGAAGGCACCGACCACATAGTTCAGGCGATTGTCCATCGCGTCGCCCGTCAGCTGGAGCTCCTGGCTGTAGGCATGGAAGCTCGTGTCACGCTGCGTGTTCGCGATGTCGAGCGGAGAACCGTCAAGGTCCGCCGCATCCTGCCAGCGCAGATTGCGGTAAGAGCTGATCGACTTGAGCGTCGAGGCCCCCATGTCGAGCGCGAGGGTCAGGCTGTGGCCATAGGTGCGCGTCTTTTCATAGAGCGGATTGGCGTCGACGCTGGCCGTGCTCTGGCGGTTCGGATTGGCATAGAGGCCGAGCGGCGCGATGGCCGCGAGGATTGCCGGATCCGTGAACAGGCTGTTCGGCAACACACTCACCAGCTGCGAGAAATCGGTCCGCTGGTTGTAGCGGCTATAATCAAACTGATAGTCCGCCGTGAAATTGCCTTCCGGCTTCAGCCGCAGCTGGATCATGCCCGACTTGCCATTCAGATTGCCCAGATCGGACACCGAGTTCGGCCGTGCGAGGAACGCCTGTGGGAACGGGTTTGGCCCGACCTTCACAAAACCGTCGCGCTTCTGGATCTGGCCGGAGACCTTCATGGACAGTGCGCCCATGGCCGGCAGATTCAGGATCGCCTTGCCCTTCCAATAATCATAATTGCCATAGCTGATTTCAGCCGAGCCACCCGCTTCGCCTGTTGGCTTCTTGGTGACGAGGTTGACAGCACCGGCCAGCGCGTTGCGGCCATAGAGCGTGCCCTGCGGCCCGCGCAGCACTTCCACACGCTCAAGATCCGCCACGTCAAAGATCGAGCCCTGCGCCTTGGCAATGTAAACGCCATCAAGGTAGAGGCCGACCGCCGGTTCCCAAGTGACAGCAGGGTTGATCGTAACCGAACCACGAATGGCGATCTGCGAGATCGTCTTGTTCGACGGCGCACGCTCAATCTTCACGTTCGGCGCGATCGAGCCGAGGCGGTCAATCGAGCTGATGTCGCGCGCTTCCAGATATTCGCTGCTGACCGCCGAAATGGCGAGCGGAACATCCTGGACGTTTTCCGCACGCTTTTGCGCGGTCACGACGATGTCACCAATGCCGTCTGAGTCCTGCGCTGCCGTCTCCTGCGCGATGGCGGGCATGGCCAAGGCCGTGCTGGCGAGTAGAGTTGCTAAACGAAGAGCCTTCATATCGACCTCCCTATAAGTTTCACATTTGCAAACGATTGGCATATGCGTATTTATTCCGCGCAATATGCTACGTATATCGACGCTACACAACAAAAATTGCATTGATAGCGTAACCGAAAAGCCACGTAACTGCGCATCAAGAGGGCAAATCGCTCTCACTGACCCAAGGTGCTAGGGTCCAATTTCTGGCCAAGGCTGTGGCCGCGCAATGACGCCCGATAGGAGACAAGCCGGAATGACCTCTCTTGAAGCCCGCATCGACCGGCTGGAATCGCTCGATGCGATCCGCCAGCTGCCGGCCAAATATGCGCTCGCGCTCGACATGCGCGATATGGACGCGATGGTCTCGCTCTTCCACGCCGATGTCCGCGTCGGCAAGGACGCCTCGGGGCGCGCGGCCCTGCGGGCTTATATGGACCGCACCCTGCGCTCCCCCTTCATGGGCACGTCGCACCATATCGGCGGGCATGTGATTGAATTTGACGACGCAGACCACGCGCACGGCGTCGTCTATTCCAAGAATGAGCATGAAACGCCGGTCGAAGGCGGGGCGGATGAATGGGTCATCATGCAGATGATGTATGTCGACGACTATGTGCGGCAGGATGGGCGCTGGCATTTCGCCCGCCGCCTGCCACTCTATTGGTATGCGACCGACCTCAACAAGCCGCCCGTCGGCCCCAACAAGATGCGCTGGCCGGGCACAGACTGGGTGGAAGGGAACTTCCACAAGCTGTTCCCCAGCTATGCCGAATATTGGTCCCGCGAGGGTGACCATGGCGGCCCCGTCGCCGAACCTGCCCCGCTGGAGGGCTTCCTCAACGCCATGCGCCGGGGGGCGGCGGCTCCCAAGGTGAAGGTGCGGGCGGACTGATGCGCAAAACGAGCATCGGGCTCCTGATAGCGGCAGCCATCGGGGCAGCCGGCGTCGGCCTTTGGACAAATGCCAATCGTGAAATCGCAGAACCACGGCCGATCGACGGTGCAACCCTAGCGCAAATCAGTTGGACGAAGGACTTCACACCGGCGCCCATTGCCGGCAGCTTCAACACAAATCCCTATCTCGCAGCCGGTGCAAATGGCACCATGCATGGCGACGGAGGACAATCCGACACGCATCCAGCCGCGGGACCTTTTGGCGCCAACCTTGAGGTCCGCAGCCGCCGCGCAGGCAACGGGCTTCCCCGCCAATGCTCCACCTTTGTGTATCGGTCGGATGGCAAGCCTGTGGTGATGTGCGGCGGTCTGACAGGATTTCGCATGGTGCTTCTCGACCCGAAAACATTGGAAGCCCTTGCCCATTTTGATTTGCCGATCCGGCCAAGTTCCTTTGAAGCCTTGGTAAAGCGCGACATGGGCATCATGATGGGCGACAGTTCCGGCGGGGCCTATATGTTCCTCGACAATAAGGACCGTCTGGTCTTCGCGAATAGCGAGTGGGTTGTTCAGCGACTGGACGCGACACAGACAGACGGAAAATGGGCGTTCAAGGTCGACAAGGAATGGGACCTTAAGCCCTATGTGCCGACCCACTGCCTCAGCTGGAATAACTGGTTCCCTAAAGGGGAATGCGACAAGATAACAACGGTGATGCCCGACCACCAAGGTCGCTATTGGTGGACAACGCGCAACGGGCGGCTTGGCACGCTCGACCCGAACACGGGCAAAGTTGCCGTCATCAAACTGAAGAATGAGGAAATTCAAAACGCCCTCGCCATGGACAGTCGCGCTGTCTACGTGCTGTCGGACCATGCGCAATATGCTTTCACAGCAGATGCAGCTGGCCGCCCGATGCAATTATGGCGCGCTGCCTATGATCGGGGGACAGCGCGCAAGATCGGATCGATAAACCAAGGCAGTGGCACAACCCCTACCCTGTTGGGCAATCAATGGATCACCTTTGCCGACAACGCCGATAGTCGCATCAACATCGTCGTCCTGAAGCGTGGAGATGGCAGCCGCGTCTGCACCGTTCCGGTCTTTTCTGAAACGGCCAGTGCCACAGACAACAGCATGATTGGCTGGGGCAAGTCTATCATTCTTGAAAACAATGCCGGTTTCAAAAGCGCGCATGAACAGACCGACTGGGGGGCAATTGCGGGCGGCGTCGTCCGTGTTGATGTCCGGGCAGATGAAAGCGGATGTGACACAGTCTGGACCTCACCGCTCAAAGTACCCTCCGTGGTCCCCAAATTATCGGCGGCCAGCGGGATTGCCTATTTCTACAGCTTTGATCTTGTGAAGGATGCTGATGGCCATCCAACGCAGCAATGGTCCATCGTTGGCCTCGATTTCAAAACCGGGAAGCAGGTCGTCAAAATCCCAACCGGCATTGGCAGGCAGTTTGATAACAATTGGGCATCCATGTCCATCGCCCCGAACGGAGACTTTTATGCGGGGATGCTGGGAGGACTGGTGCAGGTTCGCTCCGCTCAGAAGTAGTAACTCGCCCCGTTGGCGACGAGCACCGATCCGTTGACGAAGCTCGCATCGTCGCTCGCCAGATAGGCGACGGCGGCGGCAATCTCACTGGGGTTCGCCATGCGGCCAAGCGGGATGCTGGCCTCCATCGACTTGATCCATTCATCGGGAATGCCCGCCATGACCGGCGTATTGGTCGGCCCCGGTGCGACAGCGTTGACCCGGATTTTGCGTGGTGCGAGTTCACGCGCCAACTGCCGCGTCAGACCGATGATCGCAGCCTTGGACGTCACATAATGCGGGGAACCTTCGCCCGATTGGGCGCTTGTCGAGCTGATGTTGATGATCGACCCGGCATTGCCATCCTCCGCCAACACACGGGCGAATTCACGGGACACATAGAATGGCCCATTGATGTTGACGGCCATGACGGCGGCCCAGCCGTCATCTTCCATATGGATGAGCTGATCGACGATCACGTCGGACTGGCCGGTGGCAGCCAGTTCCTCATTCCTTTTGGCCATGGCGCCGTAAAACTGCTCGGATCCGTCCTTGGCCGCCTGCCCGATCCCCGCATTGTTGACCGCAATATCGAGCCTGCCAAATTCGGCCCGCGCGGCGCGGACAGCGGCGATGACAGACGTGGAGTCCGCGACATTGCACGGGAGCGCGAGGGCGGCCCCGCTGGCCTTGGCTTCATCGACGTTCATATCGAGGGCGGCAACCTTGGCGCCATCGGCCGTCAGGCGCTCCACGATCGCGCGGCCAATGCCGCGACCCGCACCTGTGACAATTGCAGCCTTGCCGTCAAAACGACCCATCAGTCATTCGCTCCTGTCATGTGGCGCGCCGCGATATAGCCAAAGGTCATCGCTGGCCCGATGGTGACACCGGCTCCCGGATAGCTTTCCCCCATCGCCGAAGCCGCATTGTTGCCCACAGCATAGAGCCCGGAGATCGGCTTACCCTTGGCATCCAGCACGCGGGCCTTGTCATCGGTCAGCAAGCCGCCATTGGTGCCAATGTCACCCGGATAGATCGGCATCGCGTAGAACGGACCCTTGGCAAGGGGCGCAAGGCACGGGTTCGGGCCGACGCGCGGATCGCCGTACATCTTGTCATACGCCGCTTCCCCACGGTGAAAATCAGGGTCTTCCCCCTTCACCGCATTTTCGTTGAAGCGGGAGACGGTGGACGCGAGCGTATCGACCGGCACGCCCATATTGGCGGCCAGTTCTTCAATCGTCCGACCCTTCTTCAAAATGCCACGCACTTCGCCACGCTGCATCCAATCAGGCATGATCGGATAGAGCGGGCCGACCGGATAATTGTGCCGGTACTTATGGTCAAAGACGAACCAAGTGGGGTTCGCATCGCAATGTTCCGCCGCGCGACGGGCCATTTGCTGGCCAACGATGTGATAGGACGCTGCTTCGTTCAGATACCGCTCGCCCTTCTGGTTGACCATCATGCAGCCGGGAAGCGCACGTTCAATCGTGCACAGCCGCCCGCGATCCTCGCCAGGAACATAAAAGACAGGAGCGGCCCAGGCGGACTGCATGTTGAGCGTATCGGCACCAATCGCTGTGCCCGCGCGGATGCTGTCGCCGGTGTTGCCGCCTGTTCCTCCCGAATAAGTGGCATTGCGGTAAAGCGGCGCATTCTCATCGCGCATCATCTGGTTCTTGTCGAAACCACCCGCGGCGAGAACAATGCCCTTCTTCGCCCGGACACGCAGGCTCTTGCCCTCATGCCGGACGATAGCGCCAGTCACCTTGCCCTTCTCTGTGATCAGCTCTTCCAGAGGGCTTTCCAGCCAGAGGGGGACCTTCTTTTCATTGATCGCCAGACGCAGCCCGCCCAGCAAAGCATTGCCTAGAGTCAGCCGACGGTCTTTGCGCGATTTGAAGCGGAACGGCCAATCGAACCAATAACGGGCAAGGCTCTTGGTTAGATGCCACCACCAGCCCGGCGCGCGGAACAGGATGATATAGGTTTCATCAAAGTGCCAGTTCAAATAGCCGAACAGGCTAGCGGCTGGCGACGCAAAGCGAAGATTTTCAACATCTTTACCCAGCTTCCTACCATCAATTGGCAAAGGCATATGGGTGCGATAACCGGTCGGGCTACCGCCGGGATTTTCGGCATGATAATCCGGATAAGGAAAGGCCTGATAGCTGATTTCAGTATTGTTCGTGACCCAGCGGAGCATGGGTGAGGCATTTTCCACGAACGCCCGGATGTTGGCATCCGGCACATTTTCCTTGGACAGGGCGCGAACATATTTGAACGCGTCGTCCACATTGTCTTCAAAGCCTGCGGCGCGCGCCTGATCACTATTGGGGATCCAGATGCCCGCGCCCGAGGTCGCAGAGGTGCCTCCCCATTGCGCTTCCTTTTCGATCACGAGCACATCGGCATGATTGTCCGCCGCGACGAGCGCAGAGAGCAGCCCACCTGCCCCAGACCCCACAACCAGCGTGTCGACTTCCTTGTCCCAAATCTGTGTCATACGTCATCACCTGTCAGGTAAAATTGTGGCGGCTGGCGCGATGTGATGCGGGCATTGCGCGCGGCAAACCCATCGTCCAGCGCTTCGGGTTGTGGAATGATCCAATAATCGCCCCGCGCCACCGCATCGAGCACCAATGGCGCAAATTCATCAGGTGTCAGCCCGTTTTCTTCAAGCATCCCGACCATCGCATCGTGAAAGCCTTTAGACGCGGCGCTGGGCGCTTCGCGGAAAATGTCTGACTTCACGGGGCCCGGTGCGAGCAGCGACACCTGAACCTTGCTGTTGAGAATCGCCAGTTCCCCCGCGAGCGACTCCGTGAGCGCGACAGTCGCAAATTTGGTCGCCGAATAGGGTGCCATCAGCGGCGCGGGCAGGAAACCGCCCACCGACGCTGTATTGATGATGCGCGCCGGCCGGTCTGCCGCGAGCAGGCGGGGCACAAAGGCCCTAAGGCCATTTACTATACCGCCGATATTGACGTCGAGCGATGTCTGCCAAGCCTTGGCGCTGATCTCCCAACTAAAGCCGGTCGAGAGCACGCCTGCATTGTTGAACAGCAAACCAACCTGCCCGTGCGCAGCATAAGCCGCCTCCGCCAGCGCCTCGAGCGCGGCGGGGTCCGTCACATCAGTTGGCACGGCTAGTGCTGCGTCTCCAATAGCGTCCGCAACGGCCTTAAGCTGTGCCGCATCCCGGTCGGCAAGCACGACCTTCATGCCCCGGCGCGCAGCTTCCCGCGCAAGTCCGGCGCCGATCCCGCTGGCCGCACCCGTGATGACGGCAACGCTCATGTGCGGAACTGCGCCGCCACGTCGGCCACGGCATTGGCAACATCATGACGCCTATAGCCAAGCAGCGCGACTTCTGCCGGATCTGGATTGACGCGCACCCAATTGCCGCGCCCCTGCGGGATGGCGATATCGGGAAGGAGCGGATTTTCCTCATCCCGCTCTTCCACTGTCACGTCAGACCCGACGGCATCGAAGAACAGCTGGAAATATTGGGTGAAGGTCAAATTCTCATCCCCCACCAGATAGGCCTTGCCGCTCTCCCCCCGCTCCAGCGCACCCTCAATCGCTTCAGAGAGCGACAGGAACGACATGAAGTTTGTGCCGCCTGCCGGACCGAAATGCGGAATGGGGATCTTGCCCTGCGCCCATTGGACATAGGGGTCAAAGATCATGCTGGGCAGGCCTGGGACGCTGCCGACCATGAAGGGGGCATTGACGCTGATGGCAGCGAAGCCCGGCGCCGCCTGTGCCCGCGCGCCTTCGCACGCTGCCTTGCGGGACCGGATATAGCCATTGCCTTCAAGAAGCTCGGGGGCCGCCTGATGATAATAGCTGCCCAGCTGAATGGCGCGCTTCACGCCCGCTGTGCGACAGGCGGCGAAAAAGGCGGGCACAGCTTCATGATTGGCCTTGATCAGGAACTCTGCAAAGTCTGCACCCTGTGGCACGTGGCGTGGATCATTGCCGGCGGCGAAAACCACCCAGTCAAATCCTGCCAGCTTCTCAGGCGTGTAATCGCCCGCAACATAATCACCCTGCACGAATGGCATCGCGGCCATCGGCGTTGCCGGATTAGCGGGGTTCCGCCCGCCCACTGAGACGTCATGTCCCTTAGAAGTGAGATGAATGGCGCAATGGCCGCCTAGCGCGCCTGTGCCGCCGACAACGAGTATCTTCATGATGTTTTACCCTCTCCTGCGCTTGCGGCGTCCTTCACCGTTACAGCGCGAGTTTCTTCCCATTCAACGATCAGCTTGCGATGGGTGAAGCGCCATTGGCCATCCTCCCGCCGCCAGCGATCAAGATAGCGGATCGTCCAGACGAGCAAGCTGTCCGTATCGTTGAGCAAATGGTCTGCGGTGCAATAGGTCTCGCCTGTCGCCTCGTCGCCGGTGACGGTTGCAACCTGATTGTGGACCCGGTGGACCGTCGCGCGGAACATCTGGCCCAGCGCATCAATGGAGCCGAGATTAGCCGCACGTCCTTCTATGGTGAAGCCGGGGCCTTCAATCACGCAATCGTCAGCAAGAACATCTTCCCAGAGCGACTTGTCCCGCCGGTCAGCCCCCTGCGCATAGAGGTCTGCCGTGCGGCGCAACGCGGCCAGATCCAAGAGGTCTGCTGCGGTCATGGTCATCGCCCCGGTATTTTCAGGCCATTGCCTGTCACCATCGGGACAACGGTCCATTCCCCCGTGGGCGTCCGTGTCCAGCCGGCCGCAGCCAAGGCCCCGCCGTCCACATGGATGGCCGTGCCCGTAACCCAAGCCGCAAGCGGGCTGGCGAGATAGAGCGCGGCCCCGGCGCAGTCGTCCGGCGTGCCAAAGCGACCGAGCGGGATCCACTTGTCCATGTTTGCGCGGTTTTCGGGTGGGATCATGACGTCAAGCGCGACTTGCGGCGTATCGGTTGTCTCCGGCGCGATGTCGTTCACGCGGATGCCTTCCGGCGCGAGTTCCAGCGCAAGGCTTTTGGTGAAGCCAGCAATGCCTGCCTTCGCGGCGGCATAGACGCTGCAATAGGGAATGCCGCGATAGGCCTCAATCGAGGTGACGTTGATGACGCACGAGCCGGGTGCTGCCGCCCGCAGCATCGGCAGCATCATGCTCGTCATGCGCAGCAACTGTCCGATATTGACGTCAAGGATCTCATCGATCTGATCCCCGCCCAGCATATCGAATGGCAAGGCGTGCACGAAGTGGCCGACATTGTTGACGAGCACGTCGAGCTTGCCGGACACCGCCTTCACCTTCTCGACAAGCAAGGCGGGCGTTGCGCGATCTAGAACATCGCAGACCACGACATGCGCATCAGGCAAGCCCGTCTGCACGTCGGCCGCCCGTTCTGCGTCGATCTCCGCAATGATGAGCGTTGCACCTGCATTGGCAAAGGCTCCAGCAATGCCGCGCCCAATGCCCACCCCACCACCGGTCACGAGAATTGTTTTCCCGCTATAATCCAATGGGTTCGACGGGAGTGTCATGACGGGATGTAAAGTTGGGCAGATTTGCCACCATCAACCGGCAGCGCAACGCCTGTGATGTAGCTCGCCGCGTCGGACAGCATGAAGGCGATCGCTTCGGCCAGTTCTTCCGGCTTGCCCCCACGACCCATGGGGATGGCGCCCGCCGTCTTCGCCGCCAGTTCCGGGGCCTTCAGCGCGAAATCTGCGGTGGCCGCTGTATTGACCTGCCCCGGCACGATGGCGTTCACCCGGATGCCCTGCAAGGCGCCTTCCATGGCGGCGACCGCAGTAAACTGAATGAGCGCCGCCTTTGAGGCTGAATAGCTCGCATAATTGGCCATGGCACGAATGCCCGTCGTCGAGGAGATGTTGACGATGGAGCCTTTGCCCTGCTTCGCCATCACCGCCATCGCCGCCTTGGTGCCCACGAAGACAGCTTCGGTATTGACGGCAAAGTCCTTGCGCCAATGATCGAGCGTCAGCTTGCTGATCGGCGCATAGTGGACCGACATGGCGTTGTTGACGAGCATATCGAGCCGACCATGGCGGGCGGCGACCTCCTGAATCAGTCCCTCAAAGGCCGGAAAGTCGGTCACATCGAGTTGGACCGCCTCAACCTTGCCGCCCTCAGCCTCAATATGCGCGCTGGCAATATCGAGTTGCTCCTGACGACGCCCGCAAATCACGACTGTTGCCCCGCGACGGACAAGCAAAGCTGCCGTGGCCAAGCCAATTCCATCGCTGCCGCCGGTCACAATCGCGACCTGGCCCGTCAAATCCTGAGTCATTCAAGCACCTCTCACTCCAATTTCCACGCATTTGATGTTTTACCTAGCCTTGTGTCAACATGATGCGTAAATTCTGTGAAACAAAATTACGAAAATGAGGATTCGAGAGGCATGGTTGATCTGACAGGCAAAGTTGCCCTGATTACGGGGGCAGGACAAGGCGTGGGACAGGGCATCGCGCTCGCCATGTCTGCCTCAGGTGCGAAGGTCGCCGTAACCGGCCGGACCCTCGAAAAACTCGAGAAAACTGTCGCCATGATCGCAGAGCGCGGTGGCGAAGCGATTGCACTGCCCTGCAACGTGAAATCGGCAGACGATCTGACACGTATCGTAGATGAGACCGTCGCGCGCCTCGGCAGCGTCGACATCCTCGTCAACAATGCGCAGGAAGTGCCCATCGGCAATCTGCTCGACGTCACCGATGACGCCTTCATGGCCGGGTTTGAGTCTGGCCCCCTTGCCTCTTTTCGCCTCATGAAGCTGGTGCACCCGCATATGGTGGCACGCGGCGGTGGCACGATCTTCAACCTTGCCTCCTCAGCGGGCATCCGTTGGGATATGAGCAGCTATGGCGCTTATGGTGCAGTCAAACAGGCGACGCGCGCCCTCACCCGTGCAGGCGCCGCCGAATGGGGACGCCAAGGCATCCGTGTTCTCACCATCGCCCCGCATGCGGAATCACCGGGCCTCAAATGGTGGATTGAAAACAATCCCGAAGAAGCCACGGCATTCTTCAAAACCATCCCACTGGGCCGGATCGGCAAGTTGGAGGAAGATATCGGCCGCGCCGTCGTCACGCTGTGCGGGCCGGACATGGGCTATCTGACGGGCACGACCATTCCGCTCGACGGTGGCCAAGCCAACTTCGACTGAGGCGCATTTCAGGGAGGATCAGCATCTCATGGAAAAAGTCATCTGCGCGCTCTGGAAGCCCGAAGCCGAAGACCGCGACGCGTTCAACGCCCGCATTCTGAGCGACTTGCCGGCCCAGCTTGAAACCGCAGGCGCATCCGGCGTGCGGATCAATTTGGAAGATGCCGTCACCGACGCAGGGGCAGCCCTCCGCCAGACACGCGGCGCACCACAACATCATGCGACGATCCAGTTCTGGATGCCGTCCGCCAATGCAATATTTCGCGGAGATGTTGATGCGGTTCTGTCTGCCGCTGGGGAACGCTTCGCCGCTTGGCTGGTGCTGGAATCCACCATCCTGCCCAATAAGGATCACACGCCGGACAAAGGAACCCGCAATTGGGGATGGGCACAAATGGCCTTCCTCACCCGCCCGGACCGGCTGACCTTCGATCAATGGCTCGCCATCTGGCAGGACCATCACACCCGCGTCGCCATCGAGACCCAGTCCAACTTTGAATATGTGCAGAACATCGTCATCCGCGCACTAACGCCAGACGCCCCGCCTTATGCGGCCATCGTCGAGGAATGCTTCCCCGAAAGCGCGCTGAGCGATCCCTTCGTCTTCTTTGATGCGGTGGGCAATCCGGACAAGTTCAACGCCAATCTCGCGACAATGATGGACAGTTGTGACCGCTTCATTGATCGCGGGACCATCGACGTCATTCCCACCAGCCAATATAATTTCTGACAGGACCCCATCATGAAAACAGTCCGCATCGGCGGCGGCAGCGCCTTCTTCATCGATAGCGCCATGGCCGTGCCGCAGCTGTTGAAGGCCGGGGTCGACTACATCATCCTCGATTATCTGGCCGAAGGCGCGATGGGGTTGCTCGGGCGGGCGAAGCTGGCCGACCCCAAAGCGGGCTTTCCGTCCGATTTCATGGATGTGCATATCGGGCCATTCCTCAGCCAGATCGCGGCATCGGGCACGCGGATTGCGGCCAATGCGGGCGGCGTCAATCCATTGGCGCTGGCGGAAAAGCTGCGCGCGCGAATATCAGAGCTTGGCCTCGATATCCCGGTGTCGGTCATCCATGGCGATGACCTGATGGACCGGTTGGGCGACCTTGCCGACACGCGCGACATGTTCACCGGCACACCCTTCCCGCAACAGGGCGTCACCAGTTGCAATGCCTATCTAGGCGCCTTCCCGATTGCCGCGGCCTTTGCCAAGGGCGCGCAGATTGTCATCACGGGGAGGGTTGTCGATTCCGCTTTGGCCCTTGGGGCGTTAATCCACGAATTTGGCTGGAAGGCCAATGACCTGGATAAGCTTTCCGCAGGCACATTGGTCGGCCATTTGATTGAATGTGGGCCTCAGGTCACCGGCGGCACCTTCACCGATTGGCGCGAGGTGGACGGCTGGGCGACCATCGGCGCACCGATTGCCGAATGTCACGCCGATGGCAGTTGCATCATCACCAAGCCGGAGGGAACGGGTGGGCTCGTTTCGGTTGGCACGGTTGCGGAACAGATGCTCTATGAAGTCAGCGACCCGCAGGCCTATTTCGTGCCAGATGTGGCGTGCGACTTTTCCGCGGTCCGGATTAAACAGGCAGGCGAGAACCGCGTCCATGTGTCGGGTGCGGTCGGCAATCCGCCGCCTGCGACATTAAAAGCCTGTGTCACATGGGATGATGGCTGGCGCGCCGTCGCCTATCAGCCGGTCATCGGCCCTGCTGCGCGCGAACGGGCGACCAAGCAGGCAGCTGCTCTGTTTGAACGTGGGTCGCTGATGCTGCGCGGCCGAAACATGGCGGACTGGCGGCGGACAGAGGCTGTTCTGATCGGCAGCGAAGAGGAAGTGATCGTCAAGCTTGTTGTCGAGCATGACGAGATGCTGGCCGTCCAGATGTTCTTGCGCGAACAATTCGCTGCGATCTCGGCCATGTCTCCGGGGACGAGCGTCGCCTTTGGGCCGTCGGTTGGGCCGATGATGAACCTCGTCTCGTTCACCGTGGAGCGCAGCATGGCTGTGCCGCAGGTCGATGGCGCGCCCTGCCCTGATACGATCAACACCGCCTTTTCACCCGACATGATTGTGCGCCCTGCGGCGCCTGAGACAGCACCGGCGGGCGGTGTCGCCACGCTGGAGGAACTGGCCTTTGCCCGCAGCGGAGAGAAGGGAGAGACCATCAATGTCGGCGTTATTGCCCGCAAACCGGAGAGCCTGGGTGCCCTTCGCGCCGCGATGACACAGGCAGCTTTGCGCGACTGGTTGCCGGATCTCGGCGATTTCCGCGTGTCGGTTTACGATGTCCCCGGCTGTTACGCCTTCAACATTGTGATGGAGGAGGCTCTGCCCGGCGGGCTGAATGCAAGCCAGCGGCTAGACCCTGCCGCCAAGAGCATTGCCCAGCGGCTGATGCGCTTTCCGGTAAGCCTCTAACGCCTTGAGCTTAAAGGGTCTTGCGTAGGCCCATCCAGAAGTCACCTTCCTTCTGGGTTTCAAGATCAACCGCGCCGCGAATGCCAAGCTTGGCCCGTGCCTCTTCCAGCGGCGTGTGCCAGACGTCTTCCATCTTCGCCATCCAGAACGGGTCGGACTCGCGCCCGATGCGGATGCCCTGCTGGATGCAATCAAGCGCCGTTTCCCAGATTTGGGGATAATGCAGCATCGTGCGGATGACGTAGCGCATTGTCCCGAAGATGGAGAGCACCGACATTTCGCCCGCCAGCTCCTTATTCTGGATATGGGTGTGGATCGTGGCGAGGCGGAACCAATAGGGGATGAGCTCCCCCATATAGTTGAAGCCGCCGCCGGTCAGAATGTGCTCATAATCATGCGTCTGGCCGGACCGTAGCGAATAGAACTGCCACTGTGTCTTCGGCTTATAATCGGGGACGATCTGGATGTCGTAATTCCCCTCGGTCGCGGTCTTGTAATAGATGCCACCCACTGTACCGGGCGCGCAATCCTTGAGGTCTTCGACCTTATAGTTGGAAACATACCATTCGTTGAACCATGCATCGAAGCGCGGATTCACCTTGCGCTCCTCCGTGATCATATGTTCGATATGATCAAAGTCGCGCAGCTCATCAATGAAGGTCAGCAGCTGATGCATTTCCGCTGCTGGCGGGAAATCGGTGCCATTCTTCTTGAGCGCGATGAAGGCGATCCATTCCCGAAGTTTCGGATGGTTGAGATATTTGGAGGAGGAGACCAGAACACTCGAGTCCGTACCGAGTAAATTCACGCCGCGTGCGAGATAGGGAATGTCATCCATAATGCGTCTCTCTCCTGATTTTGCGTAAAATATACCTCTTTTCAATTCGCAAATCTAGGGTAATTGATGGGATGAGAGACGAAGTGCGTCGAATCGGAGAGGGTTGAGATGGCAGACAGTAAAGTAGCTCTCGTCACGGGCGGAAGCCGTGGCGCCGGTGCTGGTGTTGCACGTGGATTGGGTGAGCTTGGCTACACCGTTTATGTGACGGGCCGCTCGGTTGAATCCAGCGCGGCCAAGGGCTGGGATGGATCCCCCCTACCCGGCACAATCGGCGAAACAGCCGCCCTGATCACGGAACGCGGCGGCAAGGGCATCGCCGTTGCCTGCGACCATGCCGATGACGCACAAGTCGCCCGCGTCTTTGAACAGATTGCGGATGAACAGGGTCGCCTCGACATCCTCGTCAACAATGCGGCGTACATGCACCCGCAGTTGATTGAGAAAAAACCCTTCTGGGAAAAGGAATTGGCCGCACAATACATCCTCGATGTGGGCTTGCGCTCTTCCTATGTGTCCAGCTGGCATGCTGCCCGGATGATGGTGCCGCAGGGTTCCGGCCTCATCGCCTTCACCTCCTCCTTCGGCGCCTCCTGCTATATGCATGGCCCCGCTTATGGCGCGCAAAAGGCCGGCATCGACAAGCTGGCGCATGACATGGAACATGATCTGCGTGGCTCTGGCGTGGTCGCGGTGTCGATCTGGCTTGGTCCACAAATCACGGAGCGCGCGCTGATCGCCAAGGAAGTGAATCCGGAACAATATGAAGGCTTCATGTCGGTGGCTGAGAACCCGGAATTCACCGGCCATATTCTCGACGCGATCAGCAAGGCCCCGAACCGTGATGAACTGTCCGGCGAAACCCTGATCGGCGCTGAAATCGCCAAGTCACTGGGTGTAACTGATCGTGGTCAGGATCGTCCGTCTTATCGCGATATGTTGGGCAGCCCGCGCACGAAGAATGCCGCCGCGGTGTACTGATCGCCATGGCCAAGCAGTTTCATCTCGCCGACCTGTTTGAAACCGTGGCCGCCACGGTGCCGGACCGCATTGCCATCCGCGCGGCCAGCGCCACGTTGACCTATGCCGAGCTCAATGACAGGGCGGAGCGGTTGGCCGCAGGTCTTGCCGCGCAAGGCGTGACGCGAGGGGATACGGTCGGGCTATACCTGATGAATGGGCCAGCGTTTCTGGAGGGCTTTATCGCCGCCGTAAAGCTTGGTGCGGTGCCGTATAACGTCAACTACCGGTACCGCGCGGAGGAACTGCGCTACCTTTTTGCCAATGCCGAAAGTGCAGCAATCCTCCACGGTGCCGAGTTTTCAGACGTGGTGCGCGACGTGCGCGGCGATGTCCCGACGTTGAAGGTCAGCGTGGCCGTTGACGATGGATCGGGCGCCGATATCTCTGGCTCGCTGGCCTATGAGGACCTGCTGAAGACGGACCCCGCAGGCCCCTATGACCGAGATGAGGAGGATATCCTTCTCACCTATACCGGCGGCACGACGGGCATGCCTAAAGGCGTCATGTGGCCGCACCGTGCCTTCCTGTTCGCCTGTGCCGGTGGCGCAGGCTATTTCAATCCGGCAGGTCCGGTTGTGGTTCCGGAAGACATCGCGGACCGCGCCGCCAATGGGTATCCATTGAAGATGATGCCGCTGGCACCGTTGATGCACGGTGCTGCCATTTGGGCGACATGGTCTGCGGTCCTCAATGGACTGACGATCATCCTCGATGAGAACAAGACCTTCAACCCCGAACATATCTTCGACATGGCAGAGCGTGAAGGCGCGAACCTGCTGCAATTCGTCGGCGATGCCATGGCGATCCCATTGCGGGATACTCTGACGGCCAACCCCGGCCGCTGGAATTTGCAGTCCGTCGTCAACCTGGGGTCAGGCGGGGCCGTCTTCTCACAGCATGTGAAGGATGATCTGAAAGCGCTTGTTCCGTCGGCTTCCATCACAGACGGCATGGGCACATCGGAAACCGGCATATCCGGCATGGCCGAACCCAGCGCGGAAGGCGTGATGCGCCTACCCGCGACCGACAGCCAGAAGGTCGTTCTCGACGACCGCTTTGCCGAGGTTGGCGAGACGGGCCTCATTGCGCGCACGGGCAACACGCCTGTCGGTTATTTTGGCGATCCGGTGAAGACGGCTGAAACCTTCAAGATGATCGACGGCAAACTCTGGGCGGTCAGCGGTGACAGCGGCCGTCTGGATGGCGATGAGAAGATCACCATGTTCGGGCGCGGGTCGACTTGCATCAACACAGGTGGTGAGAAGGTCTTCCCTGAAGAAGTGGAAGAAGTGCTGCGCGCGCACCCGGCTATCTTGGATGCCGTGGTGGCCGGACAAAAGGACGACCGCTGGGGCGAACGTGTGATTGGCATCGTCTCCCTGCGCGCAGGACAGCACAAGCCAGATGATATTGCGTTGAAAGCCTTTCTGACTGAGCGACTGGCCGGGTATAAGGTGCCCAAGGCTGTGATCTGGGTCGATGCCGTCAAGCGCTCGCCTGCAGGTAAGCAGGATTATCGTTGGGCCAAGGAGGTTGCGGCAAAGGCATGAGCGTCATCGACCCCGTCTTTGCGAAAGTCACCGCCCCCGGCTCCCCCTTTGAGATTGGCGAGCGCGATGGCCTGCGCCAGTTTGTCGCCGCACCCGCTGATCTGAGCGCGCTCATCGATGCCGCGCGCCGCCATGGCGACAAGACCTTCATCGTAGAAGACGACCGGCGGTTGACCTTCGAACAAGTCTTCCAGTGGCGCGACCGGCTGGTGCCCCTGCTCGGCATCCAACGCGGCGACCGCGTCGCCATCTGCATGCGCAACCGCACGGAATGGATCATCGCTTACATGGCGGCGGTGAAGGCCGGAGGCGTCCCGGCCCTGCTCAACTCGCGCGGATCGCCAGCTGAGCTGGTCGCCATGATCGACGAAGTTACGCCCACGCTGGTCCTGGCCGACAGCGAACGGGCGGCGCTGATCCGCGATGGAGGGTATGCAGGGCGGATGCTGGATTTGACCTCCCCATCGACTATCGATTTGGAGGGGGACCACCAGAAGGACGGTGGAGGGGCAAACGATGGTGCCATGGCCCCTCCGTCAGTCGCTGGTGCGACTGCCACCTCTCCATCGCAAGTCGATGGGGAGAACAACGGCGCCCATCCCGACGACCCAGCTTCCATCCTCTTCACCTCCGGCACGACCGGCCGCGTCAAAGGTGCCGTGCTCTCCCACCGCAACTTGACGACGGGCCTGCTCTCGATGCAGCTTTCAGGCGTCATGGTGCTGCACCATATGGCGGCGAAATATGGTATGGAGCCGGAAGCGCTGATGGCCGCCGCGCCGCCGCAGGCGGTGCTGCTCGTCTATCCGCTGTTCCACATTTCCGGACTTGGTTCGGCGTTTCTGTCTCCGCTGTTTTCGGGCACCAAGATTGTCATCATGCGCCGCTGGGATGCGCAGGAGGCCATTCGCCTGATCAAGGACGAAGGCATCACCATGTTCACCGGCGTGCCCACCATGTTGTGGGATGTGCTGAACAACGCGAAGGTCTCTGCGGCGGACCTCTCTGGTCTGCGCAATGTGGCCAGCGGCGGACAGGCCCTGCCCGTCAATCTGCTCGAGGAAATCCGCGCGGTTTGTCCGCAGGCGGCGATGGGCACGGGCTATGGCATGACCGAATGCTCCGGCGCGATTGCGCAGGCGGTGGGCGATGATTTCACCCGCCAGCCCTCTTCTGCAGGGCGCGTCCTCCCGCTTGTCGATGTCCGCATCGAGGCACCGGATGGCAGCATCCTGCCGGAGGGCGAAACAGGCGAGATCGTCGTGCGCGGCGCGCAGATCATGCAGGGCTATTGGAACCGGCCGGAAGATACCGCCGTCGTCCTTTCCGCTGATGGCTGGCTGAAGACCGGCGACGTCGGCTATGTGGATGAAGAAGGCTACGTCTTCATCGTGGACCGCAAAAAGGACATGGTCATTTCCGGCGGCGAAAACATCTATTGCGCTGAAGTCGAGCGCGCGATGGGCGAAATTGCCGGTATCACGGAATGCGCGGCGTTTGGCATCGCGGACGAGCGGCTTGGCGAACTGCTGGTCGCGGTTGTCGTCGCGAATGGTTTGACCGAAGAGGCGATTTGCGGGGATGTCGGCGAAAGGCTTGCCCGTTACAAGGCACCGGGCCGCGTTGCCTTTTCACCTGATCCCCTGCCCCGCAATGCGGTGGGCAAGGTCGATAAGATTAAGCTCAAGGCCCTGTGGCCCACCCTGATCGGAGACTGACACCATGGCCTACCCCACCGACATCAAGATCATCGACTGTATGCTCGGCATTCCAGAAGCGGAGGACCGGTCGGACTGGTTCACCAGTTTCCGGCCTCTGATCAAGGATGCGCAGACGCTCGAGCAGTTTTCGATGCCCGCGCAGTACATGTTCAAGGATGTGCCGCAGACAGGCCATGCCGATGACTATGTGAAGTGGACCGTCGATCAGATGGACCGGTTCAATATCGACAAAGCGCTGATCGGCTGGAACGACAATGACACGTCACGCCGCGCCAAGGAAATGTATGGCGACCGCTTCTTCTTTGACGTGCCGTGCGACCCGAACAAGGGCGTGGACGAAGTCCGCCGCATCAAGAAGCTGCACAGCGAAGTCGGCATTTCCGCCATCAGCGTCTTCCCCTCGGGCACGCTGCCGCAGGTGGCGATCAACCATAAGTATATGTTCCCGCTCTACACCTGTGCGGCGGAACTCGGCATTCCCATCCTGCTGAACGTCGGCATCCCCGGCCCGCGCATCCCGATGGAGACGCAGAAGGTGGAGCATCTCGACGAGGTCTGCTGGTTCTTCCCGGACCTGAAGATCGTGATGCGCCATGGGGCGGAGCCATGGGAAGCACTTGCGGTCAAGCTGATGCTGAAATGGCCGAACCTCTATTATTCGACGAGCGCCTTTGCCCCGAAGCACTATCCCAAAGCGATCATCGATTATGCAAACACCCGTGGGGCCGACAAGATCATCTATGCCGGTTATTTCCCCATGGGATTGAGCCTTGATCGCATCTTCAGCGACATGCAGAATGTGCCTTTCAAGGATGAAGTCTGGCCGAAGTTCCTGCGCGAAAACGCAGTGAAGGTTTTCGGTCTGTGATGTGAGGGGAGCCGGGAAGTCTGCTCCCATTTCAACAGTGCCAGACGGTGAGACAACCCCGCTGTCCGGTCCGCCTTCCAAGCGAAGGCCCATGAAGGAGACACATCATGTCTGATGCAGAAAATAGCGCCGCAAGCGATGCCCGCACCGCGCCCGTCGCTGTCTGGCAGATCCTTGATAAGTTGCGCGGTCAGGACCTCATTGACTGGCGTCTGGCGGAAACAAAGGGTCGCGCCTCCATTGAGGAACGCAATTTAGATATCGGCTTTCCGTTTGGCTGGTACCCCGTTGTCCTGTCCAAGGATCTGGCGGTCGGCGAAGTGAAGCCATTGCGCTACTTCTCCACTGATCTTGCCATCTGGCGCGGCGAGGACGGGCAGGTCCGCATGGTCGATGCCTATTGCAAGCATCTGGGCGCGCATATGGGCCATGGCGGCAAGGTGCACGGCAATCTTCTGGAATGCCCGTTCCACGCCTGGCGCTATGACGGCGAAGAAGGCGTGGTGAAGGAAATCCCTTATGCCAAGGCAATCCCGCCGCAGGTAAAGCGCAAATGCACCCGCACCTGGCATGTGGTGGAAGCCAATCGCTGGGTTTGGATGTGGTATCACCCACAGGACGTGGCTCCATTGTTCGAAGTCGAGCATCTACCGGAAGCGACTGACCCAGAGTGGACGGACTATGACGTCCATGAATGGAATGTCTGGGGCTCCATCCAGAACATGGCCGAAAACGGCGTCGATGTGGCGCACTTCAAATATATCCACGGCACCGCGAACGTCCCGCTTGGCGATCTGCGCTGGGGCGACTGGGGTCGCGGCGCCGATGTGAAAGCGAAGATGGGCACACCCTGGGGCGAGGTCGATGGCTGCATCAGCTATGACACGATGGGCCCGGGGCAGAGCTGGACGCGCTTTACCGGCATTTCGGAAACGCTGCTTGTGGCGTGCATCATCCCGGTGGAACTGGACCATGTCCATGCCCGCTTCTGCTTCACCCAGCCTAAGGCACAGGCCGAAGGCGAGCGTGCGGGTGTGGCCAAGGCGATCATCCGCGACATCTGCAAGCAGTTTGATCAGGACAAGGTCGTTTGGGACCGGCAGCGATATCAGGCCAACCCCATCATCTGCGATGGCGACGGTCCTATTCCGCAGTTCCGCAAATATTATGCGCGCTATTACGCAACGCCGAACGTGACGCCCGAAGGCGACAATGTCAGTCCGATCCGGGCCGCTGGATAAGCACAGCCGACTGCGATAGGTCAGGCGAAAATCAGAACAGGGAGAGACCATGAAACGCCTGACCATATTACTCGCCTGCACCGCGTCCGGTGCGCTGGCGGCACCCGCCGAGCGCGCTACCATCTGGAGCGGTGGGCCGATCATCACGATGGCTGGCGACACGGCAGAGAGTGCCGAAGCCATTGCCGTGCGGGATGGAAAGATCATCGCGGTCGGCTCCCTTGTCTCCGTGCGCAAGGCTGCGGGCAAGAAGGCGGATATGGTCGATCTTAAGGGACGCACCCTCTTGCCCGGCTTTATCGATGCGCATGGACATGTTGGCTCGGTCGGACAGGTGGCAGCCCTCGCCCAGCTCGCCCCGCCGCCCGTTGGTAAGGTGGACAGCATCGCCGCACTGCAAGAGGCATTGCGGGCCTACACCCCTCCGACCGGCATGCCATTCATCATCGGCAATGGGTATGATGACTCGCAATTGGCGGAACGGCGCCACCCCAACCGGCATGACCTTGATGCCGTCTATCCGGACAAGCCCACTATCATCATCCATGCGAGCGGGCATTTTGCCGTGATGAATTCCGCAATGCTGAAGCTGACCGGCATTTCCGCAGACACACCCAATCCGGCGGGCGGCATCATACGGCGCGAAGCCGACGGCAAAACCCCGGACGGCGTGCTTGAAGAAACTGCGTTCTTCGTGCCTGCCATGCGCATCCTGCCTCCGAGCCTTGAAGGCGGCGTGGCATCGCTGGTTGCAGGTTTGAAGATCTACGCGGCGAATGGTATCACCACCGCGCAAGACGGTCGCGTCATGCCGGAATCCTGGGCCTCGCTGGCGGCTGCATCCAAACGCGGCGTGCTGCCCATCGATACAGTTGCCCTCGTTTCTTTTGAACGGGATTGGCCTGCCGATGTTCGCGCGCAGATCGGCAAGCCGTATGAAGGCCGGATGCGCATTGGCGGCGTTAAGCTGACGATTGATGGCAGTCCGCAGGGGCGCACCGCTTGGCTGCATGATCCCGTCACCGTGCCACCTGAAGGTAAGGACGCCAGCTATCGCGGCTATCCCGCCATCGACCTCAAGCTGTTCAACGCCAAGCTCTCCGACGCCGCAGCGAACAACTGGCAGGTGTTCGTCCATGTGAACGGCGATGAGGCGATGCAAGCGCTAATCGACGGTGTTTGGAAGAACGGTCTATCCGGCAAGCGCACCGTTGCCATCCACAGCCAGGTTGTCCGGCGGGACCAGCTGGAGGACATGAAAAAGCTCGACATTCAGCCGAGCTTCTTTGCCAACCACACCTGGTATTGGGGCGACTGGCACCGCGACGTTGCCCTTGGGCCAAAGCGGGCAGACTTCATCTCCCCGCAGGCGACCGCTTGGGACATTGGCCTGCGTCCCACCGCACATAATGACTCCCCCGTTGTCCCGCCCGATATGATGCGGCTCATCTGGTCATCGGTGAACAGGCGCACACAATCCGGCGATATCCTCGGGCCACTTGAGCGCATCCCCGTCTATCGCGCGCTGCAACAGGTGACGATCAACGCCGCCTGGCAAATCCATGAGGATGCCGACAAGGGCAGCCTCGCGCCCGGAAAGCGTGCCGATCTTGTCGTGCTGGATGCCAATCCCCTGACGATTGCACCCGACAAGCTCAACACAATCCGCGTTGTTGCGACAATCAAGGATGGCCGGACCATCTACGGCACAACGAACTAGGGGGGATTATGCTAGACACTTTGACACCATTTGCGGGCATCATTGGCCTGATCGGCTTTGCAGGGCTTGCAGGATTGCGCACACCTGTGGGCAAAGCGCGCAAGGGGGCGGGCATCCGCCTCCTCGGTCTATTGGGCTTCTTCGGGTTGGCCGGCATCTGGATTCCGGGTGCCGGTGCCGTCGGTGCTGCAGGCGCGCTGGGATTATGGAACCACCAGAACCCCAAGCTTGCCTTTTGGGGCAAGCTTGGATGGCTCTGGCTCGCAGGTCTCCCGTTCCTGTTACCTGCCCTTTTCTAAGTTAGTAGCGGAAGGACATGGTGACGCCGTAAGTCCGGGGTTCACCGAACTCCGACACGGTCGTCGCGCCGGTGAAGGCGAACGAACCGAATGTCACCGTTTCATATTCCTTATCGAAGATGTTCTTGCCCCAGAAGCGGAGCGAGAATTCCCGATCCCCACCCAAACGACGGGTCAGGCTGATGCTCGCATCGGTGATGGCCTTGCTGCCGATGGGGCGGTTGTCGAGCACGTTACTCGATGTCTCAATGCTGCTCTGATAGCTGACATTGGCATGGAAGCCTGCTGCCCAATCGTTTGAGATGTCCCGGTTATAATCGACATAGACATTGCCGGATGATTTCGGCGCCGATGTTTGGTCCGCAATGAAGTTTTGAACCTGCACCTGGCCAGTATCAAGCAGGACGCTCGCCGACCGCTCGCCCAACTTGGCGCTGAGGAGAGCGCCCGACACACCGACACGCAGCTCGCGCGACAAAGCAGCGTTGAGATCAAACTCGACGCCGTAAATGTCGTTGCCGTCAATGCCGATAAAGTCGCGGTCCCCTGCTGTCGCGCCGGTCTGCACGCTTGCCTGATAATTGTTCATGCGCATGAAGAACCCGGCCACCGAATAGCTGAGCTTGCGGTCGAGCGCATTGCCCTTGATGCCCGCTTCAAACGAGTTGACCGTTTCCGGCTCAAACCCGGCTGCAAAGTTGATCGGGTTGGCAGAGCGTTGAGAGGTGCCGCCCGTTTTATAGCCACGCACAAATTTCGCGTAGAGGTTCAGGTCATTGCTGACCTTGTAAGCCACGGTCAGCGAAGGCGAGAAGTTATTGAACTTACCTGAATAGCTGGCCCCAGCTATGGCACCTGTAGGCGTGCAGGTCTGCCCGAGCGCCGCAAAGGTCAGCGCGAAGAAGCCGCAATTTTCAGGAGTAAATCCGCCCAGCGCTGCAAAGGAAAAGGAGCGTTCATTGATCCGCGTCGCTGTCCGCTTGTCGTGGGAATAGCGCGCGCCCAACGTGATGCTCAGCTTCTCGTCTGCGCCCGGCCGAACGGTCACTTCGCCAAAGCCCGCATAGGATTTGTTGGCGATGCCCGTAAGGTTCTTAAGAATGAGCGGACCCGAGCCAATGGCACCGCCCAGAACATCGAGTGTCGCCTTATCCTCATAATAATAGCCGCCCAGCACATATTCGAGGCTACCGGCCATGAAGCCTGTATTGCCGAGCAACTGGATTTCCTCTGACGTGCTGCGGAACTTCGTACTCTCCGAGGTCGAGGCAACACCATTCGGCCCGATCACATTGAGCACGGTTCCAACGGGCAGGGTCGGAATAACTGAAGTGAGCACCGTCGTGACAATGCTGGCCCCATGCGTCGGCAAATTGTCCGAATATTGGCTGTTGTTGATCCGTCGATGCCCAGTGATCGACCGCAATGTCAGATTGTCGCTGGCTTCCCATTCGATGGTCAAATTGTGGCCCGTCACCTTCCCGTCATTGGGGAGCATGGCCCGCACCGCGGCCGCGCTGTCCGGGCGGCGATTCACGAAGGGCGATGTATCTGTGAAGGTATTGACCATGCTGGTAATGCCCGTCGCCAGCCCAAAGGTGCCAGGAATTGCGAAGGGCGCCGCCACCGGGAAGCTGGCAGGTGCACCTGCGACGGGCACGGTGAGCGTGCCGGTATCCTTGTTGCGCGAATAATCGAACGCATAGTCGATGGTTAGAGCCTCACTCGGCATGACGCGAACGGCACCCCGGAAAGCGGTGTGGTTCTGCCGCCCGAAATCAAGCCCGAGCCCAGTGTTCTCCTGCAGTCCGTCGCGCTTGGAGCGGAGTCCGGTCAGGCGGATCGCTGCCGCCTCACCCAATGGCACGTTAAGCGTGGCCAGTCCGCGCTTGGCATCATAATTGCCATAGCTGACCGATCCCTTGGCGCGGAATTCACCCAAGACCGGCTTGGCCGAAATGACATTGATCGCACCACCGGTCGCGTTGCGGCCGTAAAGTGTACCCTGAGGCCCGCGCAGCACTTCAATGCGTTCAAGGTCTTCGGTTTCAAAGCCGCCGCCGACCGTGGTGCCCACGTAAACACCATCGACGTAAAGCGCGACTGACGGATCTTGCGTCAGCGTCACGTCATTCTGGCCGACGCCGCGGATGAAGAGACGGACCGTATCTGACCGCCCGTTGAAGTTGTTGACGAAGAGGTTGGGCACCTGCCCCACAAAATCGCGGAGCTCGGAAATCTGGTTGTTTTCCAGCGCCTCATTGTTGAAGGCGGAGAGGGAAATCGGCACATCCACGAGTGCCTGTTCCCGCTTTTGCGCGGTGACGATGATATCGCCGGGTGAAATGTTTTCGGCGTCTGCTTCGGCGGCCAATGCAGGCGACGCCGACCATGCCAGCGCAACAGCCACAGCTGCTACGCCCGCGTTGAGGGCACTCTTCATTCTTCCTCTCCTCCCAGTCACGTTTTACACGTTTACGCACTACTAGAACGCGTTCTGGACGGGGCCGCTGGTTACGCGTGCTCCCTATTTAAGATAAAGACTGTCATGATATGCGTAGGCTCGCAAGCCCAAACTATGCGGACTGCTTCAGGCTGGGCGGAGCGCGAAAATACGTGGCAAACGGCGCTTCAACGGAAGCGGATCTTCGCCTTTGGCGGATATTTGGCCATCGTTGCGCCATGCACAGCGATGAGCTGGCCGAGCGCATAGGACGGCGCCCATGCCTTTTCGATCAGCACAGATTTGCGCTCTTTGGGATCGAGATAGAGATTGTACATCCAACCGTTGAGCGGCGTCATGACTTGTGCGTTGTCGAGCCCGCCCATGTCCCGCACATTGCCCGAGCCGATCTGAATTTCAGAGGTCGCCATCTTGTAATAGCGCCAACGCACGGCTGAAAAGAGATCCACATTCCAAAGGAACACCGCTTCGCGCGCGGACTCGCCATTGTCGGCAAGGAGGAAGGATGTCTGGTCGATACCGTCAATATAGCGATCGGCGGGCACAGCCTTCCCCGCATCAACACCCGCCACTGCAAGGCTGGTATTGAACATGTCGGTCATGTCGAACAGGCCGTCAGACACCCGCCCCGGTTTGATCATGCCTGGCCACCAGAAGATACCCGGCACACGCACGCCACCTTCCAGTGTGGTGCCCTTCGCACCGCGGAAGGGCGTCGTGCCGCTTTCGGGGTAGCTGTCTTCTTCCGGCCCATTGTCCGATGTAAAGAAGACGATGGTGTTGTCGGCGATCTTTAAATCTTCGAGCAGCTTGGTCAGGCGGCCGACAATATCGTCCACTTCAATCACGCTGTCGCGATACACATCCTTGGTTGCGGACTTCCCGACAAACGCTTTGCTGGGCTGATTGAAATAATGGACCTTCGTGAAATTGTGGCTGAGGTAAAAGGGCTTGCCGGACTTAGCCGAGCGACGAATGAAATCTTCCGAAAACGCGGCAAACTTCTGGTCAAGGGTGGCATCATTGCTCCAGTTGATCTGGCCGAGTGACTTACCGCCACCTTCCTTGGTCGCAGACCAGAGGTCCCGACTGCCCGGCATGGAGCGCAACTGGGCGAGCAACTCAGGATCATTCGCGACGTCCGACGCGGACGGATGCTCTTCCTGATAAGCGTTAGAGACGCCTAAGAAACCGGTGAATTCATCAAAGCCGACCTGCCAGGGACGGGAGCCTTCCTTCTCGCCCAAATGCCATTTGCCTGAAAGCGCGGTGCGATAACCGGCACCAGACAGGATTTTGGCGGCGAGAAGTTCGCTGGAAATGTCTGCGTTGTCGTTCAAAAGCTTCGGTGAGGTGAGGCCGGACCGAACCGGCAAACGCCCGGTATTAAGAGCGGCGCGCGTGGGCGTGCAACTGGGCTGCGCATAGGTGGACGTGAGCTTCAGCCCTTCGCGGGCCAGCCGGTCGATGTGCGGCGTGGGGGCACCCAGTGACTCCCCGCCGCCATAGGCCCCGACATCGCCATAGCCGAGGTCATCAACAACGAAGATGAGAATGTTGGGTCGCTTGCCGGTGCGCTTGTAGATCGCGTCGAGCTTGGCCTGCGCTGCGCGGGCCTGATTTGGGCGCAGCAAAGCAGGTTCAAAATTGTCGCGCTGGCGCTCTGCCTTGAGGACGGGCGAGACGCGGGACATGGACCCGACTGAAAGACCTGCCGGAACCGACATCTGCTGAGCAGACGCCCCAGCCCCTGCACACAGCAATGCAGCGATAAACGCGCGCTTCATGACATCCTCTTTCGCAGTTCTAGCTTTAATTTGCGCTGAGATTACCGAATGCGTATCGATGCGCAATAGGATTTACGCAAACAACCAAGACCTAGGAGAGAAAATGCGTTTCGGCATCATCATGGCGCTGTTCGCGTCCGCACCTGCATTAGCAAGCGGCTTTACGCCCTCGCCCGATGATCTCGTTGTCCAAAAGGGCCGCGCACTGATCGCGCAGGAGCATCCGGACATTGTGAAGCACATGGCGCGGCAGGATGGCTTTGGCGGCCCCAAATCGGCGCTCATCGCCCGCGCGATGCTCTCCACCGCGCCCGAGGTTGTGGCCGAAGCCCGCGCCAAGATGACGATAGAGCCGCATGGCAATAGCATGTGGCTGATCCGCTTTCCCTATGTGAACGTCGCACTCATCGAAACCCGCGACAGCCTCGTCCTCTTCGATTCCGGCTATGCCTCTATCGGCGTCGTCCTGAAGGACGTCATCCCGACGCTGAGCAAGAAACCGCTCAAGACCATCTTCCTGTCTCACACCCATGTCGACCACAGCTATGGCGCGCGTGAACTGGTGAAGCTGCCCTCCCGCCCCCGCGTGATTGCCAGCGCGCAGATGCTGAAAGCCATCGACACCGACCTGCGGCTCGGCGGCTCCATCGGACGTTACAACAATCAACCGCTATCGCTCCAGCCTTCGACCAAGGCCGATGTTGTCGTGCCGGATGAGACGTTCGAGGGCCGCAAAACCTACAAGATCGGCGGAGAGACCTTCGTCGTAACGCACGCACCAGGCGAGACCGAGGACCAGATCTGGCTCTCCATTCCCGGCCGCAAGACCATCGTGACGGCTGACTATTATCAGGGCTTCCTCCCCAATGCGGGCAATGGCAAGCGGCTGCAGCGCTATGTCGAGGAATGGACGGCGGCCTATCGCGAGATGGCCGCGCTAAAGCCGGAGATCATGCTGCCAATGCACGGCGCGGCTATTGAGGGCGCGGACAAGATCGTGCCCACGCTCACCACCTATGCCGATGCGTTTGACCATATTCTGACGCAGGTCGTGAACCGCCTCAACGCAGGCGAACGCAAGGACGTGATCGCGGCGACCATCGACTGGCCGGAACGGTTCGCGAAGAACCCGCTGCTGGAGGCCCAGTATAACCGCCCCGCCGATATCGCGCGCATGATCATGAAGCGCTGGACCGGCTGGTGGGACGATGTGCCGTCACACTTTGCCGCGATGACCTTCGACGCCGAAGCGCGTGAGGTACTGCGATTGGCGGGAGGCCTAGACGCGGTCGAGAAGCGCGCCCGCGCGGTGCTGCCGACCGACCCGATGCTCGCCGCACGCCTCGCCGACTGGGCCTATTTCGGCGCGCCCGATGATCCCAAGGCCCTCCAACTCGCCATAGACGTCTACCTCGCCCGCATCGCCGAGCCGGACATGCCGGTGCAGGAAGGGCTCATCTATCTGGATGTGGCCGCAAAGGCGCGGGCTAGGTTGGCGGAGTTGGTGGACAACAATCTAATCAGAAACTCTGGCATCTCAAAGTAATCGTGCGCAATCATAATCTTCTATCCAATTTTCATAAACGAGCTTGATCAAAATCACTACGCTAGCCATATTCGGAAGATGATCTACGCTTTGATTTTCATCGCTTTCGGCTTTTATTCGTTCATTCGAGCAAGCGTGATAGCCGAAAAGGAAAAGAAGCGGCATAGTGATCGATTGACGCAACTGATTGCAGGCGAACCAGAAATTTATTTTGAAGAACGCCGATCTTTGGAGGCATATCCGCCGAGGTCTGTTGGACGACTTCAGCTATTTGGGCTGCTGGCTGTTGTTCTAGGCGTGCTCATCGCATTTCGAAGCTAGCTTTGCGGCATAGGAACAGTTCACAGAACACGTTCTCCCAGTCGCAACCCTGCCCTAATCCTCAAACGCCGGTGCCCACGCCACGCCGTTGATGTGCCCGCCGCCATCCGCATAGATGGTGTTGCCCGTCACATAGCGGCAATCGTCACTGGCGAGAAACAAAGCGACGCCGGCAATGTCCGCCTCCGGATCGCCGAGGCGCCCCATCGGGTTGGCGGCATTGATCTGCCCGATCATTTCGGGCTGCATTTCCGCCATGCGGCGGGATGAGGCAGACCATGCCGCCGGACAGATGACGTTGCAGCAAATGCCAAAGGGTGCCCATTCGCGCGCGGCGGTGCGGGTATAGGCGCGCAAGGCCTCCTTTGAGGCGTTGTAGTCCGCGCTACCCATATGTGCGTTGACACCGTTCAACGACCCCATGTTGATGACGCGGCCCCAGCCTTGCGCTTTCATGTGCGGGAGCGCGGCTTCCATCGCCCATTTGACGCCCCACAGGTTCATGCCGAGCGCAGAGAGGAAATCCTCGTCCGATTTCTTCTCGATCCGCGCGACACCATTGCCGCGATAGGCGTTGTTGACGAGGATATCGACCGGCGCGGAGGCAGCCATCATGGTGGCGACGGCGCCCTTGTCGGTGACGTCGACGAAAACCGCTTCTGCCGAATGGCCTGCATCCGTCAGCGCGCGGGCCTCCGCGACAGCCTTTTCATGATCGAAATCGGCCATCACCACGTGCGCCCCTTCTGCGGCGAACCGGCGGGCGATGCCAAGGCCAATGCCATCCGCTGCCCCCGTGATGAGCGCGCGGCGCCCTTCTAGTCGTCCGTCGGTCAATTCTTCTCTCCCTCAAAGGCATCCAGCCCCGACACATCGAGTGGGCGGGCAGCGCAAAGCATCCCGTGCCATGCCCGCGGCAGATGCGCCATATCCCGGTCCCGCTCAGCAAGTGCCTGCACGTCGCGCCTGTGTTTCTCGATCAGCTCGGCGAGCGTGGCGGCACCCTGTGCCGATAGCTTCATCACTTCCGACGCATAGACCGCGCGCTCATCGGCAAAGTCCATCGCCAAAAACTGCGCCTTCATCTGGTCTTCAAACATCGCGCGCATCGGCGTCTTGCGCCAGACGATAGCCCGATCCACCAAGGGGCGAACGCGCCAACCGGGGCGGCGGTCGATGAGCGCCAGCCGCTCCAGCCGCAATAGCGCCGCCTCCATCTGGCGCGGGGTCACATCGAAATCCTTGGCCACTTCGGTCGGCGTATATCCGCCCAATATGACGATGAAGAGGAAGGACAAGAACGCATCCTGGCTGAGCGCACGTTCCTGCGCGAGGGTGAGTTCCTGCGCCAGCCCTTCAGCGGCCCCTTCTGCCAATCGCGAAAGCTCAGCGATGTCGGTACCGGCAATGTCCGCAAGCCGATCCAGCCCGTCGAGCGTCAGGCCCCGGCCGGCAAGCCAGCGTTTGGCCGTTGCCTCTCCCACGCCCAGTTTTTCGGCCAAGCGGGGTGCCGTCCACCCTCCGGCACGGAGCATTTGCCGCAGTGGCGGCAGAAGAGCATGAGATCGTTTCACGATACGAAATAGATCATCTTATGATCTTGTTTGCAAGTCCTAGGATGGACGCCCGACCCGGTTCGAGTCAAACTCTGCTCCAGAATCATCAAGGCCTCAAAGGCCAAAAACGAGGAAATGGAGCAGAGGATGAACGATATCCTGATCAAGAACGGCACCGTCGTCGATGGAACAGGCGCCGCCGCGTTTGCCGCAGATGTGCGCATTAAGAATGGTGTGATCGCCGAAGTCGGGCAGAACCTTACCGCCGGTGGTGAGCGCGTGTTTGACGCCGATGGCTGCATCGTTTCCCCCGGCTTTATCGAAAGCCACACCCATTATGATGCATCGATGTGGTGGCAGCCGGATCTCGATCCGCTCCCCGGCTATGGCGCGACGACGATGATCCTCGGCAATTGCGGATTCTCAATGGCCCCGCTGCACCCGTCCAAGCAGGCGCGCGATGAAGTTATGGGCATCTTCTCCTTCTTCGAAGATATCCCCATTGGCCCATTCCAGCAGAATGTGCCTTGGGATTGGACGACATGGTCCGAGTATCGCAAGTCCTTCGAAGCGAACGTCAAGGTTCCGCTGAACTATGCCAGCTATGTCGGGCACATCCCCCTGCGGCTCGCCGCGATGGGCATGGACGCTTGGGATCGCGCCGCAACGCCTGCTGAAATCGCAAGGATGGCAGAACTGCTCGACGACGCGCTGGCCGCAGGCGCGCTTGGCCTGTCGGACAATATGCACGACCATGACGGCGATAACCGCCCTGTGCCGTCGCTTCTGGCCGACGATGCCGAATTCTCCGCGCTGTTCGACGTCATGGATCGCTATCCCAGCACTTGTTACCAGATCATCGTCGACACCTTCATGCGGATGAACGGTCCGGCCAATCTCAAGCGGCTGGAAGGTCTGCTCGCGGGCCGCAAGATCCGTGTTCAGATTGCAGGGGGCATCCCGACGCTTTGGTTCCAGGCCGGAATCCTGCCCGAAATGCAGAAGACGATCAACGAGATGCGCGCAGCGGGCGTCGATGTATGGCCGGGCTTTGCGCACGTTTCGCCCACCTCTGTGCTCTCGATCACAAAGTCGCTGATCTTCGCGCAGTCGAACGACTATGTCTGGCATGAGGTCGTGCTCGCCGAAACCCATGCGGAAAAGGAACGCCTGCTGCGTGATCCGGACTGGCGCGCTCGGGCACGTGAAAGCTGGGACACGCAGGCTTGGGATCACTCCCCGCTAAAGAACCCGCAGGAACTGCTGATGCTCGACAGCGAAAACGGTGTGGGGCCAGTTGGCGGCACGCTCAAGGAATTCGCAGACAGCCGTGGCATCCACCGTTCTGACGCAATGGCCGACTGGATTTTGGAAAACGGTCTGCTCTCGACCGTCCACATGGCGCCCTTCCCCAAGGACGAAGCGCTGACGGTGGAGTTGATGAAGGACCCCAAGACAGTCGGCAACATCTCCGATGCTGGCGCGCACCTTCAGATGCTGTGCGGTGGCGGTGAGAATGCACTCCTCCTGACCAAATATGTGCAGGAAGAAAAGTCACTGACGCTGGAAGAGGCCATCCATGTGATGACCGGCAAGCTGGCCGAACACTTCTTCCTGCCGGATCGTGGCGTGATCTCACCGGGCAAGCGCGCGGACATCGCCGTGTTCCACATGGATGAAGTCGGCTACCGCCAGTTTGAAAAGGCTTGGGATGTGCCCGATGGAAAGGGCGGCACCACCTGGCGCTTCACCCGTCCGCCATTGCCGACACGTCTGACTCTGGTCAACGGCGTGCCAACCTTCGAGAACGGCGCCTATACAGGTGCTAAGCCGGGCCAGTTCCTGAGCCCTGCAAATGATGTAGACCAAGCTTTGGAAGCAGCGGAGTAAGCCCCATGGAAGTTAAAGTTGGCGAAGGCGAACGCGCCTATTTCAATGGCGGTATCCGTCAGGTGGAGACCGAAAGCTCGGTTCTCATCAGTTCCTCCAAATATCTCAACAACGCAGAACTGCGGAACCTGATCGCGCAGGAAATGCTGCGCCGCAACGGGCCGGACCTGCCCAACACGGCCTTCATTCCCGAAGTCGCGCAGATCCTGATGATGAGTGAGGATTTCGGCCGGATCATGCAGCTGTTTGAAGAAGAGAAGGCCCGCCTTCCCCGCTTCAAGGACTGGTGCGACAAAAGGGCACTCGCCGATTTCAAGAAGGATGAAGTGAAGGATTGCGCACCGGGCACGCTCGGTGCTGCGCTCTACGACTTCATGGTCAACTCAGGCTATGAGCTCGACATCTTCTACCGTGAAATCCAGGTGGTGAATGATCTTACCTTCTACCTGCGCCAGACCGCATTGACGCACGACATCGAACATATCGTCTCGGGCTTCGGGCCCAATCATGGTGGCGAAGTGGCTCTGCTCAATGCAAACATGCATGCAAAGGCGCGCTATTTCCACCCAGAGCTGTCCGCGTTCCTCAGCCGCGTTGCGACCTATTTGAAGGCCAAGACGATCATGAAGGACGGGCTGCACTATGCGGAAGCCATGACGCTCAATCTGGAAGCAGAATATCAGGGTGCCGTGCAGGGCCGGAACTGGAAGTACCCGATGATGCTCGCTGACTGGCGCGCCATGACGGATTGGAAAATTGCCGATATCCGCGAGGAACTTGGCATTACTCCAGTTCCACCAGAAGGTCTGTGGGAAGACACCAACCGCCTGTGCAATGAGGATGACCCGCATTATGGTCAGCCTTTGGCAGAGGCCGCTGAATAGCCAAAAATCAGCTTAAAAGCTGCAAATTTGAATTGAAACACCCACTCAACCCAGATATGCGTAATCCAATAACAAATTGATTACGCATATCTGGGAGAGTGAAGCGTGCGCGGACTTTCAGGCAAGGTAGGCATTCTCGCCGGCGGTGGTCGCGGCATTGGTGCGGCAACTGCAAAGCGTCTTGCCAGTGAAGGGGCCGCAATCGTCATCGGCGATCTGATGGGCGACTGGGCCCGCGAAGTGGCCGACGCCATCAACGCATCTGGCGGCAAGGCCATCGGCGTGGACCTTGATGGCACCAGCGCAGAGTCTCAGGCGGCGATTGTCGCTGCAGCCAAGGCTGAATTTGGCGGGCTCGATTTCTACCATTCCAACCTCGCTGGCGGCACCGAAGGCGATATAGACGCCCTGAACTGCCCGGTCGAGGTTCTGGAAAAGAGCTTCGCGATCAACACGAAGAGCCACTTCCTCGCAACCCAAGCCGCCCTGCCCGCCATCATTGAGCGCGGCGGTGGCGCCATGATCTACACCTCATCCGGCGCAGCGTCCGGTGGCGCGCCTTGGCAGGTCGCCTATCCGATGACGAAGAATGCGATCCATGCCCTCGCCCGTCACGTCGCTGCCAAGTACGGCAAGCAAGGCATCCGCGCGAACGTGATTTGTCCCGGGCTGGTGCTGACCGAAGCCGTGAAGCAGCATTTGACCGACGAATATGTCGAGCGCGGCCTGAAAGCCATTCCTCACACCCGCTTGGGCCAGCCGGAGGATATTGCGGCAGCCGTGACGTTCCTCGCCTCTGACGATGGTGCCTGGGTCAACGGACAGGTCTGGCACGTCAATGGCGGCGCGCAGATGCGCGATTGACCCAGACCATGGCAACTACACAAAGCGCTCCCCTCGATCAGCCGAGGTTGACCAACAAATGGGTTGTTCTGGCTCTCCTGCTCGGCGTCGCGCTGGTCAACTATGGCGACCGATATTTGCTGGCCGGATTGGTCGAGCCGATCAAGGCAGAATTTGGCGTATCCGATGGGTTTATGGGCCTTTTGATGGGCCCAGCCTTTGCGCTGCTTTATTCCCTGCTGGCGATCCCGATCGCACGCTATGCTGATCGTGTCTCACGCGTCGCCATTTTATGCACGGGATGCATTGTATGGAGTGGCTTTACGATCCTTTCAGGCTTTGCCAATGATCCTTGGATGCTCGCGCTCGCTCGTGTCGGCGTGGGTGTTGGAGAGGCGTCATTCCAAGCCCCCGCTTACTCCCTTCTCGCGGCCTATTTTGCCGCTGAACAGCGCGGGCGCGCCTTTGCTGTCATGACGCTTGCTGTCTATTTCGGCCAGTATCTGGGCTATCGCGCAGGGCCTGAAATTGCGGCCGCTTATGATTGGCGCACGGCTTTTGAAGTGATGGGGCTCGTCGGCATTGCGATTGCAATTGTGACATTCATCGTCGTGCGGGAACCACCGCGCGCGCCGACACTTGCCAGTGACCACCCGAAACTGCTTCCGCTTTTCTCCATCCTTTGGAAAACGCCCAGCTTTCGCTGCATGGCGCTCGGCATGGCCTTTGCGACCTTGTCCGGCCTGTCCTTTGGCATGTGGGGACCGGCCTTGTTCGCTCGCGCATATGATCTGCCCACGACAGAAGCGAACGCCATCTTCGGCCTCGCTTTTGGCCTGCCCGGGCTTATCGGGACGCTGATTTTCGGCGTTCTGGCAGACCGCCTCACCAAGCGAGGGCCGCATTGGCTGCTCTATTTGGCAGCAGGGGCCACAACCGCAGCGACGCTCCTCATTCTGATTGTGACATGGGCACCCACCGTCGCCACCGCACAGCTGCTGGCCATTCCATCAGGCCTGTTGGGCGGCGGATGGTCCGTCGGGATCATGTCTGCCCTGCAATATCTGATGCCGGACCGCTTCCGCGCCACGGGCACGGCGCTGGCGCTGCTCTTGATCAACCTGATCGGCTATGTGCTCGGGCCGTTGATTGCCGGGAACGTCAGCGACCTTATCTCCGGCGACCCCGCATACAGCCTGCGGGTCGGGCTCAGCGTCCTCATCCCGGTTGGGTTTCTGGGCGCTTGGTTGATGTGGCGGGGTGCTGCGTCTTTGGCCGCTGACCGTGACCGTCTGGCGACAGTCACGGTCTGACGCGCCTTACTTGTTAGGGTCTTTGGGGGCGCCCGGCATGGCCATGTAATAGTGCCCTGCGTTAAGACCGCCATCGACCGACAATTCGGTACCCATGCAATAGAGCGCGTCATCCGATGCGAGATAGGCAGCCGCCGCGCCAATATCTGAAGGGGTGCCCGACTTCTGGGCAGGATAGATCCAGAATCCGCGGTCATATTGCTCACGCGGGATGTTGGTCGGGTTGGACAAGGGTGTCAGGATGCCGCCCGGGTGGATGGAATTCACGCGGATCTTGCGCGGCCCAAGTTCCAGCGCCAGCGCCTTGGTGAACCCGCGCACGCCGAATTTGGACGCGCAATAAGCCGTCAAGGAATTCGCGCCGGAAATGCCGTCGGCCGAGCTCATGTTGACGATGCTGCCACCGCCTGCGCGCTCCAGCGCGGGGATTGCTGCCTGACAGCCGAACATCGTGCCAAGCAAGTTCACGTCGATGATGCGGCGGATATCCGCCTCGGTCAGGTCGTCGAGCCGCTTGAAGGCGATGACGCCGGCATTGTTCACAAGGCAATCGAGACGGCCGAACTTGGTTTCCGCAGCCGCAATGGCCTCCTGCCAAGAGGACGTCGACGTCACATCGTGACGGACGAAGGCGGTTGCCTCCCCCAGTTCAGCGGCGAGCGCCTCCCCTTCTTCGGACAGCACGTCGGTGATCAAAACCTGCGCGCCTTCTTCAACGAAGCGGCGGACTATACCTTCGCCAATCCCGCGTGCACCACCTGTGACCAGTGCGACCTTGCCTGTAAGCCTTTGCATCGAATCTCTCTCCTGTTTGTGATTGTTGAATAAGCGCTGGATTCAGCCTTCACAATGCGCAATCATGAAGTGGATGCGGGGATACGCCGCAAAACGCGAAGGAGTGAGGATGTCCGACAACGCATTATTCCCGAAAGGGGCTGCCCTCGTCTTGGGAGCCAGCGGCGGGATCGGCGGCAAGGTCGCAGAAGTCCTCGCGCGGGATGGCGCGGATCTGGCGCTTGTCTATAATCGAAAGGCAGATGCCGCCCAAGCCATTGCCAGCGCCTGCCCGACGCGCACGACAACTCACAAATGCGACATCACCGATGCGGCGAGCATCAAGGATTTGATCGACACAGTCGTCAGCGACCATGGGCGCATCCACACGCTCGTTTGGGCCGCGGGGCCTCTGGTTGAGCAGCACCTTCTTTCAGAGACACCCATGGAGGCCTGGCGCAAGGCGTTTGAGGTCGAAGTCCACGGTCTGTTCGGCCTCGTCTCCGCGCTCCTGCCCCATATGCGGGAACAGGGCGGCGGCTCCATCGTCCATCTGGGGTCTGCCGGACATCTGCGCTGGCCAGACCGTGACGGGCTTTCCGTGGCGCCAAAGGCCGCCAACGAAAGCTGGCTGAAGGGGATCGCTCGGGAGGAAGGCCGCCACGGCATCCGCGCCAATTCCGTTCTCGTCGGCGTCATCGATGCGGGCATGTTCCATGAACTGATGGCCAAGGGCGCCTTTCCGCCGACTTGGGTAGAAGAGACGCAGAAGATGCTCTCCGTCAAACGCTGGGGTCAGCCGGAAGAAATTGGCTATGCCGTCAGTTGGCTCGCCTCCGCGCGCGCCGCTTATGTGACCGGGCAGCAGATCAACGTATCCGGTGGTTTCGGACTTTAAATCAGGAGAGATAGATTATGACCGTCAACCCCGCACTGGTTCCCGTTCTTCAGGCATTTGCCGCCTTCGCAAATACCGATTGGTCGCAAATGCCCGTGGATGTCGCACGGACCATGATGGACGCGCCGCTTGCTGAAGGTGAGCCTCTTGCCATGGCCAAGGTCGAGAACCTGACCCTTGATCTTCCGGGCCGCAATATTGGTGCCCGCTTCTATGTACCGGAAGATGCCAGCGAGACGCCGCCGGTCGTGATGTTCTTCCACGGGGGTGGCTGGGTCTTGGGCAGCCTTGATACGCATGACGGCACCTGCCGCGAGCTGGCCCGCGCCAGCGGCGCGGCTGTCCTGTCAGTCGACTATCGCCTCGCCCCGGAAGCACGCTATCCGGCCGCGGCTGAGGACTGTTATGACGCGTGTATCTGGGCAGAAGCCAATGCTGACCAGCTTGGCATCGATGCGAGCCGCATGGCTGTTGCCGGTGACAGCGCGGGGGGCAATCTGGCCGCCGCCGTTTCGCTCATGGCCCGCGATCGCGGCGGCCCCGCGCTGCGCCATCAGATGCTGATCTATCCAGTCACGGACACCAATTTTGAAACAACGTCCTATGTCAGCAATGGCGGCGGAGAGTATTTTCTCTCCACCGGGTCGATGAAGTGGTTCTGGGGTCATTACCTCGGCGAAACGAGCCCGGTCGATGCCGGCCTTGCCCGCGTCCTGCACGTCGAAGATTTGACTGGCCTGCCGTCAGCCACCGTCATCACCGCCCAATATGATCCGCTCAAGGATGAAGGCGATGCCTATGCCAAGCGCCTGACCGATGCGGGCATTGCGACCGACCACCAAGTGGCCGACGGCATGATCCATGGCTTCTTCGGTATGACGCCTGCCGTTCCCGATGCAATGAAGTGGGTCAACCATGCCGGAGCCAATCTGCGTAAGGCGCTGGCGTAATGTCGGCCTATTGCGCGCCGCAAGAATTGCATGATCTGGCCTTTCGCTATGCGCAGGCGGTGGACCGGCGCGATGCGGACAAGCTGCTCTCGGTCTTCACAGATGACGGCGCCGTGATGGGCTTTGGTGAAAACCCGATCAGCTTCCGCGCGGAAGCGGGTTTGAGGGACATGACCGATAAGCTCGCCGCCTTCCGCATGACTATGCACAATGTGTTCAATCAAACGTTTGAGGCAGATGCATCGGGCAACATCTCTGGCGAAACATACTGCATTGCCAGCCACATCCTGCCGGGCGAGGACTGGCGGGTGATGGACATGGCGATCCGCTATCACAACAGCTACCGCGACACGGCCCAAGGCTGGCGCTTCCATGAACGCAGGCTGGAAGTGCTATGGGTGGAAACGCGCGCCGTTTCTCCGTTCGTTGCCAGCATGATGAAAGAAGATCTGGGAGATTTCGTGTGACGGGCAAGCTAACCGACAAAGTCATCTTCATCACCGGCGCCGCCTCCGGCATCGGCAAGGCAACTGCAGACGCCGTCCGCGCCGAAGGTGGGGTTGTGGCGGCCGCCGATATTGGCCCGATCGAAGGGCTCGGCAACAGGGACACCAGCTACAGTCTGGACGTAACCGACGAAGCCGCAACGAAGCAGGCGGTCGCTGCCGCCTTGAAACATTATGGCCGCATCGACGGCCTGATGACGTGCGCGGGCATCTCCATTTCCGGAACCGTCACCCATTTCGACCTTGCGGACTGGGACCATGCTCTGGCTGTCAACCTGACAGGCACCATGCTCTCCGTTCGTACGGTCATGCCCCACATGGTTGCCGCAGGGCGGGGGTCAATCGTGACGGTATCGAGCATCTACGGCATCACCGGCTGCCAAGGAAACACGCCTTATAACGTGACCAAGGGCGCGGTTCTCCAGCTCACGCGCAGCCTCGCTGCCGATTATGGCGCCGCAGGCGTGCGCGTAAACGCGGTCAGCCCCGGCTTCATAGAAACGCCGATGACCGAAATGTTGCAGCACGAAAGCCCGGTGCGCACCGCGTTCATCAATATGCATCTTCTGAAGCGCCCTGGACGTCCGGAAGAAGTCGCAAAAGTCGCCGCATTTTTGCTGTCAGATGAGGCGTCGTTTGTTACGGGTGCAAACATTCCTGTTGACGGAGGCTTTTCTGCCGCGCAGGTCATCTTGCCTTGAGTGGTGCACAGGGAGCCCCGTCAAAGAACATGACATCAGATTTCGTCGTCGACGATATTGACCGCAGTATTGTTGATCAGCTGCGCATCAACGGTCGGGCAACCAACCAGCAGATTGCCGACCATCTTGGCCTGACGGCAACGACTGTCTCGTCGCGCATCCGGCGGATGGAAGACGCGAACCAGCTTCGCGTCGTCGCCGTTTCCGACTTTTCGGCGCATGGCTATAATGTATTGATGGAAGTGGCCATCGAAGTGGACGGGCGCGCTGCATCTGATGTGGCCGCCGATCTTGCGAAGTTCCCCGAAGTCTTTGCGGCGCACGTCGTGACGGGGCGCTACGACATCGACATGCTCGTCGTGCTGCGCGATTTTGATGAACTGCCGGGTCTCCTTCTCGACAAATTCTCGCAGGTCGCCGGTATCCGGTCGATGATGCCAGCGATTGCCGTGGACGTGATCAAGTATAAATTCGACGTCGCTCCGATTGAAGAACAGGTCCCCGCATGACAGCGCCACAGCTTGATGATCTGGACCGCCAGTTGATTGACATCCTGTCCAAGGATGCCCGCGTCTCCAATCGGAAGATCGCGGCGGACCTTGGCGTGACTGAAGGGACAGTGCGGGGCCGCATCAAGCGTCTCCAGCAGGATGGCTTGATCGCCTTTACCGCCATCACCGGCTTCAGCCTCAGCAACCACGCAAAGCTCGCTTTCATCGGCGTGCAGGCGGAAGTGGGTCGCGTGCGCGATGTCGCGCGTCAGATCGCGGAGATGCCGCTGGTCACAGGCGTCATGATCACGATGGGGCAGTTTAACATCCTCGCCATCTGCGTTTTTGACGAACTTGAGAATCTGGTTGAGCAAGCCTCCGACCCCATTTTGTCGATCTCCGGCGTCCATCATGTGGAAACGTCAATCGCGGTCAAAACGCTCAAATATAATCCGCGCGTGGTACGGATCACCGAGAAGGACCGTGTGATCGACAACGGTGATTGAGGGACTTCGCGTAATTCAACTCGGCCAATTTTACGCAAAACAGGATTAGCGTGTTCGTTTTTGTCACAAACACAAAAGCGGTGTTGCACTAAGGCTACGTTTTGAGTTATCTCCTTCGTCAACGAGAGTTTGAGGAGAACCATCATGGCAAAGACAGCCGATTACGGCCTGGGCGAACATACCTTTCCCCGTGGCTGGTTCATGGTGGCAACCTCAGATGAAGTGACGACGACTCCTGTGGCCGTCCGCTATTTTGGCGAAGAGATGGTGCTCTATCGCGGCGGCTCAGGCCGGGTGTTTCTCGTGGAAGCCTTCTGCCCGCATATGGGCACGCATCTTGCCAAGAACACATCCTCTTATGTCGTTGTCGATAAGGAACATGTCGAAGGCGACAATATCCGCTGCCCCTATCATGGCTGGCGTTTCGGCCCAGATGGCCGCTGCAATGACATTCCTTATTCGCCTGCGCCCATCCCCAAGGCGGCCTGCCTCAAAAGCTGGAAGGTATTGGAACGTGCCGGCTGCATCTGGGCTTGGCACGATGCCGAGGGCGGCGAGCCGGACTATGATGTGCCCCCGTTTGTACAATGGGACCAGCCAAGCTGGGTAAACTGGTCTGTCGAACCGCTCGGCGAACTCGCCTGCCACCCGCAGGAGGTTCTCGACAACATGACGGACAAGGGCCACCTGCAACCGGTCCACGGCTCCATCGATATGGTCAAGTTCGAGAACGAGTTTGACGGCCATGTCTGCCGCCAGATCCTGACTGCCGGACACAAAACGCTGGCAGGCGAAGGCGTAGAGCCAATGACCAACGACACTTGGTATACAGGCCCAGGCATCCTTCAGTCCGTCATGATCGGTGAATATCCATCGCACATGCTGATCACCCACACCCCGGTGGACGATGGTGTGATCAAGGTTTGGTATGGCCTGTTCGTGAAGGTGAAGAACGACGTTCCGACGGCCGCGGATATTGAATTGGCCAAGGGCTATGAAAAGGCGGGCGTCGCCGCCTTTTCGCAGGACTTTGAGATATGGGCCCATAAGCGCCCCTGCCTCAACCCGATGATGGTCAAGGGCGATGGCCCGTTCGACAAACTGCGCATCTGGTACAAGCAGTTCTACAATGACCGCGCCCGCGCAGGTGAATTCCAGGCGCGCGCAAACGGCCACTATGTGACGCGTGGTACGCTGGATGCACCTTGGGATCAGGTCGCCTGACATCCGTGACATTTGCGCATCACAAATGCGCAAATGCCGCACATGAACCCACGAAGTTCAATTGATGCGTAATTTGAATTGACATTTTCTACGCCATTTGAGATTCAGTCCTCCGTATAGAGAATCTTGGCCAGATGAGCGGAACACCCGCCATCGCCAACGAGGGGAGGACCGAAGGTGAAGACTTTCAATCGTGTATTTGGTGCAACTTTGTTTGCGGGCGTTAGCGCGCTCAGCATGTCAACGCAGGCTCTTGCGCAAGCCGCAGAAGATGCCAGCTCAGGCGGTCTCGACGAAATCATCGTGACGGCACAGAAGCGCGGCGAAAACCTGCAGAAGACGCCTTTGGCGATTTCCGCCATTTCTTCGGAGCAGCTTGATCTCCAGCAGATCGCAGAAGCCAAAGATCTTGGCGCGCTTGCTCCGAACGTCTCGGTCGTCGGCGCAACAACCAACGCAACGGCAATGGTTCTCACCATCCGCGGCATCCCAACAGCAGCTGACGAAACGCAAGGCTATGACTCTCCCATCGGCATCTATGTCGACGGTGTCTACATGGCCCGTTCGTCCGCTTCGACCTTCGAAGTTGCTGACGTGGAGCGCGTTGAAGTGTTGCGCGGTCCGCAGGGCACCCTCTTTGGTCGCAACACGACCGGTGGTGCTGTCAACTTCATCACGCGTCTGCCCGATGATGAAGGCAGCATGGCGATCCGTGTCGGCGGCGGCAATTATGGCCAGCTTGTCGGCCGCGCCATTCTGAACTCAGGCGATCTCGGCGGCATCAAGATGTCGCTTGGCGGCCTCTATAAGAAGCGCAACGGCGTCGTTGACAACATCCTTGAGCCGCGGAAAAGTCGTGACCCGGGTGCGCAGAGCACAACGGCAGTGCGCTTTGCAGCGACCGCCGATCTGGCCGACAACATTACGCTCACCAACATCTTCGATTGGTCGAAGATCAATGGTCTGGCGGGCTACAACCAGCTTGCCGCCGTCGGCACCGGTGCGTTTCTTCCTAACTACACCATCGGTGGCAGCACGTTTGCCGCGGTCCAGCCGGCGAATGTCCTTGGATATCTGAACTCGGCGACATCGCTCGAAGCGGGTTGTGGCACGCCTGTGTCGCAGATTTCTTCGACACGCCGTGACACGGTGTGCAGCAACACCTCCGGCCTTTCGACCGATAAGCTGTGGGGCAATATGACCCGCCTGACGGCTGAATTTGATGGCGTCACGGTGCGTTCCACGACGGCATTCCGCCACTGGACCAACCTGATCCGTGGCAACGACATCGATGGCATGGGCACGATCAGCGGCCCCGCCTTCTCGAACACGACAGTGTTGAATGGTTTTCCAGTTGGCGTATTGAGCCTCTTCCAACCCCCAGGGACCGCTGCATTCCTCGCGTCGCAGTCCGTGCCGCGCACGTCGCAGGACTTGTTCAACTCGGCCAATGACCGCAGGCAGAAGCAGTTCAGCCAGGAAGTTGAAATCCTGTCGAACAATGACGGCCCGTTCCAGTGGGTTGTCGGTGGCTTCTACTTTAAGGAAAGCGGCCACGAGCGGAACAACCAGAACTTCCTGTTCGTGCTCGACACCAATCAGGCCGTGTTCACGCCAACGTCATTCGGACCGCTTGCACCGACACTCCAGGCGGCAAACCCGGCCCGCTATCGCGGTTTGGCACAGGCAACCGTTCTTGATTATAACGCCTCGGGTGAATCCTACGCCGTTTACGGTCAGGGCACGTATCGCTTTGGCGAAGAAGAGCAGTTCGGGGTAACCTTCGGCATGCGTTACAGCTGGGACAGCAAGACGTTCCAGATCAATCAGAATGGCGCCGCGCCCTTCACGATCCCGGCACAAATTGCGATCAACGGCGGCGCAAAGAAGTTCAACGCGCCAACGGGCAACCTGACGTTTGACTATCGCGCCAATGAGGACATCAACCTCTACGCCCGCGTCGCACGTGGCTATCGCTCAGGCGGTTTCAACGCGCGTCAGACGGTCACCTTCAATGCGGCCGACGCTACCAAAAACTTCCCGCTGACACCGTTTAATGAAGAAACGATCGACGCCTATGAAGTTGGCTTCAAGACCGAATTCAACCGTCGCATCCGTTTGAACGGCTCGCTGTTCTACAATGTCTACAAGGATCAGCTGGTGACCCTGCCAATCCCGATCACCGGTGGCGGCAGCTTCGGCAACGCAGTGGTCAACGCCGGTAAGACAAACTATTACGGCCTAGAACTGGAAGGACGCTTTGCCGTCACGGACAATTTCTCGCTGGATGGTGCATTCGGTTACGTGAAGGTCGATCCGGTTGATTTCCCACAGGCTACGACGACACCTGGTGTCACCGCGAACACCGCGGACGTGTTCAAGCCAGGCTATGCGCCGAAGTACACAGCCAATGTCGGCGCTACGTACGTTCAGGAAATCGGAGCCTCTAAGCTGACAGCTCGCGTCGGGTACAACTACACGTCTGAGTTCTACATGTTCGGCAACCCGATCACGTCGCCTTTCTCAGAACAGACCAAGGGCGATGCCCGCGGTCTGGTTGATGGCCAGATCCGTGTCGACAACGTTCTGGGCAGTGCCGCTGAAGGCCTGAACCTGACATTGTGGGGTAAGAACCTGACCAACAAGGAATATGTCGTCCGTTCGATTGACTTCGGCGCCTTGGGTTACGCAACCACCATCTACGGTGATCCGCGCACCTATGGCCTGACGCTCGACATGAAGTTCTAAACACTTCAGCGACAGCACAAAAAAAGGGGCCGGGAGGAAACTCCCGGCCCTTTTTCATTGTGCGGTGAACCGGCGGAGGTCAGTCCGCTGTCGCGCCGCCATCAACCACCAGCGGGTGGCCGGTCACGAAGCTCGCCTGATCTGAACAGAGCCACATCACGGCAGAGGCAATCTCCTCCGCCTTCCCCATCCGACCCATCGGCGTCATGCCGTCGAGGATCTTCTTCATCTCAGGATTGGCGGTCAGCGGCGCAGTCATCGGTGTTTCGATGACGCCGGGGCAAACGCAGTTGACGCGGATGCCCGCCTGTGCCCAGCGGAGCGCGCCATGGCGGGTCAGACCGACCACACCATGCTTGGACGCGGTATAACCCGGCTGCGCACCATTGCCGACAAGGCCGTTGATCGACGCGGTGTTCACGATCGCGCCCTTGCCCTGCGCCATCATGACTTCGGCTTCTTCGCGCATGCACATCATCACGCCGGTCAGGTTGATGCCCATGCTGCGCGCCCAAACGTCATCGTCATACTCGTTCGAACCGAGATTGTTGATGCCTGCATTGTTGAGCGCAAAGTCGAGGCGGCCATATTCAGAGACAGCGCGCGCAACGAGGGCTTTCACGTCAGCACCGCTGGACACGTCACAGCGCTGGAACACGGCCTTGCCACCTGCCGCAGCGATGAGAGCAACAGTTTCTTCTCCGCCCGCTTCATTGACGTCTGAAACAACCACGGAAGCCCCCGATGCCGCAAAGGCCAATGCGCTGGCCCGTCCGATGCCTCCGCTTGCGCCGGTCACGAGCGCGAATTTCCCCTCAAATCCGTAATTCATCAGACATCCTTTCTTGCTTTGCGTAATCTGACGCATAAGATGTAACGCAAATCATGGTCAATCACTGATTGGCGCGAGAGGATTCGAATGAGCGACCCCCTTTTCACCCCTATTACCCTTGGTGCGCTCAAGCTGTCCAACCGCATCGCCATGTCCCCCATGACGCGCGACCGGGCGGGGCCCGACGACGTGCCCAACGACATGATGGTGGAGTATTACCGGCAGCGGGCCTCCGCTGGCCTCATCGTCACGGAAGGCGTTCAACCGAGCGCGGTCGGCAAGGGATATTGGCGCACACCGGGCATTTATTCAAAAGCCCAGATCGACGGATGGGCGCGCGTTGCCGAGGCCGTTCATGCCGAAGGCGGGCAGATCGTGATGCAGATCATGCATTGCGGCCGTGTCGTGGTCGCTGCCAATCGCGGCTATGAGGCGGACGTCATCGCGCCGTCTGCTTTGCCCTGTCCGGACAAGGTTCCGGGGCCAGATGGGGTCCCTGCCGAAACAGCGATGCCGCGCGCGCTTGCAGCCGGCGAGCTTCCCGCCCTTGCCGAGGAATTTGCGACCGCCGCCCGCAACGCCCGCGCGGCGGGGATCGATGGCATCGAACTTCATGCCTCCAGCGGCTATCTCATCAACCAGTTCCTCAACCCCGCCAGCAATCACCGCACCGATGACTTTGGCGGATCGCCTGAAAACCGCATCCGCTTCCCGGTGATGGTCCTAAAGGCACTGTCGGATGCCATTGGTGCGGACCGCGTCGGCCTGCGCTTTTCGCCGGGAAATCCCTATAATGGCATGGATGTTTCTGACCCGGCGGCCACCTTCATCCCGCTCCTTAAAGCCACTGCGCCGCTCAATTTGGCCTATCTCCATGTGCTCGACATGGGGCTGGCCGATCTCGACACACTGGCCATGGTGCGGGACCACAGCACCACACCCATCATCGTCAACAACATGCTGACGGCGGAGGCAGGCCGTGCGCTGATCGATGCTGGACGGGCCGACGCGGTTAGCTTTGGTCGGCCCTTTATCGCCAACCCCGATCTTGTCGCACGCCTCCAGGTGGGCGCGCCGCTGGCGAAACCGGATTATACCAAACTCTATACCGGCGAAGCGCAAGGCTACACCGATTACCCCGCGCTGGATGCCACGGCTGGATAACGGGACCAACGTCGGCCAACAAAACAACAAAAGAGAGGAATGCTGCCATGACCTTCACACTTCAGCAGCTGTCTGATCTGGAAGAGATCCGTCAGCTGAAACACAAGTATTTCCGCTGCATTGATACCGGTAATGAAACAGAACTAGCGGAAGTGTTCGCCGATGATGTGTCCATCGATTTGCGCGGCGGCGGATACCGGCTGCAGGTCTCCGGCAAGGAGAACATGATCAATTTCATCGCCTCCAGCTTCAATTCAGATGTGATTGCCATGCACCATGGCCATACGCCGGAAATCCGCTTTACCGGCCCTGATACAGCCGAAGGCACCTGGTATCTGGAAGACCGTTTCATCAGCCTGGAACGGATGGATGATACCGTCGGGGCGGCTCTCTATCATGACCGCTATGTGCGGACAGAGGCGGGCTGGAAAGTGCAGTATAGCGAATATGACCGGGTCTATGAAATTGTCCGGCCCATCGACCCCAAGGAAGACATTCGCGCCCATATGCTGGCCAAGACGGGCCGCAAGCCTGAAGCCCGTGTTGATACGACGCAGTGGCTTGAATGGTTTGAGTAAGAAGCCGGTGCAGGTGAGGCCGATATTGCCTGTCTAGTGCTGTGTTAGCCGTCCCGGCCCGAACCAAATCGCTGGATCAGCCAGCTTCTGAATACTGCGATGACAGGATCAGACAGGTCATCCGCGTGGAGCTTGAGATAATAGCCGTAGCCGTCTTCCATGACGGTATCGAACGGCATGATCAAACGGCCCTGCGCAATTTCCCCTGCAAACATGTCGACGTCCCCCAGCAGGACGCCGCTGGCTGCCATCGCATATTGGGCCGCAGCAATCGCCGTATCGAACGCAACGCCGTTTGACGTGTTGATCTGCGCGCCGATCTGGTGCGCGTAAGAGGACCAGAGCAAGTCGCGCGGCTGACCGTCCAGCTTGATGTGCAAAAGCTCATGCTTATCGAGAAAGTCTGCCTGCGATTGGCCGTCCACCGCTTTCGCCGTCTCGGGAGAGCAAAGCGGCGCCACGCGCACCATCCGCAACAGGTCCGTCACCTGATCATCGACATTGGGCCGGTCATAGACAATTGCCATGTCCAGCGCGGTCGCCGGAAGACCGGTGACGTTGGAGCTTGATACATCCACGCGGATATCCGGATATTCGAGGCGAAAATCCCGCAAAATCGGCAAAAACTGCTGCTGGAGCAAGGACGGCGGAATGTGAATGCGGACGGTCCGCTGGGCCATGCGGTCATCGCGGATAGCGTTGATCGTCTGTTCGATACGGTCCAGGCTCTTCGTCACAACGGGAAGCAATTCCGCACCAGCCGCCGTTAAAACGAGGCCGGAGGCTTCGCGTTCAAACAACTGTTTGCCGAGCAGTTCTTCAAGCCCGCTGACATGTCTGCTCATCGCGCTTTGCGAAACAGATAGCGCGGCCGCCCCCACCGTGAAGCTGTTGTTCTGCCCTACGGCCTCAAACGCCCGCAGCGCATTGAGCGGGAGCCACCGACGGTTAATTGTGCCCTTGTTCTGAATGGGATGGCCCTTCGGGGAATGAGAGGTTTCTGGACACGATCAATAGACCGACATTTTGTTATGAGGCCATGCGAAAATAACATTTTATCGCATTGCCCTGTTGGTTCAAGCCGAAGCTCAATCAAATTGGGGGGAGCGCTCGGCCGTGGATATGAAGCATATTGATGCGCTGTTTCGCGAGCGCAGAACCGGCCACACCCTGCCCCGCGATCTGTACATTAGCCAGGACGCCTTCGATTTCGATCTGACGGCTATTTACGGGCAAAGCTGGCTGATGGCCGGCATGGAATGTGAACTCCCCAAAGCGGGCAGCTACATCTCGATGATGGTCGGCAAATGGCCGGTTCTCATCGTCCGCGACAAGCAAGGCGACATCCGCGCATTCCACAACAGCTGCCGCCACCGCGGTTCCGTCATCTGCCCGGTCGGCCACGGCACAGCGCCAAAGCTGGTGTGCCCCTATCATCGCTGGACCTACGATCTGGACGGCTCCCTTTTCGCCGCAGGCCGCATGGATGACGATTTCGACAAGGCCGAGCATGGCCTGAAGCCGATTGCCATCGAAATCATCGCAGGCGCCGTCTACATCTGCCTTGCCGACAATCCTTTGCCGATCGACGACTTCCGCGAGAAGTTTTCGGCCTATGCCGGTCCGCTCAACTTCAAGGATTTGAAGCTGGCGCATGAAAGCGTGCTGGTGGAAAACGCCAACTGGAAGCTGGTCATGGAAAATGGCCGCGAATGCTACCATTGCGCGACGGGCCATCCGGAACTGGCCAAGACCTTCCCCGTCGGCATGTCCAAGCATTTCGACGCGCATGAAGACACGCGCGCCGAAGCCTTTGCCGCCGCGATGGATGCCGCCGGCCTGCCGCACGTTCCTGTTGAAGGCCATTGGTGGCAGGTTGCCCGCTTCGCGCTCAACGAAGGCTGCACCTCCATTTCGATGGACGGACAGCCCGTCGTGAAGAAGCCGTTGCTGACAGCCAATGGCGGCGATGTCGGCTCAATGCGCTGGGCGATTGATCCGCACCTCTTCTGCCACGCAACGTCTGACCATGTCTTCATGTTCAGCTGCATGCCGGTCAGCCCCACCGAAACGCATGTCTACAGCAAGTGGTTCGTGCATAAGGATGCCGTGGAAGGCGTTGATTATGATATTGAAAGCCTGACGCAGCTTTGGACGGTCACAAACGGCCAGGACAAAGCTCTGGCTGAAAACAACCACGCCGGAATCAATAGCCCCGGTTACACGCCGGGCCCCTATTCCAACGACGCAGAGATGCTCGCCCGCCGGTTTACCGACTGGTATTGTGATGTCTCGCGGGCTTATATTGACGCCCATGTCAAATAAACGGCCCGGGGATTTCCGCCCCGAAACACTCGCAGTCGCCTACGGATACGATCCGCAATTGGGAATGGGTGCGGCCAAGCCGCCCATCTTCATGACGTCGACCTTTGTGTATCCGTCCGCACAGCATGCCAAATATGTGCATGAAGCCTATTTTGAAGGCACCGGGCCGCTGGTTGGGGAGACCAACCATATCTATTCGCGACTGGGCCACCCCGGGCTCGACTTTCTGGAAGCCCGCCTCGCTGCGATTGATGGCGCGGAGGATGCTGTCGCCTATTGCAGCGGCATGGCCGCACATTCGAGCATCGCGCTTGCTTATCTGCGCGGCGGCGACAGCGTATTGCACGGTCGCCCGATCTATGGCGGCGTCGATTTTCTCTACAACACCATGATGCCGCAATTCGGCACGCATCCAGCCGCCTATCTGGACGGGACAGACGAAGATGGCGTGCGGGCAGCCGCCGAAGAGGCCATGGCCAAAGGCCCGCTGAAGCTCATCATCGCCGAAACGCCTGCCAACCCGACAGCCGCTATTGTCGATCTCGACCTCATGGTGCGCATCGCCGATGAAGTTGGCGCCAAGCAGGGCCACCGCCCGCTCGTTGTGGTCGATAACACGCTGCTCGGCCCCTTTTCCCAGCGGCCGATTTCGCACGGGGTCGATCTGTGCATGACCTCGCTCACCAAATATTGCGGCGGGCATAGCGATCTTCTGGCGGGCGGGATCTCCGGCCGCAAGGAGCTGATCGATCAGCTGAAATTGCAGCGCACGACATGGGGCAATCATCTTGACCCCTATACGTCTTGGCTCGTGCTCCGGTCGCTTGAGTCCGTTGCGGTGCGCACCGAACGCGCCATGAGCAATGCGCGCGGGGTCGCCGAGTTTCTGCGCGATCACCCCAAGGTCGCTGGCGTCACTTATCTAGGTTTTCTGGAAGAAGGCACACGCGGCCGCGCAGTGTACGACAAACAGTGCAAAGCGGCGGGCTCTACCTTCTCCTTCCATCTACATGGGGGCGAGGCCGAAGCCTTCCGCATGCTCGACCAGCTTCAGTTGATGAAGCTGGCTGTCAGCCTTGGCGGATCAGAGACGCTGATCTGCCATTCCGCCAGCACAACGCACTATGCCGTGCCAAGTGAGCAGCGACTGGCAGGCGGAATTACCGATGGCACCATCCGCCTTTCGGTTGGGCTGGAACATATTGACGACCTGATCGCCGATTTGGCGCAGGCATTGGAGGCAGTGTAATGGAACTGAACTTTACAGGTACCGATATCTGTGCCGTCAACGGCACCAGAAGCGCTCCCGAAGCCCGCTACGATGTCGTCGTGGTTGGTGCAGGGCCCAGCGGCATTGCCGCCGCCGTTGAACATGCAACGGCGGGCAAGTCTGTCCTGCTGGTCGATGAGAACCCCGTGTCCGGCGCTTTGATGGGCAATGACACGCCGCTCTATTTCGGCGGACGGATGACAGCTGCCACCCAGAATAGTGAGCGGATGCTCGAAGCGATCTTCATGAGCATGCCCGACCTTGAAAAGGCGATGGACGCGGGCGCGGAACTGTTGCTGGGCACCACAGCCTGGGGCGTTTACCGCAATGGCCCCGGCGTCGCGAGCTTGCCCGATCAGGTCGTTGGCCTTGCCGATGCTGAGCGCTCTTGGATGATTGGCTTTGGCACGATTGTGCTGGCAACCGGCGCCCGTGATCTGGCGATGGCCTTCCCCGGCTGGAACCAGCCCGGCGTGATGGGCGCTGCCGCTTTGCAGATGTTGCTGACCCGTTACGATGCCTTTGCTGGGCGCCGCGTGCTGGTGCTCGGCTCACATGATCTGGCGCTGGAGACGGCCTTGGTCGCGCATGCCCGTGGCATTGAGGTCGCTGGCCTCATCGAAGTGCGCGATGCGCCGCAGGGTAGCGCTGATCTGGTCGCCCAAGTCATAGCTGCCGGCATCTCCATCTCGTGTGGCCAGACCATCGCGTCGGCCAGGGGCGGGATCGACGGCGTTGAATCTGCGACGCTGACGTCTGGTGAGACCATCACCTGCGACACAATCTGCGTCGCTATCGGCCTTGTGCCGTCGATCGAACTGGTCGACGCCATGCACGGCCCGCGCACGCTTAACCCAACACGCGGCGGTTATATTCCCGCAGGAGAAGCCAGCGTGATCGCTGTCGGCGATTGTGCGGGGCTCACCGATAGCGGCTTTGACCATATCGCCTACCGGATGGATTGGATGCGCGCGCTAACCGCCGTCACGACCAATGACACCATCATTTGTCAGTGCGAGGAAGTCACACGGGCGGATCTGATCGGTATCCAACCGCCAAACTATCTGCCCCGCCCCGCTGCCATGTGCGCGCGTTCACTCGAAACACTGCTGAAGGATGGCCCCGCCAACCCAGACCAGATCAAGCGCCTCACCCGCTCGGGCATGGGCGTGTGCCAAGGCCGCCGCTGCCGCGATCAGGTGGCGATGCTGCTGGCGCTGGAATCCGGCACGCCCTACGGCACCATTCCGCTGGCCAGCCACCGCGCGCCAGTCCGCCCGCTTCCGCTCAAGATTTTGGCCGAATGGGACGAGCCGGCCGAAATGGAAGCGGCCTGGGACGTCTGGTTCGGCATTCCAACACAATGGGTGCCCGTCGAAGATATCGGCACGCCTTATCAGGATGAGCACCGCGAGATGCTCTACACGGGGATGTACAAATGAGCGGGTCAGAAGTTGTCATCGTTGGCGGTGGCGTCACTGGCCTGAGCGCCGGTTGGTGGCTCGCGCGGTCGGGCGTGAAGGTCACTGTGCTCGACAAATTCATTGTCGGCTGGGAAGCCTCGGGCCGCAATGGCGGCGGCGCATCGCACTATGCGAGCCCGCTCTTCGACGAAGAACAGCGCCTTTGGCCGCAGATGGATGAACTGCTCGGCTATCCGACCGAGCACCGCAAGGGCCGCATCCTGATTGCCATGACGGAGCGCCAGTGGGAGCAATATCGCTTCATCGCAGAACGCCACAAGCGGCTCGACCACCCGGTTGAACTGCTCGACGTGAAGCAGATTCAGGAAGCGGTGCCGCTGGCCGGAGACAATTCCTTTGGCGGCATCCACTATAAGTTCGGTGGCCATGCCAACCCCCAGCGCAGTGTGCAGGCCTATGCCTGGGCGCTGCAGGATCTGGGCGGCAAGATCATCCAGCACAGCCCTGTGACTGGCTTTGAAACGGCAGGCGGCAAGGTGACGGCAGTGAAGACGGCCAATGCCACTTATGGTTGTGACTCCGTGGTCGTGGCCGCAGGGCCGCAAATCCCGCAGCTGATGGCGCAGTTGGGCGTGGATGTGCCGCTGGCCGCTGCGCGCGCGGAAATGATCATCACAGAGCCTGCGCCGATGATGCCGCTCGGCGGTGTCGATGGCCATAAAATCTATGGTCGGCAGACGCTGCGCGGTAACCTTGCTTATGGTGGTGGCCCGCATGAATGGCTGGATGTGGATGCAACTGGCCCTGCCGCGCGTCCCTCCACACCGCTGGCCCGCAATCTGGCAAAGCGTCTTGCCGAGATGCTGCCAAAGGCCGCGCATCTCAACGTTATCCGCAGCTGGGCGGGCGTGATTGAAAACTCGCCTGATGGCCGTCCGATCATCGACCAGCTGACCAGCCCGGACAATGTCGTCGTCGCCTCTATGTCGAGCGTGGGCTTTGGCCTGTCGCCTGCATCGGGCCATGCGATCCGCGACCTTGTGATCGACGGAAAATGCTCCTTTGCGGACATTGATCTCCTGAAGCTGTCGCGCTTTGACGGGTTGGAAAAAGACTGGCGTGAAAAGCGCGGGTGGATGCCCATTTCATGAGCCGATATTCGGCGCTTGGATTGCTGCGCGGTGCCCTGAACGGGCAAAAGCATTGGCAACCCGCTTGGCGCGATCCGGAACCCAAGTCCCATTACGACATCATCATTATCGGTGGTGGCGGGCATGGCTTGGCGACCGCTTATTATCTGGCCAAGGTCCATGGACTGCGCAACATTGCAGTGCTGGAAAAAGGCTGGATCGGCGGCGGCAATACCGGACGCAACACAACGATTGTGCGCTCCAATTACCGATTGGAGCCTCTGCATAACCTGTTCGAATTCGGCCTGAAGCTCTGGCATGGGATGAGCGATGAGCTGAACTACAACGTCATGTTCAGCCCGCGTGGGGCGATGTTCCTCGGCCATAGCGATGCGGACATGGTCAAGCTGGCAGAACGCGGCGACGCCATGCGCTGCGACGGCATTGATGCAGATCTGATGACGCGCGATGAAGTCGCCAAGCTGGAGCCGCTGCTCGATATGTCGCGCGATGCCCGCTTCCCCATTCAGGGCGGCCTGATCCAGCGGCGCGGCGGCTCTGCGCGGCATGATGCCGTTGCCTGGGGCTATGCGCGCGGGGCGGACAGCTTTGGCGTCGACATTATCCAGAAGTGCGAAGTCACAGGCTTTGTGCGTGATGGCAATGCTGTGGTCGGCGTGGAAACGACGCGTGGCCGCATTGGTGCCGGACGCGTCGGCATTTGCGTGGCCGGTCATAGCGGCCATGTCGCGGCCATGGCGGGGCTGAAACTGCCCGTTGAATCCCAGACCCTGCAGGCGATGGTGACCGAAGGCGTGAAGCCGATGATCAACAGCGTGATCATGTCGCAATCGCTGCATTGCTATATCAGCCAGTCAGACAAGGGCGGCATCGTCTTTGGCGGCGACCCTGACAATTGGCCCAGCTATGCCCAGCGCGGCCACCCCATGGTGATGGAAGGCGCCGTCGCGCAGGGCCTCGCCCTTGTGCCCGCCCTCTCCCGCCTGCGGATGGTCCGCACCTGGAGCGGCGTGACCGATATGAGCTTTGATGGCGCGCCCATCATCGGCGAAACGCCCGTGCCCAACCTCTATATCAATGGCGGCTGGTGCTATGGTGGCTTTAAGGCGACGCCCGCCTCCGGCTGGACCTATGCCCACACATTGGCGACGGGCAAGCCACACCCGCTCAACGCCCCCTTCTCGCTCGACCGGTTTGAACGCGGCGCAACCATTGATGAAACGGGGAGCGGCCCGATGCCGAATAGCCGCTAATGATGCAGATCACGTGCCCGCATTGCGGCCCAAGGGCGCAATCCGAATTCATCTATGAGCGTACGGTCGATTCCGTGGTGCCGCTGGACGCAGCGCCCGAGCAGGCGATGGCTGCCCTGTTCTCTCGCACCAACCCGCGCGGCGTGGATGAGGAAATCTGGCGCCACACTTATGGCTGCCGGGCTTGGCTGGTCATGACCCGCCACCGCGTCACCAATGAGATTTCGGCCACACGGGCTGTCGGACCGGAGGCCCTGCCATGAGCGGCCCCACGCGCGACCCAAAAGGCGCGACCATTAGCTTCAGCTTTGACGGCAAGACCTACAAAGCACGCGCCGGCGATACGCTGGCAGCCGCGTTGCTGGCCAATGGCGTCGGCCTAGTCGGGCGCAGCTTTAAATATCACCGCCCCCGCGGCATCATGACGGCGGGCATTGAAGAGCCAAACGCGCTCGTCACGGTCGGCGAAGGCGGACGGGCAGAGCCTAATACCCGGGCGACTGATGTGTTTGTCTATGATGGGCTCATCGCCCGCAGCCAGAACCGCTGGCCCAATCTGAGCTTTGACGTGGGGGCCGTCTTCAGCCTTGCAGCGCCAATGCTTGGCGCCGGTTTTTACTACAAAACCTTTTTTGGCTCAGCCAAGCGGTGGATGTTCTACGAGTATTTCATCCGCAAGGCGGCCGGGCTCGGCAATGCGCCAACCAAGGCTGACCCGGACAGGTTCAGCCAGCGCGCGGCATTTTGCGATGTCCTTGTCGTCGGCGCAGGCCCCGCAGGATTGCAGGCCGCGCTGGAACAAGCGGAAGCTGGCAAGCGCGTCATCCTTGTCGAACAGGACAGCATCCTCGGCGCCTCGCTGATCCGCGACCCGCAGGAACTCGACACCGCTTGGGCTGATAGCGCCGCCGCCCGCATCCGTGCAGCCGGTGGTCGCATCCTCACCCGCACAACCGCGTCAGGCTATTGGGAGCATGATCTCGTCACGCTGACGCAGCGCTTGGCTGAACCCGGTGAAGTTCCAACCAACGGCGTGACCCAGCGGCTCTGGCACGTCCGGGCTCGTCAGGTCATTCTGGCAACGGGAAGCATCGAACGCCCCATTGCCTTTGCGCATAATGACCGCCCCGGCGTCATGCTGTCACAGGCGGCACGCACCTATGTCCGCCGCTTTGGCGTTCTGCCCGGCAAGCGCGTTGTGATCGCGACCAACAATGACGACGCCTATAAAACAGTTCAGGCCCTTAAAGAGGTGGGCGCCGAAATTGTGGCCATCCTCGATGCGCGGCCCCAGTTTTCGGCTGCCGCTGCGGGCGCTGAGTCCGCTGGCCTTCCGGTCTGGACGAACGCCGTCCCTTCCATCGTAACCGGCGCACGCCATTGCCTGTCCGGCGTGACTGCAATTGTCGACGGACAATCGAAAAACTGGAAGGCTGATCTCATCGCAGTCTCCGGCGGGTTCACACCTGTCGTCCATCTGCACATGCAGGCGGGCGGCACGCTGGACTGGAACGAAGCCGCACAGGCCTTCGTCGCCGCTGCCTCGCGCCAGAACGTCACCACGATCGGTGGTGCGGCGAACCCGGATCCCGTTTTCCCGGTCACGCCGGTTTCCAACCCGAAGAAGAGCTTCATCGATTTCCAGAACGATGTGTCGCTCGCCGATGTCGATCTGGCATGGGCCGAAGGGTACCGGTCGGTCGAGCACCTGAAGCGCTACACGACGCTCGGCATGGCGACCGATCAGGGCAAGCTCAGCAACATGGCCGCCTTGGGTCGCCTTGCAGAAAAGCAGGGCGTCTCCATTCCTGAAGCAGGCCTAACGACCTTCCGCCCACCGTATACGCCGGTGAGCATGGGCCTTATCGCAGGGGCTGGTGCCAAGAATGCGGGCGCGCACGTCCGCCGCTTGGCGCTGTACGATGTCCACGCCGCCAAAAACCCGATCTGGCAGCCGCTTGGCTATTGGTTCCGCCCGCGCGCTTACCCCCAAGGTCAGGAGACTTTGGCACAGGCAGCCCTTCGTGAGGCAAAGGAAGTCCGAACCGGCGTCGGGATGACCGACGTGTCGACCCTCGCCAAATTTGAGGTGAGCGGCCCCGATGCCGCCGCATTCCTTGAGCTCATCTGCGCAACGACGGTCAGCAAGCTTGCTGTCGGGCGTGGCCGATACACCTTCATGCTGCGCGAAGACGGCATCGCGTTTGACGACGGCACGGTCTGGCGTCTGGACGAGAACCGCTATCTGTTGACCAGTTCAACCGGCGGCGCAGACCGGATGGCCACGCACATCTCCTATGTCCGCCAATATCTGTGCCCGCAGTTGAAGGTTTCGGCCGTCAATGTGCAGGAACATCATGCTGGGATCGCCATTGCAGGCCCCAAGGCAAAGGCGGTGATGGATGCGCTGATCAAGGCGGACAGCCCGCGCCATATGTCCACCGTTCCGGCCGAAATCGCTGGCGTTCCGGTGATCGTCCTAGCCGCGAGCTATAGCGGCGAACGCGCCTTTGAAGTCTATGTTGAGGCAAGTCACGCGGCGTCCGTCTGGGCGGCCTGTGAAGCAGAAGTGACCGCACAGGGCGGCAGTCTCTATGGCCTTGAAGCGATGGAATTCCTGCGCATTGAAAAGGGCCATCTGGTCGTCGGTGGCGAAGTGGACGGTCGCATGACCCCCATGGACTTGGCGCTGGACAAGATGCTCAACAAGGCGGGCGGATATATCGGTGCCACTGGCCTGTCCCGCCCTGCTTTGGCTGAACCCGGCCGTCGCCAGTTGGTCGGACTGGAGGCGATTGAGGGAGATATTCCCGAGGGCGCCATGCTGATTACGCACAAGGGTGGCTCACCCCACGGCCATGTCAGCGCGGCAGCCTTCAAGATTTTGGAGGGCGGGTCTGTCGCTCTTGGCCAGTTGAAGGACGGTTTTAGCCGCCACGGGGAAGAGCTGATCGCCTCCTCCCCCACGCGCGGCCAAGAAGCCCGTGTTCGCGTGGTCCATCCGCACTTTTATGACACCGCAGGAGAGCGTTACCGTGACTGATGTAACAATGACGCTCCTGCCCGCAGCGCCGCTCCACGTGTTTGAGATTTGGAGCAACCCTGCATCTGTCGCCAAGCGTTTCAAGGCAGCGACCGGCTTTGAACTCCCTGCGACCGGCACATCCGGCGGCAGCGACGCACTCCGCTTGATCCGCTTCGAACCCACCGTGTGGCTCGTTGAAGGCGATATCAGCGCGCTAAGCGACATTCTGGCCGACGACGGCGCACTGACCGCTATTGGCGGCGGCACGGTCCGCATACGCCTGACAGGGCCCGGCTGGCGAACCCTGCTGATGGAAGGCGGGGTCTTCAATGCGGAAGACCCGGCATTCAGCGCCGGATGCAGCGCGGCCACCATCATCGATCACGTCAATGTGCGCCTACATGTCGTCAGTGACGACGTGTGCGACGCTTATGTCCCATTGAGCTTCAGCGCCGACCTCCTCCACTTCTGGAAAGAGGCGGCACTCAGTCTGTTTGAGGGCATCGCGCCCTGACGCAGCCGCTCGGCGGCTTACTCCGCCTTTTGCGGGGCGGCGGCCGGTAGATGCTGGAAGATCAGGCCACGCGCACGGCCCTGCTGGAATCCCTTCCATAGCGTGACGTCTGGCCCACCGGGGCTATAAGCGCCCCAAGACGTGCCTGGTGGTGCTTTCCAAGTGCCGACATCGGAGTCTTCGTTCGGAACGTCGAGAAAGGCCTGCTTGTCGCGCGCTCCGCGCAGATGGACGTCAAGAAATGCGGTTATGAAGTGCAGGCTGATCGCGTTGATGCGGTCTTTCCGCCAGATCGCGTCTTCAAACCAATCAATGTCCCACAACGTCGCGCGCATCCCCTCAGGCGCAGGGTTGAGCCCGATGGCATGGCCAGCCTGCTTTAAGGTCAGCAGATACCTGTCGCTGTTTATCGTTTGCGCAAAGAAGGACTTCGCGGCCTTTTGATAGCCCACCGTAGGGTCCTGATCGCCTGCAATAAGGAGCATCGGCGCCTTAATTTCCGCCAGCCCCTCATTCCCCCAGATGCTTTTTTCACCGCCGCCGGCAGGCGCCAGCGCGACAATAGCTTTCACCCCGGGCACTTTGGCAGAGGACGCGTCAGCAGCGCCCCGCGCAATCTTGTTCAGCCAACCATCGGGCACAAAATTCATAAACGGATGTGTGGGGTCTAGGCTCGCGCCACCCGCTGTGAGCACGCCAAAGCCACCCTGTGAATAGCCGATTAGCGCCACGTTCTCCGGGTCGATCTGCGACCCTAAATTGGCCCGCAATTGCGCAGCCACAAAGCTGATGTCGACCGGTCGGTTATAGGTCGGCGCCGAACTGATTACAGGGGCCACAACATAGCGGTTTGGATCGACATGGTGGATCGCAGCGACAACATATCCCTTTGACGCCAGATTTTCGGTCAGCCAGGTCATCAAGCGCGGATCATTGCCATAGCCGTGCGACAGGATCACCAATGGATGCCCGCGCCCAACAGGCTTTGCATTGGGGGCGGCCAACCCGGGTTGCGTAAAGGCGACCGGCGGAAGGGGTGGCTCACCCCATAAGGCGCCGCGATAGGTCATGCGTGCCTGCCCTTTGCGGACCTCAGCCGGATACCAGATATCCACCTTTAAGGATCGGTCGTGCAGCGCGACGGCGCCCGATTTTGGATCAGGATGCTCCAGATCCGGCTGGGCCTTATGAACAAAAGTCACAGAGCGGAACCCGACGCCATCTTTCCCCAAAGGCGCAAGCTCTGGCGCATCGACGCCGATGTCGGCTGGGCCCTGAAGGACCTGTCCTGCTAATGCCGGCGCAGCCAGCCCCAGCATCAGGCCCAAAAGGATGTTACGCTTCATCGCTGCTCACCGATGCACTTGGCCATCTCAATTGTTCCTCAATCCATGGATATTCTGATGTGACGCTCGCAAACGTCTTTTCGCGCAGCACCCGCTGGCAGACGGACGCTGTCAGCTTCGGGATGTCGCCCAATTCCCCTGCCCGTGCAACGACTTGTACCTGCCTTGCGAACCGCCCGCGCGTCATCGGTTCCGGCCGCAGATGGGGGAGCAATTCGGGCACGGCGGCAAGGCATACCGGCGTCGTAATTGTCCAGCCGAGACCTGCCGCGACCAACCCCAGTTGCTGGTGCGAGGATTCCACCTCAATCAGATGAGGCACCTTCATCTTCATGCGGACAATCTGGCGCTCAATCTGCTGGCCGGTGCCTGTCAGCCGCGAAAAGCGGATGAGTGGCAGCGAGACCTTTTCGTCCGTGATGTCGATCGACCCTTGGTATCTGGCTGGGAAAACAAGGATGAAGCTCTCTTCGATGACAGGATGAAGCTCAAGCGCACCGCGGTGTTCCAGATTGAAGCTACCGGTGATGAGCAGATCAATGTCGCGCGCGAGAAACTCAGCCTGATGCTCCATTGAGATGCCGGAGCGGATGTTCCAGCGGTCGGCACGGCCACTCAGTTCGCTCAGGATCGGTGTCGTCAGTTCATTGGCCAGACTGAATGACATGGCCACTGTGATGCTTGAAATAGGGAGGTTCGCGCCTTCCCGAACCTCATCATAGGTTGCTCTCGCCTGCGCGATGAGCGACTGGCCCCGCGCGAACAACGACTTGCCACTTGCCGTCAGCCCCATGGGCCGCATCGTCCTGTCGAACAAGGGCGCGCCAATTCCCGATTCCAGCTTGGCAATGGTCTGGGAAACAGCCGACTGCGTCACCTGCAAATGCGTCGCGCATTGCGACATGCCGCCCAATTCTACAGTCATGACGAACACTTCAAGCGCGTGAAGGTCAAACTCTTGAGGCAATTTCATCCGTGCGTGCCCTGACCCGTTTCCAAAGGGAACTATTACTCGCGCTAATAGTAGCGCAGGTCAGGTGCAGGGCGGTTATGCTTTTTCGTCATCCCGCCTTGCAAAATCTCAGGCGTTGCAAAGATGCATCGGTTCAGCCCTGCCGATGCAAAGCCATCAACCCCTTGAACGTACCAACCGCCAGAAACAGCAGCACCGCCGCAAGCGGAAGCCCGGCCGCAATCGACCCGGCTTGAAGGGAGCTGAGCCCTCCGCTCAACAGTAGCACGACGCCAATGCCGCCCACGGCCAAAAGCCAGATGACCTTCTGGCGCAGCGGCGTATCGGTGCGGCCACCGGCTGTCATGGTATCAATCACCAGCGTGCCGGAATCCCAGCCGGTCACGAAAAAGATCATGATCAGGCAGACCGACACGAAGGACGTGATCTGCGCCCAAGGCAGGGTCCCAAGCAGCACGAACAATTGTTGGTCGAGCGAAGCTTTGGTAAGCCCACCCGCATCTCCAGCCACGATGTGCGCGATGCTGGCATCCCCGAAGATGGTCAGCCAGAGGATCCCCAAAAGCGTGGGGGCAAGCAGCGCGCCTGCCATAAACTCACGCACTGTGCGGCCGAGTGAAATGCGGGCCATAAACATGCCGACAAAGGGCGACCAGCTGATCCACCAGGCCCAGTAATAGACCGTCCAGTCATGGTAGAAGCCGGCATCTCCGCGCGCGACGGGGTTGGACAAGGCGGGCAGATATTTCAGATAGGCTGCGATATTGGCGCCGAGATCTCCCAGAAGCGTCAACGTCGCGCCCGTCGCCAGAATGAACAGCAGCAAGGCAAAGGCGACCCACATGTTGAGCTCGCTTAAAATCCGGATGCCTCGATCAATCCCGCCCCACACCGACAGGAACGTGACGAACGCCATGATCGCGATGAGCCCGACAATGGAGAGCGCGGAACTTGGGATATCATAAAGATAGGTGATCCCAGCCATCGCCTGCTGCGCACCAAGGCCAAGCGATGTTGCTAGACCGAAGATCGTCGCGAGGACGGCCAAAATCTCTATCCCATCCCCCGCCCGACCCCAGACCGACTTTCCCAGCAAAGGATAAAAGGCAGACCGTATCGAGAGCGGCAGATTGAAATCATAGGCAAAGACCGCAAGCGCAAGACCCACCATGGCGAAGATGGCCCAAGGGTGGAGCGCCCAATCAAAGATCGTCGCGGCCATGGCGAGGCTGCGCGCCTCTGCCACATTCCCTGCCGCGCCACCGAGTGGCGCCGCTGTTCCTCCTGCCATGGAAGACATAAAGTGGGACACCGGTTCTCCCACGCCGTAAAAGACAAGGCCAATGCCCATGCCTGCGCCAAACAGCATCGAAAACCATGACAGGCGAGAATAATCGGGCGACGCGCCCTTCCCGCCCAGCCGGATCTTCCCCAGCGGAGAGATCGCAACGGCAATGCAGAACAAGAGCACAATGTTGCCGACCGACATGAAGAACCAGTCGAAATAGGTCACAGCACCTACCCGCATGCCGGAAAACAAATCGGCGGACGCTTGTGGGGCGATCAGGCTGAACAGGATGACGGAGAGAGACAGGATGGCGGTGGGCACGAACACCGCCGGATTGACGATCATCCCCCCCCAGTTGCGGTTGGAGGCGCCATATTCCCCACGATCAATATCGCGCGTCCAATCGGTCAAATGAATTCCCCCGCCTTATTGGGCTGCGACTGTCACAAACGCCGTCCACAACCATGGCGCAAAGCTGCGCCAAACCTCAACATGAAACCGCTCCGCTGCTTCGCGCACAACGATGATCTCAACCGTTTCAAAGATGGTGCGCGTGGCGCGACCAACCTCAAAATGATCAAAATCAAGCGCGCAGCCTGCTGCCAGAACCGCCACCGCGCGCGGACCTTCAAGAAGGATGGCGACGTTCCGGTCGCTCACCTCTGTCACGGCGAGTGACAAGCCTGAACCATCGGCAATCTTGGTGCCGTGCGGGGCCAGCATCAGCCATTCATCAGGGCCAAGGCACATCACCCCATTTTGCATCGTGCCAATCTTTTGCGGCACGGAAACGCCGAGCAGCTTTTCCAGATCAGTGGCCTTGCGCGCCCGCAGCGAAAAGCGGGCCATCGGCGGGGCGGATGTGACCGTTACACCGTTGCCCGCAAACGGAACAGCAGGTGTTGGCTCAATTCGGGCGAGAAGCTCAGACATTGAGACGTGCCCCTTCTGCGTCATAAAACATCATCGAGCTGACCTTTGCGACATGGGTCTTGCCCGGCATGGGAACGAAAATGTCCTGCCCCATCTTGCTATGTCCGCCTTCAACCAGCGCCATCGCGATCGACCGGCCGAGCGTTTCGCTCCAGTAGGACGAGGTCACATGGCCGATCATTTTCATCGGCACCGGCTGGTTGGGGTCAGCGACAATCTGCGCGCCTTCTTCCAGCACCATGTTCGGATCATCGGTCAACAAGCCGACGAGCTGCTTACGGCCCGGCGCAACAATGTCCGGACGTGCGAGCGAGCGCTTGCCGACGAAATCCGCCTTCTTCTTGCCAACAGCCCAATCGAGACCTGCATCGAACGGCGTCACCGTGCCATCGGTATCCTGCCCGACGATGATGAACCCCTTTTCGGCGCGCAGTACGTGCATCGTCTCTGTGCCATAAGGCGTGATGTCATAGCGCGCGCCTTCCGCCATGATCCGCTCCCACAGAGTGCGGCCATAAGCAGAGGGCACGTTGATCTCGTACCCGAGTTCGCCTGTGAAGCTCACCCGGAACAGGCGGGTCGGGATGCCGCAAATCGTGCCTTCGCGGATCGCCATGTGCGGGAAGGCTTCGGCAGACAGGTCAATGCCTTCGACGAGGGGCTCCAGAACCTTGCGGGCATTTGGCCCCTGCAGCGCGATCACGGCATAGTGCTCGCTCGTGCTGGTCAGCCACACGTTCAGGTCCGGCCATTCGGTCTGGAGATAGTCCTCCATCAGGTTCAGCACGCGCGCGGCACCGCCGGTCGTCGTGGTCAGATGGAAGCGGTCCGGCGCAAGACGCGCCGACACCCCATCATCGGTGATGAAGCCATCTTCCTTCAGCAACAGGCCATAGCGGCAGCGCCCCGGCTCCAATGCCTTCCAGGGGTTGGTGTACATCCGGTTTAGGAACTCGGCGGCATCGGGGCCAACAACTTCGATCTTCCCCAGCGTCGACGCATCGAAAATGCCCACCGACGACCGGACCATGCGGCATTCACGATTGACCGCAGCGAGCATATCCTCGCCGGCCTTCGGGAAGTAGCGGGCCCGCCGCCACTGGGCGACCAGTTCAAAAACTGCGCCCTGTTCTTCGGCCCAGCTGTCGATGTTGGTCTTGCGGGTCGGCTGGAACAACGCCCCCTTGGCATGCCCCGCCAGCGCCCCAAAGGTTTGCGGCGTATAGGGCGGTCGGAAGGTTGTAAGCCCAATGTCTGTCACCGGCTTGTTGAGCGCGGTAGACGCAATCTGCAGGCCGTTCAGGTTCGATGTCTTGCCCTGATCGGTCGCCATGCCGTTGGTCGTATAGCGCTTGATATGCTCAATCGACCGGAACCCTTCGCGGACCGCCAGCTTGATGTCCTTGGCCGTCACATCATTCTGGAAATCGACGAAAGCCTTCAGGCGCGCAGGATCTTTCGGCGTCGGCAGAACGTCAACGACGACACCAGCACCGAAGTTCCAGGTTCCGGCACATGCACCCACGCAGCGGACGTTTTCATTCGGCACATCAGGTACGAACGCGCCGAGGTCATCGCGCCAGGCAAGACTGCCCTTGCTGTGCGACCAGAGATGCACCGTCGGCGTCCAACCACCGGCCATCAGCAGCGCATCGCAGGTGATGTCTGACACCGCTGTCCCATCATTGCGGGCAACGGAGATGGCCTTGACGCCAAGACGTCCGCGTACACCAATCACACTATGGCCAAGGCGCACGTTAATCCCCAAGCCGTTCGCCTTGGTCAGCAGTGCCTCATTCACGACATCGCGCACATCGATGATCGCCGCGATCCCGACACCTGCGCCAGCCATGGCAAAGGCGTCGTTCCAGCCACTGTCATGCGACGCCATAAGGGCGACCGACTGACCAACAGCGACGCCATAACGCAGGGCGAAGACCTTTGCGGCAGACGCGAGCATGACACCCGGCGTGTCATTGCCTTCAAAGACCAAGGGCCGCTCAATCGCGCCTTGGGCAAGGATGACCTCTGCCGCGCGGATGCGCCATAGCTTCTCACGCGGGCCATGCGGAATGCCCGGTAGATGATCGGTGAACCGCTCAACCGCACCGATGAAGTTGTCATGGAAATAGCCAAAGGCCGTCGTGCGCGCCAGCACCTGCACGTTGGGCGAGGCCGCCAGCGCCTTCAGGCTGCGCTCCAGCCAAGGCCAAAGTGTAGGGTCTGAAAGAGCGCCACCGCCAAGCTCATCCTGCTCATCAATCAGGATGATCCGCTTGTTCGTGGCGGCCGCTTCCAGAGCCGCATCGATGCCCGCCGGGCCCGCACCGATGATCAGGACATCACAGTGTGCATAGGTCGCGGCATAATGATCTGGATCCACGTCAGTTGGCGCCTGACCTAGCCCGGCCATGCGCCGAATGGCGGGTTCGTAGAGCTTTTCCCAGAAGGACCGGGGCCACATGAAGGTCTTGTTGTAAAAGCCAGCCGGGAAGAACATGCCCAGCCGGTCATTGATCGCGCCAAAATCAAATTTGAGCGACGGCCAGCGGTTCTGGCTGGTGGCTTCCATGCCCTGATAGAGATCGACATTTGTCGCCCGCAAATTGGGCGTGAACCGGCCCGGTCCGCGCGTGACGGAAATCAGTGCGTTCGGCTCTTCGCTTCCCGACCCGACAAGGCCGCGCGGGCGGTGATATTTGAACGAACGGCCAAACAGCTTGACACCGCTCGCGAGCAAGGCCGACGCTAGTGTATCGCCTTCAAAGCCCGCAAAACTGGTCCCATCAAAGCTGAACGTCAGCGGCGCGGCGCGGTTGATCCGCCCGCCTGTTGGCAAACGATATCCCGTCATTTGCGGGGCTCCCCTGCCTTGTAAGTTGTTTCAAATTTGTCGGTAACAGTGTCGCGTACCGCATTGAAAAAGCGGCCACATCCATGCGCATGGCGCCAGCGTTCATGATGACGCCCGCGCGGATTGTTCCGGATGAAGAGATAGGTCTCCCACTCCTCATCACTCAGCGCTGAAGGATCGAGCGGACGGGCGATGTGCGCCTCTCCGGCATAAGCGAATTCAAGCTCTGCGCGCTTTTCGTCGCAATAGGGGCAATGGATCAATATCATATCAGTGCGCCACCGCTGCTGCTGCTGCTTCGTCGATCAACCGGCCGTTGCGGAACCGGTCGAGATTGAAGGGTGCGTTGATCCGGTGTGGCTCATCCTTCGCCATCGTATAGGCCAAAAGATCACCTGCGCCCGGCGTCGCTTTGAAGCCACCGGTGCCCCAGCCACAATTCACATAAAGCCCCTGCACCGGCGTCTTGCCGAGAATGGGGGAGCGGTCTGGCGTCACATCGACGATACCGCCCCAGGTCCGCAGCATCCGCATCCGCCGAAAGATCGGGAAAATCTCGCAAATGGCGGCCAAGGTGTGCTCCACAATGTGAAGCGCACCGCGCTGGGAATAGCTGACATATTGGTCGGTCCCTGCCCCAATGACGAGTTCACCCTTGTCGGACTGGCTCATATAGGCGTGGACGGTGTTCGACATGACAACGCATGGGAAAACAGGCTTGATCGGTTCAGACACCAGAGCCTGTAAGGGATAACTTTCCAGCGGGAAGTCTAGCCCTGCCATCTGCATGATGACCGACGTGTTGCCCGCCGCTGACACGCCAACGCGCTTGGACGCGATATAGCCCCGCGTCGTTTCCACGCCTTCAATCGCGCCATCTGCGCCGCGCCGGATTCCGGTGACGGCGCAATTCTGGATGATATCGACGCCAAGGGCTGCCGCCGCACGGGCATAGCCCCAAGCGACCGTATCATGCCGTGCCGTGCCGCCCCGCCGTTGCAGGGCTGCGCCCAACACTGGATGGCGCGCATCGGGTGAGATGTTGAGAGGCGGGCAATAGGCCTTGGCCTCTTCGGGCGTCAGCCATTCATTGTCGACGCCATTCAGCCGGTTGGCGTGGATATGGCGCTTAAAGCTCTGCACGTCGTGCACATTGTGCGCGAGCATCATCACACCGCGCTTGGAATACATGGTGTTGTAGTTGAGTTCCTGGCTCAGCCCATCCCACAGCTTAACCGCGTGATCGTAAAGATGCGCGCTTTCATCATAGAGATAGTTCGACCGAATGATGGTCGTGTTCCGGCCGGTATTTCCCCCACCGATCCAGCCCTTTTCAATGACAGCAACGTTGGTGATGCCGTATTTTTTGGCGAGGTAATACGCCGCGCCAAGGCCGTGGCCGCCACCGCCGACGATGATTGCATCATAAGCAGGCTTGGGCGCGGCATCCGGCCATTGCTCAGGCCAGCTTTGATGGCCGCCCAAGGCCTTGGTAAAAAGGCTCAGCGCACTAAAACGGGTCATGGTCTTGCCTCAACAAATGGCATGTAGGTGATCAGCATCGTGCATCCGTTCCTGCTCCCCGCGCGATGCATTGTGCCCGGCATCCGCAGAACAAAGTCCCCCGCGCCATAGCTCTCATCATCGTCGAAGAAATCGCCCTCAATTACGTATATTTGCTCGATTTTATCATGGTCGTGCAATGTGCCCAAAGGGCCAGCTTCAACCCGCATCAGCAGCGTCTGATATCCTGCATCGTCAATCAGCGTGCGGGTTTCGCCGACCGCCAGAGACGCAGCTTCAATCTTGATGGAACCCGACCGTGGCAGAGGCGTCATGCGCCAGCCTTCGCCAGCGCGGCCTTGGCACGGTCAACGTAGAAATCCTTGAAATCCTCGACCAACTTCTCTTCCACGGCATAGGGACCCTGCTGATAGCCGTCGGTCGAAATGCCCTGATGATTGAGCATCGAGAAATGGCCATCCTGCGTGTTGGTTGCCCGCCACAGGGCCGCAAGGTGATCAGGATCGTAATCGACGCCTTCCACGGCATCTTCATGTACAAGCCAGCTTGTCCGCAGCAGGGTCTTGCCTGCCGCGACCGGCGTCAGAGAGAAAGTGACCACATGATCGCAGCAAAAGTGATGCCAGCTATTGGGCTGCGTCCAGACCGATAGGCTGGAGGTTTCCGGCTCCGTAAACGGTCCAATCAGCTTCTTGCTGGCAAGCTTTCCGTCAATCGACTGGGTCACTGCCCCATTGGCGAGCGGAAGCCGCGCCACTCGGTGCCACCAGCCGTCGGGAAATTCGATCAGGTCACGGAAGATGCCCATGGCCTTCCACTGGTCTCGCTTGGCATCCACCATCGCGTCAAATGCACTGTCGTCAACGACATCCGCCTCGCCATCTTCAGGCAGGCCCTTGCCGAAGCCATAGGTACCTAGAACGCTGATCAGTTCGGGGTGCCCGGCATCGCAATGATAGCATTCCCGGTTGTTCTCCATCACCAACTTCCAGTTGGCGTCTTCGATGTAATTGTCCTGTACCGCGACCTTGCAGCGTTCCAGATCATAGACGGCAATCTGGTCAACAATATCGGCCTTCACCCGATCAATCGGCGGCGGATTGTCATCCATGCAGATGAAGATGAGCCCGCCAACATTTTCCAGCGCAACAGGGGCGAGGCCGTGTTCCTTCTTGTCGAAATCCTCGGCCATACTGCGCGCAGCGATGAGAGCGCCATCAAGGCCGTAGGTCCACTGGTGGTAGGGGCATGTCAGGCGCGGCGCGCGGCCCCGTTGCTCCTGACAAATCCGCGCCCCACGATGACGGCACGAGTTCCAAAACGCCCGCACTTCATTGTCGCGTCCACGAATGATGATGATGGAATTGTGCGCCACCTCGAACACGAAATAATCGCCCGGATTCTTCACATGCGCGACCGTGCAGGCATAGAGCCAGACCGATTTCAGCATGACCTGCGTGTCAAACTGAAAGGCCTCCTCGCTCACATACAAGTCACGCGGCAGGCTCAGGCCCTTGCGGTCCGAAGCGAGAAGTTGGGCAATGGGTTCGAAGCGGGACATGGTCTTAGCTCCTTAACGCGTTGTTTTCCGGATCATATGGCGAATCCTCGATCAGCGTTGCCTTGTGAAGCTTGCCAAGGATGGCGATTTCAAACTCCGCACCGGCCACAGCAAGGTCCGGATGGATCATCGCAAGCGCAAGGCTCTTGCCGACGCGCCAGCCATAGCCGCCAGATGTCACACGCCCGACAATCTCGCCATCCTTGTAGATGGCTTCAGACCCGCGGGCGTCGGCATCGGTAATGCCGTGGACTTCCATCGTCACCAGCGTGTTGGACAGGCCCTTGTCCTTCCAGGCCAGCAGCGCGTCCTTGCCGAAGAAGCCCGGCTTTTTGAGGCTGATGAACCGGTCCAGACCGCTTTCCAGCGCGGCATATTCCACCGACAATTCGCGTGGGATCAGCTTGTAGCTCTTTTCCAGCGCCATCAGCGTCATCGCGCGGATGCCGAAGGGCTTGATGTCAAATTCTGCGCCAGCCTCCATCAGCAGATCAAAGATGTAGTTCTGCATCTCGATCGGGTGATGAATCTCCCACCCGAGTTCCCCGATGAAATTCACGCGCAGCGCCTCGACCTGAGCGAGGCCGACGCTGATCTTCTGGCCGGTCAGCCAAGGGAAAGCCGCGTTGGACAAGTCCGCATCGGTCAGCTTCTGAAGAACGTCACGCGCGCGGGGCCCTGCGAGAACCAGAACACCCATCGACGTTGTCAGGCGTTCAAACGAAACGGAGCCATCGCGCGGCATCGCCTTTTTCAGATAGTCATGGTCGTGCCGCTCATAAGCGCCTGCCGACACGAGGTAATAGCGCTGCGGCGCGACCTTGTAGACGGTGAACTCACTGCGCACGCCGCCCTTGGATGTGAGCAGGTAGGACAGCGAAACACGCCCCTGCTTCTTGGGCACCGCGTTGGTCAACAACTGGTCGAGCCATGCTTCGGCTCCGGGACCGGAGATTTCACACTTAGCGAAGGCGCTCATGTCCTGAAGGCCAACCTTTTCATGAACATGACGGCATTCATTGCCAACATGTTCAAAATAGTTGGAGCGGCGGAACGACCATTTTTCGCGGATCACTTCACCCGGCACGTCAGGGTGGTTGTGGTTCAACAGAACGTCCGGCTTGTCGAGATCACCCTCCGTCAGCGCATAGCCAGCAGGCGCGAACCAGTTCGGGCGCTCCCAGCCATAAACCGAACCAAATACAGCGCCGAGCGCCTTCATCCGGTCATAGCACGGCGTGCGGCGCAGTGCCCGTCCCGCTTCGCGCTCTTCATCCGGATAGTGCACGGTGAAGACCTTGGCATAGGCTTCCTCATTCTTTTCGATGAGGAAACCGCGGCCCGCATAGTCGCCGAAGCGGCGGGGATCGACGCCCATCATGTCGATGGTCGGCTCCCCATCAACAATCCAGTGTGCCAACTGCCAGCCGGCACCTCCGGCCGCCGTCACGCCAAAGCTATGGCCTTCATTGAGCCAGAAATTTTTGAGGCCCCATGCCGGTCCGACAATTGGCGATCCGTCAGGCGTATAGGCGATTGCGCCGTTATAAACCTTCTTGATGCCCACTTCGCCAAAGGCCGGAACGCGCTCCATGGCGGCCATGATGTATGGCTCCAGACGCTCGAGCGCGTCGGGGAAGAGTTCATATTCGCTGTTGGCGGCAGGCCCGTCGACATAGCAAGCCGGTGCGCCGACTTCATATGGTCCGAGCAGAAGGCCACCAGCCTCCTCTCGCATGTAATAGCTGGCATCGGATTCGCGCAGGACGCCCATTTCGGGCAGACCCTGCTTCTTGCGCTCCATGATCGCGGGGTGCTGTTCGGTGACGATATACTGGTGCTCAACGGGGATGACGGGAATGTCGAGCCCAACCATGGCGCCGGTCTGGCGCGCGAAATTGCCCGAACAGGAAATCACGTGCTCGCACGTGATGTCACCCTGATCGGTCGAGATCAGCCATTCGCCATTGGGCTGCTGCGTGATCGCATTCACAGTGGTGTTGCGATAGATGGTCGCTCCGCGCTGCCGTGCGCCTTTGGCCAGCGCCTGCGTCAGATCGGCGGGCTGGATATAGCCATCTTCAGGATGCTGGATCGCGCCGATGACGCCTTCAGTGTTGCAGAGTGGCCAGATCTCCTTGACCTGCTCGGGCGTCAGGAAGTTCACATCGACGCCGATGGTGCGGGCAACGCCTGCATAATATTGATATTCGTCCATCCGGTCCTGCGTCGTCGCGAGCCGGATGTTGGTCACCTGCGAAAAGCCAACATTCAGCTCTGTCTCCGCCTCAAGGCTCGGGTACAGCCCGACCGAATACTGATGCAGCTTACCGACCGAATAGCTGAGGTTGAACAGCGGCAGCAGACCGGCCGCGTGCCAGGTCGAGCCCGACGTCAGTTCCTTGCGCTCCAGAAGGACGACATCGGTCCATCCTAGCTTTGCGAGATGATAGAGCGTGCTGACGCCCACCACACCACCGCCAATGACCACTGCACGCGCTGTCGATTTCATACGTTTTAGCCTGACAAAAGTGAACCGAGATTTGCTCAGTTCGCTATGACAGCAGAAGAGTCGCCGCAACCGGCGCGGTATAGCAACGCCCCTGAATTAGCTATTCTAATGTAATATATCAGTGAATTTGGAGGCCTGCGCGGCGCGTCTAAAGGAACAGCTCCGCTGCCGCATCCATAATCGCATCGGCATCAAGCCGGTAGCGATGGTAGAGATCCGGCAGATCGCCCGTCTGGCCAAAACTGTCGATGCCAAGCGGACTGACGCGCATGCCCTTCACCCCGCCAAGCCAGGATAAGGCGCCAGGCGATCCGTCAATGACGGTGACGAGGCCAGCTGTCGGAGACAAGACCGAGAGCAAGTCTTCCACATGGCTCTGCGGCCTTTTGCCATCGGTCCAGCGCGACGCGTGACGCGCCGACCATTCTCGGTGCAGCAGGTCCGGCGATGTCACATTCAGCAGTCCGATCCCGGGAACATCGTCGACCAGTTGCTCCCAAGCTTGGAGCACTTCCGGCGCGATGGCTCCGGTAAAGACGATGGCCGCATCCGCATTCGGCCCCGGCTGTTTCAGCCAATAGCCGCCCTTCAGTGCATCCGCCTCCCACGCATCATCTGCGCGCGCCATCTGCGGAATAACGCGGGTGCTGAGGCGGATGTAGACCGAGCTGCCCTCCGGCTGCTGCATGTAATCAAAGGCCCACCGCATCACGAGGGCAACCTCGTCAGCCCATGCCGGTTCAAAATAAGCGAGATTTGGCTGACCCATGCCAATGAGCGGCGTGTTGATGGACTGGTGCGCGCCGCCTTCTGGCCCAAGCGTCAGCCCAGACGGCGTCCCAACCAGCAGAAAGCGGGCATCGGAATAACAACCGTAATTCAGGGCATCGAGGCCGCGCGCAATGAACGGATCATAGACCGTCCCCACTGGGATCAACCGCGTGCCGAAATGCGGACCTGCCAGCCCCAAGGATGTCATGGCGAGGAAGAAGTTGTTCTCCGCAATACCAAGCTCAATGTGTTGCCCTGCGGCATGGCCATCCCATTTTTGGGCAGATGGAATTTTGGCCGCACGGAATACGTCGACCATCTCCGCCCGGCGAAACAGCCCGCGCTGGTTGACGAAGGCGCCAAGGTTCGTTGTCTGCGTCACGTCCGGTGCCGTGGTGACGATGCGGTCCGCCAAGGGTTCATCGGACTTGGCCAGTTCGAGCAAGACATTGCCAAAGGCAGCCTGCGTGGACTGGGCGTCGGACGCCGGAAAGGCCAAGCGTACGGGGACCGGGATGGTCGGCGCTTCCGCCTCAGGCGCTTTGACCGCCAAGGCGCTGCTGGACACAAACTCTTTCAGGCGCGCGGCCTGATTATCCCCAAGGCCGCCATAGGGCTCCCATTCATCCCCCACCGGGATCGCGAGGCTTTGGCGCAGCTGATCAATCTGCCCCGGGTTCATCATCCCCGAATGATTGTCTTTGTGTCCGGCCAGCGGCAGGCCGTGGCCCTTCACCGTATAGGCGATGAACAATGTCGGCAGTTCATCCTGCGCACTGTCAAACGCGTCGATCAGGCTTTCCACGCAATGTCCGCCCAAATTGGTCATCAACGCGGCCAGACCGTCATCATCAAAGCTGTCGAGCAGCGCACGGACCTTTGCGGTGCCGCCAATGTCCGCCATCAAACGCTGCCGCCACGCCGCCCCGCCCTGATAGGTCAGCGCAGCAAATTCGGCATTGGGGCAATTGTCGATCCAGTCCGCAATCGCCTGCCCGCCGGGCTGAGCGAACACTTTGCGCTGCAGCTTGCCGTGCTTCAGCGTGATGACACGCCAGCCGCAGGTCTCGAAGATATCATCGAAACGCCGGAACATACGGTCAGCCGTCGTGCTGTCCAGCGACTGGCGGTTATAATCGACCACCCACCAGCAGTTGCGGATGTCGTGCTTATAGCCCTCGATCAGGCATTCGTAGATGTTGCCTTCATCGAGTTCCGCATCGCCCATCAGAGCAATCATGCGCCCAGAGTTCTGCTCGTCCATCTGGCCATGCGCGATCAGATAGTCCTGAACGAGGCTGGAAAAGGCGGTGATGGCGACACCGAGTCCAACAGACCCCGTCGAGAAATCAACGGGGATCTTATCCTTGGTCCGCGAAGGATAGCTCTGCGCGCCGCCGAGCGCCCGAAAGCGCTGCAACTGTTCCAGCGACTGGTTGCCCAAAAGATAGTGGATCGCCTGAAGGACGGGCCCGGCATGCGGTTTCACCGCAACCTTGTCCTGCGGGCGCAACGCATGGAAATAGAGCGCAGACATGATCGCCGTCATCGACGCGCAGCTGGCCTGATGCCCGCCAACCTTCAGCCCATCACGCTTCTCACGGATGTGGTTGGCATTGTGCACCGTCCAGGAGGACAACCAGCGCAACCGGGTATCAAGCGCCTCTAACGCAGAAACAACGTCCGTGCGGCTATCCGCAGTCAGGGTAGGCATGGCCGGATCTCCGCATGATGGTTTTTCCCGAATAGCGCTGAAGGTCAGGACATGTCCTTGCGAATTCCGCTACCTTTCGGTACTGAATTGGCATACTCAGCCCAAAATAAACATATTTGGAGCATATTATGCCAATTTTTTCTCCAGACCCGATTGATATCAAAATTCTGGAGGCCCTTCAGGCAAATGGGCGGATCACCAATCAGGAACTGGCAGATCAGGTCGGCCTCTCGCCCAGCCCATGCCTACGTCGCGTCCGGCATCTCGAAAGCGAAGGCGTCATCTCACGCTATGTCGCTCTGGTGGACCCTGAGGCGCTTGACCTGAATGTGACGGCCTTCGTCCGTGTCCGGCTCGACCAGCAGGATGACCGCCACCTCGAAGCCTTTGAGTTGGCCATCGCCGGATTTCCCGAAGTCATGGAATGCTATTTGATGACCGGCGAGTCCGACTATCAATTGCGCGTTCTCGTCCGGTCATTGACCCGCTTTGAGGAGTTTCTGCGTAACAGCCTGACACGCGTCCCCGGCGTGGCCAATGTCACGACAAGTTTTGCCCTGCGTCCCGTCATTTACAAAACGGCGCTGCCAACGCTAGACACCTAGAAAGGGAAACAGGGGATAAAACATGTCTGAGGCGAGTCTGGTTGGATCGGTGCCACCCGCACCCAAGAACGAACTGAGCCGGACACTCAAATCCCGCCATGTTTCCATGATCACCTTTGGCGGCATCATCGGCGCTGGGCTTTTCGTAGGTTCCTCGACCGCCATCAGCACCATCGGCCCTGCCGCTGTCCTGAGCTACGCCTTGGCCGGCTTCCTCGTCCTGCTGGTCATGCGGATGATCTCTGAAATGGCGATGGCCATGCCGGGGGTTCAAACCTTCCCGGAATTTGCCCGCGTGGGCGTGGGCAATTGGGCCGGCTTTCTGGTCGGCTGGCTCTATTGGTATTTCTGGGTTGTTGTCATCGCGATTGAGGCGATTGCCGGTGCGAAGATCATCAACGGCTGGTTCCCGCAATTTGAAGTCTGGGAAATTGGCGTCGTCCTGATGGCGCTGTTGACCGCCGTCAATCTGATGTCCGCCAAATCCTATGGCGAGTTTGAATTTTGGTTTGCCTCGACCAAGGTCGTCGCCATCATCGTCTTCATTCTGGTGGCCGCCGCTTACGCGACGGGCGTCACCTCACCCTCCGGCCCTGTTTTCGGCAATCTGACCGCACATGGCGGCTTTGCCCCAGCTGGCATCGCTGCCATCTTTGCAGGTGTGGCCACCACGATCTTCTCGCTATGTGGCGCAGAAATCGCGACCTTGGCCGCTGCCGAATCTGAAGCAGGTGCAAAAACCATCGCCCGCATGACAATCTCTGTGTCTGTCCGCATCCTGATCTTCTTCGTGCTTTCCATATTCCTGATCGTCTCGGTTGTGCCCTGGACGGAAATCCAGCCCGGCATCTCGCCCTTCGCGCAAGCCCTTAGCAAGATGGGCTATCCCTCAGCAGACCTGATCATGAACGCCATCGTTTTGGTCGCGGTGCTCTCCTGCCTGAATTCGGGCATCTACATCACCTCGCGCGCTATGTTCGGGCTCGCCAAGAATGGAGATGCGCCGCAGTCCTGCGTCCAGTTGAGCCGGTCAAAGGTCCCTGCCCGCGCAATCCTGATCGCCAGCCTGTTCAGCTATGCCGCGCTCGCCACATCCGTGCTGTCACCCGACCGCGTGTTCAACTTTCTCGTCAATTCCTCCGGCGCGATCATGCTGTTCATCTATATGATGATCGCATGGGCCCAATTGCGGCTGCGCGCGCAGATTGAGGCGGAAGACCCCACGCGCCTGCAGGTGAAAATGTGGCTTTTCCCTTATGCTACATGGGCCACGATTGCGGGCATGGCCGCAATTCTGGTGCTGATGGGTCTAGCCGAGCGCACCGCGCTTGAGCTTGGCGCCAGCGTGTTGGTGACGCTGGCCTTCCTCATCGGCTATTGGGCGAAGACACGGGTGCAAGCGAAGGCGCAGACGGCCTGATCGCGGACGAGAATTTTCCGATCGCAACATTCTTTTCAATCGCGACCAACCCGCCGCGCGTTGCATAAGCCTTAAAACGACTGACGCTGGAGCCTGAAAAATGACCCTTCAAAACGATCCGCTTGCCGCTTTGTGGATGCCCTTTACGGCAAACCGCGCCTTCAAGGCGACACCGCGCCAGCTGAAGTCGGCAAAGGACATGCACTATACCAGCGATGATGGCCGCCAGATCTTGGACGGCACCGCAGGTTTGTGGGCCGTCAACGCCGGGCACTGCCGCCCCTCTATCGTTGCGGCGATCCAGAAGACAGCGGCGGAGCTGGACTATGCGCCGCCCTTCCAATTGGGTCACCCGCTGTCCTTCGAACTGGCGACACGTATCGCCGATTTGATGCCGAACGGTTTGGACCGGATTTTCTTCACCAACTCCGGTTCTGAATCGGTCGATACCGCGCTCAAGATCGCGCTCGCCTATCAGCGCGCCCGCGGACAGGGCACTCGCACCCGCCTGATCGGCCGCGAGCGCGGCTACAGTGGCGTCGGCTTTGGTGGCATTTCCGTGGGCGGTATCGTCAACAACCGCCGCCAGTTCGGCACGTTGCTCACCGGTGTGGATCACCTGCCCCATACCCATAATCTGGAACACAACGCCTTTACAAAGGGCCGCCCGCACTGGGGTGCGCATCTTGCCGACAACCTGGAAGCCATCGTTGCGTTGCATGGTGCGGAAACCATCGCCGCCGTCATTGTCGAGCCCATGGCGGGCTCCACCGGTGTTCTGGTGCCGCCACAGGGCTATCTGGAAAAGCTTCGTGAAATCACGACCAAGCACGGCATTCTGCTGATCTTTGATGAAGTCATCACGGGCTTTGGCCGAGTGGGCGGAGCCACCGCGTCTGGCACGCTGGGCGTCACGCCGGACATAATCACCATGGCTAAGGGCCTGACGAACGCAGCGGTGCCAATGGGCGCAGTTGCTGTCAGCCGCCATGTCCATGATGGCGTTGTCGAAGGCGCTGCCGACGGGATCGAACTGTTCCACGGCTACACCTATTCCGGCCACCCGCTGGCGGCAGCGGCAGGCCTTGCCACGCTGGACCTCTACAAGTCTGAAGGCATTTTTGAACATGCCGCGTCGCTGCACAGCTATTGGGAAGATGCGGTCCACAGCCTGAAGGGCAAGCGCCACATCATCGACGTGCGCAACATGGGCATCGTCGCCGGGATCGAGCTTGAGCCCCGCCCCGGTGCGCCGACCAAACGCGCGACCGAGCTTTTCCACAAATGCTTCGACAATGGCCTGCTGGTTCGCGCAACCGGCGATATCGTCGCACTGTCGCCGCCGCTGATCTTGCAAAAGGCGCATATCGACGAAATGGTCGGACGGATTGCCGAGTTGGTCGAAACGATCGACTAAGGAGAGCTTTATGAGCGTGACGATATTGGATGGCGGCATAAGCCGTGAACTGCAAAAGCTCGGCGCGCCGTTCCGCCAGCCAGAATGGTCCGCGCTCGCCCTCATTGAAACACCTGAGCTTGTTGGTGCCGCGCATGATCTCTTCGCGACAGCCGGTGCCAATGTCATCACGACCAACAGCTATGCGATTGTGCCCTTTCATTTGGGCGCAGAACGCTTTGCATCGGACGGAGCACGTCTGGCGGCGCTTTGCGGGCAACTCGCACGCACCGTCGCGGACACGCGCGGCGTTAAAGTTGCCGCGTCCCTTCCGCCGGTGCTGGGATCATACCGACCCGACCTCTTCAACGCGGACGAAGCCCGCGCGATCCTCGACATCCTGATTGCCGGTCTGTCCCCTTATGGCGACATCTGGCTGGCGGAAACGTTGAGCACATTGGCCGAGGCGCGCTTGATTGCGGAGATGTTGGCAGACGACGTCCGGCCACTTTGGCTGTCCTTCACCCTCGATGATGCAGGCATTGCGACATTGCGTTCCGGCGAGCGTGTTCAGGATGCCGCAGCCCTTGCCAAAGAGGTTGGCGCAGAAGCCCTTCTGTTCAATTGCAGCCGCCCCGAGGTCATGGACGCTGCCGTTCGTGAGGCCAAGGCTGTGCTCGACGGCACAGGCATCTCCATCGGCGTCTATGCCAACGGCTTCGGTCAAGAAGATGCGGGTGCTGCGAACGAAGTCATCCGCGCCATCCGTGCCGATCTTGATCCCCCACGCTATCTTGGTTGGGCACAGACTTGGGTGGCCTCCGGCGCGACGATAGTTGGCGGATGTTGCGGGATTGGGCCGAACCACATTGCGGCCATGGCGGGTGCTTTAAACGACCCTGACGCGTGAGGCGCGATATCGTCGCCCTGTCGCCGTTGGTCGTAAAGCTTGTATCTTTACACCAAACCCTTGAATAGGATGGTTTTATGACCGCCTCTGATTTCATCCAAAGCAACATCGGCCTCTATTCGGCGCTGTTCTTCTTCTTGTTGCTCGGGATTGAACTGGCGGCGATCAAGCTTTGGCGCGCCCGCGGGAAAATGCCCGCCAAGGATGCTTTGACCGGCATTGCAACGGGCTTGCTGAGTGATCCCATCAACGGCTTTTCAGCGTTCATCACGCTGGGCATATTGGCAATGGCGGCACCGTTTCAGGTCTACAGCCTGCCTGTCACCGCTGGCACGTTCATCTTGTGCTTCTTTCTCGATGACCTGCGCTTTTATTGCCACCACCGCGTCGCCCACCGGGTCCGTTGGGTCTGGGCGATGCATGTCGTGCACCATTCCAGTGAGGAGTATAATCTTGCGGTCGCCCTGCGGCAGGGATGGACGAAGCATTTCACGGGCACGATGCTGTTCAAGATACCGTTGGTGCTTGTCGGCTTTGATCCGGTCATGGTCACGTTCTGCGGCGTCCTCAACGCCACTTACCAGTTCATGCTGCATACTGAGACCGTCAACAAATTCCCCCGCTGGGTTGAGTTCCTCTTCAACACGCCATCGCATCACCGCGTCCACCACGCCAATAATCCGCGCTATCTGGATGCCAATTACGCCGGGACGTTCATCATCTGGGACCGCCTGTTCGGCAGCTTCGTTGCGGAAGATGACAGCGAAAAGCCCGTCTATGGTCTGGTCAAGAATCTGAAGACCTTCAACATTTTGAAGGTGATCAGCCACGAATATATCGGCATCGCCAAGGACGCGACCACGCCCGGCATCACGCTTTGGCAGCGGTTTTGCTATGTGTTTGCGCCGCCGGGGTGGAGCCATGATGGATCCCGACAGACATCGGAAGATATCAGGCGGGAAGCAGGCCTCGGCCCGCAGGCCTTAGCGGTCGCCCCCGCCACAAACCCCGTTCGATAATGCCGCTCCACTACGCGCTCACCGACGCGCTGGTCGCGCTTGTCGCGGGCTGGGGCGCCCTGATGTTGTGGCGCACAGGGCGACCTCTAGTAGCACTGGGCCTTAGCCTGTTCGGCCTTGCCGGGGTGATAGGGACCATACGGATAACAAGCGGCCTGATTGAACCTTTGGCGATGCTCCACAAAAGCGTGTCGCAATTGGGGGGTATTGCCGGGCTCGCCTTGCTGCTCGCCCAAATCCTGCGCGACAAAGGCCTTAGACTTCGCACCGGCGTTGTCCTGGGCGTCGCAATTGCCCTGGCGGCCTTGGCTGCGACACTGCCTGCCATCGGCGCTGTCGTCTTTGTCCTGATGCTCGTCGCGGCCATCGCGCTGTGCTTGCAAACCAGCAATCAATTAGGCGCTGCGGGCTTTGCCGTGATGCTGCTGAACGTCACCCTCGTGCGGCAATCCGACTATATGGGCGCTGACCTGAGTTGGCACCTCTATCACCTGCTTGTCGCAACATGGTTGCTTTGCGTGACATATGGTTTTGCAAAAGCGCCCCGCACAGCCTGACCCGCTATCCGGCGAGGACGAACTTACCGACATGGCGTTTGGTCAAGAACGCCTCCTGCGCCTTGACGATGTCGGACAGCGGGAAGGTCGCCGCGATGCAGGGTTTGATCTCCCCGCGCTCGATATAGCCGATAAGATTGGAAAACACCTCTGGCTCCAGCACCGTGCAGCCGAACAGGCGAAGATCTTTTAGGTAGAGCGTACGAAGGTCGAGATCGACGATTGGGCCGGAGATTGCGCCCGACACCCCATAACGCCCGCCGCGCTTGAGGGTGTTCAGAATGGCATCAAACTGCGCTCCACCCACAACATCGACGGCGGCGTCAAAATGGTCATGGCCAAAATGTGCTTCCAGATCGGCATCGCGCGGTACGATCTGGTCTGCGCCTAAGGCGCGCACGGCATCGGCCTTGTCACCGCCGACCATCGCCACGACCTCCGCCCCGCGCCGCTTGGCGAGTTGGACAGCAGCAGACCCCACGCCACCGGAGGCGCCGGTAATCAGCACCCGCTCCCCTGCTGCAAGCGCAATCCGCGTCAGGATGTTCTCCGCTGCCGAATAGGCACAAGGGAAGCTGGCGAGTTCAATATCGCTCAGGTCGCACTCAATGCGGTGCGCGTAGTCAGCAGGAACACAGGCATAGTCGGCAAAAGCGCCGTCAACCTCAGACCCGAAATAGCGGACATCAAATCGATCCGACCCGCGAAACACCGGCTCAACCAGAACGCGTTCCCCGATGCGGGATGTGTCTACACCCGGCCCGACCGCGACGATCCGGCCACAAGCATCCGCCCCCTGAATACGGGGGAAGTGAAAGGCTTCGCCCGACCAGCCATCGTCGCCGGCGCCGGCCATCCCGCTCGCCGCACCCACGTCTGTGGCCTCGGCCACGGTCTTGGAGTACCAGCCGATCCGCGTGTTGATATCGGTATTATTGACCCCCGCCGCACCGACGCGGATCAGGACGTCCCCTGCCCCGGGCTGCGGGACAGGGACATCGTCCCGCAGATCAAGGCAATCAAACCCGCCATGCCGGGTCAGCAAGACCGCGCGCATGGTGGCGGGGATGGTCATTCCGCCCGCGCCAACCCGAACTGGTTGAGGTACCATTTCTGGAAATTGATCACGCTGCCTTCCTGATCGGAATAGCGGCCCGGACGATAACGGCTGGACATGATGCCGGCCTGATTATTCTCGGTGATCACCTTATCCTGCGTCGTCGTGGCGTGATACCCCCAGATCATCTTGTCGATATCGACCTGATCTTCGGTGGCGCGGCCATCGACCAGCCAGATCATCTCCACATCCGTTTCGAGCGCCCCGCGCGGGGTGAACTGGAATAGGATCACGAAATGGTCATCGGCTACAATCTGGCTGAACGGGCTGAAGCTCAAATGCATCCGGCCGCCATCAGCCTTTGTGCGCTTACCCATCAAAGGCGACGGCGCCGTGCCATCCTGCGTCTCGGCGGCAAAACCTTCCTTGTTCATCCGCTGCATCAAGAGGCGTAGATGGCTAGTATCGGCGGCCTCGTCGATATTGCCAATCGGGCGCCCTGCAGCGGCGGCGCTGTCTTCCCAAGCCTTCAGCTTTGGCGTGAAGCCCGCAATTGCGTCTGCCGGACCAGACCTTGGCCCCGCGCCGACTGCCACCAGAGTTTCCGCCGCATGCATGGAGCAGAATTCGGGGTGCGACGGCACGCAGTGGTAACATTCAAAGAAGTTTTCCACGACCAGCTTCCAGTTGGCCGTCGTGGGATAACTTCCCGCGTGCGCGATGCGCGCATCCGCCATGCCATGATAGTCAAGGATCGGGCCCATATCGCCAAAGGTCGCGTCGAAATCGACGGGCTCGTCTTCGCTCATATTGATGAAGATAAGGCCGTGGAACACCCGGATATGGCAGGCAATCAGGCTGTTTTCCGCCTTGTTGAAATCCTCCGGCATAAGGCGCGCGGATATCAGCCGACCGTCCAACCCGAATGTCCAAGCGTGATAGGGGCAGACGAGACGTGGCGCATTGCCGCTTTCGGCTGAACAGATGGTCGACCCACGATGACGGCAGACATTGAAGAAAGCGCGGACGCTGTCTTCATTCTCCCGGATGACGATGATCTGTTCCGACCCGATCTTGAACAGGAAATAGTCGCCCTTCTTGGGGATGCGCGACACATGGCCCGCAACGATCCATTTCTGGCTGATCACCTGATCGAAGTCGGCCTTGAACACCGCGTCGCTCGCGTAAAATTCCTGATCAAAACTATAGCCGACCCGCGTGTTGGCAGCGAGACGGTGCATCAATTGGTTCTGGGTTTCAGACATCAGATTTTGATCCGTGCGTTTGTGGGGTCATACATAGGCTTAAGCGAGGCTGTCGCGGGATATCGGACACCGGCGATTTCGATTTCAAAATCATCCGCGCCAATCGGACCAACGACACCACCGTCTGCGGCTGTCACATAGCCAAGGCCACAGGCCCCGCCGAGCATCTGGGCATACATGCCCGAGCGGATGTAACCGGCAATCCGATCCCCCTGCCAGATGGGCTCATTGTGATAGAGCATTGGCTCAGGCGATTTGAGCAGGAACTGGACGAGCTTTTGCTTCAGCCCCTCTTCCTTCTGCTTCAACAGCGCGTCGCGTCCGATAAAGCCGCCGGGCTTGTCCATCTTCACCGCAAAACCAAGGCCGGCTTCCAGCGGGGTGTCTTCATCGGTGATGTCATGGCCCCAGTGGCGGTAGCCCTTTTCCATGCGCAGCGCGTTGAGCGCGTGATAGCCGCAATGCTTGAGGCCAAAGGCAGCACCCGCCGCGACGATCTCATCATAAACGCCGGTCATGAACTCGGTCGGGATATACAGCTCCCAACCCAGTTCACCGACATAGGTGATCCGCGAGGCGCGCACGATCGCATAGCCAAGCTCAATCTCTTGGCTTGTCGCAAAGGGGAAGGCCTCGTGCGACAGATCATTGGGGCAGATCGACTGGAGCAGCGCGCGCGCATTCGGGCCCATGATCGAAATGACGCCCATGGCGGACGACACGTTGGTGAGAATGGCGTGGGCGTCGTCCGGGATATGCCGGCTCAGCCAGTTGAAGTCCTTCACCTCGGTCTCAGCGCCCGTGACAATCAGATAGGCCGTCTGCGAAAGGCGGGTGACGGTCAGGTCGGCCTCGATGCCGCCCTTCTCATTCAGCCACTGGGTGTAGATGAGCTTGCCCGGTGCCACGTCGACATCATTCGCGCAGACCCGGTTGAGCACGGCACAGGCGTCGCGGCCTTCGAGGCGGAATTTGGCGAAGGAGCTTTGGTCGAACAGGCCAACAGCTTCGCGCACCGCCTTGCACTCGGCCGCGTTCGCTTCAAACCAGTTCTGGCGGCCATAGCTATATTCATATTTTGGCGTGGTGCCCGGTTCTGCATACCAATTGGGACGCTCCCAACCGAAGGCCTCCCCATGGCAGGCCCCTGCCGCGACCAGCCGGTCATGGATGGCAGACCGGCGAACGCCGCGGGCGGTTTCATATTGCTTAAACGGATAATGCGTCGCGTAGAGCAGGCCGAGGCTTTCCGTCACACGCTCGCGCAGATACTTCCGGTTGATCTGGAACGGCATGTTGCGTCGGATGTCGACCGTCCAGAGGTCGGCGGGCGGAATGCCGTCACGGATCCAGTCCGCCATCACCTTGCCGACGCCACCAGCCGATTGCAGGCCAATAGAGTTCAGCCCGGCCGCGACAAAGCAGCCCTTCAATTCCGCACTCTCACCCAGATGATAGCGCACGTCTGGTGTGAAGCTTTCCGGGCCACAGAAGAACTTCTGGATGCCCGCTTTCTCCAGCGCAGGCACGCGCCGCATGGCGTCCATCAACAGCGGTTCGAAATGCTCAAAGCTGCCGGCGATTTCATCGAAGCAGAAGTCTTCGGAAATGCCGTCCATGCCCCAAGGCCGGGCATTGGGTTCAAACGCGCCAACCAGCAGCTTGCCCGCGTCATATTTGTAATAGCCGCAATAATCATAGTCACGCAGCACCGGCAGGGTCGGGTCAATGCCTTCCACGCCTTCGAACAGCACATAGTAATGCTCGCATGCATGGAGCGGCGCGGCAACGCCGATGCTGGCCGCCAGATCACGCGTCCACATGCCGCCGCAGATGACCACATAATCCGCGTCGATGGAGCCATCATCGGTGTCGACGCCTGTCACACGGTCGCCATTGTGGCGGATTTTGGTGACCTTGGTGTTTTCAAAAATCTGTGCGCCACCGGTGCGGGCACCCTTGGCCAGCGCCTGCGTGATGTCGACCGCGTTCGCATAGCCATCGCTCGGGATGTGGATGCCGCCCACGACATCATCGACATTCACAATGTGCGCGAGGTCTTTGATTTCCTGCGGCGTCACGACATGGACGGGAAGGTCAAACACCTTCGCCATAGAGGCGCTGCGCTTCAGCTCTTCAAAACGTTCTGCATTGGTCGCCATCGAGATGGAACCGCACTGCCGGTACCCCGTCGCCTGCCCGGTTTCCGCTTCCAGCCCGCGATAGAGTTCGCCTGTATATTTGGCGAGCTTCGTCATGTTGATCGACGGGCGCAATTGCCCGACGAGCCCGGCCGCATGCCAGGTCGTGCCGCTGGTCAGCTGCTTGCGTTCCAGCAGGACGACATCGTCCCAACCAATCTTGGTCAGGTGATAGGCAATCGAGCATCCAATCACACCACCGCCGACGATGACGACACGCGCCTTTTTGGGAAGTTCAGCCACCGATCAAACCTTCATCTTTGAATTGTCAGGGTCATAAGCAGGGTCCGCCAATACGACGGCTGCGCGTCGTTCCCCTTGGAGATAGATATCGAATGTCGAGCCCGGCGCCGCGTTCTCGATAGGCACGCAGGCGAAGAACAGGCTCTTGCCCACGCGGTGGCCATAGCCGCCCGAGGTGGTGAGCCCGATGCACGTATCACCGACCAAGCATGGCTCTGCCCCGCGCACATCAACATTCGTGGCAGCGACCTCACCATAGACAATGCGGAAGCGGTCTGGCGCGTCGAGCGTCGCCTGCTTGCCGACAAAGTCGTCCTTCTTGAAGTTGATGAAGCGCGGCATGTCCGCCTCGATCATCGTCAGTTCGTTGGTCAGCTCAGACCCCCAGGCTTTGTAGCCCTTTTCCATCCGCATCGTGTTGGCTGCATAGAGGCCGTAATTGGCGATGCCGAATTCCTGCCCGGCGTCCCACACGGCGTGATAAAGTGCGGCAAGGTCGTCCATTGCCGGGTGCAGTTCCCAGCCCAGCTCCCCTGCATAAGACACACGAAGCGCGCGCAGCTTGATGCCGGCGACAGAAATCTCCTGACCGCTCAACCAGCGGAAGCCGTCATTGCTCAGGTCTGTCTCGGTCAGCTTGGCCAGCACATCGCGGGCACGTGGGCCGTTAAGGACGAGCACACCCAAATCCATGGTGATGTTGCGGATCGTTACATCTTCATCGGGGCGCTTGCTTTGCATCAGCAGGTCCCAATCGCGCTGTTCAGCAGCAGCGGCGGACAGACAGTAGAAATGATCATCGGCAAAGCGCGTGACGGTCATTTCCCCATAGATGCGGCCTTGCACCGACAGCGGATGGACGAGGCCAATCCCGCCCAGTTTCTTGGGCATGCGGTTCGCGCAAATGCGGTTGAGGAACGCTTCGGCATCCGGGCCAGTGACGTCGTATTTGGCAAAGCCCGACAGATCTAGAACCCCGACGCGTTGCGACACAGCCGCGACTTCCTTGGCCACCGCGTCAAACGTGTTGGTGCGATGATAGCCACCTTCTTCCTCGGCGCCATCCAGCGAAAACCATTTCGGCCGCTCCCAGCCATAGGTCTCTCCGTACACAGCGCCTGCGTCCTTCAGCGGCTCATAAAGCGGGCTCGTCTTCTGCGGACGGCCATCGGGCTCTTCTTCGCCCGGAAGCCGCGTCGTGAAGGTCATGCGGTAATCAAGGAACACCTTGTCGCGGCTGTAATCCTCATCCGCATAGGGGCCGTAACGACGCGGATCGAACTCATTCATGTTGATGTCGGCATCGCCGAACACCATCCACTGGGCCATATATTTGCCAGCGCCACCGCCTTGCGCAATGCCGAAGCTGGTGCCGCAACAATGCCAGAAATTGCGGAGGCCAACGGCCGGCCCAAGCAAGGGGCCACCATCGGGCGTGTGCGGGATCGCGCCATTGACGAAACGGCGCAGGCCGACTTCGCCGAAGACCGGCATGCGCTCAATGGCGCGCTCCAGCCATGGGTAGATGCGTTCCAGATCTTCGGGGAACAACTCGCTGGTCGAATTCCACTCAGGATGGCCACCGCGCGGCGCCCATGCCTCGGCGAGACCGGTGTTTTCATAAACGCCGATCAGCCCGCTCTTTTGCTCCTGCCGGAAATAGCCCGACACATGGGGGCAGCGCATGACCGGAATTTCTTCGTCGCGCTCCATGAACGCGGGGATCGGGTCGGTGACGACATAATGGTGTTCCATGTTGGTCACCGGAATGTCGATGCCCGCCATCTGCGCCACCTGCCGCGCATAGCAGCCGGCGGCGTTCACGACGATTTCGGCGCGGACCGTGCCCTTTTCCGTCGCTACATCCCATTCGCCCGAGGGCAGCTGGGTGAGGCCGGTGACGCGGTTCTTGCGCACGATCTTTGCGCCCATGTTCTTCGCGCCAATGGCCAGCGCGTTGCAGATACCCGACGGATCGGCATGGCCGTCTTCCGTGGTCCGCGCGCCCGCGATCACGCCGTCCAGCGTCATGAACGGATTGTGCCGCAGGATTTCTTCGGGCGGAATGATCTCCATTTCGAACCCGATGATCTTGGAGAAGCCCTGAATATAGCGCATCCACGCCAGTTCGCGCTCATTGGTCGCGAGCCGGATACCGCCCGATTTGTGCCAGCTGACATATTGCCCCGTCAGCCCTTCAAGCTGCGGATAGAGCTCATTTGAATAAGCATGCATCTTGGCCAGATTAAAGCTGCCGGTGATGTTGGGGCACTGGCCCGCGGCATGCCAGGTCGAGCCTGAAGTCAGCTCATCCTTTTCGATCAGCAGGCAGTCGGTCCAGCCGAGTTCGGCCAGATGGTAGAGCAAGGATGCCCCCATGATTCCGCCGCCGATAATCACAACCCGTGCCGATGTTTGCATGGAAAGCCCGCTCCTCATGGGATATTTTGGCGCTGACAATAGGCCGCTCTATCCGCTTGCGACAAATGGCCATTATGCGCGCATTGGTTCAAAAAATTTTCGGGTTACAATTTGCCCGACTTCGCTAGGGGACGCCTGACATATTTATCAACGGGATCCAAAATATGAAAACAGCTGTTGTCACAGGCGCCGCTCAGGGCGTTGGCCTCGCAACCTCCAAGTTGCTGGCGCAGCACGGCTATCATGTGGTGATGACAGATGTTCAGCCGCTTGAGGCCCAAGAAGCAGCCCTGACCGCGCAAGGCCTTGCAGTGTCCTCACTATCCGGCGATGTCTCATCCGAGGCATTTACAACTGACCTTGCCGCCCACCTGTTGGCGCAACATGGTGGCGCGGATGTACTGGTGAACAACGCCGGGATCAGCCTGATCTGCCCGGCCGAAGAGACGAGCCTTGATCAGTGGCAGCGCGTCATGTCGATCAACCTTGCAGGCCCCTTCCTGCTCTGCCGCGCGCTTGGGCAGCAGATGCTACAGAAAGGCGAAGGCAGCATCATCAATGTTGCTTCGATCGCTGGCCTGCACGGCGTTATCCACCGCGCCGCCTATAACGCATCAAAGCACGGCCTGATTGGCCTGACGCGCACTCTCGCTGCGGAATGGGGCGGGCGTGGCGTGCGGGTCAACGCGGTTTGCCCGGGCTGGATCAAAACGGAAATGGACGTCGCCGATCAAGGCTCCGGCGCTTATGGCGATGATGACATCATCAATCGCGTGCCGATGGCGAAGTTCGCGACACCGGAAGATGTGGCGAGAACGATTGCGTTTTTGGCCGGTGACGGCAGCTTCATCAATGGCGTCAGCCTCCCCGTGGATGGCGGATGGACCGCCGATGCGAGTTGGGACGCTTTGCGTTTAAAAGCCAGATAATGTCAGGATGTAGTGGATATCTGCGTCCAATGCTCTAGATGTCGTGCCAGTGTCACATTTGTCGGGGATTAGGGTCACATTGGTTAACCTCGCAGCACATCGAGTTCAAAATTGACGATACTCTCTGTCGCCATCCCGAAAGCTGAACCGCAGGCCTATCTGCTGTGCGCGGTGCGTGTCCTTTTGATTGCACTGCCGCTTCCAGTGTTGCTGCCATTGCATCTTCTTTGGCAGCTGCTCATGCTGCCCTCGCCTTGGGCCATGCTCTACCTGCGTATTGTATCGCGGGTGATGGGCGCGCGCGTTAAAGTCCATGGGCAGCGGCTGCGCAAAGACGTTTTCTTCGTCGCCAACCATCTGTCTTGGCATGACATCCCCATTCTCGGCGGCGTGACGGGAACCGCCTTTGTGGCGCAGGATGGCGTTCGCAAATGGCCCATCATCGGCTGGCTCGCGACACAGAACCGAACCATCTTTGTCAACCGCGCTGGCAAGCAGCAGGTCGCAAGCCAAATCAATGTGCTGCGCGAAGCCATTGCCGAAAACTGGTCCGTCACGCTGTTTCCCGAAGGTACGACATCCGACGGGCTGGGCCTGTTGCCGTTCAAGCCATCACTTTTTGAAACGCTTGCGCCGCCGCCTAGGCCGATCATGATCCAACCGGTGCTGCTCGACTTTGGGGATGTCGGCCCCGACATCGCTTGGCTGGGTGAAGAAACCGGCGGAGAAAGCGCTTGGCGCGCCTTTACCCGCAAGGGCAGCTACGAAGTCGGCGTCCACTTCCTTGAGCCATTTGATCCCAGCCTTTTGGCGGACCGCAAAGAAGTCTGCGCCCGCGCGCGGGCCGGCATCGCAGACGCCTTGTCAGAGCGCTTGGGATACGTCGTCCGTTAAGGATTTCCAGCGGAAGTTGGTTGCCACGCGCGTCTGCAAAAAATTTCATCCCTGCCCCCAAATTTTTCAATTGTGGGGAAGCCGTAGCGGCGGCTTAACGTCGGCTCCCTTATAACGATGGCGAAGCCGTTTCCCTGTTCGTAAAATCGCGCATGGCAAAAACGATCGTCTGAATGAGCATGGTTGGGCGCGCAGTTATGAAAATCGGTTTTATCGGCCTTGGAAATGTCGGCGGAAAGCTCGCTGGAAGCTTGATCCGCAACGGTCATGACGTGACGGTGCGTGATCTCGATGCCGCACTGGTTGCCGAATATGTGGGTCGCGGCGCCAAGGAAGCGGCAAGCCCCGCTGCACTAGGCGAAGCGGTTGATGTCATCATCACCTGCCTGCCCTCACCCGCTGCCAGCGCCGCTGTCGCCGAAGGCGAAGACGGGTTCCTCGCCGTCATGCGCCCCGGCCAAGTGTGGATGGAAATGAGCACCACCGACTATGCCGAAGTTCTGCGCCTCGGCCCATTGGTCGAAGCCCGCGGCGGCCTCTTCATGGAATGCCCTGTCTCGGGCGGCTGCCACCGCGCCGATACCGGCAACATCTCGATCTTTGCCGCCGGCCCGCGCGAAGGCTTTGAACGCGTGCTTCCGGTGCTCACCACACTCGGCCGTCGCGTGCTGCACACGGGCGATTGGGGTACGGCCTCGCAGCTCAAGGTTATGACGAACTTCCTGTGCACCGCACACCTTGTCGCGCTCGCCGAAGCGCTCACCGTGTGCAAGGCCATGGGGCTCGACATGAACACGACCTATGAAGCGATCCGCATTTCCTCGGGCAACAGCTTCGTGCACGAGACCGAAAGCCAGGTCATCCTCAACGGCAGCCGCGACATCAACTTCACAATGGACCTCGTCTCCAAGGACGTCGGCCTGTTCGACAAGATCGCGAAGGAAACCGGTGTTCCGGTCGAAATGTCGCCGTTGATCGTGCGCCTGTTCAAGGAAGGCGAAGCCACCTACGGATCGCGGGAGTTTTCGCCCAACATCATCCGCCGTTATGAAGAACCGGTTGGCATCAAGGTGCTCGGCACGGGCTTCCCCGACCAGATGGTTGATGATGAGCCCGAAGAACGGGGCTATGAAGTGGTGCCGAAGCGCTAAAGCCAGAAAGGCAAAGAATGACGATGGGCACGCCAGCAGATCACGCCGGATGGGTAGCGCGCGCCAGTGCGCTGAAGATCAACGCAGGGCTGTTCATCGACGGCGCGTCGTGTGACGCGGCCAGCGGCGCTGTGATCGATGCGATCAACCCGGCGACTGGTGCCCTTATCACCCAAATGGCGTGTGGCGGGGCCGAAGACATTGACCGCGCCGTCGCCTCCGCCAAACGCGCATGGGACGACCGGCGATGGCGTGATCTCACACCGCGCACCCGCATGGATATCTTCCGGCGTTGGGCGGATCTGGTGGAGCGTGACGCCGCTGACCTCGCGATCATGGAAACGCTCAGCATGGGCAAGCCCGTGATGGATGCGCTCACCATTGATCTGCCGGAATCGATCGTCACCATCCGCTATTTCGGCGAAGCCATTGATAAGGCGGCGGGCGCTGTCTCCAACAGCCCCAGCAACGCCGTCCACATGGTGTCGCGTGAACCTTTGGGCGTCATCGGCGCCATCTCTCCCTGGAATTACCCGCTGCTCCTGGCGGCTTGGAAAGTCGCCCCTGCGCTGGCAGCCGGCAATTGTGTGGTCCTGAAGCCTTCGGAAAAGGCCGCATTGTCCTGCATCAAGCTCGCGCATCTGTTCGTAGAGGCCGGCGGCCCGCCCGGCGTGTTCAACGTCGTCACCGGCTATGGGCAGGATGCCGGCAAACGACTGGCCTTGCACCCAGACGTCGCCAAAATCAGCTTCACCGGATCAACAGGGGTCGGCAAGCAGGTGATGATCTATGCCGGTGAGTCCAATCTGAAGCGGGTCGCGCTTGAAACGGGCGGGAAGAGCCCGCAGATTTTCATGCCCGATCTGGCAGATATGGACGCCGCGGTTGACCGCGCCATCATGGGCATTTTCGACAATGCCGGGCAGGTCTGCAACGCAGGGTCGCGACTGCTGGTCCATGCGGACATTCATGATGAATTCGTCGCGCGCTTCGTGAAACGCGCGGGGGAACTGTACACGACCGGCGACCCGATGGACCCCACCACCAGCCTTGGCCCCGTTGTCAGCCACGGGCATCAAGCGTCCGTCTTGTCCTGCATCGAGCAGGGCATGAAGGACGGCGCGACTGTCGCGCTGGGCGGCGGCACGGATGCTGTCCGTCCGGATGGCGCTTATGTCACGCCGACCCTGTTCACGGGTGTGACACCGGCCATGACTGTTGGTCGTGATGAGATTTTCGGGCCGGTTGCGGCCCTCTTCAAATTCCATAGCGAGGCAGAGGCCATCGCGCTTGCCAATGACTCGATCTACGGCCTTGCCGCGAGCGTCTGGACCTCAGACGTGAAGCGCGCCCACCGCATGGTGAAGGCGCTGGAAGCCGGTGTGATCTGGGTCAATTGCTTTGGGGATGGCGACATGACCCAACCCTTTGGCGGGTATAAGCAGTCCGGAAACACGCGCGACAAGTCGATGGAATGTCTTGCCGGCTACATGCAATCAAAGTCCGCTTGGTTCAGCCTCGACTAGATTGCCCGACGCCGCAACGTTGTTCGCAACCCAATCCATGAAGGTGCGGATACGGAGATTCTCACGCATTTCGTTCCGACAGATCAATCCCCATGATCCCGGGCACACCGCCTTGTGATCGATGGGTCGGACCAACCGGCCTGATGCGAGATCCTGATCCACGAACGGGCCATTGACGAGGGCAATCCCCTCCCCATTCAGCGCCATTTCCAGCGCGACAGCCAAGGTATCCACCATCAGGAAGGGAACTGACGGTTGGAAGTCCGCGCCTGCGGATGTTGCCCAAGCTTCCCAATTCTGCACCTCAGTGTAGATGGCGACCAGTGGGTGCGTCATCAGCGCCTCAACAGTCACCGGCTTGCCGATCTTCTCCAGAAAGGCAGGGCTGCACACGGGGTAGAGGGCATATTCAAACAGCGGGACCCAATGATATTTCTTGGGATTGGGCACTTCTTCGCAATAGACCAGCCCGACATCGGCATGGACATCATCAAACGCCCAATCGACCGCACAGGTGCTCAATGTCAGGTGCACTTCGGGATGGTCGTGCAGGAATTGCGGAACCCGCTTGGCCAGCCAGCGGATCGACGCGGTGACATAGGTCTGCACGCGCAGCGGCTTATCGAGCGCATTGCGGTGAACAGCTTCCACGCCTTCTAGAAGCGATTCAAAGGCCGCGCGGACATAAGGGTATAGCACCCGCCCCTCATCGGTGGAGACAATGTGCCGCCCTTCCTGTGCAAACAGGGTGACACCCAAAGCCTCTTCAATCAGTTGAACCTGATGGCTGACCGCCGGGTGGGTGAGGCAAAGCTCATCGGCGGCGTCGCGGATACTCTGGTGGCGGGTCGCAGCCTCAAATCCGCGCAACGCTTTGAGCGGCGGCAGCTTCCTCAACTCGATCTTATTTTGCATTCTTGCCAATCCCGTCCCGATTCCCGGAACTTAGCCGACGAGAACCGACCGGTAAATTAAATTAACGCGTGCGACGCACGGTCCTCTAGGATCATAGCGGCGCCTTTTTCCGCGACCATCACCGTCGGCGCGTTGATGTTGCCGGATGTGATCGTCGGGAACACCGACGCATCCACAACGCGCAGGCCCTGAACGCCATGAACGCGCAGTCGCGCATCCACTACCGACGTTGCCGGGTCTGGCCCCATCATGCAGGTGCAAGACGGGTGGTAGACGGTATCCGCGCGGTTGCGGAAGTCTTCCAACAGCGCCTCATCGCCTTGAAGATGGGCGCCGGGGACGAGTTCTTCGGTAATGATGTCGCTGAGCGGCGCCGTGTTGGCAATCGAGCGCAGCATCCGATTTCCGGCGATCGCTTCATCAATATCAAGCTGCGTCGACAGATAGTTGGGCTGGATCGACGGATACTCAAATGGGTCCGCCGATGTGATCTGCAAATGGCCCCGGCTGGTCGGCCGACAGCTGTTGAACGACAGCAGGAAGGCCGAAAACGGATCGGGGTTGAGGAGCTTGCGTTCCGAAAGCGGCGTCTGCGTGTAACTGACCGGGCTGAAATAGAGCTGCAGGTTGACGCGCGGCGCATCCGGCCCGCTGCGGACAAAGCCTCCGCCCTGATTAACACTCATCGACAGCGGACCGCCGCGATTCCACGCATAGTGCAGCCCAGCTTTGATCTTGCCCCAAAGCGGCCGCAGCTCATCATTCAGCGTCGGCACACGCGTCTTGTAGAAGTAGCTAATAGCCAGATGATCCTGCAGATTGCGGCCCACAGCCTTTGCATCCACCAAAACGTCAATGCCAAGCGGCTTCAGCACCGCCGCATCGCCGATGCCGGACAGGCTGAGCAGTTGCGGAGAATTGATCGAACCACCGGACAGGATCACTTCACGCGTTGCTCGTGCTTCAAACGTTTTGCCGCCCCGCTGATAGGCGATGCCCGTCGCCCGCGTACCTTCAAACAAGATGCGCGTTGCATGCGATTTGGTGCGCAACGTTACCCCGCCTTTGCGCAGTGCGGGCCGCAAATATTCATTGGCGGTCGAGGCGCGTCTGCCATGGCGTGTGTTGATCTGATAAATGCCGACGCCCTCACCATTCGGACTGTTCAAGTCCGCGGCGAACGGCAGGCCAAGGGCCTTGCCTGTCTCGATGAAAGTCCGGCTGAGCGGATGCGCCTTCGCGCTGATTTCTGTGACGTGTTGGGGACCGCCCGCGCCATGATAGCGGCCTTCGCCCAAATCATGGTCCTCGGCCTTCACGAAATAGGGCAAGACGTCGTCCCAGCCCCAACCTTGGTTGCCTAGTGCCGCCCAGTCTTCAAAGTCGTGCGGTTGCCCGCGCACATGTACCATCGCGTTGATGGAGCCAGACCCACCGATCACCTTACCGCGTGGCCAATAACTCTCGCGCCCACCAAGTCCGGGGACAGGCTGGGTGTCGTACATCCAGTTGATCTGCCGATCAAAGAAGGTCCGGCCATAGCCGATGGGCAATTGGATCCATACGATCTGGTCAGACCCACCGGCCTCCAGCAGGAGGACGCGTGTCTTCCCATCCGCCGAAAGCCGATTGGCCAAGACGCAGCCTGCCGTGCCTGCGCCGACAATTACATAATCAAATTCTTCGGTCATTGAACGGGGTGCTGAGTCATCTCGAGATGCAGCATCGTGCCGGTATAGGGATTGGCGCGTGCAACGTCTTCATTCAGCTCCACGCCAAGCCCCGGCGCGGTCGGCGGGATCACATGGCCCTCTTCGAACTGGATAGGCGCCTTCAAGATCTCGCTATGGAATCCGCCCCAAGTCTCAATGCTCTCAAGGATCAGGAAGTTCGGGGAACAGGTCGCGATCTGGATATTGGCCGCACCGACAATCGGGCCGCAATAGAGATGCGGTGCGATCTGGGCGTGATGCACCTCTGCCATGCCCGCGATCTTCTTCGCTTCCAATATGCCGCCGACACGCCCCAGATTCATCTGGAGGATGGCCGCCGACCCTGCGTTCAGCAACCGGGCAAAATCATATTTCGTGGCCAGCCGTTCGCCCGTCGCAATGGGAATGCTGGTCGCACGCGCAACCTTGGCCATTTCCTCGGGCGCATCCGGCGGCACCGGTTCTTCCAGCCACAGCGGGTCGGCAGGCTCCAAGCGTTTGGCCAGGCGGATCGCCCCTGCCGCTGTCATCTGTCCGTGCGTGCCAAAGAGCAGATCGGCCTTCGTGCCCACAGCTTCGCGCAATGTGCGAGCAAAGCGCTCACAGAGGTCCAGCGCCTCAAGAGAAAGCTGACGTCCGTCAAAGGCTGAATAAGGCCCTGCCGGATCAAACTTCAGCGCAGTGAACCCTTGCGCGAGATATTCAACCGAGCGTTCCGCCGCCAGATCGGGATCGTGATAGACGTCGGTCTGATCACCGGGGCGCGGATAGATGTAGGTGTACGCGCGCAGCCGCTCATGCACCTGTCCGCCCAAGAGCTTGTAGACGGGCTGATTGGCTTCCTTGCCGACAATGTCCCAGCAGGCCATTTCAAGGGCCGAGAGAACGCCCATCAGCGTCAGATCAGGATGCTGCGTGAAGCCGCTGGAATAAACGCGCCGCCAGATGCTCTCAATATCATGAGGGTCCTGCCCGGCTACATAGCGGGCGAACACATCCTCGATCATCTTCGCAACGAGATGCGGTTCAAACGGGACGCAATAGGCCTCCCCAATGCCGGAGACACCGCCATCGGTCGTCAGCTTCACAAAGACGAAGTAGCGCCCGCCGAAATGCGGGGGTGGATTGCCGACCACAAAGGTCTCAATATCAACAAGCTTCATGCGGGATAAAATCCATTGATGACTTTGACTTCTAGGAAGTCATGCAGGCCAAAAGCGCCCCATTCGCGGCCATTGCCGGACTGCTTATACCCGCCAAAGGGGGAGCAATAATCCTGACCATTTCCGTTGAGGTAGACGCTGCCCGCCCGAACCTTTCGCGCGACACGACGGGCGCGCTCAAGGTCTCCGGACTGGATGTAACCGGCCAAGCCATAAGGCGTGTCATTGGCGATGCGGATCGCATCGGCCTCATCCTTGAACGGGATCATAACCAGCACCGGGCCGAAGATTTCTTCGCGCGCGATGGTCATGTCGTTGTGGACACCGGCAAAGACCGTTGGCTTCACATAGTAACCGCGGTCGAACCCATCCGCGCGGCCAACGCCGCCGGCGACGACGCGTGCGCCTTCATCAATGCCGACTTGGATCAGGCCCTGAATCTTGTCGAACTGCGCCTTGCTGACCACCGGGCCGAGATGTGGGCCCTTGTCCATGGGGTCCCCCAGCGTAACAGACTGCGCAACCTTGGTGGCAATCGCGACTGCCTCTTCATAAACAGATGCCTCGACGAGCATCCGCGTCGGCGCATTGCAGGATTGGCCCGTATTACCAAAACAGTGCAGCACACCGCGCGTGACGGCGGCCTCCAAACCTGAATCCGCAAAGACGATATTGGCCGATTTTCCGCCCAGTTCCTGAGAAACGCGCTTCACGGTTTCTGCCGCCGATTTCGCAATCTGGATGCCCGCGCGGGTAGAGCCAGTGAAGGACACCATATCCACATCGGGATGGCCTGTGAGTGCCTCTCCGATCATCGCACCGGTGCCATGGACCATGTTGAACACGCCGGTCGGGAAGCCAGCTTCATCAATAAACTCAGCAAAAAGCTGTGCTGAGAGCGGCGACACTTCGCTCGGCTTCAGGACCATCGTGCAACCCGCGATCAGCGCAGGGCCAACCTTGGCCGCAAGCTGGTTCATCGGCCAGTTCCATGGGGTGATGAGCACACAGACACCCACCGCTTCATAGGTCAGATCACCTGTCGACCCGATGGGGCTGTCCCACGCCATGGCGCGCGCGGCCTTGATCGTTTCCTTCAAATGCCCCGGGCCACATTCGGCCTGAGAATTAAACGACAGATCATAGGGCGCGCCCATTTCTGTCGAAATCGCGGCCACCATCTCATCATAGCGGCGTTCAAAAACCGCGATGAGTTTCTCGGTGAGCGCAATCCGCTCCTCAAGCGAGGTGGACGCATAGCCATCAAAGGCAGCTCGAGCCGCCGCCACAGCCTGATCAACGTCGTCAGGCCCGCACAGCGCGATGGTCGCACAAACCTCTTCGGTTGCCGGATTTATGGCATCTAGCATTGCCGTCGAAGAATGGGGGGCGACCCACTTGCCCCCGATGTAAGACTTGAGCGGCATATCAAACATAGCCAACGGCGCGCTTCTGGTCTTCGATGATGTACTTGCTTGCACGCCAATAGTGCCAGGCCGCCCAAAGCCCGCTGGGTGCGAGCACAAGCTGCGCGAGGCGCAGTGATTCCGCACCAGCAGGCTGTGACCCTGCAAAATAGTCACTAAGGCCCCCAACGATGGCCGGCGCAACAATGAGATTGAGCAGGTTGGCAATGATGAGCGAAATGGCAATTGCCATGCCGCGCATCTTGGGGGCAGCGAGGTTCTGGCAAAGCGCCATCGCTGGGCCAATGTAGAAGTAAATGGCCGGGATGAAGATCCACCACATCAGCTTGGCGACGCCCAAATCATAGGTCCAATAGGCAAGGAAGGATGGAATTGTCGCAACTGCGGTGACGACGGCCAACAAATTCGAGATTTTGCGCGGGTCAGTGAAACTCGGCCGTGCCACGACATAGGCCGTCACCAATGACGCGCCGATACCGCCAACAAGATAGATCTCGCCAAGCAATCCGCCCGCAGCGCCTTCATCCATGCCATAGGTCCGCTGGAGGAACAGCGGGGTAAACCACATCAGGCCCCAGCCCCAAAAGGCGGAGAGTCCTGCACCCATCATCGCATGGACAGCTGCTTTTTGAGACCAAAGGAACCGCAACGTCTCCATCACGCTGGGCGCCTTGTCTTCCACCACAGCATCAAGGCGTCCGCGCGTGGGCTCCTTGATTGTGACCATGATGATGACCGCGAGGATGATGCCCGGAACGCCAAGGACAAGAAATGCCGCGCGCCAGCCGTGCAGGTTGGAGATATAACCGGCAAGGTCCGACCCAAGCCAAGCACCAATTGGCGCCCCGAGCGCAAAAATGGTCATAGCCATGGAGCGGCGGTCTGCCGGAAAATAGTCCGCGATGATCGAGTTGCAGGCTGGCGTTCCACCCGCTTCGCCAACTCCCACGCCGATGCGCGCCAGCAGAAGATCATAATAGCCACGCGTATAGCCTGTCAGCGCCGTCATTAGTGACCAAACCGCAACGCATGCCACCAAGAGCGTCCGCCGATTTGATCTGTCACAGAGCCAAGACAGCGGAATACCCATAAGCACATAGAAGAGCGCCAGCGGAATACCGAGCGAGGCCGCACCGATATCGCTGAGATTCAGTTCCTTGCTGATGGGTCCAAGCAGCGTCGACAGGACATATCGGTCCGCGATGCTGATGGTGTAGACCAGCATCATGATGAACAGGACATACCAACGCTGTCCGAGCGTCGATACCTCGTCCGCGTTGGCCGGTGCTTTACTCGCCATGTCTCATCCCCTCACAATTTGACCAATTCAGGCCCCAAAGCCGTCCGCAACGGCTCAAGCCAAGGCTCAAAATTCTTCCACTGGTCCAGCCCATCACGGAAAATCGGTTGGCGGACCTGCTCGGAGCTCGGCGTCCGCACGCTGCGCTTGGTCTTGTGGTATTCCACGCAAGCTTCCTCAAACGGGAGGCCGCAATAGTCCAGAATGCGGCGGACACTGCCTTCGAGATCGTCAATGACATCCTCATGCTGAACACGCAGCACGCGCCCGGGCAGCACCGCATCCCAATGGTCCATAAGCTCGACGTAAGTGCGGTAATAACGGGCGATATCTTCGATCCCGTAAGTGAATTCCTGCCCCTGCGCGAAGAGCTGCTTAAAGTTGCTGAAGCAACAGGCCATTGGCTCGCGCCGCGCATCGATGATCCGGGCATTTGGCAGGATCAGGTGGATCAAGCCTACATGCCTGAAATTATTGGGCATCTTGTCGATGAAATAGGGGCGACCCAAAGCCCGGTTGGGCATGGTGTCAGCGATGTACTGCGCGCCAAAGGCATGGATAGCGGCTGCATCAAGCTCGGGCAGAATGCCGGGATAACGCGGTTCATCAAAATTGAGTTCGCGGCCCTGCAATTCATGCACGATACGCTGGACATCGGGCAATTCCTGCGTACCTTCAACCATGCTGTGTGAGGCGAGGATCTGCTCAATCAACGTTGACCCTGATCGCGGCAGGCCAAGCACGAAAATCGGCGAAGGGTCATCTAAGCCCCAGCCTGCGCGTTCGGCAAAGAATGGCGCTGTACACACGCGCTTTTGTTCGCGGGTGTTCGTCTCAAAAAAGTCAGGGATGTAGCCGTTGCTCGCGCGATGCATGGCGTTGCCCCGCTCATAAGCAGCCCAAGACGCGGCGTAATCACTTTTATCCTCAAGCGCTTTGCCCAGCGCAAACGCGATGTGGATCCGGTCAGTTTCGGCAGTGGCGACGTCATCGAGGCGTTCACGCATGATGGCGATGGATGCATCCGTGAAGCGATAGGTCTTGAGGTTGGCGAGGCTCCACCAGGCATCGCCGAAATCGGGTCGGTCGGCAGTGGCGGCCATATAGGCGTCGATTGCCTCATCAGTCCGCCCCTCGGTCTTGAGCGCATGGCCGAGCCACAGGTTGAGGTCGGCACGGCGCACCCGCGCCATCGGCGAGTCCCCGGGGATCTCACCCAACATCTCACGATAGGCCGGGATCACCCCTTCAAAATCCCCAAGACCGACTTGAATGGTCGCCGCCTGAATGCGGTGGGGATGGGCGGCAGGATCAATCTTGAGCAGCGGTTCAAGGGCGTCGCGCGCCTGGGGGAATTTGTGCCGCGCAATCAGCACCTGCACATATTCACGGCGCGCATCGTGATGTTCCGGCACCATGGCCAGCACACCGGCATAAAGCGTTTCGGCATCATCGAACACATTGCGCAAATGTCCGATCTGCGCGAGCAGACGCATCGCTTCTGGATGATCGCCGAATTCGAGCAGGAACCGGCGGATTTGCATTTCCGCTTCATCCACTTCGCCATCGCCAAACAGGACCTTCGCGTGGACGATCGGTGGCGGAACGCTGGTGAGATGCGCAACATGCTTAGCGGCGACCGCCGCACTGGTTGGGTCACCCGTCATCCGGTAGAGCCCGTCGAGCATGTGCCAGCCCATTGTCAGGGCGGAATTGACCATGACCGCAGTCCGCAGGTCGGCAATTGCAGCAGGCGCATCACGCCGTGCGACATGGCAAAGGCCGCGTTCTAGGAACAATTGGCTAAAATGAGGATGATGCTGTTCTAGCCTGGCGAGCATGGCGAACGCGGCTTCAGTCTGCTGGGTCATCCGCAGTGAATGTGACGCGATCAGGAGCAGGTCCCGGTTTGTCGGCTCGACCTCAAGCAGGCGGCTTGCGCCAGACACGGCGCCTGCATGGTCACCATTGGCTTGCAGTGCACGCAAACCGTTGATCTCTGCAGACAGCGGAGACGCGGAAACGGACGGCGTTGGCCGGGCAGTATCAGAAATCGGAAGGTCGTTTTGTGTGGCCATGATGCCCTAATGTGTCGGCAATCGCCGGACGCTTGTCAAACTTGCGGCGCCCTAAAAAAGCAAGGGGCGATGCCTATGGCACCGCCCCTGCCTATCACTTCATCGTGGCACGAGATCAGAACTTGGTGCTGATCTTGAGGCCATAAGTGCGCGGACGCACGATCGTCGAGGTCTTGATGTACTGCGACGAGTTGGTGAACGTCGAAGCATCGCTGTTGAACAGGTTGTCGCCGAAGACCGTCACGGTCCAATCGTCACGCGTGAAGCCGACCTGCGCATCAGTCAGGGCATAGCCTGGCATCTTGTAGCGCAGAACGGTCGTTGCGGGAACGATGATCCCGTTTGGACCAAGCACGCTGCCGTTACCGGCAACATCGCCCGACGGATAGGTCGCCGGCTGGTTGTACATCGAGCTTGTGTAGTTCACGCCACCAGCAACAAACCACTGCGCGTCAGCTGGACCGTCAAACTCGTAACGAACACGGATGTTGCCCTGGAAGTGCGGGCTGAACGGCGTGATGCCGCCAACGTTGCCAAACGGGCTCTGAACAGGAAGCACGGAACTGCCCACGCGGACCTGCGTGATGCACTTACCGAAGGACGAAGCAGCCGGGTTGTTGGCAATGAAGCACGGCGCGTTGGCCTGCTTGCTGTCGTTGTACGTCGCTGAACCCTGGATCGTCAGACCACCGGTCGGACGTGCCACGATCTGCGCTTCCACGCCCTTGATGTGGTAGGTTGGGCCGTTGGTTCCAAACGCGGTGTTGCCGAAGCCGGCAGCCGGGTTGAAGAAGCCAATCTGCGTATCTTTCCATTCCATGTAATAGGCAGATGCGTTAAACGTAACCTTCCGATCAAACAGATCGGTCTTCAGACCCATTTCGTAGTTGATTAGGTTATCTGGTGCATATGCTGCCGGAACGAGCAACTGCTTAACGCCAACGTTGATCGGATCGTTAACACGCGCCGAAGGGCCACGGTTGAACGCGCCGGGACGGAAGCCTTCGCTAAACGTGGCGTAGACCATCGTGCCGTCTTTGGGCTTCCAGGTGATCGTGGCCTTGCTCTTAAAGCCCGTATACTTGGACTTGAGGTTAAGGGCATCAAGGTTGGAACCCGTCACGCACACTGGGACCTGGTAGCAGCCACCGTTGAACGAGGAGTAGACGGAGCCCGTCTCATAGTTCTGGTAGTTGTAGTAACGCGTGCCGGCAGTGATCGTCAGGTTCGGCAAGATGTCGAAATCAACCGAGCCGAATGCTGCATACTGCTTGTAACCGCGCTGGATGTCCTGACCAAGGGCGATAGCTGGACCACGCGGACCCGCCACGTTCAGCGTAGCAGCAGGGTTTGGAGCAACGAGACCGAGGCAAACAGAGCCCGCAGCGCGGATCTGAGCTGCCGTCAGCGCAGGATCGCACGATGGAATGGTCTTGTAATGCCAATCCATGTTGTCCTCAATCGCGAACTCTTCGTAATAGGCACCCGCGATGGCGCGGAACCGGCCAGTATCAGGCGTGCTGATACGGAATTCATGGGTCTGGTGCGTATTGCGGACCTTGTCCTTCCAGAAGCTGTTCGGCTCATGGCAGAACGGTGCGAGGCCAGCGCCGAAGTAATAGTTGGCACCGCCTGTGCACTGATAAAAGATGCCGTACGTTGCGCGCGCATAGTTGGTGTAGTCACCCTGCTGCGAGATGTTACGGGTCAGATAGGCACCGGTGTAGATCAACCTGAAATCGTTGACGTTGCCGTTGATGGTCCAAGCCGTGTTCGAATACGAATCCTTGTTAAACTGCGGCGAAAACAGCGTTGCCGAATTGCCCGTCAAAGGTGCGTAGTCGTAGGTGTAGGTCTGGGTGGCGAAGGTGCCCTTCGACTGCAGGCTCTGATAAGCTTGAGTCAGCAGCACATCCCAATCGGGCGAGACTTTCCAGGCGAGCGCGACACGACCACCGGTATAGTCCACCGGGTTGAAGTTGTCTTCCACAAGCGGGTTGTTGTTGTACTTGCCGTCGTTGGTCTGCTGGGCAGGTGTCAAACGGTTGCCGTTGCCCTGATAGGCCAGATAGTAGGCCCCAAGATCGGTCGGCTGGCGCGTGAAGGTGGAGAACTGGTTGTCGATGTAGCCGCCATGGTGATCGGTGTAAATCACAGCACGGATCGCCAACTTGTCTTCGATGATCGGAACGTTGACCATCGCATTGAACGAAGCATTTGCCGCGCCGCCGGAAGTGCCGCCGAAGCTGCCTTCCATGCGACCTTCAAACTTGTCGAGCTTGGGCTTGTTGGTGATGTAGCGAACCACACCAGCCTGCGCGCCGCCGCCGAACAGCGTCCCCTGCGGACCTTCGAGAACTTCGACGCGCTCAATGTCAGCGACATAAACGTCGGCGTTACGGGCTGGGAACTGCATCGACTGGTCGTCGAGGTAAAGCGCAACGTTCGGGAAGCCGCCAATCGTGGCCGACGACTGCTGACCGGCAAAGCCAGCCGACAGGCCGCGCATGAAGATCGCGCCGCCGCCCGGGCCGTTGCTGCCGAAAGTCACGTTTGGCGTGTACTTTAGAAGGTCGGTGAGTGTCGTGACGTTCAGCTTGCTCAGCGTGTCCGTGCTGAACGCTTGCAGTGTCATCGGCACGTCCTGCAGCGATTCATCGCGACGGTTGGCCGTCACAACGATGTCAGCGACACCGCCAGCATCGTTCGACGCGCCCGTGTCCTGAGCAAATGCCGGACCGCTGCCAGCACCGAGCGCTGCGATAACAAGCGCAGCCGTCGTGAGTTTTAGAGATGATTTCAAAGGTATTCTCCCCGGTTTTGGTTCGTTTGCTCATGGCTGAGAACCAGATTTTTTATAAAATTCTGAAGCACGATGGATTCCTGCCCCTTTTGTCACAAATGAGCAAATTTTCTGAAACGGTAAATTAAATTAATCGCCCAATCACAACATCTACATCGCCGAATTAGAACGCCTTATGTAGGCAGCCCCCAGTTGGAAAGTGCATCAAGGCGCCGCTAGGCGCAACAAAATTCAATATTGCCGGGGTAGAAAAACGTGAAGCAAGCTGCCGATTTTGTCCTGCTCATTGCCAGTGTGGACCGCAAAGGGATCGTCGCGGCGGTCTCGAATTCGATTGTCAGCCAAGACTGCAATATCGTGGAAAGCGCGCAATTCCGTGATTGTGATAACGGTCGGTTCTTCATGCGCATCGCCATCGCCAGCCCGGCGGACATGACAGCAGAACGTTTTAGCCTAGCGTTCGCACCCGTTGCAGCCACGTTCGAACTCGACTGGAGCATCCAAAATCTGAAGCGCAAGCTGCGGGCCATGATCATGATAAGCCAGGGCGGCCACTGCCTGAACGACCTGCTTTACCGCACATCAACCCAGCGACTGCCAATTGATGTCACCAGCGTCGTTTCCAACCATACAACCTGGCAGCGCCGCGTGGAGCATGATGGTATTGCCTTCCATCACATGCCCATCACGCCGGAAAACAAAGCCGAGCAGGAAGCCAAGCTGCTAGAGATGGTGGAAGACCAGCAGGTCGATCTCATCATCCTCGCCCGTTACATGCAGGTTCTGTCCGACAAGCTTTGCCAAAAGCTGGATGGCCGCGTGATCAATATTCATCACAGCTTCTTGCCAGGGTTCAAGGGTGCCAAGCCCTATCATCGCGCCCATGAGCGCGGTGTCAAAATGGTCGGCGCCACAGCACATTATGTGACGGCAGACCTTGATGAAGGGCCGATCATCACGCAAGACGTATCCATTGTTGATCATTCCGATACCGTCGAAGACCTGATCGCACAGGGGCAAGACACCGAAAGCCGTGTCCTCGCCCGCGCAGTCAAGCTCCACAGCGAACATCGCGTGATGCTCAACGGCAATCGCACGGTCGTCTTCAAATAGCGTCAGAAAATCGGAGCGCTGATTTACAATGTATCGTTCTAGTCCCTCAGTTCCAGCACGATGCATTGCGGGTCCGCTATGACCGGTGATCCCACGACGTATGATATTGCCGTCATCGGCGGCGGGGTGAACGGGTCTGGGATTGCCCGCGATGCAGCCGGCCGTGGCGCGCGCGCCTTGCTCCTTGAAGCGGCGGATTTGGCCAGTGGAACGTCTTCGGCGTCCACCAAGCTGATCCATGGCGGACTGCGTTACCTTGAACATTACGAATTCGCCCTTGTCCGGGAAGCTCTGAGCGAAAGAGAGCGCCTCTGGTCCATCGCCCCGCACATCATTTGGCCGATGCGCTTCGTGCTGCCTCATGTGGCAGGGCTTCGTCCCCGCTGGCTGCTGCGGCTGGGCTTGTTCCTCTACGATCACATTGGCGGCCGAAAAAAGCTGGCGCCTACCAAAAGCATTGATTTGCGCCAGCACGAGGCTGGCAAAGCTCTGAAGCCACAGTTCAAAAATGGCTTCGCCTATTCTGATTGCTGGGTGGATGATGCGCGGCTTGTCGTGCTGAACGCCCGGGATGCGGCAGACCGTGGCGCAGACGTTCGGACGCGCTGCAAAGTGGAGCAGCTTGTGCGCAAGGACGGTGTGTGGGAGATCACCACAGCTGTGGGCACGTTCACCGCGCGTGCTGTGGTCAATGCAGCTGGCCCATCGGTGATGAACTTGCTGGATCGCTCAGAGGCACGGAGCTCCGGCCGCATCCGCCTTGTCCGCGGATCGCACATCGTTGTGTCCCGGTTGTTTGACCATGAGTTCTCTTACTTCTTCCAGTTGCCGGACGGACGCATCTTCTTTGCCATTCCCTATGAGCAAGATTTCACGTTGGTAGGCACAACCGACCGCGATCATGAAGCGGGACCGGACAAGGTGCAGGCCAGCGAAGAGGAAATCGCCTATCTTTGTGACGGCGTGAACTTCTATTTCGAAAAGCCAATCTCTCCCAGTGACGTGATATGGACATTCTCCGGTGTTCGCCCCCTGTTTGACGATGGTTCGGAGAAGCCAGAAGCGGCCACGCGCGGGTATCGTCTGGACATGACACCCGAGGCAGACGGCGCACCAATGTTGTCGATCTTCGGCGGCAAGATTACCACATATCGTCATCTCGCGCAGGAAGCCGTGGATCTGCTGGCACCGCGCCTGTCGCATTTGTCAGCGGCGCACTGGACGGACACAGAGGCGCTTCCCGGGGGAGACTTCCCAATCGATGGCGCGGCGCAGCTGGTCGATGAAATTGTCAGGCTTTATCCGTTCCTTGAACATGCCTGGGCGGCCCGCTTGGTCCGCAGTTACGGCACACTCACCACGCACATTCTCGGCGGCGCAAAATCGCTCTCCGATTGCGGACATCATTTCGGCCATGGCCTGACCGAACGGGAAGTCCGGTATCTCATTGATCGCGAATGGGCGCAGTCGGCAGAAGATATCTTGTGGCGCCGCAGCAAGCTGGGCCTGCACTTCACAGCAGAGCAGTCTGCGGTATTAGAACGGTTCCTCGCCTAATCGGCCGCCATTGTCTTCAGGACTATTTCGACCAGCCTTTTGGTCGACCGAGACAAGTCGACTGGTCGGGACTCTCCACCAAAAGCTCTCTCAATGGACAGATGAATCGCACTTAGGGTTCAAGTCTTTATCCCTCTTGCGCAAGCCACCCCCAGCGCTAAGACCATGATATCCGCTCATCGCGTGCGATGGGAGAATGCCCGATTGCCTGACACCTTTCCGAACGACATTCGGTCTGGACGTCTTGCAGAAATGTGCGGGCACGGAACATAGGGCACGTTGGGGGATACAGATGGACAGCGCAGCACAGCATTCTGAAAAGGTCGGCGGCCATCCCAAGGGTGTCTACTATCTGGCTTTCACCGAGACATGGGAACGCTTTTCCTTCTACGGAATGTCGGCGCTTCTGACGCTCTACATGGTCAAAGATCTGCTGCCGAAACATGCGGCTGAAGTCGTCGGACTTTCGACACTCAGAGGTCTGATCGGGTTCAACGGCACCATGTCCGACGTGGCCTTCGCCTCCATCGTCTATGGCTGGTATGCAGGGCTCGTCTATTTCACGCCGCTTCTCGGCGGATGGGTGGCTGACCGGATTTTGGGGGCAAAGCGCACCGTCATGATCGGCGTGCTGCTCATGAGTGCAGGCCATCTGGCGATGTCGTTTTATTCGACCTTCCTGCTCGCGCTCTTATTGCTCATCCTCGGTTCCGGGTTTCTCAAAGGCAATATTTCGGCGCAAGTCGGATCGCTTTATCCGCGCGATGATGATTCCATGCGGTCGCGTGGCTACACCATTTTTTCAACCGGCATCAACATTGGAGCCGCCAGCGGCCCCCTCGTCACCGGGCTGGTCGCGGCTATTTATGGCTGGCACACGGGCTTTGCCGTTGCGGCAGCGTTGATGCTTCTTGCTTTGGTCAGCTACATGCTTGGCCAAAAGCACTTGCCAGACGACCGGCCGGTCCGGCGCGAACGTGAGAAGGCCGCGCCCTTGACCGCAAGTGAGCGCAAGCGCGTTCTTTTCCTTCTCTTGGTGATCGCACTCACTATTCCGGCGGAAATCACCTATCCAATGGTGTGGAGCATCGGCATCCTTTGGGTGGATCAATATGTGAACCTTGCCACCCCACTGGGCGTAATGCCCTCCAGCTGGTTTGCGTCGATGGACTCGCTAGGGTCTATTCTGTTTGCACCTGTCTTGGTGGTACTCTGGAGTTGGCAATCGAAGCGGGGCAATGAACCGGCCAGCGTGACCAAGCAAGGGATCGGCACCGCCATCGTCGCCTTTGCAGCCTTGCTGTTTGCCTATGGCAATTGGGGTCTCACCGAACCGGACAGTGTCCACGCGGGCTGGGCGATTGCGGGATGGCTGATCATGGGGCTAGGCTGGATGTATTATTGGCCGACGACCATGGCCATTGTCAGCAAGGCAGCCCCGCCGCGCATGGCCTCGACATTGATGGGCGTCGCCTTCCTCTCGCCATTTGTTGCCCATGTGATGGCGGGATGGGTCGGCAGCTACTTTGACCAGATGACGCCTTCGGCCTTTTGGGCAATGGATGCCGCCATTGGCGCGGTGGGCGCCACGCTCATTCTGCTGTTGCGCAAGCCTTTGCAGCGGGGCCTTGAAACCGGCCTCAACCCCTGATGACGTTGGGGGGCTGTGATGCCACCGAATGGCAGGCACGCGTAGATCTGGCAGCAGCCCACCGGCTCGCCGTGCATTACGGCTATCATGAGGGCATCGACAACCACTTCACCGTGCTTGTGCCGGGACATATGGACCGCTTCCTGCTCGCACCTTTCGGCCTGCACTGGTCTGAAATCCGCGCGCGTGATTTCCTTGTGGTTGATTTTGCGGGCAATGTGCTTTCAGGCGAAGGGCCGGTGGAGGACACGGCCTTTCACATCCACGCGCCGATACATGCCGCCCGGCCCGATGTGGCCTGTGTTATGCACACCCATATGCCCTATGCGACGGCGCTGAGCTTATTGGAGGCGCCGGAGCTCCTGATGGCGAGCCAAAACGCGATCGGCTTTGCCGGGCTGATGGCCTGCTGTGACTATTCCGGATTTGCGCTCGACAGTGGCGAAGGCAGGCGCATGGCCGCCGCGCTTGGCGACAAATCCGTGTTGCTGCTACGTAACCACGGTGTGGCAGTCACCGGAGTGAGCATCGCCGATGCGTTCAACACGCTCTATTTCTTTGAGCGCGCCGCGATGACTCAAATCCTCGCGCAATCCAGCGGCCAGAAGCTGCGCCTTGTGCCCGAACCCACTTTGAGTCTGACGGTCGAGCAATATACGACGTCCGCCAAGGTCGAGGGTCTAGACCGCATTGACCTCCATTTCGCGGCGCTGAAGCGCATGCTGGACCGGCAGGGATCTGACTATGCAGAGTGAGGCGCGATCACCCCGCACGACAGGGGCGATCGTCCTCGTCGGGCTGATGGCGCTGAGCCTGTTCATCAATTACATCGACCGCGGCAATCTTGCGACCGGCGCGACGCAAATCCGGGCGGATCTCAATCTCTCGGCCACAGCCTATGGCGCGCTCGCGGCGGCGTTCTATTTTGCTTATGCGTTCTGCCAGCTTCCGGCGGGTGCCCTGTCGGACCGGATCGGTGGCAAGCTCGTGCTCGGCCTTGGCGCGCTGTTGTGGTCGCTCTCCACACTCCTCACCGGCTTTGTCGAAGGCTTCATGGGCCTGTTCGTCCTGCGCTTGATGCTGGGCATGGGCGAGAGCGTGGCGTTCACAACGACCTCCAAGATCATCGCCACCAATGTTCCACGCACGCAGATGGGCCTGGCCAACGGAGTGATCGGGTTCGGCTATCTGGTCGGGCCTGCTGTGGGCACGCTGCTCGGCGGCTTCATGATGGCCCAATGGGGCTGGCGCGCGACATTCTTCATTTTCGGCGCAATCTCGCTGCTCTGGTTGATCCCCTGGAGCCGGGTGCGGATTAACGAAGCGAAGCCCGTTGATGCCCTGAGCGAGCAACCGGTCACGATGCGCCAGATCCTCGGCAAGCGGGCTTTGTGGGGGGCCTCGCTCGGCCACTTTGCGGGCAACTGGAACTGGTATTTCATTCTCGGCTATCTGCCAATGTACCTCGAAATGCAGCGCGGCTTTTCGAAGGAGGATATGGCGGCGGTGGTTTCGAGCGCCTACCTCGTGAATGCGCTGGCCGCTCTGTTTGCCGGCTGGGCCATCGACAAGGCGATAGCGCGCGGATGGTCCCCTTCGCTCACGCTCAAGGGACCCCTGGCCCTCGCGCATCTGGCGGGCTTGGTGTGCATGCTCGCCATGCCAGCCATGCCAATCTATTGGTGCATCGCGCTTCTGTTCGTTTACGAAATCGCGCTTGGCCTTTCTTGCCCCGCCTATTTCATCATCCCGCAGATCATGGCCGGCCCCTCCGCCGCCGCACGCTGGGTGGGGGTGCAGAATATGATGGGCAATATGCCGGGGATCATCGGCGTGTTTTTCGCCGGTGTGCTGATTGATGCGGGCGGAGGCTCTTACAGCACCGCGTTCCTGCTGGCGGGCCTCGTCAATATTCTGGGGCTCATCGGCTGGCTCGGCATCTTGCCCAAGGTTGAACCTGTGGATTGGAAAGCGGCCTAGCGCCCTTTCCACTCAGGTACGCGACCTTCTGCAAAGGCGCGCGGGCCTTCGAGGACATCGTCAGAAGCGAGCATCGCGCGATAAGAGGGGATCGCCCCGCTGCGCATCAGCGTATAGCCCTCTTCCACCTCCACACCCTCGGTCGCACGCAGAATGTCCCGTGCGGCGGTGACGGCGAGCGGCGCGGCGCGGGCGATTGCTTCGGCCAACTCCGTCGCGCTGTCGAGCAGCGCCTCGGGCTCTACAACGCGGTTCACGAGGTTCAGCGCGAGCGCCTCATCTGCCTCAAGCCGCCGTCCGGTGAGGATCATCTCGCGCGCCAGCCGTGCCGGGATGGCCTTGGGCAGGCGCAGCAACCCGCCTGAATCCGGGAGCATGCCAAGCTGCGCCTCGGGCAGCCAAAAGCGCGCAGCGGTGCTGGCGACGATCAGGTCGGCGGCCAGTGCCAGCTCAAACCCTCCACCCACCGCGAGACCATTGACAGCCGCAATTACGGGCTTGGTCAGGGTGAAATACTCGGTAAGACCGGCAAAGCCGCCGGGGCCATGATCGGCGTCGACTGTCTCCCCTTCGTTGGCCGCGCCAAGGTCCCATCCCGCGGAGAAGAAACGGCCTGTGCCGGTGATGATGCCGACCCTGAGCGCCGGATCATCGTTCAACGTCGTGAACGCCGCATAGAGTTCGAGGCTCGTCGCCACGTCAATGGCGTTGGCCTTGGGCCGGTCGAGCGTGATGATCAGCACATTGGCGCGGCGTTCAAGCGTGACGGCACTCATTATGAAGGCTCCCTCATTCGGATCAACGCATCCACCGCAACGGCACCTTGGGGCAAGGCGAGCAGCGGATTGACGTCGAGTTCTTCCAGCCCTTCGCCATGCACCATGGCAAAGGCGGCAACGGCTTCAATGGCATCGATGAGTGCTGGCATATCGCATCCCGCACGGCCGCGATAACCGACAAGCACGCTGTGCAGCGGCAACCGCGCCAGAGCCGCCTCAATCTCCGCGCGGCTGGCGGGCAGCAGCACCTGCTCAACCTGTTTGAGCAACTCGACGAAAATGCCGCCCGCGCCAATCGTCATGAACAGGCCGAACTGGGGATCGCGGCCAACCCCGACGATCAGTTCAGCGACCGTCCCGCCGACCATCTCCTCAATCAGATAGGTGCCGCAAAGTCCGGCCATGCGGCGTGCGGCCGCGAGCAGGTCTGCGCGGCTGGAGAGCCCGAGCGCCACACCGCCAAGCTCCGTCTTGTGAGCCAGATCGGCCCCCACGGCCTTGAGTACGAGCGGAAAGGGCGCCGGCAGCGGCGCGGCGTCATCAATGCACAGAGCTTCCAGTTCGGCCAATGTCAGCAAGCGCCCGCGCGGCACCGGCACACCGTGCGTGGACAGGGACGCCTTGCTGCGCACTTCATCCCAAGTTTTCGGTTCGATCGAAAAAAGCGGCGGCGACTCAGGCAGAGCCGCAGGTGCAGAGCGAGACCAGGCCTCGCCAATTCCGGCAGCGGCGGCGACCGCTTGCAACGCTTCAGACAATCCACATGCGGGCAGGATCCCTTCAGCGATCAACTGCATGGAGACGGCTTCGGGCAGATTCTCGGCAAGGGAACTCGCCACGATACGCACCGTGCCGTTTGGTGCCGGGCGCGCCCGTACCGCTGCGAGATAGGCCGCGATGGTTACATCCCAATCTGCAGCCGTGCACCGGTCTGCGCGAGGGAAATCAAGGATGAGCAACGACGCTTCGAAATCGGCCCCCAGCATGCCGGCAAAGCACGCCGTCTGTGCGGCGAGATCGCCCCAGATATAGGTGTGATAGTCGAGCGGATTGGCGACGTTCACGCGTGGGCCAAGCACCGCTTCAAGCTCGGCCTGTGTCGCGGGTGGGAAGTCCGGTGTCTCAAGCCCTGCCCGCTCAGCCAAGTCAGCGGTGAGCGAGGCTTCACCACCCGAACAGCTAGCGCTGGTGATCCGCCGTCCGCGCAAAGGACCAGCCACGTGCAGCAGCTTGAGTGTCTCTAGGAAACTCGCCGGATCATGCGCCCGGGCCACGCCATAGCGCGCGAACAAAGCGTCGCACAGCGCATCGGCACCCGCGAGCGAACTGGTGTGCGACAGCGTCAACGCCGCGCCCTTGGCCGACGCCCCGGTCTTGAGCGCCACCAACGGCACGCCGGCTGCACGCGCGGCTAGGCACGCTTCGGAAAACCGCGCGACCGAACCCAGGCCTTCCAGATGCAGGCCAATGGCGCTGACCCGCTCGTCCTTGATGAGGGCTTCGATCAAGTCAGCCGGGGTGACATCCGCGCAATTACCGACCGAGATGACATAGCCAATCGGCAGGCCCCGCGTCTGCATCGTGAAGTTGAGCGCGAGGTTACCGCTCTGGCTGATGATGGCGACGCCCTTTCCGGAAGCGATGGGCAGGCAGCCATGCTGGTCCGGCCACAGCGCCACACGGTCAAACAGGTTGAGCATACCATAGCAATTTGGGCCGATCAGCGGCACGCCATTGGCAGCGGCGATCAGTTCGGCCTGTCTCCCCTGCCCGTGTTCTCCGCTCTCGGCAAAGTCCGCCGCGTAGCAGATGGCACCGCCTGTTCCCGTCAACTCCCCCGCCAGCGCAATTGTCGCGGGAGCGGGAGCGGCGATGAACACGGCGTCAGGCGCTTCAGGCAGCGCCGCCATATCGGCAAAGCAGGCCAGCCCGCCCATTTCCGCGCGATTTGGGTTGACCGGCCAGATTGGGCCCGCAAACCCCAATGCACGGCATTGACGCACAGCTTCCTCGGCTGCCTTGCCGCCCACAATCGCCAGACTGCGCGGGCGCAGTAGGCGGGCCAATCTGTCTGCGCTCATACTTCCAGCGGACGCAGCAGCGCGCGGCTGATGATGTGGCGCTGGATTTCGCTGGTGCCGTCCCAGATACGCTCAACGCGTGCGTCGCGCCAGAAACGCTCGATGGGAAGCTCATCCATCAGCCCCATGCCGCCAAAGATCTGCAGCGCATTGTCGGTTACGCGGGCGAGTGCTTCGGAGGCGAACAGCTTAGCCATGGCCGCATCGGTATCGGTCATCATGCCCTGATCGTCTTTCCAGGCCGCGCGGAGGGTCAGGAGTTCGGCCGCTTCCAGTTCGGTCTTCATGTCGGCCAGCTTGAAGCCGGTGCCCTGAAACTTGCCGATGGCCTGTCCGAATTGTTTGCGCGTCGCGGCCCACTGGGTCGCCATTTCGAGCACGCGGTGGCCACGCCCGACCGACGTCGTGGCGACCTGCAGGCGGGTGGAACCCAGCCACTGCCCCATCAGATCAAAGCCCTTGTCGAGTTCGCCAAGCAAGCTGGTGGCAGGCACGCGGCAATCCTCAAAGATCAGCTCGCACTGGTGGTAGCCCCGGTGTGATACGCATTTGGGGCCGCGCCTGCGGGTGAGGCCGGGGGTGTCGAAATCGACAAGGAAGCAGCTGATTGTCTTCCTGCCGCCTGCCTCGCCTGTAGCTGCGCAGAGGATCACGAAGTCCGCGACATCGGCATGGCTGATGAAATGCTTGGAGCCGTTGATGACAAAGTCGCTGCCATCGCGCCGCGCAAAGGTGCGCATGGAGCGGACGTCGGATCCGGCATCAGGCTCGGTCATGGCGAGACAATCGTGCCGCTCCCCCCGGATCGTGGGGAGGAGGTAGTCCTCGATCTGGCTGCCCTCGCACCCGCGCAGGATATTGCTCGGCCGCGCGATCATCATCTGTAGCCCATAGCTGGCGCGGCCGAGTTCGCGCTCCATCAGCGTCGTGTCGAACGTCCCAAGGCCGCCACCGCCCAGCTCTGCGGGCATATTCACGGCATAGAGGCCGAGGGCCTGCGACTTGGCCTGGATTTCGGCAGCAAGCTCTGCCGGCACGTCATCGGTCTCTTCGACCATTTTCTCATGGGGATAGAGCTCGGTCTCGACAAAGCGCCGCACGGTTTCGACCAGCATCTGCTGTTCGGAGGAGAGTTCAAAATGCATCAGTTTGGATTCCGTTTGATAGCGATATTGCGCCCGGCTTGAGCAGGGCGCGGAAGGTCCGCATGGGCGGCAAGCACGGCCTGCACGCGCGCGTTGAGGTCTGCCGGCATCGGTGTGCTGCGTCCGGCCGCCATGTCGACATGCACCAGCATTTGCTCGCCGGTCGCGAGGAGTTCGCCCGTCTCTGCGTTGTGCATGGCGTGGAAGATGTGCAGCCGCTTCTCGTCCGCATCGATCAACTGGAGCGACATATCCAGCCGATCACCAAGATGTGCCTCGGCGAGATTGAAGATCATCGTCTGCACAGTGAACAGCGAATACCCGACCGCGCGATAAGCCTCATCAATCCCGATCATTCGAAAGAATGCGTCCGACTGATCCCCGAAGGCGAGGAGGTAGCAGGACTCGCTCATATGCCCGTTATAGTCGACCCACTCTCGCGGCACGGTCGGGCTGATCAGGTGCAAGGGCGCCGCAATCGGCTCACCCGGCGTGAGTGGCTTGGCAGCCACGCCCTCCAGCGGCGTGCGCAGACCGTGGCCGGACTCTTCAAAATCACTTTGCGGCGTCATGATAGGGCCCTTTCCTGTGTCCGGCCTGCCAGGCACAGATGCCAAGTGTCGCACCCTTGGTCAGTTGGGCTGGCGCGACGAGCCCGGCCACCAGCCGGGCGCGACCACGTCCGCAGACCAGCGTGTGGTCGCCCCGCCCTGCGACATCGAGCAATAGCTGATCCCAGTGGCGGTACTGCACATCATGGCCTTCGCCGGGATATCGGCGGAAGGTTACTTTGCCCGCCACTTTACCGGCCCAATAGTCACCCTGATCTGGCGGGACGAGCGCGTCGGCCTCACCATAATAGAAAAAGGCTGGCGCCGGGAACGCCGCGACCGGTGCGGGTGCGTCACAGAACCGGCGATATTCGCGTGCGACACCGCGCGCATCGCCGCGCTGCCCGGCGATGAAATAGGCATGTGCGCCTTCATCTGCCGCGCGGTCGATGAAGCCGGGGACTTTACCCGCGACGCCATCCTTGGGCATGGCCCAGAACTGACGCGGGGCGCCGACCTGTTGTGCAAGCCCCGCCTCCAGCGTGGCCTGATCGGCAGCGCAGACAGGGCTCGTTGGCGGGGCTGAAGCAATGGCGGCGAGCATGTGCCAGGTTGTCACCCGGTCGGGCATGGCAGCGGCAATATGCCCTGCATAAGCGCCACCGCCCGAGATCGCGACAAGCGCA
>CAIMDB010000009.1 GCA_903839675.1 uncultured Sphingomonadales bacterium
AAGGCTAAAATTCTCCCGCAGAATCCTTGACGCTCGCCACCTCGCTACCCATATGCCGTCTCGTTAGCACTCGTGTTATGTGAGTGCTAATCCACATTCACACTTCGAAAGAGGGTCATACACATGGCATTTCGTCCGTTGCACGATCGCGTGCTCGTCCGCCGTATTGAAGCCGTAGAAAAAACGGCCGGCGGCATCATCATCCCAGACACCGCCAAGGAAAAGCCGCAGGAAGGCGAAATCGTTTCTGCCGGTTCAGGCTCCAAGGCTGAAGACGGCAAGGTTACACCGCTCGACGTCAAGGCCGGTGACCGCGTTCTGTTCGGCAAGTGGTCGGGTACTGAGGTCAAGGTTGATGGCGAAGATCTGCTCATCATGAAGGAATCGGACATCCTCGGCATCCTCGGCTGAGGATTAGGGGAACGGATTTCCGGGGCTTGAGGGCCTCAACTTCCTCCACTTCCAATTCAAACAGAATTTTTAAAGGAGCATCCAAATGGCTGCAAAAGACGTAAAATTCGGTCGTGACGCGCGTGAACGCATTCTGCGCGGCGTCGACATTCTCGCTGACGCGGTAAAGGTGACGCTTGGTCCTAAGGGCCGCAACGTCGTTATCGACAAGTCGTTCGGCGCCCCGCGCATCACAAAGGACGGCGTCACCGTCGCCAAGGAAATCGAACTGAAGGACAAGTTCGAGAACATGGGCGCGCAGATGATCCGCGAAGTCGCTTCCAAGGCGAACGACGCAGCGGGTGACGGCACCACCACCGCAACGGTTCTGGCGCAGGCCATCGTTCGCGAAGGCATGAAGTCGGTTGCGGCCGGCATGAACCCGATGGATCTCAAGCGCGGCATCGATCAGGCGGTTGGCGTTGTGGTTGCAGACCTCAAGAAGCGTTCCAAGCCTGTTTCCGGCACGTCGGAAATCGCGCAGGTCGGCACGATCTCTGCCAATGGCGAACTTGAAATCGGCAACATGATTGCTGAAGCCATGGAAAAGGTCGGCAAGGAAGGCGTGATCACCGTCGAAGAAGCCAAGGGCATGGACAGCGAGCTGGACGTGGTTGAAGGCATGCAGTTCGACCGTGGCTATCTCTCGCCTTACTTCATCACCAATCCGGAAAAGATGTCGGTCGAACTGGCTGATCCTTACATCCTGATCCACGAAAAGAAGCTGTCGAACCTGCAGGCGATGCTGCCCATTTTGGAAGCTGTCGTTCAGTCGGGTCGTCCGCTCCTCATCATCGCGGAAGACATTGAAGGCGAAGCACTCGCAACGCTCGTGGTCAACAAGCTGCGTGGCGGCCTGAAGATCGCTGCTGTGAAGGCACCGGGCTTCGGTGATCGTCGCAAGGCGATGCTCGAAGACATTGCGATCCTGACGAAGGGCGAAATGATCTCCGAAGACCTCGGCATCAAGCTCGAAACCGTCACGCTCGCCATGCTCGGCCAGGCCAAGCGCGTTACCATCGACAAGGACAACACAGTCATCGTCGACGGCGCTGGCGATGCGGATTCCATCAAGGCCCGCACCGAAGCCATCAAGCAGCAGATCGAAATCACCACCAGTGATTACGACAAGGAAAAGCTGCAGGAACGTCTCGCAAAGCTTGCTGGCGGCGTTGCCGTGATCAAGGTTGGCGGATCGACTGAAGTCGAAGTCAAGGAACGCAAGGACCGCGTCGACGATGCGCTGCACGCAACCCGCGCAGCCGTTGAAGAAGGCATCGTCCCCGGCGGCGGTACGGCCCTCCTTTATGCCACCAAGGCTCTCGAAGGCCTGAAGGGCATCAATGACGACCAGACCCGCGGCATCGACATCATCCGCAAGGCCATCATCGCGCCGCTGCGTCAGATCGCAACGAACGCGGGCCATGACGGCGCTGTCGTTTCGGGCAACCTGCTCCGTGAAAATGACGAAAATCAGGGCTTCAACGCCTCGACCGACGTCTATGAAAACCTCGTCGCAGCTGGCGTAATCGACCCGACCAAGGTTGTTCGTACAGCGCTTCAGGACGCAGCCTCGGTTGCTGGCCTCCTCATCACGACGGAAGCCGCGATCTCGGATGCTCCGGAAGACAAGGCCGGCGCCGGCATGGGCGGAATGCCCGGCGGCATGGGCGGCATGGGCGGCATGGGCGGTATGGGCGGTATGGATTTCTAATCCATCCGACCAACAGCCTAAGAGAATTGGGGCCGGGGAGAAATCTCCGGCCCTTTTCTATGGGGGCGGCCTTTAGGGCGCAGGGGGTTCCGGATCGCGGGGCAGGTCAGCGGCGTTATTGGCCTTGTCCAGCATCTCAGCTGCATCGTCGAGCGCCTGCTTTTCGCTTTGCGTCACGCCACCGGGGGCCGGTTCTTCGCCGCCGCCGCAACTGGCGAGCATAAGGAGGGGGGCAAGCCAAGCGACGCGGGATCGGGCAGGCATCATCTGATCAATTCTCCAGATACGAAAAAGGGCTGCACCCTTTGGGGATGCAGCCCTTTCGAGACATGCTCAAGCCCGAAGGCCAGATTACATCTTGTTGGCAGCAGCTTCTGCAGCAGCGCCAGCGGCATCCTTAGCAGCATCAGCAGCTGTCGATGCAGCGTCAGCAGCGTTGGTCGCGGCTTCAGCAGCCGAACCGGCAGCGTTGGCAGCGTCTTCAACGGCGCCCATAGCTTCGTTGGAAACAGCTTCCATGGTGTTGTCAGCCAAGGCTTCTGCGTTGGCAGCTTCGTCAGCAGCCTTTTCACCGCAAGCGGCAAGGCCCATCGAGGCCGCGAGAACAAACGAAAGAACGATCGACTTTTTCATGGGTAACCCCTCCCAATAGGACGGAAAAACAGTTTCCGGCATCAAGGCGCTAAACCCTTTCTGACCGGCAACCACGGCGTAATGGCTCCATTTCGGCTTGGCAATCGCTTTCTTGCTGATTTGTAGGCGAGCTGTCATGCTTTCAGAATATCGCGCAGTTGGCTGCACTTGACGTAATATAAAGAAATCTTTATGTCTTTATATCATGACGAAAATGATCGATATCTTCCGTGCTCTCGCAGACCCGACTCGGCTCCGCATCGTTCAACTGCTAAGGACGATGGAGCTTTCGGTGGGAGAACTCGCCCAGGTTTTGGCGCAAAGCCAGCCCCGCGTTTCCCGCCATATCAAGATCTTATGCGATGCCGGCGTTGCCGAGCGGCGCAAAGAAGGCAGTTGGGTCTTTATCGGTCCGGGCCCCAAGGCAATAACAAGCCCTCTGTTTGACGCGATTGATGTCTGGCTGGAGTCGCTTGGGGAAGATCATTGGCATGTCGCAGACGCCGCCCGGCTGGCCGCCGTCCGCGCCGACCGAGCGGCTGCTGCCGAGCGCTACTTCGCCGGTCATGCCGACCTTTGGGATTCGCTCCGCTCTCTCCATGTGGCGGAAAGCGAAGTCGAAGGCGCCATGCGTGACCTGCTCGGTTCAGCCTCGCTTGGGACGTTGGTCGACATTGGCACAGGCACAGGCCGGATCATCGAGTTGCTGTCCGCAAATGCCGACCATGCGATCGGCATTGACCGCAGTCCGGAAATGCTGCGCGTCGCACGCGGCAAGTTGACCGCGGAAGTGTCGAAGGGCTGGGAGTTGCGGCAGGGGGACATCATGGCATTGCCGCTGGATGATGGCGCTGGCGATACTGTCGTGCTCCATCAGGTTCTCCACTATTTGCCAGCACCGGAGCCTGCCCTTGCGGAAGTGGCGCGGCTGGTGAAGCCGGGTGGGCGCCTGCTGATCGTCGACTTTGCGCCGCACAGCCATGAAGAGCTGCGAACGCAAGATGCCCATGCCCGTCTTGGCTTTTCAGATGAGCAAATGGGGCAGTGGTATGCGGCCTCGGGTTTGACGATGGAGGCGGTTCGGGAACTTCCGGGCAATGAGCTGACAGTCAAATTGTGGCTCGGTCGGAAGACCGCAGGTAGCGGCCTGCGGGTGGTCTCGGCATGACTATGTCGCTCGCCAGTCTGCAGGAAGCGCGCCGCGCGCTCGACACCCCGTTGTTTGCCGACCTCGCCGGTGACGCACAGGTCTCGTTTGAATTCTTCCCGCCCAAGACGGAGCGGATGGAAGAACAGCTATGGGAAACATTCCAGACGCTGGAGCCGTTCAATCCAAGGTTTGTCTCTGTCACCTACGGTGCCGGGGGCTCCACGCGGGAACGCACGCACGGAACCGTCGCCCGCATTGCCAAGGACTCCAATGTCCCTGCCGCCGCACACCTGACCTGCGTTGCGGCGAGCAAGGAAGAGATTGCCGAAGTCGCCCGCAGTTATTGGGAAGCGGGTGTGCGCCACATCGTGGCCCTGCGTGGCGATCCGCCGGAGATTGGCCAGACGTTTGAACCGCATCCACATGGTTATGCGTCGGCGGCAGATCTCGTCGCCGGGCTCAAGGATGTGGCCCCGTTTGAAATTTCGGTTGCGGCTTATCCGGAGATGCATCCCGAGGCGCTGTCACCAGCAGCAGACATCGACAACCTCAAGCGCAAGCTGGATGCCGGGGCGACCCGTGCGATCTCGCAGTTCTTCTTTTCGCCGGAAGTCTTCTTCCGCTTTTGCGATGCAGCGGCGGCAGCCGGGATCAGCGCGGAAATCGTGCCGGGCATTCTTCCCGTCTCGAACGTCGGTCAGGCCCGTAAGTTCGCACAAGCTTGCGGGGCGACGATCCCCGACTGGATGGACCGGCTGTTTGAAGGGTTGGACGACCATCCCGCCTCCCGCCAGCTGATTGCCGCGACCATTTCCGCTGAAATGTGCCGCAGGCTTTATGCAGGCGGCGTCCGCAATTTCCATTTCTACACATTGAACCGCGCCGAACTCAGCTTTGCGATTTGCCATCTGCTGGGCCTGCGCGCGCAAGGAGCCCGATAATGTCTGCCCGTGAACGTCTGATCGCCGAAGCTTCCAAGCGCATCCTGTTGACCGACGGCGCCTGGGGCACCCAGATCCAGAACTTCAAGCTGGCGGAGGCCGACTATGCGGGGGATCTTGGCCTGACGCACGACCAGAAGGGCAATAACGACATCCTGGCTCTGACGCGTCCCGACGTCGTGGAAACCATTGCGCGTGCCTATTTCGATGCCGGTTCCGACATCATTTCGACCAACACGTTCAGCTCTACCCGCATCAGTCAGGCGGATTATGGGGCGGAGCATCTGGTGCGGGACCTCAACCTCGCTAATGCGCAACTCAACCGGAAGGTCGCGGACGAATATGCCGCCAAGGATGGCCGTCCCCGATTTGTGGCTGGTGCGATTGGCCCGACGAATAAGACGCTGTCGCTGTCGCCCGACGTGAATGATCCGGGCTATCGCGAAATCGACTTTGACTATCTGAAGGACGTTTACCGGGATCAGGTCGACGCGCTCGTTGAAGGCGGGGTGGACTTCATTCTGATCGAAACGGTGTTCGACACGCTCAATGCCAAGGCGGCAATCATGTCGGTGCTGGAGGCGCAGGCCGCGCTTGGTCGCGATATCCCGATCATGATCTCGATGACATTGACCGATCTCTCGGGTCGCAACCTGTCTGGACACACGGTTGAGGCGTTCTGGTATGCGGTCAAGCATGCGCGGCCGGTGACCATTGGCCTCAACTGTTCCTTTGGTGCCGAACAGCTGCGCCCGCACGTCAAGCTGCTGTCGGGCATCGCTGAGACGCTCATCATGGTCTACCCCAATGCGGGCCTACCCAATGAACTTGGCGAATATGACGAGCTTCCTGCGGAAACGGCTGCGTTGGTCGGCGAATGGGCAGCGGCAGGGCAGGTCAACATTCTGGGCGGATGCTGTGGCTCTAGCCCCGCCCATATCGCCGCCATGGCAAAGGCTATCGATGGGCTCGCCCCGCGTGTCATCCCTGTGCCTGACGTCAAGACACGGCTGGCCGGGCTTGAGCCCATGACCATCGCGGCCTGATTGGGATTGCGACACACCGTTTGTCCTGAGCCTGTCGAAGGACCGTCCTTCTTCCGGCGCTAACGGTGAACAGAAAGAACAGTGCTTCGACAAGCTCAGCACAAACGGATTTTGGGATTAGAAACGTGACAACCACCCAGACTGCCATCTTCGTCAATGTGGGCGAACGCACCAACGTCACCGGCTCGGCAGCTTTCAAAAAGCTGATCCTGTCGGGGGACTATACCAAGGCCGTTGAAGTCGCGCGCCAGCAGGTTGAAAACGGTGCGCAGATCATCGACGTTAATATGGACGAAGGCCTGCTCGACGCCATTGAGGCGATGACCACCTATCTCAAGCTCATCGCGGCGGAGCCCGATATCGCCCGCGTGCCGGTGATGATCGACAGCTCCAAATGGGATGTCATCGAAGCGGGCCTGAAGTGCGTTTCGGGTAAGCCGATCGTCAATTCGATCAGCATGAAGGAAGGCGAAGAAGCCTTCTTAGATCATGCGCGTAAGTGTATGAATTACGGTGCTGCCGTAGTCGTGATGGCGTTCGATGAGAAGGGCCAGGCCGACACTAAGGACCGCAAGGTCGAGATCTGCGCGCGCGCTTATGATCTGCTGCTCAGCATCGGCTTCCCGCCCGAAGACATCATTTTTGATCCCAACGTCTTCGCGGTCGCGACGGGGATTGAAGAGCATAACAATTATGGTGTCGACTTCATTGAGGCAGCGCGCGAGATCAAGGCACGCTGCCCGCATGTCCATATCTCGGGTGGCCTCTCCAACCTGTCGTTCAGCTTCCGCGGAAATGAACCGGTCCGCCGCGCGATGCACTCCGTCTTCCTGTTCCACGCCATTCCGGCGGGCATGGATATGGGCATCGTCAATGCGGGGCAGCTGGATGTTTATGACACCATCGACCCTGAGTTGCGCGAGCTTTGCGAGGACGTTGTCCTCAACAGGCGCCCGGATGCAACGGACCGTTTGGTGACGCTGGCCGACAAGTTCCGTGGCACATCCCCCGAAGCCGAAAAGCAGGCTGAAGAATGGCGCAGCTGGCCGGTCGTCAAGCGGCTGGAGCATGCGCTGGTGAAGGGCATCGACGCCTTCATCGTTGAGGATACCGAAGAAGCGCGCCTTGTCGCTCCGCGTCCGATCGAGGTGATTGAAGGCCCGCTGATGGACGGCATGAATGTCGTCGGCGACCTGTTCGGCTCCGGCAAGATGTTCCTGCCGCAGGTGGTGAAGTCTGCGCGCGTGATGAAGAAGGCGGTGGCCCACCTCATCCCCTATATCGAAGCGGCAAAGGAAGAAGGTGCGAAAGCCAAGGGCCGGATCATCATGGCGACCGTGAAGGGCGATGTGCACGACATCGGCAAGAACATCGTCGGCGTGGTCCTGCAGTGCAATGGCTATGAGGTGATCGACTTGGGCGTCATGGTCCCCTGGACCACGATCCTGCAGGCCGCGAAGGACAATGACGCCGACATGATCGGCCTGTCCGGCCTCATCACCCCGTCGCTCGACGAAATGGTGACGATGGCGGAGGAAATGCAGCGCGCTGGCTTCACCATTCCGTTGCTGATCGGCGGCGCGACGACATCTAAGGTGCATACTGCACTCCGGATCGACCCTGCCTATGACGGGCCGGTCATCCATGTGCTTGATGCGAGCCGGGCGGTTGGCGTGGCGTCGCAGCTCCTGTCAGACACGCAGCGCGACGGTTTCGTCGAGACGACGGCCGTCGATTATCAGCACGTGCGCGATGTGCGTGCCGGCAAGGAAGCGAGCATCCTCTTGAGCCTAGAGGATGCCCGCGCCAACGCCTTTGTGGCCGACATGAGCCATAAGCCGCCGCCGCCGGAGCAGCCGGGGCTCCATGTCTTTGAAGATTGGGACCTGACCGATCTGCGCGACGTGATCGACTGGACGCCCTTCTTCCGCGCATGGGAATTGCACGGCAACTATCCCGCTATTCTCGACGATGAGATTGTCGGCGAAAGCGCGCGCAGTCTGTTTGCCGACGCGAACAAGATGCTCGATCAGATCATCGCCGAAAAATGGCTGACGGCGAAGGGCGTGGTCGGGCTCTGGCCCTGCGCACGGGATGGGGACGATGTCGTTATCCACCTCGCCGAAGAAGAGCGGAACGTGACGTTCAGCTTCCTGCGTCAGCAGATCCGCAAGAGCCGCGATCGCGCCAATATGTGCTTGGCTGACTTCATCAGTCCCGATGGGGATTGGCTGGGTGGCTTTGCCGTCGGCATCCACGGCATTGATCCGCACATTGCGCGGTTCAAGGCAGGGCATGATGACTATCAGGATATCCTCCTGAAGGCACTGGCAGACCGCTTTGCAGAGGCGTTTGCGGAACGTCTGCACCAGCATGTGCGCACGACCCTATGGGGCTACGCGCCGGGCGAGCAGCTGACCAATGAAGCGCTGATCAAGGAAGAGTATCGCGGCATCCGCCCGGCACCCGGCTATCCGGCCTGCCCGGACCATAGCCTGAAGCCGCTCCTTTTCGAGTTGCTCAGCGCAGGCGATACGGCGGGGCTGATCCTCACCGAAAGCTTCGCCATGCTGCCCACAGCGGCCGTCTCAGGCTTTTACTTCGGTCACCCGCAAAGCGAATATTTTGGCGTTGCGCGCGTTGGTCAGGATCAGTTGACCGATTATGCGGCGCGGCGCGGTGCCGATCTGGAAACCGCAACGCGCTGGCTTCGTCCCAATCTCGATTGACGGATAGAGAAAAGCCCGCCCGGCAAGCCGGACGGGCCTTTCTTCCGTGTGACCGGATGGTGGTTCAGGCGACCTGAAGTTTATTGCGACGGCGCATGGCGGCGCCGGCCATCCCGAAACCGGCGAGCATCATCGCCCAAGCTGCGGGCTCGGGAACACCGTTGCCGAGGAACTGGACTTCGCTGACAAAAACCCAGCCTCGAAGGTCCTGCTGAAACTCAATGGTGTGCGATGCGCCGGTGAGATTGAGTCCCGTGAACGTGACCCAGCCGATTGTGCCATTGGCAGGGCCAGAGAACGCCGTGTTCACGCCATTGATCAAAATTGCAGCAGGGGAATACACACCGCCCACGCGGCTATTGTCCAAGTGAATCCGGATTTCATTGACTGTCGGCGTGCCCGACAAATTGAAAGTCACCTTCGGGTTCAATGTATTGGGTGTGTACCAACCGACATAAGGGCCTTCACCGGCCGAATTTTCGACGTTGAACCAAAAGTCTGCGGCCACGACGCCGTCGGTTAGATCGCCGACGCCGCCGGTCAGCGGGGCACCATCCGTTGTTTTTGCACCTGCTCCGGTATAGTTTTTGTCCCAGTAGTTGAAGGAACCACCGCTGGCTTGGCCATCCCCATTGGGCGTATCGTAGGAGCTGACAACCAGTTGGGCTGCGTTGGCCGCTGCCGGAACAGCAAAGGAAGCCAGAAGAGCCGAGAGAACCAATTTTCGCATCGCAAAATCTCCTTTCGTTGCCAGACGGAGTCTGACGTGGATTGACGATTGCGACCGCTAATTGTGGAGACCGTTCGAGTCGGCACCATTATGGTTACTAATAAGTAACCATAATGCACCGTCTGCGGCAAGCTGCAAACGCGTGCCTGCGCGGCCCTAGTCGAAACAGGTGGGTGTTTTAACGCCCGCTCTTCTTCGGCGGGGGCGGCACGGTGATCTTGACGGTCTCACCCGTGCTCCCCGGGAAGCCGGTGAACATCGCTTCAATGAGGTTGGGCACCAGATAAGTCAGATTGTCATTGAGGGACTGTGCCTGTGCCTTGCCCTCAAAGACCCGCTCACCGCCTGTCCGTTCGATCTTCATGTCCAGCTCGCTTGTATAGACGGTGTAGCTTTCCACCCCGTCAAACCCGCCGGGGCCAAAGAGGAAGGGATCATAAAATCCCGGATAAAAGCCACTAAAGCGGCCGCGATAGGGGTGGCCCCAATAGCCGAAGCCGCCACACCAGGGGTCATAATAGCCGAAGCACCGTCCGAAACCGCCACCCGAACTGCTGCGAACCTTCTCACGGCCCTTGTCCACATCATAGTTGACGCTGACGACGAGGTTAGGGGCTTCTCCCGACGCCACCGGACGATAGCCAACCTGGGATAGCTTGGAGGAAATGAGCTGCGCATAGTTGGCGAACTCCAAGCCGCCATCGAGCTTCGGGTCGGCTGCCTTGATAGCAAACGTCTGGCCTTGTGCGGCCGGCATCTGCTGAAAGCGGCTGACTTTTGCATCAAAATTCTGGGCGCAACCGCCGACGGCGAGAAGCGCCAGCGGTGCGGTGGCACGAACGATAGACCCAATACGCGACATAGACTTATCCCGTTTTACGACTCAGCCGTGGCACGGCCCTACTGTGAACGTAGGTTCGACCAGCCGCTCTGAACAGAGGTTGAATGGAGACTATTTTTGCAGGCCGAGCGCGGCATAGGTTTGCGCAAGTGTCGGCGCTGCCAACTGGGACGCGCGCTCTGCCCCGCGGATCAAAATGCTGTCCAGCGTTGCTGTGTCCTGCCGCAAGGCGTTGAACCGCTCCGTAATTGGGCTGAGCGTCTCGATCAGCAGTTCGCCCAGCGCGGGTTTAAAGGCGCCAAAGCCCTGTCCGCCAAAGCGGGCAAGGATGGCGTCGACGCTATCATCGGCGAGTGCGGCGTAGATGCCGACCAAATTCTGGGCTTCGGGCCTGCCTTCGAGGCCAGCCTTATCAACGGGCAGAGGCTCAGGGTCGGTCTTGGCCTTCTTCACCTTCTGCATGATGGTGTCGGCATCGTCGGTCAGGTTGATGCGGCTCAAGTCGCTCGGGTCGGACTTTGACATTTTGGCAGAGCCGTCGCGCAGGCTCATGATCCGGGCGGCTGCCGGTGGGATGATCGGCTCGGGCAGGGTGAAGACCTCTGCCTCAAAATCGGTGTTGAACTTCTGCGCGATATCGCGGGCGAGTTCCAGATGCTGCTTCTGGTCTTCGCCCACGGGCACGTGCGTTGCCTGATAGAGCAGCACGTCTGCCGCCTGCAGGACGGGGTAAGCAAAGAGGCCAACGCTCACGCCTTCGCGGTTCTTCCCTGCTTTGTCCTTGAACTGCGTCATCCGGTTCAGCCAGCCGATGCGCGCGGTGCAGAAAAGCAACCAGGCGAGTTCCGCATGCGCTGGGACGCGCGCTTGATTGAACAGGATGGAGCGGTCCGGGTCGATACCGCTTGCGATCAGCGCGGCGGCCATCTCCCGCGTGTTGTTCGCGAGGTCATCCGGCTTGTTGTAGACGGTGATCGCGTGAAGATCGGCCAGAAAGTAGAGCTTGTCGCCTTCATTTTCGTCCTGCATCCGCACCCAGTTGCGGATGGCACCCAGATAGTTGCCGAGGTGGAGATTGCCTGTCGGCTGGATGCCGGAAACGACGCGCATGACTTCTATGTCTTCCTGTTTGACGAGACGTGAGGCCGATGCCCGTTCAAGCCAAATTAGGCAAGGGGCGCGTCGCGATCAGGCGGCGGGCTTCTTCCGCTTGAGGAGGATGAGCACATCGTCACGGTCGATGGCGCCGATCATCCAGCCAAGGCCGAAATAGACGATGCCGCCCGCACCGACGAGGGTGGTGAGAGCGACCATGCGTTCAATCGTCCCGCCATTGAACATGGGGCCCATGAAGATATTAACGGCATAAAGCGCGACCCCCATCGCCGCCGCCGCGATCAACTGCCGGAAAATGCGTGAGGCAACATGTGCGGAAATTTGGAAATGCCCACGCCGACGCAGCGTGATGTAGAGCATCGCGCAATTGAGCCAGGCTGTGAGCGCCAGCGCCAGCGCCAGCCCGTAGAGGCCCATCCAAGGGACAAAGGCGAAGTTCAGTGCGATGTTGGCCGCCAGCACCCACATGGCGATGCGCAGGGGCGTCTTGGTATCCTCCCGCGCGAAGAAGCCGGGGGTCAGGACCTTCACCAGCACATAGGCGGGGAGCCCGAGCGCGATGAGGGCGAGCGTGTTACCCGTCACAATTGCGTCTTCAGGTGTGAACTCGCCTCCGCGGAAAAGCGCGGTGACAAGAGGGACACCCGCCGCTGCGAACGCAATGGCAGCGGGCAATGTCAGCAACATGCCGAGCTCCAACGCCTGATTCTGGATCTTCTGGGCTTCTTCTGGCTTGCCTTGATCAACGAATTTGCTGATCGACGGCAGAATGGCCGTGCCAAGTGCGGTCCCTATAATACCGAGCGGTAACTGATTGAGCCTGTCCGCATAGTTCAGATGCGCCATCGACCCTTCGGTCAGATAGCTGACGAACTGCGTGTCGATGAGGATGCTGACTTGATAAACCCCGGCGGCAAAGGTCGCTGGAATAACCACGCGGAAGAATTGACGGACGCCCGGCGTCATGCGGGGACGACGCAGCCGCAGGCTGATGCCGGCGGAACGTGCTGCCCACCAGACGAGGGCAAGCTGGATCACGCCGCCGATCACAACCGCAATGGACAGAGCCTGCGCACTTGCCGCACCGCCTGTCGGCACAAGGAGCAGCGCGGCGAGCATGACAATGTTGAGCAAAGCCGGTGCAAATGCAGCTGCCGCGAATTTGTGCATGGAATTCAGCACGCCCGAATAGAGCGAAACGAGGCTGATCAGCATGAGATAGGGGAAAGTGAGGCGCGAGAGCCAGTTGGTCAGCTCAAATTTAGCCGCATCGCCTGCATAGCCTGAGGCGAGGAGCCAGACCAAAGCAGGCATGGCGAGTTGGCCAATGATCGTAAAGGCGAGCAGCACCGGCAAGAAGACGGCGAGCACTTCTTCGGAGAACTTCTTCGCTTCCTCCAGCCCGCCTTCGCCATGATAGCGTTGGCTGAAAAGGGGTACGAAGCCAGCTGAGAATGCGCCTTCGCCAAAGAAGCGGCGAAAGGTATTGGGAAGCCGGAAAGCCACCAGAAACGCATCGGCGAACATGTTGGCACCCAAAATGCGCGCCATCACCATTTCGCGTGCAAAGCCCAGCACGCGGCTGACCATTGTCAGCCCGCCAATTGTTCCAATGGCTTTCCCGAGTTTCACAGGATTTAAGCGTTACCCTCTGTCGCCAGTCCGCCCTCTTGCTGCGCGGCGAGTTCTGCCTGTTGCATATAAAGGCTGCCGAAATCGATTGGGTCCAGCATCAAGGGCGGGAAGCCACCGTCACGCACGGCATCGGCCAGAACGCGGCGGGCGAATGGGAAGAGCATAGCGGGCGCCTGCGCGAGCAGAATCGGAGCCATCTGATCTTCAGGGATGTTGCGAATGCCGAAAAGGCCCGCGTAAACCAGTTCAACAGCAAACGCTGTCTTTTCTGCGCTCTTGGCGCTCACATTGATCTTCACCGACACTTCGTGAACGTCATCTGCGATCTGCGTGTTGCCGATATTGAAGTTCACATCAATCTGCGGCTGGCCCTGCCATTGGAAAACAGCAGGTGCGTTTGGATTTTCGAAAGAAAGATCCTTCACATACTGAGAGATAACACCGACGGCGGGCAGGTTATCTTCGCCGTTTGCAAGGGTTTCGTTCGTATCAGCCATGAGTTGAGCCTGTCCTGTCGTTCGCAAATTGGCGGGAAGAGCCCCACCGGATGGTCAGGCGCGGCGCGTAGCAGGGGGCGGCGACGAGGGCAATGGCGCAGTTTTCGAGACAATTGCCCAAAGGATCATTTGAAAGCGGCGGCGCGAGGCCCTATGTTGCAATTTGAAAGGTTACATCCGTGGTAGAAACAGTCCTCTTTGCAATGGTCACCGTCTTTCTGGGTTTGCGGCTTTATGCCGTGCTCGGCAAACGCACGGGGCATGAGCAGTCGGTACGCAAGCCTGCGGAAGAACCCGCCGTGACAACATCCGCTGGCAGCGCGACAGACGTGCGCGACAATGCTCCCGCCCGCGTCGCCGGAGCAGCGCCTGTGGATCAGGAAGCTACTGTGGGCGTTCGCGCAATTGTTGCCGCGGACAACCGGTTTAACCCCGCCGAATTCATCGAAGGCGCCAAAAGCGCCTATGCGATGATCCTCGAGGATTTCTGGAAGGGCGATGTCGAAGGCTTGTCTCCATATGTGAGCGCCTCCGTTCGGGATAGCTTTGCCGATGCCGTAAAAGCGCGCACCGAGGCAGGCGAAGTTTTGGACAACCGCCTCGTCCGCATCGACCGGGCGGCGATTGCGTCCGCATCGCTTGAAGGCAGGGTTGCCCGCATTTCTGTACGTTTTGATGCCGACATCGCCGCTGTTACGCGAGATGCGGAAGGTCAGGTGCTGGCCGGGTCGATGACCGATGCGCTTGAAACGCATGATGTCTGGACGTTCGAACGCGAAATCCGCTCGGATGATCCCAACTGGATTCTTGTCGATACCGACGAAGCCGACTAATCGGCTTTGGATGCGCCGAGGACGAACCATCACCGCCGTTGTCGCGATTGCCCTGTCAGGGTGCAGTGCGCGTCTCATTCCGCAAGGGCCTAGCGCACCTGCGGGACCGTCTCGTGTTTCGCCTGAGAAGCCTTTAGCCTCCAAGCCGTTGGCAAAGCCGGCGCCGGTGATCGCTCCGAAACCAGTTGAGGCGGTAGTGCCAAAGGGTCCGAATGCGGCCATGGCGGGTGTGCTTGCAGGCCCCCGATATGAGAGCTTTGGTGTCTCGGACGAAAGCGCCACCCGCGCGCTGGCTGCGTTTCGTATCTCTTGCGGGTCTTTGCAGCGTCGTACTGACGGGTCGGGCCTAACCAAGGGCAGCGACTGGACCTCTGCCTGCGTCGAGGCGGCAACTGCCCGGGATGCCCAAGCTTTCTTTTCAAACAATTTCGACGTTGTGCAGGTCGGCGACGGAAAGTCGTTGGCGACGGGATATTATGAGCCTGAGATCGCAGGCGCGCGGATGCAATCTCCACAGTACAACGTGCCTGTCTACAAGCGGCCGTCAGACATCATTGAGGTCGATCTTGGACTGTTTTCTGACGATTTGAAGGGAAAACGCGTCCGGGGGCGGGTGAAGGGCACAAACCTTATCCCATATGCGGATCGCGCGGAAATTGAGGAAGGCGGGCTTTCAGGTCGTGGCCTTGAATTGGCATGGGCGGCAGACCCTGTGGAGTTCTTTTTCCTGCAGGTTCAGGGGTCTGGTCGATTGAGGCTGCCTGATGGCTCGGTCATGCGCATTGGCTATGATGGGCAGAACGGGCGCGACTATACGGGTATCGGAAAGCTGATGAAGGACCGCGGGCTGCTTGGCCCGGGCCAAACCTCGATGCAGGGCATTATGGCCTATTTGCGGGCGAACCCTGAAGAAGGCCGCGCGATCATGCGCGAGAATAAGAGCTGGATCTTCTTCAAAGAACTCACGGGGGCAGGGCCGCTTGGCGCGCTTGGGTTGCCTGTCACACCCAAGGGCACAGTCGCAGCGGACCCTATGTTCGTGCCGCTTGGCGCGCCTGTCCTATTGTCCACGGATCGGGCGGAAGCAAATGGGCTTTGGGTGGCGCAGGATACAGGCGGCGCAATCAAAGGCTCTAACCGGTTCGACACCTTCTGGGGTGCGGGCAGCGAGGCCCGGACGATTGCCGGCGGCATGTCTGGCAGGGGATCTGCCTTCTTGCTCCTTCCGAAAGGGGTTTTGGCCCGATTGAAGGCGGAGGCACCCGTTGCGGGGACGCCGCCTCAGCGCTGAAGAGCAGGCCATCTGGGCGCGTGTTGCCCGCAGTGCGCGTCCGTTTCCGGGTCGCGCGCCGATGGCTGCTGATGAACTGCCCCAGACAATGGAGGTCGCATTCCCGCTCCCAAAGAAGCCTGCCCGACGTCCGGTTTTGGAGGGCAGGCGCATCAGCAGCCCACAGCCTAGCAAGGCCCCTGCGCAAGATACGCTGGACGGTAGTTGGGACAAGCGCATCCTGAAAGGGGATCTGCGCCCGGACGTGAGCATTGACCTGCATGGTGAAACGCTGGCCAGTGCGCATGCGCGACTGAACCGGGGGCTGGACGCCGCCATCCGTCGTGGCGATCGTGTCATCTTGCTCGTCACGGGCAAGGCCGCCGTTAACAATCCCCGTCTGCCGCCGACGAGCAGAGGCGTAATCCGAGCCTCCATCACCGATTGGCTTGCCGCGTCCCCCTATGCCGACCGGATCGCCGCCATCCGGAACGCCCACCCTCGCCACGGCGGCGCGGGCGCGCTTTATCTGGTTTTGAGAAAACCCCGCTAAACCGCCGATAAAACCCATCCGATTAAGCCAATTATTAATTCCTTTCGGAGATAAAGCCGGATGGGGAAAGTTCTGATCGGCCCGGTATTTGGCTGAGGGGGTACTAACGATGCAAGGCAACGCCTTGAAAATTCACGCGTTTGGATTTGCCTTCAGCATCGGTGCTGTTGCATTCCTCTTGGCGAGCTTTTCAGAGCTTACAGATTTTCAGGATGTTTGGTCCTTTAGTAATCCCCTGATCATTGCGCTTGCCTGCGGCGTTTTGGCTTGGGGCGCTGCTGGTCGACTGATTGCAGTTGTTTCCACGTCCATCGATTCTGCCGTTCGACGGCTGGGCGAAGCGGCTGCAGGCGACCTAGAATCCCCTGTCCCGCACCATATCGAAGCGACCATGCCCGACCTGTCCCAGTCGTTGGGCGATCTGTTTTTGCAGGTCCGCACGAATATGGAACAGGTGAACAGCATGGCGCTGTTTGATCCGGTCACGGCGCTTGCCAACCGTATGCATTTTCGAAACGAAACAGAAGCGCTGCTGGCGGCTGCCCCCGCTGAGCGGCTCGATGCGCTCTTCTTTATTGACCTCGATAACTTCAAGGGCGTGAATGACACATTGGGTCACGCGGCCGGTGATCAACTTCTCATCATGATCGCCAACCGCCTCCGGTCCATCTTCCCGTCGTCGGGCAGTGTTGGTCATCCGCCCGTTCTCGGTCGCCTCGCGGGAGACGAGTTTACCGTCTTTGTGCCCGGGGTGGCATCTGAGAGTAAAGTTCGGGAAACGGGCGCTGTGATCCTTCGCGCGCTGAATGAACCTTTCTCTTTATGTGGCCAGTCGGTGCGCGTCGGCGCCTCAATTGGGATTGCCCTGCGCCCTGAACACGGTCGTTCCCTAACAGAGTTGATGCGGGCAGCGGACGTCGCCATGTATCATTCCAAAGAGAGCGGGAAAGGTCAGGTCCAGTTCTACAACGACGCCTTGGCGGCGAACCTCGCTTCGCGGATGAAGCTTGATGCAGACCTGCGCGACGCCTTCAAGCTCAATCAGTTCGGCTTTGAGTTCCAGCCCCAAGTCTTGCTGGGGGACCGCAATGCTGTGGCGGCTGAGGCGCTGCTGCGCTGGTATCACCCGATCGACGGCATCCGCACACCTGATCAATTCATTCGCGTCGCCGAAGAAACCGGACTGATGGCAGAGCTTTCCGACTGGACACTGGCGCAGGCGGCGACGGTTATCGGCCGTTGGTATCGCAGCGGCTATCGTCAGCGCCTCGCCATCAATATGTCGAAGCGGCAGTTTGAGCGCGGTAGCCTTTATGAGCGTGCGACTGAGGCTTTGGCCCGGCACGAAGCGCCGATCGAAATGTTGGAAATCGAGATTTCAGACCGATTGGCTTATACGACCGGCGATGGTGTCTTTGCCGAAGTGCAGGCGTTGCGCGAGGCGGGGGCGACAATTTCCGTCGACAATTTCGGCAGCGCACCCATTGATTTGCGCCGCTTGCGCCTGCTCCCTGTGGATCGTGTTAAGATTGACCGTTCGATGATTGCGGACATCACACACTGCAATGAATCGCGCGCCATTCTTCAGTCTTCGGTCACGGTGCTCAACTCCCTTGGCAAAGAGACGGTGGCCGAAGGCGTTGAGAGCCAAGACCAGTTCGATATGCTGCGCGTCATGGGCTGTAAGGCGGCGCAAGGCTATGCGATTGCCCGCCCCGGTTCGGAAGCGGCGCTCCGCAATTTCATGGTACCGGCAGAAGCCGCACCCACGCGCCGCAAGGCCTAAATTCGGGCCAGCACACCTGCGTAGATTTTGACAAGTGCTTGAACATCGTCGAGCGCCACCGCCTCGTCGAGTTTGTGCATCGTTGCATTGCAAAGGCCGAATTCGACCACCGGGCACAGCTTGCTGAGGAAGCGCGCGTCGGACGTTCCACCCGTGGTAGAGCGGTCGGGATTCAAACCTGTCACCTCGCTTATAGCGGCACCGATCAGATCGCTGAACGCTCCGGGTGGCGTCAGGAACGCTTCGCCGGAAATGCGCGCATCGACGACGGCTGCCGGCTCCACATCATGGACAATGGCGCGGATCATCGCGCTTAGGCTTTCCCCGCTGTGCAGGTCATTGAAGCGGATGGACAGGCGGGCCTTGGCAGCGGCGGGAATGACATTGGTCGCCTTGTTGCCGACTTCGAGCTCGGTGATCTCGATATTAGAGGCCTGAAACCAATCCGTCCCTTCATCCAGCACGATACCGTCAATTCGCCCCAGCATGCGCACGAGCTTGGTGATCGGGTTGTCGGCGAGATGGGGGTAGGCGACATGGCCCTGCGTTCCGGGCACAGTGATCCAGATGTTGACCGAGCCACGCCGTCCGATCTTCATCATATCGCCCAGCCGGTTTGACGACGTCGGCTCCCCGACCAGGCACAGACCGGGGATCAGCCCGCGCTGTTTCATATGGTCGATCAGCGCTACTGTGCCAAAGACGGCAGGGCCTTCCTCATCGCCGGTGATGATCAGGCTGATCCGGCCGGGATGGTCGGTAGGAATGGCGGCCACAAAGGCGGCGATACTCGCCTTCATGTCCACAGCCCCGCGACCATAGAGCAGGTCTCCGCGCACTTCGGGAGCAAAAGGATCACTCTGCCACCCCTCACCGGGCGGCACGACGTCCAGATGCCCGGCAAAGGCAAAATGGGGCTTATCGTTGGCGCCTGCGCCGGCGCGTGTGGCGAACAGGTTTTCCACCGGGCCGTCAGGCGCTTCGCCGCACACAAAACGGTCGACCTCAAAGCCTAGGGGGCGCAGCGCCGCTTCCAGCACGTCAAACACCTCGCCGCGGGCGGGCGTTACCGAGGGCGCGGCCATGAGCCGCATGGCAAGGTCGATTGCGTCTATCACCGCCTCCGCCTAGCCTCGAGTTTGGCTGAATGCAAAAGGAGATGCCTGTGCCCAAACTGGATTTGGATGCCATTCCGCAAACCAATGCGACCGGATATCCTCCGCCCTATGGGGCGCCTGTGCAGGGGCGTTGGTATCGTCGTCTGGCTCCAGTTGCGGGTTTGGTGGACTTTGCGGCCAGCCATGTCGTGTTGAAACCCGGCGCATGGTCGTCCCAACGCCACTGGCACAATGGCGAAGATGAGATGGTCGTCATGATCTCCGGCGAGGCGACACTTGTGGAAGATGAGGGGCGTCAGACATTGCGGGCAGGGGATATTGCCGTCTGGCCTAAAGGATCGACCAACGGCCATCACCTCATCAACGAAACGGAGGAGCTTTGCATTTTCGTCGCGCTGGGCGGCGGTAAGGCGCGCGATACAGGTGGCGGCTATTCCGACATCGACATGATGTTCACGCCGGACGGGTATCAGCACAAGGGTGGCACGCCCTATGATACGGCGCGATTACCCTAGAACGGAAGCGTCGGGTTAATTGGCGGGGGCTTCAAACCGATCAATAACCCATTCCTCTTCCTGGGCCGCAGCAAGCCAGTCCTGCATGAAGGGATGGTTGAGGACGGCATCCATATAGGCCTCTGCGAAGCGGGCGACAGGAATGGAATAAGTGACAAGGCGGGTCACGACGGGTGCAAACATGATGTCGGCTGCCCCAAAGTCCCCAAACAGAAAATCGCCTTCTCCACCAAAGCGGGCGCGGGCCTGCGCCCAGATGTCCATTAGGCGGGCAACGTCCTTCGCGACGTCTGGGTCCAGCGGTGCTGCGGGATAGACCCGACGGGTGTTCATGGAATGCAGTCGGCGCAGGGCCATAAAGCTGGAATGCATTTCGGCGGACATGGACCGCGCCATGGCGCGTGCCGCCTCATCTTTCGGCCAGAACTTGGTGCCGCCAGACCGCTCGTTCAGAAATTCAAGAATGGCAAAACTGTCCCATACGACAATATCGCCATCCCAAAGGATGGGCACCTTGCCGGAGGACGGCGCGAAATCCCCGCTGTCCCGTCGCTGGTCCCAGTCCGCATCATAAAGCGGGACGACGATTTCCTCGAAAGGAAGTCCCGACTGCTTGGCCGCGAGCCAGCCGCGCAGCGACCAACTGGAATAGGTTTTGTTGCCGATGAAGAGCTTAAGCATGTCCGCGTCATAACCAATGCGGGCCTGCAAAGTCGAGCAGGAAGCGGCAGCAGCTAAGTGTTGATCGCCTCAAGCACGGCAGCGCGCAATTCAGGCAGGCCCATGCCCTTTTCACTCGACGTCTGGATGATGTCGGGATGTGCGGCAGGGCGCTTGCGGACGTCTTCCGCTGTCTTCTGCGTCACTTCGGCGAGCGCGCTGGCCTTGATCTTGTCGGCCTTGGTCAGGATGATGCGATAGCTGACGGCCGCGGCATCCAGCATGTCCATAACGTCAGTATCGACGTCTTTGATGCCGTGGCGGCTGTCGATGAGGACAAGCGCACGCTTGAGTACCTGACGGCCACGCAGATAGTCATTCACCAGAAAGCGCCATTTTTTGACGATATCTTTCGGCGCTTCTGCAAAGCCATAGCCGGGCATGTCGACCAGTCGGAATTGCAGCGGCTCTCCAACATCGAAGAAGTTCAATTCTTGGGTGCGGCCCGGCGTATTGGACGTGCGCGCCAAGGCGTTGCGGTTGGTGAGCGCATTGATCAGCGAGGACTTGCCCACATTGGAGCGTCCCGCAAAAGCAACTTCGTTCACGTTTGCATCCGGCAGGAACTTCAGGTCCGGCGCGGATTTGAGGAAGGCGATGGGCCCGGAAAAGAGCTTCCGGGCCGTCTCGATCTGGTCGTCTGTAAAGGTCACGCGCTTGGGGCTTCTTTCATGCCCGGATGGCGGCTGTACAGGAACTTCTGCTGGGCAATTGTCAGCACGTTGTTGACGACCCAGTACAGCTGCAAGCCGGCCGCGAACGGGGCCATTAGGAACATCATGATCCACGGCATGATGGAGAAGACCTGTTGCTGCACAGGATCAACCGGTGCCGGGTTCAGTTTGAACTGAATATACATCGTAATGCCAAGCAGGATTGGCAGCACGCCGAGTGCGATCATCGACGGCGGCGTGAAGGGCAGCAGGCCGAACAGATTGACCGGGGTGAGCGGATCAGGCGCAGACAGATCCTTGATCCAAAGCGCGAAAGGCTGATGCCGCATTTCGATGGTCAGCAGCAGCACCTTGTAGAGTGCATAGAAGACCGGGATCTGGATGAAGATCGGCAGGCAGCCCGCCATCGGGTTGATCTTTTCTTTCTGATACAATTCCATCAGCGCCTGTTGCTGCTTCTGCTTATCGTCCTTGTAACGCTCCTGAAGGGCTTTCACCTTCGGTTGCACGACACGCATCGCTGCCATGGAGGCGAACTGGCGTTGGGCAATGGGGAACATGGCCAGCTTGATGATCAAGGTCAGCAGGATGATCGCGACGCCGAAATTCTTCACCAGTTTGAACAGGGCGTCGAGCAGGTAGAAGATCGGCTTTGCGAACATCTTGAACCAGCCCCAGTCGATCGCATTTCCGAACTGTTGGATGCCAAGCTTATCCATATAGCTGTCGAGAACGGGCACTTCCTTGGCGCCTGCAAAGAAGTGAGTCCTCACGGAGTTGGTTTGGCCAGGCGAAACGACAGTGTTGTCGAGCGCATAATCGGCCTGATAGGCACCGCCACCCTTGCGGAAACCGGCGTCCATGTGCGCCGCTGCGGCAGGCGCCATGGCCGTCAGCCAATAGGTGTCGCCAAAGCCAAGCCAGCCACCGGTGGACTTGAATCGCTCGCCGGCGGGTTGTTCATCGAGGTCCGGATAGTTGACGTCGTAATTCGTCGCATTGTTGAACGTGCCGATAGGGCCGACATGGATCGTCCAGCTGTCAACGTCATGGCGTGGTCCTGCAAGTGCGCTTGACTGGCCGACCGTCGCAAAGCCGCGATTAATATAACCAAAGGGCCGGACAGCGACGGGGCCTGCACCCTTGTTCACGATGCTTTGGTCGACTGTGAACATATAGTCGTCGTCAACCGAGAGCATGATCTGGAACACCTGTCCCTGACCATTGTCCCAGCTGAGCGTGACGGGAGATGAGGGTGTCAGTTTCGGCGCGCTTGCTTTCCAAATGGTGTTGCCATCCGGGAATGCGCCACCGGTTCCGGTCCAGCCGAACCCGGCAAACTGGCTGTGTTCGGTGCCCAATGGGGAAAGGATACGGACAGGCGGCGAATCTTTTTTAACTGTCAACGTGTGGAGCGGCAGAATCAGGTCATCGAAACGTGCGCCCTTCAGGCTGATCGAGCCTTTCAGCTTCGGCGTTTCGATGGAGACGCGGCCGCTTTCGATGAGGACAGCGTTCACATCGCGAGGCTTTGCAACCGCTGGCGTGGCAGCTGCCGTTGGCACGCCCGCTGCTCCGGATTGGGCGGCCTGCGTCGCGGCAGGAGGAGCCTTGGGCTGCGGGAAGAACTTCTCGCCAAGATAGGTCCAGCCAAACAGGACAAGCGCCGACAGCAGGATGGCCAGCACGAAGTTGCGATTCTCGCTCAACTCAATTCCCCAATAAACTCACGGCACCGGATCATAGCCTTGGCCGCCCCAGGGGTGGCAGCGCAAGATACGACGGACGGAAAGCCAGCTTCCTTTGAGCGCGCCATAGCGCCCCAAGGCCTCAATTGCATAGGCCGAACAGGAGGGTTGATACCTGCATGTCGGGGGTAAAATGGCAGATGGGCCCCACTGCCACGCTTTTGCGAGCCAGATGAGGAGCCGCGCGGTCATTCTGCAACTTTCGCCAAAGCCTTGGCGAGGTCACTGCGCAGCTTGCCGAAATCCCTCTCAACCGCGCTGTTGCGGCCGATGATCACATGGTCTGCTCCAGCGATTCCTGCCTCAGGCAGAAGCTCCCGCGCAAGTTCCCGAAAGCGGCGTTTCACCCGGTTGCGGATGACCGCGTTGCCGACTTTTTTGGTGACGGTATAACCAACGCGCATTTCCGCGGCGGAATCCTGCCGATCGCGGACGAGCAAAACGAGGCCACCAAAGGCAGCCCGTTTTCCAGAATTGGCGGCCAGAAAATCTGACCGCTTATTCAGGGTGATCAGGCGGACAGCTTCTTGCGACCGCGGGCACGACGGCCCCGGATAACTGCACGGCCACCGACGGTCGCCATGCGAGCCCGAAAACCGTGACGCCGTGCGCGAACCAAGTTGCTCGGCTGGAAGGTGCGCTTCATCGCTCATGCCCTCAAAAACAAATCAAAAAGAAAAAGCCGCCCCGAAAGCGGCGGCCTTGATGGAGCGTCCGTTATGCGGATCATCGCCAAGAGTCAATCGCCCGATGCCTTTTTCCTCAACTCTTCACGCCTTTTGTGGCTCTTGCGCCGCAGGCCCCAGTCTGCCCAGCCGCCCTGTCGGGGGTAGCGTCGCTTGAACCGGACATAGCGCCGTCGGGCCCAAGCAGAGGTTTGAAGAACCAGTCCGAGGCCGATGGCGAACAAGACGACACCACCCGGACCGGGAAGGGGGGAAACGAGCGGTGCACAAATCATGCACACAGCCCCAAAAAGCAGAATCACCAGCCGGATAGCGGGAATCTGCAAAAGGGATTTCCATCGGCTGCGCAGTGACATGACCGCCATGTGGTGGGTTCCGTGCACCTCTGCAAGAGCCAAAGCGTCGGTCCGGCATCTAATTATGTTGAGGTCAGTTCGCGATGTTGAAGTGGGCGAGTTCCTGCCGTGTCATAAAGTGAATGCCATCGTGCGGGGCGACCGCATTTGTGAAGGCGTAGAATTCACGCGCCTTGTCAGGAGAAAAGCCCATGTCGATGTAATAGCGTATATATTCCTGATGGACGGGGTCGTTGCGCGGATAATCCTTGGCCTGACGTCCATTCTCGTCAATCCAACTATGGACGCCCAGTTCCGCGCCGGGTTCTGCGCGATGTTCGGCACCTGCCAGAAACAGTTCAACCCCGCCTGACCGGGCTGATCCATTGCTTGGCACAACAGTCCGCATTCCGGCGGAACGGATCATCCGGGCAAGAACGAGGTTGGCTTCGTCATCAACCGTGCCGGGGCACTCAACAATCTTGATCGTATCGACATTTGGCCAGGCCGCCATCATCGCGCGGAATCGATTGGGGGACATGCTGTCGATGACATTGTCCAGACCGACTGTCTTTTCATCGATGATGTAAAATGGCCCATAACGATGCGCGCGCCGGGTGTTGGTCGTGCGCCGCTCTGCCGGGATAGCAGATCCGAAATTATTCGACCGCGAATCAATGACATTCGCATATTCTATTGTGGTGTAACTTTGGTCATTGCCATCATCTGCTTGTGCAGGTGCAGAAACGGCAAGTATCGACAAGCTCATGAGTGCAGTTATAGTGCGAAAGGCGTGGGTCGAAGGTTTGTTTGGCATGGTCAGTAACTCCCGGAACGGAGATGCACTGCCGAAGCTTTCCAACACTTTCGGGCGACTGGTTAACGGATGTTTAAGGATCGGGACTCACGGATGGTCGCTATTGCCCGCACGGTCGCTTACCTCGGATTAGAAGCGCGTAGCGTAGAGGTGCAGTGCCAGGTCGCGGCCGGAGTTCCGGCCTTTATTGTCGTCGGCTTGCCAGACAAGGCCGTCGCCGAAAGCCGGGAGCGGGTGCGTGCGGCCATCGCCGCGATTGGCCTGTCGCTCCCCCCGAAACGTATCACAGTGAACCTTTCTCCTGCGGATTTGCCGAAGGAGGGCTCGCATTATGACTTGCCGATCGCTGTGGCGCTGCTCGGAGCCATGGGGATCGTCGATCCAGAGACGATTGCCTCCTATCTTTTCGTCGGGGAATTAGGGCTCGACGGACGCGTGACAGCGTCTCCCGGCGTTCTGTTGGCCGCCCTCCATGCGTCCCAGCATCAACTCGGTCTGGTTTGCCCCGCGGAACAAGGGCCTGAGGCGGCTTGGGCTGGCACCATTGAGGTTATTGCAGCCCCAGACCTGTTGACCCTTCTCAACCATTTCAAAGGGTCCGCCATTATCACCCCGCCTGCACCGGGGCAGGTCGATGCCAAAGTGTCTGGACCAGATCTGGCACAGGTGAAAGGTCAGGAAACAGCTAAGCGCGCGTTGGAGATTGCAGCCGCAGGTGGACATAACCTCTTGTTTTGCGGCCCGCCGGGTGCCGGCAAATCCCTGATGGCGGCCTGTCTTCCGGGCATCCTGCCGGAACTGACGGCAGCCGAGGCGCTGGAAGTATCGATGGTCGCCTCTGTTGCCGGCGAGCTGCAAGGCGGTCGCCTTGTCCGGCAGCGGCCGTTTCGGGCACCGCACCATTCTGCATCAATGGCCGCCCTTGTCGGTGGCGGGCTGCGTGTTCGGCCGGGGGAGGTGAGCCTTGCGCATCTTGGCGTGCTCTTTCTCGATGAGCTGCCCGAGTTTCAGCGGGTTGTGCTCGATTCTCTGCGGCAGCCACTGGAAACGGGTACTGTCAGCGTGGCGCGCGCCAATGCCCATGTCACCTTTCCGGCGCGCGTCCAGCTGATCGCCGCCATGAACCCGTGCCGCTGCGGTCATTTGGGGGATGCGTCGCTTGCCTGTGCCCGAGCGCCGCGCTGTGCGGCGGACTATCAGGCCAAGGTCTCCGGCCCAATGCTGGACCGCATTGATCTGCATGTTGATGTCGCCGCGGTGAGCGCTGCTGATCTGATTCTGCCGCCGCCCGCAGAAGGGTCGGAGGAAGTGCGTGCGCGGGTTTGTGCCGCGCGGGACAGGCAAACCCACCGCTATGCGCAAACGGGGTTTCGAACCAATGCCGAAGTTGACGGCGATCTGTTGGCAGAGGTCTGCGCGCCTGATGAGGCCGGGCGAAAGCTGTTGGCACAGGCGGCTGAGGCGATGCGGCTTTCGGCGCGCGGCTATACCCGCATCCTGCGCGTGGCGCGGACGATTGCGGATCTGGCAGGGAACGATCATGTCGGACGCATCCATATCGCCGAAGCGCTCTCCTACCGCCGTCAGGCACCGAGGAATTAATGCCAATGGGTTGCGGTCTTAACGCTTTTAAGGGTAGCAAAGTCGCAGATTTTTGAGGACCACTTCCGACCATGGACTGGATGACATCGCCGTTCCGCAAATATGCCGATTTCACCGGGCGGGCGACCCGGCGGGAATTCTGGTTCTTCTTCCTGCTTTATTCGGTCGCTGTCCTTGTTGCCAATTTCTTTGATGCGCTCGATGGCACGCGAACGGTTGTCGCGGCCCGGATGGGGGCGGCGGAACTCACGATTTCAATTTTGTCGCTTCTGCCACTTCTTTCAACAAGCGCGCGCCGCCTGCATGACAGTGACCGGTCTGGTTGGTGGATGATGCTTCTTTACCTTCCTTATATCGGTTGGGTCGCTGCGCAGAATCGGCCAAATGCGGAACTTGTTGTGTCGGGCGCCATTCTTGTCGGATTTGTTGCTCTCCTCATCCTTTTCCTGCTGCCGGGAACGCCGATGGACAACCGTTTCGGGCCCAATCCGCGCGGCGTAAGCGGAATGTCGCGCTAAGCTTGCACCGAAAGCGCGGCTGCGCTAGGCGCTCCGCCAGATGCCCCTGTGGTGAAATTGGTAGACGCGCTCGACTCAAAATCGAGTTCCGTAAGGAGTGCTGGTTCGAGTCCGGCCAGGGGCACCAATCATCTTCGTTAAATCTCCGGAATGTAAGGAAAAATTTTTCCGACGAAGATTCTTATCCCCCCAAATATCCCCCGTGGATTTTTAGATGGCCGACTAGTTTTTTGAGATGGGACAAATCTGAACACGCCAGCCATAGCTCTCTCGTTTCCTAACAGGTTGTCAGAGTTGGGTGATGAAAGGGTCCTCCCAGAGCGATCCAGGAAACGGGTAATTCGGACCTCTGGCATTCCGGAGTGACAGATTTTTGGTGACTTATGCAGTCTGACCGAATTATGGCACGGCATATGTCCCAGTCGGATTTCGCTTTACTAAAGAACCGGCGCCAAATACCAAAATCTTATGGTTTAAAGTTCAATGTTTTATTCGAAAAATATTCAAATTCGAGGCTTTTTGGGTTGAGATCAGACCAGTAAATCGAATTTCTCTGTTATTGGCGCATCCATCATTAATTGACGGCGCTCAGGTCCAAGATGTTTGGATATTTTCCTTCATTTAGCTGATCGGAAAATAGCTCCCCCCTTATTTCGGAACGAGCTGAATAGGGGCTCTTGGGCAAAAGGCTACGAGCCTGAATGACTGGGTCTGCTGCCGGCACCCAGATGGCAGAGTTCTCGTCGTGATAAGATGTTGCGGCACCCTGCAGAGCTCGGATGGCAGATATGCAGCAAACAATTGCATCAAGCATATCCTCGCGCGCTTTCAACTCCTTGGCCTTGTTATCACTGAGGGCTCCTGAGACGACATTGTCTGATCCTCGCAGATACGGTTCCAAAGCAGTAGCGATTGCATCCCATTCACCAATTAAACTACGCCGGCGCTGGTTAGGCTTAAGCTTTGGCCAGTACGAACGGATCTTGGCCAGCTTGTATGGAAGCCGGCGGGGCTCGTCTGTCAGCTCAACCAAAGCGGGGTGTGGGTAGACTTCGATCAGACCGGGCGTGATCAACTTATCAATACACAGGGGGTAGCCGAGGTCAGCAAAATCGGCTCGAAGCCTGTCACTGATAGGACCCGGGCGTTCGCTACTGGGGCTATGCGCTGAGCACCACCTCGCTCCAAAGGCCTTCGATATAGCCGTATCGGCTCCCCTACGCCCCGTAATAGGCGTCAAAGCCATGGGCATGTCTATTGCGACTAAATCGGGACCGCGCCCTGCGATCATTTTGACTGCTTCAACTAACTCAAAAGCGGATGCCGTTTTTTCGTCTGGAGCAACATCTAGTGCACGCTCGGCCGCACGTGCGAAGAAATGATCGTAAGAAGGCTCGGCCGCTGCCAAAACCCAGCCGTCGTTAGTTTCAATTGCCAAGGCTACGCCAGACGGCTCCTTAGAAGTCCAAGCAGCGTCAATTCCGAGTACTATTCGCATAGGCCCTCCTCGCACAACAATTGGCCAGCAAAGTGGCTTAGCAATGCTGCATTTTTAGGGTATGCCGAATTCGGACGTCATGCGCCATCACTAGTGCCACCGTCCTTCCGGACGTAATCCTGCGCTCGAGCCTTGGCGTAGTTCCAGCCAGAGAACTCGACGCCAGGTGCGCCGTTGCGAGCAATTATCTGGGGATCTTCACCGAACATGGTATAGGCTCTGTAGATTTCGGCAGCCGTATCCTGCTGCTTGGCGCCATTTTCTAAATGTGAATCAACGATTGTTTTGCATTTTTTTAATACCTCCTCTGCTGAGAAGTATTCTCGGATAGTATATGTCTCATCCTCGTTCATGTAATGGAAGTTATCCCATACGCGTATATCATAAAATGGACCAGTTTTATCTAATTTCATAGGGTCTTTTGTCAAATTTTTTACTTTCTTTCTAGAGATTTTTAGGATGAACAATTTGGATGTAAGTGCACAAAATCCCGAGCGTTTTGCCAGAACCGATACGCCCGTTAGGCGAACGAAAAGGATGAACTGGGCCTAGCCAAGCCATGCCGGATCGCCGTTTCAACCATTAACATCCCATAACAGACTGTCAGACCTAAAAAAGAATGCCGTTCCAGCGCTCTTGCCTAGTGGCAGTGACTCACGGCTTAAAGCGGCTTTAATCTCTTTAAAGCTTGGTCATTTGAAGGCAACATTCATCTAGACTGACGTCTACCGACCTCTTGCTCTGAAAGAATGCTCGTGCAAGGCACCAATGAGGGAAGGAAACGAATCGTGAGAAAACTGCCTGACATTTTGTGCGCCGGAGAGCCTGCAAGGCTTTTTCCAATTTTAGCCGACACATCAAAGGAAGGCCGTACCTTATCCATCTTTCTTTCGTGCTTAGAAAACATTCCTGAATTTGGTCGATCGTTGCTCGGAGCTTTGGGGGTTCGGGTTGGCGCCCGGGGGAAACTCGATACCTTTACGGAAGTCGGCTTGCAGAAGGCATTACCTGATGCGAAACACCGTCCCGATGGGCTCATCGTTGTAAATCTGGGGAAAAGTACATGGACGGCCTTGGTCGAGGCGAAAGTAGGGACTTCAGATCTCACAAACCCTCAAATTGAAGCCTATCTCGCTTTAGCGAAGCTGAATGGCATCGACGCTGTCATTACAGTTTCCAATCAGTTTACTCCGCTACCCACGCACCACCCCCTGACCGTGAATGCAAGCCTGACTAAGAAGGTCGCACTTTTTCATTGGTCTTGGGCATATGTGATTACACAGGCCCAACTCCTGCGCGACATGGGTGACGTGGAGGATCGCGAGCAGCTCATTCTTATATCAGAACTTCAGAGGTTCTTACTTCATCCCAGTTCGGGGGTAAAAGAGTTCGATCAAATGCCAGCTGCATGGTCAGATCTCTGCGCCACGGTCGCCGCGGGAGGCAAGGTTAATGGCAAATCAGAACCCAGCCAAGAAGTCGTGGGTTGCTGGCATCAAGCCTTAGATCAGGTGACCACTGTCCTGAGCCGACAACTCGCCAATCATGTTAAGGTAATAATGAGCCGGAATGAAGCGTCGGATCCGCAATTACGACTTAAGAATGCGCTGTCAGACCTTGCGCAGGACAAGTGCCTCTACAGCCAACTGAACATTCCTGATGCAGCAGCGCCACTACAAATTTGCGCCGATATCAGTAAACGCGTCCTCAGCTTCCAGATGCGCATAAAAGCGCCCGCTGATAGAAAATCCACAAAGGCACGTCTGTCTTGGTTGTTAAGACAAATCGCTGAGGCTGACCCGAAGGACATATATGTTCGGTTCCTCTGGCCCGGGAGGTCTGCTGCAACACAGTTTCAGCTGTCAGAGCTGCGCGAGCGCCCTGAAATCGCCTCGGCGGACAAAGACGGAATGGCGGTCTCATCCTTCGAGCTCTTGCTGGTGAAAGACCTCGGGACGAAGTTCACTCAGCGGAAGAATTTTGTGGGAGAGTTGGTTGGTGGGGCAAGTGACTTTCATGTAAGGATCGGAGCAAACTTGTCCAATTGGCAAGCCAAACCGCCGAAAATTTCCGAAGGGAAACTGGAGCCTGTGTCGGTTGGCGCGGATGCTCTGCGAGAGCAAGTTGAGCAGGAGGCTCTGGACCGTTCGGGATAAATCCTCTCAGGCAGGGATTGTCATCAGCAGCCAAACGTCCCAG
>CAIMDB010000010.1 GCA_903839675.1 uncultured Sphingomonadales bacterium
CAAGCGGCAGCGTGTCCAGCTTTACATTGTCGAACTACGACGTTGTCGTTTACGCTAACCAGAATAGCGGCGTTCCCAGTGGCGATGAAGCGCAGTTGAGCGCCTATATATCGTCGGGCGGGCGCGTGATTTTTGCAAATTGGCTTTCCACGGCGCCAACGCTTGAATCTGCTTATACGGGCTCGTTCAACCTCACCTCACTGACGGTTGGCCCACTGTTCTCGGCTGGCATTGTTAACCCACTGTCCGTGGTCAATCCCGGCTGGGGCACCTTTTCAAATGGCCTTTCAGCGACAGGCGCTGGCGTCGTTGCTGGTTCATTTGGGACGGACGCGGCTATTATCGTCGGCAACGGTGGACGTTCAATCCACAACGGCTTCCTTACCGACACGGTTGCGTCGTCCAAGCTTTATGAGAACCAACTGAACTTCGTCCTCGGCAACACCGGCGTTCCTGAACCCGCTGCATGGGCAATGATGCTCGCTGGTTTCGGCCTTGTCGGCTCGGCCATGCGCCGTCGTGAAAAGGTCGCTGTGACCTTCGCCTGATCCTTTCGATCAGAACGAGACAAAGACCCCGTCGGAGCGATCCGGCGGGGTTTTACTTTTGTACCATATTGGGATTGCGTGAAATTTTGAGGTTTGAACGACTCGTTAACCAGTGGTAATGATCGCCGCGAAGGTCGCTCCGCGTGGGTAAGCTGGAAAAATCAGCTGCGCACACAAACTTACAAATGTTTGGAGCATTTCATGAAACATCTACTTCTCGCAGCTGTCGCTTCGCTCGGCTTTATCGCCACGTCCGCATCTGCCGCCACCACGCTGACAACAACGAATGCTGGCTATACTGGCCCAGGCCTCAACCTGACCGCTTTCGCAAACGGCAACTATAATTTCACCTTCGGCCCAATCCAGGTTGATGGCTACACCTTCACAGCCGCACCGGGCGGCGGCGGCAATTCGGGCAGTGGCTCCGTTGTCGGTCAGGGCGGTTATGGCCTCAACTCCAATGGCAGCTTTGGCGGTGCCGCTGTTTATATCGGCGTTGACTCAGGCACGGGCTATGCGCAGCTCATCCGCAACGCAGGGCCGGTTAAGGAAATCGGCTTTTTCATGAACTATGCTCCGGGCGTGGGGGATCCTGCCACGATTTCGGCGTTGGACATCAATGGCAATGTGTTTGCCTCTTATGACCTGACGGCGCTTGCCCCTATTTCAACGCCGGGTGGGTTCAATGCCTTTGAATTCCGGGGCATCCGTTCTGACCAGACCGACATTTATGGCCTTCGTTTTGGCGGCAGCTACATCTTGCTGACAGGAACGGCGAACGGTGTGCCAATCGGCGTTCCTGAACCCGCTGCCTGGGCGATGATGCTTGCTGGCTTCGGCCTTGTCGGCTCGGCCATGCGTCGTCGTTCGAAGGTTGCTGTGACCTTCGCCTGATCTTTCGATCCATATTGAACAGGGAACCCCGTCGGAGCGATCCGGCGGGGTTTCTCTGTGCGTCCCCAATAGGTTCCGTCGATAGGTTTGATTTGGGTTATGACCTTAGTCATTGGAAGGAATGATGAAATTTGGTTAACTCCTACCTGCTAACAAGCAGGGTCGCTCCTTTGGGACAAAGCAAAACGCTTGCCCCTCAACCGAGGTGGAGTGAAGCATCATGTATAAGATTGGATTTGCAGCCATTGCTGCAATCGCAATGTCATCATCGACATATGCGAACTCGTTTACGAATGGCGATTTTGAGACAGGTGACGCCAGTGGCTGGACACAGGGCGGAGGTTATCGCGGAGGGCTGCTCAACCCATCGCTCAATCCCTCCGCTCTGATCCCCGGTGACAGCGGCGTTCGATCAAGCATCATCGTGTCCGGCACGGTTGATCCCAATGTCGGCGCGGCACTGGGCAGTACCGTCTATGGCGGAAAATATAGCTTCCGCGTCGAAGACACGACCTTTGGCGGGTACGCGTCCGTCATCCAACAAAAGGTGACCAACTATACTGATACGGACATTTTCTTTGCCTGGAAGTCCGTCCTGCTCGGGGCGCACGGTGTCCAAGATGCAGCGACCATGATCATCACGCTGACGGACCTCACAACCAACACTGAACTCATCCGCCGCGAATACAATGCAGCCAGCGGCGGCGGCGGGGTTGACCCGCGCTTCGCTTTTGACGGCAGTAATTTCTACACGCCGCAATGGCAGATCGAACAGCTGACACTGGATGCGGGCAGCTTGGGCCATGACTTCCTTCTGTCTGTGTTGGGGGCGGACTGCCAACCGACCGGCCATTGGGGTTATGTCTATCTCGACGGCTTTGGCGCCGTGGCACCACCTCCCGGTGGTGGCGTGCCTGAACCCGCTGCTTGGGCAATGATGCTCGCAGGCTTCGGCCTTATCGGCACCGTCATGCGGCGTCGTGGGAAGGCGGTTGTGACCTTCGCCTGATCCGTTCGGTCAGAACGACTTATGAAGCCCCGTCGGCGCGATCCGGCGGGGTTTTGTTTTGGCTATTTGCCGTTGATGGCGACAAAGTCTGCCATGAAGGGCGGGTCCGGGATGGTGGCGCGCGCTTCGGTGAGGAGCATGCTCCAGCGCGCTGACAGATCGTTGAAATAGCGATCGTCGGTTCCGATCCGGCGTTTGACGACGGCGTGCACGCGGTCGCGCGCGATGACGATCATGTCGAGTGGACGGCCCACAGCGAGGTTGGACCGCAGGGTGGAATCAAACGAGATCAGCGCGACCTTCACTGCTTCTTCAAGCGGGGTCTCAAAATTGAGCGCGCGGTCCAAAATGGGCTTGCCGTACTTGCTCTCGCCAATTTGCAGGAAGGGCGTGTCCGGGCGGCATTCAATGAAGTTGCCGGCGTCATAGACATAATAGAGGATCAGCGGCCCGGAGGCCAGGCGCCCTCCCAGCAAGAAGGAAACAGAGGCCGGGATGCTGCGGGCCTCCAATTCTTCTGACAGCTGCTCACTGGCGATGCGGACCGCTTCACTGAACAATTGGGCGACGGCAAACATGGTCGATGCGCCCGTCGTGAACCGGCGCGCGCCGCCTTCTTCCAAAGGCTCAAGGCCTTCCTTCAGCATCGACAAAGCGAGCTGCGTCACAGACAGATTCCCCGCGCTCGCCGCAAAGACGAGGCGATCATTATCCTCCTCAATCGTGTGCAGCTTGCGGTAGGTGGAGATGTTATCGACACCGGCATTGGTGCGCGTGTCGGCGATCATGACCAGCCCGTCGCGCACAAGAATGCCTACACAATAAGTCATGAACTACCCTGATTTACGCTTCTTATTGGTTATTGGCCGGATTGGCTCACATGAACGCGCACGTCCATCTTTTCCTCGCCGGCCCCCATGCGTGATCCCGATAGCGGGGCGGCGGCCCGATAGTCCAGACCGATTGCAACGCGGACATAGGCATCATCGGGGCAAACCCCGTTAGCGATGTCAAATCCGGTCCAGCCAAGCTCGTCAATCCAGGCTTCTGCCCAGGCGTGGCTCGCGTCCTGCGCCGGTCCGCCACCATGTTGATAGAGATGGCCGGACACATAGCGCGCGGGGATGCCCAGATGCCGGGCGGCGGCGCAGAAGATGTGGGCGAAATCCTGACAGACGCCATGCCCTTCGGCAAAAGCGACATGCGCCATCCGATAGGGGTCTCCCTCGCCAGTGTTGAAGCGCATCTTCGATTTGATCGTGTTCATCAGATCATGCAGCAGCGCCAACCGGTTGGACTGGCGGCGCTGCACCATCTTGGCAAGCGCGCAGATGGCTTCATCAGCCTCGGTCAGCGATGTGGTGCCGAGATAGGCCATGGGCGGCAGCACCTCATTGGTGCCGGTCACAACGCCATAGCGGTCCTGCGTGTAGACGGTGCCGCGCTTGACGATCTCAATCCGGTCGAGCGGGCCATCGACGTAGAGCATAGTGACGATGTTGCCATACCCATCCACCGCCGAGCGCATCCGCGCGTCGCGATCAATATCCACAGACCATTCAAGCACATTCTGGCCGGAGAAGCTGGGTGGCGTGACGCGCAGAAGCTGGATGAGCCGCGATTGCGGCTGTGAGAATTCATAGACGGTCGAATGATGGACGTGGATTTGCATGTCAGGGGAACCTGAACTGCTTTGCAATCGCCCGGTCAAGCTGCGCGTTGTTGGCGATATATCCGGTCAGAAACTCATGCAGCCCGTTGATGATGATCTGACTGATGTCGTAACGGCCAAGATCGATATGGCGGCGGCGCGCGATCCGGTCTGCCTCGCCCTGCAAGCCTGTGAGACGACCCAGCGCAGTCAGATACCGCTCGACCTCTTCGGCCGAGGCGATGAGCGAGCGGGGCATCTCTGCCCGCAAGATGAGAAGATCTGCGACCGCCGAGGGCGTCAGGCCGCCTTTGTAGAGCCAGCGGAATGCGGTCACAGCCGATACGGTGTGCAGGATCGTCGTCCATTGGTCGCGATCGATGACGCCGCCTACCGGTTCCCCCTCAGGCAGCAGTAAATGATATTTCACGTCGACAAGCCGCGCACTGTTGTCACCGCGCTCCACCGCCATGCCGAGGCGGATGAACCAATAGGCTTCGGACCGCAGCATCCGGTGCAGCGCCCCTTCAAACCCGCGTGCCTGCGCCGTCACGCTTTCCGCCAGCGCCAATGTGCTTTCAAGGCTCCAGGTCTTGCTGCGCTTCTGAAGCGAGAGCCAAGAGGAATTGACCGTTTCCCAGCCTTCACGGGTGAGGGCGGTGCGGACGGCGCGGCCATTGTCGCGCGCGGCGTCGATGCAACTGCGGATGGACCCCGGGTTGGTCGGGTCCAGCGTCAGGAACTGGCTTACGGTCTTTTGCGTGATGGGCTGGCCCGTCTCTGCAAAGCGGGCATCGCCCATGACCACGGCCAAGGCGCTTCCCCATGCGCCGGTGCCGGCGGGGCGGGCGGACATGTGATCCAGCCGGACGGTCGCTTCGACCAGCCGAGCCGTGAACTCCGCACGTTCCATGTAGCGACCGAGCCAATAAAGCGAGGCGGCCACCCGACTAAGCATCACGCCGCGTCCCCCGTATCGAAGAGAACAAGGCTGTCTTTCGTACCGCCGCCCTGACTGGAGTTCACCACCAGCGATCCTTCGGCGAGCGCCACGCGCGTTAGGCCGCCGGGCGTGATGGTTACGCCATTAGATCCGGAGAGAACAAAGGGCCGGAAATCGACATGGCGCGGCGCGATGCCACTTTCCACCAGCGTCGGCACGGTCGAGAGCGCCAGCGTCGGCTGCGCGATATAGCGGTGTGGTTCGGCGATGAGGGCCGCGCGGAAGTCGCTAATCTCTTGCTTGGTCGCGGTCGGCCCGACGAGCATCCCATAGCCGCCCGACCCATCGACCAGCTTCACGACCAGTTCGCCCAGATGGTCGAGCACAAATTTGAGGGAGTCGGGCTCACGGCAGCGCCATGTATCGACGATAGGCAGTTGGGCCTCTTGTCCTGAATAATAGCGGACGATGTCCGGCATGTAGGAATAGATCGCCTTGTCATCGGCAATACCGGTGCCCGGCGCGTTCACGATGGTGACGTTGCCCGCATAATAGGCCGCCATCAGCCCCGGCACACCCAAATAGGAATCGGGGCGGAACACCAATGGATCGAGGAAAGCATCATCGATGCGCCGATAGATGACGTCCACGCGCTTGCGGCCCTGAACGGTCATCATCCAGACGACATCGTCATCGACGATCAGGTCCGCCGCCTCGACCAGTTCGATCCCCGCATTGTCGGCCAAGAAGCTGTGTTCATAATAAGCGCTGTTGAAGCGGCCCGGGGTCAGCAGCACGCAGGTTGGGTCTGCCGCAGCGGTCTTTGGGGCGACGGAAATCATCATCGCGCGCAAATTGTCCGGATAACAATCGACCGGCTGGACGGGCAGCGCATCGAACAGATCGGGGCAGAGCCGCAGCATCGCCTCGCGATTTTCCATCATGTAGGACACGCCCGACGGTGTCCGCGCATTGTCTTCCAATATGTAGAATTGATCTGGGCCGGTGCGTACCAGATCAATGCCGCAAATGTGGGTATAAAGCCCATGCGGCGGGGTGAAGCCATTCATCGGGATGCAGAATTGGCTGTTCGCCAACACCAGCTCTTCGGGGATGATGCCATCCTTCAGGATCGCGCGTTCGCCATAGATATCGGCGACAAAGGCGTTGAGCGCATGGACGCGCTGTTCCAACCCTGAGGCGAGCCTGCTCCATTCTTTGCCGGTGAAGAGGCGGGGGACGATATCGAACGGAATGATACGCTCCGCGGCTTCATCGTCACCGTACACGGCAAAGGTAATGCCCAGCTGGCGGAAGGCGGCTTCTGCGGCACCTTGGCGGCCGCATAAATCTTCTAGATTGGTATGGGTCAGCCAGTTCGAAAGCGTTTCAAAGCCGTCGCGCGGGGCTTTTCCACCCGACGTGCCGTATATTTCGTCAAAAGCCGTTTTGAGTCCCATCCGTCATCATGCTGCAACCATTTGTTGCATCGCACAATAGGTCTTTTGCATGACACTAAAAAAGAAAGAGCCGGACTGTCGCCAGCCCGGCCCAATTTGCTTTGAGGAAAGTTTAAATCAGGCGGCCTGCGCCTGCTCTTCCGGATCGCGCAGCACATAGCCGCGGCCCCAGACGGTCTCGATGTAGTTCTCTCCACCACAGGCCAGCGCGAGCTTTTTGCGCAGCTTGCAGATGAACACATCGATGATCTTGAGTTCGGGTTCGTCCATGCCGCCATAAAGGTGGTTCAGGAACATTTCCTTGGTGAGCGTGGTGCCTTTGCGGAGCGAGAGAAGCTCCAGCATCGCATATTCCTTGCCGGTCAGGTGGACGCGGGCGCCATCGACTTCGACAGTCTTGGCATCAAGGTTCACCGACAGCTTGCCGGTGCGGATAACCGATTGTGAATGGCCCTTGGAACGGCGCACCACGGCATGAATGCGGGCGACCAGTTCTTCGCGGTGGAAAGGCTTGGTGACATAGTCGTCAGCGCCGATGCCAAAGCTGCGGATCTTGGAGTCCATCTCGCTAATGCCGGACAGAATGAGCACCGGCGTCTGCACCTTGGCATTGCGGAGCTTCTTCAGCACGTCATAGCCGTGCATGTCCGGCAGGTTCAGGTCGAGACAGATGATGTCGTAGTCATAGAGCTTACCCAAATCCAAGCCTTCTTCGCCCAGATCTGTCGAGTAAACGTTGAAACCTTCATTCGTCAGCATGAGCTCAATGGCTTTAGCCGTTGTTGGTTCGTCTTCGATCAGCAACACGCGCATGGACACGCCCCCTTCTGCAACCTTAGATGTCCCGCCGGATTGGTCCGAAGCGCGACGTGATCAATTAACCAAAAAACATATGAAGTTGAAAGGTTAATTTCTCGTAAACCGACGTAAACACGGCGTTTGCGGTTAATACCTAGGCGCAGAAATGCTTTGTTTTTCGGGGCTTCCGTAATCTTACCTAACCAGATTGGATGCGCTTGGAGCGCATCCAATTAAGCAATATGAATCGAGAAAAAGGATAATTTGGCCGAAAATCTATTCGGCAGGGTCCAATTCCAGCTCTGTCGGCGCTTTGCCCTTCGTCTTGGACAGGAGCGGTTTGAGATAGGAACCGGTATAGCTGCCGCTCACCTCAACGACTTTTTCGGGCGTGCCTTCGGCCACGATCATGCCACCCTTCACACCGCCTTCTGGCCCGAGATCGATGATCCAGTCCGCCGTCTTAATGACGTCCAGATTATGTTCGATCACGACAACGCTATTGCCCTGCTCAACCAGCGCGTGGAGAACCTCAAGCAGCTTGCGGACATCTTCAAAGTGCAACCCGGTCGTCGGCTCGTCCAGAATGTAGAGCGTGTTGCCCGTCGCGCGGCGGGACAGTTCCTTGGCCAGCTTCACGCGTTGTGCCTCACCACCGGACAGGGTCGTGGCCTGCTGGCCGACCTGCACATAGCCCAAGCCCACTTCGGCGAGCATCGCCATTTTGTCGCGGATAGGGGGGACCGCCTTGAAGAATTCGACCGCATCCTCAACCGTCATATCGAGAACGTCAGCGATCGACTTGCCCTTGAATTTCACTTCCAGCGTTTCGCGGTTGTAGCGCGCGCCCTTGCACTCATCGCAGGTGACATAGACGTCGGGCAGGAAGTGCATCTCAATCTTGATGACGCCATCGCCCTGACAGGCTTCGCAGCGCCCGCCCTTGACGTTGAAGGAGAACCGGCCCGGCTTGTAGCCGCGCGCTTGCGCCTCGGGCAGGCCCGCAAACCAGTCGCGGATGTTGGTGAAGGCGCCGGTATAGGTTGCCGGGTTAGATCGCGGCGTGCGGCCGATAGGCGACTGGTCAATATCGATGACCTTGTCGAGGAACTGCAGACCTTCGATCTTGTCATGCTTGCCCGCAACGATGCGCGCGCCGTTCAACTGCCGTGCGGCGCTGGCGTAGAGCGTGTCGATCGTGAAGCTCGATTTGCCGGAGCCGGAGACGCCCGTGACGCAGGTAAAGGTACCGAGCGGGATCGACGCGCTGACATTGCGCAGGTTGTTCTCGCGCGCGCCCTTCACGGTCAGCTTCTTGCCGGTGCCTTTGCGGCGTTTGGCAGGAACAGGAATTTCGCGTCGGCCGGTCAAATAGTCGGCGGTCAGGCTGCCCTCGGCCGCCTCGATATCGGCGAGCGACCCTTGGGCCACGATGACGCCGCCATGGACGCCGGCGCCCGGACCCATGTCGATGATATAGTCGGCATGGCGGATGGCGTCTTCGTCATGTTCGACAACGATAACGGTGTTGCCAAGATCACGCAGGCGCTGGAGTGTCGCGAGCAGCATGTCATTGTCGCGCTGGTGCAGGCCGATGGACGGCTCATCAAGAACATAGAGCACGCCGGACAGGCCGGACCCGATCTGCGAAGCAAGGCGGATGCGCTGGCTCTCCCCGCCAGACAGCGTGCCCGATGTGCGGTTGAGGTTGAGATAGTCCAGCCCCACATTGTTGAGGAAGCCGAGCCGCTCGTTGATTTCCTTTAGGATCGCCTTGGCGATCTGCTGTTGCTGCGGTGTCAGCTGGTCGGCAAGCGCCCCGAACCATGCGACCGCGTCGACCACGGACAGGCGCGTTGCATCGCTGATCGTTGATCCGGCGATCTTCACACACAGCGCTTCCAGCTTCAGTCGGTCGCCATGGCAGGCCTCACACGGGGCTGCACTTTGATATTTGGAGAGCTCTTCGCGCATCCAGGCGCTCTCGGTCTGCAGCAGGCGGCGGTTGAGATTGCCGATGACACCGTTGAACTGTTTGTGGACATCATAGCTCTTGCGGCCATCCTGAAAGGTCAGCCGGATGATCTCCAGCGAGCCGTTGAGCAGGATGTCTTTGAACTCTGCAGACAGGTCTTTCCAAGGCGTCGTCAGGCTGAATTCAAAGTGGCGGGCAACCGACGACAGTACCTGCATATAATAAGGACTGGGCGGGTTGGATTTTGCCCAGGGCACAATGGCCCCGTCTTTGATCGAAAGGCTTTCATTCGGGACGACCAGTTCCGGATCGAAAGACAGTTTCTCCCCCAATCCGTCACAGACCGGGCAGGCCCCCTGCGGCGCGTTGAACGAAAACAGGCGAGGGGCAATTTCTTCAATGGTGAAGCCGGACACCGGGCAGGCGAACTTTTCGGAAAAGACGATGCGGCCTTCAGGCGCATTGTTGCCGAGGACATCCTTGGCTGTCTTGTCTGCTTCCGTCGGCGCGTCTGCTGGATCGACAAAGGTCAGCCCATCGGCGAGTTTCAGAGCTGTTTCAAAGCTGTCGGCCAGCCGCGTCTCAATGCCTTCGCGCACGACGATGCGATCAACGACGACTTCAAGGTCATGCTTATACTTCTTGTCGAGGGTAGGGGCCTCATCAATCTCGTAGAATTCGCCATCAATCCGGACGCGGGTGAAACCCGCCTTCTGCCATTCTGCCAGTTCCTTGCGATATTCCCCTTTACGTCCGCGCACGACAGGCGCGAGCAGATAGAGCCGCGTGCCTTCTGGCAGCGCCATCACCCGGTCAACCATCTGGCTGACGGTCTGCGCCGAAATCGGCAAGCCGGTGGCGGGCGAATAAGGAATGCCGACCCGCGCCCAGAGCAGGCGCATGTAATCGTAGATTTCAGTGACGGTCGCGACGGTGGAACGTGGGTTCTTGCTTGTCGTCTTCTGTTCGATGCTGATCGCAGGGGACAGGCCCTCAATGTGGTCGACATCGGGCTTCTGCATCATTTCCAGAAACTGGCGCGCATAAGCCGACAGCGATTCAACGTAGCGGCGCTGGCCCTCAGCGTAGATCGTGTCGAAGGCGAGGCTCGACTTGCCAGATCCGGACAGGCCGGTGATGACCGTCAGCGTATCGCGCGGAATATCGACGTCCACGCCCTTTAGATTATGCTCGCGGGCACCCCGCACCTGAATGTGTGTCAGCATGGACAGTCTGTTCCATATTTGTTCGACTCAGGCAAGTGCCCGGCACGGGGAAAGAATCGGGCAAGCGATCATCGCTGCACCGGCGATATGGGATCGACCGGATGGGTGGCAAGGGAAGCTTTGGCAACGTGTCCTTTTGGACGGTGCTTTGGATCAGTCCCCGATCCACTGCCCTGAATTGCGATATTGCGGGAGCACATCGCTGTCCGGCAGGGCATTCTTCACATAGCGGTTGTCTTCGCCCACGCGCCGGGAGGGCGGTGCGGCAATGGTCGCAGCGGCGTGCGCTGTCGGCTGATAGGTCGGGTAGGGCGCCGTCGGCATGGCGGCAACATTTGTCGGGACAGGCACAGGCGACGCACCGGGTGTGGCAGGCGTCGGCCAAGGCGTGCGACGCGGCAGCGGGCCGGGATAGGGCTCTCCGCCAGCATAGCGGCCATAGAACGCCGTCATTGCGCCCCTGGTGCCTGGCATACGGTAGAAGATGTGATTGCCGATCACCGCTGAAATGATCAGCGAGCGGTTCCACGTCGGGTTGACCGCCGGCGTGTGATAGAAGGTCGCCAAGCCAACCGGAGCGTGGACATACCCTGCGAGCGCCGCCCGTGCCACGCGGCTTGCCCGTGCCCAGCCGTCGCGGCTCGGCACGCGTGCCATCGATCCATCACAGGCATAGCTGAACTGGCAGCCCGGCATGTCAGACCCCTGATAGATGACACCGCAGACAGTTGACGGCCAAGCCGGATGACGGACGCGGTTGAGGATGACTTGTGCCACAGCGCGCTGGCCATCATCGCTTTCGGAAGCCGCTTCATAATAGATCGCCGATGTCAGGCAGATCGCAGCGCGCAGTGTGTCAGCAGGGGTTTTGCCTTTGAAGACATAAGGTGCAGCCGCAGGGCCGGTATCAAAACGGCTCGGAATGGAGAAGGGTGTGGCCGGCATTTGTTGGGGTGCTGCGGGTGCGGGGATGGCATTTCCGGCCGCGTCAATGGGTGTTGGCATCGGAACTTCGTCGCCGAGACCGACCGATTCGGTCGCAGCGGCGTTGGGTTGCGGCGCATACATGGGGAGCGGCTCATCCAGCGGGATGGTCAGTTCATATCCGCGCACACCGGGAATGACCGTGTAGTTAGCTGCCTGCAATCCAACGAAAGACATGGTTAAGGCCGCCAGCCCCCCGATCGACCAGAGGGACAATGTCCTCTTTCTGATCATCGACATTGCGCGGAGGCGCGAAGCAAACATGACAGCAAATACTCAATACAACACGGGTCGGTGGTCAGCCTATGCACAGCTAAACGACCAAATCTCTTACAATTTTGCCCCTGTCCCAGCTTGGCACAGCGCGACCAGCATGTGTGAACATGGCGAAAGTGGAACTGAAATTGGCAATTCCCAATCGCGATGCCGGACCCTAAAGGCAGCGCAGTCAAGATTTCTGGAGCATATGGGATGGCAAAAGCGTTGCGGGTGGCACTGGCCGGTCTGGGAACCGTCGGCGCAGGCGTGATCAAGCTGATCGACGCGAACCGCGACCTTATTGAGCGCCGCGCCGGCCGCTCCATTGAGATCGTCGCCATCTCCGCGCGGGACCGGAACCGGGACCGCGGTGTCGATCTCTCCGGCTTTGAGTGGGTCGATGACACGACCTCGCTTGCCAGCCATCCGGATATCGATGTCGTCGTGGAACTGATCGGCGGGTCCGATGGCCCGGCACTGGTCCTTGCCCGCAACACCATTGCGAGTGGCCGCGCGTTCGTGACGGCCAACAAGGCGATGATCGCGCATCACGGCTTGGAGCTCGCCGGACTGGCCGAAGGCAAAGGCGTCGCCCTTAAATATGAAGCGGCGGTCGCTGGCGGCATTCCTGTGATCAAAGGCCTGCGTGAAGGCGCTGCTGCAAACGAGATTTCGGGCGTGTTCGGCATCCTCAACGGGACATGCAATTACATCCTGTCCACCATGGAAAGCGAAGGCCGCGACTTTGCCGAGGTGCTCGCCGAAGCACAGGCGCTGGGCTATGCTGAGGCAGACCCCAGCTTTGATATTGATGGCGTTGATGCCGCGCATAAGCTGTCCATTCTGGCGAGCCTCGCCTTTGGCACGGCCATCGATTTTGAAGGTGTCGACATTCGCGGCATCCGCCATGTGATCGCCGCCGACATTGTGGAAGCGGAGTCGCTCGGCCACCGTATTCGCCTTGTGGGCATGGCGTCGGCCGGCAATGGCCTGCTGCAACGCGTCCAGCCCTGCCTTGTGCCGCTCGCGCATCCTCTGGCCCATGTGACGGGATCGTTGAACGCTGTGGTCGCGGAAGGCAATTTCGTTGGTCGCCTGTTCCTGCAGGGACGGGGCGCGGGAGAAGGGCCGACCGCATCTGCCGTGGTGGCCGACTTGATCGATATTGCGCGCGGGGAAACTGGTCCCGCCTTTGCTATGTCTGTTGCGAGCCTCGCCCGCACCGACCGCGCCCCGGCTGGCGAAAGCATGGCCCGCACTTATCTGCGCTTCATCGTGGCGGACCGGCCGGGTGTGCTGGCGGAAATCACGGCCGCCATGCGCGACGCCGACGTGTCGATTGAATCCTTGAGCCAGCGTGGCGTGACAGCAGAAGGTGCCGCCGTCGTTGCCATCGTTACGCACGAATGCCGCGAGGCCAATGTGGTGAAGGCGCTCGGCCTGCTCGAAGGATCAAGCAGCTTGCAAGCCGCGCCCATGGTGATGCCGATCCTGGAAGTCTAAGGGCCGTCTACTTGGCCAAGGGGCGATAGCGAATGCCGTCGCGGCCAATGGTTGTGGAGACTGTCACGCCCACCATGCCGCAGCCGACCAGATAGGGGCCGCGCTGCTGGCAGGGCGTCGTTTTATTCTGGATGCGCTCCCGCTCTCCCATCAGGGTTTCCCCGCGCGGATCGCCGGGGTCGCGCTCGATGAGGGGGACCCGATAGCGGTCCGCTTCCCGACGACCGCAGACGATGATCTCGTCGCCTGCCGCCTGCCGACAGCGCGGCTCCACGGCGGTTCTTTGCTTATAGATTTCGAGCGCGGAGGGGCGGAGCGCATCGGGTGCGGTCGCATATCCGGCAGAGGCGCTGAATGACGTCAGCATGACGGCCAGATTAAACACGCTCCATCGTCTCGACATCATACACGTCCTGTCCTACGGGCAAGCAAAATTGACTCAATCTGGGGTGATTGTCCAATGGTATCGGCAAGCAAGGTTCTTGATCGCGTTCTCGTTCTGGAAATGGTGCGCGTCACCGAAGCGGCCGCCATTAATGCGTCCACGCTCATCGGTCGGGGTGATGAAAAGGCAGCAGACGCAGCCGCTGTGGAAGCGATGCGCGCCGCGCTGAACGAACTCGCCATGGACGGCACGGTCGTCATCGGTGAAGGCGAACGCGACGAAGCGCCGATGCTTTACATCGGTGAAAAAGTTGGCTCCGCCATTGGCACCGGCCCGCGCATCGATATCGCGCTTGATCCGCTGGAAGGCACGACCATCACGGCGAAGGCTGGCCCCAATGCGCTTGCCGTTTTGGCTGTTGCGGAAGAAGGCAATCTGTTGAACGCACCGGATGTGTACATGGACAAGCTGGCCGTCGGCCCCGGCTATCCCGATGGCATTATCGATCTTGCCAAAACGGCGACAGAAAACGTGCAGGCAGTCGCCAAGGCCAAGGGTGTCGAACCCAACGAAATCATCGTCTGCGTGCTGGATCGCCCACGCCATGAAAAGCTGATCGCGGAACTGCGCGGCATTGGCTGCGGCATCATGCTCATCCCCGATGGCGATGTCGCAGGCGTCATCGCGGTGACCAACCCTGAAACCACCATCGATATGTACATGGGCTCGGGCGGCGCACCGGAAGGTGTGCTGGCGGCGGCTGCGCTGCGCTGCGTGGGTGGCCAGTTCAAAGGCCGCCTTCTGTTCCGCAATGATGATGAACGGGCCCGCGCGCGCAAATGGGGCATCACCGACCTCGACTATATCTATGATCTGAAAGAACTGGCCAAGGGCGACTGCATCTTTGCGGCGACCGGCGTCACCGATGGGTCGCTTCTGGCTGGCGTGAAGCGCCTGCCCGGCGGCAAGATGACGACCGAAAGCGTCGTGATGCGCGCAAGCTCCGGCACGGTCCGCTGGGTGCGGGGCGAGCACCGCAAGAACGGCTAAGCTTGCAGCGCCATCCCCGCGCGTTATTGTTCATCCCGGGGGCAAGAGTGATGCGTAACTTTTTCCAGATGCGGTCGCCTTGGGCGCAAGCTCTTCTTCCGGGCATGTGCCTGACCCTCTTCGCTATTCTCATCATTGTGACACGGCGGGGGGCGGAGTCTTGGTCTTCGGCGGATTTCGGGCTCTACATCATGCATGCCCGCAATCTGGTGGAAGGCATCCCCTATGCCGCGACAGGATATCTGCCGAACCCCGACAACATGATCATATCGCCCGGTGCCTACCCGGTTGGCTATCCGCTGTTGCTGGCCATTGCCTATTCGCCGGCCGGGCTCAATCTTTACGCGCTGGAACTGGTTGGCTGTTTGGCGCTGATCGCCATCGTCGCTGGTTCATGGGTGCTCGCGCGACGGCGCTTGACGCCGGGCTGGGCCTTTGTCGCAGCTTTGGGCGTCGGCTTTGTCCCGCAGTTGCTAGACCTGCGTGATACAATATCGTCTGACCTTGCCTTTACCGCTTGGGTGATGCTGGCGCTGTGCCTGCATGAACGGGCCCGCCGGGTGCCTGCGTTGGCCGCCCTGTTCCTCGCTATCTTCATGGCAGAGGTGACGCGGTCTGCAGGGGTTGCATTGGCCGCAGCGCTGATCGGCGCGGATATTCTTGCACGGACGCCCGGCTGGCAGCACCGGGTTGGGATCACCGTTGCAGCAGGTGCCGCCGCCATCCTCCTGAATCATGCGTTTGAGGCAGACGCGGCGGGAACTTATCTGTCCTATTTCTCACGCCTGCAGGAAGGCCCCACCGCTTATCTGGCCCATGCGATTGAGGACTATCTGGTGGGGTTGAGCCATGCGCTCGGCCTCAGCTTCGGCAAGACAGGCAATCTTGCTTTTTTGGGCGTCTTCCTTGTTCTCGCGCTCGTTGGTTGGGGTGTTTCCTTTCGGCGTGAGATCACGGCGGCTGCGCTCTTCGTGCCCGCGTCTGCTGCGCTGCTGATTGCTTTTCCAGTCAGGCTGGAAACGGCCCGCTACCTTGTGCCTATTTTGCCGCTGCTTGTTGTGTATGCCGTATCGGGGGCGTCAATCCTGACAAAGGGCAGAACCATCGGCATGGCCTTTATGTGCCTCTTTCTTCTCACCGGATATTCGAGCCGTTTCGTGCAGCAAAATCCATTCTCGGCGATTCCGCCGCCAGTTTTCAATGCCGCTATCGCCAATGAAATTGTCCGGCTTGGGAAGGACATTCCACCGGGCGGCATCGTTCTTGCGCGCAATCCGCGTATGGTTGCCCTTTATTCGGGGGACCGTAGCTCGATTTGGGACGAAGCGCCGACGCCTCAAACACTCTGGTCACCGGCGCAAAGGATGGAGGCCACCCATTTGCTGATTGAAAAACCCTCTTTGGACCGGGACGAACGCCATATCATGGCCTACATCGCCGCCAATCCTGCGGGTGTCGAACTTGTGCGTAAGACGCGGCATTTTGACCTTTATCGATTCCGCCCGTAGCGCCTTCAGCGAGGCTTCATCCACCTTGGTCGAAACGCCTCTCGCACTTGCCGTCTTATTCGCATAATACAGGACCCCATGGCTGAACGCACACCGGGCATTTCGCCCTTTGAAGCATGGGATGGGGAAAAGGACGCTGCTGCGCCTGCGCCTGCGCCTGCGCCGGCGCTTGCCCCCGATGCGCCGAAAGGCCCGTCGCCCTGGCCCACGCGGATGCTTTGGGCAAAGCGCGGCCTTTGGGCGGCGCTGCTCCTCTTCCTGGCGACATTCGTCTGGCTGGCCTTCACAGCCCCCCTCTCCAAATCGCTGGAGCCGATTGCGCCACCTGAACTGACGTTGCTCGCGTCCGACGGGCAGCCCATTGCCCGCAACGGTGCTAACATTGATGCGCCCGTGAAGGCGGCAGACTTACCAGATCATGTGAAACTTGCCTTCATTGCCATTGAAGACAGGCGCTTTTATTCGCACTGGGGCGTTGATCCGCGCGGCGTTGCCCGCGCGTTCGTCAACAATATGGGCGAAGGCGGCACGCAGGGCGGCAGCACAATCACGCAGCAACTCGCCAAGATCACCTTCCTGACGCCGGAACGCAGCCTTAGCCGCAAGGCGCGCGAAATGCTCATCGCCTTCTGGCTGGAAACATGGCTGACCAAGGATGAGATTTTGGAGCGCTATCTCTCCAACGTCTATTTCGGCGACAATGCTTACGGGCTGCGCGCAGCGTCCCTGCATTTCTTCCACCGTAAGCCTGAGCGGTTGACCCTTTCGCAGGCGGCGATGTTGGCCGGAATGGTGCAGGCGCCCAGCCGCCTCAACCCGACGCGTAATCTGAAAGGCGCGCAGGCGCGGGCGGAGCGCGTCTTGCAAGCGATGGTGGCGGCAGGTTTCATCTCTGAAGCCGAAGCCAAGGCCGCACCTCCTGCGCGGCTTGATGTCCGTCCCGAGCCGGGCCCGCCGACGGGCACCTATTTTGCCGATTGGGCGATCGCGCAGGCGCGCGCTCAGGCCGAGGACGCCTATGGGCAGGGCGAGATCAAGACCACGCTTGATGCCCGGTTGCAGCGGATTGCCCGCAACGTCGTTGCCCGCGCGCCCCTGGGGGAGGCGCAAGTTGCGCTCGTGGCGATGCGGCCCAATGGTGAGGTCGTCGCGATGATCGGCGGCAAGAGCTATAAGCAGTCGACTTTCAACCGCGCCACACAGGCACGGCGCCAGCCGGGATCCACCTTCAAGCTGTTCGTCTATCTGGCGGCCATGCGCGCCGGGATGACGCCGGAGACGACAATTTCAGATACGCCGTTTACGCAAGGGGCCTATCGCCCCAAAAACGCCAATGGCAGCTATCGTGGCGAAATTTCGCTCAAGCAGGCCTTTGCGAAATCGAGCAATGTCGCGGCTGTCCGCCTCTATGAAAAACTGGGTGACAAAGCGGTCCTGCAAGCCGCGCGGGACCTTGGCATTCGCAGCCCGCTGACGGCTGACCCCAGCCTCGCCCTCGGCACATCGGGCGTCACGCTGCTGGAACTGACCTCAGCCTATGCGGCGATTGCGGCCAACAACTATCCCGTGGACCCGCATGCCTTGCCCAAGGACGCGCCGGGCATCCTCGCCCGCTTGTGGAGCCCGCAGCGCAGCCTTGGCGGCAAGGTGCATCAGGGAATGCTCGACCTGCTCTCTGCCCCCATAAACGGCGGCACGGCGCGTGCGGCCAACCTTGCCGTGGCGGCCTATGGCAAGACGGGCACCACGCAGGACAATCGCGATGCGCTGTTCGTGGGCTTTGCGGGGGATCTGGTTGTCGGTGTCTGGATCGGGCGTGACGATAACCAACCTCTGCGCGGCATCCATGGCGGCGGGCTGCCCGCGCGCATCTGGCGGGATTTCATGACGCAGGCGGTGGCAGGCGCGCGCGTCGAAGCGGCGCCGAAGGAAGAGGAACTGCTGGACCTTCCGCTCGGCAATGACATCATGGAAGCGCTGCCGCCCCTCGACATCCGCGATGCCGATATTGATCTTGGCGCGGAACCCTCAGCCCGGCTGAGCACCGAGATTGGCGGCGTCAGTGTGGATGTGAACATCAACAAGGATGGTGTTTCGGTCCAGCCCAGCAATCCGGCCCCAAGCGAGCCACCGCCGCCGCCTCGCTAGCGGCTTTCCCTTGCCGCCCTTCGGGCGAACCGGCTATGCGGTGGTGCGATGACACTTCCTTCAGTCTTTGAACGATCGATCACCGGACAGGCCTGGCGCTGGCGCGGAGCAGGGGGAGAGGCGGACGATCTCGTGACGCAGCTTTTGCTCGCGCGCGGTTGCCCGTTTGAGGACCTCGACGCTTACCGCAACCCGACGATCCGCGCTTTCATGCCGGACCCGTCCATCTTCCGCGACATGGATACTGCCGCAGAGCGGTTGGCCGACGCGGTGACATCGGGCGAGACCGTCACCATCTTCGGCGATTATGACGTCGATGGCGCGACCTCTGCAGCGCTCCTCATCCGCCTGCTGCGCCAATTGGGGCTGGAGGCTGGCTATTATATTCCGGACCGTCTGCTGGAAGGCTATGGCCCTTCGGGCGATGCCTTGGTGCAACTGGCAGCAGGCGGCTCGACACTTGTTGTCACCGTAGACTGCGGCGCGCAGGCGTTTGAAGCGCTGGCGATGGCCAAGGCCGCGGGCCTTGATGTCATCGTTGTCGATCACCATAAATGCGCCGCCGCGCTTCCCATCGCGCACGCGCTCGTCAACCCGAACCGGCTGGATGAGGGTGAAGGTGCAGCGCACGGGCATCTCGCCGCCGTGGGTGTTGCCTGGCTGCTGGCCGCGGCCCTTGTCCGCGTGCTGCGTGGGCGGGGCTGGTTTGCGACGCGGGAGGAGCCAAAGCTGCTCGAGCTCCTCGATATTGTGGCACTTGGCACGGTGGCGGATGTGGCGCAGCTGCGCGGGCTGAACCGCGCGTTCGTGGCGCAAGGCATCAAGATTATGGCCAACCGCCGCAATGTTGGGCTGGATGCCCTCATCACCGCCTCACGTCTGACACGAGCGCCCATCTGTTCTGATCTCGGCTTTGCCCTTGGCCCGCGCATCAACGCAGGTGGGCGCGTCGGCAAGTCGGACCTCGGCGTCCGGCTTTTGACCACAGAAGACCCCGTTGAGGCGCAGGAAATTGCGACGGAACTTGATCTGCTCAACACAGAGCGCCGCACCATTGAGGCATCGGTGCAGGAAGAAGCCGACACGCTGACCGGCGCGCAAGGCAACCGGGCTGTCGTTGTTGTTTCGGGCGAAGGCTGGCACCCCGGTGTCATTGGCATCGTTGCAGGCCGCCTGAAGGAAAAGCTCGGTCGTCCCGCCATCGTCATTGCCGTGGACGCGGATGGGACGGGCAAGGGCTCCGGTCGGTCCATTTCAGGCGTGGACCTTGGGGCGGCGGTGCTGGCGGCCAAGGATATGGGCCTGCTCGTTGCGGGCGGTGGCCATGCCATGGCGGCCGGGTTGACCGTCGCTAAGGACAAGGTCGACGCCTTTGCGGAATTCCTTGATGAACGTCTTGCCAGTGACGTTGCAAAGGCCAGTGAGAGCCGTGCGCTGCTGATCGATGCCGTGGTGGCCCCCGGCGGCGTCACACCCGCTCTGGCAGATGCGCTGGAGGAAGCGGGTCCCTATGGCATGGGCTGGCCCGCGCCGCGTATCGCCGCAGGGCCGATGCGCGTGGTGAAGGCGGATGTGGTTGGCAAGGATCACGTCCGCGCCATCATGGCGGGGGAGGATGGCCGATCCTTGAAGACGGTCGCCTTCCGTCAGGCAGAAACCGAGCTGGGGCAGGCCATTCTTCATGGCGCGCGCGGACGCCGCCTTTGGGTCGCAGGGCGCGCCAAGGTGGATGACTGGGGCGGACGCGCAAGTGCAGAACTCCACATCGATGATGCCACATGGTGTGATTGAGGTGTTGACGCCTGCCGAACGAATCCCTAATGGCGCGGCTCCATCACTGATGGCCCCTTCGTCTAGCGGTTAGGACGCGGCCCTTTCACGGCTGAAACACGGGTTCGATTCCCGTAGGGGTCACCAAATTCATGGATACAAAAGGCGCTCTTCGGGGCGCTTTTTTATTGGGCGATAACCAGCCCGTGAGGGGGCTTTTAAGCCTTATCTTTATCCCGCTGGTTATTCGCGGCAGTGCGGATATCTTGCATCTCTGACGCTAGGCTCTTGAAGACCTCATAATTAGCGGTCAGCTTGTCCTGCATCATATTGGCGGCGGCGCGCACCGTGCGGGTGAGTTCATGGAGCAAGATCGCTAACCAGCAAATGAGCGCAAACAGCGCGACGAGCAGGATGATGATCAACGCTTGAGTGTACTGCATTTCAGACATCATTCCCCCCAATCAGCTTTGCCGACCGTTTTTGAAGCCCCAAAGTGCTTACCCAGTTTTGCGGACGAGTGCGACACTGAATTGCCTCAAAAGCAAGCGCTCCGTCATCTATCGCTAACCTATTTTGCAGTGCAGCAATCTGAGGGAACAAGAATGCGTTCCAACGCTTTGGCCCTTTGTCGCCACGTTGGAGTATCTGAGATGAAACTGCCTTTCCGCACCGCATTATTGTCGACACTCGCGCTCACGGCCGCAGGTGTCGCCTCGCCTGCCTCCGCCGTCGTCCTCTTCATGGCACCGCCGCCCGTGGCTGTGACCGGGGGATATGAGTTCAGCTATCAAGGCAACTTCTCAGATGACGAGGGGATTCAGACCGGCTCCACGCTCGTCATTTTTGACTTTGCCGGCTATATCGCCGGCTCCGTTTTCTCGCCTTATGCCGATGTGGCCGCTGCCGTCGAATTGCTGAGCAGCGATATGCTGGGCAGTCCAGATTTCACAGACGATCCAAACCTATTCAACCTGCGCTTCACCTATACCGGGGCGGCCATGCAGGACCTGTCGAACATTAACTTCGGGGGGTTGACCGCCCAGTCGATCTTGGGCGGCATCTCGATTGACGGGTTCAGTGCCATTACCGTGAAATCCGCTGGTGTTGCCAGCGGCAGCCAAGTTTACAGCATCGGCTTGGTTGGTGTGCCCTTTGGCGTTCCGGAGCCCGCTGTCTGGGCGATGATGCTTGGCGGCTTCGGCTTGGCTGGCGCCGCCATCCGCCGCCGCCGTCTTGCGATGACCTTCGTTACAACCTGACAACCTTCCCCTCCTTTGTCAGGTTGTGCCGCGCCGGGTGACGTCATGTTCCCCGGCGCGGCTATCTGTCGATGTAAATGCCGGTAGATTTCCGGTTTCCCTGCGCTAGAAGCGGGGAATGAAAATAGGGGAGCGGCTGAAAAGCCTTCGCAAAGAACCCCTTGTCCACTTTTTGGTGGCGGGGCTTCTGGTCTTTCTGGTCGCAAGCTGGCGGGGCGGGTCTGTCGATCCCGCTGACCGGACGATCACCATTGATGCGCCGCGCGTCTCTTGGCTGGCCCGACAATTTGAGCAGACCTGGCAGCGCCCGCCCCGCCCGGCGGAGCTGGATGCCCTCATCCGCGACTATGTGATGGAGGACGTCTACTACCGGGAGGCGATCCGGCTCGGCTTGGATCAGGACGATCCCGTCATCCGACGGCGGCTGCGGTCCAAGATGGAATTTCTGGCCGCCTCGCAAGTGGAAAGCATGATCCCCGATGAGACCACCCTGCAAAAATGGCTCGACGACCAACCCGCGCGCTATGCCGGGAAGGCGCGTTTCAGCTTTGATCAGGTCTGGATCGGCAGCGCGGCAGACGAAAGCGCCGCCACAGAGGCACCTAAATTGCTTGCTCGCCTCAAGCGCGGCGAAAGCCCAGCGTCCGTCGGCAAGGCGATCTCTTTGCCAGAATCCCTCGATAAGGCCGACAGAGCCGATATCGCCCGCCAGTTCGGTGATGACTTTGCCGCCGTACTTGCGAAGGGCCAGCCGGGGGATTGGTTCGGGCCTGTCTCATCGGGCTATGGTTTGCACCTCGTCCGCATCCGTGCCGCTGACGTCGAGGCCCCGCCCAAGCTGGCTGACGTCCGCCAGCAGGTTGAAAATGACTGGCGGGCGCAAACCCTGACCGACCGGCAGGCCCGCGCCTATCAGACGCTGCTCGACGGCTATACGGTGAAGATCGTCAAGCCGTGAGGATGCTGCGGCTTCTGTTCGCGCTGCTGGCGATGCTCGGTGGGGCAGGGGTTGCACATGCCGATGAACTGCGCCCCGGCTATCTGGAACTGACACAGCTGACACCTGTGACTTGGCGCATGACATGGAAGGCGCCGCTGCGCACCGGACTGGTCAGCCGCGCCGCGCCCATCGCCCCTGAAAATTGCAAGGCGGATGCCGGCACGCGGGAGATGACATCGACCGGGCTTCTCGTCATCCGCACATTGACCTGCGCGGGCAACCTTGCGGGCAGGTCTGTCTCGGTTGCGGGGCTTGATGCGACTGTCACCGATGTGCTTGTCCGCGTCGCGCCGCTGGGTCTGCCGGTGCAAACCAGCCGACTAACCCCCAACAACAGGGTGTTCAACATCGCCAAGAAGGCGGATCGGTGGGAGGTTGCCCGCACCTATTTCGTGATTGGCGTTGAGCACATCGTGTTCGGCTTTGACCATCTGTTCTTCGTGCTCGCGCTCGTTCTGCTGCTGCAACGCGGGTGGATCGTCGCGCAGGCGGTGACGGCCTTTACCGTCTCCCACTCGATCACTCTGGTGGGCACGACGCTGGGCTTTCTCGGCCTGCCGCAACGACCGGTGGAGAGTATCATTGCGCTGTCCATCGTGTTTCTAGCGGTGGAGATTGTGAAGTCCGGGGATGGCACACAGCGCCTGTCGCAGCGCATTCCCTGGGTTGTCGCCTTCCTATTTGGTCTGCTCCACGGCTTTGGTTTTGCCGGGGCCTTGAAGGAGATTGGCCTGCCGCAGGGCGAAGTCCCGATGGCGCTGCTCACGTTCAATCTGGGCGTCGAGGCAGGGCAACTCGCCATCGTGATCGCAGCCTTAGCCGTTCTGGCGCTCATCCGCCGCGTGCACCCCACATCGCTGCGTCCGGTCACGCTTGGGGTGACCTATCTGATCGGGATTACGGCGAGCTATTGGTTCATTGAACGGACGCTGGTTTAGGGGGGTAGTTGTCATCCCGAACTTGTTTCGGGATCCATTCGCATCAACGGCAAAAGGTGGATCGCCATTTACTGGTGCATTTGCTGGGACCTGAGGTGTTGATGGATGCTGAAACAAGTTCAGCATGACGTTCGGCCTTTGGACGTCTAGAGGCCACCCCTCATGTCCGAGGAAGCAACATCCAGCAAGAGCCTCTGGCGCGCCGAGTTCCGCGCGACGCTGTCGCTTGCCTGGCCGCTCATCCTCGCCAACTTGTCGGGCGCGTTGATCCACGCGACCGATGTCGTGCTGCTCGGCAGGCTCGGTCCGGAGACGCTGGCGGCGGGTGCCTTGGCGACCAACCTTGTCATGTCGATCTCGATCTTCGGCATGGGGTTGATGATTGCGACCGCGCCGATGATCGCCTCGGAAATCGGGCGTAAGCGCAATTCGGTGCGCGATGTCCGCCGCACCGTGCGGCAGGGACTGTGGATGGTCGTCAGCTTCTGCGTGCCGGTCTGGACGCTGCTCTGGTTTGCCGAAGACATTTTCCGGGGTTTAGGCCAGCAGCCCGACCTATCACGGGGTGCGGCGCTAATGGTCCATGCCCTGATGTGGAGCATAGCGCCTTTCCTCGGCATGACGGTGCTGCGCTCCTTCCTGTCCGCCAAGGAACGGACGATCTGGACGCTCTACGTCACATTGTTCGGTGTCATTGCCAATGCCGTGCTCAATTACGGCCTGATCCTTGGGAATTTTGGATTTCCGCAATTGGGTTTGGTGGGTGCCGGGATTGGCAGCAGCATCGTCAACCTTGCCATGTTCGCTATCATGGCGGGCATCGTTGTGTTGCATCCCGATTTCCGTCGCTACCATCTGTTCGGGCGCTTCTGGCGGGCGGATTGGCCGCGCTATCGCACGATCTTCCGGCTTGGCATCCCTATTGGCTTCACCATGGGGTTTGAAGCATCGGTGTTCAGTGCGGCGGTGTTCCTAATGGGGCTGATCAGCACTGCGTCGGTGGCCGCGCACGCCGTTGCGCTCCAGATTGCCTCGCTCACCTTCATGGTGCCGCTGGGGCTTGCGCAGGCGACCACAGTGCGCGTTGGCATGGGCTATGGCCGGCGGGATGCGGCAGAGATGGGACGTGCCGGCTGGACAGGCTTCGTCCTCGGTGTCGGGTTCATGAGCGTGACCGCTATCCTCATGTGGCTGTTCCCGCGCCCGGTGATCGCCCTGTTCGTCGATGCAGGCACGCCGGCTGGCATGGGCGTGACGCAACTGGCCGTCACCTTCCTCGCGGTGGCCGCCATCTTCCAGATTGTGGACGGTGCGCAAGTGATGGGGGCCGCCATGCTGCGCGGTCTGCATGATACGCGTGTGCCGATGCTCTTTGCCCTATTCGGCTATTGGGTGATCGGTATCGGCGTGGGCGCTGTGCTCGCCTTCCCGATGGGACTGGAGGGTCTTGGCGTGTGGATCGGCCTTGCGACAGGACTGGCTGTCGTTAGCGTGCTGATGCTTTGGCGCTGGTCGCGGCGGGAGAAGTTGGGGTTGGTGGCTTCGACTTAGGGGGGATCCCCGAAAACTGCTTCAACTCGTTTGCGAGTTCAAACGCGCGTTTGCGGTGTTTTTCCATCAGTTCAGCGCTAATCAGAACAGCCTTACATTTCTGGAATGGTGGATTTAGAAAAACAAAAATCTGGGCGTTCTCCTTTGGATCACGAAGCTCATTCACTTCCGCGTGGACAATGTTGCCGCGAAGTTCCGCAAGTTCGCAGAGCTCGTTCAGCCTAAGGATAATCTCTTTGTTTGTAGTTGAACTACCGACCGCCTTCTTCAAGGCCTCAATCCTACTTCCTACCGGAGATTTATATCCCGGATCGATCCCTGCTTCGTCGGCAAGTCGGCCCAATTGATTTTCGATGCGCGCGAAGGCGTCTAAAAATCTGCTTCTCGTCCTGTGGACGTCAAAAGATTGGAGATCGGATGCGATGGGATCTGCTTCTGCCATTGCCCTGTCATAGC
>CAIMDB010000011.1 GCA_903839675.1 uncultured Sphingomonadales bacterium
CCCGCGAACCCCCTTCGCAAGGAAAGGCGCCCAGCCGCTCACCGCCTCGGGTTGCGCTCTATAACAATGGCCGGGGCAGGATGCGACAAAAAAGTGCGGAGGGGGGAAGGCGGGCAGCGATTGCTGTGGCACGATCCATGGCAGGCTGTCGCTGGAGGCGTTTGGCTATGGGAAAAGCTGGCAAGACTCTATCGACTCCCAGCCCCGTCGCCCCCGACGAGGCTGCTGACTTGGAAAAGATCGGTCAGCTTTGGGACGAGGGCTTGGCCAGCGGGCCTGCCGTCGACGGCAAAGAGGCGATCGAGCGGATCAGGCGGACGCTGAATTTTCCGCTTCCTGCATCATAGCCGGGATCCCTCCCTTGACCTCACAATCCTGACGAAGTCCGCGACCCCGAGCAGCCAGGCTTGCTGGGCTGGTTTGTAGGTCTTCTGAATCGAAAGCGGCACGACCAGTTGCAGCCGTTTGGTCCGCATCTCGTCGGTTTGATTTTCCGAGACGCCCGGCTCAAGCGTGAGAAGGTGCTTGTCGTCGATGCGCAGCGCCTCGGAAAGCACCTGCCGCCAGCGGTCCTTCAAAGTGGATTTCGCGCCCAGCATGGTCAGCCCGGCTGAGGGGTAATCAGGATCGCGGTACTGGGCCTGCCCCGGAAACAGAAAATCCGGCTTGTTCCTGTTTTCGGTCTCGGCGCCGCGCGCAAACATCAGGCCGTGTTGGCTGAAAAGCTCCTCTAGGTGATTTTCGAGGGCGGACCCGGCGCGAGCTTTTCTGCGGTTTTGAACGCTGAGTGAAAAACCAAGGAAAGCGTCAACGGGGTCGCTCTCGCCGGAATGAAACCCGTCAGCCAGCCGCACCGAAACAATCCTGCGCTCAAGCCGTCGAAAGAGCTGCTCCTCGCGCTCCATCCATTCCACGATGGCGCGATCCGGATCGTCGAGCGCCGAAACATCAGGCAGGGACTCACGCGCAAGGCGCGAGAAAATGCGCGTGCTGGGAAACTTAGACCCAAATGGCTCAAGAAGGATGTCCAGAAGGTCAGCTTCGGATTCCGGGACTTCGATCCCGAGTTCGTCAAGAATGAACTTGGCGGCTAAATCCAGTTCAGCGCTGCTCTCCTTTGCGACATCCTGAAAGGCGAACTGGTAGCCCGCAGGCGCATCCAGCCCAAACAGCCAAAGCAGCTGATTTTGCATCGTGGTACCGCTTGGCGTCACGACGACGAGAGCTGATCCGTCGCGCAGCATCGCGAGGAAAAACAAATCGTCAGGCTTCATCAGGCCAGTGACGTCGTTCTCCGGGTAGTACAGCCGGTATTCGGTCCGGCTCGGATGCGCACGACGCGCGTCATACCAGGACAGCCAGCCATCGGCGCCGCGACTTTCGTAATCCGCGCCGAGCCAGACGAACCGCGAGGGAATATTCCGTCTGTCATCTTCTCCGAGCAGCGCCCGCAATGGCGAGGAGCCATTAAACTCATGCTGGTTGGAAACCGCCGGTCGTGTCTCGACGGCGCTCAAGGTCTTCACCACTACCCCGGAGAAAAAATCAGACAGGTGGCCGCGGCGCATTCTCAATACCTCTTATTTCGAAATTATCGTTCCCAAACTTCAACCATTGCGCAAGTGAGCTGATGACATCGTCAAGCGGCAGTTTTTCCCGCCCTTTCAGCGCACATTCCCACACCGTCGCGCAGCGCCAGTTCATTTCATTCAATCGCGCAAGACTTCGAATATCAACGGCGCGATTGCGTTCTATTTTTCCCTGCCAAAATTCTCGGCGCGTGGCCGGCAATCGAAACAGATGGCAATCGTGCCCGTGCCAGAAACACCCATGAACAAAGATGACCGCCCTGAATTGCGCAAAGACGAGGTCTGGCGTACCGGGCAATTCCCGGTCATGCACCCTGTACCGAAAACCGAGTTTGTGGAGATTGCGCCGAACAAGTAACTCCGGCTTGGTGTTTGTCGCCTTGATGCCCGACATCATCCGGCTGCGCACCGCCGGTGAGACAACGTCAGGCATGAACTTTGACCCGCCGATTCTTCGTAGGCTCATCCTCAACCGAAATCGCGGCGGGACTGACAAGCGCGGATTCGATCCATGGCCGCATGGCTTGCGCCAGGAACTCCACGACAGGCACGACGACAGCGTTTCCGAATTGACGATAGGCTTGCGTGTCCGAGACCCCGATCCGAAACTTTCGGTCGCCTCTCTCAAACCCCATCAGCCTGGCACATTCGAGCGGCGTCAATCTGCGCGGGCGCGCGCCGGGCTGATCGATCAGGATTTCCGAGCCATCCTTATAATATCGAGCGGACAGCGTCCGGGCAACGTCATCGGGACCAAACAGGCTGAAACCAAAACCATTGCCCTTGGCCGCATGCTTCGCCTTGTAGTCCTGAAGGTAGGCCCAGAGCTTGGGCGTAAGGGTATATTTGGGATCCACTTCCGCATGTTTTTGAAGAATGGACCCCAGCTTTGGACCCGTTGCGGAATCTGGCAGCTTTAACGAAGCCAGGTCAAAGCCGGTGGGCTCGCGAAATCCAACGATAAAGATCCGCTCACGCTTCTGCGGAACCCAGGGCTCAGAACTGATAACCCTGTGCTGGACGTGGTAGCCCAGTTCGTTGCGCAAAACGTTGATGATCGTTGCGAACGTCTTTCCGCCATCGTGCCGTTCAAGATTCTTCACGTTCTCAAGAACAAACGCTGCGGGCCTGTGATGAGAGATAATCCGCGCCGTGTCGAAGAACAATGTTCCCTGAGTGTCGCACAGAAAGCCATGCGGCCGCCCCAAAGCGTTCTTTTTCGATACGCCCGCGATAGAGAACGGCTGGCACGGGAACCCGCCAAGAAGGAGCTATGGCGGAAAGTGGGTGACGGGGTGAGGAAGGCGGCGTAACGGGGTTGGTGCTGAAACCACCCAAATCTCCCCGAAAGGAGCGTTACGCCATGAAAGAGAATAATGTTGTTTCCCTTCGCCGGAAAGATGAAATCGACGATCCGCTCACGGAAATCCTGCGTTCTGGAGCCCGCCGTCTGATCGCGCAGGCGGTGGAGGCGGAGTTGGAGACTTTTCTGGCCTCGACCGCCGATCTTGTCCTGGCGGATGGCCGCCGACGCGTGGTGCGCCACGGGCATGATCCGGCTCGCGCGATCCAGACGGGCATCGGGCCGGTCGAGGTGCGCAAGCCGAAGGCCCGGGATCGCGACGCGTCTGCGAGCGCGCGCATCCGCTTTACATCGAATATTCTGCCGACATGGGCGCGGCGCACGAAGAGCCTCGACGCGTTGTTGCCGGTTTTGTACCTGCGCGGGATTTCCGCCGGCGATTTCCAGGAGGTCCTCGCGGCCTTGCTCGGCAAGGATGCGCCCAACCTGTCGCCTTCGGTCATCGCGCGTCTAAAGAGCGCGTGGGAAGACGAATATCAGCTCTGGCAAAAGCGCGATCTCTCGGCGCGCCATTACGTCTATGTGTGGGCCGACGGCGTCTATTTGCAGGCGCGCATGGAGCCGCAAGCTGAATGCATGCTGGTGCTGATGGGCGCGACGCCGGAAGGCAAAAAGGAAATCATCGGCTTCCAGACGGGACAGCGCGAGAGCGCGCAAAGCTGGAAGGAATTGCTGGTCGATCTGAAGGCGCGCGGCCTGTCGGTCGCGCCGCAAGCCGCCATCGGCGATGGCGCGCTCGGGTTCTGGAAGGCGCTCGACGAGGCGTTCCCGACGACGCGTCATCAGCGTTGCTGGCAGCACAAGACGCTGAACGTTCTCGACAAGTTTCCAAAATCGATGCAGGCCAACGCGCACCGGGACCTGCGCGAAATCTGGCTGTCGCCGAACCGCGCGGCCGCGAAATCCGCGATGACGACTTTCGTTGAAAAGTACGCGCCCAAATACGACAAGGCCGTCGAATGCCTGATCAAGGATCGCGAGACGCTGCTGACCTTCTTCGACTTCCCCGCCGAACATTGGGTGCATCTGCGCAC
>CAIMDB010000012.1 GCA_903839675.1 uncultured Sphingomonadales bacterium
GCCCATATTGCGGTGAAGAAAAAGGCCATGGCCTGCGTCAAGGCGATCGGTGAAGGCAATTTCGACGCGCCGCTCGAAGCCTTCCCGGGCAAGAAGGCCTTTATCAACGACACCATCGAAACGCTGCGCGCCAACCTTAAAGGCCTGATCGCCGACATGAACCACATGAGCGCCGAACATGACAAGGGCGATATCGACGTTGTCGTGGACGTGGATAAGTTCAAGGGTGAATTCGCCTCGATGGCACGCGGCATCAACGAGATGGTCGGCGGCCATATCGCCGTTAAGAAAAAGGCAATGGCCTGCATCAAGGCGCTTGGCGAAGGTGATTTCGACGCGCCGCTCGAACAATTCCCGGGCAAGAAGGCCTTCATCAACGATACCATCGAAACGCTGCGTGCAAATCTGCGTGCGATCACCTCGGAAGTCCAAAGCCTGATCAATGCTGCCACACGTGGCGATCTCAAGCACCGTGGCGATGCCAGCCGCAGCCAGGGTGATTTCGCCAACATCGTCGTCGGGGTCAATGAGATGCTGGACACGATCCTGGCGCCCATAACCGAAGGAAATCGCGTGCTCGACCTGATCAGTGTCGGTGATTTGCGCACGCGCTTCGAGATGGAGTGCGCCGGGGATCACCAGATTATGAAGCTGGCGGTCAATGGTCTCGTCGACAAGCTGTCTGAAGTGATCTCAGGCGTGACGGGGGCTGCGAGCAACGTTGCTGCAGGCAGTGAGCAATTGTCGTCAGGCGCGGAATCGCTGTCGCAAGGCGCGACTGAACAGGCCACGGCAACCGAAGAAGCCTCAAGCGCGATTGAAGAGATGGCGAGCAATATCAAGCAAAATGCTGATAACGCCGCGCAGACCGAAAAGATCGCTCGCCAGTCGTCTAAGGATGCCGAAGTTAGCGGTGTTGCCGTGAACAAGGCGGTCGATGCGATGCAGATCATCGCCCAGAAAATCTCGGTCGTGCAGGAAATCGCCCGCCAGACCGATCTGCTCGCGCTCAATGCGGCTGTTGAAGCGGCCCGCGCTGGCGAACATGGCCGCGGTTTTGCCGTGGTTGCCTCCGAAGTGCGCAAGCTTGCCGAACGCAGCCAGGAAGCAGCGGCCGAAATCAGCGGTCTTTCTGCCGATACGGTGAAGGCCGCTGCCGAAGCGGGTGAGATGCTCAACAAGCTGGTGCCAGATATTCGCCGGACGGCTGAACTGGTCTCCGAAATCAGCGCCGCCTGCCGTGAACAGGATATCGGCACATCGCAGATCAACGGCGCTGTCCAGCAGCTCGACAAGGTGACGCAGCAAAATTCGGCATCGTCGGAAGAAATGTCGGCCACTGCTGAGGAGCTAGCATCTCAGGCTGAGGAACTGCAGGCGAGCATCGGCTTCTTCCGCATTGGAAACCAGGTGGATTACAATCGGTCGGTCCCTGCACAGCGCAGCGTAAAACCGAGCAAACCTGCCAATGGCCGACGTGCGCATGCTCCGACCACCGATGCGAAACCCAAGCCCAGCTCGGTCAAGGATCAGCAGAACCGCGTCAAAGGCTTCGCGCTCGATCTCAGCCCCGGTGGCTTGGACGATGAAGATCTCGACTTTGTAAAGGCAGCCTGATCATGTTGGATGACATTCAATCAGTAACCTTCGGGCTCGGGCGGGAGGTGTTTGCCGTGCCCGTGCCATTGGTTCGCGAGATCCTCGACTATAAGGAGCCGTTCAGGATCCCTAATGGTCCCGATCATTTTCTGGGCCTTATCGATGTTCGTGGTGAGGGCATTCCGACGATCGACCTCAGGTTGCGGCTGGGCATGCCCAAGGCCGAACCGACTGTGTTGACGCGGATCCTTATCCTCGAAGTGCCCCGCGAAGGTCGAACGCTGACGATCGGTTTGATGATCGACAAGGCGCTGAGCGTCAGTGTTTTTCCGCGCAGCGCGATTGAGACGCCACCTGACATCGGGGTCGCCTGGCGTTCCGAATACATTGAAGGCGTAGTGCGTCAGGAAACCGGCTTTGTCGTTTTGATTGACATCGCCCGGTTCCTGACAAGCCAGGATGCCGAGCTGATCGACCATCGTTGCCAACAGGCCGCGTAAGCGGCGCGGCAGGCATGCCGCCAACGAAGCCCCGTTTTTTAGAATAGGAATAGCATCATGGCTCAGACCGCTCGGGCTGAAACAGAGAGCAGTGGCCGGATAAGCTCCCGGGCGTTCAAGCGGCTTGCGGCCTTCATAGAGGGTGAGACAGGCATCAAAATGCCTGACAGCAAACGGTCGCTGGTTGAAGGGCGCCTTATCCGCTCATTGCGCGACACGGGTGTTGCCAGCATCGACGAATATTGCGACCATATCCTGTCAGATCAGGCCAAGCCCGAGGAGGTTTGGCAACTGATCAACGCGATGACCACCAACAAGACTGATTTTTTCCGCGAATCCCATCATTTCACCTATTTGCGTGAGACGATTTTGCCTGAATTCGCGCGCGAGAATCTCGGTCTGGTGCGCTGCTGGAGCGCTGCTGCGTCGACGGGCATGGAAGCATATACGATGGCGATGGTGATGGACGATTTTATCGGCGCCAGCGGCGCGCTCGATTATGAGATTCTCGCTACTGATATCGATACCAGTGTTTTGGCCGAAGCTCAGCGCGGGGTTTATTCGCTTGAGAGCATTGAGCCGGTGCCGCGGTCGCTACGCAGCAAATATGTGCGGCGTGCCAATGATCCCAAACGCCAAGAAGTACGCATTGTGCCTGAGTTGCGCCAGAAGGTCTGCTTCGCGCGGATGAACCTGATGGATGATGATTATGCCGTCGGCAAGCCGTTGGATCTGATCATCTGTCGCAATGTCCTGATCTACTTTGAAAAGGCGGTTCAGGCGCGTGTGCTTTCGCAGCTGTGCCGAAAGCTTCGGCGCGGCGGCTATTTGATTCTCGGTCATTCGGAAACGACGATGGGTCTCGATCTGCCGATCGAAACCGTATCCAACACAGTGTTCCGGAAACTCTGATGAACGTCATGTCTAACCGCAAGATCCGGGTGCTTATCGTCGATGACTCTGCAAGCGTTCGGCAAACCATGACGGCGATCCTTGCAGCTGATCCGGCAATCGAGGTTATCGGCGCTGCTCATGATCCTTTCGCTGCGGCGCGCATCATTCAGGAACAACTGCCCGATGTCGTTACGCTCGACGTGGAAATGCCGCGCATGGACGGCATTACCTTCTTGCGTAAGTTGATGAGCCAGTGCCCTCTGCCGGTGGTCATGTGTTCGTCGCTGACCGAAGAGGGGTCGGAAACGTTGCTTCAGGCGCTGGAGGCGGGTGCCGTCGATATCATCCTGAAACCCCGAATGGGCGTTGCTGACCATCTGGCCGAACATTGCCAGCAGATCCGCGACGTCGTCAAAGGGGCGGCTCGCGCGCGTATTCGGGGCCCGCGCCCGCGCCCTGTTCAGATTGAGGCGCGCAACACTGCTGATGCCGTTCTGGCCGCGCCCAGCGGTCGCGCGATGAGCCGCACCACCGAAATGGTCGTCTGCCTTGGCGCCTCTACCGGCGGAACCGAGGCATTGCGCGAAGTGTTGGAAGGGCTCCCCGCCAATGCGCCGGGCATCGTCGTGGTGCAGCATATGCCCGAAAATTTCACGAAGTCATTCGCCAAACGGCTCGACAGTCTGTGTGCCGTGGATGTGAAGGAGGCCGAACATGGAGATACCGTCATGCGCGGCCATGTTCTGATCGCACCGGGCGGTAAACATACGATGCTCGAACGACAAGGCGCCCGTTATCAGGTGTCGGTCCGCGATGGTCCGCTTGTCTCGCGACACAAGCCGTCCGTTGATGTGCTGTTCCGGTCGGCAGCGCGCTTTGCCGGCTCGAACGCTGTCGGCGTGATCATGACTGGAATGGGGGATGACGGCGCGCGTGGCCTGCTTGAAATGCGTGAGGCCGGCGGGCGTACCTTTGCTCAGGACGAAGCGACAACTGTCGTGTTTGGCATGCCCCGTGAGGCCATCCAGCGCAATGCCGCCGAAAAAATTGTTCCCCTCGAAATGATTGCGCGCGAAGTCCTGCGCGCAAGCACGCGTTAGGTCGATCCAGTGCAACAACAGCTCATCCCCGCTGAAGGCGCAGCCATCGGGATTGTTCCCGCAGCAATTGCGACGCTCGAAGACATTGTCGGCGGGCTGGACGCTCGCTTTCTCCCGGTTTGCTCCACGCTGGTCGAACTGGTCGAGACGATCGACACGGTTGTCAGGGGATTGAACGAAATTCAGTCGGCCTTTGCCAGCAGTGATGGAGGCCAGTCGATCGAGGCGATGCTGGACGCCGCTGACAAGCTTATCGCGGCCCCTTCGGTTCAGGCACAGAGACGCTCCTCATTCGAACATTCGCAAAATATCGTCTCATCACTCACTGCTCGCAGCGCCGACCTCCAGCGGGTGATTGAGATGCTGCAATTTTGCGTCATGAACATGAAAGTCATCGTTGCCGGCCTATCTGATTTTGAAGAATTCACCGATGAAATGCGCCGTCAGCTCGATGAGGGCCTGCGCGAGGTGACACAGTTTAACGCCGCTAATATGTCGCTGCTTTCCGACATGGACGGCCTTTTGCTTGCCGATTGGAAGCTTGGCAGAGAGTGTTTTAAGGTTATTCCCGATGTACCTGATCGCTTGCGGGCGGCAGCTGGCAGCCTACGCGATCAACAAACGAAGCTTGCCCAGGTCGCGCAAACCACAAACCAGATAGCATCGCGGATCCAGCAGCGCATCGTCTCGGCTTTGAGCGCAATCCAGATCGGCGATATTGCACGGCAGCGTCTTGAACATGTCGTGCTCGCTTGCACAATCGCCCACGAGCTTTCGGGCAACAGCAACCAGACCGATGACCTTGAGGGCGCGCCTGACGACAATGCAATCCGTTTCACCCGGTCGCATATTCTCAAATTGGTGATTGCCCAGCTTGAGGCCACCCGCGTCGATTTCAGCCACGAGGCCGGCCAGTTGCTTGAATCGCTTGAACTGCTCGTGCCCGATTCACAAAGATTACTCGAATTTTCAAAATCAGATGCGACGATCAGCGAGAGTGGCCTGTTTATCGGGAGAATTGAAGATGCGATTGGCCAGACGCGATCGCTGACCGATCAGCTCCGTGATGCGGATCAGGAAGCCAGCGACATCCTGCGTTCGGTGACGGCCGCTGTGGACTCCATCGCCACGCGAGCGCCCTATGTGCAGCGTATTGGTCTTAGAGTCGGCAACATGTCGATTAACGCGAATCTACGTTGTCGTCGCCAAGAAGCTTTGAGCAAACCGGTCGCAGTGATCGCGCGGGAAATTAAGCTTCAGGCTGATTGCATAAAGGACAGCACGATCTCCATTGGTGATTATTCTGACCGGCTGAAAACGCTGGCCACGGAAATATCGGGGTTGAAGGGGGCTGGAATCGACACCGTTGCCGACGCGCTGAATAGCTCACTCATTGCGCTGAGGGGCGCGGCTGATCGGACCGAGACTGGCGTTGCGCAGGTTAACGTGAATGCATGGGCGCTGACGCAAAAGATTGAACAGACGGCAGCAGACCTGCGCGAAAGCTTGGACCTCCTTTCTACGATCGACACTGTTATCAGCGATCTGGCATTGGCCAACGAACAGGTTGACCACGAGGGCGACATTACCCCCGACCATCCGCTATGGGCGATTATGGAACGGCTAAAGGCCAGCTACACGATGGCGTCGGAACGCGAAGTGCACAACCGCTTCCTGCTCGGCGCTCTTCCGTGCTTCGCGCTTGATGATCAGAAGATCGACGGCGATAGCTCCGACGATGATCTGTTCGACGACGTGTTCCTCTGAAATCTCCGGCTTGTTGAGGTTCACTGATATGTGGTGGTGCAACATCCCTACACGAAGGTAAGCTGGGGTCAGGGCTCGTTATGCACATGGTATTGGCTTGGGACAGATTGGCTTTGAGTAAGACATAAGTGGGGTGAAAACTCACTCCAGATTCTACGGCCAAGCAGCCGCATCTGTTGTTCGACGATTATGCGATGCTTTCCGTGCTCCTAGGCTGTTTCTGCCGACGTCCGGCTTTTTCAAACAGTCGTGGACGACTTTTCCCGCAGTTTAAAATGTGCCACGTTTGCTCGATGCTCGCACCATAATGGATGGAATGATCGAGCGTTGATTGCACTGCGGAGTTATGCATGGCCTCTCATCCCATTGAACAATTGTCGGCAACCTATCTGGGTAAGAATAGCAGCGAACTTCAGCCCGAAGAGCTGCGCGTTCTAAACAGCCTTCATACCGAGACGCCTTTGTCGCGGGACGCGGCGGACTTGTCTGATGATGTCTCAACTTATGGGGAGCGGCTGTCGGACAAGGTCGCGGCGGTCGGCGGCTCTTGGACCTTCATCATCATCTTCTCGCTCGTTCTGTTGGCTTGGATGCTTCTGAACACCGATGTTTTGTCGCGCTTTGGGATGGCTTTTGATCCCTATCCTTACATCTTCCTCAACCTGATGCTGTCAACGCTGGCGGCCGTTCAAGCGCCTATCATCATGATGAGCCAGAACCGACAGGCAGCAAAGGACAGGCTTGCTGCCGCGCACGACTTTGAAGTGAACCTGCGCGCGGAGCTGGATATTCGCCGGCTCCATGCAAAGGTCGACGAGATCGCTGCCCGCAATGCTGAGTTGATTGAGGAGATCCGAGCTTTGCGGAAGCCGTCCGCCTAAGTCACTGAAATCCAGAGGCCAAAAATGGCGCTGGTTCATAACTTTCTGGAACGGCGGTGGTGGACGCACTTGGGCTCGAACCAAGGACCCGCTGATTAAGAGTCAGCTGCTCTACCAACTGAGCTATGCGTCCACATCGCCGGTAAAATCAGAGGATTGAACCGCTGGATTTGTCTGCGAGAAGGGGGCCGATAGCAGTGCGATTTCCGCTTTGCAATGCCCATGTCGGAACTTCTTTTTAAAGGCCGGTGCGGCGGCGGCTGTGGCGTTCGATGGACATCAGCACGCCGAGGCAAAGCATGACGGTCAACATGGCGGTGCCGCCGTGGGAAACCATAGGCAAGGGGATGCCGACGACAGGGGCCATGCCCATAACCATCAACAGGTTGATGGTGACGTAGTAGAAGATTGTCATCGACAGTGCGGCCGCTGTCATCCGGCCGAAGCGCGTTGTGGCGCGGCTTGCGACTTGCAGTCCCCAGCGCCCGACCATCACGAAGGCGACTATGATGGCGAGACCACCGAGCAATCCCCATTCTTCTGCCATGGTTGCGAAGACGAAGTCTGTGTGACCTTCTGGCAGGTAATCGAGATGGCTTTGTGTGCCGTTGAGATAGCCCTTGCCGAAAATTCCGCCGGACCCGATCGCGATTTTGGACTGGGTGATGTGGTAGCCGGCGCCCAGCGCGTCTTCCTCAGGGTTGAGGAAGATGAGCACGCGCTTCTGCTGATAGTCATGGAGGAAGCTGAAGACGACGGGCAGGGCGGCGGCACCTATCGCGGCCGTGCCAACAAACAGCCTCAGAGGTATTCCGGCAAGAAATATGACCGTGACCCCGCCAGCTGCGATCATCAAGCCTGTGCCGAGATCGGGCTGCAGCAGCACAAGCGCAAACGGGACTCCAAAAAGCAAGACCGCTGGCCAGATCGCGGTCCAGGTCCGGACCTGTCCAGCAGGTAACATGGAGTAAAAGCGTGCTGTCGCCAAAACGACGACAAGTTTCATAAGCTCGGACGGTTGCAGGCGGATGAAGCCCAGATCAAGCCAGCGCTGGCTGCCGCCGCTGATGCCGCCGATCAGTTCGACCGCGATCAGGAGAATGAGAACGGCCGCATAGCCGGGCATGGCCAAGCGGGCGTAATATTCTTCCGGTATGCGGGACATGACGATGGCCATCACAAGGAAGATGCAAAAGCGGACAGCATGGCTGGCGGCCCAAGGTGTTAGGCTGCCGCCTGCTGCCGAAAAGAGAATAATCGTTCCAAACCCACCGATCGCGAGCAAAAGGAAGAGAAGCCGCCAAGGCAGTTGCTTCAAAGGGGCTGGGACGAAGCCGTCGGTCATTGTGGTGACCCCTCGGCAGGCGGGGGAGGGACGTTCGTTGTTGAGGACGAAACGGGCGCGCCTGCGGTTTCAGGCTCAGGCGACGCTGCGGCATCCCGGTTGACAGGGGCGCCGGTGTCGAGCCGTTCTTCAATCTCCGTCGTTTTCTTGATCTCGGAATCCTCGACGCTGCCCTCGGCCGCAGCTTGAACGGCTGTTTTGGGGTCGCTTGCGGCTTTCCATGCAGCCGCCTTTCGGGCCATGCGCGTGTTTACGTCACCACCCCAACCGGCCTCGAGGGCTGTAAGCTCCTCCATCGCCTTTGCGGGATCATAGAGGTATGTCATCATGCTCTTGGCGACGGGTGCAGCCGCGCGCGCGCCGCCCATGCCATGTTCGATGACAACGGCGCCCGCATATCGCGGCTTTTCAACAGGCGCGAAGAAGACGAACAGGCCGTGGTCCCGATATTTCCAGTTGCCGGATTGGCCCCGCTGGCCGCCTTTAATTGCGCGCACCTGCGCCGTCCCAGTCTTTCCGGCCATCCGAATGCCTTCCAATGGCAAACGGCTCCGCACAGCGGTGCCAGCGCCGTTGACCACCAGATCCATCCCGTCCCGCACAACCTGCAACTGCTCCTCTGAAAAGGGCAGACGAGCAGCCGGCTTTCGCTGGCCATGAATGAGATAGGGGTCGAGCATCTTGCCCGATGCAATCCGCGCGGACATTATCGCCAGTTGGAGTGGGCTGGTCAAAACATAGCCTTGGCCAATGGTCGCGTTCAGCGTGTCCGACTGAGACCAATCCTGATCAAATTTCTTGCGCTTCCAGGCGCTGTCAGGGACTGTTCCGTAGCGCTGCGACGGCATGGGAAGGTCAAATTCCTTACCCAGGCCAAGCATCTTCGCAACGGGTGCAATGCGATCATAGCCAATGCGACGGCCCATTGAATAGAAATAGGTGTTGCAGCTCTTCATGAGCGCGTTGCGCATGTTCATGGGGCCGTGATGGCCAAGGCATCGGAAGGTGCGCGACCCGAGGGTATACCCCCCATTGCAATAAACGGTTTCTTCCGGATCGACGCCATTCTGCAGTAAAGCGAGTGCGGCGGCAGGCTTAACGGTGGACCCCGGTGGGTAGAGGCCTTGCATCGCCTTGTTGAGCATCGGGATGTGGTCATCCTCCTGCAACATCCGCCACTCAATCCGCCCGATCCCGTCGGAAAAGCTGTTGGGATCGAAGGATGGCATAGAACTGAGGGTCAATATGCCACCCGTCTCACAGTCGATCACAACGGCGGAACCAGATTCAAGGCCAAGGCGTCGCCCGGTATACGCTTGCAGCCCTGCGTCGACGGTCAGCTTTACGGTTTTCCCCGGCATGTCAGGACGTGTGGCGAGATCGCGGACCAGCTTGCCACGCGCGGTGACTTCGGTTCCCTTCGCACCCGGTAACCCGCGAAGGGTCACTTCCTGGGTCTTTTCCAAGCCGTCCTTGCCGATCTTGAAGCCGGGTGTGATGAGCAGCGGATCCCGCTTTTCTTCATAGTCTTTGGCGGAGGCCGCACCGACATAGCCGATCAGATGCCCTACACTTGCGCCTTCGGGGTAGTAACGGGTGAAAAACTCGCTGGGGGCAACGCCCGGCATTTCGGCAGTCCTTAGACTGACCGCAGCGAACGTTTCCCAATCAATGTTTTCCGCCACTGGAACGGGTTGAAACCCGGCTGCCTTTTTAAGGTCTGCCCGCACCCGTTCAACATCAATGGGCGTCAGCCGCATAACTTGGGCGAGTTCCGTCAGGACCGCGTCCTTATCGGCCAGTCGATCCGGGATAAGGTCTACCCGAAACGCGGTTCGGTTGAGCGCGATAGGACGGCCATTTCGGTCGACGATCCAGCCACGCCGGGGTGGAATGATCTGAAGGTTAACCCGGTTGCTCTCTGCTAGGAGTGCGTATTTCTCGTTCTCCGCGACCGCGAGCCAAGCCATGCGTCCGGCGAGCAACACGCCAATCCCAACCTGCGTGCCCCCAAGGAAGAAGGCGCGTCTCGAAAACGTAAACTGCTGCTGTGCTTCGGTGACTTGCCGATTGGCCCCGAACAGAAGTTTCAGAGGGTCCATCGAAGAACGTCTAACCGCGCGCATAGGCGCACCATAAGTGGGAATATGAGGATGGACACAATGATTTGCGGCAAAAGGACAACCGCGCTTGTGTTTCCGCCACTGGAATCAGCAATGGCAAGTCCGACCAAAAGGACGACGGCGACCATCGTTCCGGCAATGGCCCAGTCCTGACGGAAATCCCGCCACATCATCCAACGGTCAAAGATATCGAGCACAAGAAACACCAACGTCCAAAGCAGCATTGCAGAACCGAGCGGCTGACCGCTGAAGATGTCGTCGAAAAAGCCCAATGGCAAGGCCGCCCAGACGGGCCAAAGATCGCGCACGATCATCCGCCAAGCGAGCAGGATGAGGAGACCGAAAGGCGGCAGGAGCGGAAACACAGATATCTGCGGGATAAGGACCGTCATAGACCCGAGCATGACCGAAAGCGCTGGAACGCCAATCAGCGCCCAGCGGGAGGCAACGCGGTTGAGACGAGGCTCATAGCCGCGTGCCATCAGTCTTCCTTTGCCTCACCGATTTGCGACGGCGCAGGGGGAGGGGGTGTCTGATAAATGGGTTCCACCTCCGCATAATCGAGACGTGTCGGATCTGCCATCGGTCGGGCTTTCGTTCCTTCACGGCCGCGGTCGATGGCGCGCGCCACAGAAATGCCGGGCCGGTATATTCCGCCGGAACCGGAAGTGACGAAGATGTCGCCGGGCTTGAATTGGACGTCGCTGGTCAACGGACGCAGGATGAGGCGGCCATCGCCTGTCCCGATAGCGAGAGCGGGGGCGCCGTCAACGGAGCGTTTGACAGGGGTCACATTGCCGCCGTCCACAATGAGCAGCACACGGGCACTGACACGCCCCACGCTGACGACGCGGCCGACAAGGCCGTCAGGTCCGACAACGGGTTGTCCGTTGGCGACACCGTCCGAAGCTCCGGCGGACAATGTGGCATATCGTCTGCTGCTCGAACCTGTAGAACTGACGAGTGACGCCCGCGTGATTGGCTGGATCGCGTCGGTCTTTAGCCCCAGAAGTTGCTTTAACCGTCGGTTTTCTTGTCGCAACACGTCGGCATCGATGAGCTTGCGTTTGGATGCCGCAAGTTCCTTTGCCATGGCCTTGTTCTTCGACGCCGCATCGAAGTAAGCACCAATGCTCTCCCCCACATCGCCGGTAGACGCCAGCGCGCTGCGCGCGGCCGAAGAAATGGGGGAGGTCATGTCGGCCAAAATGCTTTGGAGCGCGGAATGGCCATTGGGGTCAAACCGCGCCGTCAGCACAAGCAGAAGTGCAAAGCCCGCCCCTGCGACCGCGATCACATAAGAGGCAAAGATGCCATATTGGGCCCGGCGGGAAAATCCGGGGCGCCGGGGAGAGGGCGGCGCCATATCTGGCAGTCCCCGATCAGGCGGTGAGCAAGACGCCGCGGAAAGCGGGGTCTTCAAGAGCGCGACCTGTGCCCAGCGCGACGCAGGTCAGCGGGTCTTCTGCCACGGTGACAGGCAAGCCGGTTTCATCGCGCAGGACTTCATCAAGACCCTGAAGTAAAGCGCCGCCACCCGTCAGGACGATGCCCTGATCGACAATGTCAGCCGCGAGTTCGGGCGCGGTGTTTTCAAGCGCGATGCGAACGCCTTCCACGATGGTGCCAACCGGTTCCGACAGCGCTTCGGCGATCTGGCCCTGGTTGATTGTGATTTCCTTTGGCACGCCGTTCACAAGGTCACGACCCTTGATGTGGATCGTCTTGCCGATGCCATCAGCAGGCGGACGGGCGACGCCGACTTCCTTTTTGATACGTTCTGCCGTCGATTCACCGATCAGCAGATTGTGGTTACGGCGGACATAAGAGACGATGGCTTCGTCCATCTTGTCCCCGCCGACACGGACTGAGGTGGTATAGGCCAGACCGCGCAGTGAAAGCACGGCGACTTCGGTCGTCCCGCCGCCGATGTCGACAACCATGGACCCAACTGGCTCCGTCACGGGCATGTCGGCGCCAATGGCCGCAGCCATCGGTTCAAGAATCAGGTGGACCTGGCTTGCACCCGCGTTGGAGGCTGCGTCACGGATGGCGCGGCGCTCAACTGAGGTGGAGCCTGACGGCACGCAGATAATAATCTCCGGGAAGCGCATGAAATTGCGCTGACCATGCACCTTGTGAATGAAGTGCTTGATCATCGCTTCTGCGACTTCAATGTCGGCGATCACGCCGTCGCGTAGCGGGCGGATGGCTTCGATATTGCCCGGTGTCTTCCCCATCATCAGCTTGGCGTCGTCGCCAACAGCCTTGACCTTTTTAATGCCGTTGATGGTCTCAATGGCGACCACAGAGGGTTCGTTAAGGACGATGCCGCGGCCGCGCACATAAACAATCGTGTTCGCGGTGCCGAGGTCAATTGCCATATCCTGAGACATCATCTTGAACAGGCGGGAAAAGAACATGAGTGGTGTCATCCTGATTGCTGTTGCGGCGGGTGATTGACCAACAATTGGGGGCGGTTCCGACAACCCACAACAAAAGTCGATGATCCTCCACCCGACGGGTCGCGGAATAGCGCCCGATGGGGTAGTGCGCTGTGCATGTCAATACGCCGCCTGCCAGAGCATCTCGTCAATCGCATTGCTGCGGGCGAAGTCGTTGAAAGACCTGCGAGTGCCCTGAAGGAACTCGTGGAAAATGCGATTGATGCCAGATCGACGCGAATCGATATCAGGTTATCTGGTGGCGGGATCGACCTGATCGACGTGAGTGATGATGGTTGCGGCATGGATCCTGAGGAAATGTCGCTCGCGCTGGAGCGGCACGCTACCTCCAAGCTGCCCGACGATGATATCGAACTCGTCGCAACGATGGGTTTCCGGGGCGAAGCGTTGCCGAGTATCGCGAGCGTCGCCCGCCTGTCGCTCGAGAGTCGCGTGCGGGGCGCAGATGGCTGGCGGCGTGTGGTCGATAACGGGCAATTGGTGGAGGAGGGCCCCGCTGCCCTTCCACCCGGCACCCGGCTGCGCGTGGAGGCGCTGTTTGAGAAAGTGCCCGCCCGCCGCAAATTTATGCGGACCCCGCGTTCGGAATATGCCGCTGCTTTGGACGTTGTGAAACGGCTTGCCATGGCGCGGCCTGACATCGGCTTTTCGCTGGAACATGATGGTCGGCGCACAATGTCAGTGCCGCCGGGCCAGTCGCGCCCTGAACGCGTCGCAGCGCTGACCGACCGTGATCTTGCGGAGAACAGTATCGGGGTAGACCTCGCACGCGGGGACTATGTGTTGGGCGGTGTGGCCGGCATCCCAACGTTCAATCGGGGTGCGTCTGACCACCAGTATCTTTTCGTCAATGGCCGTCCGGTAAAGGATCGTCTGCTGATTGGCGCGGTGCGTGGGGCCTATGCGGATTTCCTTGCGCGGGACCGTCACCCAGTTGTTGCATTGTTTCTTGATCTCCCGCCGACGGAGGTCGACGTAAACGTGCACCCGGCGAAGACGGAGGTCCGCTTTCGTGATCCCGCCTTGGTGCGCGGCATGATCGTTTCCGGTTTGAGGCGCGCTTTAGATGAGGCGGGTCATCGGAGCGCACAACCCGCGGCGACAGATGCGCTTGGGCTTTGGCAGGCCGAGCCGATGACGCCACCTGTTTCCGGAGCCTCCATGCCGCTTTGGTCTCACGACTCAGGCCCTCGAGATCACGGCTTTGCGCAGTTCAATGACCGGCGCCCTTCCTTTTCTCCGCCACCAATGGCCCGCGCCGAGCCGGCTTATGCCCCGCTTCCCGAAAGCACGAGCCATCCGCTTGGCGTTGCGCGGGGTCAGGTGAACAAGACCTATATCGTTGCCGAAGCCGAGGACGGGCTTGTTATCGTCGATCAGCATGCAGCCCATGAGCGGCTGGTGCTGGAGCGGATGCGGCGCGCCCTGGATGGCGGCACAATCGCGTCTCAGGCTTTGCTTTTGCCTGAAGTGGTTGAACTCGAAGAACCGGCTTGTGACCGTCTGGAAGACAGGATGGCCGAGCTGGCGGAGTTCGGGCTCGATCTCGAACGCTTCGGCCCGAATGCTGTGCTCGTTCGCGCAACCCCCGCGCTGTTGGGCAATGGAGATGTGAAATCGCTTGTGACCGATCTGGCCGATGAGTTGGCAGCATTCGATCAGGCGTTGTCGCTTAAAGAAAGGCTGGAGGCCGTCGCTGCAACCATGGCCTGCCATGGCTCGGTTCGCGCCGGGCGGATCCTGTCAGTGGCGGAAATGAACGCGTTGCTGCGGGAGATGGAAGTGACGCCGCACTCTGGCCAGTGCAACCATGGCCGCCCAACTTGGATCAAGCTGGCGCACGGCGACATCGAAAAGCTGTTTGGGCGGCGTTAAGCTGCCTTACGCAGTTCCATGCGTTCCCAGATTTCGCACAGTGCAGATGTGAGTTCCGTCATCATTGCTTCGGTGTGCGTCGGACCCGGCGTGAAGCGCAGGCGTTCGGTACCGCGTGGGACCGTCGGGAAGTTGATGGGCTGCACATAGACGCCATATTCGGCGAGCAGGATGTCGCTGATGCGTTTGGCCTTGACCGGATCACCGATCATTAGCGGTACGATATGCGTCACGCTGTTCATCACAGGCAGTCCGGCGTCTGCAAAGCTCTTTTTCAGGAAAGCCGCGGACGCCTGCTGCGCCTCACGCTCCTCTGAGGAGGCCTTGAGGTGACGCACGCTTGCCAGCACGCCTGCAACGAGCACAGGGGACAGCGAGGTCGTGAAGATGAAGCCGGGTGCATAAGAACGGATGACGTCCACGATCACGCGGTCAGCGGCAATATAGCCACCCATCACACCGAAGGCTTTGCCAAGCGTACCTTCGATGATCGTAATGCGGTCAGCGACCTCATCGCGCTCTGAAATGCCGCCACCTCGCGCGCCGTACATGCCGACGGCATGGACTTCGTCGCAATAGGTGATGGCGTTATACTTGTCGGCCAGATCGCAGATTTCGGCAATTGGCGCGATGTCTGCGTCCATTGAATAGACGCTTTCAAAGGCGATCAGCTTGGGCGCGTCGGGGTCGGAAGCGGCGAGCAACTCTTCCAGATGGGCGAGATCATTGTGCCGCCACACCTGCTTTTCACAGCCGGAATTGCGGATGCCCGCAATCATCGACGCGTGGTTCAACTCATCCGAATAGATGATGCAGCCTGGCAGGATCTTTGCGAGCGTTGCAAGCGTGGCTTCGTTCGAGACATAGCCTGACGTGAAGAGCAGCGCGGTTTCCTTGCCATGAAGGTCAGCCAGTTCGCCTTCCAAGTCGACATGGTAGTGCGTGTTGCCGCCGATGTTCCGTGTTCCGCCAGATCCAGCGCCAACGTCATGCAATGCCGCTTCCATGGCTGAAATGACTTTGGGATGCTGGCCCATGCCCAGATAGTCATTGGAGCACCATACGGTGATTGGCTTTGGCCCATTGTGCCCGGCAAAGCAGCGGGCATTGGGAAAGGCACCCTTATTGCGCAGGATGTCAATAAACACCCGGTAGCGACCTTCCTCGTGAAGGCGGTCGATCGCGGCGTTGAATACCTTGCTGTAATCCACGGATTAATCCTGCGAGCCAGTTTTTTGCGCCAATATCTCGTTGGCCCGCTCAACGCCAGTGAGAACGATTCTCAACTCACCTTTGGACATATGTTGGACAGCATTCTTTCAGGCACGAGTTAATCGCCGTTCTACGGCCAAACGGCTCTCCTTCAGAGCGTTATGCCCAATGCAGGAGGCCGACCCGTCTTCTGGCGTGGCCCCCAGCATCTCGAGGCGTTATCAGGCGTTCAAGATGTTGCGCGCCTGCCGCAACCGGAGAGCGCCACCTGCGAGACCGAACCCGGCAATCATGAGCGCCCAGGCGGCAGGTTCCGGCACGTCGCTGGATGAGATTGTGAAGGTGTATCGACCATCGCCATTTGGCGTGTCGAACACGAGAAATAGATCTCCAAGGCCGGATTGCGACACAGGGCCTATGACGCCGCTAGCTTCTGAACAGATTGGCCCAACGACTTGGAAGAGAGCGCCAAAACAGTCATCGAAATTCAGATTGTCATACCCCAGATATCCAGAAACCACATTGCCCGTATGGCTCAGTGAGATGGTTCCTCGGGCGATAGTAAAATTCGAAATTGTGCAGTTCCCGTTTGCGTTGATGGAGCAGGTTGCCGTGCCTTCGTCCGGGCCAAAGCCGAGATCAAACACGCCGGGCAAGGATTCGACCCAGAACTGGGAAAAGGTCGAAAATGCCTGAAAATAGTCCGCCGTTGCAAACTGTGCGTTCTGGAACTCGAGTCTGAAATAGAGCCGCTCACCGGAATTGAGTAATGTGGCGGGGGGATTGGCAAAGGCGTCTGTGGTGAAGTCACCCAAGCCGCCATTGTCGACGATAACGCCACTGGTTCGGATAAAGGTCGCTGAGGCGGGTGCCGCCGTCGCAAGCGCGGCAGCCAGTGGAATGAACAAGGATCGAAGTCGCATAAAACAACCCTTTTGAGGGAGACAGACGGTGTGTCTGCCCTTCATCAAGAATATTCTTGCGACCCGACGGTTTGTTTTCAGGAGCGCCCCCACGAACAGTAGTGCGCGGAAGCAGTGATCAAGCTAGCATCGGTCTTCCATTATACAAGGCCAAAAGCGCCAAACTTACTCACTCTTTGCATCTACAAGTCGCGGCTTATCCGTGCTCCGGATCGGAACCGCGGTGGAGGTCATCGTAGCCAGCAGTTTTCCGGTTTCGTCGCGAAGCTCTGCTTCCAGAAAGCAGCTGGACCGTCCCATCTTGATGCAACGTCCTTCGGCGAGAAGCAGACCGGGATAGGCAGGGTTGAGGAAACTCGACTTGAGTTCGAGGCTCGCGATGAATCCCGGCTCCCCAAGCGCCACAATGCCTGCATGAGCCGCGCAATCATCCAGCATGGCGGAGACAATCCCGCCCTGAATTGTCCCGCGTGGATTGGTCAGGCGCTCATCAGGCTGAAAAGACATGCGAACGATGCCCTTTTCCTGATCGACACCGAGGACCTTCATACCGAACAGGGGGCCTGTGGGCGGTTGTTTGGAATTGAAACGCTCGATCAACTGGGCCTCGGTCAGCGGCATGATATTCCCCTAAAGATAGTCGATTTTTGTCAGGCTATAGGCGTCGAGCGCGGGCTGCAGCGCCTTTGCCCAATCATCCTGTATTGAGAACACGGCGCGTCCAGCGGGCAGGGTCGGCCAGTCCTGCCCTTTGGTCAGATGGGCCGTGCGCCGTGCAATGCCTTCTCCGGAATCGACAAGGGTCAAGTTTGGCGGGCTTGCCGCGCTGATTTCCCGCGCCAGCAGGGGGAAGTGCGTGCAGGCGAGCACGATGGCATCGATCTGGTCTCCGTTTGGTTGGCCGAAAAGACCGTCCATCACCAGGCGCATCGCTTCAGTTGTTGGCGGATGGCCGCGTAGTTTGGCCTCGGCCATGTCGACCAAATCTGCGGAGCCATGCCGGAGAACACGGCAGTCGCTCGCAAATTCGGCGACCAGATTGTCGACATAGGGCTGGCGCACCGTGGCTTCGGTTCCAAGCACGCCAATCACGCGAGACTTTGAAAGAAGCGCCGCCGGTTTAACCGCAGGCACGGTGCCGACCACCGGCAGGTCCAGTGCAGACCGGACATGCGCCAATGCGATGGTGGAGGCCGTATTGCAGGCAATGACGATGATGCGCGGGTGGTAGCGTTCGACAAGGCGCCCCAGCAGGGCCGGCACACGCGCGGCAATCTCGGCTTCGCTCTTGGTTCCATAGGGATAGCCGGCATTGTCCGCCGCATAGACGATGGACGCCTTAGGGAGCGCGCGCCGGATATGCTGGAGGACAGAAAGACCCCCGACGCCGGAATCGAAAACGAGTATGGGACGTTCATCGGACATCGGGACTTGCCCTTGCACAATTGGAGCCTCTATCAAACTGGAAAAGTCGGGGCCAACGGGAGACAACGCCAATGCCAATCTGGATCGCAGCTGCGCTCTCTCTGCTCATAGGCTATCTGTTGGGGGCCATTCCTTTTGGCGTTTTGTTGACCCGGTCGTTCGGCGCAGGGGATCTTCGGCAAATCGGCTCCGGCAATATCGGCGCGACCAACGTGTTGCGCACCGGCCGCAAGGGTCTGGCAGCCGCAACGCTCGTTCTGGATGCGCTGAAAGGGGTCGCCGCTGTCTTGATAGGCGGTGCGCTTGTGCCGGGCGGCGAACTGCTGGGTGCGGTGGGCGCTTTTTACGGGCATCTGTTTCCGATCTGGCTGCGCTTTCAAGGCGGCAAGGGGGTCGCGACCCTGCTCGGCATTTGCTTTGCGCTCGATTGGCGGATCGGGGCGATTTACGTGGTGTGCTGGCTGGGGGGCATGGCCTTGACCCGGATTTCCTCGGTCGGTGGGCTTGTCGCGGCAGTTTCTGCGCCGGTTGCGGCGATCCTGTTCGACAACGTCGCGATGGCGGTGATGTTAACAGCGCTCGCGATATCGGTGTTGTGGAAACACTCGGACAATATCAGCCGCTTGGCCGCAGGGACCGAACCACGCATTGGCCAGAAAAGCGAGTGAGCTTGTCCTCTGCCGAGCGAACTGACCGGTTGCGGTTGATCCGCTCCGCCAACATTGGGCCAGTGACGTACGTTCAACTCCTGCGGCGTTTCGGCAGCGCGGCGGCAGCGCTGGAGGCGATACCCCATTTGGCGGCGCGGGCAGGCGGCAAGGCGCCGCGTCTTGCTTCCTTGGAAGAAGTGCGTCGGGAGATGGAGGACGTCGCTCGAGCCGGTGCGCGGCATCTTTTTCTTGGGGATACGGATTATCCCCGATTATTGGCAGAGATTGACACGGCACCGCCCGTTCTGACTGTCCGAGGGGACGCAGCCCTCGCCAATCGCAACTGCGTCGCCATCGTCGGCGCGCGCAATGCCTCTGCGGCGGCCTGCCGGTTCGCCCGCGAACTGGCGACAGGATTGGCCCGTGAGGGCGTCATCGTTGTTTCCGGGCTGGCGCGCGGCATCGATACGAATGCCCATGTCGGGTCGCTCGATGGCGGCACGGTTGGGGTGATCGCGAGCGGGATCGACATTGCCTATCCTCCGGAAAATGCGGCGCTTCAGGAAGAAGTTGCCCAACGCGGCTTCCTCATTGCGGAACAACCGCTGGGGCGGGAACCACTCGCCCGCCATTTTCCCTATCGCAACCGCATTATCGCCGGAATGTCGGTCGGGACGGTGGTCGTGGAGGCAGCGCCCAAATCTGGGTCGCTCATTACGGCGCGGTTGGCCAACGAAGCGGGCAGGGAGGTGATGGCGGTGCCCGGATCCCCACTTGATCCACGCGCACAGGGTTGCAACCAGTTGATCCGGGACGGGGCGACACTCATCCAGAATGCGGCGGACGTGATGGAGACAATTCGTCCTATTGCGGGGCATGTGGCGCAGCGGGCCTTCGATTATAATGCCGAGCCTATTGGCGGTGATGCTTCAGATGCCGAACGCGCGGAGATCACCAGCCTGTTGTCGCCGGTGCCGGTGGCGGTTGATGAGATCGTCCGGCAGGCTGATTGCCCGCCCGCACTTGTCCAACTCATTCTGCTAGAACTCGAACTCGCCGGTCGGCTTGAACGCCATGCTGGCGGACGCGTCAGCCTTTGCTAAACGGTTGGCGTTGGCCGCGCGCCAGTGACCGCCAAAGCCATTCGAGCGGTCCATATTGGAAGCGGTCTAGCCAGGGCTTCGACCAGAGCAGCATGATGAGCCACATGGGCGGCACGAACAGATAGACAGAAGCGCGCGGAAGGCTCCCGTAAAGGCCAAAGCCATAGAAGATCGTCGTCATCACGATCGAGGTCGCAATGTAGTTTGAAAAGGCGGCGCGACCCGTCGCGGCGATACGCTCCAAGAGGCGACCCCGCATCCGGCTGATCAACCAGAGCAGCAACATCGTGTGCCCCAACATCATCGCCATGCGCGGCGGCAAACTGCCGACGTAGAAGATGTCGGCCATCACGAGCGGATCAAAACCGCTAGATACTGCGGCCCAAACCAGTATCAGCGACAATGGCAGCCCGATAGCGTAGGCAATCGTGGCGTCTCTAAGATATCGGCCTTGTTCCCACGCGCCAGAAATGGCGCCTGATTTAAAGAGCGCCATTCCCCAGGCCATCAGCCCGATGGTTTCAGGGCCATATGCAAAGAGCTGCCCCACCAGACCGCCAAGAACGTCGCTTAGGCGAGACCCGACGAGCCCTTCATAGCTGCCGAGGTGCAAGGCAATGTCATTGCGGACCCCGTCTCCGCCAGAGGCGCCGAGCTCGGCAAGGATGGCGGCAAAATCTGCCCGCGCTTCGGCAGAGGCCCCGATGGCGCTTGCGGCGAAACGGGCGTCATGCACAGACAGGAGCGCTACGCTCCACAAGAGCATGTTGAGCAGCATGAAGGCGGACCCCATCCAGATCAGGCCACGCACCGAAAGCGCCCGCAGGCTAAGGGCAAAGGCACCGCACAGAGCATAGAGCGCCAGAATGTCTCCTGCCCAAATGAAACAGAAATGGATGAGGCCGAATAGGAAAAGCCAGAACATGCGCCGAAGATGGACCGATGTGGCATCTTCGCCTTTGGCCTCTGCGCGCTCGACAATCAGCAGCATGGAGGCGCCGAACAAGAGGGAAAAGAGACCCCGCATCTTGCCATCAATGACGACGAAAGCGATTGCCCAAGCCCAGAAATTGGGGCCGTCTGCACCGCCCCAGGCCGCTGGGTTCACATAAGCGGCCATTGGCATAGAAAAGCCGATGATGTTCATTAGCAATATGCCCATCACCGCAAAACCGCGGAGCGCATCGAGCGATTGGTAGCGGTTGACCGTCATTTCCTTCCCCAAGTGACATCTGGTTGCTGCTCGCGCAAGGATGCATTGCAGTGACAAATCAAACACAAGAGGTTGACGCACGGTGTCATCCCGCTAATCGCAAACTCAACTTGATTCAGGGGTTTTGGTAATGGCTGAGTTTCGCCTTCCGGCTAACAGCAGGATCAACAAGAACGGAAAGGCCCACAAGGCCGAAGGCGCGACGCGTCCGAAATCGTTCAAGGTCTATCGTTATGATCCTGATAGCGGTGAAAACCCGCGCTATGATAATTTTGAGGTCGATCTCGACACCTGTGGTCCGATGGTCCTCGACGCGCTCATCAAGATTAAGTCTGAGCAAGATTCCTCGCTGACGTTCCGCCGCTCCTGCCGTGAAGGCATTTGCGGTTCGTGCTCGATGAACATTGACGGCACCAACACCTTGGCCTGCACCAAGGCCATTGAGGACTGCAAGGGCGAAGTCCAGATCACGCCGCTGCCGCACATGGAAGTCATCAAGGACCTCGTGCCTGACTTCAAGCACTTCTACGCGCAGTACGCTTCGATTGAGCCATGGTTGAAGACTAAGACGACGACGCCTTCGGGCAAGGAGCGCCTTCAGTCGCCGGAAGACCGCGCGAAGCTGGATGGCCTCTATGAGTGCATTCTGTGCGCGTGTTGCTCGACGAGCTGCCCGAGCTATTGGTGGAATTCTGACAAGTTCCTCGGTCCGGCGATTCTGCTGCAGGCCTATCGCTGGTTGGCCGACAGCCGTGATGAATTGACGGGTGAGCGCCTTGATGAGCTGGAAGATCCTTTCCGCCTCTATCGCTGCCACACGATCATGAACTGCGCCAATGTCTGCCCCAAGGGTCTCAACCCTGCAAAGGCGATCGCGGAAACCAAGAAGATGGTTGCCGAGCGCGCCATTTAAGCTGACGCGTCGACCTGGAAAGCATATCTGTGACAGATCGTCCGCTCAAGGTGGTGGAAGACGCCGCCTTCGATAACGGGCCTGATCCGGATAACCCCGGTTGGCACCGCTGGGAACTCCATGACGTCAGTCGTTTCAACGGCCAAGTCATGGGCAAGATGCTCGTTCGCTTGGAAGGTGAGCAGGTCCGCACCCGGATGTTCCCAGAACATCGCCACACAAATCTGCTCGACATTGTTCACGGTGCCACGACCTTGGCGTTGATGGATATTTCTATTTTCTCGTGCGGGCACATGCGGGGGATTGAAGGGATGGCGGGATCGGTCACGCTTGATCTGTCCGCCCAGTTTATTGGCGGGGCCGTTCCGAACCAACCGCTGGATTCGGTTGTTGAAATCCTGCGTGAAACAAAGCGGCTCGTCTTCCTGCGGGGTCTGGTCGTGCAGGGCGAGGAAAAGGTCGGCGCTTTTGCCGCGACCATCCGGAAAGGCCGCCGCCAGTGACCAGTGTGCTCGACCGCTATCGGCAGCTTGTCGCCGCGGGAGAGTTGAAGCCTGATGCGGAGCAAGAGGCCGCAGCCGTGCGGCTAAACCAGCTTAAGCATGAACTGGAAAATCCGCCCAAAATCGGGCTTGTGGCGCGCCTTTTTGGTAAGGCATCTGAAGAAGCGCCGCGCGGCCTTTACATCTGGGGCAGCGTGGGGCGCGGCAAATCTATGCTGATGGACCTGTTCCACAGCTGTCTCTCTATTCCCGTCAAGCGCCGCGCGCATTTTCATGAATTCATGATCGAGGTGCATGCTCGGCTTCGTGTGGAACGGGCGAAGGAAATTGGCGATCCAATCCAGCCCGTGGTCGCGGCCATCGCATCAGAAACAAAATGTCTGTGTTTTGACGAAATGGTGGTCAACAACTCTGCCGATGCGATGATCATGTCTCGTCTGTTTACGGGCCTGATCGAGGCCGGTGTTGTCATTGTTACTACATCCAACCGCGCGCCCAAAGACCTGTATAAAGACGGCCTCAATCGCGAGCACTTCCTGCCGTTTATCGCGCTGATCGAACAGCGGCTTGATGTGCTGACGTTGAACGGACCAACCGACTACCGGATGGAACGACTGGCCGGGCTCGACACCTGGCACAGCCCGCTTGGTATCAAGGCGACCGAGGCCTGTCGCGAGGCGTTTTTTCGCCTGACGGACTATCCTCCCGAAGATGCGGCGAACGTGCCTTCAGAAGAGCTGGATGTTGGTGGCGGTCGCCTGCTGCACGTCCCCAAAAGCTTGAAAGGCGTGGCGGTGTTTTCCTTCAAGCGGCTCTGTGCAGAAGCACGTGGCGCGACCGATTACCTTTCCGTTGCGCGCCGATTTCACAGCGTCATCATTGTAGGGATTCCCAAACTCGGTCCTGAAAACCGTAACGAAGCCGCGCGCTTTGTGACGCTCATTGACGCGCTTTACGAGCATAAGGTCAAGCTCATTGCCGCTGCCGATGCTGAGCCGGGGGAACTTTATGAAAAGGGGGATGGTCGCTTCGAGTTTGAACGCACGGTTTCCCGCCTGATGGAAATGCAGTCCCTCGATTACCTTGCGCTGGGCCACGGAGAGCAGGAGCCCGCCGCCTAAGACCTCTTTCAAATGTTTTTAACCGGCCCATGTTAGGTTTCTTCTGATTTCTATGAGGGGAAGCTGCGTGGAAGCCGCATCGTTCGAAATACGATGCCCGTCGTGCGCGGCTTATGATCTGCAGGGCGAAAACAGGTGGCTATATGGCGGGGATGATTGAGGGCCGCTTTGGCACAATGCGCGGGCTTGCCCGCCTGTTGTTATCCTATCCACAACATTGGGCCGGCATCAATCAGCTCACCCCTGAGAGCATGGGCGATGTCCGTAGATTTGTTTTTGTCTGCCGCGGCAATATCAGCCGTAGCGCTTATGCGGAGGCTGCAGCATACAACCGAGGCTTGGCGGCGGCATCCTGCGGTGTTTCTGCCGCTCAGGGTCGTGAGGCTGATTCCGCTGCGATCCAAGTGGCATCGCAGGGTGGGTTGGATCTTTCTAGTCACCGGGCGACGGAGGCGGGCCTATTCATAGCTGAACCCGGAGACCTGCTGCTTGCCATGGAAGTTCGGCAACTCGCGGCGCTGGCATCGTTGCCGCATTTGGCCCAAACGCCGCGCCTGCTGCTCGGCAGTTTTGCGGGCACGCCGCACCTGCACGACCCCTATGGGCTCAGCCTGCCTTATTATGCGTCTTGCTTTCAGAGGATAGATGCTGCGCTCGATCGGCTGGAAACACTTTGTCCAGCGGCACGATTGATCGGATGATGTTTGCCATGTCCCGGAAGAACGGTCCGGGATCATCTGTCGCAAACACATAATAATGCATTTTCGGATCGAAGAACCCTGATAGCCAGCGCCAGAGACTTTGCCAGCGGCGCAAGCGGGCATGGGGATCAATATAAGTAGCAGGCCCGGCGAAAAGTTTAACGAGTCGCCGCGTTTCGGGGATCATGTATCGCGCGCGGACGCCTGAATTCCAAGCGGGCGCTTCGGTCGTTTCACCCAAGACATGACGGCGATAATGCTCCCACCCGAATTCCGCGCCAGCGGCACTGGCAAGCGGGAGGCTTCCCCAGAAGCGTCCGTTGATCTCCATGAGAACGAACTCACGCGTGACAGGGTCGTATCGATACTCGACCATGGCGGGACCTTCCCAGCCGATTTTTTCAAGAAATGCTTCGGATCGAGCGCGCCGCTGTTGGTGCAGCGTTGCAGGCAGCGACTGGCACAGTGTCGAAACACCGCCTTCAGGGGGCCATTCATGCAGGCGTTCATGCTGGAAGAAGAGGGTTGTTTCTCCGTTGTGGCGATAAAACATTCGGCCAAGTCCGCGGCCAGCTGCATAGCTCTGGACTAAAGGCTTCATGTCTAGGGAGGCATAGCGTGCAAGCGCCTTTTCCAGCTGCGCTGCATCGTGCACAATTTCTGCCTTTACGAAGGGAATGCCTGCCGCTTCGAGCTTTGGTTGGATCAGCATGGGGTCTGACCATTTGAGGACAACCGGCCATCGGTGGGGCATGCCAGTGTGGTTGATGGGCGTTTCGATGCCCATTTCCCGCGCCAGAGCAAGTGTCCGCTCTTTGTCGAGTACAAGGTCGAGCGCGGCTTTACGCGGGGTCAGCACCCGGCAGGGGCCGATCTGCTCCGGCATGTCGGCTAGTTGGATAAGATCACCTTCGGAGATCGCCATGAGGGCCGCAGCACCAGTCTTTTTCACGAGCGCGGGCAGCCAGTCCTGCAACGGACCTTTTCCGCGCATATGAAACTGCGAGCAATACCGGCTGGCAGCGCCAATCGACCGCGCAGATTTACCAATGCCGAAGACGGGAACGCCGTGGCGGCCCAATTCCCGCATGACGCACAACCCAATGGGCGTGTCGATGCCGAGGAGGAGAACAGGCGGCAGACTGGTCATGACCGTTCGTACCTCGCTTGTGCCCAGGCCTGCTCGACATAGCGCCATCCCGTCCGCAGCAGATTGGGTTGGAGATGCGTGGCCGTGCCGGTCACGTCAGAGTTCACATTGGAAAACTCGCCGCTTTCCAGTGCCGCGTGTTGGCTGACATGGGCGCATAGCGCCTCATACCGGTCCATCACCAAGCGGTTGGGTCGTTGCCGGTCACGGGAGAGCATCTCAAAGCTGTGACAGACGATCATGACGTGCGCCTGCTTTGTGCCTGCAGCATGATTGAGGAGCGCGGACATCTCCCGCGAAGATAAGGCGCAGACTTGCGCCGGCCGCAAATGACCTGGCCGATCATAGAGCGTGCTGACCGGTAGCTCTGTCACGCCGCAATGCGGGGTGGCGTGGATCGTTTCACGCGGGAGAGAGATGCGGCATTCCGACCCAAGGTAGACGGGGTTGAGGCTGGTATCCCAAACGATCCCGAGCCCTGCGAGCGCGCGAAGAGTGCTACCATCAGCCCCATAATTGCCGGCCCGGAAGGCGATAGGCTTCGGTGCTCCTCCCTCAACCAGTAGATCGCGAGCAAGGGCCAGAATGTCTTTTTGCGCATCTACCGGAAAGTCGGCGATCGAATGTCCACTCAAGGGCGCAAACGGGTTGGTCGTCGCAAAATCGAGCCATTCGGTGTGGATATGTAATTGCACTTCATGACCGCGTGACAGGATCGGGCCCACAATGTCCGCGACGATTTGCCGACCGTGCACGAGGGCGGGCATCGGATCGACGAAGAACACGCCTTTCAGGCCATGTTCCTCCAGCCGGTCCATCTGCCATCCAATGCCGAAATCGCCCCTCGTCGTGCGTCCGGTAATTGAGGCATCAAAGTTCGCACGACCGCTCGCCCCCCGCTGGTAGAGCAGGGCCGACAATTCGGTATCGCAACTGATGAAGACCTGCGTCGCCATGAGGGCCTGATAGCGTCAACAGCTTCCCATTTTGTTACCAATCCAACCTTCGACAAGAGCCGTCAGACTGGTTATCGTTGGAGCAGAACAACAAAAGGGGTTTCTGATGCGCCGTCTTCTTCTCGCTGTTTCCGCTCTCGCCATCGCCACGCCAGCCGTTGCGGCTTCGGATTGGCATGCCAAGGGCCGTGAAATTTTTGAAACGGCGATCAACATTCCGACGACCGAGTCCCGTCCGGAGGAAATGAAGAAGCTGGTCAGCTACCTAAAGGGCCAGTTCGAAGCAGCGGGCATTAAGGATGTGGTCGTGAAGGACCATGACGGCACCCAATCGATGATCGTGCGCTGGAAGGCCGAGGGCAAGCCGAGCAAGAAGCCGATCCTGCTACTCGGGCATATGGATGTCGTCGAGGCAAAGCGCGAGGATTGGCCGCGCGATCCTTTCAAGATGGTCGAAGAGGGCGGCTATCTCTACGGACGCGGCGCGATCGACATGAAGTCGGGCATTGCCGCCATTGCCAATTCTCTGCTCTGGCTGAAGGCCGAAGGCTTCAAGCCAAAGCGCGACATCATCATCCTGTTTACGGGCGATGAGGAAACGACGGGCAATGGCGCGCTGCGGGCTGCAACGGAATGGCGCGATCTGGTTGATGCGGAATTCGCGCTCAACGCCGATGCAGGCGGCGGAGCCTATACGAAGGATATGAAGCCGCTCGGCTTTGGCATCCAGACGTCGGAAAAAATGTATCAGAGCTATTGGCTGACCGCGCGGAACCCCGGCGGCCACAGTTCCCGCCCGCGCCCGGATAATGCGATTTATGATCTGGCGACGGCGCTCAAGAAGCTGGAAACGCATCGCTTCACGCCGATCCTGAATGAAACAACGCGCGCCTACTTCCAATATCGGCAGAGGCAGGAACAGGGACCTTTGGGCGATGCGATGCGCCGCTGGCTCGCCAATGAAAAGGATGGCGAGGCCGCCGACATCATTGAAGCCAGTCCGCTGGAAGTCGCGCAGACCCGTACCCGCTGCGTCGCGACGCGGTTGGAGGGTGGCCATGCTGACAACGCCTTGCCGCAGATGGCGAAGGCGATGGTCAATTGCCGCATCTTCCCCGGCGTGAAGGCAAAGGCCGTGCAGGATGAACTTCAGCAGACGGTCGGCAGCGACGTGAGCGTTGAACCGGTGGCTGAAGCGCGCCCGTCTCCGCCTTCGCCATTGCGTCCCGATGTTATCAAGGCTGTAACAGACTCAATCCGCAAGCGCCATCCCGGCGTGGACCTCACCCCACAAATGTCGACAGGCGCGACGGACGGTCTCTTTTTCCGCTCGGTCGGTATCCCGGTCTACGGTGTATCAGGCGCCTGGATCATCTCACCTGATGATGAGCGCGCGCACGGCAAGGATGAACGCATCCCAGTCAAGAGCTTCAACGGCGAACTCGATCACTGGCATGATATTGTGAAGGCGCTGGCGGGGTAGGGGTGAACGGCGGACCAGTTACGCCGCTTCCTTCTCCATTACCTTTTCCAGAACTCGAACAAACGTATCGGCATCCTGTGCGCCGGGGATCATGTATTTCCCGTTGACAATGAAGGCGGGGACGCCGCTGATGTTCTGGTCCAGCCAATGGGCGAGTTCGGCATCGACGACAGCGTCATAGCGGGGGTCCTCCAGCGCCGAAGCGGCGGCGGCCCTGTCTAGCCCTGCGGCCTCGACGGCATCCAGCAATACGGCATCATCGCTCACGTTCTTCTGTTCCGTGAAATAGGCCTGAAAGAACGCCTTTTTGAGCGCGGTCTGGCCGCCCGTCTCGCCCGCCCATGCCAGCAGCTTATGCGCGCGGCGGGTGTTGTAGATGCGGCTGCTGGATGAAAAGTTGAACTCCAGCCCCAATTCTTTGCCCGCATCGGTAATCCTCGTGCGGCTGGAGGACGACTGCTCCGGCGTCGCGCCATAACGCTCTTTGGTGTACTCGGCGACGCTCTGGCCTTCTGGCGGCAGGTAGGGAGCAAGCTGGAAGGGGTGCCAGCGCACGCCGACCTCTACCCGATCCCCGAGTTTTCCGATTGCGCGCTCGAGTTGGGCATAGCCGATGGCGCACCAGGGGCAGACAACGTCTGACACAATATCGATCTGCAATTGTGCAGGGGCCTTCATGATCTTGTCTCCGTGTCGTTATAGTTTGAAGTTAGACCATAATTGCCAGCACGGAAATCAAGAATTTTGCAACGGCGGGCTCATCTAAAAGCTATTGCGAATGAGTTGCAGAAAAAGTCTTAACTCTAGGGCATTATGAGTTTGCAAGAGACTACAAACCCGCTTAAGCGCGGCGTCAATTCCAAACTTGGCCAATCGGGAAGGACACGACAATGGCTCGTAAGAAGATCGCGCTCATCGGTGCAGGCATGATCGGTGGCACACTCGCCCACCTCGCCGCAAAGAAGGAATTGGGCGACATCGTCCTTTTCGACATCGCAGAAGGCATGCCGCAGGGCAAAGCGCTCGACCTCGCCCAGTGCGGCCCGGTCGAAGGCTTTGACACCAACATCAAGGGCACGAACGACTACGCTGACATTGCCGGTGCAGACGTCATCATCGTTACCGCTGGTGTGGCCCGCAAGCCGGGTATGAGCCGCGATGACCTCCTCGGCATCAACCTTGGCGTGATGAAGTCAGTTGGCGAAGGCATCAAGAAGCATGCACCCGACGCGTTCGTCATCTGCATCACCAACCCGCTCGACGCGATGGTCTGGGCGCTGCGCGAATTTTCGGACCTGCCGCACCAGAAGGTCGTCGGCATGGCCGGCGTTCTGGACTCGGCGCGCTTTGCAACTTTCCTCGCTTGGGAATTCGGCGTTTCGGTCAAGGACGTGAACGCATTCGTTCTCGGCGGCCACGGCGATACGATGGTGCCGGTCACCAGCTACACCACGGTCTCGGGTATTCCCGTTGATGACCTCGTCACGATGGGCAAGTCATCGAAGGCGAAGATCGATGAGATTGTGGCCCGCACCCGTTCGGGTGGCGGCGAAATCGTCGCTCTTCTGAAGACTGGGTCTGCTTATTACGCGCCAGCCACCTCTGCCATCGCGATGGCCGAAGCCTATTTGTTCGATCAGAAGCGTATCTTGCCCAGCGCCGTCTATGTCGACGGCAAGTACGGGCTGGATGGCCTGTATGTCGGCGTGCCCGCTGTCCTCGGCGCCAATGGCGTTGAAGAAGTCATTGAAATTGCACTTGAAGGCGAAACCAAGGCCAACTTCCAGGTGTCGGTCGATGCCGTGAAGGAATTGCTGGTCGCCTGCAAAGCCATTGATCCATCGCTCGTCTGAGCCACAACTTACAGCCCTCGAGGGAACTGATCTGACATGAGCATTTTTATCAACCGGAACACCAAGGTCATCACGCAAGGGATGACCGGCGATACCGGCACCTTCCACACGCAGCAGGCACTGGATTACGGCACGCAGATGGTTGGCGGCGTCACCCCCGGCAAGGGCGGAACGACGCACATCGGCCTGCCGGTGTTCGATACTGTTGCTGAAGCCGTCACCAAGACGGGCGCCGATGCCTCGGTCATCTACGTGCCGCCGCCCTTTGCGGCTGACTCGATCCTCGAAGCGATTGATGCCGAAGTCGGCCTGATCGTCTGCATCACCGAAGGCATTCCGGTGCTCGACATGGTGAAGGTGAAGCGCGCGCTGTCCGGCTCCAAGTCGCGCCTCATCGGCCCGAACTGCCCCGGCGTGCTGACGCCCGGCGAATGCAAGATCGGCATCATGCCCGGTTCGATCTTCTCCAAGGGTTCGGTCGGTGTCGTCTCGCGCTCCGGTACGCTGACCTACGAAGCTGTGTTCCAGACGACCGCTGAAGGCCTTGGCCAGACCACGGCTGTTGGCATCGGCGGCGATCCGGTCAACGGCACCAACTTCATCGATTGCCTCGAAGCATTCCTGGCCGACGATGAAACCAAGTCGATTGTCATGATCGGTGAAATCGGCGGTGATGCGGAAGAGCAGGCCGCTCAGTTCCTGATCGACGAAGCCAAGCGCGGCCGCAAAAAGCCGATGGTCGGCTTCATCGCAGGCCGCACGGCGCCTCCGGGCCGCCGCATGGGTCATGCCGGTGCTATTGTTTCAGGTGGCAAAGGCGACGCAGATTCGAAGATCGCAGCAATGGAGGCAGCGGGCATCCGCGTGTCGCCGTCGCCTTCGGAACTTGGCCGCACATTGGTAGAGGTGCTCAAGGGCTGAACCCCTTGGCGCCCCCGCCAGTTTCCTCTCCCCAGGAAGGCGTAGATCATGGGTTTTGAGAACCACGAATTCGAAAGTGAGCAGGGTCCCAGCTGGGCCCGGCCAAACTGGCCCTTGGCTGACACGGATGATCTGACGGCGGCAATGGACCCGACGCAGATGCAAGTGGCAGTGAAGGCGGCGGCAAAGGCTGCTGGCAAGCCGATTGCCGATGCTGACGTGGCCAGTGCGGCGGCGGATTCGATCCGTGCGATGATGCTTATCCGTACCTATCGGGTGCGCGGGCATTTGGCTGCCAATCTCGATCCGCTCGGATTGACCAAGCAGGATCTACCGCCTGATCTCACACCTGAATATCATGGTTTTTCAGCGGCAGACCTTGATCGCAAGATCTATGTCGGCGGGGCCATGGGCCTAGAATGGACGACCATCCGGGAACTCGTGGCCATCCTCCGCGCCAATTATTGCGGCAATGTTGGCCTTGAATATATGCACATCTCCGACGTGGAGGAGCGGCGCTTCTTCCAGGAACGTATGGAAGGCGCGGACAAGTCGATCGGCTTCACCAATGAAGGCAAGAAGGCCATCCTTGGCAAGGTGATCGAAGCCGAGCAGTACGAGAAGTTCCTTGGCCGGAAATATGTCGGCACCAAGCGCTTCGGCCTCGATGGCGGCGAAGCGATGATCCCGGCGCTGGAAAGCTTCATCAAGCAGGGCGGCGCACAAGGGGTGCGCGAAATCGTTATCGGTATGCCGCATCGCGGACGCCTGAACGTGCTCGCCAACGTCATGGGTAAGCCTTACCGCATCATCTTCCACGAGTTTTCGGGCGGCTCTGCCAACCCGGAGGATGTTGGCGGTTCAGGCGATGTGAAATACCATCTCGGCACGTCCACCGACCGTGAATTTGACGGCATCAACGTGCATATGAGCCTTGTGCCTAACCCCTCGCACCTTGAGGCGGTGGATCCTGTGGTTCTTGGGAAGGTCCGTGCGAACCAGACGTTCCGCGATGATCTTGGGCCGGGCAAACACACGCAGGTTCTTCCCGTCCTTTTGCACGGCGACGCAGCTTTTGCGGGGCAGGGTATCGTTTGGGAATGCCTCGGTTTCTCGGGAATCCGTGGCTATAACACGGGCGGCTGCATCCACTTCATCGTTAACAATCAGGTCGGCTTCACGACAAGCCCGCAATTCGCGCGCTCGTCACCTTATCCGTCAGATGTGGCCAAGGGTGTTCAGGCGCCAATCCTCCACGTCAACGGGGATGACCCTGAAGCCGTGACCTTTGCCTGCAAGATGGCGATTGAGTTCCGGCAGACGTTCCACCGCGATATCGTGATCGATATGTGGTGCTATCGCCGCTTCGGCCACAACGAAGGCGATGAGCCGAGCTTCACCCAGCCGTTGATGTATAAGAACATCAAGACGCATCCGGGCGTGAGCGAGATCTACTCCAAGCGGCTGGTTGATCAGGGTGTTATCGACGAAAGCTGGTCTGCAGAACACGCGATGCGCTTCACGCAGGTGCTGGAACAGGAGTTCAAGGCTGCTGCCGAGTATAAGCCCAATGATGCTGACTGGTTTGGCGGTCGCTGGGCAGGTCTCAACAAGCCGGCTGATCCGGAAACGGCGCGTCGCAATGTCGAAACCGGTATGTCGCGCAAACTGCTCGAAAGCCTCGGACGCACGCTGACGACGGTGCCGGATGGGCATAATGTACACCCAACGCTCGCCCGTGTGCTCGCGGCGAAGAAGGATATGTTCACCAACGGCGAAGGCTTTGACTGGGCAACCGCCGAAGCACTGGCATTCGGGTCGCTTCTGTCGGAAGGCTATGGCGTCAGACTTTCGGGGCAAGACTCTGGTCGCGGCACCTTCAGCCACCGACATGCGGTTTGGGTCGATCAGGCAAATGAAAGCAAATACATACCCTTATCGACCGTTCCTCATGGTCGTTTTGAAGTTTTGGATAGCCCGCTGTCTGAATTCGGCGTACTTGGTTTTGAATATGGCTATGCAGGCGCCGACCCCAAAGCGCTTGTGCTTTGGGAAGGCCAGTTTGGCGACTTCGCCAACGGTGCGCAGGTCATGATTGACCAGTTCATTGCAGCGGGAGAGTCAAAATGGCTGCGCGCCAACGGTCTCGTGATGCTGTTGCCGCACGGCTATGAAGGGCAGGGGCCGGAACACAGCTCAGCGCGTCTGGAACGCTATCTGCAGCTCTGTGCTGAAGACAATATTCAGGTCGCCAACTGCACGACGCCGGCCAACTATTTCCACATGTTGCGCCGCCAGATGCACCGGCAGTTCCGTAAACCGTTGATCGTTATGACGCCTAAGTCTTTGCTGCGGCACAAGATGGCTGTCTCGAAGGTGGATGAGTTCCTCGACCAGAGCCACTTCATGCGGATCCTGTCTGATCCTTGGGCACCTGCGGATGCCGATGTGAAGCGCCTGGTGCTCTGCTCTGGCAAGGTCGCCTATGACCTTATGGAAGCACGCAACTCTGCCGGTGACAAGAACACGGCGATTGTGCGCATTGAACAGCTTTATCCGTTCCCGTCGGAGCCGCTTGTCGCCCGTCTAAAGCGGATGACGAACCTTGAAGAGGTCGTTTGGGCGCAGGAAGAACCTAAGAACAATGGTGCTTGGTCGTTTGTTGAGCCCTTTATCGAGGAATGCCTTGCTGACGCAGGCGTGAAGTCAGACCGAGCCCGTTATGCGGGTCGGAAGGCGAGCGCTTCGACCGCAACAGGCCTCATGAAGCGCCATCAGGCCGAACAGGCCGCTCTTATCTCGCACGCGCTGGGCCATAGTGTCCGTGCGGAAATCAGACGCCAGCGGAAAGGCTGATCATGTCGACTGAAGTTGTAGTTCCCACTCTGGGTGAATCGATCGCGGAAGCAACGCTGGGCCAGTGGCTCAAGCAGCCGGGCGAGGCCGTGGCCGCAGATGAAGCCATTGCCAGCCTTGAAACTGACAAGGTCGCCGTGGAAGTCACCGCGCCTGTGGCGGGTGTCATGGGCGCGCATGTCGTCACTGAAGGGACGACCGTCAATGTAGGCGCTGTCATTGGCTCGATTGAAACGGGTTCTGGCGCACCAGCCTCGCCAAAGCCCGCGGCCGCTGTAGCAGTCGCTGCGGCACCTGCAGTTGAGGCCATTGCCGACGAGTCTGGAGATTTGACGCTTTCGCCGTCGGTTCGGCGCGTTGTTTTGGAACATGGTCTCGACCCGACCAAGATTAAGGGCACGGGCAAGGACGGCCGCCTGACCAAGGACGACGTCATGGCCGCTGTCGCGGCTGGCCCGGTTTCGGCCAAGGCCGAAGCTGCGCCAACGGCCACCCCGGCTGCAGCACCCGCTGCCACACGTGGGGAGGAACGGGTCCGAATGACGCGCCTGCGTCAGACGGTCGCTAAGCGCCTGAAGGAAGCGCAGAATACTGCGGCGATGCTCACGACGTTCAATGACGTCGACATGACCGAGGTGATGGCCGCGCGGACGAAGTATAAGGACCTGTTCGAAAAGAAGCATGGAGTCCGTCTTGGTTTCATGGGCTTCTTCACCAAGGCCGTGTGCATGGCGCTGAAGGACATTCCGTCCGTCAACGCCAGCATCGAAGGCGAGGAAATCGTCTATCGCAACTATGCCGATATCTCGGTTGCGGTCTCAGCGCCAAACGGCCTTGTTGTGCCGGTCATCCGCGATGCGCAGGACCTTTCGGTCGCCAATATCGAACGCACCATCGGTGATTTCGGCAAGCGCGCCAAAGATGGCACGCTGACAATGGACGACATGAAGGGCGGCACCTTCACCATTTCCAATGGCGGCGTGTTCGGTTCGCTGATGTCGACCCCGATCATCAACCCGCCGCAGAGCGCTGTTCTCGGCCTCCATCGCATAGAAGACCGCCCGGTCGTCCGCGACGGCCAGATCGTCATCCGCCCGATGATGTATCTCGCGCTCAGCTATGACCACCGCCTGATTGACGGGCGCGAAGCGGTGACCTTCCTTGTCGCGGTCAAGAACGCGATTGAAGATCCGACGCGGTTGTTGATTGATCTATAACATCTAATCCGTTCGGGCTGAGCCTGTCGAAGCCCTGTCCTTCTTCATTCTGAAGGCCGAAATACGGAAAGCAGCCCTTCGACAGGCTCAGGGCGAACGGAGCAAGCAATGAGCGACACCAACTACGACCTTATCGTCATCGGCGCTGGCCCGGGCGGTTATGTGGCCGCGATCCGTGCAGCGCAGCTGGGTCTGAAGACGGCGTGCGTCGAGAGCCGCGAGACGTTGGGTGGCACATGCCTGAACGTTGGCTGCATCCCCTCCAAGGCGCTGTTGCATGCGTCCGAACTTTATGAGGAAGCCCATTCAGGTTCGCTCGCAAAATTTGGCATCACCTTCAAGGACGTGAAGGTTGATATTCCCGCAATGCAGGCGGAAAAGACCAAGGCAGTGGGCGAACTGACCGGTGGGATCGAGTTCTTGTTCAAGAAGAACAAGGTCACCTGGATCAAGGGCCGCGCCGCGTTCACCTCGCCCAACAGCATCGATGTCGGCGGCACCGCCTACACCGCGAAGAAGATCATGATCGCGACCGGCTCTTCGGTCACGCCGTTGCCGGGTGTGGAGGTTGACCAGAAGGTCGTCGTCGACTCCACAGGCGCGCTGATGCTTCCCAAGGTGCCCAAGCATCTCGTTGTCATTGGTGGTGGTGTGATCGGGCTCGAACTGGGCAGCGTATGGAAGCGTCTTGGTGCCGAGGTGACTGTTGTCGAATATCTCGATCAGCTGCTTCCGGGTATGGACGACGAAGTCCGCAAGGAAGCCGCCAAGATCTTCAAGAAGCAGGGCATGGCCCTCAAGCTGTCGACCAAGGTCACGGGCGTTGCTGTCAAGGGCGGCAAGGCCTCTGTTACCGTCGAGCCCGCAGCCGGTGGCGCCGCCGAAACGCTGGAGGCCGATTGCGTGCTCGTCGCCATCGGCCGCCGTCCGAACACCGAAGGGCTGGCGCTGGAGAAGGCAGGCGTGGAGCTTAACGCGCGGGGCCAGATTGAGGTCGGCCATGATTTCCAGACCAAGGTACCCGGTATCTATGCGGTGGGTGATGTCACACCCGGACCCATGCTCGCGCACAAGGCTGAGGATGAGGGCATCGCCGCCGCCGAATTCTGCGCGGGCCAGATCGGTCTTGTGAACCATGACGTCATTCCGGGCGTGGTCTACACCATGCCCGAATTCGCTAGTGTCGGCCTCACGGAAGAGCAGGCGAAGGAAAAGGGGGAGATTAAGGTCGGCAAGTTCCCGATGATAGCGAACAGCCGTGCCAAGACCAACCGTGATACCGACGGCTTCGTGAAAGTCATCGCAGATGCCAAGACCGACCGCGTGTTGGGCGTGCACATCGTCGCCTCGCTCGCGGGCACGATGATCGCCGAAGCCGCGCTCGCCATGGAGTTTGGCGCGACGAGCGAAGACATCGCCTATACCTGCCACGCGCACCCGACGCATGCCGAGGCGCTGAAGGAAGCGGCGATGGCCGTGACCGGCAAACCGATCCATATGTAAGCGAATGCGGCCAAGGCGCGCATTTTACCGGCTCCATCTGTGGACCGGTTGGCTGATCGGCATACCGTTGCTGTTCTGGACTGTGAGCGGCCTCTGGATGGTCGCGCGGCCCATTGAGGAAGTTCGCGGCAAGCATCTCAAGGCGGAACCCGCCCGGCTTGTTCTGCCGGCTCAGGTGATCGCCCCGCAGACCAATGGCCGCCCGATCCTGTCTGCCAAGCTGGAACAGCGCCCTTGGGGGCCGCAATGGTCGATCGACTATGCCGATGGCGGCGTCGGGCGGTCGGACCCGGCGACGGGGCGCTATCTCAAGCGCCTTTCCCTCCTTGAGGCGCGGCAGGCAGCTCTCGCGAGTTATGCAGGTACAGCCAAGCTCGAGGCGCTGCGGCTTGTGGCGGCCGACAAGAACCCGCTGGAACTTCGAAGAGGGCGTCCGGCATGGGAAGCTGATTTCGATGATGGGACTCATGTTTTCATCGACGCAGACAGTGGTGCACTATTGGCCGTGCGGACAGCACAGTGGCGCTGGTTTGACTTCATGTGGGGCCTTCACATCATGGACCTCCAGACACGCGAGGACACGCATCATCCGATCCTGATCGTGATGGCGGCGTTTGCCGGTATTGGCACCATCCTGGGACTGGTGCTTCTGCCGATGGCGTCGCGGAGAAAGCGGGAAATCAAAGCGCCGTGATCCCGCTGCCCGTCTGGCTCGATCTATTCGGTATCGCCGTTTTTGCGGCATCCGGGGCGCTTGCGGCGGCGCATCGTGGGCAAACACTGGTCACATTCTCCTTCTTTGCCCTTGTCACTGGTGTGGGCGGAGGGACAGTGCGTGTTCTACTGATCGGTGCGCCGGTTTTCTGGGTGCAAGACTGGCGCGTGCCTGCGATCTGCCTCGCGGTGGTCGGCCTCATCTGGATCACGCCGGTGCGATGGTGGCAGGGCAGGGCACTCGATTGGTTCGATGCGGTTGGGCTTGCGGTCTATGCTGTATTGGGGGCCTCCAAGACGCTCGCCATGGGGATTGCGCCGATCACTGCAGTGCTGATGGGGGTCATCACGGCCTGTGTTGGCGGCATCATCCGCGATGTGCTGGCAGGAGAGCCCTCTATCTTGCTGCGTCCTGAAATCTATGTGACGGCGGCGGCGCTTGCGGCAGGGTTGTTTGTGTTGATGACATGGGCAGGCGTGCCATTGCTTACTGCCGCCATCATCGGTGGAATCGCGGGATTTGCTCTGCGCGCTATGGCTATTGTGAAAGGTTGGGCGATCCCCTCTTATAAAGGCTGATGCATGTGAGGGTTGACGTGTCCGTCAATCCTGACGCAGCATGCGTTTATGAACACCGTTGACCAAATCGCCGCCCGCGTCCGTTCCCAGAAGGAACTTCTGCCGGCCTTGTATGACCGCTTTGATTTCGATCAGATGCCGGAACGCTTTGCCGCCAAGCCCGAAGATGTGACTGAATTCCGTGCAGGTTCGGCCTTTCCGCGTGAGGAAATGCTGAAAGACAGCGAACTGGTCGGGCGTTTCCGCGAATATACCAATCTCGGCGACATCACCGGCGATGCCTATGCCGCGCTGATGCCACAATATGGGTTCCGCCCGCTGGTGGATATGCTGCGGACGGCGTGTGACAAGGGACTGGACGCCGTGCCCAACGCACCGCCGGAACTCGTCGCGCTGATCACTGAGATGGAACGTGTGCCTGATTGGCTCGATATGCGCATGGTTGAGGCGGGCGCGAAGGAAGAGCGCAACAGTGCGGCCAACTTGTCGCCTTTCGCCATTCGAGGTGCGTTCATCGCGACCTTCCTCAACAAATATTCTGCACTCCCTATGGCGCTAACGGGAACTTTGAGCCACGCGACAGCAGCGCGGCGGGTCAAGGAAACCGCGACCTTCTTCACCACGACGATCCTGCCAGGTGCGCTGCAGCGGTTCGGTCCGGGGTTTCATGCTGCCGCCATGGTACGGCTGATGCATTCGATGGTGCGGGTGAACGTCCTGACACGCCCCGGCATGTGGGACGAAAAGACCTATGGCGTGCCGATCCCGCAGCTGGACCAGATGCCGGCGGGTCTCATCCCCATCTACTTTCTTTCGAACGACGTGCTGAAGGCGGGGCGTAAGAGCTTCACCCCCGCTGAACGCGCGCGGGTCGAGCTGGCGCGTTACCGCTGTTTTCTGCTTGGCTTACCAGAAGATTTATTGGCTGATACGCCGGAGGAGATCGTCCGTATTTGGCTGACCCGCAGCGCGACCCTTCGCCACGAATATGATGATAAAATCTGTGGTGGCCTCTTGCGGGCGACCATGGAGGCGGAACTCTCAACGGACCGCTCGTTGCAGGGCCGTGCCTTCCGCAAGCTGGAACGCTCCTTCGCGCGGGTTTTCTTCGCCAAAGCCTTCCTCAATGGCGATTATGCCGCTGCGGAACGTGTCGGCGTGCGGATTTCTGGGATGGACAAGTTTCTTTATGCGGCAACGATTGCTGTCATTCTATTCCGTTTGGCCGCTTATCGGATAGCCGGGAAACTGCCGGTGATCAGCGAACTTGCTGATCAGCACCTGATTTCAAAGTTGCGGCGTCAGTTGGCGGGATACGGCCATGCCGAGTTCACTTCGGATGCGGCGAAGTACAAACCGGCGACGGCGGCGACCTGATTATCGCCGCCTGTAGAGATTGCCACATTGTTGTAGCACTTGCTACAAGCGCCGAATGATATCCGATGAAAAGCGCGCCCTGATCCTCGACAAGTTGGCCGATCATGTCCTCGCGCATGGCCTGTCCGCCTCCAGCCTACGTCCGCTTGCCAAGGCGGCGGGTACGAGTGACCGGATGTTGCTCTATTACTTTACAGACAAAGGCGCCCTGATCGCTGAGGTGCTGCAGCACATTGCAGCGCGGATGGTAATTGCGATGGAGGGTGCAGCCGCGCCCCAACCATTGCCTCTTGATGTTCTTCTAACGCGTCTGTCAGCTTCGCTCTCCGACCCCGGCTTTGCGCCTTACATGCGCGTCTTTCTAGAGGTGGCGAGTGGAGCGGCCAATGGGGACGCTACTCTCGCGCGGATTGGTGAGACCATTGGGCGCGGCTTTCTGGACTGGGGTAAGGCCCAGCTCAAAAGCGATACACCCGATATCGATGCCGCACGCCTGATGGTGACGCTGGAAGGCACCGTCTTCCTCCGTGCCATTGGCATGGGCGATGTGTGCCGGACGGCGCTCGGCACTACAGAATGAAGTGATCCCCAGCACCACGCACGGTGATGTCGCCGATTGAGACGCCCCAAGGCTGGTTGATCACGTGGAGGATCGCATCGGCAATGTGTTCGGGCGCGAGGCTGGCATAATCGATATTCTCGGGGTCGAGCCGCTCGGCGGGGAAGGTGCCGGCGCCCATCTGTTCCACCATCTCAAGGAAGGCGGACGTGTTCTGTCCAAGGATGCCCACGCTTGCGGCCTGATTGATAATCGTGCCGGAGAGGCCGGTTGAAGGAACCCCCGTCGGTTTGACCGTCGTCACCTTGATCTTACCGCGGGATTCCACACGCAGGCTTTCCGACAGGAAGCTGACGGCAGCCTTGGTCGCGCCATAGATGCCTGCGCCCGCCACCGGGAAATTGCCATAGATGCTCGCGACATTAACGACCTGACCACGGCCCTGGCTGATCATCTGGTCATGTACCGCGATGATGCCGTGCATGATGCCCTTCAGGTTGATGTCGATGCAGCGGTTCCAGGCGTCGAGTGCGGCTTCATGGTCCGCCCAGAAGGCCAGCGGCATGATGCCCGCATTGTTGACCATCACGTCGATGGCTCCAAATTCGGCCACTGTCGCAGTCGCAAGGCCCTTCATCTGGCCGATGTCGCGCACGTCCACCCCGGCGGAGCGGGCAATGCCGCCATCGGCACGGATAGCAGACGCCACAGCTTCGGCAGCGGCAGCATCAATATCTGCGCACATGATCTTTGCGCCGAGGGCAGCCGCCTTTTCGGACACGAGCCGACCAAAGCCGCCGCCTGCGCCGGTGATGATGATGCTTTTGCCTTCGACATGGTTGGGCATGCTCTGTCCTATCCTATGCTTTTTACGTCTGGGGCGGGATTACCCGCGCACGACACCTGTATCGCTGAACGGCTTCAAATCCGCCGGAGGATTGGCGGCGTCTGATAATTCACGTTGCCACAGGCCGATATCGCTCCATTGGCCGTTTTTGTAGCACACCTCCCGATAGGCGCCCGCGCGTCTGAATCCGACGGCCTCGTATAACTGGATCAGCTTGTCGTTTGGCGTCATCAGGGTGCAAATGGCTTGCGTGAAATTCTGTTCGGTCAAAGTCGCGACAAGTGCCTGAAGAAGGTTACGGCGAATGCCTTTGCCTTCCAATTCGCCGGCAGCATAAACCGCCACTTCAACGCCGAAACGATGCGTGTCGCCGGGGCGGAATGGCTTCGCATAAGCATAGCCGAGCACGACGTCTCCTTCGACAGCCACGATCCACGGATAGAGGTGATTGCCATTCTCGATCCTTGTGCGCATCTGGCGCGAATTTGGGGCCGATGTTTCGAACGAAACAGCATTGGTGGCGACATAGGGCGCGTAAATTGCGGCAATCGCCGAAGCGTCGTCGGGCGTGGCGGCGCGTAGTTCGATCATGAAAAAACCTTGTTCAGTAGAGTTTTGAAGAAGCTGTCCCGCGCTTTTTGGCGGGGCACAGTGGGGCAAGACAGGCAGCGAACCTGAACGGCAGGGCCGGAAAGGACATGGAGCCCATCTTCCAGGCCGGTCGCCATAGATGCTTGCTGTCGGAAAATGGCCTTCGACCATGCATCGCGGGCAGGCGTTGCAGGGTCTTTGGCAAACCAGCCCTGAGCGAACATCTCCATCCATGAGGGGATGCGGTCGAGATAGAGCGGGCGCACCTTGGCAGGGTCGAGCTTGGCCCGCTTGGCCGCTTCCGCCACGGCCTCATCAAGGGAACCGAAGGCGTCGACCAAGCCGAGCTGACGCGCTGATCCGCCATCCCATACACGGCCCTGCGCTATCTCTTCCACGCGAGCCAGCGGCAGCTTCCGCTCTGCGGCGACGAGCCCGGTAAAGCGGCGGTAAATGTCCTCCACGCCGCCCTGCATCAGCTGATCTGTAACAGCATTGGTCCCACGCAGGATATCGGGCTGACCTGATAAAGGCGTGGTCGCGATCCCATCGCCAGAGACGCCTATTTTGGCGGCCGTGCGCTCAAATGTCGGGAGGATGCCGAACACGCCGATGGAACCCGTGATGGTCGCGGGCTCGGCGAACACCTTATCGCCTGCGGTCGCAATCCAATAGCCGCCAGATGCCGCGACATTTCCCATGGAAACGATGACGGGCAACTTGGCCTTCTTGGCTTCCATGATCGCTAGACGAATGCGTTCCGACGCCAATGCGGACCCACCCGGTGAGTCTACCCGCACCACGAGGGCGTCAAGGTCCGCTGTTGCCACTGCGTCGAGAATGAGGCGAGCAATGGTGTCGCCACCCGCCGTTCCTGCGGGGGCCTCTCCATCAACGATGCTCCCGGCGACCGTAACGACGCCAACCTTGCCCCCATGTGGGGTGAAGGGGTGGGCGGCCAAATAATCCGCGAAATCAGTGCCACGGAAGTTGTCCGCTGCGGTGTCGCTGTCCTTCCCGGCAATTTCGCCGATACGACGCGACCACGCGATCCGATCGCCCAGTTTGTCGACCATGCCGGCGTTCAGTGCGGCCTTGCTGATGCTGCCAATGGCGACGGGCGTGGCGGGGTTGGCGATGTAACTGTCCAGCTTCGCCTTGGGTCGCGCGGCTTTCACATCTGCTTTCCATGCGGAAAACAGCGCATCTGCCAGCCCCTGTCCTGCGGCCTGGGCCTCAGGCGACTGTTCGCTGCGGGTATAGGGTTCGATGAACGACTTGAACTTGCCGACGCGGTAGACGTGAACGTTGACGCCCAGCTTATCGATCAGGCCCTTAAAATAGGGCTGTGTCCCGCCCGGTCCGGCGATAAACGTCATCCCCATGGGGTCTAGCCAAACTTCGCTTGCATGCGCGGCGAGCAGATAGCTGTCATCGGAATAGGCTGTCGCAAAAGCGATGACGGGCTTGCCGGTCTTGCGGAATTTTTCCAGCGCATTTCCAACGTCTTGCAGGGCGACTTGACCACCACCCCAGAAGCTGTCGAGATCAAGCGCCAGGACCTTTACCCGTTTGTCTTTGGCGGCTGTCTCAATGCCATACACGACGTCGCGCAGTCGGATTTGTCCGGCATTGCTGGCGGCGCCGGACAGCAGTTCTGCCGGGCTGACACTTTCAGGTTGCTCCACGATTGAGCCGTCCAGCGTCACAAGCAGCGCGCCGTCTTCAATCTGACCCGCATTCGGCGCGCCGGAAAGGAGGGCATAGAGCGCTCCGAAGAACACAAGGAGGAAGAGAAGGACCAGCGCGTCCTTCACTCCAACCAGAAAACGCCATGCCTTGCCCAGAAACGCCATTGAATACCCGCCAAAATGATTTGCCTTTACGGAGCTAGCGGTTCGGGCGTGGCCTGTAAATCGGCCTTTGGGGCTGCGGTAAATCAACCTTAACTGCTCGTCGCTAAACGGCACTTATGGATGCACCTACCCGCCAGACCCGGCCAGCACGGCCAGAGTCCGCTGTTTCTGCAGGCGTCGGCCTTGCAGGGCTTGCCGGCCTGTTCTTCTGGGTCACCGTATCGCGGCAATATGGCATGGATGGCAGCTGGTCAGCACTCACCAATCTCATCGCATGCGGCATTCCGATGGTTCTCTGGTCGCTGTTGGTTGATAAGGTCCATCTGCGTGCCTCAACCGGGATCGACTGGGCCAATCCACGTCCGCTGCGGGAGGTGGTGGACATCTCGCTGGTCAAAATTGCAGGCCTTTGGGCCACATGGGGCGTCATTGGCGTCGTGTATTGTCTTGGCCGTTGGTATTGGCGCGGCAATTATCTGTTTTCGATGGAGGTGTTTGGCGCCGCTATCCCGTTTCTGCTCGGGTTGTCGGTGCCCTATGTTCTCTGGCTTGACCGATATCTGAAGGAGCCGCGGGATGGCGCCTGGCATTTTGGCACTTGGCTCATCGGACAATCAGGCTGGAACGGGGAAGATATCTGCCATCATGCACGAGCATGGGCGGTTAAAGGCTTCTTCCTCGCTTTCATGTTCTCCATCGTGCCGGGTGGTTTTGCCCATGTGGTCGGCTGGACAACGGCAGACATCCTTTCCAGCCCGGTGTCGATCGCCAATTGGCTGATCAGCCTGATGTTCCTCGTGGACGTTGCTTTCGCCACAGTTGGCTATCTGCTCACCATGAAGCCGCTCGATGCGCACATCCGCACCGCTAACCCACATATGCAGGGCTGGGTCGCCGCTTTGATGTGTTATCCGCCCTTCGTACTGATGGTTGAAGGCGGCGTCCTCTACTACCAGATGGGGACCTGGGGTGATGCCAGTTGGATGCATTGGTTTGAAGGATTGCCGGTCCTGCTCGCGATCTGGGGCGGGGTGCTTGTGCTCCTCACGGCCATCTACGCCTGGGCCACGGTGGCTTTTGGGTTGCGCTTTTCCAACCTGACGCATCGCGGGATCATCACCAACGGACCCTATGCCTTCACAAAGCATCCGGCCTATGTTTCAAAGAATGCGTTTTGGTGGCTGTCCACCTTGCCGTTCCTTGTGACGACAGACAAATTGGTTGACGCCGTGCGGAACACTGTGATGCTCGCGCTGGTCAGCGCCGTTTATTACTGGCGCGCGCGGACTGAGGAGAAACATCTCCTGACAGACCCCGCCTATGTCGCTTATGCAAATTGGATGGAGGCATACGCCCCAATCCCGCGTGTCGTGCGCTGGGTGACGGGGAAGGGGCCAAAGGTCGCCGTTCCGGCAGAGTGACACTTCGTACCGTTTGGGCTGAGCTTGTCGAAGCCTCGTCCTTCCTTTGGTGACCAGAAAGTGCTGCCCTTCGACAAGCTCAGGGAGTACGGGTTCTTATAGGGTCGTGCCGGTCGGCGCAGGCGTGGGAATTGCCGTTGACACTAAGGGCTTCACCGCTGGCGTTGGAACCACCCGCTGCTTCATACATTGGGTCGGATCCGGCCGCGGGAAGACGTCACAATTCCAAAGGACTTTGTCGAGCCCGTTGGAGCGGTTGCGCAGATAGCTAAAGGCCATCGCCGCCAGTTGATCATCGGTGACAGGCATCTTTGTCGGCGCGCGGCGATTGTCGGTCCAGACGAGCACCTTGCAATAAGGTTTTACCGAACAGGATGCGAGGACAAGGCCCAGCAGCTGGCCGGGGTCCGTATTTTTGGGCACGACAAAAGCGATGAAGTCCCCCGATGGGCTTTGGAGGCGGGGCTTAAAACCATAGGCGTTGGCAGGAACGCCATTGCCGACAGGCGGCGTGCCGGGTGGCATCTGCCCATCAGCGCCGGGAACCCCGAGGGTCGGATCAAGCGGCGGCACATCTCCGATAACAGCATCATCGGCGTCTACCTGCGCATGAGCGGGGGAGAGCATGATCAGTTTCTGAACGGCAGGCTCGACCCCGGCATAGCGTCCTCGGAAAGCCGCGGGCGTGCCCCAGAAGCCGGTCCAGCGGAAGAAGAGGTGCGTCGCCTCTTTATGGACCTTATCGAGCTTTGCGCTCCAGGCAGGGAGCACCCAGTCCGTATGATAATGTGTGGCAACGCCGACGGGCTTGAAGACTTCCCCATTCAACATGATGCGGGCCAGGCCACGGGCCTGCGCCCAAGACTCAATGCCGGGCACGCGGACCATCGCTCCATCGCAGGTGAAGGTAAACTGGCATCCCGTTGCGCGTTCCTGCCCCTGAAAGACGACGCCACAGACAGATTTGGGATAAGCCGGATGCCGAACGCGGTTGAGCACAACCTGCGCCACGGCCTTCTTGCCAGCGAGTGTTTCTGCGCCAGCCTCATACCAGATGGCGGCCGCCAGACAGTCGGTTGCACGGGCAATGCCTGTGGCGCCCCCTGCAATGCGGAAAGGTGCTGCTGGCGGGACGGGTTCCTTGGTGAAGGGCGTTGCGTCGTTGATCTTCTTGGCGATCTCGACAGGAACTTCCTTTAGCTCCAGCGGTTCGACCGTCGGGACATTGGCGGGAATTTTGATGGAGTACTCGTCAATCGCGTTCTGCTTCACGCCATCAAAGGCCTGACTGAGCCATCCGGCGGACCATGCCCAAACCCCCAAAGCCAGGGCTGCCAGCAGACACAATGCAATGACCGGGCCAGCGCGCACACCTTTGGTGTCCGCTTGTCTGATCGCATCGACAGCGACGTCCTGCGTTAAATGATAAAGGTCACGTTCTGCCACAGGGAGGAAGACGAGGGCTTACGCCTCCGGCAGGAAGTCCGGAACGGAGAGGTAACGCTCTCCTGTGTCATAGTTGAACCCGAGCACACGGGCGTCAGCGGCCAGATCCGGCAGTTTCTGCTTGATGGCGGCCAGTGTTGCGCCCGACGAGATGCCGACGAGCATGCCTTCCAGCGTGGCTGACTTGCGGGCCATCTCTTTGGCATCGGCAGGGTCCACCTGAATGACACCGTCAAGCTGATCGGTGTGGAGATTCTTCGGGATGAAGCCAGCACCAATCCCCTGAATGGGGTGAGGCGAAGGCGCGCCGCCGGAAATGACAGGAGAAAGCGTCGGCTCCACGGCGTAAATTTTGAGATTGGGCCAATGCGGTTTCAGGAACTGGGCGACACCTGTGATGTGGCCACCCGTGCCGACGCCGGTGACGATGACGTCGAGCGGCTTGTCCGCAAAGTCCGCAAGGATTTCCGGCCCTGTGGTGCGGACATGCACCTCGATGTTGGCGGGGTTTTCAAATTGCTGCGGCATCCATGCGCCGGGTGTGGAGGCGACAATTTCCAATGCGCGCTCAATCGCACCCTTCATGCCCTTTTCGCGGGGTGTCAGATCAAAGCTGGCGCCATAGGCCAGCATCAGCCGGCGGCGTTCGACTGACATGCTCTCCGGCATAACAAGGATCAGCTTGTAGCCTTTGACCGCCGCGACCATGGCAAGGCCGATGCCAGTGTTGCCCGAAGTTGGTTCGACAATCATGCCACCGGGCTTCAGGGCGCCGGAGCGTTCCGCATCCTCGATCATCGCAAGGCCGATACGATCTTTGATCGACCCGCCGGGGTTGGCGCGTTCCGATTTGATCCAGACATCATGGTCCGGAAACAGGCGGGATACACGGACGTGCGGGGTTTGGCCGATTGTGGCGAGGATCGAATCGAACTTCATTGTGTGGTCTTCCTGAATTGCGGCTCGAACGTTTTTGCGTTTTTAAGTTCCGGGAACAGCTTGGCCCAGAGTGCTGTAACAAAGATAGCCCCGACGCCACCAAAAACAACCGCTCCCACCGGGCCCAACAGTGCCGCAGCAAAGCCAGACTGTAACTCACCCAGTTCATTGGAGCCTGAAATGGCGAGGGACGAGACGGCGGAGACGCGTCCACGCATGTCATCGGGCGTGTTGAGTTGCACAAGCGACGAGCGGACATAGACAGAGAGCATGTCCGCAGCGCCCAGCACGGACATGGCGCCCAGCGAAAGCCAATAGTTTTTGGATAGGCCGAAAACGATGGTCGCGAGGCCAAACACAACGACAGCCCAAAGCATTTTTACCCCGACATTGTGCTGCAAGGGACGGAACGAAAACCACAGCGCCATCAACGTGGCCCCTGCGGCAGGGGCGCCCCGCAGCCAGCCAAGGCCTTCCGGCCCGACCATCAGAATATCACGGGCATAAACCGGCAGCAGTGCCGTTGCACCCGCCAGCAGGACGGCAAAGAGATCGAGCGTAATCGCGCCAAGAAGAAAACGTTCATTCCATGTGTAATGCAACCCGTCGATCATCTGCCGGAACGGGTGGGCTGTCCCCTTAATCTCCACCTTGGGGAGCGGTTTAATCTGCGCAACAGCGAGCGATGCAAGTATGAGGAGGGCTGCTGCCAGAAAATAAGGGAGGGCAGGAATAACCCCGAACAAGATGCCGCCGATGCCAGGCCCGATCACAGTGCCTGTCTGCCAGGCCATGGAATTGAACGCGATGGCCCGCGGCAAAACATTCGGTGGCACGATATTGGGCACGATGGACGACATGGACGGTCCCACAAACACCCGCGCCACACCGTGCAGCGCCGCCATGATGTAGAGAAGCGGCAGGGTCAGCGCGTCATTGGCAGTCATGAATGCCAATGTTAGGGCCACCGAGGCATCAATCATGTTGGCGAGCATTGCCACATATCGCCGGTCAAACCGGTCAGCGACCCACCCGGCCACCGGCGTCAGCACCGCTAGCGGGACGAATTGCGCAAGGCCAAGCAGGCCTAGCTGAAACGAGGCCTCTTTGATCGACATGCCATAATCTGTGCGTGCGACGTCGTAGAACTGATAGCCGAGGACAACGACGATCCCCATCGTCGCCAAGACTGCCGAAAAACGCGCGATCCAGAAGAAGCGGTAATCCCGATAGGCGAGTGGGTGGGTAGGGGCGGGGATGGTCTCAGTCACGGGATTATCCTTGGCGCGGCGGAAGGTCTGGTGCAACCTTTGTGGCATCAACGAGTCGAATAGAAATCTGGTCTGGAGTTTGTTTTATGAAATCGCAGCGTCTTACGCTTGCTCTGTCTGTGGCCATCGGGGCCTTGTCCCTTACTGGATGCGCGACGAAGCCCGAAGTAGCAGCGGCACCACCTGTGGTCACCACGCCACCGCCTGCTGCGCCCGCCGTTCGGCCTTGGCAGGCCTTTACGGATCGCTTTCTGGAAGACTATTTCCGGCTCAACCCCAGCTTTGCCGTCTATCAGGGACGACATGAATATGATGGCGTATTGGCAGACTGGAGCGAAGATGGGATCGCGGCGCGCATCGCTTTCCTGAAAAACGCCATCGCCACGGCCAGGGCCCTCAATAGCGATGGGTTGACGGCCGAGGAGAAGTTTGAGCGGGACTATCTGGTCCATGTTGCGCAGGGTGAATTGTTCTGGATTGAAGACGCGGACTCACCGCACACCGATGTCACTTGGTATTTCGACAATGGGTTGGACCCTAATGTCTACATCGCCCGTCCCTATGCCGACGCCGAAACGCGGATGAAGGCGTTCATCAGATATGCGCGCGCCATCCCGGCTGCAGTCCAGCAAATCCGCCAGAACCTGAAAACGCCGATGCCGATCAGCTTCGTCAATTATGCGATCCCCGGTTTCAAGGGATTTGCAGACTATTACACAGGTGATGCCAAGGCTGCCTTTGCCAGCGTGAAGGATCCAGCGCTTCAGGCCGAATTTGATGCCGCCGCCAAGGACGCAGCGGTGGCAATGAACGGCATGGCGACATGGCTGGAAGGCCAAAAGAAAACAGCAACGAAGGACTTCGCATTGGGGGCAGAGCGGTTCTCGCGCATGCTGTCCGCAACTGAGGGCGTTGACGTGTCGCTTGATGAGCTTGAGGCGGTGGGCCGTACCGACCTCAAGCGCAATCAGGATGCTTTGAGGGTTGAATGCGCCAAGTTTGCGCCGGGCAAAAGCATTGCGGCGTGCATGGACAAGATGAACTCCAAAAAGTCTGATGCCGGACCAGTGGCAGAGGCGCGGGAGCAGCTGCCAGTTCTCCGTCAGTTCCTCCTCGACAACAACATTGTGTCTATCCCCGGAACGGAACAGGCCCAAGTCGAGGAATCACCGCCGTATAACCGCCAGAACAGCGCTTACATCGACATCCCCGGACCTTATGAGAAGGGTTTGCCGTCGGTCTATTACATCTCCCCGCCAGACCCGTCCTGGGACGCTAAAACGCGTAACGCTTATGTGCCGGGGACGAAGGATTTGCTGTTCACCTCGGTGCATGAGGTTTGGCCCGGTCACTTCCTCAACTTCCTCCATGCAAACCGGGCGAAGTCGCTCTTTGGTCGTGTCTTTGTGGGCTATGCCTTTGCCGAGGGCTGGGCGCATTATACCGAGGAGATGATGTGGGATGCTGGCCTTAATAAGGACGATCCGGAAACCCATATCGGTCAGCTGTCCAACGCCCTGCTGCGGGACTGCCGCTATCTTTCCGCCATCGGCATGCATGCGCGGGGGATGACGCAGGATCAGTCCCGCAAGATGTTCGTCAAGGAATGTTATCAGGACGAGGGCAATGCCCGCCAGCAATCGGCGCGCGGGACCTATGATCCGGCGTACCTCAACTACACGATGGGCAAGCTGATGATCCGCAAGCTGCGCGAGGATTGGACAGGCGGCGACCGATCCAAGTGGAAGGCGTTCCATGACACCTTCTTGGGCTATGGTGGTCCACCGATCCCAATGGTGCGCGGCGCCATGATGGGCACTGAGGCGAAGGCGGTTTTCTAAAGGCCGAATGGAAGCTGTGCTCCGAGCCTAACCCGGAGCACAGCTTGAACCCAATCAGTTCGCCGGTGCGACGACCAGACGTCCGTCCAGCGCCTGAAGCGGCCGGGCGTTGTTGCCCATGATTGTGGCCATGGCGCGCAGCTGGTCTGCACTGGCCGTGACTGTCGACTGCGCCACGTGCCAATTCACGCCTTCGCTGCACGGCGGCGTCGTGAGCGAGCCCTGGAAGCGATAGACGTTCAACGTTGAGGGAATTAGATCCGCCGGGTTGATCGTTACGCCAGCGACGGGGGCTGCCGCCTTTTCGTGCTTTGGCGCAGCGGCGATGATCTTTGCGAGTTCGCTGTTGGGGGCGCCTTCTTCAAACATAACGCCGAGAACGCCGAGCGCCCCGTTGGCATCCTTGTGCACGAAGTGCGCGACCATGGGGAAACGCTTGCCGTTAGTGGCTTCTTCTGAAGGCGTGTGGAAATGAACCTGCACAAGGTAAAATTCACGACCCGCGCTCGTCATTGAAGACCCGGCGGGGAAGTTTACCTGCACCGTGTGGCCGTTGTTCAAAATGGTGAGCGGCGCGGCCTTATAGTCTGCGCGGACGGGAATCTGGCCGGCCGTATTGGCCTGTGCCAGATCTATTGGCGACTGCATTTTTCCGGTGCGGCAGGTGGCAAATTCGGGCTTCAAATCGCCCCAATGTTCCGGTCCGCCGGGGCCGGAATAGCTCCAGTGCACATCACCTGATGCAAAAGAGGGCGATGCGGCGAGCAAAACGACGGCGCCAAATTTCAGAAAATTCATCTTCTGTCCCTTTTTCATGAAAGCTTGGCAGCCCACGGGGCTCCAACGCACCCATGCCCACCAGCACATGGTAACGGATTGAAGCAGAAGATATTTAGGCCAGAACAGCTGTCATGCCTTGGCAGACCGTCGCCAAGAAACATGTGCCTATTCGGAACATTGTGTCCGTTTAATCCAACATATTCAGACTTGCATCCAACATGAATATTTCGTTAACTGGATCAGCAGGGTCGCACCTGTCCGGATACCGCAAAGCGGAGACGGACCAGAATAACCACTTTTTTGAATGGATATGCGACTCATGAAAAAATTTCTTATGGCAAGTGTTGCGCTTTTCGCGCTTCCATCCGGGGCCAACGCCGCCGTGACCCTCACTTTTGAAGGTCTTACGAATCTTCAGGAAGTCGGAAGTTTCTACGGACCAGATTATGTCTTTTCCCAGGGTTCGCTCGCGCTGATCGACTTTGACGCTGGCGGCAGCGGGAATACGGCCAACGAACCTTCGGGCCAAACTTCGCTCGTCTTCCTGAATGTGAACAGCGCGATCCTGAATGTAACCAACGGGTTCACAACCGGTTTCTCGTTCTTCTACTCGGCGAACTCAACCGGCTTTGTGTCCGTTTATGATGACTTCAACGCGGGTGGAAACCTGTTGGGGCAGATTGCCATCGTAAATCAATACAACCAAAATTGTGCCGGCGATCCGAGCGGATCTTATTGCAACTGGACGGCATCCGGTGTGGCATTTGGCGGTCTTGCCAAGTCGATCGACTTCGGTGGAACGGCCAACTTTGTGGTCTATGACAACATCACTTTCGGTTCGGTCAATCCGGGCGGTGGCGTTCCTGAGCCGGCTGCGTGGGCGATGATGCTTGCTGGTTTCGGCCTTGTCGGTGGTGCGATGCGCCGTCGTCAGGCGAACGTTTCTTTCGCTTAATCGTCACGCGAAGAACAGGGGAGGGCTCCGACGCATGTCGCCGGGGCCCTTTTCATTGGGCGTCAATCGAGAGTGACAAAGGTGTCGAGCACGCGTTTGCGGCCCGCTTGTTCAAAGTCGATCTCCAGCTTGTTGCCTTCAATCTCAGCGATAAGGCCGTAGCCAAATTTTTCGTGAAACACGCGTTGGCCGACGGAGAGATCAGACCGACCCTTATTGCCAAGGCTGACGGCGCTAGCCCGGGCCTCGACAATGCGGGTGGGGGCCGTTGAATAGCTGGTTGAAGCCCGCTGCCAGCCCGGTCCGCGTCCGGTGCCTCGGTTCACATGGGCGAAGGGATCTGCATTTTGAGACCAGTTGGCCCGCCACATGCTTTCACCGCCGGACATAGAGTTTTCCTGCTCGACATGATCGGCAGGCAATTCCGAGATGAAGCGGCTGGGGATGCTCGACGTCCACTGGCCGTAGATACGGCGGTTGGCGGCGTGGAGGATGGTGCATTTCCGCCGCGCCCGAGTGATGGCGACATAAGCGAGCCGGCGCTCCTCCTCCAAGCTTGCCATGCCGCCTTCGTCGAGCGCGCGTTGTGAAGGGAATACCCCTTCTTCCCATCCGACGAGGAAGGTGCGGTCAAACTCCAGCCCCTTGGCCGCATGGATGGTCATCATGGTGATCTTCTCGCCATCGCCCTGCGCATCGTTGTCCATGACGAGGCTAACATGCTCAAGGAAGGCGCCAAGCGTCTCGTATTCTTCCATCGCGCGGACGAGTTCGTTGAGGTTTTCAAGCCGACCCGCGCTTTCGGCCGATTTGTCGGCCTGAAGCATGGCGGTGTATCCGCTTTCATCGAGGATCTGTCGTGCGAGCTCATAGTGCGGCAGGCTGGCCGAAAGGTCCCGCCAGCGGGCGATATCGCCGATGAACCCGCCCAGCGCGCGACGGGCCTGCGGGGTCAGTTCATCACTGTCGAGGATCGCGACGGCAGCGTGGGAGAGGGGACCGCCCATGGCGCGGGCAAAGGTCTGGATGCGGGCAAGTGCTTTGTCCCCCAGGCCGCGCTTGGGCTGGTTGACGATCCGTTCGAACGCTAAGTCGTCCGCCGGTTGGTTCACCAGTCGGAGATAAGCGAGCGCGTCACGGATTTCGGCGCGTTCGTAGAAGCGGAACCCGCCGATGATGCGGTAGGGCAGGCCGATGGAGATAAACCGGTCTTCAAACTCGCGAGTCTGAAACTGGGCCCGCACGAGGATTGCCAGTTCGTCAAGCGAGCCTCCGGCGCGCTGATGGTCCTCCGCCATTTCGCCCACGCGACGGGCTTCTTCCGGCCCGTCCCACACGCCGATGATCTCAACCTTGTCTCCGGCGTCAACTTCCGTCCACAATGTCTTGCCGAGCCGCCCGCCGTTCTTGGCAATCAGGCCGGACGCGGCGCCAAGGATGTGCGGGGTGGAGCGATAATTTTGTTCCAGCTTAATGACGGCCGCGCCGGGGAAGTCCTTCTCAAACCGTAGAATATTCGCCACTTCCGCGCCACGCCATGAATAGATGGACTGGTCGTCATCGCCGACGACGCAGATGTTTTTGCTCGATTGCGCGAGCAGGCGGAGCCACAGATATTGGCTCGCATTTGTGTCCTGATATTCGTCGACGAGGATATATTTGAACCGCTGCTGATAGCTTTGCAGCACGTCCCGATGGGCCTTTAGGATCGTCAGCATATGCAAAAGCAAGTCGCCAAAATCGCAGGCGTTCAACGCTTTCAGTCGGTCCTGATAGATTGTGTAGAGTTTTGCGCCCTGACCGTCGGCAAAGCGCTGGCTCTCCGCTGCATCAACGTCCGCGGGTGTTAGGCCCTTATTCTTCCATTGGTCGATTAACCCCGCCAGTTGTTTGGCGGGCCAGCGCTTCTCGTCCAGTTCAGCCGCCGTCACGATCTGCTTCAGCAGGCGCAGCTGGTCATCCGTATCCAGAATTGTGAAATTGGATTGTAAACCAACGAGTTCAGCATGCCGCCTGAGCATCTTTGCGCAGATGGAATGGAATGTGCCGAGCCAGGGCATGCCCTCGACGGCATCGCCGATGATCCGCCCAACGCGCTCTTTCATCTCGCGGGCGGCCTTATTGGTGAATGTTACCGATAGGATTTCTGATGGCCATGCGCGGCGCGTCGCGATGAGATGGGCCAGCCGTGCGGTCAAGGCCGCTGTCTTCCCCGTGCCAGCGCCCGCCAGCATCAGGACAGGACCTTCACTGGTCAGCACAGCCTCACGCTGCGGTGCGTTCAAGCCACGGATATAGGCGGGTTCATCGAGATTTTCGGGTAACGTCATCGTGTGAACGATTAGGGAACATTGGTCTGTTGGGCAAGGGGTCCCAAATCGGGACAGGGCCTTCACAAAACTCTGTTTGACGGGTGGATCTGAGTTTGATTAAAGAAATGTAACCAATGTGGCGGCGTCCTTTTCCACATTGGAAATAAAGGGGTTTTTTAATGCGACTCGTTTCTTCTGTTCTGGCACTTGGTGTGCTTAGCCTGACGGCACCAGCATCTGCTGCAGTTGTATTATCGGATACGTTTGACGCTGAAAATGGCGGCGCGTCCTTCCTTACGTACACTGGCTTTTCCAACTTCGCTGTCACTGGTGGTGTCGACTTGGTGAAGAGTGGCGACTATGGAATTTCGTGCAGCGGTTCGTGTGTTGATCTTGATGGATCACCTGGTCCGGGTCGGCTGACCAGCCTGCAATCTTTCGCCTTCTCGGCAGGCGACATTGTTCGCTTTACCGCGACTCTTGGTGGAAACCAGCGAGACTCTGCTTCTGATGGCTTTTTCCTCGGCTTCAACTTTAGCGGTAACACGTCCCTGGTGGACTATGGTTACAATTTTGCCAATCTCGGCGGAAACGACCAAATCGTTTTTGCAGGTGTGACGCCAGGCATTTCAACTTCCTACTCCATCCTTGGCAACGAGAGTTTCGGATCATATTCTCTGTTCTTCACGGCGGGGAACGCAGGCACGTTGAAATTCTTCGTTGGAACTAACAGCGCCGATAATGTTGGTCCGCTTCTCGACAAGATTGCGCTGAGCATTGACTCGCGCGTGCCGGAACCGGCAGCTTGGGCCATGATGCTCGCGGGCTTTGGCCTTGTCGGTACAGCTATGCGACGTCGTGAAAAGATGGCAGTCACTTTCGCCTAATTTTCGCTTCAACGTTTTAAGTTTACAGCGGCCTCGGGGCGACCCGGGGCCGTTTTCTTTGAGATACTTCGTTTCCTCGACGCGAAGGGCTCGACACACACCGCGCAAACCGACAATGGCGATGACATAAGAAGCGGGGGAGCGAGCTGACCATGTCCACACCAACATCGCACAAGCGTGTGCTGGCCGCGTCGCTGGTCGGGACGGCGGTCGAATTCTACGATTTCTATATCTATGCCACCGCCGCCGCGCTCGTGTTCGGTCCACTCTTCTTCCCTTCAGAGGAACCCGGGCTGCAATTGCTCGCGAGCTACGCCAGCTTTTCCGTCGCCTTCTTTGCCAGACCTCTGGGCGCAATTGCATTTGGCCATTTCGGGGACCGGATCGGACGCAAGTCGACGCTCGTCACCTCGCTCCTCATCATGGGCCTATCGACATTCCTCATCGCCTTTCTGCCTACGCATGCCGTTATTGGCTGGTGGGCTCCGGTTCTGCTCTGCCTGCTGCGCTTCGGACAAGGTTTCGGCCTTGGTGGAGAATGGGGTGGTGCGGCGCTCTTAGCGGTCGAGAATGCGCCACCCGGCAAAGCTGCGCGCTATGGCATGTTCCCGCAATTGGGGGCGCCTGTTGGTTTCATCGCATCCAACGGGCTGTTCCTACTGCTGGGCCTGTTCCTTTCTGGAGATGATTTCAAGGACTGGGGCTGGCGCATTCCTTTTCTCGGCAGCGCGCTTTTAGTCGGTATCGGGCTTTGGGTTCGCTTGAAGCTAACAGAGACACCCGCTTTTGCTGCTGCCTTGGCTGAAGCGGCGCCACCAAAAGTGCCCTTTGGGGAATTGATGCGCGGCCATTGGCGCGAAGTTCTGGGTGGCACGTTTGCTGCGGTCGCGTGCTTCGCGATCTTCTATCTCGCGACGGCCTTTGCCCTCGGTTATGGGACGACCAAATTGGGCATGGCACGCGAGGCCTTTTTGAGCCTCCAACTCTTCGCCATCCTGTTTCTGGCTGCGGGCATTATCGTCTCTGGTTTTGCTTCAGATCGCTTTGGCGCGGGCAATGTCCTGATGGCCGGTTGTGGCCTGACGATGTTGGTCGCGCTCACTATCGTGCCGACCTTGGGCAGTGGAGAGCCGCTGCTCGTTGCGCTTTTTCTATCGATGGCACTCTTTGCCATGGGCCTTACCTATGGCCCGCTCGGCGCTTGGTTGCCCAGCCTGTTCCCGGCGCGGGTGCGCTATTCCGGTGCATCGGTGGCGTTTAACATGGCGGGGATCTTGGGTGGCGGATTGGCGCCGCTGATTGCCCAGCGTCTGTCGGATAGCGCGGGTCTCGGCGCGGTTGGCGCCTATCTCGCGCTTTGCTCGGGCCTCAGCCTTGTGGGTCTGCTGGCACTGCGCGCAAAAGGGTGATGCGCGCTTTCCCATAGTCGCGCTGGACGTCCACCTCGAACCCGGCGACGTCAACAGTCTCCTTGCGAGAGGTTTCAATGCTGACAAGGGTGGCGGGGCCAATCCAGCCCAAGCGGCCCAGCCTGTCGAGCGCGACGGATCCGGCGCCACTCTCATAGGGCGGGTCCATCATCACCAAGTCCAACGGCGCGCGGGCAGGCGGCAAGGCGAGGACGGAGCCCTGACGGATTTCAGCGCCTGTGGCTCCAAGTTTTGCGATGTTGGTCTTGAGCGCATCAACGGCGGCGCGGTCCTGCTCCACAAAGATGCAACTGGCAGCCCCACGGGAAAGCGCTTCTAACCCGAGTGCGCCAGAACCTGCGAACAGGTCTGCCACACCTAAGCCTTCAAAACTTCCAAAGCGGCTGACGAGCATAGAGAACAGCGCCTCCCGCGTCCGGTCTGCGGTCGGGCGGGTCGCGTCTCCCTTGGGCGCGACCACGGGACGGCCGCGCCATTTTCCGGCAATGATCCTCATGGACGACGCGGTGGCCGCGAATGTTGCCGTTTGGCAGCGGCAGGCGAGGATGGTGTGCGGCGCGGGGATGAGGGTGCAGCGTACGGCCCCCTTTCAGGCGCCTTTTCCTTCGCCCCCCCCTGTTTGGCGAGCGACTGTCGGAACATGAATAGTTGATTGCGATCGATTTCGGCGACTTCACCGCGTTCCAAATCACCCAGACCAAAGGGGCCATAGCTGGTGCGGATCAGGCGGGAGACGCGCAGGCCCAGATGTTCAAGCACGCGACGGACTTCGCGGTTCTTGCCTTCGGTCAGGCGCATTTCAACCCATGTATTTGCGCCCGTCCGGCGCTCCAGATTGGCATCGATGGAGCCATAGCGGACGCCGTCAATCTCAATCCCGTGGATCAGCTCTTCCAATTGAGCCTGGCTGACATTGCCATAAGCGCGGGCACGGTAGGAACGGACAACGCCAGTAGAGGGTAATTCAAGTTGCCTCTTCAACTCGCCATCGGTGGTGAGCAGCAGCAATCCTTCGGTATTGAGATCGAGCCGCCCGACAGGCACCACACGAGGAAGGCCCTTTGGCAGCACGTCATAAATTGTACGACGCCCCTGAGGATCACGTTCTGCGGTCAGAACACCAGACGGCTTGTGGAAGCAGAACAGCTTGGCAGCTTTGGGCGGCGCAACAGGCTTACCGTCGACGGTTACGCCCGTCAGGCTGGTCAGGATGGTGGCGGGCGTTTCAATAGGAACGCCATCAATTGCGATGCGGCGATCTTCGATCATGCGTTCAATTTCGCGGCGCGAGGCAATGCCGGCACGGGCCAAAAGCTTGGCGATGCGCTGCGGTTCGTTCATACTCATGGCGGGGCCAGTAGCGGAATTGGCAGCCGATGTCTTTAGCGGAGAAGCCGCGCCTCAATCTCATCATGGAAACGGCGGATGCCTGTCTCAAGTGTGCCGAGAGTGAGATGATCGATAGCGCCGGAAGATAGGCCTTCCTGACCCAAAGCTGCAGCGCGGAAATCTTCTGCTGCAAACACACCGCCGTCGAGCAGGTCCCAACTGCGCTGCCAGTGCGACATCGCTTTTTCCGTCTTCGGCTCTTCGGGGATGAGCATGAAGTCTTCCACCAAAGTGCGCCCAACTGACTGCGGCATCAGCACCATAAGGTTCACATAATCGGGGCTGACAACCATGATTGTGGCGGGGAAAAGCTGATAAGCGAAGGTGACGGCTTTGCGGAGCTGAGGCCAGTCGCCAAGGTCCATCGTCGCCAGATCAGCGGCGCGGCCGACGGCCGAACGCTGATGCGGGCCGATGCAATCCCCCGACGTCACGCCATCCTTGAAGAAGGGGCCAATCGTCGATGCATGGAGCCTTGAGACATGATAGCTTTCCAGAAACGCATCCATGATGAGCTTCCAGTTTGAGGCAACTTCATGTGTCCGACGGTTGAAGAGGTGCAGGTCTCGCATTCCAAAGGCATCAAAATCTGCGCCAAGGGCATCGGCTTCACCAAAGTCCGCGTCCTCGCTGGGTGCAAACCAGATGAGCCCGCCAGCTTCGCGGCTTGGTAGTTCTTTCAGGCCATGGGTCGTTTTGTCGAAGCCGGGGAAGGTTTCAGGTCGCGGCAAGCCGACAAGCGCGCCGTCCATGGCATAGGTCCATGCGTGATAGGGGCAGACCATGCGGGCCGCGCAGACGGTCTCCTGTCCCTCAACAAGTCGGGTGCCACGGTGGCGGCAGACGTTGAGGAAAACGTGCGCCTTACCGTCCTTGTCGCGCGTGATGAGCAGAGGACGGCCAAAGCCTTCATGCGGCACCGCCATATTGGATTCCGGCACCAGCGCTGACGGTGCGATAACCTGCGGCAACCGGTCGAATAATATGCCCTTTTCCTGCGCAAACCAGTCTGGGTCGGTATAACGACTGGCCGGCACCGTGGTGATGGCCACAGGCGCCTGAACACTGTCGTCCGCAATGCGTTGGGCAAGCGCGACTTGTCCCACAGTGGGCGTCATCATGTTCACGACGGGGCTATCCTTCTCCATTTATCGCGCTAGTTTGCCCGAATTCGAGCGGGGAGCAAGTTGCATGAGTGAAGCCAGCCAATCCGTAGGGTCAGCTGAACCGGGCCTATGGGGCGCGGTAAAGCCTTATCTGGAAAAGGAATCGCTCGCTGCCTTCTTTGTCGGCGTCTCTTCTGGCTTTCCCTATGCGATGATTGGGGCCACGCTGACGACCCGCTTGGCGCAGGATGGCATCGACAAAAAGACCGTCACCGCCTTCACGCTCGCCTTTCTCGTCTACAATCTCAAGGTGTTTTGGGCCTGGATCGTTGATGGCATTCGCCTGCCGTTGATCGGCCATATGGGCCAGCGGGTGTCTTGGCTTATGGTCTCCGGCCTTGCCGTGATGGCGGCTGTCGTAAATCTGGCGCTGGTGGACCCGTCGGCGGACATTGGCGTGACGGTTTTGGCCGCAATTCTTGTTGGTGCAGCAGGCGCCACGTTCGACATCGTGATTGATGCTTACAGGATCGAGACGCTAAAGCCCTACCAGCTCGGCGTTGGCTCCGGCATGTCGCAATATGGGTGGCGGATTGGGTCGGCTGGGGCAGGGGCGTTGGCGCTGGTGCTGGCAGACCGGATTGGATGGTCGGCAGCCTATATGGCGTGCGCGCTGTTCGCGCTTCCGGCGATGCTGACCGGACTCTTTATGGGTGAACCGAAGCGGCATGTGGTGACGAACGAAAAGCGCTCAGTGAGTGATGTGCTTGCTTCAATCATTGGCCCGTTCACGGAGTTTTTTCAAAGGTCGGGCGCTCTGCTCGTGCTGCTGTTCATTCTCGTCCACAAGATTGGTGATACGCTTGCAAACCTGACGTTCCGCCTGCTGTTTGATGACCTTGGCTACACCAATGATGAGATCGCAATTTGGGATGTGGGCGTCGGCTTCTGGGCATATTTGATTGGAATCTTCATTGGCGGCGTTGCCTTCACGAAGCTTGGCCTGAAACGCTCCGTCCTGATTGCGCTGGTGTTGATGGCATTCTCCAATTTGAGTTTCGCCGGATTGGCCGCGTCCGGCCACAGCAATCTTGCAATGGCCGGGGCCATTGGATTTGAAAACATGGCGAGTGGTTTCGGTGGAGTCGTCGTCGTCGCCTACTTCTCGGCTTTGTGCGACCTGCGCTTTACCGGCGCGCAATATGCGCTGATTTCCGCTGGCGCGAGTGTCGTCGGACGCTTCCTGACCGGCACCACGGCGGGCGGGCTGATTGAGTCGCTAGGCTATGTGAACTTCTATCTGCTGACGACGGTTGCCGCAGTGCCGGGCATCCTCATCTTCTGGATCATGATGCGAACAGGTCTGGTGGATGCGGCGATGGGAACGGCAGGCGAAAAGGCCTAGTCCGGCAGCGGGCCGTTTTGCTTTAGGACAACGCCCGCCAAATAGAGCGAGCCGAGAATGGCGACCCGGCGCACGTCGCCTCGGGCACCAAGTTGGCGCAGCGCGCTCTCGACGTCCGGCGCGGTTGCAGTCGTCCCAATGCCCGCTGATTGTGCCATCGCTGCCAAATCTTCGGGCGCATGACAGTCATGCCCCGGGGTTGGAACCGCCGTCACGCTGCGCGTTACCGGTGCGATGATCCGGAGGAATTCCGCCGCATCCTTATTGGCCAGCATGCCGATAACAACATCGAGCGCAGGGCCACGCAGGAAGGTTGCGGCAATCGCTTCAGCGGCATTGGGATTGTGACCACCGTCGAGCCAGAGTTGGGCCGGCTTTACGAGGTCAACAAAGGGACCAGAGGTGAGGCGTTGCATACGCGCAGGCCACTGTGTCTTCTCCATCGCAACAGTAAAGGCGTGGTCACGCAGGGTAATTCGGTCCTGATGCCGCAGCATGGCGATCGCAAGGCCAGCGTTCGCGACTTGATGATCCCCCGCCATGTGCGGCAGCGGAAGCCGCAAGGGACCCTTGGCATCACGGTAAATGAGGGTATCGCCCTTGAGTTGGCAATGCCAGTCCTGCCCTTGGACAAGCGTTGTGATGCCGACGGCTGCTGCCACATCTGCAATCCGACCGGCAACCGCCTCCGGATAAGCCATCGTAACCAGCGGTGCGTTTGCCTTGGCGATGCCCGCTTTTTCAAAACCAATCCGCTCCAGCGGCGCAAAGCCTGGGCCATTCTCTGGGTCCAGAAGAAATGCTTCGTGGTCGATACCAAGCTGTGCAATCCCGCAAATCAATGGCTTTGGGATGATGTTGGTCGCATCCAGCCGCCCGCCAAGCCCGACCTCAATGATCGCGACATCCGCCTTTGTGCGGGAAAACGCGAGGAAGGCAGCCGCCGTCGTGGCTTCAAAGAAACTCGGTGCCATCCCGTCAGCTTCGGCGGCATCCAGCACTTCGGCAAGGAGCGGCGCCAAAGCCTCATCTGTAATCAGATTGCCGGCAACCCTTATGCGCTCATTGAAGCGCACAAGATGTGGGCTGGTGTAAGCGTGGACGCGGCGACCCGCTGCTTCAAGCGCGGCGCGCAGAAACGCACAAGTTGACCCTTTGCCGTTCGTTCCTGCCACATGGAACACAGGTGGAAGGTCCAGATGCGGATTGTCGAGCAGCTCCAGCAGCCGCTGTATCCGTTCCAGCCCCAAAATGTCGCGACCGGGCGACAACTGGGCGAAACGGTCTAGCTGCGCCTGAACCGCAGGGTCATCGGAATGCGCGTGATCTGCCACGTAAGGTTAGGCCGCGGCCTTTTCCGGCATTAGATAGCTGATCAGACGGCCGAGCGTTTCCCGCAAGTCCTTCCGCTCCACGACCATGTCGAGCATGCCGTGTTCAAGCAGATATTCGGCACGCTGGAACCCTTCTGGGAGTTTCTCCCGGATCGTATCCTGAATGACGCGCTGCCCCGCAAAACCGATCAAGGCATTGGGTTCCGCCATCTGCACATCGCCGAGCATGGCGTAGCTGGCCGTCACGCCACCGGTCGTCGGGTCTGTCATGACCACGATATAGGGCAAGCCTGCTTCCCGCAGCTGTGCGATCGCAACCGTGCTGCGCGGCATCTGCATCAGCGAAAGGATGCCTTCCTGCATGCGCGCGCCACCGGCTGCGGTGAAGATAATATAGGGCACTTTGTCAGCCAGCGCCGCCTTGGCGCCTGCGATAAAGGCTTCGCCCACCCCGACACCCATGGAGCCACCCATAAAGGCAAAGTCCTGTACGCCAACAACAACGCCTTGGCCTTCGATACGACCCTTGGCGTTGAGGAGGGCATCATGCTCCCCCGTCGCGGCGCGGGCGGCCTTGATCCGGTCCACATATTTCTTAGAATCGCGGAACTTCAGGGGGTCTTCAGGCGCACGTGGGCTCGGCAGTATCTTCCAACTGCCTTCATCGAGGATCTGATGAAAACGCGCATGCGGCCCAATGCGGCCATGATGGCCACAGACGGTGCAGACGGACAAATTCTCCTCATACTCTTTGATGAAGATCATCTGCGAGCAGGACGGGCACTTGTTCCAAAGATTGCCCTCGGTTTCGCGCTTGGCGATGAAGGGCATCGCATTGCGGACACGGGTCAGCCAGTTCATGCGGTTTTCTCCCGGGCGTGGTCCATCGCTGTGCGCAGCGACCGGACGAAATCGCGGACCTTTGTGGGCGCGTTGGCGCCTTCGGCAGCGACAATATCAATGATCGCCGAGCCGACCACCACGCCATCCGCGACCTTTGCGATTTCGGCGGCCTGTTCCGGCGTGCGGACGCCAAAGCCGACGGCAACGGGAATGTCCGTCGCGGCCTTCAGGCGGGCGACGGCGTCTTCGATTGAAGCCTGTGCTGCCTGCTGCAATCCGGTGATCCCGGCGACCGAAACATAATAGAGAAAGCCCGAGGAGCCATCGAGAACTGCCGGAAGCCGCGCCGCGTCTGTCGTCGGCGTGGCAAGGCGGATGAGCGAGATGCCTTCGGCCCGCAGCGCGGGTCCAAGTTCGGGGTCTTCCTCCGGCGGGATGTCGACGCAGATGACGCCGTCAACGCCCGCAGTGGTGCACTCCGCCGCAAACCAATCGGCGCCGCGGATCGTCATTGGATTGGCATAGCCCATCAAGACGAGTGGAACATTGGGGTGGCGTGCGCGAAAGCCCGTTGCGATGGCAAAGATGTCGGCCGTCTTTGTACCCGCGGCAAGGCTGCGGAGGTTGGCGCGCTGAATGGCGGGGCCATCCGCCATCGGGTCTGTGAACGGCATGCCGAGTTCGACAACATCCGCACCGCCTTCAACGAGCGCGTCGAGGATAGCAGGTGTTGCATCCGGCGTCGGATCGCCGCCCGTGACGAAACAGACGAGGGCGGATCGGCCCGACTGGAAAGCAGAAGCGAAGCGCGACATTAAAGCGACACCCTAAGGTGCTCCGCCACGGAGAAGATGTCCTTGTCGCCGCGACCACACAGGTTGACGAGAATGATCTGATCCTTGTCCATCGTGGGGGCGAGCTTGCGGACAGCTGCAATCGCGTGGGCGGGTTCCAGCGCGGGAATGATGCCTTCGGTGCGGCAGAGCAGCTGGAAGCCTTCCAGCGCTTCGGTATCGGTGACGGAGGTATAATCGACGCGGCCGATTTCCTTGAGCCAGCTATGTTCAGGACCGATGCCCGGATAGTCGAGGCCAGCCGAGATGGAATGGCCTTCGGTGATCTGGCCGTCCTCATCCTGCAACAAATAGGTCTTGTTGCCATGGAGAATGCCGGGGCGTCCGCCCGCGAGTGAAGCCGCATGCTCCTTGTCGAGACCATGGCCCGCGGCTTCGACGCCGAGCATCTTGACCGACGGATCATCAAGGAAGGGATGGAACAAGCCGATCGAATTGCTTCCGCCGCCGATGGACGCGACGAGAACGTCTGGCAGGCGACCGACGCGCGACAACATCTGCGCGCGGGCTTCTTTGCCGATCACGCTCTGAAAATCGCGGACCAGTTCGGGGTAAGGATGTGGACCTGCGGCGGTGCCGATGATGTAGAAAGTGTCGTCGACATTCGCGACCCAATCGCGCAGCGCCTCGTTCATGGCGTCCTTGAGTGTCGCCGCACCAGAGGTGACCGGCACCACTTCGGCGCCGAGCAGCTTCATGCGGAACACGTTTGGCGCCTGACGGGCCACGTCGGTCGCGCCCATATAGACGATGCAAGGCAGGCCGAAGCGGGCACAGACAGTTGCGGTCGCAACGCCATGCTGACCGGCCCCAGTTTCCGCGATGATCCGCGTCTTGCCCATGCGGATGGCGAGTAGGATCTGGCCGATGCAGTTGTTGATCTTGTGCGCGCCGGTGTGATTCAGCTCATCGCGCTTAAACCAGATTTGGGCACCGCCCAGCTCTTCGGTCAGGCGCGGGGCGAAATAGAGCGGGCTCGGGCGGCCCACATAATGTTCGAGCAGATCGTCAAACTCGGCGTGAAAGGCGGGGTCCGCCTTCGCCTTGCGATATTCCGTTTCCAGATCAAGGACGAGCGGCATCAGCGTTTCGGCGACATAACGTCCGCCAAACTGGCCAAAATGCCCGCGGTCGTCGGGCTGCGTACGGAGGGAGTTAATAAGTGTCATAAGTCGGCTGTCGCTTTAAGGAATGCGGCGATCTTGTCCACATCCTTGATGCCCGGCGCGGATTCAACGCCCGACGCGACGTCGATAAAGCGGGCGCCTGTTCGGCCAATCGCTTCGGCGACATTGCCTGCATCAAGACCACCGGCCAGCAGCCATGGCAGGGGATGGGTAAATCCATCGAGGAGGGACCAATCAAAGCGCATACCTGTTCCACCTGGCAAGTCGGCGCCCTTTGGAGGCTTTGCATCATAGAGGACGTGGCTGACGGCATCTGCAAAGATGGCCGCTGCAGCCAAATCATCCCGCGTCTTAACGGGAATGGCCTTCCACACGTCACCACCGAGCGACGCCGCGAATTCAGGGCTCTCTTCGCCGTGAAGCTGAATGGTTTGTATACCGGTCTGCGCACGGATGGCGTCAATGCGGCCGCGCTCTGCATTCACGACAAGGCCCACGGCTGTCACGTCTCTGTGCAACCGCTGCACAAGTGCCGCAGCACGCTCAATTGCAACGCTCCGTGGGCTTTTGGGGAAGAAGTTGAAGCCGATATGCGTTGCACCACCAAGAATGGCTGCATCAAGCGTCTCCTCCGTTGAGACGCCGCAGATTTTGACTTGAATCGGCATGATCAAATAGTCGCGTCGATGGCCCGTGCTGCCGCGTCCGGATCGTCGGCCTGCGTGATGGGCCGACCGATGACGAGAATCGACGCGCCATTATCCAAAGCCTGCCGTGGGGTCACGACGCGCTTTTGGTCGCCGATTTTGCCGTCATTCGGGCGCACACCGGGGACGACAAAGAAGCCGCCGGGCCAAAGCTTGCGGGCAGCGGCGACTTCATTGCCCGAACAAACGACGCCATCGAGGCCCGATTCTTTGGCAAGCAGCGTCAGGCGTTCGACCTGATCATGCGGGGTTCCGTCCACACCAATCGATTGAAGGTCAGTCCCATCAAGGCTGGTCAGCACGGTGACGGCAACAACCTTCGTGCCATTGGGGGCTGCAGCCTTCGCATCTTCCATCATGGCGCGGCCACCGGCGGCATGAACCGTCAGGATAGCGGGCTTTAATGGAGCGAGGGCCTGCACCGCCTTGCCGACGGTATTTGGAATGTCGTGCAGTTTCAGATCGAGGAAAATCGGCAGGCCAAGCTGTGCCATTTCCCGAACACCGGCGCGTCCGTTGGCGGAAAAAAATTCGAGGCCAAGTTTGATCCCGCCGACATGATGCTTGACCTTCGCGACAATCTCACGGGCCTTCTCAAGTTCTGGTGTGTCGATGGCGACATAAATTGGGCTGGTCATGAAACCCCCGGTGGCACGGCAATTGGTGCAGCGGAAGGGGGAATCGCACCGGTGGTTGGTGTTTCAACAGGCTTGGGCTCAAGCATGGCGCGCGTCTCGGCCAATTGGCGTTCCACCTGCATCAATTTGCGGTGCAGCGACCAGCGGGTCGCCTGATGCAAAAGATAATAGGGAAGAAATCCAAGCAGAAAGGCGGCACCAATGACTAAGGGCAGATAAGTCTGCAGCAGCAATCCGCTCCAAAGTGTAATGGTAATGCTGGTCCAGTTGCTGAGCGAGAACGCGACAAGCACCACCGCAATCACGACCCAGAAGATGGTTTTGAGAAACTGCATGCGACATCCATTCCAACCAATTGAGATAGCTTAGGACACAGCGGCCATCTTGGCCAGAGGACCTTGTGCAAGCTCCGCCCGCAAAACGGGGAAGAGATCAGCTACAGCGTTTAGCTGCGTTTCTTCTTCAGCCAAAATCGCCGAGAGCATGCGGTATTTGTAGCGGTCAACCACGTCGGGGGTTTGCGACGGAGCGGTGGAAAAGATGATGTCGATCAGTCTTTCTGCCCCGTGCAAGCGGCCCCAAAGATAATCATTTTCCCGATACTTCCGGCTGAAGAAGGCGCCGAAACTGTTGAACTCGATTCCCTTTAGCGTCGCCGCCGCACCGCCGGAACGAATGGATTGTGCGTCGTCTGGGGCGATCCGGTCCACCTTGATCGGGTTAAACTCGTCCAATCCCTCGCCTTGTAACATCGGAAGCGTGCTGATGTCGAAAAAGGGAAAGCCGAGATAAGTCAGGAGCGGACGACGACATAATGCCTTGGGGCAGGCGGTCAGTGCGGCTGCAAGTGCTTCGTCGGTTTCGGCGTCATGGCGGACGAGATCCTGCTGATCGGCAAGGGCGTCTAAAAAGGCCGATGGGTTGTCCATGCAGATATTTTTGTAAGTTCCGGCATTCTGCATGTCGATTAACGGCGCCAAGCGATCGTAAATTGTGCTGCGCAGGTGGATCAGATCGGCATCGGACGCCTCGCCTGTATCGACCATCGCCGTTACATTTCGGGCAAGAAAGCGCAGGCGACGGATGCGAAAGCCGACATCCAGCTGCCGGAAGAAGATAACCGATGGGTCGCGTTCATTGTGTCGGGCGCTACTGATCTGATCGACCCCGCGGGCGCGGATTTCATTCCAAAGGTCTCGGCGAAACTGGTCTGCGGCGAAGTCTGGTCGCCCGGCAGATATGCGTGCAGCAAGGTCTGCAATTTCTTCGACAATGCCGGAAAGCTTCAGATGCGCATATGCTGCATAGGCAAACCCGGAATCAGACGCTGACCGTTCATGTGCCTTAACGCGCCAACTCGCGACCCGCTTTGGCGTCGGGCTATCCAGAAAGAAGGTGCGCCCGAATAAGGACTGGATGGTATCTTCCACCTCGGGCGTCAGAGCATCCACGATGTGCTGCATGCGTCGAATACGCGTCGACCGCGCGTCGATGGCATCCAGATTGTCGCGAATGGGCTGTTCGCGGGGAAGTTCGGACATCGCCCCAATGATGGTCGTGAAAAAGCCGGGGCGGTCAGATTGGCCTGCTCGCTTGAGAGAGATGGCGCGAATGCCGGGCTTTGGATCAATGTAGACAAAGCGCCGGTCAACCTCGCGACGTGCGGGACGGTCCTTCAATTTGTCGATTGCCGCATGAAAAGGGGCATTTGCCAAAACCGATCCATCGACGAGCGTAAGATCATTGATGTTCAGGATTGTCTTGGGAAACGCGGCGTTGACGAAGTCCGCGCGATCACTCCAAGTGTCACCTCGCATCGCAATAAGCTGGTCCATCTCTGCGAGCTTCAGCGGCGGAAACGCGCCTGGAAAGCTGGACGTAGCGCGCGCCGCAAAAGCGAGGGAGGCTGAGCTGGAAAGAAGCATATCTTGATCCGGGTCGTGCCTGAACGAGAGCACCAAGCGATGCTCATTCTCGACGACATGATTTGGTGAATTCAGGCGCAGTTGCTCTGGATGTCCGCGAAAGTCTGTGACCGTTACGGCAAGGTCGAGGGGTTGGCCGTTCGGTAGGAGAGGCTTGCCTGTTTCGGATTTGTCCATGGCGGCAAAAGCATCAAGAATCATGCCGCTCAATACCTGCCCGCCAAAAGGCGGTTCAAACCAACGGGCGCGGACAAAGCGGGTAAGTTTGCTGCGGACCTCTTGCCGCGCCTCGCTTGCCACGGTCTTCTCAATGGTGCCGCCGGAGCGATTGGCGAGGTACCAAGCGACAGGCATAGCCCAAAATTTCGTCAAGCGTGACATTGGGCGCGCATCAGGATCGAGGAGCTTGTCGACATCAGCTTCTTCGAGCCAGAGCTTTGTGAGCGGCTCTATGGACTGTCCGGTCGCGACAGCCTTAGCCAAAAAGATACCGTTAATCCCACCTGCGCTCGCGCCCGTTATGATGTCGGTGAGGACGCGGATTTTGAGTTGCTGGTTGTCAGCAATCTCCTCCAATATGTCACGATATATGTCCTCCGTGGTGGAGAGGTCATCGTCATCATCGGCGTGAAAAGCCCGGCTTGCGCGGGCGAGCTTCCATATCTCTTTGGTGATGCCGTGCATGTAAACGGCGAGGCTGATGCCACCATAACAAACGAGTGCCAGCCGCAATTCCTTTTCACGCATGGCGAAAAGGTATCGCGGCTGGCACCAATGGTCGAGCGAATAAACGCCCGACGCCCCCATTTCCTGATTGCGACCCAGGACACTTCAAAAAGCCGAACGGCCTTGCGGATATCCCTGTAACGATACTGTCTTTCGAGGACTGTAAATAAGTGTACACTTTGCTTTCTTTTTGCGGGTGGTGGCTGTGGACGCAGGCGGCATGCCAAATCGGGGGATTATTTCCCGACTGAGCCCTGCGGCAAAGTCGAAGCTCAGGGCCGTTTGCACCCGCAAAACATATGTTTCTGGCCAGTTGATTCACCAAAGGGGTGATAAGCGCGCCGGGGTGGACTTCATCATTTCCGGCATGGTTCGGCTGGGAGCGGTTGGCCGCTCCGGCCAAGTCATTTCGGCGTTCATGCTGTCCGCTGGAGACATGTTTGGGGAAGTGACCGTTTTTGGGCGGCTCTCCCGGATGCAGGACGCCCATGCACATGGCCAGACCGTCATCGATCATCTTTCGGCAGCGCGGTTCCGTCTCTTTCTGGAAGAGTTTCCGGAAGTCGTTGATCTTGTTCTGGAATTAATGGCACTGCGTCAGGCGCGCGCCATAATTGCGATTGATGAAATTCTGCGGCTCCCGTTAATCGACCGGCTTGGGAGGTTGTTGCTCGATCTCGACCGGTTGAGCGGGAATGCAGGCGTTGTGCCTGTGGCAAAAAATGACTTAGCGGAACGGCTCGGCGCATCCCGTGTCGCTGTGAGCAATGCTTTGGCCCAGTTGGCGGCGCTTGGTTTTGTACGTTCCGGCTATGGTCGCGTTGATATTTCAGAGCCGGCTGCGCTGCAGGTTTGGTTGTCCAGCCGGAATGAAGCGCATCCTGCAGACGCATTGGCGCGCTATCAAGATTGACGTTTCAAGTTCACAACCATATGTTCTTATTTCGTTCACATTCGGAGGAGCCTGATGGCGCGCGTTCAAAAGCGCTTTGTTTGCCAGAATTGCGGCAGCGTTAGCTCCAAATGGGCAGGCCAATGCGTGGACTGCAACGAATGGAACTGCATCGTCGAAGACGCAGGTTCTGTCGTGACGCCGTTTCGGGCCAAGCATGACTTGCAGGGCGGCGGTCAATGGATCGAACTGGTCGGGCTCGACACCAAGATTTCCCTGCCGGACCGCCTTTCGAGCGGCATCAAGGAGTTGGACCGCGCCTTGGGCGGCGGGTTTGTGGCAGGCTCTGCCACGCTCATCGGCGGTGATCCGGGTATCGGCAAGTCAACGCTCTTGCTGCAGGCGTCGGCGCGATTGGCCAAAGAGGGCAAGTCCGTCGCCTATATCTCGGGCGAAGAAGCGACGGATCAGGTCAGACTGCGCGCGCGGCGTCTAGGTTTGGCGGATGCGCCAGTGATGCTTGGCGCTGCAACATCGGTGCGGGATATTTTGACCACGCTCGGGTCATCGGCGCCACCGGCTTTGGCGATCATCGACTCCATCCAAACTATGCACAGTGATCTCATCGAAGGCGCTCCGGGCACCGTCAGTCAAGTGCGGGCATCTGCGCAGGAACTCATTCGATTTGCCAAGGAACGCGGGACGGCTCTCGTTCTTGTCGGGCATGTGACGAAAGACGGCTCTATTGCGGGTCCACGTGTCCTTGAACATATGGTCGATACTGTCCTCAGCTTTGAGGGGGAACGCAGCCACCAATATCGCATCTTGCGCGCCATCAAGAACCGCTTCGGCGGAACGGATGAAATTGGCGTTTTCGCAATGGAGACCGCGGGTCTTTCTGAGGTCGGCAACCCGTCTTCGCTCTTCCTCACTGCGCGGGATGAGACAGTTACCGGCACCACCGTCTTCCCGGCCTTGGAAGGCACGCGCCCTGTGTTGGTTGAGGTACAGGCGCTGACGGTGCGGCTGGCCAGTGGCGCCACGCCGCGGCGCGCGGTGGTGGGTTGGGACAATGGGCGCCTTGCCATGATCTTAGCTGTGCTTGAGGCGCGCTGCGGACTCTCTTTATCGTCTGCGGAAGTCTATCTCAATATTGCCGGCGGTTATCGCCTGTCAGACCCGGCTGCGGACTTAGCCGTGGCCGCAGCCCTGATCTCGTCTTGGACAGAACGACCCGTGCCAATCGACACGATTGCGTTTGGGGAAGTCGCTTTGTCCGGAGAAATTCGGCCCGTTGCGCATTCTGCCCTGCGGTTGAAGGAAGCATCAAAGCTTGGGTTTGAACGGGCGTTTGGGCCTGTGGGCTTGGATGCCAATGGGGGTGACATCAGGGTTCAATCTTTCCGGACGCTCGGGCAATTCGTTGACCATCTCCTCGCCCGGGGATAGCGATAGCGCATGACCGCACTCGATATCTTCGTTCTGTTCCTGATGGGCGGGGCTGGCTTGCTTGGCTTCAAGCGGGGTTTTGTGACTGAATCGCTGTCCTTAGGGGCGTGGGTTTTGGCCATTGCAGCCGTGAAGGTTTTGCACGGGCCGGTGTCATCTCGGCTTGCCGGAATGGTTGGGACCGAGTCTGGCGGCTCCGCTCTGGCCTTTGCCTTGATCTTCGGTCTGGCCATGTTTGCGGGGAGAATGATTGCCCGCAAAATTGGCGCTGAGACGAAAAGCTCGTTCATTGGGTCTTTTGACCGTGTGCTCGGGCTTGGCTTTGGCGTTGTGAAGGGTCTCATTCTGGCGACCGTCGTGTTTCTGTTCTTTGCGCTGATTTTTGATCTCATACGGGGCAGTGAAAATCGACCCGAATGGATGACGCAGTCTCGCACCTATCCGTTGCTGCGGGCGAGTGGTGATGCGCTTATCGGCTTTGTGAACGAACATCGCAGCAAGGCAGAATAAGGTGGCGAGCGCGCTCTATTCCAAAGACATATTACGACTGGCAACCTCGATCCCGCATCTTGGGCGCTTGGCAGAGCCGCAAGGGACATCTGAGCGGCGGTCGCCGGTCTGTGGTAGTCGCATCACGGTCGACGTTGTCATGGACGCAGAAGGCCACATTCTCGATATCGGACAAATGGTGAGCGCCTGCGCGCTAGGGCAGGCGTCTGCCGCGATCATGGGGCAAGGCGCGGTTGGCCGTTCGGCGACGGATCTTAATTGGGCGCGCGACGCGCTTGCCGCTTGGCTGGCAGGTGAGGGGGCACTGCCGGAAGGCTGGCCTGATCTTGAGGTGTTTGAGCCCGCGCTGGGGCATGCCGCGCGTCACGGTGCCATAAGGCTTCCGTTTGAAGATGTCGCCGAAGCCGCAACCAACGCCACCGCCGATGCATGAGTCGCTTCTGATTGAAGCTGTCGTCCTGCTCGGTGCGGGGCTTGTCATGGTTATGCTGTTTCGCCGGTTCGGCCTAGGCGCGGTTCTTGGTTATCTTGTTGCAGGTGCGATTATTGGGCCGCATGGCCTCGGCCTTGCAGGCGGCGGAGAATCCAAACTCGCCATCGCGGAAATTGGGATTGCTCTGCTGCTCTTTTTGGTTGGGCTGGAACTTAATCCAGCGCGGCTCTGGCACCTCAAGCGCGACATATTCGGCCTCGGTCTAATTCAGGTGCTGATTTGTGGTCTGGCTTTATCCGCAGCCGTCGCCCTGTTCGCCGGATTTACGTGGGGGGCCGCCTTCGCACTGGGCCTGCCGTTGGCGCTGTCCTCGACCGCGCAGGTGCTTCCGAGCCTTAAGTCGTCGGGACGTATCAACACGCCCTTTGGGGAACGTGCCTTTTCGATCCTGTTGTTTCAGGATCTGGCCATCGTTCCAATGATTACCATCATCGCTGCTCTGTCTCGGGCGCCTGCTGATCCTGCAACGCCGCCAGGCTATATGCTCGCGCTTTATACGATATTGGCGGTTGGCGGACTGGTGGCTGCCGGTCGGTTCGTGATTGCCCCTATCCTGCGCGTCGCCGGGCGGATGGGCGAACGCGAACTCTTTGTTGTCGTTGGTCTGTTCACTGTCCTTGGTGCGGCCGCTCTCATGGAGGCGCTGCATCTGTCGACGGCTTTGGGGGCTTTTGTGGCTGGCGTGATGCTCGCCGACTCTCCCTATCGGCATGAGATTGAAAGCGATGTGGAACCGTTTCGTTCGATCCTGCTCGGATTGTTCTTCCTTGCGGTTGGGATGGTGCTCGATATTCCCGCTATCCTCCAAAATCCCGGCTTTGTCTTCGGCATGGCGGCGCTGCTGATTGGTATCAAGACGGGCATCATCTGGGGCATTGCCCGCGCCTTCGGGGTCGGCGGTCGACAGGCCTTGGGGCTTGGCCTGTTGCTGAGTCAGGGCGGAGAATTCGGCTTTGTGCTCTTTGCACAGGCACAAGGCGCGATGTTGATAGAGCCGGAAGCGGCCAGCTTGTTCAGCGCGATTGTGACGCTGTCGATGGCAACGACACCCTTTCTGCTGATGATCGCCCGTCGATTTGAATTCTCGCAGGATGTACCCGGTGATTTGCATGAGGGGCCGGAACACGCATCCCAGGCCAAGGCGATCATCGTTGGTTTTGGCCGGTTTGGGCAAACTGTAGCGCAGATCCTCATGGGCCGTGGCCTGTCCGTCACGCTGATTGATGTGAAGCCAGCGCAGATTGAACGGAGCGGCACCTACGGCTCCAAGGTGTATTATGGCGATGGACGGCGCATCGACATTTTGCGCAAGGCCGGTGCAGAGGACGCCAAGCTGATCCTGTTCTGCACGGATGACGCCGAAATTGGTCCGGCACAGATCGGGCCTGTGCTGGAGGCCTTCCCGCAAGCTGCCGTCATGGTGCGGGCGTATGATCGCCGTCAGGTCATATCGTTGAGCGAATTTGATCTGGCAGGCGTCGTCCGCGAAGTTCAGGAGTCCGCCATCCGCATGGGCGGGGAGGCGCTCTCCCACATAGGTTTCAGCGATGATGAGGTCATTGAGGCGGAGAAGGACTATCGAGGGCGTGACCGCGCGCGTCTTGAGGCCCAGATTGCGTCGGGTGACCTGCACGCCCTCAAAGAAATCTATTTTCGGAGTAAAGGTTGATGCTTGAAATTATTGGCGCTGTGTCAGCTGCCATTGCGATTGGGGCAGGAGCCTTTGGGGCCCATGGGGCATCAGGTCAGGCCGCAGATTGGCTGAGGACCGGGGGCTTCTATCAGCTCATCCATGCCGTGGCAGTTGTTCTGCTTGCCAAGCAGGCGTCCGGTCCGTCTGCCATGCTGCTGGCTGGCTCAGCCTTGTTTGCAGCGACGCTGTATCTGATGGCGATAGGCGCCCCGCGCTGGCTGGGCGCGATCACACCGATTGGCGGTTTGCTGATGATTGCAGGCTGGCTTTGGCTCGCCTGGCAGCTTGCGCAACGCTAGCGCGCGACCCCATCCAGAAACGCCGCCACATCGTCGATCTGTACGTTGTGGTCGACATAGGCGCTGCCGATGCCTTTGCTGAGAATATAGGGCAGCTTTCCACCGGACATCTTCTTGTCATGCAGCATATGTTCGACAAGTCGTTGTCCGCTGGCCTGCACATGGGCATCTCGTGCTGACACAGGCAGGCCAACGCTGGCAAGATGATCGGTGACGCGACGGGCATCTTCTGCCGCCAGATGGCCGATACGGGCGGAATAGGCATGGGCGAGGGCCATACCTGCCGCCACACCTTCGCCGTGCAGCAGAACATCGGAAAATCCGGTCTCCGCTTCAAGTGCGTGGCCGAATGTATGGCCAAGGTTGAGCAGGGCGCGGTGATCTTCCGTTTCGCGCTCATCTGCAGCGACGATCTTGGCCTTAGCGCGCACGGAATGTTCAATGGCCTTCACAAGTGCGTGCGGTTCCCGTGCTAGAATCTTGGCCGCGTGCGTTTCACACCAGGCGAAGAAATCCGCGTCGTTGATCAAGCCATATTTCACAACCTCGGCATACCCTGCGCGCATCTGTCGGTCGGGCAGGGTCTCAAGGACGGTTGGGTCGATGACGACCAAAGCCGGTTGGTGGAAGCTGCCAACCAAGTTTTTGCCTGCGCGCACATTGATGGCCGTTTTGCCGCCCACCGATGAATCGACTTGCGCCAGCAGGGTGGTCGGGACCTGAACAAAGCCGCAGCCGCGCTTCAGGATGGAGGCCGCAAAGCCGACAAGGTCGCCAATCACGCCGCCGCCCAATGCAATGATCTTATCTTTGCGCTCGACACCAAGGTCCAGCAAGGCATCGATCAGTCGTTCTAACTGCAGCCAGCTTTTCGTGCCTTCCCCGGCGGGGAGAATGATCGTCCTTGCCCCGTTGCCAAACGCCTTTTGGAGACGCGGAAGCTGGCTTTTTGCAACCGTCTCGTCGGTGATTATGATCGGCGGACGTCCTGCCAAAACCGGCGCGATGCAATGATCCGCTCGGTCGAGAAGGCCATTGCCGATGAGGATGTCATAGCTACGGACACCAAGCCCGACGTTGACTGTGGCTTTCATGATAGCGCCTTCAATATTGCGTCCAAAGTTGCCTCATGAGGCGTGGTTTGGCTTTTCACATGGATGTGCGCCTGAGCGTAGAGCGGGTTCCGCTCCTGCGCGAGTTTGGTAAGTATCTCGCGGGCGTCGCCATTTGCGAGCAACGGACGGTCGCCCTTACGTGCGGTGCGTTCCACCAACGTGTCTATATCGGCGTCCAGCCAGATCACAGTTGCGCGCTCCAGCATGAGTTGGCGTGTTTCTTCATTGACGAACGCGCCGCCGCCTGTCGCAATAATCTTCCGCTTTCCATCGAAGAGCCTTGCGATGACACGCCGTTCTCCATCCCTGAAATGTTCTTCTCCGAACTTTTCGAAGATCTCGGGGATAGATAAACCAGCCGCGTCAACGATTTCCTGATCTGCATCAACGAACGGAATTTGCAGCCTTTGAGCCAGCCTACGGCCAATACTTGTCTTTCCAACACCCATCATCCCGACAAGGGCGATCGGCTTTGACTTTTGGTCTGGCGAGGATGCGGTGACGGGATTCATCGGCGGGGTCTATACACAGGCAAGGCCTGTCGGGCAAAATGGCGAAGAAACCTTCTTGAAGAGAGCGTTTGGACGTTTATGGGCAGAACGGTGAAGTTCGATGTGTCGCTCCCGGCTCTCATCGGATATCTGGTGTTTTTTCGAGCCTAGTTTTGGCGACGTCCGCCAAGGATATGGAAATGCGGGTGAATGTTCATGCGTCCTGACACACGTGTCTCTCGACTGGCTTTGATTGCCGCAGCCGGCGTCGTGCTCGCTGCTATCCCGGCGTTGAGCCAGGACCGACCTGAATCGATTCTTCCTCCCGGATTTGGGGACGCACCCGAGGCGCCGGCTCCCCGCAGGCAGGAACAAGATTCGACGCGCCCGCGCGCGGATACAGAGGCACGTCCTGTCACCGCAGCTCCCTCGGCGACGGCACCGTCATCAGCAACAACAGGAAGCCCAGCCTCAGCGACCGCGTCAGCCTTGCCGGATGAAAGTAAAGACGAGGAAGCGACCGATACCCCCGCCTTGCTTGTCGATATTCCGGCACAAGTCCGTCGGTCCACAGACGTTGTCGGGCTTTTGGGGTCCACCGATGGGGATATGGGCGTTGCTGCCTTTGCAGGAATAAATGGGCGCTACCTCCAGTCCGTCCTCCACAAAATTGAGGCGCCCATAGCATCGCGCTGGGCCTCGATTGTTCTTAGGCGCGCATTGCTAAGCAAGGCCCAGACGCCCTCTGGCGTGAATGGTGCAGATTGGACTGCAGCGCGCGCCGGATTGTTGGTACGCATGGGGGAAGCAAACAGCGCCCGTGCCCTGGTTCAGTCGGTGGATGTCGACCAATATACGCCGGCTTTGTTCGCTTCGGGGATGCAGGCCGCGCTCGCCTCTGCTGATCCAGCAGCTCTGTGCCCGATGACAGAGGGCGTGGACATTTCGAACAAGGATACCAGCTGGACATTGGCGCGAGCCATCTGCTCCGCATTTTCAGGGGAATCGCCCGTTTCTTCTGCCCAGCTTGATCGGGCGCGGAGCCGCAAAGGGGACAACAATCCCGATGTCATCTTTGCCGAGAAAGTTGTCGGCGCAGCCTCAAATACGCGGCGCGCTGTCACTGTGAATTGGGATGAAATCGAATCTATTGACCCTTGGCGTTTCGGGATGGCGACAGCCACCGGCCTCGATATCCCTGAAAGATTGATGCAGAGCCAAAATCCAAGGACGCGCCTCTGGCGTGCGCAGGCGCCTTTGTTGAGCTTCACCACGCGTTTGAATGATGCAGAGCGTGCAGGGGCTGCTGGTATTCTTTCCAGCCGCGCGTTGGTTGATTTTTTCGGCGCGGCCTTTGACGAGACGGACCAGGCTGAACGGACCGGGAAGCCCTTTGATATCCTGCGGCAGGCGTTCATCGCTGAAAGCGAAGCGGACCGTGTCCAGATGATGGCCCAATATTGGTCAATGGAGACGTTGGGAGAATGGCAGGACTATGCGCGTCTTCTCACCACTGCTCGGCTCGCGTCACAGATACGGCCAACCGATTCCTTTGCCGATGAAGCACCGCTGCTGATTTCGTCCATGTTTTCAGCGGGCCTCGATAAACAGGCGGCAGCCTGGATACCGGTGGTTCAGACAAGCGACATTCCGTTGGCTTGGGGCTATCTCGCGGTGGGCGCCCCCCGAAGCGTCGGAAATCTGTCCGAGAGCGATATTGAGAATTTCGGGAGCGCGGGCGAAGAAAATGGCCCTTTGCGGTCTCGGTTCCTCTTCGCAGGATTGGCGGGACTTGGTCGTGTCCCCGGATCGTCGATGACGTCGATGGCCGAGCAATTTGAGGTTCCGATTGGACGCCGCTCGGCATGGTCTGACGCGCTCGAACAGGCCGTTCAACGCAAGTCAGCTGGGGCTGTCGCCATTCTATGTGCGGTCGGCCTGCAATCCAGCAACTGGAAGGACATTCCTCCGGCTCATCTTTATCACGTTGTCTCTGCCTTGCGCCGGGTAGGTCTCGACGCGGAAGCGCGCATGATTGCGGTTGAGGCCGTCTCTCGCGTCTGACAATGTCCATGTCGTCGGACCATGGACTGATTGCACGCTTCCTGGAGATGATGTCTGCCGAGGCGGGCGCCGCGCGAAACAGCCTGATGGCATATGAATCCGATCTGCGGGCCGCCTCAACGCAACTCAGCGGCGGCCTTTCGACGGCGGATGACGCCGCAATCAATATGCTGGCCGATCATTGGTCTGATCTGGCGGCATCGTCAGTCGCCCGTAAGTCATCAGCATTGCGCCGGTTCTTTGGCTTTCTGGTGGATGAAGGGCATCGCGAGGATGATCCGTCTCACGCCCTGCCAAAGCCAAGTCGGGGAAGACATCTGCCCATGACGCTGAGCCACGCTGACATTCAGGCGCTGTTCGTCGAGGTTGAACGTCGCAAATCCATTGAGCACCCAAAGGCGGCCGACATTCGCCTCCATGCGCTTCTCGAGATTTTATATGGTTCAGGATTGCGGGCAACTGAGGCGGTTTCGCTTAATATGCGGGCTATCGTTCCGGATAGGCCTTTTGCGATCCTGAAGGGGAAGGGTGAAAAGGAGCGGCTGGTCCCAGTGTCAGACCGCGCAAGGCAGGCGGTGGCGGATTGGCTCGTCGTTCGCCCGCCCGGTTCTCAATGGTTGTTCCCATCGGGCAAATCGCATTTGAGCCGTGTTCGCCTGTTCCAGTTGATAAAGGAACTCGCGGCACAAGCCGGACTTTCTCCGGATAGGATCAGCCCGCACGTCTTGCGTCACGCCTTTGCGACGCATTTGTTGGAGGGCGGGGCAGACCTCCGCGCGCTGCAAATGCTGCTCGGGCATGCCGACATCTCGACGACCGAAATCTACACCCATGTTGACAGCAAGCGTCTTGTTGAACTGGTCAATGCGCGCCATCCTCTCGTTGACGTCCGGCGTCGTGGCTCGTAACCGCTGCACTCATGGTAGCCTTGTTAGAATTTGAAAAGCCGGTCGCTGAACTTCTCGCGCGCATCGCCGAATTGCGGGAAAGCTCTGACGCCACGGACATTGAAGCTGAAATCGCGAAACTAGAGGCGAAGGCGGACCGCCTTTTACTTGACACCTATGCGAAGCTTTCGCCGTGGCAGAAGACGCAGGTGGCCCGGCATCCCGACCGGCCCCATTTCAAAAACTATGTCGCCCAGTTGATTGACGATTATATGCCGCTGGCAGGCGATCGCGCGTTTGGAGATGACCAGGCGATACTTGGCGGTCTTGGTCGTCTCGGAGGTCGCCGTGTCATGGTGATTGGCCATGAAAAGGGTGACGATACCGCAACACGCATCCGTCACAATTTTGGAATGGGCAAGCCTGAGGGCTATCGCAAAGCCATTCGACTGATGGAACTGGCAGATCGCTTCAACGTCCCGGTCGTTACGCTCGTCGACACATCCGGCGCTTTCCCCGGGGTTCAGGCGGAGGAACGCGGACAGGCAGAGGCGATCGCCCGTTCGACCGAAAAATGTCTGGAATTGGGCGTTCCCAATATTGCTGCCGTGGTTGGAGAAGGTGGCTCCGGTGGCGCAGTTGCCTTGGCCGCGGCCAACCGCGTTTTGATGTTTGAACATGCCGTCTATTCCGTCATCTCGCCCGAAGGTTGCGCCTCCATCCTATGGCGGACAGCCGAGAAGGCAGCGGACGCGGCGGAAGCGATGCGAATCACAGCGCAAGATCTGAAACGTCTTGGCGTCATCGATGAAATTGTCGCTGAACCTGTGGGGGGAGCGCACCGTTCACCATCAACGGCCATTGATGCTTTGGGCGCGGCAATTGGCAAGTCATTGGATTCATTGTCTCAGTTGAGCCGCGATCAGGTAAAGCAAGAACGTCGGCAGAAATTTCTTGCGATGGGCGCCCTGTAATCCCACGTTCGTCGTCATCCTGTTGCGGGATGATAGGAGTGCGTAAATGAAGAAGTGGGTGTTGGCTGGATCTGCCATTGCTGTTCTGATGGCGCAGGGGCTGTCGGCGCAAAGCGTCGCGAAGCCTGCCGCTGTTACCGTTCCTCAGTCCATGTCAGCTAAAGACAAGGCGACCGGCGCCAAGGCACACCCTGAATTGCTTGCGGAATTTGGTGGGCTCTATGAGGGGCCCCAGGCTGCCTATGTCACCACGGTTGGGCGTAAAGTTGCGGCTCAATCGGGATTGGCAAACCAGCCGACCGAATTCACGATCAGCTTACTCAACTCACCCGTCAACAACGCGTTCGCGATCCCTGGGGGGTATGTCTACGTCACGCGCCAGTTGATGGCGTTGATGAACAACGAGGCCGAACTTGCCTCTGTTCTGGGTCATGAAGTCGGCCATGTGGCCGCCCGCCATTCCCAAAAACGCAGCAATCGGGCCACGCGCGCGGGCCTTGGGGCGGCGCTGGCGACCGTCTTGGGCGGGGTCCTTCTGGGCGGTGACGGCGCGAAGCTTGGTCAGCAGCTTGGAGGCGCCATCGCGCAACGATATGTGCTCAGCTACTCCCGCGCGCAGGAATATGAGGCGGACGACCTGGGTGTGACCTATCTTGCAAAGAGCGGTTATGATCCTGTGGCATCCTCCACGATGCTTGCATCTTTGGCCGCACAAACGTCGCTGGATTCCCGCCGCGCTGGGAAATCTGACAACGCATTGCCGGAATGGGCCAGTACCCATCCGGATCCCGCCAGCCGCGTCACGCGCGCGCGTCAAAAAGCTTTGGCAATTCCGACGACAGGCAAGGCGAACAACCGCGACAGCTTTCTTCATATGCTAGACGGCATGATATATGATGACGATCCCAAACAAGGCGTGATCGAAGGAAGCAGTTTCCGTCATCCTGACCTGAAGCTGGGCTTTAATGCCCCTTCGGGCTTTGTGATGGTCAATGGGACACAGGCCGTTTCAATCACAGGAACTGGGGGTAAGGCACAGTTTTCCGGCGGGCCTTTTGATGGCAACCTCAGCACCTATATTGCGAATGTCTTCAAGGCTGTGGGTGGCAGTCAGGCGCAGATTGACTATGGTTCTGTCAACCGGACGACGATCAATGGCCTCGATGTGGCGTATGCCACTGGTCGGGCCAACACCCAGTCAGGTCAGGTCGACGTGACTGTTTATGCTTATGTCTTCGGACCGACGACGGCGTTTCATATCGTTGCCATCAATCCGGTTGGCGCGACGCCGTTCAGTACACTCTTTCAAAGCGTAAGGCGGCTTTCCCCCTCGGATGTAGCCGCTATCAAGCCCCGGCGGATCGATGTTGTGACGGTAAAGTCATCTGATACTGTCCGCACCGTTGCGGAACGGATGGCCTATCCGGATTATAAGCTGGAACGCTTCCGCGTTCTGAACGGGCTTGGCGCCGATGAAGCGCTGAAGCCCGGACAGAAGGTCAAGATTGTGGTGCAAGGCTCCTAGACCATCTGGCTCTGTTCGAGGGCCCGACAGGAAAAGGCGTGCCTGTTTAGGCGACGGACATGTAGTCGTCAGCCACAGTATTCCACATTTCGCCAACGGTTTCGCCGACCGATCCCAGCGTGGTCACCATCGCAATGACGATGAGCGCTGCAATCAGGCCATATTCGATTGCTGTCGCTCCCCGCTCACTCCGCCACAACCGGCGTGCAAATTTGCTCCACATGTTTGTGTTCCAGTCTCAAATGTTCCCCATCGCCGGATTAGCCGATTTGGGGTTAAAGAAACGTCTATGATGGACCGTTACCCAACCGCTAACCCCTTGTTACTCATTACGGCGGTGGCCTTAGTCGATGCGGAAGGTCGCGTGCTGGTTCAGTTGCGACCTGAGGGTAAGCCATTGGCCGGCTTATGGGAATTTCCCGGAGGAAAGGTTGAAGAGGGCGAAATTGCCGACGCAGCTCTGGTGCGTGAGTTGCAAGAAGAATTGTCGATCGACGTGAAGAAAAGTGATCTGGTTCCGCTCACATTCGCGTGCGAACCCCTAGAAGGCCGCCAGCTTCTTTTGCTGCTGTATCTCTGCCGCACATGGTCCGGCGTGCCGCAGCCGCTGGCCGCATCGGAATTGAAATGGTGTCGATTTGACGAACTGACGCAGCTTGCGATGCCTCCCGCGGATGTTCCACTCCTTAACCAACTCAGGTGCGTGCTTTAACGGGCCCTGAGGGGCGTTGGACGCCTTTTTCCGGTGCCCAGCCTGTTAGGTAGAGCAATCCGAACTGTTCCTGAAAAGGCGCCGCTGCCAAAAGCTTCCGCCCAGCTTTAATGGGGAATGGGCGAATATGCGGCAACGCATTTCCCGATGTCGCTCGAACGTCGCCCAATAGTCGCCGGGCATTGGAATAGGATACTTGCACCGTGTCGAGGTCAGCCACCGGCGTTGAGAAGCCCGCGCGGAACAAGAGGTCGCCTGCTGCCCTGACATCCACCTGAGGGTGGAACCTTGCCACAGCACTGCCGGTCGATTCCGCCTCGTGACTCTGCACCATTGATCGGAAGGTGGGGAGAGAACCCGCACCCATCATTGCCCCCAGAAACAGCCCGCCGGGCCGCAGGCAGCGGCGGATGAGAAGGAGGGCGCCGGGTAGATCATGGATGCTGTCGAGCGTGCCAACTGCAAAAACCAGATCGCAACTGGCATCCGCTAAGGGGAGCCTGTCTTCGTCCGCCACAATGTGGGTTTGCGGTGACGCGGTAACATCCGTCGCAAGGACGCGTGTGTGCGGCGGCAACTGCTGCCGTACGCGGGCGGCCCCATCGCCAATGACGAGCGCCGTTTGAACCTCGACTGACATGTAAGAGAGGCGATCCGCGAGATCCTCTTCCATACGATCGACCAGCCACCGCGAATCACGCGGCGAACTGAACGCGCGCCTTCGGTTCAACTGTCTGCGTTTTCGGCAAAAAATTTCATCGGACATTCGGGCCTTGTGACGCCCAGCGGAATTGCCGACAAGGGCCTATGGTCGGAATCCGTTCCATGTTGATGGCGCCAGTCAACTTTGCTCTGCCAAAACGTTGCGCAGGTTGCGGGCATATTTCCGGGGCAGACGGCAATTTCTGCATCCGTTGTTGGAGCCAGCTGGACATCCTTCCCGATGAGGGGTGCCAGCTCTGTAACCAACCCGTCGCGCTTGCGGGGTCAATCTGTGGGCCATGTCTGGATGAGCCACCCAAGCATGACGGCGTGCTGGCTGCGGTTGATTATAGCGACACGGCCCGTGACCTTGCTTTAAAGCTGAAATACGGGCGCAAGCCAGGCGTGGCTGACGTGATGGCGGCGCTTATGGTCCGTCACGCGCGACGATATCCCGACGCCGTACTGGTGCCGATTCCGCTGCACCGTTGGCGTATTTGGAATCGGGGCTTCAACCAGTCTCTGCTTATCGCGCGCAGCGTCGCACGGTTGACCGGGCAAAAGGTGTTACCTTCGCCCATACTGCGGACGAAGCGGACCTCACCGCTGGGCGGCCTTAGCCGCACCGCGCGCGGCCGCGAAGTGCGCGGGGCCTTCACTATGGACCCGGCGCAAATTGGCGCCATCAAAGGCAGACCGGTGCTGCTGGTGGATGATGTTTATACCACCGGTGCCACGACAAATGCCTGTGCGGGCGTCCTTAAGCGGGCAGGGGCGCAGAAGGTTCACATTCTTTGCTGGGCACGTGTTCTAAAAGAAGGGGCCTAAGCTAAGGGGCTGGCGTTGACATTCACCTCTTCGCACACCAATTCCATCGGCAAAGGAACCGTGCATGGCCAAAGTTGAAATCTACACGAAAGCTTTCTGTCCCTACTGCTCCCGCGCGCTGTCGCTGCTCCGATCAAAGGGCGTTGAGCCAGAGGATATCGACATCACGATGGACCGGGACCTTCGTCAGGAAATGATTGGCCGTGCCGATGGGCGGACGACGGTGCCGCAGGTCTTTATCAATGGGCAGCATGTCGGTGGATCGGATGATCTTGCCGCGTTGGACGCGCGGGGCGGATTGGACCCCATGTTGGCGGCCTGATTGGTGCGTATCGCCTTATTTCAGACGACAACGGGTATTGATCCTGCACGTAATAGCGCACAGCTCTGTGAAGCTGTTAAGGACGCGGCATCGGGTGGCGCGCAAATCCTCTTCACCCCAGAAATGTCAGGCCTACTCGACTCCAATCGGGAGCGCGCTCGTCCTCACGTCGTTTCTGAAGACGCAAACCCTGTTCTGTTAGACGTCTGCGCAGCGGCAAAGGCCGCCTGTATTTGGGTCCATCTGGGCTCGCTTGCCGTTGATGCCGGATCACGATGGGCCAATCGCGGCTTCCTGATCGACAGCGACGGCAAGATTCGGGCGCGCTACGACAAGTTGCACCTGTTCGATGTGGACCTCCCGACCGGAGAGACTTGGCGCGAATCCAATGCCTATATGCCCGGGGAAGGCAGCGTGGTCGCCGATACGCCTGTTGGCCCGCTCGGCCTGTCCATCTGCTATGACATCCGCTTTCCTGCCCTTTTCCAAGCCTTGTCACAGGCCGGCGCGCGCATCCTATCCGTGCCTGCCGCCTTCACTGTTCCAACAGGCGAAGCGCATTGGCACACCCTTTTGCGGGCCCGCGCCATTGAGAATGCCTGCTGGGTCGTGGCAGCTGCGCAATATGGAGCGCATGAAGACGGGCGTAAGACCTACGGCCATTCGCTCGTGATTGACCCTTGGGGTCATATTGTTCTGGATATGAAGGAACAGACAGGTCTGGGTTTCGCAGAGATTGATCTGGACCTAGTTGACGACGTCCGCGGCCGTGTGCCGGTGATAAACCACCGCCGGGCCATTCCAGCGGTCGAGATCGTCCGATGATCGTCTTCGATCTGAAATGCACAACGGGACATGTGTTCGAAGCGTGGTTTGCCAGCTCAGATGCGTTTCAGGAACAGAAGGCACGGAACTTGCTGTCCTGCCCGATGTGCGGAGCCTCGGACGTCGACAAGGCTGTGATGGCGCCCAATTTACCGGCAAAGGGCAACCAGCGGCCAGAGGCAGGGGTCAACATGGTCAGCGATGCACCGGCTCCATCCGCCGAAATGAAAGCCATGATGGCAAAAATCGCGACAGCTCAGGCTGAAATTATTAAAAATTCACAATGGGTTGGCCGTGATTTTGCGCAACAGGCAAGAGCAATGGACGCAGGCGAAATGGATCACGCATTGATCCATGGGCAGACATCGGCCGAAGAAGCGCGTGACCTTCTGGAAGACGGCATATCCGTGATGCCGCTTCTGATCCCGGTCGTGCCGCCCGAGAAGCAGAATTGACCTGCGGTTTTGCCGGCCCTAGTCAGCGCCCTTGGCGCACCCGTAGCTCAGCAGGATAGAGCATCAGATTCCTAATCTGGGGGCCACTGGTTCGAATCCAGTCGGGTGCACCAATTCTTAGAGCCGTAGTCCTGACGTTTCAGGCAAGCCTGCCATCAGGTTGAGCGATTGTACCGCGGCACCGCCTGCGCCTTTGCCCAAATTGTCGAGCGCTGCCACCAGCCGGACTTGCGCATCATCGGCGCGGCCAAAAACGAATAGGTCCAACCGGTCTGTGCCAGCGCAACGCTCAATCACAAGGTTTGCTTCATCAAAACCATCGATGACGCGCACCACCGGGGAATCTGCATAGGCCTCCGCCAAGGCTAAGCGCAGTGCATCGACCGAGGGTTTGCCGGGCATGGCCGACGTCATCAGGGGCACTTCGACAATCATGCCCCTGTGTGTTGCCGCAACAGATGGAGAAAAGAGGGGCGGATACTGCAGTCCGCAGCGCACCTGCATTTCGGGAACATGCTTGTGTGAAAGCGAAAGGGCGTAGGTGCGCCAAGCCGTCGGGTATGCGCCACCTTCAAATTCAGCGATCATGGCCTTGCCACCGCCGGAATAGCCGGAGACCGCATTGCAGACATATGGCCAATCGGATGGAAGCACGCCGGCCTTCACCAGCGGGGCCACAAGCGCGATGAATCCGGTCGAATAGCAGCCGGGATTAGACACCCGCTTTGAGGCGGCAACGACATCCCGGCCGACCAGTTCTGGCAAACCAAAAGTCCAGGCGAGATCGGTCCGATGCGCGGTCGATGCGTCAATCACGCGCGTCCGGTCATTATCGATCAAAGCAACAGATTCGCGCGCGGCATCGTCAGGCAGGCAGAGGATAACCACATCCGCCGCATTGATGGCATCACGACGGGCTTCGGTGTCTTTACGACGCTCATCATCGAGGGAGATCAGATCAAGTTCCGGGCGACCGGCGAGCCGCTCCGCAATCTCAAGCCCCGTGGTCCCGTGCGCGCCATCGATGAAAACGCGTGTCATTTGGCCTGCGCCAAGCTGGCCATGTCGACATAGCCGACAATGTGGTCAGATGCCCTAAAGCCCCAAGCCCAGCCGCCTGCCATATCCACGACCATGAACGTTGTGTCGCGTTCAAGAACGCCTACAATTTCGCTCTCGCGATCCGGCGTGGCGAAGATTGAGGTCGCGTCTTCTGTGCAAGTCATCGCCATAGGTTGCGCATAATGCGGCACGAAGAGCTTTCCTGCCAAGGCGATATCCGCAAGGTCACCCCGAACCGCGAGGGTCCGTGCATCTAACTCGATAGAGGGTCCGCTGAGGGTGAAGCTGGTTCTGGTTTTGCTTGTCATTGCGCGGCGCAATAGCCGAGCAAGCGGTCCTTACGCAATGGCACTGCGCAAAGGCGGCATTCAAGCAGGCGGATAGCGACGCCGGAGCAATTCAAACACCGCTCGCATTCCCATGGCGTCGCCACCTTTTGGGCGGCCTGGTGTCGCCGAGGGGCGCCACGCAAAGGTATCCAGATGAACCCAAGGCGTTCCTTCCGGCACGAAACGGCGCAAGAACAATGCCGCTGTCACGGCGCCAGCCATGCCACCCTCGGCAGAATTGACCATGTCCGCGATGTCCGACTTCAGCATATCGTCATAACGATCCCAAAGGGGCATCCGCCAAGTCGGATCCTGCACCTCGGCTGAGGTGGCGGCGACGTCTGTGGCAAGCTGCTCATCATTGGAAAACAGGGCAGGGAGGTCCGGCCCCAGAGCAACGCGCGCCGCACCCGTGAGCGTCGCAAAGTCGACCATCAACTCCGGCTTGTCTTCTGCAGCCTTCGCAATTGCGTCGCCTAAGATGAGACGTCCTTCCGCGTCCGTATTGTCGATCTCAACCGTCAATCCCTTGCGGCTTTTCAGAATGTCTCCCGGGCGCATGGCATTGCCGGCAATGGCGTTCTCTACAGCGGGGATGAGGAGGTGCAGGTGGATGGGCAAGCGTGCTTCCATCACCAGCCGGGCAAGGGCCAAGGCATGGGCTGCGCCCCCCATATCCTTCTTCATCAGCCGCATGTACGGGCCGGTTTTGATGTTGAGACCGCCGGTGTCAAAGGCAACGCCTTTACCAATGATGGCAACACGAGGATGTTTGGGGTTCCCCCAGACAAGTTCGATGAGACGCGGCGCCCGATGCTTTTCCGCCGCCTGACCAACGGCGTGGATCATCGGGTAGCCCACTTCAAGCTCATGACCCTTTGTGACGTGCACCGAAGCTTCAAACTCTGTCCCCAGCGCCTCCGCTGCGGCTTGAAGGCCTGCAGGTCCTAAGTCAGCTGCAGGTGTGTTCACCAGATCGCGCACCAGCGCAGTCGCTTCCGCCTGACGGACCTGATCGACAATCATACCGGGTTCGCTGACGAGAAGGACGCGATCTCCGCCCGCATCGGTCTTTGAGAGGAACCGATCAAACTTATACTGAGCGAGCAACCATCCAAGTCCGGCCTGTCCGGCTGCACCGCCGGCCAGACGATAAGTTGCAGCGGGAAGTTTTTGGGCCGCAGTCGCGAGATCCCAAACGGATCGCTTTTCAGCAATGCCGACCGCGGCGCTCCATTCACCCGGCTTGTCTCCAGGCAGAATCGCAATGTCAGCGGGGTTGCCTGAAAATCCGGACAGCATGGCAGATGTTCGCTCCCGCTCTGTCAGGGCCTTCATCCAGTCTTCAAAGCCCGTTTTGGTGACCAGCGTTATCGTCCGGGCGTCCTGACCTTGGTCAGGTTGGATGAGATGGGCAAAGCGGCTCATGTCCGGGCTCCGTCAGGCTTGGTCAGAAACGAAAAGTCGTGGATCGCGGTCACTGTTGCAGCGGAACCCCGTAAAGATCGTGCTCGTCCGCATCTTCAATGAGGACAGGAACGATATCACCCGGGGAAAGATGCCCAGCATCCCGCAGGAAGACATGACCGTCTATGTCAGGCGCATCGGCCTTTGACCGCGCATTGGTGCCGCCATCTTCATCAACGATGTCGATGATGACGTCCATTTTGCGATCAATCTTCGCCGCAAGCTTGGAAGCTGAAATGGCGGCTGTCCGCTCCATCAGCCGGGCATAACGCTCTTCCTTCACCTCTTCCGGCACAGGATTGGGGAGCGCATTGGCAGCAGCCCCTTCCACGGGTTCAAACCGGAATGCGCCGACGCGATCCAATTGTGCCTCATCGAGCCAGTCGAGCAGATACTGGAAATCTGCTTCTGTCTCGCCCGGGAAACCGACGACAAAGCTCGACCGGATCGTAATGTCAGGCGTGATTTCACGCCAGTTGCGGATGCGTTCCAAAACCTTGGCTTCATTCGCCGGGCGCTTCATCGCCTTCAGAACCGACGGAGCCGCATGCTGGAACGGAATATCCAGATAAGGCAGCACAAGCCCCTCTGCCATCAGCGGAATCACCTGATCGACATGCGGGTAGGGGTAGACGTAGTGCAACCGCACCCAAGCGCCGAGCTTGCCGAGTTCGCGCGCGAGATCAGTCATATGGGCGCGCACATCATTGCCCTTCCACTGACGCGGTTCATGACGGATATCGACACCGTAAGCCGACGTGTCCTGGCTGATGACCAGCAATTCGCGTGTGCCGGCTTCGATCAGCTTTTCGGCCTCACGCAAAATGGCATCCGGACGCCGCGAGACGAGGTCGCCGCGGATCGACGGGATGATGCAGAAGGCGCAGCGGTGGTTGCAGCCTTCGGAAATCTTGAGATAGCTATAATGCTTGGGCGTCAGCTTCAGGCCGGCTTCGGGCAAAAGATCGACAAAGGCGTGAGGTACCGGCGGCGCGGCCTCATGAACGGCACTCACCACGGCGTCATACTGGTGTGGACCCGATATCGCGAGCACTTCCGGGAAGCGGGCGCGGATGGCGTCGGCTTCATTTCCCATACAGCCGGTGACGATCACCCGGCCATTCTCAGCAATGGCTTCGCCAATGGCTTCAAGGCTTTCTTCCTTGGCGCTGTCGAGGAACCCGCAGGTGTTCACGAGAACGACGTCCGCGCCCTCATAATCGGGCGACAGGCCATAGCCGTCCGCGCGCAATTTGGTGAGGATCCGCTCACTGTCCACAAGTGCCTTGGGGCAGCCGAGGGACACCATGCCGACCTTGGGCTGGGTAGGAAGTTTAGTCGTTTTCATGATCGTCGCGCCATTAGAGGAACTCCCGGTGGAAGTCACGACAAACTGGGGCTTTAGCCGCCAATCCTTTCCGTCCCACCGAGATAGGGGCGAAGCACTTCCGGAACGGTGATGCTGCCATCAGCGTTCTGATAGTTTTCCAGCACCGCAACGAGCGTGCGACCGACGGCTAGGCCAGAGCCGTTAAGCGTGTGGACAAAGCGCGTGCCCTTTTCCCCTTGCGGGCGATACCGCGCATTCATCCGGCGGGCCTGAAAGTCCCCACAGTTCGAGCAGCTGGAGATTTCACGATAGGCTTTCTGGCCCGGCAACCAGACCTCCAGATCGTATGTTTTACGCGCCGTGAAGCCCATGTCGCCCGAACAGAGCAACATGCGCCGGAAGTGCAGGCCGAGGCGATTGAGCACCGCTTCGGCGGCCTGCGTCATCCGCTCGTGCTCCGCGTCTGACGCCTCCGGCGTTGTGATGGAGACGAGTTCAACCTTTTCAAATTGATGCTGGCGGATGAATCCTCGCGTATCGCGACCCGCAGAGCCGGCTTCGGAACGGAAGCACTGCGTCAGCGCCGTTAGTCGTAGTGGTAGCTCCGTATCCGACAGGATTTTCTCGCGGACCATGTTGGTCAAAGACACCTCAGCTGTTGGGATAAGCCAGCGGCCGTCTGTGGTATGGAACAGATCTTCTGCAAACTTCGGCAGCTGGCCTGTGCCGAAGAGAGCATCGTCACGCACCATCACGGGCGGTGCGATCTCTTCATAACCAAATTCGCGCGTATGCAGGTCGAGCATGAATTGGCCGATGGCCCGATTCAATCGGGCGACGCCGCCGCGCAGATAAGCAAAGCGAGCGCCTGCAACCGCAGCTGCTGTCTCAAAATCAAGGCCTAGGCCAGAATCGAGCCGGTCATGTTCTAGCGCTTCAAAGTCCAGTTCCGGCTTGTTCCCGCTTTCGGATACGAAGCTGTTGCCCGTCTCGTCCGAGCCGGTCGGCACGTCATCGGCGGGAATGTTGGGAATGGCCGCGAGCGCATTGCGCAGGTCCACGCCCAGTTCCTTGGCTTTGGCTTCCAAGGCGGGCAGGGTGCCCTTGATGTCGGCGACTTCCACCTTCAGCCGCTCCGCTTCCGCTTTGTCGCCTTTGCCCATGGCAGCGCCAATGGCCTTTGCAGCCGCATTTGCGCTGGACTGGAGTTCTTCAGAACTGCGTATTGCGGCGCGAGATTGCTCGTCAATGGCCAGCAAAGTTGCGGATTGGGGTGGCAAGCCACGACGGGCAAGGCCCGCATCAAAGCCTTCGGGGTTTTCGCGGATCAATCGAATATCATGCATCTTTGCGCTATGGCGCGCAGGCTCTGCCTTGCCAAGGGCAAAGAAAAAGGACGCTGCCGGGTCGCGAAGCAGCGTCCTTTAGGGTGCCAGACTACGGCTTTACGCTACGCATTTACTACACTGAAGTTGATTTCGCCTTTTTGGCGGCCCGTGCCCGGGCGATGAGCCCTGCTGCAGCGCCGCCGAAGAGAAGGAGCATCGGCGGGGCTGGGACGTCATTTCCGCTCGAGCCGCCATTGCTGCTGGACCCACCGTTGCTGCTGGAGCCATTTGAGGAGGACGACGTCGAGGTTGAGGTCGACGTGGAACTGGTCGATCCGCCAAAGCTCGATGACGTGCTCGTGCTGCTTGATACGTTGCCGGAAGAGCTCGACGTGCTGGAGACGTTGCCCGAGGAGCTGGAAGAGCTGGAGACGTTACCAGATGAGCTTGATGTGCTTGAGACCGTCCCGCTGGAGGTGGACGATGATGAGCCCCCGGTCGAAGACGTGCTGGAAACGGTGCCCGAAGAGGTCGAGCTGGACGAACCGCCCGTGGACGATGTGCTCGACACGCTGCCTGATGAGGTCGACGAACCACCGGTAGACGACGTGCTCGACACCGTGCCTGATGAGGTCGACGAACCGCCAGTAGACGATGTGCTGGAAACGCCGCCGGTCGATGTGGAAAGACCACCGGTCGACGTTGATGATCCGCCGGTTGACGTCGAAACGCCGCCCGTTGAGGTGGATGACCCGCCGGTCGAGGTCGAAACACCGCCCGTTGAAGTCGATGATCCGCCCGATCCGCCCGACGACGTGGATGTCGAACCGCCGCTGCTGGTCGAAGACACAACAATGCTGCCACCGCCGCCGCCGCCGCCAAAGAAGCCACCGCCGACAAAGCCGCCACCTCCACCTCCGCCGAAGCCGCCGCCAAAACCACCGATTGGGCCGCCACCAATGACGACCGGGACACCACCGCCGCCGCCCGACATGACCGGCTGCGCCTCAGACAGGCGAGAGCGCAGCGGCTCTTGACCGGCAGATGCGAGGCGGATTGTCTGCGGCGCGCAAGACATGCTGGTTGTCGTCGTTGTTACCCGCTTAATACGCTTGACCACACGACCGTTCGACCGCGGGGCTGCTGCGAGCCTTTGCCGGACGACCTTTTTGACCTTGGGAGCAGGTGCGGAATAGGAAGACCGCAGGGGCTGGGCCTGGGTCGCATGCATGGCGCCACCGCCAATAACCGCTCCACCGCATGCGCAAGCGCAAAGTTTTGTCAGTGCCATACGAACAGACATGGCGTTCAACCCCTTTTACTCGTCACCCGGCCAACAAGCTCGTTGCCGCGTCGACAGAAACAATGGGGCTGGATTGCTTAAGACGTTACGACGCCGCAACCGGATTAACCGTCTTTCCTGCCATTTTGACGGTTCCATCTGCCGCAACGGAACAACGGTTATGGTTAATGTGCCAAATAGGGTCTGTTTCTGGGACATTTATCAAACCACTGTCTTTAATTTGTCTCGGCACGCTGCACCCTTGATGCAAGAACTTTGCGGTGATTCGCCCGCTTGTGCCTCCGAAATGGGGTCATTATAGCGCGGCTCACGACAGGTCCCGGCGCATGCCGGATCCAAGGCTGAAAGCCAGGGAGTTTCGGGTTATGGCGAATGCGATCAACGGTCAGGGAGATTCGATTGACGCTGTCGATATCGACTACCGCCCGAGCGAAGACGAAGAGTTCATGAACGCCCGTCAATTGGCGTATTTTCGAAAGAAGTTGCTCGACTGGAAAGAGTCGATCCTGAAGGAAGCGCAGGATACATTGAATACGCTTCAGAACGAGCCATTGCGTGAACCAGATCTAACAGACCGCGCGTCGAGCGAGACAGATTGGTCCATTGAGCTTCGCACGCGGGACCGGCAACGTAAGCTCATTTCAAAAATTGATTCCGCGCTTCGCCGCATTGAAGAAGGCGAATACGGTTACTGTGAAGTCACAGGAGAGCCCATTTCTTTGGGGCGGCTTGAAGCACGGCCTATTGCGACAATGACCGTTGAAGCGCAGGAAGCCCATGAGCGGCAGGAAAAAATTTCACGTGACGAATGAATGATTTGGACGCCGTTTACCGATTGAAAAGCTATTTGGATTATTCGGACGCTATGGCCAGTGTACCAAACTCCAGCGACGATGATGCGTTGAATGCGCGAGGGCAGCGTTCGACCAATCGGTCCAGCCTATTTTTGCTCGGCAAAATGGGTGTAGATGGTGGCGTTTCCAGTGAACCTATTCGCATCCGCAACCTCTCTCCGACGGGGTTGATGGCCGAAGCGCCAACCATTCTGGCTGTTGGCACCGCTGTTATTGTTGAAATGAAGAACCTGCCAATGACCAAGGGCAAGGTGGTTTGGGCAACAGATGGCCGGATGGGCATTGCTTTTAATGCCGAAATTGATCCCGCCAAAGTACGTCAACCTGTTGGCAAGGGCGAAGATCCAACGCCTGATTTTCTGAAAGTAGCACCAACGCGGCGTCCAGGTTTGAAGATGACCTGATTTCGGATGCCGACCTGAGGCAGATCGCCTCAGGGCAGCACACCGATCGCAACCGTTAGCCGGTTGCCAAGACCTCTTTAATTTTCAGCTTTTCTTTTTTGAGGCGGCTCAGTGTGAGCTGATCAGGATAGGGCCGTTGCTCTTCCTGATGGATCTTCTGGTCAAGCAAGGCGTGCTTGGCTTCGAGTGCGAAAACATGATTATGTTCCATAAGCGACACTCCAGTTATTTCTGAGGCGTTGAATAGAACATCATCTGCATGACATGTCGCGCCCATATTGCAGTTATCTCGACAATGGAGCATTTTCCCGCGACAGACCGAATGACCTTAAAAGAAAGTTTCGTGACAGTTTGCAGACATGTCTGGCGACTGCGCATAAATGTTGTTGAGGAATGAGATGGAACAGCAATTCATGCGCGCGCGGCTCGAATCACTCCGAGAAGAGCATCGGGATTTGGACGCTGCCATTGACGCGTTGCGGGAAACGGTCGTGCATGATCAGGTGCGCTTAGCGCGTCTCAAAAAGCGCAAATTGGCGCTGCGTGATGAGATTGCAGCGATTGAGTCGCATCTCATTCCGGATATTATCGCCTGAAACGCCGTTAACGCCGTTTCTAACTGGTCGGCCATGTAGCCGCTTGTCATATCCGCCAAATGGACGCGGTTGCAGCACCCCAATCAAAAGTGACGGCAAAGGTCATTGATGCGCTTTATGTGGAGGCCATGGTGCTGGCGGACGATGCGCGCGCCTATTTCGACACGTTCAGTCGCGAAGATCGGGATGCGCTTGGCCCGGTGCTCCGGGTCGCTTTTTCATGCGAATCGCTGAAAGTGACGACACGGTTGATGCACATCATCGCCTGGCTGCTTGGGCAGCGGTCTCTAGCATCGCCTGCATCGGGGATAAACGCAAAGCCTCCCAGTAAACTGGGTGGGCCCACGGAGACGGACCTCGCATCGTTGACGGGTTTACCAGATGGCGCCCTTACACGCATTGAAGCGAGCCTCGATCTCTATGCCCGCGTTGCGCGTCTCGATGCAGAGTTGGGAAATGAGGATCAGCCCGTAAGTCCGGCCCGGGCCCTAATGGACCAATTGGCGCGCGCCTTTTAGTCGTTCTTACCGACAAGGCCTTTGACACGACGGATCGCACGGAAGGCGAGAGACTTTGCATGGTTCTGGCTTGGAAACCGGCCCGGCGCGGTGGGTGTCAGGCCCATTTCCCGCAGCACAGAGTTAAAGCCCCGTGCATCGGCCTCCCGATAGCTCCAGTTCGACCGCCATGTGATCGACAGGGAGATCGACAGCTCTTTGCCAACCTTTACCCAATGCGGCGCCTTTACCGGAACATAGACGGCGTCACCGGGCGCAAGTGGAACTGGCTTGCCCTTAGCGGCAAACGTGTCCTGCCACACCAGATTGCGGTGTCCGCCCAAATGATAGCGTTCGTGGTCCTGATCCGAGAGCAGCTGATCGTCCACCTGCGGGAACACGGTCATGATCTTATCGCCCCGGATCTGCAGCAGAATGTTGTGCTCCGGGTCCATATGATACGGCGTCACCGCTCCCGGCGATGAGACGAAGATGAAGCCCTGTAGCGTCAACATTTCGCCTGTTTTGGGGGCGACATAAGGCTGCAACGGTGCAAGAGCTTCGTGGAGAAGCGCGCGATAGTCGGGATCATTTTCGATCCATTTGAGAACCATCCAAGATCCATTTTGTTCGATAGAACGGACGGTTTCTTCGATGCTTAGCCCGTTGCCGGGTACGGCCGCAGGGTCGATGCCAACCGGCAATTGGCCGATATTATATTCCACGTTTTTGGGATCAATCCGCGCAGCAAACTCAGCTAGACGGTCCAGTTGAAGCAGCGGGTGGTCGACCAGCTGGTGCCTCAGGGTACCACTTGTTTCGGGATAAAGTTTGTTGAAGGTCGCCAGCGCGGCGGCGTCAAAGCTCGTAGTCATCTCTTATACCCCATTGTCATTCTGGCCGCGGTTGCGGAACTGTTTGATCGCCGACCACCCCGTCTCAACAAGGCGCGCAGCGCGAAACATGACAGCGGCGCGCAAGACGTTTCGCGGCAATGCGATGCGCACGATCTCGCGCCGCCCACGCCACAAACTGTTGATCATTGGGTGATCTTCAACGGCACAACTGTCCATCCAGCCAAAGGACGGGTCGGCCAGTCGTTGAAGATTTGCCTTTTCAATGAGGATGCCCGGGGAATAGCGGGCATAATCCTCATTATAGGCAATTTTGAACGAGAAGGAGCCCGACTCTGCGAGGAAGTTGATCAACATGGCGATCGTCTCGTTGCCGACGCGCAGGCGAAGGATCTCAACGCGCCCTTGTTTCAACCCCTCGGCAATGGCAGCGCGGAAGAAGTTGCGGGTGCCATCCTCCTTGTCGAGAGCAGCCCCGTCCAGCGCTTTCCAGCCGGCCGCCTCTAGCGAGAGGAACGCCGTGATCCACGCCGCCGCATCTGTTTCAACACGGAGATTATCAACACGGATCTCGCCAATCTCAGAAAGACGGTTTTCCAGCCGTGCGATTTCCTTCCGCTTCTTTTTGCGGACGGATTCTGACCAATATACGTCCGGTGTTGAGCCCGCCACGAGCAGCGCCCGCTGATAACGATGGACGATAGCCGCAGATCTTCCCAAATCTTTGCACACAGCAAAAAGTGCGTCTGTAACGGGCCCACTGGCCAGCATTTCAGAGAGATAGAGGATGTCGGAACGCAGCCGACTTTCATCAAATTCTGCGATGACTTTGCGCCAAAAGAGCTCTTCCGATCCCTTGCGCACCAGTGGAACGCCCAAAAACTGATTGTAATGCAGCCAGTTCTGAAGCGCCGACAGAGGCATCCGTCCGTACCTTTGGCCATTACGCAATGGGAGCATCCCCACCAGCGCGCCGTTGGCATCGCGGACAAACAGGAATTGGACACTGTCTGGGATGGTAAGATGGCGCAGGCTCGCCTCGACAAACCAGCGTTCATAGAAGCTGTTGGGCTCGCTCGCGCATCGGGCAAGGTCATCCCACTCCGCTGCCAATTGCGCAGAGATGTCGGACGCAGACACAATGCTTGTGAGTGCATCCTTCAAGATGGGTAAGGAGGACATCATTGCGGCCCGCAAAGCGCATCGGCCAAGGCGTCATAGCGCGCGGGCTTTACACCGAGGCGATCAAAGGCCTTGAAGATGGCATCCCACCAATCCCAGAAGCGCGCAAGATCAGTGCCATTTTTCGCATAGGGCGTGTGCCCGACGGCCAGCGTTGGCGAGTGGAATGAAAGGCTGAAGATATCGAGGCCATCTTCATGCAGGGCCTCAATGGCTTCAATCGCTTGCTTTACCGGAGTTCCTTCCGGCGTCAGCGGAACGCGCCTGAGTAAATCCGTCTTTGCCAAAGCGCCGTGGAGCGTGCGGCTCCGGTAAAGGGCCGGGAACTTGCGCAGGCGCCCTGTCCAACCGCTTGTCAGCGGAAGCTCCACGATCCCCTCTGGCGTCTGCCATGGCCAGACCGGACAGTCGGCATAATTCGGCCCGTCTTCCCCCGAATAATCAAAGAGAGAACGGACAGACACATCCATGCGATAGCCAAGCTCTGCCAGATGGGACATTGTCTCAGGCCCTAGCCCATAACGCCCGGCGCGGAACACCGTTGGCGATTTCCCGGTTAACTCCGTCATTGCCGCGGTGAGACGGCGCAGCTTTTCCCGCTGGAGAGCAACTGGCAAATTCCCAGTGAAGCTATTGCGTGGCACCATGGCTTCGTCGTGCGGCGGATTGACCCAAGGGTGAAGATGCGCCCCAACGTCACAGGCCCCGGACTGGGCCAGATCTTTGATGATGAGCCGACTCTCGGGCCTTGTGATGACAGGATAGTCGCAAAGATAGACAGGGTGAACGCCATAGCCGTTGAAACGTGCCGTGGCCTCTCTAAGGGCGGATATGGCGACAGTGCTGTTGGCCGCGCGCGAAAAATCTGCCTTCCAATCAAATTCTTCTTCCGTATCAACGAATATGATGAACCGTCGGCCAAAGTCCTGGTGCGGCCTTAAGCGCTGCCCAGGAGCAATGGGGCACGGGGCGGTATCACCGCCTGAGAGCCGTGCAGGCGCCAGATTGGGGTCCATATAGGTCATGACAATGGCCCGAATAACGTTGCCATCCTAAGGATTTGCTAAATCGGGCAATCCACACCAATGCTTCGCCTGTGATTATTCGGACCAACGCGATTGTCTGTGCGCTTCGGCCTCATGGTGAACATGGCGTCATTGCGCGCCTTATGACGCCGGATCATGGCCTTATCGCGGGCTATGTTCGGGGTGGACGCTCCCGCACGATGCGCCCCATCCTGATTGCCGCAAATGCCGTCACTGCAGAATTTAGGGAACGAAATGCAGGCCAGTTGGCTGGGCTCACTGTTGAGCTCCTCACGTCCCGTGCACCATTGATGACGGAACCACTGGCCTCTGCTGCCTTGGAGTGGTGCTGCGCGGTGACGGCGTCCACCCTACCGGACGAACAGCCATATCCCGAAATATATCAATCACTTGATGCTGTTATTTCAGCCATTGAGTCAGCTAATCTGGTGCGGGATTGGGCAGGGGCTCTAGCCGCCTATGAGCTGCTTCTTCTCCGATCATTGGGATATGGGGCTGGATCGACAGATATCCCTCGCGAATGGAACGAAACACTCACGCTGCTCAATGCCAATGGCGCGCAATTGGGCCGCCACATCTTTCAGGGACGCGCAACAGATGTGCTCAGCGCACGCGACCGGTTGATGGAAAGGATGAAAAGGGCAGTTGCGTAATGGCGCGCTTCCGGCCATTTGCGCGGCCAAACGGAGGAAAACAACATGCTCATCGCCCTATTGCCTGGAGACGGAATCGGACCGGAAGTCGTCACCGAAGCCAAGCGCGTGTTGGATGCCCTTAATATTGACGGTCTGACGTATGAGGAAGCTCCGGTCGGTGGCGCGGCCTATAAAACTCTCGGCCATCCTTTGCCGCCGTCCACGCTCGATGTCGCGAGACGTGCAGATGCCATTCTTTTCGGAGCGGTCGGCGATCCGGATTGTGACGCTTTGGAACGGCATCTTCGCCCTGAACAGGCGATCCTGGGCCTCCGCAAGGAATTGGGCCTTTTTGCCAACCTCCGCCCCGCAAAGCTATTTCCGGAACTCGCAGACGCTTCAGCTCTGCGTCCTGAAGTTGCCACGCAGATCGATATGGTGATTGTGCGGGAATTGAATGGCGACGTTTACTTTGGAGAGAAGGGCCACCGCACCACGGCCACAGGGCTGCGTGAAGGCTATGACGTCATGTCCTATAACGAAGCCGAAGTCCGCCGGATTGCAAAGGTTGGGTTTGAGACGGCCCGTGCCCGCAAAGGCAAGCTTTGCTCCGTCGACAAGGCCAACGTGCTGGAAACATCGCAGCTTTGGCGGGATGTGATCATCGAAACATCGGCTGAGTATCCCGATATCGCGTTGAGCCACATGTACGTCGACAACGCAGCGATGCAGCTTGTCCGTAATCCAGGCCAGTTCGATGTCATCGTGACGGGCAATCTGTTTGGCGATATCCTCTCGGATCAGGCGAGCATGTGTGCGGGTTCTATTGGTATGCTGCCTTCAGCGTCACTCGATGACGGCAAAAAGGGTTTGTATGAGCCTATTCACGGATCTGCGCCTGACATCGCAGGGCAGGGCAAGGCGAACCCCCTTGCGACCATGTTGTCGGCGGCCATGATGCTGCGGTATTCCCTGGATCTCCCTGAACATGCTGACAAAATTGAGGCTGCTGTTGCGGCTGCACTCGCTGATGGCGCCCGATCCCCAGATCTGGGCGGTAGCATGACAACTGCGCAGATGGGGGACGCTGTTCTCGGGAAGCTTTGAAGACCTATGTTCACGCTTGACGATCTTCGAGGCGCCGCGGCGCGCATTTATCAGGACATGCCGCCGTCACCGCAATATGCTTGGCCCCTGTTGGCTGAGCGGACGGGCTGCGAGGTTTGGGTCAAGCATGAAAACCATACGCCGACAGGCGCCTTCAAGGCGCGTGGGGCGATCACCTTCATCGACTGGCTTCGGGCGGAGCATCCCCATGTCAAAGGCATCATCACCGCGACGCGGGGCAATCACGGACAGGCGCAGGTCCGAGCTGCTGTAAAAGCTGGTTTGACAGCGACAATCATCGTCCCGCTTGGGAATGCGCGTGAAAAGAACGCCGCGATGCGGGCTTTTGGCGCCGAACTGATCGAACATGGACATGATTTTGACAGCGCCAAAGCTGAAGCCGTTGCCCGGGCTGCGCAATATGGCCTGTTCATGGTGCCCTCTTACCATGAAGAGCTGGTGCGCGGCGTTGCGTCTTATGGACTTGAGCTTTTTGACGCGGTGCCAGACCTCGACACAGTCTATGTGCCGGTCGGTTGCGGATCCGGCCTTTGCGGGACGATCGCCGCGCGCGATGCCATGGGTCTGAAGACCAAGATCGTTGGCGTCGTTTCGGCGCATGTTGATGCCGCCAAGCTGTCCTTTGAAGCCGGGCGTTTGATCGCGAGCCCAACGGCCCATACTTTTGCAGATGGTGTAGCCGTCTGCACTCCGGTTCAGGCCGCACTGGACTATTTTGGCAAAGGTGCGGACCGTTTCGTCGGCGTAACGGATGACGAGGTTGCAGAAGCCATTCGCGCTTATTGGCAGGATACGCACAATCTGGCTGAGGGCGCCGGGGCCGTGGCGCTCGCGGCTCTGATGCAAGAAAAAGACGCCATGCAGGGCAAGCGTGTTGCCGTCATTCTTTCGGGTGGAAACATGGACCAAAGCCAAGTTGCCGTCGTTCTGTCGGGTCAAACCCCATTGACCTGAACGCCAGACGCTAGGAAGAGGCTGGCATGAAGAAGGATACCGGACAGAATCGCGCTATCACGTCCAAGTGGCGCACCGCAACGCAGGCCGTGCGCGGGGGGACCTGGCGGTCAGAACATGGTGAGACGTCTGAGGCCTTGTTCCTGACGTCCGGCTATACTTATGACGATGCCGAAACGGTCGCCGCGCGCTTCGCGGGTGAACCGGGGATGACCTATTCTCGGCTGCAGAACCCGACCGTCGAGATGCTGGAGGAGCGGATCGCGCTTCTGGAAGGTGCGGATGCGGTGCGTTGCCAAGCGACAGGCATGGCCGCCATGACGGCGGCTCTTTTATGCCAATTGGAACAAGGCGACCATGTCGTTGCGGCCCGTGCGGCTTTTGGCTCCTGTCGCTGGCTGACGGACAGCCTGCTGCCGAAGTTCGGCATCACCACGACCACCATCGACAGTCGCGACAACGACCAGTGGAAGGCGGCGATCCAGCCGAACACAAAGGTCTTCTTCTTCGAAACACCTGCCAATCCGACGATGGATATTGTGGACATGACCTATGTCTGCGGCCTTGCCCGCGAACACGGGATCACGACTGTTGTGGATAACGCATTTGCGACCTCAGCATTGCAGCGGCCAATGGAATTCGGGGCAGATGTCGTCGCTTATTCCGCGACCAAGATGATGGACGGGCAGGGGCGTGTGCTGGCCGGAGCTGTCGCCGGCAGTCATGACTTCATCAATGAAAAGCTGCTGCCTTTTCAGCGCAATACCGGTCCGAACCTGTCTCCTTTCAACGCTTGGGTGGTGTTGAAAGGATTGGAGACGCTCGACCTGCGTATCCGTCGCCAGTCTGAAAATTCGATGCTCGTTGGCAAATTCATGGAAGGGCGGGTTAAGACGATGCTCCACCCGGGGCTTGCCAGCCATCCGCAGCACAATCTTGCCATGTCGCAAATGTCGGCCTGTGGGCCGATTTTCTCGTTTATCGTAGATGATCGCAAGCAGGCGATGGCGCTCCTTAATGCGCTTGAACTGATCGACATTTCCAACAATATCGGAGACTCACGGTCACTGATGACGCATCCCGCGACCACAACGCATCACAGCGTCGGTCCAGATGCGCGCGCTGCCATGGGCGTGGAAGAGGGCATGTTGCGCCTAAATGTCGGCCTAGAAGATCCGCAGGACCTGATCGAAGACATTGATCAGGCTCTACGCGCCGTCGGGCTATGATCGCTGCGCTCTTCCCTTATGTTGAAGAGACACGTTCGGTTATCGTCCGTGTGTCGGTGAACTATCTGCAGGAACAGTCCCAGCCTCAGGACGGGCGCTGGTTCTGGGCCTATCACATTCGTATTGAGAACCATGGAAACATGGCTGTGCAGCTTCTCACCCGCCGCTGGGAAATACGGGATGCGCGCAACACGATGCATTTGGTGGAAGGCGAAGGCGTTGTTGGCGAACAGCCGGTGGTTAAGCCGGGCGGATCCTATGATTATGTCTCCGGTTGCCCCTTGAACACATCTTCCGGATCGATGGTTGGGTCCTACCAGATGATCGACGAGGACGGCGAGCATTTCGACATCGCTATTCCCCGTTTTGAACTCCGTGCCCCGGTAGTGAGCGGATGAAGCGGACGCTGCTTCCTTTGAACGGTCTGCGGGTGTTTGACGCCGCCGCCCGTCATCTGAGCTTCACGCGGGCAGCCGATGAGCTTGCCGTGACACCGGCCGCCGTCGGGCAGCAGATCCGCGCGCTGGAAGACGTGATGGGCGTTGTGTTGTTCCGTCGCACGCCCAAGGGGCTGGAACTGACACCTGAAGCCGAAAACGGGCTGGATGCACTGCGGGCCGGATTTCTGCAGTTTGAAGAGTCGGTCCGTGCCATGCAGGCGGGGCAGTCGTCTAAGGCGCTGACGATTGCCGCGCCGCGCGACTTTACGGCCAAGTGGCTCGCCCCACGCCTAGCGGCCTATGGCCGAAGCGATCCTGAAACGCGCTTTTCGATCGTGTCGACCGATGTTCTGCCCGAATTCACTGAGGCCAATCTAGACCTTGCGGTGATTTTGGCCGCAGATCCCGGCATCCATGAAGGGTTACGGCTTTCGGATGGCGCCATGGTGACTGTCGCGGCGGCAAAAGGCGGCGGCGATACGCTAATCGGTTGGCCGGGAAGTGCTGCCGATGATGCGACAACGTTGCGCGTGTCGGACGCGGGGCTAGCCATTGATGCTGCTGCGAACGGCTTTGGCCGTGCGCGTGTGCCGATGTTGCTTGCGCAATCGGACATCGATGCCGGACGGGTGCGCGCCTTGGACAATGCCGCACCGGGTGATCTGGCCTATTGGCTGGTCGCACCACTGCCGCAGTGGCGACAGAAGAAGGTCAAAGCTTTGGTTGAAGCCTTGTCCGAAGGGCTTTCGGTTTAGAAGTCCGCCGCAATGTCGAAGGATTTGCGCAGTTTGGCCGGTGCGCAGATCAGCCAGCTCTTTTGCAACCAACCGGCGATATGGTCCCAATCGGTCTGGCCTAAATCCAGCCTAATCCCGATCCAGCCCGAAGGCGCATAATATGGCGGCAGATAATAGAGGTCATCATCCTGCTCAATCAGCATGGATTGCTCCTCAGCCCCACTCGTCTTCACCAGCAACGCGATACGCTCATCACCGTGATGGTGCTGCGAAAACAGCGCGAAGAACTTGCTGCCAACAATGGCGAACCCGGGGGACCCATGGGAGGTCCGTTCTTCCACACCGGGCAAAATCATGGCCCGCTGACGCACCTGATCCAGCAGCCAGGCTGGATCAAGCTCGCGCGTGACATAGACGGCAAGCGCGCGGGAATAGGTCTGGTGTTCCGCAATCAATACGCGGGCGGCGAGGCTATCCACTGTGTCGCCGACCATTACGGCAACCTCTGTTTGGGCAAGAACCGGTCCTTCATCGAGTTCAGCCGTCACCAGATGCACGCTGCATCCGGCAACCGTATCGCCAGCCCCAAGCGCGCGTTCATGCGTGTCGAGGCCCTTATATTTTGGCAGCAGGGACGGGTGGATGTTAAGCATGCGGCCCTCCCATTTCCCGACAAATTCAGGGGAGAGGAGACGCATATATCCGGCCAGCACAACATAGTCGGCCTTGGCCTTGCGGATTTCACCGTCGAGGATTGAGTCGAATTCGGCCCGCTTCATGCCCCTGTGGCTCTGCGAGAATGTTGGAATCTTCTCAGCTTCCGCAAAAGCGAGGCCCGCCGCCTCGGGGTCGTTTGCGGCTACCAAGATGATCTCAAACGGGCAGTCGGGCTGCTTGGCCGCATAAACGAGCGCCGCCATGTTCGAGCCGCGACCCGAAATCAGGACGGCGATGCGCGCCTTAGCCATTGTGCGTGGCAGACCAGTCTGCCTTTGCGCTCCACGTCTCCACAGAGCCGCGGACGGTGCATCCCTTTTCGCCAGCTTCGATATGGCCGATGCGGAAGGCCGCCTCACCGGCTGCCTCAAGCGCCTGAATTGCGGCCTCTGCGTCTGCTTCTGCAACGACGACGGCCATGCCGACGCCGCAGTTGAAGGTGCGGGCCATTTCCTCGGGTTCGATGTTTCCTTGCGCCTGCAAGAACGCCATCAGACGCGGCTGGGTCCAAAGGTCTGCATCAACATGTGCGTGCAGGCCATCCGGCAACACGCGCGGGATATTCTCCAGCAAGCCGCCACCGGTGATGTGCGCCATGGCATGGACGGTCCCAGCACGCACGAGTGGCAAGAGTTGCTTTACGTAAATCCGCGTTGGCGCCATCAGTGCGTCGATGAGAAGCACGTCCTGATCAAACAGGGCAGGGCGATCCAGTTTCCATCCCTTGTCCGCCGCCAGACGACGCACGAGTGAGAATCCGTTGGAATGCACACCGGAGGAGGCGAGGCCGAGGATAACATCGCCTGTGGCAACCTTATCCGCCGTCAGAACCTGTGACCGCTCAACAGCGCCGACACAAAACCCGGCGAGATCATAATCACCGTCGGCGTACATGCCCGGCATTTCTGCTGTCTCACCACCGATGAGCGCACAGCCGGCTTGCTTGCAGCCTTCTGCAATGCTCGCCACCACGCGCTCGGCAACAGCATTATCAAGCTTACCGCTCGCATAATAATCGAGGAAAAAGAGCGGCTCTGCGCCTTGAACGATCAGATCGTTGGCGCACATGGCGACGAGATCGATGCCAACACCATCATGTTTGCCCGAATCGATAGCAAGTTTCAGCTTCGTTCCGACGCCATCATTGGCCGCGACCAGCAATGGGTCGATAAAACCTGCAGCTTTCAAATCAAAGAAACCGCCAAACCCGCCCAAATCCGCATCGGCACCGGGCCTGCGCGTGGACTTGGCGAGCGGCGCAATGGCACGCACAAGCGCGTTTCCAGCGGCGATCGAGACGCCCGCTTTCGCATAGGTATAGGGTTCGGGTGATGCGTTCTTAGAGTCCATTTGTTGGCTGCTAGCGATATCGCTCTTGGAATTCCACGTCCAACTCGCCAAAAGGCGCGCGTGACGTTCCAGATCCGCCATTTCCGACTGCTTCCTTTTGCCGCCGCCCTTGTTGCGGGCGTCATGGGTATGGCGGTTTATGCGCAGCTTGAAGGCGGAGAACGCGGCGTGCCGCCCATCGACAGCGCCAGCAATTTTGAGGTGAACGGCGTTGTCGTTGATGTTGCAGCCAAAACTGCAGATGCCGCCCGGCTCCGCGGCTGGCGCGAGGCGCAGCGGCTCGGCTGGAAAAAACTGTGGGAAGAAACGCACGGACCGGGCGCTCCGGGCCTGAGCGATGGAGCGCTCGATTCGATTGTGTCAGGCATCGTCGTGGAAGACGAACAAATTGGCCCCAACCGTTACATCGCCCGGCTGGGAATTTTGTTTGATCGCGTCCGCACATCCGAAATTCTTGGCGTTTCCGGAAACATGCGCCGGTCCGCACCGCTTCTTGTCATCCCCATTCAGTACAGCGGCGGACTTCCGCAAAGTTTTGAGACGCGCACGGAATGGCAAAAGGCTTGGGCGCGCTTTAGGACTGCGGACAGCGTTATTGATTATGTTCGCCCGACGGGCGGAGGCGCCGATCCGCTCTTGCTGACGGCTTCACAGACGAAACGGCCCGGTCGACGCTGGTGGCGGATGTTGCTGGACCAATATGGGGCTGCAGACCTCATCATTCCGCAGGTCCGGTTGGAACGTTTCTATCCTGGCGGGCCGGTATTGGGTCATTTTTCAGCCTTTTACGGCCCGGATGCCAAACCGCTGGGCAATTTCACGCTGCGTGTAGAATCAAGCGCGGGTATCCCAAAATTGATGGATGCCGGAGTAAGGCGACTGGACGGCGTATTTGCACAAGCGCTCGCTTCGGGTCGGCTCGCACCGGACACGTCGCTTGTGATTGAGCAACCTGTTGAGGAGGAAGAACTCGAAGCTGCGGACGTTGTCGATGACACGGCCGACACTGGGGAACAGGCGGTGACGACCCCAGAGGAGGAACGTGCTGTCGCGACTGCCGCTAAGACCTTCTCTATCCAGTTTGAAACCCCCGATGTGGCCTCTGTCACATCGGCCGAGTCGGCCGTGAAAGCTGTGCCGGGCGTGCGGTCGGCATCGACGTCGAGCCTCGCGCTGGGTGGCGTTTCGGTGATGCGCGTCGCGTTTGACGGCGATGTAGATATGCTACGCCTTGGCCTTGCCGCGCGCGGTTACCGGGTGTCGGTCTCCGGGGATACGATCCGGATACGGCGATAGCCACGCTGTCCAATCAGATGACCCAAATCGGCCTGCCATTTGATTGGCCCACACAGGAAGAGCAAAGCGATTTTATCGTGACGTCTGCTAATGAAGCGGCGGTCCGCCATCTGGATCGTTGGGGCGGTTGGCCGGTGCGTGCTGGCCTATTGGTCGGACCAAGAAAAAGCGGGCGAAGCCTGCTCGCGCGCATCTTTGCCGCGCGTTCGGGCGGGACAATATTGGACGATGCCGAGAACAAGCCAGAGGCAGACCTGTTTCATGCATGGAATATGGCCCAAGAAACGCGGGTTCCGCTTTTGATTGTTGCCGGTCAGGCACCACCGGCTTGGACAATCAAGCTTCCAGATTTGCGGTCCCGCCTAGCTGCGACCCCACTTGTGACCATTGAGGCGCCGGACGCCCCTTTAATTGAAGCCCTATTAGCTAAGATGCTCGCTAAGCGTGGTCTGGTATTACCACCCGAGGTTGGGGTTTATATCTCATCGCGGCTGGAGCGGAGTTACCTCACGCTGCTTATGGCCGCGGATGCATTGGACGCGGCGTCACTCTCTCAAAAACGAGGGCTAACCGTCCCGCTTGCTCGCGAGGCGCTTGTTGCACGCGGGCTCATCGACTGATCTGGCAGTCGCCTTGAGCGTTAATCTGCGATTTCGCTAGGTTGCGTGTCGTCTTCTATCCGCGTGATTTTGAGCTTCCCGCCAACCACGCCGAACGCCAGCCGTCCTTCGACCAGATCAAGCGCATCGCGGCCAAATTGTTCGAACCGCCAGCCATCGAGAATGGCAAGATCCTGACGATGGCCTGCTGCCAGCAGATCAAGCTCATCTGTTCGCGCAAGGAGCCGCGGGGCGACATCGATATCACGGGCACGGATCTTAAGCAGGAGCTTCAACAGATCTGAAACAAGCGCACCTTCGCGGCCCAGTCCCGGTCGGCGATCATCGCGTGCGGGCATTTCTGCAGCAGGGAGTGGCTCTGCATCGGCCAGCGTATCCATAAGGCGGCTGCCAATTTCATTTCCGGCCCATGATGTGGACAGCCCACGAACCTTGGCCAGATCTTGCTGACTGCGCGGCGGATGCATCGCCAAATCTGCAAGCGTTTCATCCTTCATGATGCGCCCGCGCGGGATGTTCTTATTGCGCGCTTCGGTCTCACGCCAAGCGGCCAGCGCCTTCAAACGTCCAAGAGGCTCAGCCTTGCGGGTGGCAATCTTCACGCGCTTCCACATGGTTTGTGGATCGGCAACATAGTGGGAGGGATCGGCAATCCGCTCCATCTCGTCATTCAACCAGACACCGCGACCCGTGGTGCGCAGCTTTTCCAGCATTTGCGGAAAAATGACGGCCAGATGCGTGACATCGCCAATGGCATAGTCAATCTGCCGTTTGTCCAGCGGGCGGCGCGCCCAATCGGTAAAGCGTGCGCCCTTGTCCAATTGGATGCCGAGCCATGCATCGACGAGGTTGGAATAGCCGACCTGCTCCCCCTGACCGAGCGCCATCGCCGCGATCTGGGTATCGAACATCGGGTGCGGCGTTTTGCCTGTCAGATTACAGATGATTTCAATGTCCTGCCCACCGGCATGCACGACCTTTAAAACATCCTCATTGTTGGTCATGAGGTCCAGCAGCGGCGCAAGACTGAGGCCATCAGCCTTTGGATCAATGGCCGCAGCCTCATGTTCATCAGCAACCTGAATGAGGCAGAGATCCGGCCAATAGGTGTTTTCGCGCATGAACTCGGTATCGACAGCAATGAAGGTCGATTTTGCCCAGCGCGCGCACAATTCTGCCAGCGCTTCTGTTGTCGTAACAAGAGGATGTATCTTCATTTAATCCGCCTAGCGACCTTCGCCGCCGCATTCCACCCTTGGCGCACATTCCTGCAAAGTTACCCACTAAAATGCGCATGGGTCGATGTCTCAGAGGCCGTCACGTCCCCAAAAAGAGGGCTCGATAGAGGGGAGGGGAAGGGGCATTAAATGCCCTTCTTCTTGACATTTCGGCGCTGTCCACGTCTAGGCGCGCCATGCACATTTATCGCTCACATACCTGCGCCCAGCTTCGCAAATCCGATGTCGGTTCGACCGTCCGCCTTTCTGGCTGGATTCACCGCAAGCGGGATCATGGCAATCTGCTTTTCGTGGATTTGCGCGACCATTACGGTTTGACCCAAATCGTCACTGACGTCGACTCTGAGGCCTTTAAGGTACTTGAAAAGGCTCGCGCCGAATCTGTTGTCACGGTGACAGGCGAAGTCGTTGCTCGTGCCGCTGAAACGGTGAACGGCAATTTGCCGACGGGTGAGATTGAAATCCGTGCGCGTGAAGTTACCCTTCAATCCGCCGCGCAGGAGCTGCCGATGCCCGTATTCGGTGATGCGGAATATCCGGAAGACATCCGCCTGCGCTATCGCTTCCTCGATTTGCGTCGTGAGCGGCTACACAACAACATCGTGCTTCGCTCCAACGTGATCTCGAGCGTGCGTCGCCGCATGATCGATCAGGGCTTTACCGAGTTCCAGACACCCATTCTGACGGCATCGTCGCCCGAAGGCGCACGTGACTATCTGGTCCCCAGCCGCGTTCATCCGGGCAAGTTCTATGCCCTCCCGCAGGCGCCTCAGATGTTCAAGCAGTTGCTGATGGTGGCGGGCTTTGACCGTTACTTCCAGATCGCACCTTGCTTCCGCGATGAAGATGCGCGCGCGGACCGTTCGCCGGGCGAGTTCTATCAGCTTGATTTTGAAATGAGCTTTGTCACGCAGGATGACGTGTTCAATGCAATTGAACCGGTACTGCACGGCCTGTTCGAAGAGTTCGCCAATGGCCGTCAGGTGAGCGCCGCACCTTTCCCGCGCATCCCGTATCGCGAATCGATGCTGAAATACGGCTCGGACAAGCCGGACCTGCGCAATCCCATTGTCATCACTGATGTGTCGGCGCACTTCACCGCGTCAGGCTTTGGCCTGTTCGAACGCATCGTCGGCGGTGGCGGCGTTGTTCGAGCGATCCCGGCACCGGGCACCGCGGATAAGAGTCGCAAGTTCTTTGATGATATGAACGAATGGGCCCGCAGTGAAGGCCATGCCGGTCTTGGCTATGTGACCCGTAAGGGTGGCGAATTTGGCGGACCTATCGCCAAGAACCATGGCGAAGAAGGCATGGCGGCCATTTACGCTGCGTTGGGCCTTGGACCGGACGACGGCTTGTTCTTTGCAGCTGGCAATGAAGCACAGGCAGCAAAGCTGGCTGGTGCTGCACGCACGCGTGTGGGCGAGCAGCTCAACCTCATTGATGGCAATAAGTTTGAGTTCTGCTGGATCGTCGACTTCCCGATGTTCGAGTACGATGAAGACTCGAAGAAGGTCGATTTCTCGCACAACCCGTTCTCGATGCCTCAGGGCGAGCTGCATGCACTGGAAACTATGGATCCATTGGATATCCTTGCCTACCAGTATGACATCGTTTGCAACGGCGTGGAGCTGTCGTCCGGCGCGATCCGGAACCATTTGCCGGAAATCATGTACAAGGCCTTTGAGATCGCAGGTTATTCGCAGGAAGATGTCGACACCAATTTTGCCGGCATGATCAATGCATTCAAGTTCGGCGCGCCGCCGCATGGTGGATCCGCACCGGGAATCGACCGCATCGTTATGTTGCTGGCGGATGAGCCGAATATCCGCGAAGTCATCGTTTTCCCGATGAACCAGAAGGCGGAAGACCTGATGATGGGCGCCCCTGGGCCGGTGACTGCCAAGCAATTGCGCGAACTCAACATCCGCATTGTGGAACAAACCAAGGGCTGAAGTTGCTTCAGCCGTGTCCGCGTGTCGGTCGCGTCCTGAAATTCTACTTTGAAACAGGAGCCTGACCGACCATCCTTCAAATTGAGGGGCGGTCGGAAAGGTGTTTCATGGCTCATCTAAGAAATGTCCCAAAATCGGGCGGTTTAAAACGTCGCCATATTGGTGCTTGTCGTCGCAGGAAATCTGTTTCTAGGTTTTCCGCTATGGGCGCAGATCTCTCAGATTTCGAACGCGGGCACGGCTATGACGGCGATTATGACGCCGATCTCGCCGTGCTTCAGGAACGCCTGTCAAAGATCCAAGCCTCCTATATCAGCTATGGCAACAGCGCGATCATCGCTGTCGAAGGCTGGGACGCATCGGGCAAAGGCGGCGCCATTGGTCGGCTGACCGCGGTTTGGGACCCACGTTGGTTTGAAGTTTGGCCCATCGGGGCACCGACGGAGGAGGAACGGGTCCGTCATTTCCTTTGGCGCTTCTGGAACCGATTGCCCGGCAAAGGCGAAATCAATATCTTCGACCGGACCTGGTATGGTCGGGTCCTTGTTGAACGCATTGAAGGCTTTTGCACAGATGCGCAGTGGCAGCGGGCCTATGATGAGATCAATGAATTTGAAGCGCAGCAGCGCGACAATGGCGTCGTCCTCATCAAGATCTTTATGCATGTCACGCAGGACGAACAGGACAAGCGCTTCCTTAAAAGGTTGGCCGATCCATGGAAACGCTGGAAAACGGGCAAAGAGGATTATCGGAACCGCAGTAAACGCGAGGCTTATCTTGAGGCCTATCAGGATATGTTCAAACGCTGCGACACCCGCTGGGCCCCTTGGACCATCATCGACGCCAACAACAAAAAGGCGGCGCGCATCGCATTTCTAAACACAGTCGCTGATCAGTTGGAAAAGCACGCGAACATGACGCCGCCGCCAATCGATCCCGAAGTTGAAGCGCTGGCACGCCAAACATTTCCGGACCTCGAAGAGATTAGTTAAGCCTCAGGCCTCATGCGGCAGCTGGATAGCTTATCTCCATTATTTCATATTCAATCTCGCCGGATGGCAGGCGGACCCTGCGCAAGTCGCCCAAGCTGGCGCCACGGACGGCCCGTGCAATGGGGGAGTTCCAACCGATGCGTCCTTCACCGGCCTGAGCTTCATCATCGCCCACGATGGTGACAACACGCCGCGCGTCACGTTCATCCGCAAGCGTCACTGTAGCCCCAAATAATACAGTTGAAACATCCTGCTGAGATCTCGGATCCACAACGCGGGCCGCCTTTATCCGGCGGGAAAGCCATCCCAACTCGCGATCAATCTCGCGCAGGCGGCGCTTGCCGTAAATGTAATCACCATTCTCGGAACGGTCCCCGTTTCCGGCCGCCCAAGAGACGGTTTCAACAAGCTTGGGACGTTCGCCGGAAAACAACTCTTCATAGCGCGCGCGCAGAGCCGCGAAGCCGTCGGGCGTAATGTAATTGGGCTGATCCATCAGCCCGGAGTGCGCTTACCGAGATAGGTCGACAAGGGCGTGTTCGTCCGGACCGTCGCCCGCGATGGATTGAGCATGTCATAAACCACCGCGTTTTCTAGAACGCGCTGTACGTAGTTGCGCGTCTCGGAAAGGGGAATGCTCTCAATCCAAGTGAGGACGTCAACATCCGTTCGGGGATCGCCGTTAGCGCGAAGCCATTTGTTCACATTGCCTGGCCCGGCGTTATAGGCGGCCACAGACAGCACGTAGGATCCGCCGTACATGTCCATCAATTGTCCAAAATAGGTGGACCCAAGCGCCATATTATATTGGATGTTGCCAAGGCTCGCGTAATTGTAGGTAAGACCGGCTCGTGGTGCGGTTTCCCGCGCTGTGCCCGGCATCAACTGCATAAGCCCCCGCGCGCCGACGCGACTTGTCGCTTCCTTGTCGAACTGGCTTTCCTGCCGAGAGATGGCATGAATTATGGTCCAGCTTGAACTCAACTCGAGTGGGACAGGTATTTGTGGAAACGCTGCCGTCACGTAGTTTGCCAACCCGGTATTACGTGCATTGCGCCCGATCATGACGTTGAGATCTGGCCGACCGACACGCGCTGCCAGTTCGGTTGCAAGCGCATGATCAACATCATTGTTGATGCCATTGGCAAGACTGCGAACAAACAGACTTTGGTCTATCCAATTTCCCGATTGCCCAAGGGCGACAAGCGCTTTGACGACCGAGCGCCGGTTGAAACTCTCGCGCTGTGTGGTGGACACATCCAAAGATCGTGTGTCTGCAAGCAACGCCGGCTTTCGACCAAGACGTTCTGAGGCGAGTTGGCCATGAAACTGGTCAAAAAAGCGAGCCGCACTCTCATAGATGGGTTGCGCCTCATCGCGACGTCCTGCGGCATCGAGCGCCCGGCCTGCCCAATAGAGGCCGCGTGCTTGGGTCTGCGGGGATTTGGCTGCCGCAGCATAACGTTGAAACATCTTCGCGGCATCGGCAGGAACATTCAGCTTGTTAAGGCCCGTTGTAGCCGCCAACCAGACGAGGTCGGTATAGGCGTCGCGCTCAGCAAAGGAACGGTCGCGGACGACAGTGCCCGGCGCATAGGCCGTGTCCGCCCGGCTCGCGATGTCATAGGCCACCTGCCAGTCACCGGCCTTGGCGGCTTCCTGTGCTGAAAGCAGGAGCATCTGAAGCCAGACGTCGGGCGCTGCCGGAAACGCTGAGAGCGGCGTGTTGTTGCGAAGCATCTGTCGCGCGATCGCCGATTGGCCGGTATTGCGCAGCCACCACATGTAATCGACAAAGAAGCCGGGATCAGTACGGAGCGCCGCCGTGGCATAGGCAAGCCGGTCTGGTGCATCCGCAGCCTTGGTCAACAATGATAGCCGCACATCGAAAAGTGGACGACGGGCAGGGCTTGTTAATCCGATTTGCCTTGCCGCAGCTGTGGTTGACCGCGCCCACAGCAATTTGTCCATGCGCCGGTCGTGTTCTGCCGTTGTCAAAACAGATCCAAAGCGCGTGAGCAATCGCGATTCATCATCACTGGACAGAGCACCGCCGGTCCAGGCGCTGCGGGCCACATCGGCAGCTTCTTCGCGACGATCTTGTTCATCCAGCGCTTCGGCATAACGAAGGAACGCGGTGGGCGACTGAGGCGGAAACTTTCGAAAATAGGCGATAATGGCGCTGGCACTATCGACGCCCGGACGGATCATGCGCTCCGCATTTTTCCGGAACGTCGCCTCACCCGGCCAGCCCTGGTTAACCGCCAGAAAATTGGCATAAGCTGAAAAGGGCAAAGTGTCGCTGCGTCGAAGGGTGTTCCATTGGCTCAGAGCTATGGATGTCGGGTCTGTCAGCGCGACCATCGAGCCGATAGGCGGGGCAGGGATTGGCACCGCAGACGATGATCCTGCACCTGCAGAGGTGTTGGCCAGAGCGCCGTCCGCCATCCAAAGCACCGGCGTAAAAAGAAAAGCCTTCAAGCTGCGAGACAACATGCTGGACATTATGGGGTACGCATCCTTATTTGACACTGAACGACAAGCCGCCACTCACGTCCTCCTTATGACGTAATGCGGTAATTAGGTGAAGGGCTGCCCTACATGTTTTCGGGCTCAATTCCGGCGCTCGTGACGCCATTTCGTAATGGCCAGGTGGATGAGGACGCCTTTCGGCGCCTTGTTGACTGGCAAATCCACGAAGGATCCAGCGCGCTCGTGCCGTGTGGTACGACAGGCGAAAGTGCGACGCTGTCATTTGACGAGCATTATCGCGTTATTTCTCTGTGCCTTGAAGTCGCCGACGGGCGCGTCCCGGTGATTGCCGGGTGCGGATCGAACGATACGGCGACGGCCGTGCGCCATATGGCCTTTGCCAAGTCAGAAGGCGCCGCCGCAGCTCTGGTTGTTGCCCCTTATTACAATCGCCCCAATCAGGAGGGGATGTACGCGCATTTCGCCCATCTGGCGGAAAAGAGCGATCTTCCAATCATCCTCTATAATGTGCCCGGGCGGACCATTACGGACATACAGCCGGAAACGGTTGCGCGTCTTGCGGAAATTCCGAGCATTATCGGCATTAAGGATGCGAGCGGCAATCTTGCCCGTGTTGCATCGCACCGTCTCGCCTGTGGAACGGATTTCGTTCAGCTTTCCGGCAATGACGATATGGCTCTGTCGTTCAACGCGGCAGGCGGTGTTGGCTGCATTTCGGTCACGGCGAATGTTGCACCGCGCCTTTGCGCTGAGTTTCAGGCGGCATGTCAGGCTGGCGATTATGGTCTTGCCCGCACCTTGAATGACCGCTTGCACCCGTTGCATGGCGCGCTCTTCTCGGACGTCTCCCCCGGACCAACGAAATATGCGCTCACCAAGGTGACCGACAACTTCCCGGAAGACGTCCGCTTGCCGATGACGCCCGCGTCTGCCGGATCGCGTTCCATTGTGGATGCCGGGTTGGAGCATGCTGGTCTCATCTAATGGCACGCCCACGCCCCGCCACATTTGATAAGCTAAAGACGGTCGCTGAGAACCGGCGGGCGCGGTACGACTATTTTATCGACACGACCTATGAGGCAGGTCTTGCCCTGACCGGTACGGAAGTGAAGGCGTTGCGGGGTGGAGAGGGCTCCATTGCGGAAAGCTATGCGGAAGTGACCAACGGCGAAGTCTGGCTCGTCAACGCGAACATCCCGGAATTCAGCCACGGTAACCGCTTCAATCATGAGCCCAAGCGCCCGCGTAAGTTGCTGCTGCATGAGCGGGAGATCAACAAGCTACATGGCGCGGTGGCACGCGATGGCATGACGCTGGTGCCGCTCTCCATCTACTTCAATTCTCGCGGTCGTGCGAAGGTCGAGCTGGCGCTCGCCAAGGGCAAGAAGGCGCATGATAAGCGGGAAACGATCAAACAGCGGGATTGGAAGCGTGAAGCAGGCCGCATCATGAGGGACCGCGGGTGAGCCGCCTCAACGCATGGATCCGATCGCAAGCGCCAAGCCGCGAGAGCTTTGAACGCAGCCGATTTTTGCGGCCATTTGCGCAGCGGGTCTTTCATCCCGCTTTGTGGCGGTTCACCCGCCGTTCCGTGCCGCGTGGCGTGGCGCTTGGTTTGCTGGTCGGTATTTTTCTGCTTATCCCCGGCATTCAGATTGCGGGCGCAGCGCTGCTCGCCCTCCCGTTTCGCGCCAACATCCCGATGGCTGCCGCGATGACTTTTTTGAGCAACCCAGCAACAACGCCGTTTATTCTCGTTGCCTCAATTTATGTCGGCAATTCCGCGCTCAACATGGGGGCGGATGTCACGCAGTTTGAAGCGCTTATTGAACGTAATGCGCCTTTATCAGCTTGGGCCGAATGGCTTGTGTCCAGTGCAGCGCCTGCGATGTTGACGGGGCTCTTCCTCATCGCGCTGCTTTCAGCGGTCATTGGCTATGTGATCGCCGCGGTCAGCTGGCGGATTTGGCTTTCACGAAAGTGGAAAGCGCGGGCGCATAAGAGACGGGCCGCTTGACGCTCTGCTCCCGAAAAGGGCACAGACTTCGGCGTGCGTGATCAAAAAGCCTTGTCGACGGTTGTTAAATCACCGTCCATCTTGAACTTGCCTGCAGAGGAAGAGCGTAACCTCCTGATCCTTGTCGGTATTGCCGCTATTGCATCGGCTGTTCTGATCTTCTGGTTTTCCCAAAGCGCGCCTTTAGCCGCAGGGTTTTCGGCAATGGTCCTGGCCTCAGCGGCTCTGGTCATCTTTGCACGCAAGCTTTTCCCGACTGCAGCCGGCATCGAACAAGATATGGACTGGTCGCTCATTCGTGATGCTGTCGATGGGGATAATACGGCCGTCGCCATCACAGACCGGACCGGTCGACTGGTCTGCGCCAACGCCTTGCATGAGGCCTGGTTCGGTGGCGCGGTGGCCCCTCCAGCCATCACAAGCGATGCATCCCAAGTCGCCTTGCTGACAAACGCCGCCAAGAATGCCTGGCGGGACGGACGCGCCGAAGTTTTCGGCATTCGGCGTGATACCATGCTGCTCGATGTCTACATTCAGCGCAGCGGCCTGAAGGAGACGCATCTCGTCTGGCGGTGCCTCCCTTCCGCCGAGTTTGATTTGATGGCGGAAGCCAAACGTCTCATCTCTGGCCCCGCCGGAGAGCGGTTGAGCGAAGCGGGTATTATGACCGTCCTGATCGGCCCTGAAGGCAATATCCGCGCGGCGAGCCGGGTGTTTGCGATGCGGGCAGGCGGACGTCCCGAGGCATTGGTTGAGGGCCGTGAGTTTGTTTCTCTTTTTGAAACCGACAAGAATGGAGCCCTGCGCTTCGTGATTGATGGGCGGGCAGGGCTCCCCTTGCGTCTGCTGCAAATCCCGACCGATCCCGGTGACCCCAAGAGCGCGACTTTGGTCATTCTGCTCGATGACGATCCTAGCCAGTCTGGGGGCGGTGATCAGAACGTCGCGCTCAGCATGCAAGCCATGATGGCCAAGTTGCCGCTCGGGCTGGCGCTGGCTGATCGGGACGGGCGTTTCCTCTTTTTGAACGATGCCTTTTGCAGGGCCGTGGGGCTGCCTATTGGCTCAAAGCCGATCTATCCCGGAGACCTCGTTATCCGGGAGGACAAGGCGGCGGTGGCCGATGCGGTGCGCCGCTATGCCATGGGGCAACCGATCAGCGGTGATATCGCAGTGCGCCTTGTCAGCCTGCCCGAAGAGCCAGTCGCGCTGACCATCGCCAGCGCCAAAGGGCTGGGCGAGGCGGCCGTGCTAATGTCCATTAAGGATTCCAGCGAGGAATCGCGCCTCAAGAAACAGGTCGCGCAGGCAACCAAGATGCAGGCTGTCGGGCAGCTTGCGGGTGGTGTCGCGCATGATTTCAACAACATCCTGACCGGCATTTTGGGGCATTGTGACCTGATGCTGATGCGTCATTCGCCGGGCGACAGCAATTATGACGACATTCAGCAGATCCGGAATAATGCGAACCGCGCTGCCGGGCTGACGCGGCAGCTGCTCGCATTTTCCCGCCAGCAGACTTTGCGCCCGCAGATCCTCCAGCTTCCGGATGTCGTCGCCGAAATCTCCAACCTTCTCAAACGCCTGATGGGTGAGACGGTGGAGCTCATTGTCAAGCATGGCCGCAATCTGGGGCCGGTGCGCGCCGACCCCGGTCAGTTGGAGCAGGTGATCGTCAACCTGTCCGTCAATGCGCGCGATGCCATGCCGCGTGGAGGCAAGCTGACGATCCAAACCTATGCGGTGACATCCGCTGAGGTCCGCAAGATCGGCAGCGATATTTTGCCGGTGGCCGACTATACGGCCCTCAGCGTCACCGATACCGGCACAGGCATCCAGCAGGAGCTGCTGACCAAGATTTTCGAACCATTCTTCACCACCAAGGAAGTCGGGAAGGGGACTGGCCTCGGTCTTTCGACCGTCTACGGGATCGTCAAACAATCAGGCGGGTTCATTTTTGCCGATTCGAAGGTGGGCGAGGGGACAAGCTTTGTCATCTATCTGCCGGTTCACATTGTAGAGGCTGGGCAGATCGCTGAACCCATTAAGGTCAAGGAAAAGGCGGAAGAGCTTTGGGGCAGCGGCACCATTCTTCTTGTTGAAGATGAAGACATGGTTCGCGCCGTCGCGGAGCGGGCGCTCACGCGACATGGCTATGAGGTGATCACCGCGACAAATGGTGAAGAGGGACTCGATATCCTGAAAGGCCGCAGTGATATCGACATGCTGGTGTCCGATGTGGTCATGCCGATGATGGATGGACCGACGCTGGGGCGTCATGCGCGGGAACTCTATCCAAAGATGCCGTTGCTGTTCATGTCCGGCTATGCCGAGGAGCAACTGCGCCGTTCCATTGCCCTCGACAATGTCGATTTTCTGCCGAAACCCTTCTCTGTTCAACAACTTGCCGAGGCCGTTCGGAACGCTATGGCCGCGTAGTGGTTGTTGTAGAACAAAACATGAAAAAATTTGTCGTTCCCCTCTTGTTCAAAGAGAACAAATCGCATACATGATGTTCATCCGATTGACGTCGGAGGCGCAACAGCTACGAGGGGAATGGCCATGTCGGCTCAACTCAAAGTCATCGAAACGGATCGTTCAGCAGCCATGATGGACAGGGAAAAGGCACTCGAAGCAGCGCTTGCGCAAATTGACCGCGCATTCGGCAAAGGCTCAGCCATGAAGCTTGGCGCACGCCAAACCATGGAGATTGAAGCGGTATCCACAGGCTCACTTGGGCTTGATATCGCGCTCGGCATCGGCGGCTTGCCGCGTGGCCGTGTTATCGAAATTTTTGGACCGGAAAGCTCCGGTAAGACGACGCTGGCGCTTCATGCCATTGCCGAAGCGCAACGCGGCGGTGGAACGGCTGCATTTATCGACGCAGAGCACGCGCTGGACCCGGTCTATGCCCGTAAGCTGGGCTGCAACATCGATGAATTGATCGTCTCGCAGCCGGACACGGGCGAACAGGCGTTGGAAATCGCAGACACACTCGTGCGGTCGAACGCGATCGATGTTCTTGTCATCGACTCGGTTGCGGCACTTGTTCCGCGGGCTGAAATCGAAGGCGAGATGGGTGACAGCCATGTCGGTCTTCAGGCCCGTTTGATGAGCCAGGCACTGCGCAAGATCACCGGTTCGATCAGCCGGTCACGCTGCACAGTCATCTTCATCAACCAGATTCGTATGAAGATCGGCGTGATGTACGGATCGCCGGAAACGACGACGGGTGGCAATGCGTTGAAGTTCTACGCCTCTGTCCGTCTCGACATCCGCCGTACCGGCCAGATCAAGGACCGTGAGGACATTGTTGGCAACACGACCCGCGTTAAGGTTGTGAAGAACAAGGTCGCGCCGCCCTTCAAGCAGGTCGAATTCGACATCATGTATGGCGAAGGCATTTCCAAGACCGGCGAAATTCTTGATCTCGGCGTGAAGGCTGGGATCGTGGAGAAGTCCGGCGCATGGTTCAGCTATGACTCGATCCGACTGGGTCAGGGCCGTGAAAATGCCAAGATCTGGCTCAAGGAAAACCCAGACATGGCCGACAAGATCGAAAAGCTTATTCGCTCCAAGACCGAAAAGGTTGCCGAAGGTCTTCTGGGCGAGCCCGAACCCGAGGCGGATGGTGATCTCTGATATATGAAGGCGGTCGTTTTCCCCAACACGACCCCCGTCAGGATACCCGTTACGTCTCAAGCAACGAAAGGCCCGCCCGCCCCGGCGGGCCTTTTTTGTGTGCAGAGACAGGTCTTATGCAGCGATGTCCTTGTTATGCTTGAGTAGAAGCGGAGCCTCGCCTAAGCGCTTTGGGCTATGACTTCGACAAACGACATCCGCCGTTCCTTCCTCGAATATTTCGGCTCTGCCGGACATGAGCGTGTGACCTCTGCGCCGCTCGTTCCGCATAATGATCCGACATTGATGTTCACCAATGCGGGCATGGTTCCGTTCAAGAACGTCTTTACCGGTTTGGAATCGCGCCCTTACTCCACTGCGGCCTCCTCGCAGAAATGCGTGCGGGCAGGCGGAAAGCACAATGATCTCGATAATGTCGGCTACACAGCGCGGCATCACACCTTCTTTGAAATGCTCGGCAATTTCTCATTTGGCGATTATTTCAAGGAACAGGCGATCACGCTGGCTTGGACATTGCTCACGAAGGAATGGGGTCTCAACCCGGATCGGCTGACTGTCACCGTCTATCATACCGATGATGAGGCTTTTGATCTCTGGCGCAAGATTGCAGGCATGCCGGAAAGCCGCATCATCCGCATCCCGACCAGCGACAATTTCTGGTCTATGGGCGATACCGGCCCATGTGGTCCGTGCAGCGAAATCTTTTACGATCACGGCGATCACATCTTCGGTGGCCCTCCCGGCAGCCCCGATGAAGATGGGGATCGCTTCGTCGAAATCTGGAACCTCGTGTTCATGCAGTTCGACCAAGCGGCAGACGGCACCCGCACAAACCTGCCCAAGCCATCGATCGACACCGGCATGGGTCTGGAACGCATCGCAGCGGTGCTGCAGGGCGTCCATGACAATTACGATACCGACACGTTCAAGGCGTTGATCGGCGCTTCGTGCGATTTGACCAAAAGCGATCCCAATGGCGACATGAAGGCGTCTCACCGCGTCATTGCGGACCATCTTCGCGCGTCGGGCTTCCTCATTGCCGATGGCGTTCTTCCGTCCAATGAAGGCCGCGGCTATGTGCTGCGCCGCATCATGCGTCGTGCCATGCGCCACGCACACCTACTTGGCGCCAAAGACCCGCTGATGCACCGGCTTGTGCCCTCGCTCGTTGGCGAGATGGGCGTCGCCTATCCAGAGCTCGTCCGCGCACAGCCGCTGGTTGAAGCGACCCTCCTGCAGGAGGAAACACGCTTCCGTCAGACGCTCGATAAGGGGCTCAAGCTGCTCGATGAAGCAACGGTCAATATGGGGCAGGGCGATGTGCTCAGCGGTGATGTCGCGTTCAAGCTCTATGACACCTATGGGTTCCCATATGATCTGACCGAAGACGCGCTCCGCGCCCAAGGCCTCGGCGTGGACCGCGCCGGCTTTGACGAAGGCATGGCCAAGCAAAAGGCCATGGCCCGCGCCGCCTGGAAGGGCTCTGGCGAAACCGCGTCTGACGACATCTGGTTTGATATTGCGGATGAACTCGGCAGCACCGAATTCACAGGCTATGTCAGCACACAAGGTGAAGGGCAGGTCATTGCCCTCCTCAAGGATGGCACGCGGGTCGATGCATTGGCCTCCGGCGACGTTGGCATCATCCTGACCAACCAGACACCCTTTTATGCCGAAAGCGGTGGGCAATCCGGCGACGCAGGCACGATTTCGGGCGAGAATGGTTTTTCTGCCGCCGTTGCAGACACCGGCAAGCCGCTCGGTCGCCTTCATGCCCATCATGTGACCGTCCATGGCGGCACCATTTTAACCGGCAAGTCGGTTCAGCTCACCGTGGATTTAGACCGGCGCAATCGCACCCGCGCCAACCATTCGGCCACGCACCTGCTGCATGCCGCCCTTCGCAACCGTCTCGGCGGACATGTGACCCAAAAGGGCAGCATGGTCGCTGCAGACCGCCTGCGCTTTGACTTTTCGCACAATGCCGCGCTGTCTGCTGAAGACATCGCGATTGTCGAAGCGGAAGTGAACGCCGAAATTCGTGGCAACCAGTCCGTGACAACGCGCCTTATGACGCCGGATGACGCCATTGCCGCAGGCGCGTTGGCCTTGTTCGGTGAGAAATATGGCGACGAAGTGCGCGTTCTGACAATGGGCCCGCGCGCTCAGGGCAACGCCTATTCAGTCGAATTGTGCGGTGGCACGCATGTTGATGCGTTGGGCGACATTGCCCTGTTTAAGATTGTTTCGGAAGGGGCGGTAGCCTCTGGTGTTCGCCGCCTCGAAGCCATGACAGGAGAAGCGGCGCGGCTCTGGCTGACGGATCGGGAAGACAAGCTGAAGGATGTGGCGGCGCAACTGCGTACCAATCCCGATGAAGTACCCGCCCGCGTGGCCGCATTGGCTGACTCTGTCCGCAAGCTTGAAAAGGAACTCGCCGAAACCAAAAAGGCGTTGGCCCTGGGCGGCGGCGCGGGAGGTTCAGCGGAACCCGAAGATATTGGCGGCATCAAATTCCTCGGTCAAACCTTTGATGGGCTTGACCCCAAGGAACTGCGCGGCCTCGCCAATGATGCCAAGCAGCAGCTCGGCTCTGGCATCGCCGCCTTCGTGACCGTCAATGATGGGCGCGCATCTGTGCTCGTCACGGTGACGGATGATCTCACCGCCCGCTTCAGTGCGGTTGATCTTGTCCGCACCGGCGTTGAAACGCTGGGTGGCCAGGGCGGCGGCGGCAAGCCCGAAATGGCGCAGGGCGGCGGCCCGGATGCATCCAAGGCAGCCGAGGCAGTTGCAGCAATCAAAGGAATGCTGGGCTAACGCGCATTTCCGCAAGGATTTGAAATGCTGGCGCACCCGAGAGGATTCGAACCTCTGGCCTCTGCCTTCGGAGGGCAGCGCTCTATCCAGCTGAGCTACGGGTGCCTGACGCAGCCGTTAGCAAAGCCCGGCGGACGCTGCCACCCCTAATCCCCGTTTATTTCAGCCAAGCCTATTTGCGGGCGACCTTGGCGAGCTCGACAGGCTGGAACTTACCGAGGCCACAGCGCGGGCCTTCCTGCAAATGTCCGCCAAAGGTTTGCAATACGGCAATCGTATCAACGGCGCAAAGTTGGTTGAGCGACGTCCGGTAGCTGAAGCGTTCCTCAAACCCCAAGGCAGGGCAGCTGCTTGGCAGGGTGTTGCGATACCATTTTTTGCCGCCGGTCCGAAAATCGATGACGGAATCGCTGCGGACCCGACTTTCCCGGATTTGGGAAATGGTAATACAGTCCACGGCAGCACCGGTTGCGGTGGCCACTGGCATCTCGCGTTTTTTGGCAATAGCCGGGCCTGCGACAAGAGCGGCTCCAATGGCGGTCATCAGGAACAGGTTCTTCATGGCGTGGCTCCTCTATCCTTTTAGCTTTGATAGCTTAGCCGGCAATTCTGTCTTGGACCTGAACGAACAAAGGTCTGCCACGATGCACCGCCAGCATTCGGGCGTCCGCGCCTTGCAGACATAGCGGCCATGCAGGATGAGCCAGTGATGGGCGCCGAGCCGGAAGGGCGCGGGCGTGTGCTTATCAAGCTGCTTCTCAACCGCCAGCGGCGTCTTGCCCTTGGCCAGCCCCGTCCGGTTGCCGACACGAAAGATGTGGGTATCCACAGCGAAGGTTTCCGCGCCGAAGGCAGTGTTCATCACAACATTGGCGGTCTTTCGCCCGACGCCGGGCAGCGTTTCCAGCACATCCCGGTCGGCGGGAACCTGACCGTCATGATCACGCACGAGAATTTCTGAGAGCGCAATGACGTTCTTCGCCTTGGCATTGAACAGGCCGATGGTTTTGATGTGGGCTTTCAAGCCATCTTCGCCGAGTGCCACCATCTGCGCGGGGGTTTTAACATCCTCAAACAAAAGGCGTGTCGCCTTGTTGACGCCGACATCCGTGGACTGTGCCGACATCACAACCGCGACCAGAAGCTGGTAGTTGTTCCCATAGGCCAATTCGGTTTCGGGCGAGGGGTTGTCCTCGGCCAACCGCCGGTAGAACTCAAAAAGGTCAGCCTTTTTCATGTCCGGCCTAAACGCCCAGAACCTGATCCATTGTGTAACGGCCCGCGGGTTGGCGGAGGAGCCACTGCGCGGCCTTCACGGCGCCCTTGGCAAAGATGGCGCGGTTTTCAGCGCGGTGGACGAGCTCAATACGCTCATTGTCCGCAGCGAAGATGACGCTGTGGTCCCCAGCGACGGTCCCGCCGCGCAGAGCCGCAAAGCCAATCGCGCCGACCTCGCGGGCGCCTGTATGCCCATCACGGCCACGTTCACTATGCTTTACGAGATCAATCTGTCGACCCTTGGCGGCGGCCTCACCAAGGAGAAGCGCTGTGCCAGATGGCGCATCGACCTTCATCCGGTGGTGCATTTCGACAATCTCAATATCCCAATCCGGCCCCAGCTTTGCCGCAGCCTCCTGCACCAGTCGTGCAAGAAGGGTGACGCCGAGCGACGTATTTCCCGTCTGGAGCACAGCGACGTGCGCCGCCGCATCGTCAATGGCGCGGTGATGGTCTTCATTCAGGCCTGTGGTCCCGATGAGAATTGGCGTGTTGGCCGCAACGGCGGCACCAAGGTTGGAGACGAGCGCTGCGGGCGATGAAAAATCGATGAGGACGTCTGCAGATTTGGCGAGCGCAATCGGATCACCCCCTGCATCGATGCCACCGGCGACAGACAATCCAGCCTCATCGGCCGCGACCGCCAAAGCCTGCCCCATGCGCCCCTTGCTGCCGATAATGCCGATGGAGGTCATGCGCGTCATTCCTTCGTTCCTATTGCGCCAAGCCTTGGCCCAAAGTCCTCCAAAAGAAAAGCTGCCGCTTGAGGCGCGGACGCCTTGCCCATAAGGCAACATCATGAACGCAATCCGCAATATCGTCATCCTGACCGGCGCAGGCGTATCTGCCGAAAGCGGCATTGATACGTTCCGCAGCGCAGGCGGTCTTTGGGAGCGGCACCGGATCGAGGATGTGGCGACGCCGGAGGGCTTTGAGCGCGATCCAGATTTGGTTCTCCGCTTTTATGATATGCGACGGGAGAACATCCAGAAGGCACAGCCCAATGCTGCACATGATGCTCTCGCGCGGTTGGATGCGGCATGGGAGGGCAACCTTCTGATCGTTACGCAGAATGTGGACGACCTGCATGAACGGGCAGGGGCCAAGCGGCTGATCCACATGCATGGTGAGCATCTATCGGCCTGGTGTGCGGCGTGTGACGCACGCACCGTGTGGCGTGATCCTCTGGCGCACCGCCCGCCTTGCCCTGCTTGCGCCACCCCCGCGCTGCGCCCTGATGTCGTCTGGTTCGGGGAAATGCCTTATCAGATGGACGAAATTGACGCGGCGGTGCGCGATTGCGACCTGTTTGTCTCCATCGGCACATCGGGGGCGGTCTATCCGGCGGCAGGCTTTGTTCGCACAGCGCGTCACGTGGGGGCACACACGCTGGAACTCAACCTCGATCCGTCACAGGGCAGCATCATGTTCCATGAATGTCGCCTTGGGCCAGCGACGGAACTTGTCCCCGCCTGGGTAGATAGCCTGTTGTCATGATTGAGCTTTTACTGCTGGCGCTCGGCCTGTCAGCCGATGCCTTTGCGGTCGCCATTGCGGCAGGTGTCGCGGCGCGGGAAGGACGCCCGCCCGTATGGCGGATCGCGGCGGCTTTCGGGATTGCGCAAGGGGCGATGCCGCTGCTCGGCTATGCAGCAAGCCTGATCGCGGGAAGCTGGTTCACCATGGTGGACCATTGGATCGCCTTTGGGCTGCTCGGCTTTCTGGGCGTGCAGATGGTGCGCGCAGGCCTTGACGGGGATGAGGCAGAAGCTGCTTTCGAGACGAAGAGTTTTCTCGGCCTTTTGGTCGCAGCCATTGCCACCAGCATTGATGCGGCAGCAGCTGGATTGACGCTCCCGCTGCTTGCCGCACCCATCTGGATGAGTTGCACCGTCATCGCTGTCGTTACAGCTGTCACCAGCGGGGCAGGGGCCGCTTTTGGCGGTCGGCTTGGGATGAGGTTCGGAACACGCGCCGAAGTGATCGGCGGGCTGGTACTGATCGGGATTGGGGTGCGGATTTTATTGATGCATTTGCTCGGCTAAGCATGCTCAACCCGTTTGGGCTGAGCTTGTCGAAGCCTTGTCCTTTCGCCTTATGCCGAAGAGACAATGCAGCCCTTCGACAAGCTCAGGGTAAGCGGGGGTGAAACGGGCGTGCTCTACTCCACCCAATCCAGCCCAAGATCACGATAAACACCCCGGTCTTCATCCCATTTGGGATCAACCTTCACGTGCAGGAAAAGCCGGACGTGGCAGCCGAGCGACTTGGCGATTTCGGCGCGGGCCTTTGACCCAATTTCCTTCAGCCGCACACCGCCCTTGCCGAGGATAATCGCGCGCTGCGATGGGCGCTCGACCTTGATCTGCTGATAAATGTCGACCGAGCCATCCTGATTTTCGGTATACTTCTCGGTCTCGACGACGGAGGCATAGGGAAGCTCAGCATGAAGTTGGAGGTAAAGTTGCTCGCGCGTGATTTCGGCTGCGGTCATCCGGTCAGAGGCATCACTCACCTGATCTTCGGGGAAGTGCCAGGTGCCTTCGGGCAATTTGGATGCGACAAGGTCTTTCAGGACATCAAGGCCGTCGCCGGTCTCCGCACTCACCATCAGCACATCGGTGAACTCGATTTGCGCCGTCAGCCGTTCGACATGAACGAGCAGTTTTTCTTTCACCGCGATGTCGACCTTGTTGAGGACGAGGATTTTGGGTTCTGGGCGTGATTGTAGGCCTTCGACAATGCGCGCGACCTTCGGGCCGAGGCCGCCCTTGGCATCAACGACAAACAAGATGACATCTGCATCCTGCGTGCCGCCCCAGGCCGCCTGAACCATCGCGCGATCCAGCCTTCGGTGCGGTTCAAAGATACCCGGCGTGTCGACGAGCATCATCTGTGTCTCGCCGTGCATGGCGATGCCCATTAGGCGGACGCGCGTCGTTTGCGCTTTGGGGCTGACGATGGCGACCTTCTGGCCGACCAGCGCATTGACCAGCGTCGACTTGCCAGCATTTGGTGCGCCGACAATCGCGACGAGTCCGCATTTCTGCGTCATTTCTTCAACCTTTCGAGCAGCGCCGCTGCCGCCTGCGTTTCCGCATCTTGTTTCGATTTGCCCTCAGCCGTGGCATCACCAGCCGACCCGAGCGAGACCTTCACCTTAAAGCGCGGGGCATGGTGTGGCCCCGAACGCTCAACGATTTCATAGAGAGGTATACGCCGGTTGTGCGCCGCTGCCCATTCCTGCAATTCTGATTTGGGATGACGTGGCGCCGAACGCTGAACATTAAGCAGCGGTTCCCATTGCGTGCGGATAAATGAACCCGCAGCCTCAAGCCCATGTTCAAGATAGACCGCGCCGATCAGGGCTTCAACAACATCGCCCAACACATTGTCGCTGTCATAAGCGCCATCATCCAACGCCTGTTTGCCGAGCCGCATGCGCGACGACAGGTTGATCGTCCGGCCTACCTCTGCACAAGTTTCCCCTGAGACAAGCGTGTTGAAGCGCTGTGAAAGCTGGCCTTCGGCATCGTTGGGAAAGCGACCATAGATCCATTGGGCGACAACGAGGCCGAGCACACGGTCCCCCAGAAACTCGAGCCGCTCATAGGTATCTGACCCGTGGCTGCCATGTGTCAGAGCACGTTCGTACAGTGAAACTTCTTTGGGCGTGACGCCGAAAACGTCCTTCACCCACGCCGAGAGATTGCTCAAAACGTCTCGCCTATCCGGTTCCATCTGGCCGCTGTGAACCATGTCCATGGCAAGAACCAGTTGGCAGAACCATCAGTCGAGAAGACACCAATCATCGCGCGTCCAACCAAATTTTCCGCGGGCACGATGCCAATGCCTGCGCCTTCCTGTGCCGGGAAACGGCTGTCGAGGCTGTTATCACGGTTGTCGCCCATCATAAACAGATGGTCTTCGGGCACCGTGTAAATCTCAGTCGAATCCGCCGGTCCATTGGGGATGAGATCAAGCACGTAATAGCTACGCCCATTGGGGAGCGTTTCGCGATACCGGGGGTAGGAACAGACCGGTGTGCCGTCTGCGGCGACCTTGGAATATTCCGGCGCGAAGCACTGCATATAGGGCGTCTGACGTTCCACCATATCGGCCACGCGGACCTTAGGAACCGGCTTGTCATTGATGAACAATTGGCCCTGACGCATCTGGATCATATCACCCGGCAGACCGATGACCCGCTTGATATAGTCGACCTGATTGCCCGGCGGCGCCTTAAACACCGTGACATCGCCGCGTTCTGGCAAGCTGCCAAGAATGCGGCCTTCAAACAGCGACAAGCCAAAGGGCAGGGAATAGCGTGAATAGCCGTAATTCCATTTGGTGACGATGAGGTAGTCACCGATCAGCAGACGCGGCAGCATGGATTCCGAAGGGATGCTGAACGGCGCCATGATGAAGCTACGCAAGATGAACACGAAGATCGCGAGTTTGGCCAGAAAGACCATGAACTCCCGCGTCTCGGACGGTTTGTCAGCTTTGACGCTGGCGTCACCTTTCGGCGTCGCATCGATCTGTGTATCGCTCATCCGCACGCTGTGATGGGGCAGCGGCGAGCCGTCAAGTCAGGCGGCATATCGATCAGGAGAAGTCATGTCCGGTTTGCGCGAACGTTACGGGTTTTTGAAGTCTGGCAGCACGCCCCGCTTGTCCGAAATGTTTGCAGCTGACCCTGATCGTTTGGCCAATCTCTCGCTAACCGAGCAGGACATTTATTTCGACTTTTCAAAGACTCATCTCACGCCAGAGCTGATTGCCACCTTTGTCGGCATCGCCAAGTCGATGGGGCTCGATGCCCGGCGGGATGATCTATTTGGCGGGCGGATCGCCAATCCGACCGAAAACCGGGCGGCGGAACACACCGCAGAACGCGGGGAGGGTGCGCCCGACTCCGTGGCGATTGCCAAGCAACTCCATGGCCGCATGCGTGCGCTGATTGAAGCGATTGAGGCAGGCGCATTGGGCGATGTCCATCATGTCCTGCACATCGGCATTGGCGGCTCCGCCTTGGGGCCGGACTTGCTCGTGGACGCCTTGGGGCGGGACTCAGGCCGCTATGACGTTGCTGTCGTCTCGAATGTGGATGGCGCGGCCCTTAAAGAAGCGCTTTCCGGATTTGATCCGCACAAGACACTGATCGTCATCGCATCTAAAACCTTCACCACCACCGAAACCATGCTCAATGCCGAAAGCGCTTTGGGCTGGATGGTCGAGGCCGGTGTGGAGGATGCCAATGGTCGGGTGATCGCCCTGACGGCCAATCCGCAAGGTGCCTTTGACTGGGGCGTTGATGAAACCCGCATCTTGCCGTTCTCGGAAACGGTCGGTGGACGCTACTCGCTGTGGTCCAGCATTGGTTTTCCAGCGGCACTCGCGCTCGGCTGGACGGCCTTTGAGGAGATGCTGGAGGGTGCCGCCGCCATGGACCGGCATTTCCGCCTAGCCGCACCGGAGAAGAATGCGCCGCTGCTGGCGGCCTTTGTCGACCAATATTACTCGCTTGGGCGCGATGCTGAAACGCGCGGCGTCTTCGCCTATGATGAGCGGCTGCGGCTTCTCCCGTCCTATCTCCAGCAACTCGAGATGGAATCAAACGGCAAGAGCGTCACCTTTGACGGCAAACCTCTGGATGCCAATACAGGCGCGATCACCTGGGGTGGCGTCGGCACGGATGCGCAGCATGCGGTGTTCCAATTGCTGCATCAGGGCACACGTTTGGTTCCGGTTGAGTTCCTTGCCTCAATCGATCCGGGGCATGAGTTTGACGATGCGCACCACCGTCAACTGCTTGGCAATTGCTTTGCCCAAGGGGCAGCGCTGATGGCTGGTAAGGCGAGCGACGATCCAGCGCGGGCCTATGCCGGGGACCGTCCATCGACAACCATCTTGCTGCCAGATGTTGATCCGCGCACGCTTGGCGCGCTGCTCGCCTTTTACGAGCACCGGACTTTTGCCAATGCGGTGCTGCTCGGCATCAATCCGTTCGATCAGTTCGGCGTCGAGCTTGGCAAGGAAATGGCCAAGGGTATTGAAGGCGGCAACATGACCTTCGATGCGTCTACACAGGCTCTCTTGGCCAAGGCATTCGGCTAGGCCTTCATTTTCTTCGCGAGCTTGTTTCCTTCGCGGCCTTCGCGTGAAACCGTGCCGTGTTTTGGGTCACGCGAAGCGCGCGAAGAGAAGAAGAACGCGAAGCCGGATAAACTTTAAATCTGTGGCAAGATGCCACGGCGCAACCTAGAGCAGATCAACTTCTTTCGCATCTGGATGCCTCCCTATGACTTTCGATTTCGACCTCTTCATCATCGGCGCTGGTTCCGGTGGAGTGCGCGCGGCTCGGATCGCGGCGCAGCATGGGGCCAAAGTCGCCATCGCGGAAGAGTATCGCGTCGGTGGCACCTGTGTCATTCGCGGCTGTGTGCCCAAAAAGATGCTCGTCTACGGCGCGCATTTTGCTGAGGATCTGCATGAAGCGGAACGCTTCGGTTGGGATATTGAAGGCGCGTCGTTCAATTGGCAGCGCCTGCGCGATATTGTGCAGGAAGATGTGACACGGCTGGAGGGGCTCTACACCCAAACGCTCAATTCCAACCACGCCACCATCTTTGCCGAACGTGCGACCGTCGCAGGGCCCAATTTGGTCCGTCTGGCGAGTGGGAAAGAGGTGACAGCCAAGATAATCCTCATTGCCGTCGGAGCATGGCCAGGCATCCCGAATATTCCGGGTGCCGAACATGGCATCACCTCGAACGAAATCTTCCATCTGGAATCGCTGCCCAAGCGGGTCGTGATTGCGGGTGCCGGTTATATCGCCAATGAGTTTGCCGGCGTTTTCCATGCCTTTGGATCAAAGGTATCGCTCATCACGCGCGGAAACCGGATGCTGCGCAGCTACGATAGCGAAATCGTGGACCGGCTCGTCGCGATGACCGAAGCCAAGGGCATCGACGTCCATTTCAACTTCCCGTGCGCCACCATCACCAAACAGGCGGATGGCAGCCTGCTGCTGGATGGCGGCGCGCAAGGCACCATTGAGACAGACATGCTTGTCTTTGCCATCGGGCGGACCCCAAAAACGGAAGGGCTTGGCCTTGAGGCGGCTGGTGTCGAGCTGGATGCGGACGCGGCGATCATCGTCAATGATCATAACCAGACCAATGTGCCAAGCATCTATGCCGTCGGGGACGTGACCAATCGGGTCCAACTTACGCCGGTTGCTATTCGCGAAGGCCATGCCTTTGCAGATACGGTGTTCGGCAATAATCCGCGGACCATCGACTATAGCTGCATCCCGACCGCCGTTTTCTCCAGCCCGCCCATCGCAGGGGTCGGCCTGACCGAAGATGAGGCCCGCGCCAAATTTGGCGAAAGCGTGAAGGTGTTCCGCAGCGATTTCCGTCCGATGAAAAATGTCGTTTCCGGACGCATGGAACGCAGCCTCTACAAGATGGTGACTGCAGAGGCGGATGATCGCGTCGTGGGCCTCCACCTTATCGGACCGGACAGTGCAGAGATCCTTCAGGCTGCTGCCGTCGCGGTGAAAGCAGGCCTCAACAAGCAGGCGTTTGATGACACTATGGCCCTGCATCCAAGCATGGCGGAAGAGCTGGTTCTGTTGAAATAAAAGGTCGTCCCAACGCCTTTTTGCCTTCCCCGAGATAATCTAATGCGTCAGATAGCTCTCAGGTATGCGCAGCAGTGCTGTTGCAATCCGCGTTTCACGCAGGAACGTGACGAGAGCCATCATCAAAAGGACGATGGCGCCGAAAAACGTCAAGGCCGTGATCGCTTCCAGATCGAACTGAAGCTGGCGTTCAAGAAACAGCAACCCAACGGTTATCCCGACCGTGATTGCGGCGAGCACTAGGAAGAGGATGGCCCGGTTGATGAGCTTGATCCGCGCATCAAGTAACCGAAGCTCATCGACCAGCCGGTCATGGTCTGGCCCTTGGGTGACCAAATGTTCGCCCTGAAGATGGCGTGACCGGTCCACAATCCGTGCCAGCCGCGCCGTCAAAACGTTCATGAAGTTGCCGATGGCGACCAGAACGAAGACAGGTGTCAGCGCCAGTTGGATCGTCTGAGCAATTGAAGAACCATCTGCGCCAAACATGTCCGTTCCTCTATGAAAGCCTGTTCGCGACCAAATCATCGACGACGGACGGGTCTGCGAGCGTCGACGTATCCCCGAGGCTGCTGACATCACCTTCCGCAATCTTGCGAAGAATGCGGCGCATAATTTTGCCGGAACGCGTTTTTGGAAGGCCCGGGGCAAACTGGATCGCATCCGGCGTCGCAATCGGGCCAATTTCTTTGCGGACCCAAGCGACCAGTTCCTTGCGGAGGTCATCGCTCGGTGCGTCGTTAGCGTTCAGCGTCACATAGGCATAAATGCCCTGACCCTTGATGTCATGCGGGAAGCCGACAACCGCCGCCTCCGCCACGCGGGCATGAAGCACGAGCGCGCTTTCAACTTCTGCAGTTCCCATACGGTGGCCGGACACGTTGATGACATCATCCACTCGGCCGGTGATCCAGTAATAGCCATCCTCATCGCGGCGGCATCCGTCACCGGTGAAGTACTTGCCCGGATAGGTGGTGAAATAGGTCTCAAAAAAGCGCTGATGATCCCCCCAAACGGTACGCATCTGGCCCGGCCAGCTGCGGACGATGCATAAATTGCCAGAGGCGGCGCCGTAGAGCACCTGACCGTCAGTATCCACCAATTGCGGCTCTACGCCCGGCATCGGCTTGGTGGCGCTGCCGGGTTTCAAATCCGTCGCGCCGGGCAGGGGGGCAATCATCGCGCCGCCGGTTTCGGTCTGCCACCAGGTATCCACAATCGGGCAGCGCCCGTCACCAACCACGCTGTGATACCAGCGCCATGCCTCGGGGTTGATGGGCTCTCCAACAGTTCCAAGCAAACGCAGTGACTTACGTGACGTTGCTTTTACAAAATCATCACCATCGCGCATCAACGCGCGCAAAGCTGTAGGGGCTGTAAAGACCGTGTGGACATTGTGCCGGTCACACACCTGCCAGATGCGGCTGGCATCCGGCCAATTGGGCACGCCTTCATACATCAGTGTCGTCGCGCCATTGGCGAGCGGGCCATAGACGATATAGGTATGTCCTGTGACCCAGCCGATATCGGCGGCGCACCAGTAAATGTCACCGGGGCGGTAATCGAATACCAACTCATGAGTGAGGCTCGCCCAGAGCAGGTATCCGCCTGTCGTGTGCAGCACGCCCTTAGGTTTTCCAGTGGAGCCCGAGGTGTAAAGGATAAAGAGCGCGTCTTCCGCGCCCATCACTTCGACAGGGCAGGTCGCCTCTGCCTTCGCGGCTTCCTCATGATACCAGACGTCGCGGCCTTCCGTCATGGCGATGTCTGCGCCCGTCGCCTTGATGGTGATGACTTTCTGCAGGCTGGGGCATTGCAAGGCGGCGACATCGACATTGGCCTTTAGCGGCACGGCCTTGCCACCACGACGGCCTTCATCGGCGGTTATGACAACGTTGGAGTCACAATCCTGAATGCGGCCAATGAGCGCATCTGGGGAGAAACCGCCGAATACGACCGAGTGGATCGCCCCAATCCGCGCACAGGCGAGGAGCGCCATCGCCGCTTCAGGGATCATAGGCAGGTACACTGTAACGCGGTCACCCTTTTGAACGCCCTGCGCCTTCAGCACATTGGCCATGCGGCATACCTGTTCATGCAGCTCGCGATAGGTGATGTGGCGGGCGTCTTCGGTGGGGACGTCAGGCTCCCAGATGATCGCGACCTGATCGCCGCGTTCTTTCAAATGGCGGTCGATACAGTTGGCCGCGACGTTCAGCTTGCCATCGGCGAACCAGTTGATGTGGAAAGTTGTCGCATCAAAAGACCAATCGCCTGCGATTTCCGGGCGCTTGATCCAATCCAACCGCTTGGCTTGCTCCAACCAAAATGTGCCGGGATCAGCGAGCGAGCGACCATAGATTTCCGTGTATTTCGCCGCGTTGACGCGCGCCTTCTTCGCCCATTCGGCAGGAACAGGAAACAGGTCTTGATCCGACATCGCACACTCCCCTTAGATGTATGGCTAATGGGAAAAACCCGCCATGGTGGCAAGCCCCTCCATGGTGATTGTGACGGTTTCGATTTGCCACTAGTCTGGCCCCAGACAAAATGAGGAGCGGACACATGGCAGGACACGTTTTTGTATCGGGGGGAAGCGGCTATATTGCGGGCTTCCTTATCCGTCAGTTGATCGCCGAAGGCTGGCAGGTCAACACCACCATCCGGAATTTGGCGCGTGAGGCAGATGTCCGCGGCTGGCTCAATGTTGACAACAGCAAGCTCACATTTTTCGCGGCGGATCTATTGAACGATGCTGGCTGGGCTGAAGCTATGGCAGGATGTTCCCATGCCGCGCACGTGGCCTCGCCATTGCCAGCCAATGCGCCCAAGCACGCGGATGAACTCATTACGCCGGCGCGGGAAGGGGCTTTGCGCGCGCTTCGGTTCGCAAAAGAGGCGGGAATCAAAAGGTTCGTCATGACGTCATCTGTGGCGGCGGTTGCCTATGGCCATGGCGGTGCCAAACATCACTTTACCGAAGCCGACTGGACCAATCCGGACAGCCCGGATGCCTATGCCTATGTCAAATCCAAGACGATTGCGGAGAGGGCGGCACGGGATTGGGTGGCCGCCAATGCTCCGGAAATGGAGTTTGTCACCGTCAATCCGTCCTTAGTCTTGGGGCCGTTGCTGGCGGCGGATTTTTCGACCTCTCTCGAAGCCATCAAGAAATTGATTGAAGGCTCTATGCCGGGCCTTCCGAGAATAGGCTTTTCGGTGGTCGATGTTCGCGACGTGGCCGACCTTCATGTTCGATGCCTGACAGCACCGAACATGGCCGGCGAACGCTTCATTGCCGCTGGGCCGTTCTTGTGGCTGGGGGACGTCGCCGCTATCCTGAAATCCGGGCTCGGCCAGCAGGCCCGCAAGGTCCCGACACGGACGCTGCCGAACGTCCTCGTCAAGCTCTTCGCTCTGTTTGATCCCGTCGTGAAGCAGGTCGTTGGGGAACTCGACAACGTCCGCGATACCAGCGCACAACATGCGCTGGACGTGTTCGGGTGGAAGACCCGCGATCCGGCTGAGAGCATTCTTGATACCGCGCGCGACATGATGCGGCTCGGGATCGTGAAGGTTTAAGCGAGGCGGTAAGGCACCACATCGCGCCGGTCAGGGTCGACAATAATGTCGCGGTCGGACGGCGGAAAAGCGCGCTGGTCACAATCCATGCGCGGGCACAGGCGGCAGGAAACGCCAATCTTCGTCGCCGCACGCGGGGAGGTGAGGTCCAGCCCGTCAGCATAGACGAATTCGCGCGCATGATCCGCCTCACAGCCTAGTGCGACGGCGTAGCGGCGCGGGGCGCGGTCATAGCTGCCAGAAGGCTTCACCAGTCCCTTCGCCATAGAGACGTACCGCACGCCATCGGGCGTTTCGGCCAACTGGACGAGGATGCGATCGGGGATGGCCACCGCCTCATGCACGATCCACAAGGGGCAGGCACCGCCGAAGCGGGCGAACTGTAGCCGCGTGGCCGAATGCCGCTTGGTAATGTTCCCCGCCATATCCACACGGCAGAAGAAGAACGGAATGCCCCGCGCGGAGGGTCGCTGGAGCGTCGACAGCCTGTGGCAGGCCTGTTCAAAGCTGACGCCGAACTGCTGGCGCAGGCGGTCTATATCATGCCGCACCGTCCGGGCATCTTCCCGAAAGCGGGTATAGGGCATCAGCAACGCCCCCGCCGCGTAATTGGCAAGGCCGACCGATAAGAGTTGCCGTGCTGCGGCTGTGCGGAGGCCCGCTTGTTCGACCACCAGGCTGATCTCATTGTGCAAGGCCAGAGCCGACAATTGGTGCGCCAATTGGAACCGCTGGCTTTCCACCGGCTGGCCCTGATCGATGATGAGATGCCCCATCTGCGCATCATAGTCGCGCAAACCCGTGCTTCCGGCATAGACAAGCGACACGGACAAGGCGTTGCGCAGGTAAAGTTCCAGCCCCTCAAGCGCGGGGGTCGCCTGTGTACCGCGTAACTTGTCGCCCAAGAGTTCCGCGGCGCGGTCAAGCACATCGACATAATTGCCCGCATTGTGGAACCAGTCCCGCACCTCCTCCCAAGGAAGGCGGCTGCCATCCGCCTGATCAGCGCCCAATGCCTCATCGACAATCTGGAGCCGCTGTCCAGCGTTTCGATAGGCGGCGTGGAGGGTGACGAACTGATCCGCAAGGGCAGGCTGTTGTTCGGCAATGCGCGCGACCTGCTCAGGCGTCAGCGGGTTGGGAAAGAGGGGATCAGCCGCCGCTTCCCGCAAAGCCGCAAAGCGCCGCGTCGTCGCATCTTCTTCAAATTCCTGCCAATCGAGCGGGAAGTCTCGCGCGAGGATTTCGAGCAAAGCCGGGGTGAGGGGACGGTCATCGCTTTCAAGCTGCGAAAGATAGGAGACCGAGATGCCGAGCCGGAGCGCCATGTCCGCCTGCTTCAGGCTGAGTCCGGAGCGGAGGTCGCGCAGGCGTTGACCGGCGAAGATGCGGCGTTTGGACATTCTCTCACCTCACTCCTCTCCCCCCGAGGGAGAGGATATGGAGACTTGGTCTCCGCAAGGAGGCCTAGTCGAAATTGGTGAGGGGGAACCCCCTCACAAGACTTGCTAAGGAGCAAGCTGCCAAGCCAAGTCTTTCTCTCCCTCAAGGGGAGAGACGCTGCCCTTTCATACTTTGCAAACTTGCACTTTGCAACTTCGCAAATTCACATTGGACATTGCGCCTCCGCCCTTCCAAACAGCGCGCTTCAAATTCCAAACAAGGGATCGCCATGTCGTCGAACATCGCAGAACTCGAAAAGCGCCGGGAAGCCGCCCGCATGGGTGGCGGACAGAAGCGCATCGATGCGC
>CAIMDB010000013.1 GCA_903839675.1 uncultured Sphingomonadales bacterium
CTGCCTCTGGCGAAGAAGGCCCTGGAGCTGGGGCCGCTCTTGAAAACCACGCATGAAAATTACAACCGCTACGTCGAACATCGCAGAGCTCGAAAAGCGCCGGGAAGCCGCCCGCATGGGTGGCGGACAGAAGCGCATCGATGCGCAACATTCCAAGGGCCGCCTGACCGCACGGGAACGGCTCGACGTTCTGCTGGATGAAGGCTCGTTTGAAGAGCTCGACATGTATGTGGAGCACAACTGCACCGACTTCGGCATGGAAGCGACCAAGATCCCCGGGGACGGCGTGGTCACAGGCTCCGGCACGATCAACGGGCGGTTGGTGTTCGTGTTTAGCCAAGACTTCACCGTGTTCGGCGGATCGCTCTCCGAACGGCATGCGCAAAAGATCTGCAAGGTGATGGACAATGCGATGAAGGTGGGCGCACCTGTCATCGGCATCAATGACAGCGGCGGCGCGCGCATTCAGGAAGGCGTGGCCTCGCTTGGCGGCTATGCCGAAGTGTTCCAGCGCAATGTGCTGGCCTCAGGCGTCGTGCCCCAGTTGAGCCTCATCATGGGGCCGTGCGCGGGTGGGGCGGTCTATTCACCGGCGATGACGGACTTCATCTTCATGGTGAAGGACAGCAGCTACATGTTCGTCACCGGGCCAGACGTTGTGAAGACCGTGACCAACGAAGTCGTGACGCAGGAAGAGCTGGGCGGGGCGGTTACGCACACCAGCAAATCCGGTGTTGCAGACAACGCCTTTGAAAATGACATTGAGGCACTGCTCGCGGCGCGGGACTTCTTTGATTATCTGCCGGAAAACAACCGGATGGGCGTGCCGGAACGGCCGACATCTGATCCCTATGACCGACTGGAGCCGAGCCTCGACACCGTCATCCCGGCAAGCGCGACGATGCCTTATGACATGCATGAGGTGATCCGGAAGACCGTCGATGAGGGCGACTTCTTTGAAGTCCAGCCGACCCATGCAGGCAACATCATCGTCGGCTTTGGCCGCATTGAAGGCCGCACGGTTGGCGTGGTCGCCAACCAGCCGACGGTGCTCGCGGGCTGCCTCGACATTAACGCGTCGAAAAAGGCAGGCCGCTTCGTCCGCTTCTGCGATGCGTTTGAAATTCCGATCATCACCTTTGTCGACGTGCCAGGCTTCCTTCCCGGTGTCAGCCAAGAGCATAACGGCATCATCAAGCATGGTGCCAAGCTGCTCTTCGCCTATGCCGAAGCCACCGTGCCGAAGATCACCGTCATCACACGCAAGGCCTATGGCGGCGCCTATGACGTCATGGCCTCAAAGCATCTGCGCGGAGACCTCAACTACGCTTGGCCGACCGCCGAAATCGCAGTCATGGGAGCCAAGGGCGCGGTGGAAATCATCTTCCGCTCCGACATTGGCGACCCCGAAAAGATCGCCGAGCGCACCAAGGAATATGAAGACCGCTTCGCCAACCCGTTCGTGGCGGCGAGCAAGGGGTTCATTGATGAAGTGATCTACCCGCACTCGACGCGGAAGCGCATCGCGCTGGGGTTGAGAAAGCTGCGCAACAAGCAGTTGGAGAACCCTTGGAAGAAGCATGATAATATTCCGCTGTGAGTAATTGAGTTGGTAGAGCCAGTTTCAACAGGCACCTTATTGGTCGGCGGCGCGTTTGGTGCATCTGCTTGGCTTGCCAATAAACTCCTAAGCCCATCTGCGGAAGCACTAGGGAAAGAGCTTCAACTCTACGCGTCGAACCGTTTGCGGCAAATTTTTGACCGCGCTCAGTCAAAGTTGAAACCGTCAGAAGTTACGCCGTTACCTCCAGGATTTGCTCTTCAATTCTTACAAAAGGCCTCTTTCTCGGAGGATGACGACTCATTGACCGAAGCATGGGCAAACCTGCTTGCAAATGCGTCACGCAAGTTTGACAGCCGTCACTCGTCGTTTACCGAAATTCTCTCGCAATTGAGCGCACATGACGCTGCGGTATTATCCAAGCTGGTGTCCGAGGACCTCTACTACGACCCGAACCAGTCCATGCCCGTTAATCTACGACTTGAGATTAAACTAAAGCTGGCGAACGAAATCAGGTCTACCTCGCAATCCGAGCAAGAAGCGCAGGACGAATTTGCCCGTCTTATAAACCTCGATCTTGGATGGCCCGGGCGGGTCACTGCAGCTCGGGTTCACTACAAGAAGGGTGAAGAAACGTTGCCGTTGTCGGGAGGCATGCCGGACCAATTCGCTTCTTTTGATAACTTGGTTCGACTGGGATTGGTCAGCCGCTTCGATGTCGACATATCGATGAAGCCTTACGAAACTGGCCTTGAAGGCGTGATCGTCACGATGCTTGGCATAGGGTTTATTCAAACTTGCAGGACCACACAATGAAACTAGGCCGTCTCAACCATATTGGCGTCGCAACGCCCTCCATTGCGGACAGCATCGTCTTTTACCGCGATGTGATGGGCGCAACCAAGATCCATGAGCCGTTCGACCTGCCGTCGCAGGGCGTGAAGGTGTGCTTCGTCGACACGCCCTCTGATTCTGGGGGGGGCGTCGATGGTGCGCTCAATGGCACGCAGATCGAGCTGATCGAGCCGTTGCCGGGCAACACATCCATCGCGTCGTTCTTGGAGAAGAACCCGCAAGGCGGGCAGCACCACATGTGCTACGAAGTGCCCGACATCCATGCCGCCAAGGCGGAGTTCGAGGCGCTGGGCAAGCGCGTGCTGGGCGAGCCCCGCATCGGCGCGCACGGCACGCTGATTTTCTTCGTCCATCCCAAGGATATGGGCGGGGTTCTGACCGAGATTATGGAGACGCCGAAGGGGGCACATTAAGCCCTTCTCCCCTTGAGGGAGAAGGATACGAAGCCTTGCCGCGCTGCGGCTAGGCGCAGTTGGATGAGGGGGCAACGGTGACGCATCATCACCACCAGCCCACACCCTCACCCAGCTACGACTAAGCGGGCAGGCCGCCAAGTCTTCGCAACCCTCTCCCTTCAAGGGCGAGGGACACGTGAATTAGAGAGGACAGGAGAACAACATGACCTATGAAACGATCACGGTGGATGTCACCGACAAGATTGCCACCATCACGCTCAACCGCCCGGAGCGGATGAACGCGTGCAGCCTCGACATGGCGGGTGAGATCAACGACGCGCTGTCAACCTTGGGTGACGCACGCTGCCTGATCATCACGGGCGCGGGTCGTGGCTTTTGTTCGGGTGCCGACCTTCAGGCGCGCGGCAGCGGCAAGTCGATCACGGGCGGTGAGGGCAGCTACATCGCGCTCACCCGGCACTACAATCCGCTGATGATGAACTTGGCCCGTCTCAACATTCCTGTCATCACCGCCGTCAATGGCGCGGCCGCCGGTGTCGGTTGCTCAATTGGCCTTGCAGGCGACTTCGTAATCGCGGGCAAGAGCGGCTATTTCCTGCAGGCGTTCGTCAACATCGGCCTTGTGCCCGATGGCGGTGCGAGCTGGATGCTGCCGCGCATGGTCGGCAAGGCGCGCGCGACCGAAATGATGATGCTCGGTGAAAAGATCAGCCCGGAAAAGGCGCTCGATTGGGGCATGATCTACAAGGTCGTCGAAGATGCCGACCTGATGGCCGAAGCCCGCGCGCTGGCCACCCGCCTCGCTAATGGCCCGACGCTGTCTTACGCTACGATGCGCAAGAACATCCTCGTCGCCATGGAAAACAGCTATTCCGAACAGCTCCTCGCCGAAGCCGAAGGGCAGCGGATTGCTGGCTCGTCCGAAGATGCGATGGAGGGCGGCATGGCCTTTCTTCAGAAGCGGAAGCCGGATTTTAAGGGGCGTTAAACCCACATCCGTTCGTCCTGAGCTTGTCGAAGGACCGTCCTTTCTGGACGCAGGGCGAACGGAACAAACAAAAGGGCGGGGCTTCGACAAGCTCAGCCCAAACGGTGTTTTGGAAAATCAGATGACCACATACAAAGACTGGCAGGCCGCAGCGGCCAAGGAAGTGAAGGGTAAAGACCTGATCTGGCAGACGCCAGAAGGCATTTCCGTGAAGCCGCTTTATACAGCGGAAGATGTGACCGCTGATCCGGGCCTGCCGGGCTTTGCGCCGTTCACACGCGGTGTCCGCGCTTCAATGTACGCTGGTCGCCCTTGGACGATCCGCCAATATGCGGGTTTTTCGACTGCAGAGGAATCGAACGCCTTCTACCGTCGCAACCTTGCGGCCGGGCAGAAAGGCCTGTCGGTCGCCTTCGATCTCGCGACGCACCGTGGCTATGACAGTGATCATCCCCGCGTTGTCGGCGATGTCGGCAAGGCGGGCGTCGCCATCGACAGCGTTGAGGACATGAAGATCCTGTTCGACGGCATTCCGCTCGACCAGATGTCGGTTTCCATGACGATGAACGGCGCGGTCATCCCGATCCTCGCCTTCTTCATTGTCGCGGGCGAAGAGCAGGGCGTGCCCGTTGAACAGCTCGACGGCACGATCCAGAACGACATCCTCAAAGAGTTCATGGTGCGGAACACCTATATCTATCCGCCCGAACCCTCGATGCGCATCATCTCAGACATCTTTGCCTTCACCAGCCAGAAGATGCCGAAGTTCAACAGCATTTCCATCTCCGGCTATCACATGCAGGAAGCCGGGGCGACGCAGGTGCAGGAGCTTGCCTTCACCATCGCCGACGGCATGGAATATGTAAAATATGGCGTCGCATCAGGCCTCGACATCGACAAGTTCGCAGGCCGTCTGAGCTTCTTCTTCGCCATCGGCATGAACTTCTTCATGGAAGTGGCGAAGCTACGCGCGGCCCGCGTGCTGTGGCACCGCGTCATGACCAATCTCGGCGCCCAGGACGAACGCTCCAAGATGCTGCGCACGCACTGCCAGACATCGGGCGTCTCGCTGACCGAGCAGGACCCCTATAACAACGTTATCCGCACGACAATTGAAGCCATGGCGGCGATGCTGGGCGGCACCCAGTCACTCCACACCAATGCGCTGGACGAAGCAATTGCGCTGCCGACGGACTTCTCCGCCCGCATCGCCCGCAACACGCAGATCGTCATCCAGGAAGAGACCGGCATGTGCAATGTCGTCGATCCGCTGGGGGGCAGCTATTACATTGAAAGCCTGACGCAGGAACTGGTCGACAAGGCGTGGGAGATCATCGAACGGGTTGAGTCCGAAGGCGGCATGGCGAAGGCCGTGGCGGCAGGCTGGCCCAAGGCGATGATCGAGGAAGCCGCTGCTGGCCGCCAGGCGCGGGTTGATCGGGCCGAAGACGTGGTAGTCGGCGTCAATAAATACCGCCTGCCCAGCGAAGATCATCTCGATACGCTCGATGTGGACAACGCCAAGGTCCGCGAAGGTCAAATCACCCGCATCAAGGCGGTGAAGGCTTCGCGTGATGAGGCTGCGTGTCAGGGGGCATTGAAGGCATTGACGGAAGGCGCAAAGGCGGGCGGCAATCTGCTGGAACTCGCCGTCGTCGCGGCTCGCGCGCGCGCCACGCTGGGCGAAATCTCGTCCGCGATGGAAGAGGTGTTCGGCCGCTATGGCACCACGCCGACGCCGGTGAAGGGCGTCTATTCGGCACCCTATGCCGGTGACCCGCGCTGGGCGCAGGTGGTGGACGGTGTGGACGCCGTCACTCGCCGCCTCGGGCGCAAACCGAAGCTGCTCGTCGCCAAGATGGGGCAGGACGGGCATGACCGCGGCGCCAACGTCATCGCCTCGGCCTTTGCCGATATGGGCTTCGACGTGGTGAGCGGCCCGCTGTTCCAGACACCGGATGAAACGGTCGTCCTTGCACTGCAGAGTGATGTGGACGTGGTTGGCGCCTCCAGCCTTGCGGCAGGGCATAAGACGCTGATCCCCGAACTCATCAGCCTGCTGAAGAAGGAAGGGCGCGGCGACATCAAGGTCATCGCCGGCGGCGTCATCCCGCCGCAGGATTACGACTTCCTCCGCGATGCCGGCGTGCAGGGCATTTACGGGCCGGGCAGCAATGTCGTGGAGTGCGCTGCGGATGTGTTGCGCTTGCTGGGGCACAATATGCCGCCGGTCGGGGAGTGAGATACCGTTTGCCCTGAACTTGTCGAAGGGCCGTCCTTTGTTGGTCACTAAATTATTTAAGAAGGGCAGGGCTTCGACAGGCTCAGCCCAAACGGATTTGGGAAGTTGAAAGCATGTTCAAAAAAATCCTAATCGCAAACCGGGGCGAAATAGCCCGTCGTGTCATCAAGACCGCCCGTCGCATGGGCATCAAGACGGTCGCCGTCTATTCGGATGCTGATGCGCGCGCGCCGTTCGTGCTGGATGCGGATGAGGCCGTTCATATCGGCCCATCACCTGCGGCGCAGTCTTATCTGATCGCGGACAAGATCATCGCGGCGTGCAAGGCCACGGGCGCGGAAGCTGTCCATCCGGGCTATGGCTTCCTCTCCGAACGCACCAGCTTTGCCGAGCAATTGAAGGCCGAAGGCATCGCCTTTATCGGCCCACCGGTGAACGCGATTGCCGCGATGGGCGACAAGATCGAGTCCAAGAAGCTCGCCATGGCAGCAGGCGTCAACGTCGTCCCCGGCTTTGTCGGGGAGATCGATGATACCGAACACGCAGTCCGCATTTCGGAAGAGATCGGCTATCCAGTGATGATGAAGGCGTCGGCCGGTGGCGGCGGGAAGGGCATGCGCCTTGCCTATTCCGAACAGGACGTGCGCGAAGGCTTTGAAGCGACCAAGCGCGAAGGGCTGAACAGCTTTGGCGATGATCGCGTTTTCATCGAGAAGTTCATCCTCAATCCGCGCCACATCGAAATTCAGATCCTGGGCGATCAACACGGCAACACCCTCTATTTGAACGAGCGCGAATGCTCGATCCAGCGCCGCCATCAGAAGGTCGTGGAAGAAGCGCCGTCGCCCTTCGTCACCCCCAAGATGCGCAAGGCTATGGGTGAACAGTGCGTCGCTCTGGCGCAGGCCGTGGGCTATTATTCGGCGGGCACCGTGGAACTCATCGTCTCCGGCGCGGACCCGAGCGGGGAGAGCTTCTACTTCCTCGAAATGAACACGCGTCTGCAGGTGGAACATCCTGTGACCGAGGCCATCACCGGCATCGATCTGGTCGAACAGATGATCCGCGTTGCCTATGGTGAGAAGCTCACCATGACGCAGGACGACATCAAGATTGACGGCTGGTCGATCGAGAACCGCGTCTATGCCGAAGACCCGTATCGCGGTTTCCTGCCGTCGACGGGCCGTATCTCGCGCTACAAGCCGCCGGTACCCGGCTGGGCAGGCGACATTCGCGGCGTTGACGGTGTACGCGTGGACGATGGCGTCGCCGATGGCGGCGAAGTCTCCATGTTCTATGACCCGATGATCGCCAAGCTGATCACCTGGGGCAACACACGCGACGAAGCTGCTGACAAGCAGATCGCAGCGCTTGATAAGTTTGAACTGGAAGGCCTTGGTCACAATATCGATTTTGTCTCTGCCATCATGCAGCACCCGCGCTTCCGCTCGGGCGAACTCACAACGGGCTTTATCGCCGAGGAATACCCTGACGGCTTCTCAGGCGCAGCGACGTCTGACGATCTCTTGCGGACACTGGCGGGCATTGCAGGCTTTATGGCCTGTGCGCAGGCAGACCGCGCGCGTCAGGTTGATGGACAACTCGGTGATGACCTTGATCCGCCCGCTGAATGGCACGTCCGTATCGGCGGCGCCACGCATCTGGTTGATGTGAGCGAAGAAGACCTGCTCGTCGATGGCGACCATCTCAACATCGGGCTGGAATATACGCCGGGCGACCGACTGGTCGTAGCGGATATCGACGGCAAGGAATTGGCGGTGAAGGTCTCTAAGACCCGCACAGGCTTTAAGCTGACGACACGCGGCGCCTCGCATACCGCAATCTGCCTGCCTGCCCATGTCGCACCACTGGCTGCCTACATGATCGAGAAGGTCCCGCCGGATCTTTCCCGCTTCCTGCTCTGCCCGATGCCGGGTCTTGTGACCGCGATCCACGTGGCCGCAGGCGACAAGGTTGAGGCAGGGCAACCGCTTGCCGTTGTCGAGGCGATGAAGATGGAAAACATCCTCCGCGCTGAAAAGGCAGGCGTAGTGAAGTGCGTGAACGCTGCGGCCGGTGAGAGCCTTGCGGTGGACGCTGTCATTCTGGAGATGGAATAGGCTGGGCCATCACGCCCAGCCAACCCATTAAAATTGCAGCGCAACCTCCGCATGGTCGAGCACCATGTGAGCGGAGCGTTCGGCCATAGCGAGGAACATGGAATCGCCGCGATCCGTCTGCACCACCACCATCGACGCGGTGACGCCCATCATCATCCCGGCAAAAGAGGCCGCGCGATAGGCGTCCCATTGGTCCGCCAAGTCTGAGGCCGGGACGCCGAACCTGTCGAGCCCTTGGCTGTAGCGGTCGAGAAGACCGCGCTCTTCTGCCTTCCGCGTCGATGGGTCCATCGCGGTACCGAGATAATAAGCGATATCGCCTGCGCCGCTGCCGACGCCCACGGTCTGCCAATCTACGATGATGATCGGTTTATCCGCGTCATCGGGGCAGTAGAGCATGTTATCAGGCCGGAAATCATTGTGCGTCAGGCAACGTGGCCCAGCACGACTGTCTGACCAACGCTGAATGTTACCGTAATAGGCCTCACCAACGGTCTTCATGGCGTCGCTCACGCGGCCCCCATAGCGGTCACAGAAAGCAGGCCAGAACGCCGAATAAAGCGCTTCGCCGTCGATCTGCGGGGGCACAGCCTTGGTCCCGTTCAACCAGTCGAACGTGTCGAGCACGGGGTCACCCCACCAGCCGGCATGGATGCTGGCGGCGGCGTCCATGGCCAGTTCCGCCTCGCCACGCGTCGGCACAAGCAATTGGTTGCCCTGCACATGGCGCGGCAGATCATGCATCAGCAGTGCGAAATCATGGCTGTCGTCATCAAAGGCGATGAATAAATGATTGGGCACAGCCATCGGGCGTTTACCCGCGAACAGCTGGTAGAAGCGGCTTTCGCGGATATAGGTCATGTGCGACTTGCCGGTCGCTTTGCTTAAGGGGTCGTTGGACGGTAGCTTCGCCACCAACGTCGGCGGCGCCCCGTTCGGGTCGCCCGCATAAGTCAGCTTCAGGCGATACGTCGCACCGACCTGACCTGTGCCGATGGGGCCCGTCTCAACAGCCGAAACAGTCGCGCCAAAGCCGTTCTCATGCAGCCGCTGCGTCAGCCAGTCGGGCGTCATTTCGGCGAGGGTCGGGACGGCCTCAGTCATTGAAGATGCTCTTCAGCCCGAGCGGCTCATAAGCGCCGAGGATGAGCTGTTCGAGGATGCCCGTGCCGCGACGTTCCTCGTTGCCCAACGTCATGGTGACTCGGGAAATTGCCTGAATGTGGAGATGATCGGCGCGTCCCGCTTCAATCGCGGTCAGGTCGATATCCTCGCGGGCAACGGCGAGTTCACCCTTCCAGCCGCCATGTGTCCACTCCGGATGGCCATAACCAATACCGCGCATGAGAAAGGGCGTTCCGGGCTCAAAGGATGCCGTGATCGTGCGGCCATCGGGCAATTCCGCCGTCATCTCGGCCGACGCTGCATGTCGCCAACCGGGCTTGAGCACGGTCGTCATCTTGCAGGCTTCGCTCTCGACCATTTCATGCGCGCCTGCGCCATCGGGGCACCAGACTGCCCGCGTGTTCCAGGGGCGGCCATGGGCATCGTCATTCACATGGAAATAGAGCGCCCCATCGTCAAAATTGACCGGGCTCCACAGCCAATAGAATTGGGGGATGACCTGCGGCACGGTGGGTTGCGGGTCGCTGGCGCCGACGGGGCGGATGCCCCAGCTGCGGTCGCGCGTGCCGACAGCACCGCTGACGTCATGACGGACGCCATCGACTTCAATCCAGCCCTGCCAATGCCCATTCTGTGTAAGGCGGGTATAGTCCATGAAGGTGCGGGGCCCGACGCGGCGGATAAAGCGCGGTTCCTCCAACGGGAAGGCGCGGCCTGTGAAGGTCAGGTCCGCTGAAATCCCCTCATGATTGTCCACGATGACACGCAGCGACTTCAACGGCTCCACGATCTCAATCGTGATCGGGCCGACGTTCAGGTCCATCCGCTCCATGTTGAGAAGGCGGGAGGCGTGAACGCAATGCTGGGTATCCCCCCGGATGCAGGAGAAGTGCGCGTCCGCGACGTTCAGGTGCGGATAGACACCGAAGGCGATCGCGAAAAAGTCGCTGCCATCGGGTTTGTAGCCGTTGAAGAAATAACGGTCGTAGAAGTTCCGGTCGGTGCCTGAATAGGCAATCGGCTCCGGAGTCTGGTGGATCGGATATTCGTCGCCCTTGGTCAGCATCAGCCTTGAACCTCTCTCTTGATCTCGTCTGTGTGTTGGCCAAGCGTTGGCGCAAAGCCGATGGGCCGATCTTTGTCGGCTGAATAACGCACGGGTGGTGACATCTGGCGGATCGTGCCTTCAGTCGGGTGTTCGGCCATCTGGAAGAAACCTGTGGCCACTAGATGTTCATTGTGAATGACATCACCCAAATCCGCGACGGGCATGACGGGGAAATCGTTTTCCGTCAGGATCTCCAGCCATTCGGCAGTTGTCTTCTGTGGGGTCAGTTCCCCAATGCGCCCATAAATGGGGGTCATGTTCTGGAACCGGCCCATGGGCGTGTTGAACGGCTCGTTCGCGAGGAAATCGGAATCACCCATCAACTCAAACAGCTTAATGATCTTCGCGTCGGTATAGGGCACGATGACGAGATGCCCGTCCTTGGTGGGGAAGGGCTGCCGGTTGGGGTCAAGCTGGCGCGGATAACCGGGCGGGCCGAGCGGCGGCTCAAACACCTGATCCTGCAAATGCTCCGTCAGCATGAAGTTGGCGAAGCAATCGAGCATCGGCACTTCGACATGCTGGCCTTCGCCCGTCCGCAATTTGTGGACGAGCGCGACGAGCAAGGCCTGCGCACCATATGTGCCGGAGACCTTATCGGCGATGAGCGAGGGGAAATAGCGGGGGGAGGGGTTGCCATCTACCTTCGGCAAAAGCGACGCCGTGCCGGTCGCTGCCTGAATGACATCGTCATAGGCTGGCCAGTCGGCCCAGGGGCCATCCTGACTGAAGCCCGCAAAATGGGCGTAGATGATATCAGGCTTCATCGCCTTCACATCCGCATAGCCAAAGCCCAGCCGACCAATCGCCTTGGCCCGGACATTATGGACGAAGACATCGGCCGAGGAGATCAGCTTGCGCAAAACCTCTGCATCGTCGGGCTTTTTGAGATCGAGAACGACGGACTTCTTGCCCCGGTTCACCGTCATGTGCGTGCCGCCCATATAGGGCGTTTTCTTGAACCCGCCCATGTAGCGCGGCGTATCACCCGTCGGGCTTTCAATCTTGATGACCTCAGCCCCAAGGTCCGCGAGCATCTGCGTCGCATATGGGCCGAAGATGACCGTGGTCAGATCAATGATGCGAATGCCTTCAAGCATCTTCATGAAGTTAGCCGTCCCGTTATCTTATGGAATTGAAGTTACGCTGCCTGAGCGCCACGAACGAGGGCGCCGGGGCGGGCACCCGTCGAATGGTCATGCCGCCGGATGATGGCACCGGAAACGATGGTCGCGTCATAGCCTGTGGCCTTCTGGTCCAGTCGCCGTCCACCGGCGGGCAAATCATGGACAATTTCCGGCAGATGCAGGGTGAGGGCATCGAGATTGATGACGTTCACGTCTGCCTTCGCCCCGACACGCAGCACACCCCGATCATTGAGGCCAACCGCGCGCGCCGCCTTTGCGGAGAGCATGTGGACTGCGTCGGCAAGGCCAATCTTATTGTCCACGCCGTCGCGAACCCAATGGGTCAGGAGGAAGGTTGAATAGCTGGCATCGCAAATCGCGCCATAATGGGCGCCGCCATCGCCCAGCGCCGGAATGCAATCAGGATGGACGAGCATCTCATGCGCGGAATCCAGCTTTCCGTTTTCGTAATTGCCAAGCGCGGCCAGGAAAAAGCCTTTGCCGTCCGTGTCCAGAAAACGGTCATAAATGACCTCTTCGGGGGAGACGCCGCGGGCCTCTGCAATTGCCGCAAAACTCGCTTCTGGTGGCGGCGCATAGTTGGGCGGATTGTCGAGGGCGTACATCCACTTCCAATTGCGGGCGAGCGCATTGAAGGGATGGCCGGGCTCGGGCGTTTCAGACAGGAGCGCGCGGCGAAGCTCAGGATCGCGCATCGCGGCAACCTTCTGGTCGAGCGGAAGCGCGGCGATCTTTTGCCAGCTCGGGCACATGATGAAAGGATGGACCGACAGCTCAAGGCCGCCGATCAAGCCAATGGGACGCGGCATGATCTGCGCCGTCACCTGACCGCCATGCGCCTTTGATTGCGCCATCATATCAAGCACGCCCCGCCAACGCGGTGGCCCTTCATTTCCCGATGCGAGCGTGAATGTTGCCGGACGACCTGAGGACCGCATCAGATCGTCAATGATGGGATATTCCTTGTCCCACCCCACAAAGGCGTCGAGCACGATCTGTAGCGTGCCTGTGCCTGCATCGGCCATGCCGGCGCAGATCTCGCGCAGTTCCTCCACATCCGCCTGAAATGTAGGAATGCTGCCGCCATCGGCGGTCTTGTGGATCGACAGGCGCGATGTGGCAAAACCGAGCGCCCCGGCCTGCATGGCCTCGCGTGACAATTGCCGCATCCGCGCCAGATCATCGCTGGTCGCAGGTTCCCGCCGCGCGCCGCGTTCACCCATGGCGTAAACCCGCAATGGGGAGTGGGGGAGATAAGCCGCCACATCAATGTCACGTTTGCCAGCGGCCACAACGTCCAGATATTCGGGAAATGTTTCCCAATTCCAAGGCAAGCCTTCGGCCATGACGACCCCGGGAATATCCTCGACACCTTCCATCACATTGATGAGCATGTCGTGGTCTTCCCGGCGACAAGGCGCGAAGCCGACGCCGCAATTCCCCATGACGGCTGTCGTCACCCCGTGGGAGGAGGAGGGAGACATTTCTTCAGACCAAATGGCCTGACCGTCATAATGGGTGTGCACATCAACAAAGCCGGGGGTGACAATGCGGCCGCGCGCATCGATTTCTTCCACGCCAGATCCCGAAAATTGGCCAATAGCCGCTATTTTGCCGCCGGAAATAGCGATGTCTGCCTCCTGCAGAGCTCCTCCCGTCCCATCGACGACAGTACCATCGCGGATAACAAGATCAAATTCGGCCGCCATATCCACTCCAGTTTCATTGTGCGTGCGTTTGCATCTGCTCTTTATCCTTGCACTTTGACCCGGGTGACGTTCACGTCAAGCCGAAACGGCCATGATTCTTCAGGAGAGACACCAGTGAAAGCCATTCAAATCAAACAGCCCACATCACTCGATTCCTTGGCATTGGTAGACATGCCGGATGCGCCCGCGCCCGGACTGGGGGAAATCAAGGTTCGCCTCCGCGCCAGCTCCCTGAATTATCATGATTTTGCCGTTGTTGTTGGCATGCTTCCAACGGCAGACGGTCGTATTCCGATGTCCGACGGCGCGGGTGAAGTTGTAGCTATTGGCGAAGGCGTGACCGAATATGCCGTGGGCGACATGGTCGTCTCCACCTTCTTTCCGGATTGGCTCGATGGCACGCCGCCTGCCACGGCCTTCACGCGCGTCCCGGGTGACGGAATTGACGGCTATGCCCGTGAATTCGTGACCGCGCCGACCAGCTGGTTCACCCATGTGCCCAAAGGGTATTCTGCAGCAGAAGCCGCAACGCTCACCTGTGCGGGCCTGACGGCATGGCGGGCGCTGGTCGTGGACGGACAAATCAAGGCCGGCGCCACTGTCCTCGTTCAGGGCACGGGCGGGGTTTCGGTCTTTGCCCTTCAATTTGCCAAAGCGATGGGCGCGACCGTGATTGCAACGTCCTCATCCAATGAAAAACTCGAAAGAATGAAGGCTTTGGGGGCAGATCATCTCATCAACTATAAGGAAACACCGGAATGGGGCGCTGCTGTTCTTGGCCTAACCGGCGGTCGCGGCGTAGACCATGTCGTCGAAGTCGGTGGTTCCGGGACGCTTGACCAGTCGATGATTGCCGCCAAGCCCATGGGTCACGTCGCCCTCATCGGTGTGCTCGCTGGCTTTGCGGGGCCTGTTATGACTGCCACACTCATGGCAAAGCAGTTGCGCGTCATCGGCCTGACGGTCGGCAGCCGCCAGCAGCAACTGGACATGATCGCCGCCATCGATGCGACCGGCATCAAGCCTGTGCTCGACAAGCACTTCCCGCTGGCCCAACTGGGGGATGCCTTCCGCCATCAGGCAGCAAACGCGCACTTCGGCAAGATCGTCGTCGACATTTAAGACAAAGAAACGGGCCTGAGCAGTGGCAGATATTCAGCTTTCCAGCCTCAGGCCCGGCTACCGCGCGCTCATCTTTGGGAGCAGCGGCGGGATAGGGGCGGCGATTGTGCGGGCTTTGGCGGGAGACCCCAATTGCAGCGCGATCTATGCCGCCGCACGCACCAATAGTCCGTCAGCGGGAAAGGTGAGGGGCCTTCGGTTTGACCTCACGGATGAAGCGTCCATCGCAGAGTGTGTCGCTGAGGCATCGGCCGATGGCCCGCTCGATCTTGTCTTCGTTGCCACTGGCCTTCTCCACGATACGGAAATCCGGCCAGAAAAAAGCCTGCGTGCGCTTGATGCGGACGCCATGGCCCGCGCGTTTCAGATCAACACCACCGGTCCGGCGATGATCGCCAAGCACGCGCTGCCCAAACTCCGCAAGGACGATAAAGCCATCTTTGCGGCACTCTCGGCCCGTGTTGGGTCTATTTCTGACAACCGGCTGGGCGGGTGGCATGCCTATCGCGCCTCCAAATCTGCCCTCAATATGCTGATCAAGACCTGCTCGGTGGAGCTCTCCTGGTCGCACAAGATGGCGCTCTGTGTGACATTGCATCCGGGCACCGTGGATACGCCGCTTTCGCAACCTTTTCAGGGCAAAGTGCCAGAGGCAAAGTTGTTCGCTCCAGACCGGAGTGCCGCCGCGCTTTTAGCTGTGCTGGATCAGTTAGAGCCATCCCAAACCGGCGGACTGTTCGCGTGGGACGGACAACACATTCCGTTTTAAGGGATCAGGCCAATGCCGCTTCTGGACATCTCATCACCCAAAACACTTCACTGAACTACCAAGTGCAAAACTCGGGATAGCCAGGATGTCGTCATCTTCGCCGCAGGTTAGCCAAGAGATCAATGACAAAAAAGGGAGCTAGGACCGCACGATGCACGGTCCTAGCTGAGTTTTGATGTTAACCTTTACAGACCATCTTAGAGACGAATCCAGTTGTAAACACACTTTCTGGGGCTTCGCCATCCATTGGAAGATTACGAGCCGGCGCAAGGCTGCTAACGTGTCTCTTCCAGCCCACAACAACGCAAGACATACCGGGTTTCAGGGCGCTTGATGAAACCGGAATATTGTTCAACCATATTCCCTGAGTTGCAGTGTCAGCAGTCTGTGCAGTGTTTATGCGTGCATAAAGATTGAAATTACTACCATAAATTGTCACAATATCACCCTTTATAGCTGTAATGGGCACGGCGGCACCATTATACATCAGTCCCGCACTTTGCGCCGAAGCGGGCTGGGAAACGGCTAAGAGGGACAACGCAACGAATGCGGCGGATAGTTTCTTAAACATGGTGACCAACTCCTTTTCTGGATGGACAGATTTTTTTTAAGTTAAACACTTTTCATATGCTGACCACCGATATTGGGCTCATTTTGATGCATTAAAGTCGTTATAATGGTTCGGACCGTCCGGATAGTTGAGACCCGCCAAAAGCGGTCGAGCGTCACGATCCAGCCCTCGCAAAATTTCAAGCAGAGGCAGTTAGAATTGCGCTGGCCAGTAGGGGTAAGGACGGCGCGTTGGCGTGGATGTCGACCGCTAGGGCTGTGAATGAAACGCGGCTAACCGCGCAGGCTGAAGAGTATGTTGGAAGAACGCGCGGGGCCAATCTGCACAAATGTAGACAGAGAAGTGGACTAATCCTCACGGCCTTCGTCGACTCTCTCGACATCACCCTCGGCGCGGCGATGGCAACGCGCGCACTTCTCGATGTTGATCATGCCTTCTTCACGGTGCGCGGCAATGATGGCGGCCTGTTGATGTTCATGGCAACCGTAACAGGTGTAGCGCTTGTAATTACCGCCCAGGTGGCATGTTGTGCAGGCGGTATTGTGAGCTTTATCAAGCACGAAGAAGCGGTTGTGATCAAACGTCGAAGGCGTCCATCCAGAAGGCTGATGACAGGTTGAGCAAGCCATCTTTTGTGACTTGTGCAAGGCATCGCGCGGCGGAATGTGGCAAGATTGACAGTTGGCGCGTGCCTCTGCCTTCAAAAGCGTATGATCAAACTTAAGCGCACGCGATTTAACCAGTTTGGGCTGGGCGTGGTCGCTATGGCAGGCCATGCAGTTTGGATCCACCAGAGCCTGATGAAATGGGGGACGGCCCTGACCAGACGCGATCTTCACCCCCTTGGTCGTTCGCAGACCTATATCTGCGACAACATGGCAACTGATGCACCGGTCGGCTGAAACGCCACGCAGCGGCGCATGGCAGGCAAAGCAGTCCGTCTGCAGCGGGGAATGGGCAGGGATGAGATTGCCGGGGCTCAACATTTCGTGCGGGCGCACGAAGCTCAGGTAAATGATCACCCCCAGCACCAGCGCCAGCCCAATCCAGATGGGGTGCTTCATTTCCACCCCCAGAACAGGAACGTTGAAAGGATGTGCGCGGTAGCGAGAACGCCAAAGGCCGCGGCGATGGGCAGATGGATCGTCCGCCATTTTTTAACCCATCGGGCGGCGAGACTATCCCAGAAGAGCTGATGTTCTATGGCCGCGTCTTCTAACCCTTGATCCCGAAGAGTCGCCCGCGATTGCGTCATCCAGCGCTGCGCCCGTTGGACGAGAAACTTTCCCGTCAGCCCGCTTGCGATATTCACGCCCATGGCCGCCACGGCCAACCAAGCGAGAACCGCATTAAAATGGATGCCGGCGTGAACGAGGATGAATGTCGACCCTGCCCAGGCCAGCCACTCATGCAGCAACAAAAGGCGCATCGGGTTCGAACTTTTGATGTAGCCGCGTTTACGAAGCGAATGACCAAAAGAAAGCAGGATCAGGATCACCCCGATGATCCCTAAATAGCGCCCAACCCACACTGTGTCGGTCAGGTGCAGGGCGAGGTTGACAAAGAGCGTCACCGCCGCGAGCACAATCAACCGGACATAAAAGGGCAAAATTTCGCGGAGGACGAGGTTGACGCTCATCTTGGAACTGGCCGGGAACCGTTTCCGGCAGGGGGCGAGCCGATCATAGGGCACGGAGTATCAGCGCACGGGAGCGGTTCACATGACGTAGATCAAAACATCGGTGATGGAACCAAGGTGCATCAAGCCGTTGCCTGGGTTCAATAGGGGCTGGGAATGAAATGGATGAAGTAGATGTGTGGCGGACAGGGTGTCCCCCTACAAACTTGGAAATACGAGATTAATTTCCATAATATGACCATGTCCCACCATCTATCCCACCACTTAAATACCAACTGAGTTGGTGAGCAGGGGATGGCGGCGGCGGGCACTATCGCTGCGGCCACCTTTCTATTGCTGCCTTGGCATCAGACAGGCAGAAGGCTGCGGCTGACGCGACTACTGCAGGGATACACCGGTCATGGAGGCCCATGATCTGCGCACGCAGAGGTTCTTTGGGCTTGTCCGTCTGCGGTCAAATCTGGCGTTGGTCGTCACCTTCGCGGAAAAGGTGGTCAATCCGGATTTTGCCCGCGCCGAGTTCTTGGGCATTCTCAAAAAGCAAATTAGCACACGCGGAGATAAGTCGACGAACCCAGCCAGATACTGCGGTCCTGTCGTCGTAAAGCTGAAGCCCATCATCCCAAGCGAGGTGAGGGAGCACGAACTCGCCCACTGAAATGCTGAGGGTGCTCAAGGACAGTCTCATCCGATCAACGTCGGAGTGGGCAATTACCTTATCCCGCCGTTCTAACAATTTCTTGTGGAGGTCCAGCTCCGCCTCTGTTGGGACGAGGCTGATGGCTTCGAAGGTCATTCGCTGGAGGCCATTTGCTCTCGAGAACGGGCGGCAATAAGCCATCACTGCGGCATCTTCGAAGCAGCGAAACTTGCGTCTCTTATGGATCACAGTTTGGTCTTCGTCCCACTCGCTCATGAACTGTAGTGCGCTATTACACATCTCCAAGTCGGCAATGGACTGAACCAGCCTTAGCATATCAGGAGACAGTTTCGGGGCTGATGTCATGAGCGTCCCTTTACACGATGTGGAGAGGGCATGTGTTAACGAGGCAGCGGTCAGGCCGGGAAAGGGCGCTGCCGGTTAGACAAGTTCTTTATTTGTTCTGATCGTTTGAGGCTATGCGGATACCCTCAGATCGACTGACCACGAAAGCGCTGCTGTCCCTTGAGGAAGCAGCAAAGGCCGCTGAGCACGCCCTCGGCACCTGCCACACTTTGCATCTGTTCTTCGCGACGGTTGCAATTCTTAGTTGTGTCAATAAAAAACCTATAAACAACAACTTGGAGTGATTCGGATGAAGAAGATAGTGACACTGATCTTCACCGCAGCGACCATGATTTCCGTTCCGGCAATGGCACAGAATTCAGCTGCAGCAACTGCGCGTGCGAACGTAGTAGCGGTGAAAGCAGCAGCCGTACAAGTCATCCAGACCAAGGGCGCGAAAGACGCGGTCGAAGCCCTCAAGACAGCGGTAGCCAGCGTGAAGACAGACGTTCAAGCTGTCCGGGCGGATACAAATGCAAGTAAATCGGAAATTGTGGCTGCTTACTATGAAGCGGCTCAAACAAAGGCGACTCTCGCATTTTTGAAATCAATCGCAACCGCTGCTAAAAAACCGACTGGTAACTAGAAATAACACATCTAGTTTTTCCGGTGCGAGGTCTGCTTAGAGCCGTAATGTTCTCCGCCATTGCCATCGCACCGGCAAGTGTGAAAGCTCAAGATAAGGACGTAGAGAGCGTTGTATCGTTGTCGCCTCTGCCAGGCATACACAGGCCAACGCTGTCCATCGGTTTTGATGCGTCAACGGGCCGATATGGTGACACCGAAACCACAAGCACCGTAATATCGCCCCTAAGCTTGAGATTACCAGTCAGCACAAATTTTACAATCGCTGCTAGTATATCACGTGTTCAGATTTCTGGTCCCAACGTTGTTGTTGGGGCTGACGGTCAGCCTTTGCCGGGTGTCGGCTTGGTTCGATCGACCCGCTCAGGAATGGGTGACTTGTCTCTCGGAGCAACATGGGAAATCCCCATCGCGAGTGATAAATGGTCGATACAGGCATCGTCTCGCATAAAGATCCCGACGGCTAAAAAGTCAAAGGGCCTTTCAACGGGAAAAACCGATTATTCAGGCAAAGTTGAGGTGACATTTATAAATGCCCCATTTGCGCCATTCATGAGCGTAGAGTACCAAGTCTCGGGAGAACCCGAAGGACTACAACTTCGCAACACGATCAACACGTCAATCGGCACAGCTTGGATTAGCGGCAAGAAAGCCATCATCGCATCTTACGACTACAACGAAACGATTAGCCCTCTCGTTGATGACGGGCACAGTCTGTTTGGGGCCTACAGCACGCCCTTATCTGACAAGGTTCGGTTGACGCTGTATGGCATCAAAGGCCTGTCGGCGGGTAGCCCTGATGTAGAAGCTGGCGCTCTGATCAGCTTCACATTGTAAGGTAAATTCGGGTAGGCCATACTTTGGATAAGAAACTCCATGAAGAAATGTGCATCGGGTAGATCCGTTGCCAACTTCCGCAGGTGCTGGATCTGATATTGCCATGCAGCCGTCTGGGTTGGCTCCAACGCGAATGGCAACCTTTTTGCCAACTCTCCGAATAGGGCACTGTCACTTTCGTGGCGCACATTTTGCGCCGCAATATTCAGATACGACCTATCCATAACCGACTAGTTGCAGCAATCAACGGCCACTTGCAATGATGGCAGGCATAGAAAAGGAGACCGTTGAGCGAAACAAAGATGCCGATCTTATTCGACGGCAATTCGCCTTTGCTCGGGTCCGTTGGTAGTCGAGATAGTCCAGCCACTCGCCTACAAAACCGTGCGCTATGGTAAGCCGCTCGAAACGCTCCCGCAGAGGGGCCTTCGAGGATGTTCAAGGCGCGATGCTGCCGATCTTGGCCGCCTGTGGCCCCGATAAGGTCGCCACGCGTGTCTGGGAACATTTTGAGGGGCGGTATGTCGCTGGGCGTTTGCGTCGGAAGCTACATGAACGCCCCTCGAGGCTTCCTGCTTTTCAAGCACCGGTCCTGCGCCCATAACGACTACAAAGACCTCGCAAAGACGATGTCGCTGTTACAAGCGGAGGGGGCGAAGATGCTCGAAGGTAAGGTTGCTTTAGTGACAGGTGCGGGTCGTGGCTTGGGCCGAGACTATGCGCTGGCGCTTGCAAAAGCAGGTGCAAAAGTTGTCGTGAATGATTTCGGCGGGCGGTTGGACGGCATGAGCCTAGATGAAGACCCTGCCGGTCAAGTGGTTGAGGAGATAACGGCTTCAGGCGGAACAGCTGTCGCAGACCGGAATAGCGTCGCTGATTGGGATGGCGCACGTTCCATGATCGCGACGGCAATCCAATCGTTTGGGCGGCTCGACATTCTTGTCAACAATGCTGGCATTTCGCGCGCCGCCCACCTTCCAGACCTGACCGAGGAAGATGTTGATCTCCAGCTTGGCGTTCATTTGAAAGGCACTTTGGCAACGACACATTTCGCCGCAGCGCATTGGCGCGACGAAGGGCCAGTGAGGGGGCGGGCGATCATCAACATCACATCCGCAGCCGGACTGCATCCAAACTTGCCCGGGCAGGTTTATACTGCCTGTAAAGCTGGAATTGCGGCCATGACCATCGGTTCTTCTGTCGAGCTTGCAAGCTTAGGCGTTCAAGTGAACGCGGTTGCGCCGTGCGCCCGAACGCGGATGGTTGAAAACAGTCCCGCCGTCCTTGCGTTAATGCCGCATCGCGATGGGTTTGATCGCCATGCCGCTGAACATATAGCACCGCTGGTCGTCTATCTCTCCAGCCCGCTTTGCCCCTTCACCGGAAGGGTGTTTGCGATGGAAGGGCCGGATGTAGCCATCTACACGCCTTGGAGCTTGGAGAAGACCTTTAACAAGGTAGACGGGTGGGACGTAGAGGCGCTGGCAAAGGCGCTGGCCGATCATCCGCCTCAGGCCGAGCATATGGCATTTTTCCCCAACGGGCCTGTCCCGTTCCGATTGCCGCCGGGCAAGACTTTGAAGGCACTTGCACTAAACCGAGCCTGAATGCTTTCAAATAAACGCAAATGCTGCCTGACCGCAATTGCGACGGGTTGAAGCAGCCTATCAGTGCGGCACGGTGTTTCCAAGAAACGTGGCAGGCCGAAAAGTGTCACCAGGGCCGCGCAGTTGCTCCCGGATCACCAAGTAAAGCTCAGCCGGGTCACAGGGGGTGTCCAACATTGCCACCACATTAAAAGGACCGCTCTGCAATTCCTCCCTCACAGCCCTGCTTGCGACAACAACGACAATCGGCGTCGCCGGATGATTTTTCCAAATCGCGGTAACGAGACCTAGCTCATCCGCGTTGTAACCCATAAGAATACAGACAAAGACGGCAGCGGGTGCTGATTTGCTTTCGGCAAGCAATTCCGCCGTGGAAAGATAATAATTTGCAGGCTGGCGTGCCAAATTGAGAAATAGTTTAAGGCTCTCCCCGACAATTGGCATATCGCAAAATATGTGAACGAAATTATTGACCATCGCATTGTTCATTCGTTGCAGAGGTCAAAGACATGCGAGGCTGCTATGCGAGATTTTTTGTTAGCCTGAATTTAGCAGGCGTGAGCTTCCTACGCCGCAATAAAACATAATGCACCTATTATATGGCATTAAATTTGGTTGCCGCTCAGAATGCGAAGCTCGTGAGGCAATGCTGGATGCACGGTGAAGCAAATCACGTGAACCTGCCTGTCGAATTAAGGATCAGTCCGGACCCCAATGTCGAGCAGTCCAATGGCCCACAACTTGTAGGTTGTGGGCCACCACGCCAAGCGTCTCGCTGAGTGGAACAAAAGATACCGTATGGATATTTGGGCTATGGCTCACTAGAGACTGGTAACTTCTGATCCACATGGAGGCTAAATTGAGCCATAGCATCGCCTACTACCGCGTCTCGACCCTCGACCAGTCCGTTGACGCTCAGCGTGAGGCCCTCGGGGGTCAGTTCGATGAAGAATTCATCGACGAGGGCGTCAGCGGTGCGATCATGGCGGCAGACCGACCGGCCTTCGCGCGCCTGCTGGCTCACGCCCGCAGGGGCGACACGCTGTGCGTCTATGCCATCGACCGTCTTGGGCGCGATGCTCTGGACGTGCAGGCCACTGTGCGGCTTCTGATCGACAAGGGCATCACTGTGGACGTCCGTGGCCTCGGCCCCATCACGGGCGATGCTGGCAAGCTCATCGTGGCTGTGCTGGCCCAGATGGCCGAGATTGAACGCAACCGGATCAAGGAGCGCTGCGATGCAGGTCGGGTGGCTGCACGTATATCGCTGGTGGCCACAGGACGGACGCACAGGGGTAAGACGAGCCTTGGGCGACCAACCGCTGCGAATGCCGCTGAGGTGGCATCATGGAGGCGAGAGCACCGTGCCAGCATCAAAGACGCGGCGGCACACTTCGGGATCTCAACGACCAGCGTGAAGCGGTACTGCGGGAGCGTCGGGACTGCCGCCGTAGCCGAGCAAGGCTAGAGCGGCTGTGGCAGCGAGACGCCGAAGCGCACCAGGTCCCAAGAGCAGTTTAGACAGATCAACAGCGCCGCCAGACGGCGAAGCTCCGGGCGCGTTTCTATTTGCGGGAATTCTGTCTGCAATATACTGCTGAAAAATATAACTATTTATCCAGTGAAGGCTAGGTGTTAGCAAATGACGTATACTGTCACTCCCGTTGGCTCTGAATTCCTCGTCAACACTGAAACGCCGGGCTTTCAGGGAAGGCCCACGATCGCCAGCCTAACCAATGGTGGGTTTGTCGTAACTTGGTTTGACGATAGCCGCACCCTTGGTGACAGCAGCGAAAGTAGCATCAAAGCTCAGGTTTTCGACGCGAATGGCCTGCAAGTTGGGAATGAATTTCTTGTCAACACACAGACGGCGGGCGGTCAATTCGCTCCGACAGTCACCGGCCTTGCCTCTGGCGGGTTCACGATAGTCTGGGAAGACAACAGTGGCACCCTTGGCGACAGCAGTTTTAGCAGTATCAAAGCTCAGGTCTTTGACGCGACTGGCGTGAAAGTTGGAGGTGAGTTTCGTGTAAACACGCAGACTACTAACCTGCAACTGGAACCCATCGTCGCGGGGCTATCCAATGGTGGGTTCGTAGTAACCTGGCAAGACTGCAGTGGCACCCTTGGTGACAACGACAGAAATAGCGTCAAAGCTCAACTGTTTAACCCCACTGGTGTGAAGGTTGGAGGCGAGTTTCTCGTCAACACACAAACGGCGGGTGCGCAGGGTTGGCAAACAATCACGGGGCTTTCCAATGGTGGATTTGTTATATCCTGGTGGGACAGGAGCGGCACCCTCGGCGACAGCAGCGACGGTAGTATCAAAGCGCAGATATTCGACGCATCAGGTGTGAAGGTTGGAGGCGAGTTTCTCGTCAACACGCAAACGGCTACCGAACAAGGCGAGCCAGCTGTCACCGGGCTGTCCAGCGGCGGTTTTGTCGTAGCTTGGAAGGACTACAGTAACACTCTGGGTGACGATAGCTATGGCAGCATCAAAGCTCAGGTTTTCGAAGCGTCTGGCGTAAAGATTGGAGGCGAGTTTCTCGTCAACACGCAAACGTTTCATGACCAAGGTACCCCGACAATCACGGGGCTTTCAAATGGTGGGTTTATCGTATCTTGGTGGGACTGTTCCGCGCGGAATGACAATAGTGACGGAAGCGTCAAAGCTCAGGCGTTCGATGCATTGGGCGCGAAAGTGGGAGGTGAGTTTCTCGTAAATACTCAAACGTTCAAAACTTCATGGTATCCGACAATTACAGGTCTATCCAACGGCAGTTTTATCGTAGCGTGGGAAAACCAGTTTCCGACTGCCGCCAGCAGCAACGTCAAGGCGCAGATCTATTCTGTTAACACTAACCCCACGATAACGTCGAACGGTGGCGGAGACGCCGCAGGGATTAACGTTGCTGAGAACGGAATTGCCGTAACAACGCTTCAGGCAAGCGACCCTGAACCCAATACGACTTTAGTTTATTCCATCACTGGCGGCGCTGATGCGGCCTTGTTCCAGATAAACGTGGACACCGGCGCGCTGTCGTTCAAGGCAGCCCCCAATTTCGAAGCGCCCGGCGGTCAGGGCCGCAACAATACCTATTATGTGCTGGTCCAAGTCTCGGACGGCGCGCTCATCGATAGCCAGATGATAGCGGTTACCGTCACGGATCGAGCTGAGGGCAATCACCTAGTTCGGGTGGGTGAAGAGTTTCTCGTGAACACTGCGACATACGGTGATCAAGGCGATCCGACAATCACTGGCTTGTCTAACGGCGGTTTTGTGGTCAGTTGGTCGGATAGCAGTTTAGGCGTTGGCGGTGCCGGTGGCGACACCAGCATGGCTGCGATTAAAGCTCAGCTTTATGATGCGAGCGGAGCTCCGGTAGGCGGTGAGTTCCTCGTCAACACCCGGACAGACTTTAGTCAATATGAACCCTCGATCACGAGTTTGTCGAACGGCGGGTTTGTAGCGAGTTGGGTAGACGGTGCGACTGGCATCGGGGGTGCAGACGGTGATGGCAGTTCTCTCGCCGTAAAGGCGCAGGTGTTCAACGCCACGGGAGCGCGCGTTGGCGGCGAGTTTCTCGTCAATACCGCGACATTAAGGGCCCAATTTGAACCAGCGATCACTGGCTTAGCGAACGGTGGTTTCGTAGTGAGTTGGTCCGATTATAGTCTTGGCGCCGGTGGGGCAGGTGGCGACACCAGTGGCACAAGCATCAAGGCGCAGATCTTTGATTCAACTGGTACGAGAATAGGTGACGAGTTCCTTGTCAACTCGGCTACCGTCGGTGGCCAATGCGAGCCTACAATCGCTGGTCTAACGGATGGCGGTTTTATAGTTAGCTGGCGGGATGATAGCGGTACTTTAGGCGACAGCAGCATCACTAGTGTTAAGGCACAGGTTTTTGATGCGAGCGGAATCCGTGTGGGTCAGGAGTTCCTCGTCAACACAATAACTCTCGGTCAGCAGTATCAACCCACGATAACAGGCATGTCTGATGGCGGCTTCGTCGTGAGTTGGAACGACAGCAGTGGCGCGTCAGGCGACAGCAGTGAGACTGCAATCAAGGGGCAGATTTTCTCTGCGACCGGCACAAAGGTAGGTGGCGAATTCCTTGTCAACTCGGCTACCGTCGATGGCCAAAGCCAACCTACCATCACTAGTCTATCGAATGGTGGTTTCGTGGTGAGTTGGACAGACCTCAGCCGAGGCGTCGGTGGGGCAGGCGGTGATGCCAGTGACGGCAGCATCAAGGCACAGGTGTTTGATGCGACTGGCGGACGGGTCGGCGGGGAGTTCCTTGTCAATACGGCTGCCTATGGCATGCAGTTCCGCTCGACGATTGCCGGACTATCGACCGGAGAGTTTGTGGTTAGCTGGATCGACAACAGCCACGGCGTCGGTGGAGCCCTCGGTGATTCCACTGGCTGGGCAATCAAAGCACAGCGTTTTACCTTCCATGCAAATCCAGTAATTAACTCGAATGGTGGCGGCGACACGGCCTCGATCACTGTCGCCGAAAACACCATGTCCGTAACGACTGCCCTAGCGAGTGATCCTGATACCGCGGTCGTCACTTATTCGATCATTGGCGGGGCTGATGCTGCCTTGTTTCAGATCGACGCAGAAACGGGCGTTTTGAGTTTCCAGGCAGCGCCAAATTACGAGGCACCCGCTGATGTCGATGGCAACAACGTTTATGACGTCACGGTTCAAGTATCGGACGGTTCGCTGACCGACACGCAAGAGATTGCTGTAACAGTGAACAATGCAAACGATGCGCCGACGGGTGCGCCTCAGGTGCTCAATCAGGCTCGGTTTGTCATTTCAGAGCCAGCATCTGAGTTTAAGGTTAAAACCTATACAGGCTCTTGGCAGCAATATAGCGCTATTGCTGGGCTAGTCGACGGCGGGTGGATTGCAACATGGTCATCTAACAACAAAGATGGCTCAGGCGCTGGAGTTTATGGTCAGCGCTATGACATTTCTGGAGCACTAGTTAGTGGTGAGTTTCAGGTAAACACTTTTACAAATGACAACCAAACCAGCGGCGGTATTGCAGCTCTAGCCGATGGCGGGTGGGTCGTTACATGGTCATCTAATGATCAGGACGGCTCAGGTTCTGGAGTTTTTGGTCAGCGCTATGACAGCACTGGAGCGCCAGTTGGTGGTGAGTTTAGGATCAACACCTATACAGCTGATCACCAGTCAGCGCCCAATGTCGCATCGCTAGCCGATGGCGGGTGGATTATTGCATGGTCATCTAATGGTCAGGACGGCTCAGGTGCTGGGATTTTTGGTCAGCGATATGACAGCTCTGGAGCGCCAGTCGGCGGTGAGTTTCAGATCAACACCTATGCAACTGATGGTCAAAATTTACCCTCCACGATTGGGTTGGCCAATGGCGGTTGGATCGTCACATGGACGTCTTATGGGCAAGACGGCTCTGGTGCTGGGGTTTATTGCCAACTCTATAACAATTCGGGCACGCCGGTTGGCAATGAAATTAAGATTAACACCTATACAGTTAACAACCAGATTGGCGGTTCGGTAGCAGCGCTAGCCGACGGCGGGTGGATTGTAACTTGGTCGTCTAATTCTCAGGATGGCTCTGACTATGGAGTTTATGGTCAGCGCTATGACAGCTCTGGAGCGCCCGTTGCTGGTGAGTTTCAGATCAACACTTTCGCTACGGGCGACCAAATCCAATTAAACATTACGAGCGCCACAACAGCGCTAGCCGATGGCGGGTGGGTCGTTACATGGTCATCTAATGATCAGGACGGCTCAGGTTCTGGAGTTTTTGGTCAGCGCTATGACAGCACTGGAGCGCGAGTTGGTGGTGAGTTTCAGGTCAACACCTATACAACAAGCAATCAATTCTTTGAGCACGTTGCAGCACTGTCCGATGGCGGCTGGGTAATTAATTGGACTTCATACGGTCAAGATGGGGCATTTGGCCTTTATGGCCAGAGGTACGACAATAATGGTAACTTGGCCTATACGCATTCGTCCGAGGCCATAATCGCAGCGTCCTTAGACTTCACCCAAGGCCACACGCTTTACGCCGACGCGAGCCTAATCGCTGATCCTGATGGTTTCAACGCGGTCAATTGGCAGTGGCAGCGGTCTAACGATGGCGGGACGAACTGGTCTGACATTGAAGGTGCGTCGAATGACAGTTACACGCTGACGCAGTCAGATGTGGACAATCTTGTCCGCCTGCAGGTCAGCTACACAGATGGAAGCGGCACTACCGAGACAGTCTATAGCGCCGCCTCAACGCCGGTCATCAACGTCAATGATGCGCCAGTTGTGGCAAACGCCATTGCCGATCAATCCACTCGTGATGCCCAAGCTTGGAGTTTCCAGGTGCCCGCAGACAGCCTTGCGGACCCTGACGGAGATCCACTTACCTACAGTGCGAGCTTGGCGGATGGATCCGCCTTGCCTGCCTGGCTGACATTCGATGCGGAAACATTAACCTTAACGGGCACGCCGCCGCGTAATTACTCGGGCAGTCTCAGCGTCAAGGTCACCGCCAGCGATGGAACTTTGACGGGGTCTGATGTCTTTGATCTTAATGTTGTGGATCAGACAGCCCCGACCGTTTCAGCGTTCAGCCCATCAGACGCATCGATCGGAGTTGCCGTTGGTAGCAACATTACGCTGACCTTCTCCGAGGCGGTGCAGCGTGGTGCCGGGACAATCGCCATTCGTATAGGTTCGGCTTCCGGCAACATTGTTGAGAGCTTTGAGGCCGCGAGCAGCGACCGGATCTCGATCTCAGGCTCGACCCTCACCCTTGACCCCACCGCCAATCTGGCCGGCGGCACAACCTACTTTGTCACCTTTGCAAGCGGGACCGTGAAGGACCTGTCCGGCAATGCCTATGAGGGCACGTCAACTTATGACTTCTTCACCCTGCCATCTGGGACGGTGATCACAGGCACATCGGCTGCGAACACGCTGACCGGTACTGCGGCGGGTGAAGCAATCTATGGCCTCGGGGGCAATGACACGATCACAGGCGCCGGTGGGATTGATTATATGGACGGCGGAGAGGGGTCTGACCTCTACATCGTCGCATCTGCCGGGGAGCATAGCGCGGCTGAGTTTGCCGATAGCGGCACAAGCGACACGGATGAGGTGCGCTTCACCTCGACCACCGCAGGGACACTCACGCTCTTCGCCAAGGACACGGGCATAGAGCAGGCCGTCATCGGGACAGGTGCTGCGGCGATAGCCGTGACGACAGGCACGACCGCGAGCAATATTGATGCATCGCAATTGAGCACTGCGATCAGCCTTGTCGGCAATGCTGGCGTCAACACGCTGAAGGGCGGCAGTGGTAACGACACTTTGACAGGCGGCGCAGGCACTGACGTTCTCAACGGCGGTGCCGGGTCTGACCTCTACATTGTTGCTGCGGCCACAGATCACGCAGCCGCTGAATTTGCCGATAGCGGGACGACGGGCACGGATGAGTTGCGCTTTACGGCA
>CAIMDB010000014.1 GCA_903839675.1 uncultured Sphingomonadales bacterium
CCACCTCACCGACCGTCAGACTTACAAAGAACGACGCTCGGCAGCACTTGCCGAGTGGCAGTCGCTCGTGGCCTGACCTCACGCGGATCAAGAGATAGCTCTGCCTATTGGAGACAAGTTGCGGTTAGACTGACAGCACCGTGAGATGGTCTACCTCTGGCGGGCAGTCGACCACGAGGGCGAAATTCTCGAGAGCTACATCACCAAAACCCGCGATAAAGCGGCAGCTCTCACTTTCATGAAGAAGGCTTTGCGGCGTCACGGGTCGCCTGCAGCAATCACAACGGACGGACTTCGATCCTACCGTGCAGCCATGACTGACCTAGGCTGCGAAGCAAAACGGGAGATCGGCCGCTGGGCCAACAACCGGGTCGAGAACAGCCACCTGCCGTTCCGACGACGTGAGCGAGCCATGCTCAGATTCCGGCAGATGAAGACACTCCAAAAGTTCGCGTCCGTCCATGCCTCGCTCCACAACCACTTCAACCAGGAACGCCATCTCACCGACAGACAGACTTACAAAGAACGACGCTCGGCAGCTCTTGCCGAGTGGAGCAACCTTGCGGCCTGAGGATTCGCGTCCCCTGCCCCAGCTACGTTTGCTGGAGACAAGTTCGCATTAGACTGACAGCACCCTTTTTTCGCATCATAATCGGGTCATTTTTAAAACATTAATGTCATATTAACCACCTAAGCCATTGTGAAACAGCATTTTTATCACAAAAAGCACTGCCAAAATATGTCTCAATTCAATATACTGATCCTTGAGGCAAACAATACAATATTCGAAATGTTACGTTGGATATTCCGGCGTGAAGGACTTAATGTTGAGCAGGCAAGGAATGGCCAGGAGGCTCTTGTTAAGGCTTCGACCGGCAAATTTGAACTTGCGGTGCTTAGCTGGGAAAATAATGCGGACCGCGTTATTGAAATTTGTCGTAGTATCAGAGCAAACAGAAATACCTTATCCACCGCCATTATTGTGACTGCTGCACGTCGGTCGGAAAATGAAATCGTTGCAGCCTATCAAGCGGGTATTGATGACCTCATCGTAAAGCCGTTTTCCAACCGGGAACTACTCGCCCGCATCCGGGCCATTCTCCGTCGAACCGTTCAGAAAGATGAAGGACAGACGCTAAAAGTGGACGCACTCCAGATGGACGTGGACAAATATCAAGTCGCATACCGAGGTCATGAACTTAGACTAAGCATCGTGGAATTCCACATATTGCGTTTCATGATGGAAAACCCTGGCACCATATTAACGCGGGAACAGATCCGCGCGGCGGCTTGGGGAAAGGCCAGTGATGTTAACGTTCGGACAGTTGACGTGCGTGTTGCTCGGCTGCGCAAAATGATCAATGCAAGTCGCCGTCCAGAGGTGATCCGGACCGTCCGCTCACAAGGCTATGTGCTGGGCTAAAAACGGGACCCTGGCGCTCTCAGCCACAAGGGGACTGGCCCAGATCATTGCTCAAATGACGAACTGCTATCTTTAGGGAGCAAGAAATCGCCCGACCGTGTCGCGGTCCAAAATCCCTGTCTCCGCAATCCCGACAAGCCTCTGATAGGCGCGCACAGCCTGCTCAAACAATGCCGGTTCTTGTGCATCAGTGCTGCTGCCAAGGAGCCCGTATTGGATCATGCGCTCCACAATGCGCTGCAACGTGGCACTATCGAATGCACTTCCACCGACAGCTATCCCAACGCCCGCGGCGGACCCGGATCCAGCGGTCGTGGCAGGGACGTTGGGGGTGCTAGGCTGACCAACCGCCTGGCGGGGTGAAAGAGGCGTCACAGTCGCGTCTGTGTCCTTCACCGCATAGTCATCCACATCCTCCGCGGGCGCGCTTAAGTACGTTGCGTCATCTTCTGGCGCCCCGGGCGCGTTAACGACGTACGGCTCGGGAGTTTCCAGAACGACTGCAACACCCTCGTCTGCGGGGACCGGCTGCGCATGAGCTGCCCCACCGATCGCCACCGCAATGACCATCGACGAGCCTGCCCAAACCTTGAGCATAACATCTGCCCGATTGTTCATGCGCTTACTGGCCCTTGTTAATCGTATCGCCAAAATTCGCTGTCGAGGTCGTGGTACCAGTGTTGGTACCGTTGATCGTGTTGCCGTCGATCGAGTTGCTGTTGCCGGTAATCTGGTTGTAAACGCAGTAACCGCAAGACGTAACGGTCCGGTACATTGACGACACATTGTTACCAATCGACACCAACTGCGCATTTTCACCCTCAAGCCTATGCAGATTAGATGAAGATTGCGCGCGCGACACGGCACCGGCGCCGCCCATGGTGCCCCATGCCTGCGTTGTATCGCTGGCGGCTGCTGGGCCTGCCACATTCGAAATGAGGAGCGCCAAAGCGCTGATCTTCAGAAGCAGTTTGTTGATCATCATAAGCTTTCCTTTCTCGCTAAGTTTATTTTTTTGGAACGGCGTTGATTATCACGCCGCCCTGCAGGCCGACAGCAGCCACCGTCACATTGCCTGCGGAATCTTTAAATGGCTTTGTGCCAGCAAGAATGCCATTTGAGTTCACAACGCCGTCGTTGCGAATGGTATATGTGTAACCAACGGACTCGATCGGCATTCCGGGGTCGGCGGAGATCGATTTCAGCAGCGACTTGCTGTCAAAGATAATGCGGGCGCCTTCTGCCGTAATGGTGATCGAGTTGTTCTCGCCGCCGTTGATCACAGGATTATAGATGTCACCATTAACGGTGATGTTGCCGGTGTTAATCGCGGTCAAGGTTACATCGCGATTGGTTGATGCGACCTGCGCGAAAGCGGGCAGCGGATGCGTGACACTCAACATCGCCAAGGCGAAAGTGAGGGGCGAGCGAACATATCCCGAGAAAGAGAGAACCTTTGAAACCTGACGGGCAACAATGGGGTCACTTGCCTTAGACTGATTCATTTTCAATGATCCTTCTGTGTCGTTGATATGAACCTGCATACCATCCTGTAAAATCGAAAAAAGGGAGAGGCAGAAACTGCCTCTCCCTCCCTAACCTTTCAGTTAGGTGTAACTTTCTACACCAGCTGACAATTAACGTCCGGTGTTGCTGAAAGACTGCGACGCAGAAGCACCGACAGCCGCCACCGAAATGCTGTTGCCGAAGCCACCGCCGAGCGAAGGGCTATAGATGCTACCACCAACCAACACAGCACCTGTATTGTTTGTAGCGATGGTTGTCGCTCCAATTTCAACAGCGTTTGTGGTCGCGCCAGAGCCGGCAGTCAGATCGCTCGAACCATAAGAGACTGAGGCCGTAGCACCGATACCGGCGACGCCAATCGAGCTGTTCGATGCCGTATCAGAGATTGAGGCACCGTCGTCCGCAGAGCCCGAGACGCCGATGTCCATGAGGTTGGTGACAGCGCTGGCGTTTGTCGACGTCACCGCAACAGTACCGATGGTGTCAGTCGAAGCAATGGTCGAGCCTTCGCCCTTGAGTGTGGTCGAATAGCCGAACGAGGCCGAGGTACCGATCGCGTTCGCGCTAATGCTGTTGGCATTGCCGCCGTCGATCTTGGCACCAAAGATGCCACCCGCGGTTTCGCCGTCAACCGACGAAGCCATGAGAACCGAGCCACCCGCGGTGCTTTCTGCAGTGATTGCAACTGCGCCAACGCCAATGGCGGTTGTTTCAGAGGCACCATTCATAGCGGTCGTGGAAACCGACAAGGAACCCGTAGCTCCGATTGCGGTGGCGGAGATCGAGTTGTTGGTGCCATCAGTAATCGTTGGAGCAGCAGTTGCCTCGCCAGCAATGCCAAGCTCAACACCTGCGATCACACCACCGTTATTGGTCGAAGTAATGGCAACATCACCAACAGTATAAGTGGAGTCGTGGATAGCGCCGCCATCAGCAAGAATGCTAACTGAGGTAGAGGCCGACGAACCAATAGACGAACGCGAAATACCGTTCTGAACGCCTTCTGAGATCACTCCATTCGTAATCGAACCAATGTTCGAAACGTCAGCGCCTTCTCCGTTGGTCACTTCAACCGTAACTGCGCCAACTGTACCCGCAACCGAGCCGTCATACGAAGTGTTGCTGTTGAGAGACAACGAACCGGAAACACCGACTGCCGATTGGCTGATCGAGATGCGCTCACCCGAGATGCTTACACCGTCGATAACAGTCGCTGTGTCATAGGTACCAACCGCAACGGTGGCGCCGTCTCCGTTTTCGGAAAGGATGCCGACGTCGCCAGCCGTCCAAGTGTCGACGACCTGGGCCGAAGCCGTGCCGGACACGAGCATCGAAGAGGCAGCAAGGAGAGCAGCCTTAAGCTTGTTCATTTTAGTCATTTTTAATCCCCGAATCATTTGGTTTCAGATAAATTAACCAACTAGCGGGGCCGGTTTCGTCGAAGAGCGTGAATTTTTTATGACGTTTATGACGGCCTAATTATTTGTGGCGCTTAAATTTTTTCCGTGCCTGACTAGGGGTTAGCCATGAAGGGCCAGAATTTTTATTTTCTTCCATTTTGGTATTTTCATTACCCGTCTTGGGTTTACTTTTATCATTTGGCGTCGGCACGAGTTGCGCCTGCGCTGCCTGTCGAGACATTTTCAGTGCCTCCACCATGGCGCGGCAATTGTCCGGAATGATGGGCATACTCGCAAGAACATCTGCCACAGCAAGCCCGATAACATCGCGGGTTGCCTCTTGCAGACGCTGCTGATCGGTATAGCCGATTGTGCCGGTGATCATTTCACCCCGCCCCTTGCCGACGATGCGACTCACGCCCAAGCCGGCGGACCGGAAGAAGATCTGACGGCTGAGCGAACTGATCGCCAATGTCATACGATCTCCGGGGCGATACATTTCAGCCGACACCTCGAGCGACGCTCCGCGCTGGTCGGCATAGGGACCAACGCCACCAACCCGCATGTCAAAAGTTGGACCACCCAAAAAGTCCAAAGCCGTGAAGGCCGTTGATATGACAAAATTGGGAATACGCGCCTGTTGCTGCGAAGCCAGTGTCTTGTCGAGATCGGTGCCCCCAAATTGGCGCAGCGCGCGTTCGGTGTTGAGCTCATAATAGTTCATGGCGGTGCCACCCGCCCGCATAACCGAGTCTGAGGCCCACATTGCTGCGGTCCCCTGAGGCAGAAAGGAGCCGGTCGCACCTTCATATCCGTAAGACGACTTGCCCGTTCCATCGGAATGGACGGCAATCGCAAATTTGACCTTGTTGAGCACCTTGCTCTCACGAATGCAGGTCAACGCTTGGATAAGCCCCTCGCTCGGCCCGCTCTGGATCGGCGAAGGCGGTTCTGAAAGTTGGATTGTCCGATTTGGCGCCAAACGCAGCGAGCATCCCCCGAGCGATACAGACAAGGCGCAAACGACCAAAAGGGCACCACGCCGCCGCTGTGAAGCATTGATCGCTCCAATCATCGACCGAGCATCGAAAAATTTGCCCTTTGAAACCCACATCTTATTGCCAGCATGAAGTTTCATCTAAGGTTTTACTCGACATAAAAAACGATCAAAAACAGGGTGATGCTTCGGCGCTGTTAACCCTAATTAAGGTCAAAATAGTGACGTCAATTTTTCAATTATAAGTCGTTGTTTCCCGATCATGACAAAGTGCATTGACCAAGCGGTTTGTCCGGCCGGGACGCGATTCTCGATGGTGAAATCAACGTTTTCGCATCGCCGGGATTTGGAAATGTTTGATCCCATGCCCCAACCGTGCCGAACAAGATCGGGGGTCCTTTCCATCGGGCACTGATCGTGCGTCAAAAGAGGGCAGAAAAAAACGTCGGGATGTTTGGTCCCGCCGCAGGCATCTTCAGGGATATAAACGCGTCACTTCAAAAAGAGTTAAGTGAAAACTCCTCATGAGCATCTCAAAGTGAATTCTGCATCAATCAATGTTCTGAAGTTTGCAATTGAGAACGCGACGCAGAATGTTCTGTCCGTTTGCACCCAACCAGATACAAAAAAACGGCCCCGGATTTCTCCGGGGCCGCCAGTTTATATGGAGTGTCGTGTGATTTTATAGGTTCTTAGAGACCTTCACCGCTGGTGCAGTTCGGGTTCGGGCCAGCTTCGTTCTGGACCGTCTTACCCTTGACAACCGAAGTCGCCGCAGATGGCAGATCAGCAGCCAGCAAGGTCGTCTTGCCCTTACCGAGACCAGCTGCCGTCGGCAGGCCGTTCTGGATGTAGAGACCACGTGCACCAAGAAGCGTGCCATCGGCAGCCTTCTGAACCGAGTACTTCAGGAAGGTTTCCGAGATGGCAGTCGCCCAAGCAGCCGGCATCGGCGCGATACCGATCTGCGCCTTGAAGCCAACCTTGCCCGTTGCCGTGCCGTCGAACAAGTTCGGCGAGAGCTTGGCTTTGGCGCTGTCAAGCGTCAGATTGCCGAGCGTGGCGTTCAGGAAGGTCACCATGCCGTTACGAACAGCCTTGTCGGCAAAGCAGGTGCCGGAAAGGAACTGCGTCGTGCCAGTGATGGCATAGCCGGTTGCCGGGTTGGCGAGTGTCGAACCGACAAAGTACAGCGCATTGTACCAATCGAGCGGGCTGCCGCGGTCGCCGGCAGCCGTGCTGAGGTACTTACCGCTCTTGTCGGACTGCGGCGGCAAGATCTTGGTGCCGAACGCAACCGTCGCATTGGCAGCCGTTGGCATCAGGAAGATTGGCTTCGACGTAGATGCCGAGTTGCCCTGCTCAAGCGCGGCAGAAAGAAGCGTGCGGCCTGGGGTTGGAGCAACATAGTCAGCGGCGACGTAGCCGATCTTACCATTGAGCAAGACGTTGGCGTCGGAAGCCGAAGCCTTGTCCGGAGCCAAATTGATGGCAGAGGCAACGTCGCCGGTGCCGTTGGCAACAATGTACTTACCAAGTGCTTCATTGCCCTTCGACGTGTTGATGGCACCAGAGGCGAAATAAGCGCCGCTGATCATATCAGCCGTACCGGCGAGCGAGGAGGCCGAAACCGACGGTTTGATGTTCGAGTCAGACTTGACCGACGTCATGTCGATGGCAGACGATGTCGCATAAGGCAGTGTTTCGGCAGCCCCAGTGTACTTGTTAGGACCGTCCATTGCGACGCCGCCGCAAACAGCCGCGAGGTGGCGGGTGAAGATGTCCGTGGTGCCCGACTTATCCAGACGGCCAACCAAGCGGATCGGCACGCCATCGGTGTTCCAACGGTTTTCGAGATCTGCCAGGTCCCTCAGCGACTTGGTCGCGACCTTCTTCTTGGCATCCAAATAGGTGTTCGACGCCGTGATCTTAGCGTGGTTCCAATTGGTGATATAGCCGTTGAAGATACCACAATAGGCAGACTTGGTCAGACGAAGACCACCCAAAGCAGTTGTACCAGCAACGACAGGGTTGGTGAC
>CAIMDB010000015.1 GCA_903839675.1 uncultured Sphingomonadales bacterium
CCATCGAATATCGGCGCTTGCAACACCGCAAGCTCGCGGCCTAACATCAACCCCCAAGACGAAGCCCGCACTCCGCTAATTTACGCCGCGAGTTGTGCCGAATGTTCTGACGACGGACAGAGGGCTGGACGGGTGAAATGCCAACCGACGATGCAGCGACGAAGGCAATCCTGGACGATGTGCGCCTTGGCATCGAAGTAGCGAGTTCACCTTATCTCGGCATCAACGCGGACGGCCCGCTGGTTACGATATCCGACTTTGGCAACAATCACGGGCTTGTGATCGGATCAAAGCTCGCAGATTGGCGGGATATCGACCTTTGCCGTATTCTTGTCAGAACCGAGATTGATGGCGAACTGGCAGGTGAGGCAACGGCGGCAACTATGCTCGACGGGCCCTATGGTGCCGTTCGCTTTTTGCTCCAGAACCTCGTGGACCGCGGGTTTGACTGCTCGAAGGGGATCTGGGTTTCAACAGGCGCGATTACAGGCGTTCACCTCGTAAGGCCCGGTCAGCAGGTGCGTGCCACTTTCGGTGCGCATGGCTCGGTCACATGTAAGATCGGGGTTGCAGAGGCCAGTTAAGCGGGCTGTTTTGATACTGGCTCGAAAACAGAGGAGAGGCTTATGATGGAACGGATGAGTGCCACGCCTGCGGGACACCGCCGCTGGCTGATCATTGCGCTGCTCTTCTTTGCAACAACGGTCAATTACATCGACAGGACCATGTTGGGTCTGCTGGCGCCGTCGCTCGGCAAGGAAATGAACTGGAGCGAGGACGACTACGGAAACATCGTGACGGCCTTTCAAGCAGCCTACGCGATTGGCTTCCTGATTATGGGGTGGCTCATCGACCGGTTTGGTCCGAAAGTCGGATACACGATAGCCATTGTTGTTTGGTCCATCGGCCACGTCGCTCACGGATTTGCCTCTTCGGTGGCCTCGTTCATGGCGGCCCGCGTGGTGCTTGGTGTAGGGGAGGCGGGGCATTTTCCCTCGGTCGTCCGCGCCAGCAGCGAATGGTTCCCGCAAAAAGAGCGGGCCCTGGCGATTGGCTGGGTGAATTCCGGTACCACCATCGGCGTGATATTGACCGCGCCAACGCTCGCATTTTTCATGAACTGGCTAGGGCTGGGCTGGCGCGAAACGTTCATCTGGTCTGGACTATTTGGCGCTATTCTTCTGGTTTTATGGCTAAAACTCTATTCCAACCCGCGTGAAAGCGGAACGGTGAGTGAGGCTGAACTTGCGTGGATTGAGCATGATCCACCGGAAAAGGTACAGCAAGTCAGCTGGCTGAAGCTCATCACCCTGCGCGAGGCTTGGGCATTTGCAGCAGCGAAGTTCCTGACGGATCCGGTCTGGTTCCTCATGCTTTTCTGGCTCCCGAAATATTTCAGCACGACCTATGGGGTGGATCTGAAGGTCTTCCTTCTGCCGATGATCGTCATGTATCTTTTGTCTGATGTCGGCTCGATTGCAGGCGGGTGGATGTCATCAAAGCTCATCCAGCGGGGTCATACGCCCAATTTCGCGCGCAAAGTGACGCTTCTGCTATCGGGTTGTTGCGTCCTGCCGCTGTTTTTTGTTTCGGGATTGTCCAACATGTGGTTGGCGGTTCTGCTGATCGGTATCGCTCTTGCCGGGCACCAGTCCTTCAGTTCCAATCTGCTCTCGATTCCCTCTGACATGTTCCCGAAGCGAGCGGTTGGTTCTGCAATTGGTCTAGGCGGATTCGCAGGCGGCATCGGGGGCATGATCATGGCGAAGTCGACCGGCCTCGTGCTCGATGCAACCGGCGGAAACTACACCGTCATCTTTATGGCGTGCACCATCGTGTACTTCCTCGCGGTTTTGGCCATCCACCTTCTTTCACCAAGGCTTTTGCCCGTGAGCGTTAAAGACTGAGAGCCATTTTGATTGGCTGCCCTTTGGGAAGGGTGGTGCCGTTTGAAAGCACAGTGGTATTCGTGCCTCAAACGGCTAAAAGGCATTGATGCAGCGCGATATTTCAACTGATGTTCTTGTGATCGGCGGGGGCACTGCCGGGTTTGGCGCGGCGCTTGGCGCAGCGCGGCAGGGCGCGCGCGTCCGGTTGGTTGAGGGGACCAGCAAGATCGGCGGCGTGATGGCGTTTTGTCCGGGCATGCCGTGGGGCGGTGGCTATCCGACCGGACGGAGCATCGGCGGCGTGTTTGCCGACCTGACCGACCAGCTTTGTGCCATGCAGCCGCCCATGGCTGAGGTCCGGCCCTCGACGCTTGAGAACTTCGGACATGAAGTGATCTATGATCATGAAGCCGCTGTCTTTGCGATGTTTCAGATGCTCGAGGATGCGGGCGTCGACGTGCACCTGAATACCTTTGCTGGAGCACCCGTGATTGAAGAGGGTCGCATCCGCCGGATCGACTGCACCGACCGGACCGGACCAATGACGATCGAAACCGGCATGGTGATCGACTGTTCAGGCGATGGCGATCTCTCTGCCCGCGCGGGTGTGCCGTTCATGGTAGGCGACGGGCGCGGCAATATGATGGGGGTCACGCTCTCCTTCTCGATGCTGAACGCCCCATGGGATCGGGTCTTCGCTAACGGCGATCCCTATTTCAGAAAGGAAGCCGAGGCAGGCATCGCCGAAGGGCGATTGCATCCAGATCTTGCCAAGCTCTACCTCATGAAGGGGTTCCACCGCGATACGGTGTTCTGCAACTCGGTCCATATCCGCGGCGTGGACGGGACCGATCCCCAGCAGGTGGCAAAGGCGACGCAGGAAGGGCGGCGGCGCTGCCACCAACTCGCGCGGTTCCTAATCGAGAGTGTGCCGGGCTTTGAACAGGCGCGCATGAGCGAACTGGGCCCAACGGTCGGCGTGCGTGAGACGCGCAAGCTTGAAGCCGTGCACCGCATCCTTGCCCGCGATCTTTCTGCTGGGGCCAAGCCTGCCGACGGCATCGTCTGCTGCGACAATCCCATCGACGATGTGATGCGCAGCGATACCGCGATGACCCACGACGCAATCGTGGCTGAGGGCGATTACTATACCATCCCCTTCCGCGCGATGGTGCCCGAAAGCATCGGAAACCTTCTTTTCGCTGGACGGCTGGTCTGTGCTGATCCGGCCGCCTTCGCCTCAGTGCGCGGGATGCCGCAATGTATGGCTATGGGTCAGGCAGCGGGCACAGCAGCCGCGATGGCGCTGGCCGGTGGGCTTCCTGTTCAGGCGCTCGACCATGCAGCCGTCGTGGCCTCGCTTGCGGCCCAAGGCATGCGGGGCATTGGTGGGGACGCGCTGCGCCGCCATGCTCCTGCCTTGCAGACCGCCGCCTGACCGGATCGCCAACCTCGGCCCAGTTGCGCGGGACCACCGGCCGGTGCAATACATCTGCACGAAGCGCCTAAGACACTGAGACATCATGCAGACTGCCATCATCTCCGCCGCCGCGAGCGGCATCGGCCTTGCGATTGCCCGGGGCCTGAACGCAGACGGATGGCGGGTCTATGTCTGCGATTCCGATGAGACTGCGCTGATTGCATTGGCGCAGACCGATCCGGCGCTCTTGGCCCATGCCTGCGATGTAAGCGACGCCGGGGCGGTGGAGGCGTTCTACCACGCGGTGGAGACGGATTTGGCGCGTGCCGGCCTTTCAGGCATTGATCTTCTTGTGAACAATGCCGGCGTATCCGGCCCGACCGCGCGGCTGGAGGACCAGCTGGTCGACGCATGGCTGCGGACCGTTGATGTCAATATCAACGGCATGTTCCTGATGACGCGGCGCGCGATCCCCTTGCTGCGCGCCAAGGGGGCGGGCGGCTCAATCATCACGATGAGTTCCAACGCTGGGCTGATGGGCTGCCCGCTGCGTGGGCCTTATGTGGCCAGCAAATGGGCACTGATCGGCCTGACGAAGACGTTGGCGATGGAACTCGGCCCCGAAGGCATCCGCGCCAACGCGATTTGCCCCGCAAGTGTAGAAGGGCCGCGAATTGACCGGGTGATTGCCGCGGATGCCTCTGCACGCGGACTGACGGTCGGCGAGGTAGAGCAAGAGTATAAGCGCCAGTCCTCGCTCAGGGCCTTTGCGACCAATGACGATATCGTGGGCATGGTGCGCTTCCTCACCTCGCCCGCCGGGCAGCGGATATCGGGTCAGGCGCTCGCCATTGACGGCCACACCGAGAGCTTGTCGCTCGATATGGACACCTAGTGCGGGCCGGACTCAGCGAGAATTTCACGCGGGGATAGGCCAAATTGCTGTCGACACGCCCTTGAAAAAACTGGCTGAGAGGAAAAGCCCGCAGCCAGCGCGGCTTCATGGACCGGCATCCCGGTCTGCCGCATGAGGTCCACGGCATGGCGGAGGCGCAGCGTGCGGTAAAAGTGCCCGGGGCTCATGCCCAACTCCGCCTCAAACAGGCGTTCGGCCTGACGACGGTGGAGACCCTCGCTGGCTAGAATGGCGGAGAGCGGACGTCCCCCGGCAATGCCCCTCTCCATCGCTGTGACAAGGCGTTTGACCACTGGCCCGGCAAACTGTGTCTGCGGGGCCAGCACGGTGCGTTGCGGCGCGCTGGCCGGGCGGATGCGATCATGGATCAGCTGGTCCGAAACGGCTTGCGCCAGTGCAAGGCCATGGTGGGCCGCGATATCGTCTAGCATCATGTCCATTGCCGCAGTGCCGCCTGCACAGGTGATCAGCCGGGCATGTCGTTCATAGAGTTCGGTCGACACCGGTATGCGGGGATAACGGCGACGAAAGTCCTCAGCCGCCTCCCAGTGCAGCGTAATCATCTCCCGCCCCAATATGCCGGCCTCGGCCAGCACAAAGGCGCCTGTATCGATGGACCCGATCTGACACCCCGCGCGCCACATCCGGCGGATCTGCCCCAATAGGGCCGGGCGGGCGCGGTCGAGCGGATCAAAGCCGGCACAAACCACCAGTGTATGCGGCGCTTCGGGCAAGGGCCCGTCGGACCGAAGCTGCATACCGTTAGATGCTGCGGCATAATCCTTATCGGGGGCGTGGACCGTCCAAGCGAAAAGCGGCTTGCCGGACAGGCGATTGGCAATGCGCAGAGGTTCAAGCGCGGCAAAAAATGCAATCGCTGAAAAGCCGGGCATTAGGATGAAGGCGAGCGATTGCGTCATATCATTGGACGTGTCAGGGAATGTCGCTTTTTGCAATCATTTGTCGCCTTTTACGATTTGTTTCGGGCCGTCACGAGCTAAGCTGCGGATCAGGATAAGAGGATATGCCATGAATTTTGAAACGTTTATCACCTGCGCCGTGACCGGTTCGGGCGCCACCGCAGATAAGCACCCCGCTTTGCCGATCACGCCTGCACAAATCGCCGATGCTGCTATTGAAGCGGCGCGCGCGGGGGCCGCAATTGCCCATATCCATGTGCGCGATCCCGAAACGGGCAAGGGCAGCCGGGATGTCGGGCTCTACCGCGAAGTGGTGGAGCGGATACGCGCCAGCGACACCGATGTTGTGATCAATCTTACGGCCGGCATGGGCGGCGATATCGTTTTCGGCCCGGGCGAAAACCCTTTCCCGCTTGATCCCGCAGGCACTGACATGGTGGGCCCGATGGAGCGACTTCTCCATGTGCAGGAACTGCTGCCGGAAATCTGCACGCTCGATTGCGGCACGATGAACTTCGCCGAAGCCGATTACGTGATGACCAATACGCCCGGTATGTTGCGCACCATGGCGGCCGAGGTGCAGCGCCTTGGCGTGCGACCGGAACTGGAAGTGTTCGACACCGGCCACCTCGTCTTCGTGAAGGAGATGATCCGCGACGGTCTGCTGGACGATCCCGTGATGATCCAGCTGTGCATGGGCATCCCCTATGGCGCGCCGGATGATCCGCTCACGGCCATGGCGATGGTCCACCAATTGCCGCCTGGGGCGATCTTCAGCGGCTTTTCCATCGGGCGCAACCAGTTGCCCTTCGTCGCCATGGCGGCGCTCGCTGGTGGTAATGTGCGCGTGGGCCTAGAGGACAACCTCTATCTCGGACGCGGCGAGTTTGCGAGCAATGGCCAGCTGGTCGAACGTGCGGTCCAGATCCTGACGGGCATGGGCGCGCGCATCATGAGCCCTGCCGAAGTCCGCACTAAACTCAAGCTGATCAAGCGCTAGGAGCAAGCGGAACATGGCACACGAGATCCGTAAAGTCGGGATTGTCGGCGGCGGCGTCATCGGCGCGGGCTGGGCGGCGCGCTTTGCGCTTAATGGGATCGATGTGTCGGTCTATGATCCGGACCCGGAGATTGAGCGCAAGACGGCAGCGGTGCTCGCCAATGCCCGCCGGGCCTTGACCCGGCTGTTCGGTCAGGCACTGCCCGCCGAAGGCACAGTGACGTTCGCCGCCTCGCTGGCCGACGCGGTGCGCGATGCCGATTTTATTCAGGAAAGCCTGCCCGAACGCGAGGACCTGAAAGTTCGTCTGCTCGCCGAGATTGACGCAGCGATGCCTGCCCATGCGGTGATCGGCTCTTCCACCTCGGGCCTACTTCCGACCAAGCTTCAGGCCGGCATGGCGCGGCCCGATCGGCTGGTCGTCGGCCATCCGTTCAATCCGGTCTATTTGCTGCCGCTTGTCGAAATCTGCGGCGGGGACCTCACCAGCCAGCAGACGAAGGACATCGCCGCCGCTGCCTATGAACGGATCGGCATGAAGGTATTGCATGTCCGCAAGGAAATTGACGGGTTCATAGCGGACCGCTTGCTTGAAGCCGTCTGGCGCGAGGCGCTGTGGCTCATCAACGACGGCATCGCGACAGCGTCTGAAATTGACGACGCGATCCGCTTTGGTGCGGGGATGCGCTGGTCGTTTATGGGCACGTTCCTCGTGTACCGGCTCGCTGGCGGTGAGGATGGGATGCGGCACTTCCTGCACCAGTTCGGTCCGTCCATGGAATGGCCCTGGACCAAGCTGATCGGCCCGAAGCTGACTGACGAGTTGATCGACACGATTTCGCGCCAGTCCGATGAGCAGGCAGGCGGCATCGATCTGCGCACCTATGAAAAGCTGCGTGATGATTGCCTCGTCGATTTGACCCATGCGTTGGAGCGTAACGATTTCGCAGCAGGTGCCGTTGCACGTGCGCACCGTTTGCGGCTGGATGGCGGGCCTGCCGACATTGGCTCGACAGGATCCGACGGCCGGCTGCTGACGATCTCCACGCCGGTCCAGCCTGAGTGGATCGACTATAACGAGCACATGACCGAATACTGCTATCTCAAGCTGTTTGGTGAAGCGACAGATGTGGTGCTGGCCAAAATCGGTGCCGGTGCTGACTATGTCGCGGCGGGCCATTCCTGGTACACCGTTGAGACGCATATCCGGCATCTCGGCCAGTCGCGTCTTGGGGAACCTATTGAGGTTCGCACCCGCGTGCTGGCCGCCGACGCCAAACGCCTGCATCTGTTCCACGAGATGGTCAGCCTCCGTCAGGATGCGGTGATCGCCACGGCTGAGCATATGCTGGTCCATGTTGATGCCAAGGCCGAGAAATCGGCCCCGGCACCTCAGGTCATGCAGGACGCGGCACAGGCCCTCATTGCAGGTCAGTCCCAACTGCCGCTACCTGAGGGTATGGGCCGCCAGATTAAGATGCCCGGCTGATCGGCTAAACAAGGTTTTGGGTGGGGGAGATACCGCATGGCCATGATTGAAACCCGTTCGATCGACTACGTCCCTCTGGCAGAGCGGCGCGGCGAAGTTCGGCATCTTTGGCCGGTATGGTTCACAGGCGACGCGCATCTAGCGACCCTTGCCACGGGCGCGATCAGCGTGGTGGGTGGGCTCGACCTGTTCTGGTCAAGCCTCGCCGTGATTGGTGGCTGCATACTCGGCACGGTGCTGATGGCGCTGCATTGCTCGCAAGGGCCGCAGCTTGGCCTGCCGCAGATGATCCAGTCCCGTCCCCAGTTCGGCTATTTGGGGGCGCTGCTCGTCTGGGTTGTTGCGCTGGTGACCTATATTGGGTTCAACGCCCTCAACCAGTCGCTGGCGGCGAGTACAGTCAAGGAACTGGTCGGCCTGCCCGAAGGGCCGACGATTGTGGTTTTTGCAATCCTTGCCGCCCTTATCGCGGCTGCAGGATATGATCTGATCCACAAGGCACAGCGCTTACTCGCTTATCTCATGCTTGCGGTGCTTGCAGTTTATACTGTCGGGTTTTTCGCGGTTGTTGATCTCACGACGCTGCTGCAGCCGGGCCCGTTCAAGCCCACATTGTTCCTCGTCCAGTTCTTTGCTGCTGCAGGATACCAGCTGAGCTGGTCCATCTACGTCTCGGACTATTCGCGCTATTTGCCGCGTGAAGTGGGCATCCGCGCTTCGTTCTTCTGGACCTTCTGGGGGGCGTTCATCGGCGGTGCGTGGATGATGCTCGTCGGCGCATTTGCTGCCGCTGCTTTTTCTAACGCAGATATTGTTGTGGCGTTGCGCCACAGCGCGGACGCGATGTTTGGCGGGTTCGGTGTGATCATGCTGGTCAGTAGCTTTGGCGGGTTGATCACGATCACCTCGCTCAACCTCTATGGCGCCTCGCTCACCATGCTCAGCGTGGTCGATAGTGTGACGCCGATCCGGCTCGGCATAGCCTCGCGGATTATGGCGCTGGTCGCCGTTCTCGGGACGTCATTGGCCCTATCGCTCGCCCTCAGTGGCAATGTGCTCCACGCGCTGGAGGCCTTCCTCGGTGTGCTCGTCTACCTCTTCACGCCGTGGACCGCGATTAACCTTGTAGACTTCTTCTTCGTGCGCAAGGGCCGCTATTCGATCCGCGCGATGTTCATGGCAGACGGGCTCTATGGCCGATGGAACTGGCGTGGCCTGACGTCTTATGCCGTCGGCTTCATCGCGATGATCCCGTTCTTCAAAACGGAACTCTATACAGGCCCGGTCGCGCGGGCGCTCGACGGCGCAGACATCTCGATGCTGATCGGCTTGCCTGTCTCGGCTGCGGTCTACCTCTTTCTTTGCCGCAGCCTCGATCTGTCCGCAGAGCTGGCGCAGATCCCAGCGCTGGACCGCAATCTGGAAACGGAGCCGGTACGATGATGCGCCTTGTCCTTGCGACAGCGGCCTTGGCCCTCGCCGCCCCAGCCATTGCGCAGTCCATTGCGTTCCCGGATCACTTCGACGCCATCGGCACGCCGCTACAGAGCCTGCAAACCCGTGAGGGACGCACCGTCCATTTCACGGACACAGGCGAAGCAGGCTGGACGCCCATGTTGTTCGTAGGCGGCGTCGGTACAAGCGCGCGCGCGCCAGAATTGGTCGCATTTCTTGACACCATGCGCCGCCGCCTCAAGTTGCGGATCATCGCGGTGGAGCGCAAC
>CAIMDB010000016.1 GCA_903839675.1 uncultured Sphingomonadales bacterium
ACGACGAAGCCCCAACACTCCTTAAATCACAACCTCAAATCTGTGCCATAGGTGCTGACGGGGAACAGTTGGTAGCGACAGCAGCGTGCACAGCACGCAAATCGACAGGCACGGCGAGAGTTGCGGCATCTTGGCTGACACTGGCTTTCGTTTCCGCAACAAACGCAGCGATCGCCTCGTAACCAAGGCGGCTGTACGCCGCAATGGCATCTTCGCCCGGCTTCAGCTGAGGCATCAGGTCGACACCGGTCACCACGCCATCCTGATAGCGGGTGACGACAATCGTCCGCGCGGCGGTGCCCTCACCAAAGCGGGCGAAGGTGAGTGCGTCGTCCGTCGGCGCGATGGTAATCGTGGCGCGTAACGGCATTGCCGGGGCGGGTCGCACCGGTACGCGCACCTGTTGCGGGCTCAACCCGACGAAGGTCGCCACCGCAACGATAAGTATCAGCCCGATCGCCGTGAGAGTGATGATGCGCATATCTGCCTCAATCCTGTGTTGAACTAGGGGGCGAAGCCGGCAGTGCTTCAGGTCGCTATGCGATAGAGCGCCAGGCCACGGCATGGGCGCGCTCTGCATCGACCCCAAGAAGCCGCAGTTGCATCTCGGCAGCTTTCGATCCCGCCTCCGGTCCCGCCGTGCCGTTTATACGCGCGAAGAGTGCAGTATTGACGAGTGCCCCGACCATTTCAACGAGGAAGTCATCGACCGTGACATTGAAAGCGCCCAGCGCGACGCCGCGCTCAAGGTCGCGGCGCAGATACAACGTAACCTCCGCGCGCAATTCGGCGCACACCCAGAATGCCTGGAGAAACGCGGCCCCCCAGTTCAACCGCGAGGAGGCGATGTCGATAAATTGACGCGTACCGAGACTGACGCGTTCGACGGCATCGTCGATGTCCGCCATTGCCTCATCCATTTCACGGGTGATTTCGGCCGCAAGAGAAAGCGCAACCACTGACGTCAGTTCTTCCTTGTCCTTGAAATGCAGATAGAAAGTACCGTTCGCCATATCGGCTTCGCGGGTGATCTCGTTGATCGTCGCCGATTCTAATCTTTCACGCGCGAACACGGCAAGCGCCGCGTCGATCAAACGCGCCCGGCTCCGAGCGCTCTTTCCCATGTTCTTGGCTTTGGCGGCGAACAGAGATGATTGCGGCAATGTCACGCTCATTTTGTCCTCATTATTCTTTCAACGACTGATCCGGCTCTTCACTCTGCGACGAAGATGGCTTCGATATGTCCTAACCCATCAACTTCGCAGCGCACCACATCCCCGGCCTTCTACATGGTCATAGGCTTCATCGCCATACCAACCCCGCCAGGGGTTCCGGAAAAGATAACGTCGCCGGGTTCCAACGTCATCGCTTGTGACAGCTCCGCGATCTGCTCCCACAGGTTGAAAATCAGATGCCGGGTGTTGGACGATTGCCGCTCATCACCATTCAGGAAACAGCGGATGCCGAGATCATGAACCAGGGTCGGAACAACATGATTAGGGTTTAGTTTCACATAATCCGGATCATGCTGGCCGCCCGCAAACAAGTCTATCAGCTGGGATTGATACACGAGCCGCTTTTCGGCAAGCGCCAGCCGGACCTTTTGCGAACACGTTGATGGCGGCGCGTGATAAAGCGTCAGCCCAACGGTCATAGCAGCACCAGGATGGTCGCGATCGTGTTGATCGTTGCCAGCATTACCGCGCCGAACAAATTGGTGTCGACCAGCCGCACCGCGCCACCAATGTTGAACCGGAAAGGCGGAATGCCATTCACATCTTTCAACGACCCCTCAAACCGGTTCATGTTGGCGAGTGTCAGGAAGAAACTCACTATCCAGTTGAAATTCATCATCGCGGCCAGGATTACGCGGCCAGGGAAGTCGGTGCCCCAAAGGATATACAGGACGAACATCGCGACGCCTGCCTGACACAGCACTTGCCAGACAACGTGGAAGCGCGCGTGCGGTGTCCACAGCGGATTGGTGGCGTGGGTCTTGTTGAAGTCTGCCTTCATTGGACCAAAGGCCGTCATGAGCGCCACAAGCGAAATAAGGGTTTTTGCTGTCAGTTCCATTTCACATCTCCCACAATGCTAGACGAGGCCTTCATAAGTCCCGCCGTCGAGCTGCAATTGTTGGCCTGAAATAAATCCGGCCTGCGCGCTGCAAAGATAGGCGCAGGCGTCGCCGAACTCGGCTGGGTCGCCAAAGCGCTTGGCGGCGATTGTCCCCGCAATCTCGGCGCGGGCTTCCTCAAGAGTGATGCCCTTCATCTGGACCATCAGATTGGCGATCATCTTTTGCCGGTCGGTATCAAAGCGTTCGGGCAGCAGACTGTTGATCGTAACATTATCCGCCGCAACTAAGGGAACCATAGCCTTGCACGCGGCAGTCAACCCTGTCCGCGCGGCGGTCGAAAGACCCATCGGCGCCTTGGGCGTCTTGACCATGGCACTCGTGATGTTGACGATCCGCCCAAATTTGCGCGCCTGCATGCCGGGCAGGAACGCCTGGATGAGCATCAGCGCCGGGATCATGTTCATTTCGATGGCATTACGCCATGCATCCTCGTCCCAATTGGCAAACTGCCCTGGCGACGGTCCGCCATTATTGTTGACGAGGATATCGACGTCACCCGCGCACGCAATCAACTTGTCACGAGCGCCCTTGTCGCCAAGGTCAGCGACGATCTGCGTAACTTTGACGCCGGTGGCGGCACGGATGGCTTCAGCTGCAGCGGTCAATGCCGAGCCACTGCGGCCATTAATGACGACTGCGACGCCTTCGCGTGCGAGCGCCAGCGCGCAAGCAAAGCCAAGCCCCTTTGACGAGGCGCAAACTAGGGCCCGCCGCCCTTTCAGTCCAAGATCCATCAGCCTACTGCTTGTCCAAGACATTAATAGTTATCGAACGCCGCCACGACGGCATTAGACGCAACTTCATAGGCCCGCGGCCACGACCAGCACGGCAACATCGATTTCATTCATGCACGATATCCACGCCGACAAACGTTGATTTCCCGATCGCGGCAGGCGCGATCCTGATCACAAAACTCGGCACAGATTTTAGAAGTTGGCAGTTTTTCATGACTGAAAGGCGCCAGTCGTCATGCGCACCCACACCAGCAAGTCGGGTAGGTCATTCCACAGTAGGCCCGAGTAAAGAGCCACCACCGCGCCAACCCAGACCGCGTAGGCACCCGGCCATCTAATCTCGTTTCGCGTCACGTAAATCGCTATCAAACCGGGGATAAAGGTCAGCACATGCTCGAGCGAGATCATGCCAGACACCATGGCAAACAGACCCGTCGCTTCGACATAAACAATCAACACATGGCTCAGCGCGAAGCCGCCGAATACCCAGCGCGCCGCGACATGACGACGGACGAACAGCAACGACGACAAATGCACCGCCATCAGCCCACCGAGCCAGAGCTTATGCGGCAATGGCAGCGCCTTGCGTACCTCCATGTTCCAATCGCCGAGTGCGATGGTGCCCCGATTGTTGAAAACGAGGTCGAGTAATGCCGCGGCCAGAATGATACCGAGGAGCATAGGCCCCTTGAGGTGCGCTGGAATTGCCATACGGGATTCAGCCACGGCTGCGCCACGATTTGACGGCTTGCGCCAACCACGCCGCTATGATCACCAGCCAGGCAACACCGTGGATTGTGTATTTGATCGTGTCGGCAAACGGCACGAGCCTGTACAGCAACGGCAGCGGTGGCATGTCGGTTGCGGGGGAGTTGAGCATGATCACAGGCATCAAATTGTTAGCGATGAGCACCGCAATCAGATAGATGAAGGCAAATACTGTACAGAGCGACTGCACCGCCGCCGCGCGTATCGTCGAGCGGCAGACCGCCATCAGGAAGCAGACGAAGGCCGGTGGTGCCAAAGCATCCTGACCGAGCTGAAACATTGCGTAGGCGCGGCGACCGCTAGTGCCTAGCGCATCGGCAAAGGCAATAATGTTGTCATGCCCATAAGCATATTGGACGTCGAGCGGCTTGATACCGCCTGCCAATTCGGTCAGCACACCAATCTGCGCTGTGACGATGCGGAGCGCAACTGCCAGCGCAACGCCCGCAGCGAGGATCGACCAAGGGTTGGACAGCCAGCGCCGGCCACGCGCCGAGAACATGAGATAGAAGGCGAGAACCGTCCACAACAGGCCGACCAGCGAATGCACCGAGAAGAGCGTCGGATCGAACAGGCGGCTCACGACCGCACCTTTGCGCCATTGACGTCGAAACAGATCACGCCGGTCACGCCGCCTTCAAGTCCGGCGTTTAGTATCGGGCTGTTTGTAGTGCAGGCCCAACCCTGTTTGGTGAAGGTGAAGTCGCGTGTGAAGCTGCCGTGTAGCGGCATCGGATAGACGATGAACCGCTTTTCCTTGGGCAGGAAGCGATAGACGCGGTCGGTCGAAGTTTCGTTAATCCAGATTTCCTGCGTCTTCGGATGCACCGCCAGAGCATAGGGCGCTGGGCGAGCGCCCGGGGCAAACTCTGGCATCGGGTATACGTCGCTGTGCATCGTCTTGGTGTCGATGCGGGCGATCATACCTTCGCTATAGCCGGTTAACCAAAGTGCGCCGCTGGCATCGAAGCGCAGCCGCCGAGGACCTTTGACCGGTGAAGCAAATTCGGTGGCCACAAGCGTCTTGGGATCAATCACGCCGATGCGGTCACCCCACAATCGCGCATACCAGATCCTGCCATCGGCAGGGCTGACATCAATGCCATAAACCGATGCGCCACCGCCGCCGCCGAGGACCTTGGCGGGCGGCAGGCTAATCAGCTCTATGGCGCCGCTGACCGGATCGAGGCGTCCGACCTGCTGCGAATAGGCAAGCGTGAACCATATGAAGCCATCGGGCGCCATACGAATGGTGTGCGGATAGCGGGCCGGCTCGGGCAGCACGAAGGAGTCTTTCCATTTCCGCGTCTTGGGATCGAAGACGCCGATCTCGTCCGAGGTCGAGTTGGTCGTATACCAAAGCCCGTTTTTGCCCTGCGCAAGCGAGTGTGGCCCGGGTTGAGCGGAACGTGTCGCATAGCTGTTTCCGGCCACCGCTGGCCGTTTCGATGGTGGCTGCTCGACGGTGACTGATTTGCCGTCACTAAGGTTGGTAATGACCATCTGATTGCCTAAGCGATCAACGGTGTAGAGCAGACCGTCATCCCGGCTCAAATCGGCATCGTGCGGGAAGGCGATGTCGGGCAGTTTGAATTCATGAATGATGGCGTCGCCGAGTTCTGGGCCTACTGGAAACACCGGTCGTGCGGTGACAGGCGCACCGTCAAATCCGGCCATGATCCGCGCCGCGCGCGACGCGATCAGTGCCGGGTCGGGGTTGCCCAAATTGCCTTGCATGCGGGTTACGACCTCGGTCCAATCGGCGAGGCTGCGCTTATTGCCGGTCACCGCGCCACCTAATGCATGGCAACCGGCGCAGTCGCGCTGGAAGTTTGCCCGGCTGAACATCGCATCGGGCGCGGCGTCGAACCGCAATTTGTCGAAATGATAGGCCGAAGGCAGGCTGTCGGAAATGACACTGTCCGATGTCATCTTCGCCATTACAGTCGAACGCACTTGCGGCCTCGCTGCATCGAGCGTCAACGATTGCGCGATATCAGTGTAATAGGGCAGACGGAACCGCAGCTTCAACGCTCCGGCCAGCTTGGTCGGCAGCCGATATTCGCCCTTGCCGTTGGTAAATGTGCTGTCGGCCAGCCCAGATTTCTCGTCGCTGACACGCACCATAACACCGGCAAGCGGTGCGCCCTGCGCGTCATTTACCTTCCCGGTCAGCGGCGCGGGATTGCCACCGGCGCCGCATCCCGCCAACATCAGGAGCGACAATGCTGCCGCCGTCATTTCGATCTTTTTCATTCCCCGTCCCTTTGTTAGATATCAATTTGTCGGCGCGATCGTTCAACCAAAGCTTGGCGGCTTGTCGGCTCCCCACTTGCTGGCCTGCGCGCCCGTAATCGCGCGCAAGCCCGCCGCAATGCTGACATCGAGCTGGCCGCGATCGGTTGAATGGCTCGTGGATGTGACCCAAGGGGCCGCGCCAAAAGTCGAAAATCTGGCTGTCAAGCAAGTGGCGGCCGATACCCCATACGTGTGCGCAGCGCCTCGACGCCAGTCGACCGGGGCCGTCGCGATGACCGGTCCGAAAGCCAAGCCGGCAAAGTCGGGCGCACACTTGCCCATGATATGCCCAAAAGCGTCGGCGCCGGTACCGCTCACGTAAAGCGTTTCATTATCGTTTGCCGCCCGCACCATTCCAAAATGCATCCGGAACGATTCCATTTCATAGAGATCGGGCACGTTGTGTCGCAGGTATAGCAACCTCGCTGACCTTCACGATCGGTTGGGTATCCATAAACTCCGCTCCGGCTATCTTTAGTCTCAGGTGCTGGAATAACCGGAATACCGAACTACGCAAGTAAAAATGAGAGATGCCTCATTTGTTGAAATCAACAGTCGGGGACGGTGCTGTCAGCCTAGTCGCCAGTGACGTGCCCCCCCCTGATTTCCCTCCAAGTATGATTAGTGTCAGGCCCTGAGAGAAGGACGGACTGTGACCCGATCACAATTTACAGAAAAGCAGATAATGGGACCGGTCGATGGTGCACTCCGCTTGCCCAGTGCCGGATCAAGATCCGACGCTGCGCAAGCTTTGTGCCCACAACCACTCCCACCATCTTATTGGCAAACCGTCATGCAACGCATGACGGGATCAAATTATTGGTTCACAGAACCCGTCCAAACCACATGGGTGTAGCCGGGGCTGAACGTCAAATCGCCCATGTTCCCGGGGGTTGCCAAGCCCACGCCTACGGCAAGGCCCGGTAGCTGACAAGTCGTCTCTATGGTAGGCTGCATCGACGTCGGTACGACAGCCATCAGAGTATCCAAGCTGAAGCTGCCCCTTCTTGCATCGTTCACAATCGCCGTCGCCAGCACTGGCGGAACGGTCCATTGTGCGCTTACGTCGACTCCGCCTAGGGCGCCGCCAGCGGTCATCGTCACGCCGGATGCATCCACGGAGCTACCGGGGCCCCAGCCAAGGCCGAAGCCGATAGTGGCACCGGGCGCGAGCGTGCCGGTACCGGCCGCAACCTGAACCCCGGAGTTGACTGCGACTGCCATCTTATACTGTCCGTTGGTGGGGTAGGTGTCCATTGAAAAGCTCACCGAGCTGTTCACACCGCCAACCCAGCCGCCCGAAGCGCCAAGAGAAATGCCCCAGTTCGACTGGTACGCATTGCCAACCAGCGCAAGGCCATTGCCGGTAACCATACCGAGTGCCTGACCAATAACCCTCATATCTCGCACAGTTTGCCGGTCTGGCGTACTACCACGGCCAAGTGTGCGAAGAATGCGATAAACCGCCTTCTTGCCATTGTCGTCAAGTGACTGGACCTTGTTGACGTAAGGGGTGATCTTACCGAAGTTGCCCGTTGCATGCGCATAGCAACGGTCTTTAAAGAGTGCTGCAGCACTAAACATGGTATTTTGGTGCGGTGCAACAGTACTGCGCGCACTTTCGTAAATGCCTTTCGCCACATTGGACCCGCTGGTATATGCCTGCAAAGCGCTATTCCGGAGCCCCTCATACTGGTCCCGACCAACAGTGACACTGTCAGCGGCCATACGCTCTGCATAGTTTTTGAAACCCATTGCCTTCGAGGCCGCATCAGCGGCGGCCAGGTTCGACCATGTGTTGGCAGTTGCCATGCCATGCGCCGCTTCCATAGCAGCCTTATCTGCATAGCCAGCCGCCTGTGCCGCAGCAGCGTTCGCATAGCCAACGCCTTGGGCGGCGGTATTAAAAAGATCGGCGGGACTCGGAACCGGGATGGGCGGGACGGGCGGGATAGGCGGGATAGGCGGGATGGGCGGGATGGGATTCGATTTCGGAATACAAGTGGAAGGTTTGAGGGGATTGCATTTTGCCCAAGCCTGAGCGGGGGCCAAGGCGATAACGACGGCGGTCGCAACAAAAAGACCGGTTCTCACATTCTTTAACATAACTTCTTGAACTCCGATTTTGATTATGAGGAATATCTAAAAATGATGATTGTCTAAAAATGATGATTGTCTAAAAATTATCAATATTCGACAAATATCACATCACCCTATAAGTGAGTCAATGGTAAATCATTACAATAAAAAGTATTTTTCTATTTATAAATACTTTACCCCTCTTCATAGGCCGACGCAGCTCGATCGGCCCGACGATCGTGACAGAGGCCGACGCCAAACATGGGTGTTCATTGCCACCGCAGCCAAACCCACGTGATTGGTTTTGGGTTATCCGACAGTGCTAACTTAGGAATATGTTGGCAAAATTCAGCGTCGGAAAAGACACGCGAACTGACCTTGCCCTTCACCGAGGCGAGGCGTGACCAACGTTGTGCACTTCCGGTCTGTGATAGGGCGCAGCACGACGCGCGAAGCTGTCAGTCTAACCGCAACTTGTCTCCAAATGCCAGAGTTTTGGCAGTATCTGCGTTAGATCAGGCCAACAGTGATTGCCGCTCAGCAAGGGCTGCCGAGCGCCGTTCCTTGTAAGTCTGGCGGTGGGTTAGATGGCGTTCCTGATTAAAGTGGCTGTGGAGCGAGGCGTGGACGGACGCGAACTTTTGGAGCGTCTTCATCTGCCGGAACCGGAGCATGGCGCTCTCTCTTCGTCGGAGGGGCAGGTGGCTGCTTTCGCCTGCCAGCGCGCTCGCGCCTTGTTCAGAATTTGAAGTATCTCTGCCCACCTCGCCTCCGGTGTCATCGCGTCCGGATGCGGCCCTCCAGGCGACCAAGGTCGATCCGGTACCGGCTGATAGACACGTCGGTGCTGTCAGTCTAACCGCAACTTGTCTCCAATAGGCAGAGCTGTCTCTTGATCCGCGTGAGGTCAGGCCACGAGCGACTGCCACTCGGCAAGTGCTGCCGAGCGTCGTTCTTTGTAAGTCTGACGGTCGGTGAGGTGGCGTTCTTGATTGAAATGGTTGTGAAGCGAGGCATGGACTGACGCAA
>CAIMDB010000017.1 GCA_903839675.1 uncultured Sphingomonadales bacterium
GACCGGTGCAGAAGGAGCTTTGGGCACACGCATCGACACTGAAGCTTTGGATCGCGCAGCTGATGATTTGGCGCTGGGTGGCCGCATCACGGACGAAACCTCAGCTCGTATCGCCGTTGACGACACGCTTCAGGACAACATCGACGCTGAAGAAACGGCTCGTATCGCCGCTGACGACACGCTTCAGGACAACATCGACGCTGAAGCAGCGACGCGTTTGGCAGACGACGGCACGCTTCAGGACAACATCGACGCTGAAGAAACGGCTCGTATCGCAGCAGTTTCAGCTGAAGCATCGGCTCGCGCCGCAGCAGACACCACGCTTCAGGCGAACATCACGGCTGAAGCCGCGACCCGTGCAGCAGCCGACACGGCTCAAGCAACGGCTCGTGCCGCTGCAGACACCACGCTTCAGGCGAACATTACGGCTGAAACAACGGCACGCACCACAGCCATCACGGCTGAAGCGACGACCCGTGCAACTGCCGACAGCCAGCTGCTGACGCGTCTTTCGGGTGAAGAAAATGCCCGTCTGGCGGCCGACACAGCCCTTGGTGGTCGTGTTGACGTCCTCGGCACACGCGTTGGTGCGCTCGAAACCCGCGTCGACAAGCTGAACGACAAGGTCTCCAGCGCAACGGCCACAGCCATCGCTCTCGGCGGCAACGGCTTCCTGCCTGACATGAAGTTCAACCTTTCCGGCAACATCGCGACGTTTGATGGCGCTCAGGCGATCGCAATGTCGTTTGGCTACCGCGTCAACGACAACGTCGCCTTCACCGCCGCTGCCGGTGGTGGTTTGAACAAGGGTGGCAAAGTCGGCGGTCGCGTCGGCTTCATCTTCGGCTGGTAACAGTTCTGGATGCCTGTCGGGTCAACCGATAGGGTTTGAAGACATAGAGGGGGGGGGGCGTTCGCGCTCCCCCCTTTTTGTTGGAATCGACAGCACTTGCCGTCCCGAACGGTGCGGGATAGGGCGAGTATCAAAGGCCGATCTCTGCGCGGCCAGGTTTGATAAGAGGCCCGCATGACCCACAGTTTCGATAAGTCCAAGCTTCCCAGCCGCCATGTGTCTGTCGGGCCGGAGCGCGCGCCGCACCGCAGTTATTATTATGCGATGGGGCTGACCGAGGAAGAAATCGCGCGGCCCTTCGTCGGCATTGCGTCGGCGGGCAATGATTCAGCGCCCTGCAACACGACGCTCGACCATCAGGCCGACATTGCGCGCGTGGGCGTGGAAGTCGGCGGTGGCATGCCGCGTCGCTTCAACACCATCACTGTGACCGACGGCATCGCCATGGGCCATCAGGGTATGAAGTCCTCGCTTGTCAGCCGTGAAGTCATTGCGGACTCGGTAGAGCTGTCCGTGCGCGGGCATTGCTACGATGCGCTGGTGGCCTTTGCGGGCTGTGACAAATCGCTGCCCGGCATGATGATGGCGATGCTGCGCCTCAATGTGCCGTCGATCTTCGTCTATGGCGGGTCGATCCTTCCCGGCCGTTATCAGGACCGCGACGTGACTGTCGTCGATGTTTTCGAAGTCGTCGGCAAATATGCGGCGGGCACCTGCCCCATTGAAGAAGTCCATGCGCTTGAAAAGGTAGCCTGCCCAGGTCACGGCGCGTGCGGTGGCCAATATACGGCGAACACCATGGCGTGCGTCGCCGAAGCCATCGGCCTCTCCCTCCCCAATTCCAACATGGCGCCTGCGCCTTACACAACACGTGACCAGATCGCCCATGCGGCGGGCGTGCAGGTAATGGAGCTTTTGGCGAAGAACATTCGCCCGCGTGACATCTGCACGATGGAAGCGTTTGAAAACGCCGCCCGTATTGTGGCCGCAACCGGCGGCTCGACCAACGGTGCGCTGCATCTGCCGGCCATGGCGCACGAGGCAGGGCTGGAGTTCGACCTGTTCGACGTCGCCGAAATCTTCAAGACCACGCCCTACATGGCCGACCTGAAGCCGGGTGGAAACTATGTCGCCAAGGACATGTACGAAGCAGGGGGCGTCTACATGCTCATGAAGTCGCTCCTGTCCGAAGGGCTGCTGCACGGCAACTGCATGACGGTGACGGGCAAGACGCTCGGCGAGAATATCGACGAGATCACCTGGAACCCGGACCAGAAGGTCATCCACGCGGCCACCAAGCCGCTGTCCCCCACGGGCGGCGTCGTCGGCCTGAAGGGGTCGCTGGCCCCCAATGGTGCGATCGTGAAGGTGGCGGGCATGCATCGTCTCCAGTTCAAGGGACCTGCGCTTGTCTTTGATTGCGAAGAAGACGCCTTTGCCGCCGTTGAAAAGCGCGAGATCACCGAAGGCTCGGTTGTCGTCATCCGCTATGAAGGCCCCAAGGGTGGCCCCGGCATGCGCGAGATGCTGTCAACGACTGCCGCGCTCTATGGTCTTGGCATGGGCGAGAAGGTCGCGCTCATCACCGATGGCCGCTTCTCGGGCGCGACTCGTGGCTTTTGCATCGGCCATGTGGGTCCCGAAGCCGCCGATTGCGGCCCGATTGCGCTCGTCGAAAATGGCGATCTTATCGAAATCGACGCCGAAAAGGGCACCATCGATCTCCTTGTGGATGCTCAAGTCCTTGAAGAGAGGCGGAAAGCTTGGACGCCGCGAGTGTCCGATTATGGGTCAGGTGCTTTGTGGCGCTATGCCCAGAATGTCGGTCCTGCCTATAAGGGAGCGGTAACGCATCCCGGGGGCAAGGCCGAAACACATGTATACGCGGATATTTAGCGCGCTTCTGATCGGCCTGACGCTGACCGCCTGTGGCGGCGCGTCTCCCAAGGATGAGGCGATGTTGCCCGCGGCAAGCTCGTTGGCAGAGGCAGAGGCCAGCGCCACTAAGGCGGCGGCGGACAATGGCCTCATTTCCTGCGCTGTTTCCGGCGCGAGCGTCTTTGCCGCGCGCTGTGAGGTGGAAACCGCGCAGACCAAAGAGGGCCTGATCCTGACGCTCCGCCATCCCGATGGCGGGTTCCGCCGTTTGCTCGTGGTGAAGGATGGCCGCGGCGTTGTCGCAGCGGACGGGGCCGATGTCGCGCTGGTGAAGCCGATTGCCAACAATCTGATCGAAGTGGCGTTGGCGGGCGATACCTATCGCTTGCCTGCCACGGTGAAGGGTTCAGCGCCTACGCAGACGCCTTAGCCGCTGCGTCGACGGCCTGGTCATATCCCGACCGCTGGCAATAAAGGTCCACGGCTTTCCAGATGGCATACATGGCAACCGCCGCGATGATGCCGTCCACGGCATAGTGCCAGCCAAGGTGGACCGAGCCGACAAAGATGATCGCGGCATAAAGCGACATGAAAATGCCAATGGCTTTGCCAATGCGGAACGCAATCAGCGCGTAGAGCACGGCAATGGCGTTGTGGAGCGAGGGCATCGCCGAAATGCCCATGGCCACTTCGAACGTTTTTGTGGCATAGGCATTCCACAGGACCTGCTGCCAGTTATAGGCATCGACAATGCCCTGAGAGTCGATGCTGTAACCGGCCATGATCTTCATAAGACCATCAAATTCGTGCGCGGAAGCAATGCCGATTTGTGCGGCATAACATGGCCCCGCGGCGGACCCGAGCCAGGCGCCCACAAAGCCGAGCAGAATCCAAGCGCCGGCAAAACTCAGGAAGAAGCGGGCCCGCAATTTGCGCGTGGCAAAGAACGCAAAGCCGACGGTCGCGATGGACAGTAGGATCACCCAAAGGGAATAGAAGAAGTCGATCATATAGGTGGGCGTGGCGCCAAGCACGCTGTGCGTGAGCTCCCATGGCTGCCGGCCAAAGAACAGGACCCTGTCCCAATTCGCGAACGTCTCATCCAACCAGAAGGGAATATAGAGTGGGATCATCATCTTCAGAGCGCTGAACGATGTGAACAGGAAGGGCATGCACAGCATCGGCACCACCCGGCTTTGGGTCCGATAGCCCTGCGTCCAGAACTGAACAAAAACCTGCTGGAGCAGCAGCAGCGGCCGCTGGTGGCCCTGCCGCAGCCCCAAGACCATATGGTAGGCCATCATCAGGCAGATCACGAGTGGAACCGCCTTCAGGGCCTTCCAAGCGTAGAAGCTTGCCATCTCGAGCGCAGAGAAGCCGTTCAGCCATGCCATGACTTCGGCAAGGACCGTCAGGATAACGGTGCCAACGACGAGCGGGATGATCCATAGCCGCTCTTCCCGGCCATAGGATGCGACACCGGCGCGCGCTTCGTTGACAATTGAGCTCTGGGCATAGGTCGCTACTGTCATGCGCGGGGAACTAACACATCGTGGTTAACACTCTCCTTTCGCTGTCGCGTTGCTACGCAAGGCATGAGTTTGCTTTGCGAAAATGGCGACTGGGCCTAAGCCAACGTCATGAAACCCCTTATCGGCCCGGTCCTGACTGCTGCTGAAACGCGCGCTGCCGAACAGGTGGCGATGGCGGCAGGGGTGAGTGTCGACACCCTGATGGAGCGGGCGGGCCTTGCTCTAGCCCGGGCGGTCTGGCGCTTTGGCGGCGGGCGCAGCACGCTGATCCTCTGTGGCCCCGGCAATAATGGCGGCGATGGCTATGTGGCGGCCCGGCTTCTCCAATCCTGGGGCGTGCCGGTCCGGCTGGCGGCGCTTCTGCCGCCTGCAACCGATGTCGCCAAGCGGGCGGCGGCGCAATGGGATGGCAAGGTTGAGGACATCGCTGGGGTTGAGGCGGCCCCCATCCTTGTTGATTCCATCTTCGGCACAGGCCTGTCTCGCGCCTTGGATGCCGATCTCGTCGCTACCTTGAAGCGTTTGCGGGCAGCGGCGCGCATGGTGATCGCCGCCGATGTGCCGAGCGGTGTGGAGACAGACAGCGGCGCGGATCTGGGGGGCATCCCCGCCGATGTCACCGTCGCGCTTGGTGCGCTCAAGCCGGCGCATCTGCTCCAGCCCGCCGCGTCTTTGTGCGGCTATATTGTCTCCGCCGATATCGGCCTTGCACCGGAGAGCAGGCGGCAGGTGATTGCCTGCCCGATGTTGAAGACGCCGTCCGCTGCTGACCATAAATATACGCGTGGTCTCGTCACGATCCTGTCCGGAGAGATGAAGGGGGCGGCGCGGCTCGTTGCGTCGGCGGCGGCGCGCAGCGGAGCGGGATATGTCGTTTTGGCGGGAGATCCGGAGGCGACGGGCATTCCGCTCTCCATCGTCCACCGGTCGCCTGATGCAGCGCTGGCCGATGCGCGGGTGTCGGCTATCATAGTCGGGCCGGGCCTTGGGCGGACAGGCGCTGCCGAGGCGTCTGTCATGCAGGCGCTGCAAACGGGAAAGCCTGTCGTGCTGGACGCCGATGCCCTGCACCTCATCCGCCCCGGCCAGATCGCGCGGCACACTGCGCCCGTCATCCTGACGCCGCACAAGGGCGAGTTTGAGGCCATGTTTGGCAAGCTGCCCGGCAGCAAGATAGATCAGGCATTGGCCGCTGCTGCGGCCAGTGGCGCGACGGTCATCTTCAAAGGCGCAGACACCGTTGTGGCCTCCCCCGACGGTCGGGTCGGATTGTCTGCCCAAAGCTCCCCCTGGCTGTCGAGCGCGGGCACAGGGGATGTTCTGGCGGGCATTGCGGGCACCATGCTGGCACGTGGCCTTGATGCGCATGAGGCGGCCTGTGCCGCTGTCTGGCTCCACAACCGCGCCGCGCACCTTGCTGGGCCCGCGCTCATTGCCGATGATCTTTGCCAGCAGCTGCCGGAGGCGCTAGCGGCATCGTCATGACCGACGAACCCATTGTCCGTATCGCTGCCCGCGGTGACGGTATCACAGCCTCCGGGCGCTATTCTCCGCTGGCCGCCCCCGGTGATCTGCTGGCGCTCGATGGATCGGTCACGCATGGCCCCCACCACGCCACGCCTGCCTGCCGCCATTTTCCGGCCTGTGGCGGCTGTCAGCTCCAGCATATTGATGACACCGCCTTTGCCGATTTTGTCGTCGACCGTGTGGCGAGTGCGTTGTTGGCGCAGCGCTTTGCCGATACCGATATTCGCGCGCCCCACATTTCCCCGGCCCATACCCGCCGCCGGGCGAGCCTGACGGCCGAACGACGCGGGCGGCAGGTGCAACTGGGCTTTAACGGCGCGCAGACCAACCGCATCGTCGATATGGTCGAATGCCCCGTCCTGCATCCGGCGATTGAAGCGCTGGTGAAGCCGTTGCGCGGGCTGCTTCCCTCCTTGCTGGCGGACCGGAAAGTCGCGACGATCCAGATGACGCTGGCGGATCAGGGCGTTGATCTCCTCATTTCCAATGTGGCGGCCGATGGCTTGGACGCCGTGATGGCGCTGTCCGATTTCGCGCAGGAACATAAGCTGGCCCGCCTGTCGATTGACGAAGGCTTTGGCCCGACCGCGCGGTGGGAACCGGAGCCTCTGACGATCACGCTTGGCGGCCTTGCCGTTGCGATGCCTGAAGGCGCGTTTTTGCAGGCAACCGCAGATGGGGAGGCGAAGCTGGTCCAGTCTGTTCTGGAAGCGGTGGGGCCGGTTGAAACGTCGGCAGATCTCTTTGCGGGCCTTGGCACTTTCGCGCTGGCGCTGCCCGGGCAAGTGGTTGCGGCAGAAGCGGCACGCGATGCGATTATGGCGCTCCAGACGGCGGCAAACCGCTCTGGCCGTCTGATCCGGTGTGAGCATCGGGATCTGTTCAGGAGGCCGCTGACAGCCAAGGAATTGGCCGTGTTTGAAGCTGTGGTGCTGGATCCGCCACGCGCCGGTGCGCGGGATCAGGTGGCGGAGCTTGCGGCATCACCGGTGCCGCGTATCGCCTATGTCAGCTGCAATCCGGCGACGTTCGCGCGGGACGCCAGCATTTTGGCTAATGGCGGCTATCAGCTGGATTGGGTGCAGCCGGTCGGCCAGTTCCGCTGGTCAACCCATGTGGAACTGGCCGCCGCTTTCTCAAGACCTTAAGGTGCGACCCAAGGCCTTCGGCTTAGTGCGCAAACGCAATCATAACTGTGTGTGCGACAAGCATGATCAAGACGATGCTCGACAGCGAGAACAGCAGGAAGCGGATCATCACCTTGTTGACGGTCGCCTGCACCAGTGAATGCACGATGCGAAGCGCAACATAGGCCCAAGCCAGCTGCGCGTTGAAGCCGTCACCTGCGCCCATGAAGGCGAGTGCCAGCGCGACGGCATAAAATACCGTCGGCGCTTCATGCAGATGGTTATAGTTATGCGCCTTCCACTGGATGTTGGCCGGAATGACGCCATCCAGATCTTTGCCGGTGCCACCGGTCAATGACCCGGTATCAACGCCGGCCTTGGACATGGCCGGAATGCGCGTGACGTACATCCACAGCCACATGAACATCGTCCAGGCGGCCAAGACCGCCATTGGTTTTAGAATTTCGCTATGCATTTCCATTTGAGATTCCCCTCCTCGGTATTTTTATTCGAGACGGGGAGGCTGCCCGACACCGAGTCGCGGGTCAAGAAAAAGCGCGTGGCGGCGCAAAGGGTTGCGCGGAAGTGGAGGAAGTTGAGGGCGTGGAGGCGCGGGAATACGGGGTTTGTTGGAAAGGGGTGGTTCGGGGGCTTCGTTTCCAGATCAGGATCGTGGGCATCCGGTGAGAGGATCAGACGAAATCCTATTTTGCAAGATTGGGGCAAAGAAAGAACAGCCCTTCGACAAGCTCAGGGCAAACGGTGTTTTGAGTTGAGCTTTAAACCTCTCCGTCTGTCCTGAGCTTGTCGAAGGACCGTCCTTCGCTTTACCACCAAGCCATGACGTTCTGGGCCTACATGCTCCACTGTCGAGGCGGGCAGTATTATGTTGGACATACTGATGATCTGGACCGGCGTATTGCCCAGCATCAATCCGGTGTGATCCCGGGCTTTACCGCAGACCGCCTGCCAGTTGCACTTGTCTGGAGTGAGGCATTCCAGACCCGAGATGACGCGCGTGAGGCCGAGCGGCGGATCAAGGGGTGGACCCGGGCGAAGAAGATGGCGCTTATTCGGGGGGATTGGGAGAAGGTTTCCGAGCTGTCCAAGGGTGGGTGAACAGGGAAGGACGGGGCTTCGGCAGGCTCAGCCCAAACGGTATTTTGAGTTGAGGTTTAAACCCCTCCGTTCACCCTGAGCTTGTCGGGCCGAAGGCGACCGCAGGTCAACGGTCGTCCTTGCTGTTCACCGCAGTTCTAAAATCCCCCCCATAGAAAAAGCCCCGGCCTTTCGACCGGGGCTCTTCCCATGTTCAATCTCGCAAACGCTTACGCGAACAGCTTGGCCCAGGCGCGCTTGTCGCGGGTTTTCCAGTGGCCGCGGTGATAGGCGTCGGATGCGAGCAGCGGCATGACGCTGCCGGCTTCGGCGAACACCATCTGCTCGATGCCCGTATTGACCTTGCCCCAGCTCGCCGCTTCCTGCAGCGTCGAGGACGAGCAGGCACCGTCGCGGACGTCGGCAACGGTGATCTGCACGGCGTACTTGTGGACGGCAACGTCCTCGTGGCCAAGGATTTCAGCGCAGACGACGGTGTCCTGAATGAAGTTTTTCGGCACGCCGCCGCCGATCATGAGGAGGCCGGTTTCGCCCGCCTTGATCTTGATGTCGGTCAGTTCACGGAAGTCCGCAATCGCGTCGATCATCATGTAGGGCTTGCCTTCCTTGGCGCGGTCCACCTGATGCTTGACGAGGCCGAAGCCCGCTGAGCTGTCAACAAAGGCCGGGCAGAAGATCGGCACGTCATGCTCATAAGCGAGCTTGACGAGGCTGTTGTCCTTCTTGCCATGTTCGGCGAGGTACTTGCCCATCTCGCGGATGAAGGCGCGGCTGGAATAGGCTTTGGGCTCCAGCTCATTCGCGATCTTGTTGATCGTGAAGTCGCAGTCCTGCAACTGCTCTTCGTCGATGTACGTGTCGTAGATGCGGTCGATATAGAGCGAGCGCAGCGTATCATCATCGGGAATTTCGAGTGCCTGATAATGCTTGTGGCCAAGGCCTTCAAAGAAATCCATGTCGACGATGGTCGCACCTGTCGCGACAATGCCGTCGACCATGTTGTTGCGGACGAGCTCGGCATAAAGGTCCATGCAGCCGCCCGCCGAGGTGGAGCCGGCGATGACGAGGAAGATCGTGCAGTCCTTGTCGGCCAGCATCTGGTTGTAGATGCCCGTGGCGCGCGCGAGATCACGGCTGGTGAAGCTCATCTTGCCCATCTGGTCGATGATCGGGCGGGCATCAAAGCTGGTGATGTCGATATGCTCAACGGTGGTGGAAAGCAGTTCGGCCTTGCGCTGGGCATTGCTCTGGGGGCTGGTCATCATTCTTCTCCGAAAAATATCCCGGTGTCATTCCCGCGAAGGCGGGAATCCATCAACACCGGACAGTGAAGGTTATGGATCCCCGCTTGCGCGGGGATGACAAAGGGGCGTTACAGCTTCACGACGCGGGCGGAAAGCGCCTCGTCGGCATCTTCACCATAGAGCGTCGCCATCGGCGCATCGGTCACTTCGTGCGTCGACCCGTTGGTGAAGCCATTAAAGCCGGTCCGCATCGCGCAGCCATAGGCCCCGAGCATCCCGATTTCGATATAGTCCCCTGCCTGCACATCGGCGGGCAGCAGGAATGGCCCTGCCATATGGTCCATATCGTCACAGGTCGGCCCGTAGAAGCTGAACGCCATGTTGCGGCTGTCCGATTCTTCTTCGCGCAGCAGAGCGACGGGGAAGCGCCAGCCGACGTGCGCCGCATCAAACAGGGCGCCATAAGCGCCGTCGTTGATGTACAGTTCATCCCCACGGCGCTTTTCAACACGCACGATCAGCGATGAATATTCAGCGCACAGCGCCCGGCCGGGTTCGCACCACAGTTCCGACGAATAGCTGACCGGCAGGCTTTCATAGGCACGCGCGATCGCATCAAAATAGGCTTCGAGCGCGGGCGGCTCCATGCCGGGATAGACGCTTGGGAAGCCGCCGCCGACGTCGATGACGTCCACTGTGACACCCGACGACACGATGGCAGCGCGCACGCGTTCCAAAGCTTCGACATAAGCAGATGGCGTCATCGCCTGGCTGCCGACGTGGAAGCAGATGCCGAGTGCATCGGCGACCTGACGCGTTGCGATGAGCAGCTCACGCACTTCGCTCGGGTCCGCGCCGAACTTGGAGGCGAGGCTGAGCTTGGAATGTTCGGACGACACACGCAGGCGGACGCACAGGGTCAGGTCCGTCGCACCGTCTGTGGCGCGGACGATCTTGTCCAGTTCATCCATGCTGTCGAGCGAGAAGGTGCGGACACCATGATCGACATAGGCTTCGCGGATCGCTTCTTCGGCTTTGACCGGGTGCATGAAGCATAAAGTCGCGTCCGGCGCGTTTTCCCGCACCAGCTTCACTTCAGCGAGGCTGGCGACGTCAAAGTGCGTGATGCCGCTGTCCCACAGGAGCGCAATCAGCTCCGGCGAGGGATTGGCCTTCACCGCATAGAGCGACTTACCCGGAAACTTCTCGACAAAGAAGCGGGCAGCACGCTGAGCGGCATGCGGACGAATGAGCGTGACCGGCTGAACCGGTCGAAGGGCGGTAGCTAGCCCCAGCGCGCTATGGTGCTTGTGCAATTCAAGGGACCTCCAAAAGGTAGTTCAAACGTCAACTGCTGCCTTGCGGTTATTGGAAGTCCCCATGGGGCAGCGGAGGGCGCGTATATGAATTGCTTTTCCTGATGTAAAGTAAATCCGGACCAGATTTTTGTGACAGAAAGGGACGACGTGACAGAGGCCAGAAAACCGTCATTTTCGGGGGTTGAGCGCGCGTTGCGCAAAGTGGCGGACGTGGTGCCACCGACCCCGCTTAAGCCTCTGAGATTCGGCGAATCAGTGTTGTTCTGCAAATGCGAGTCGGAGCAGCCAATGCGTGCCTTCAAGCTGCGCGGGGCCTGGCACCGGCTGACGGATATGAGCGCGGCGGAACGCAAGGGCGGCGTTGTTGCCTTTTCCAGCGGCAATCACGCGCAAGGTGTTGCCTGGAGCGCCAAGCGGCTCGGGATGCCCGCGCTCATCGTTATGCCGCGTGATACACCAAGCGTGAAGCTGGAGGGCACCCGCGCGCTGGGGGCCGAGATCGTTCTTTATGACCGGATGACTGAGAAGCGCGAAGTGATCGCTGCCCGGATCGCGGAAGAACGTGGCGCGACATTGGTGCCGAGCTTTGATGACCCCTGGGTGGTTGAGGGGCAGGGCAGCGCCGGGCTGGAGGCAGTGGCGCAGATGGCAGAACTGGGTGCAGGCCCGCCGGATATGGTCATCATGCCGTGCGGCGGCGGAGGACTTGCCGCCGGGCTGGCGCTGGCACTGCCGGAGGCGCGCGTGGTGGTGGTGGAGCCGGACGGCTGGGACGATATGGGCAACTCCCTGCGTGGGGGCGTGATCGTGCCTGTCGGCCCCAATCCGCCGCCGACAAGCTGTGATGCGATCCAGACGCTTCAGGTCGCACCGATCACGTTCGATGTTCTGAAGGCGCGGGGTGCGACGGGTGTTGCCGTGTCGGAGGAAGAAACCTTTGCCGCAATGCGCCATGCCAAGCGCGAACTCGATCTGACGATTGAGCCGGGCGGGGCGGTGGCGCTGGCGGCGATCCTGTCGGGCAAAGTGACGCCGGGGGAGCGGACGCTCGTCCTCCTGTCGGGCGGCAATGTTGATCCGGCCTTGTTTGATCGCGTGATGGCAGGCTAGAGGCGGCGTATGTCTGAAACGATCCTCTCGCTCGCCATGCTCGCCGCAGCGGCGCTTATCTGGGGCGGCATCCGCCTGATCCGCCGGGCCAAGGAAACGCGCAAGGGCTGGCTCATGATTGTAGCGGCACTCACTTTTCTGGGCAACGTCCTCATCATCGTCTGGCCCTAACCGCGCGGTTCCTGCGGGTACAAATGGCGGGAACAAGTGGATGGTGTTCTCCGTTTCCCTTTTGAACGTCCGGCCTTCCGGACGCGGACATTGGGAGCAGGATTATGCGGAAGTTTCTTTCAACCGGTATGATAGCGTTGGCGGCAGTGTCGCTGGGCGCCTGCGCCGAATATCGCAATAATGATACGGTGCGCGGCGCAGGCCGGGGTGCTGCCATAGGCGCGGTCGGCGGTGCGGTTGTCGGCGCGGTTGTCGGCGGTGTGAACCCCATTGAAGGGGCTGTGGCAGGGGCTGTTGCCGGTGGCGCCGTCGGTGCGCTCACGACCAAGGGCCGCCGCTGGATGCGCGATGATCAGGGCTCTTGCTACTATCTCAACAGCCGCAACGATCGTGTTTATGATCGCAAGCGGAGTTGCTGAGCATATATCTCATTCGTCATGCTGAACTTGTTTCAGCATCCATGAACACCGCCGCAAATAATCCTGCGACAGGGGTGACAATGGATCCCGAAACAAGTTCGGGATGACGGGAATAAGGTCAGGCCGCCGTCCCGCCTACGGTCAGCCCTTCGACCAGCAGCGTCGGCTGCCCGACACCTGCAGGCACGCTCTGGCCGCCCTTGCCGCAAATGCCGACGCCTTCGTCGAGCGCCATGTCGTTGCCGATGCCGGTGACCTTGGTGAGCACGGTCGGACCATCGCCGATGAGCGTCGCGCCTTTGACCGGGGCGCCGATCTTCCCGTCCTTCACCAGATAGGCTTCGGTGCAGGTGAAGACGAACTTGCCGGAGACGATATCGACCTGCCCGCCGCCAAAGCTTTTGGCGAAGATGCCGTTCTTCACGCGGCTTAGCAGTTCGGCCGGGTCGTCTTGCCCATCCTTCATATAGGTGTTGGTCATGCGCGGCATGGGGGCATGCGCATAGGATTCGCGGCGGCCATTGCCCGTGGGTTCCACACCCATCAGGCGGGCATTGAGCCGGTCCTGCATATAGCCTTTGAGGATGCCATCTTCGATCAGGACGGTCTCGCCTGTGGGGGTGCCTTCATCATCGATGGAGAGCGATCCGCGCCGCGCCTCAAGCGCGCCATTGTCGACCACCGTCACGCCCGGTGCGCCAACGCGTTCCCCGATGCGGCCGGAAAAGACGCTGGTGCCCTTGCGGTTGAAATCGCCTTCCAAGCCGTGACCAACAGCTTCGTGCAGCAGCACGCCGGGCCAGCCGGGGCCGACGAGCACAGTCATTTCCCCTGCAGGCGCATCCACGCTCTGCAAATTGACGAGCGCTTGGGCCAGCGCCTCATCGATGCAGCGGTTCCAAGTCGCAGGTTCAAACAGCTTGTCATAGAGGTAGCGGCCACCCAGCCCGTGATAGCCGCTTTCGCGCCGGCCATTTTCTTCGGCCACAATGCTGACATTCAGGCGGACGAGCGGGCGGACATCATGGGCCACAAAACCATCGGCGCGGACGATTTCAACGACGCTCCAGCTGGCGGACAGAGCGACGGTCACCTGCACGACACGCGGATCACGCGCGCGGGCGGCAGCGTCGATCTGCTGGCAGAGCGCGACCTTATCGGCAAAGGGGATGAGGCCCATCGGGTCGCCATCGGTGTAGAGGTGCCGGTTGTTCTGGCGCGGGGCCGCAGTCATCGCGCCTTTGCTTGGGTCGAGCAGCGTCAGCGTTTCGCCCGCACGGCGGATCGCGGCTTCGCTGATTTCATTGGCGTGGGCAAAGCCCGTCATCTCACCTGAGACACCGCGCAGGCCAAAGCCCGCATCGGTGGAATAATCGGCAGTCTTCAGGCGACCGTCGTCAAAGCCGAAGCTCTCTGATGCCCGATATTGGAGATAGAGTTCCCCATCATCGCATTTGGACAGCATCTGCGCGGTCACGCGGCGGGCGGTGTCCGGGTCCAGCTGACCATCGTGATAGAGAAAGCGGCGGGGGTCGGTGATGAGCGTCATACGCCCGATATAGGGAGGATGTCCGGCTATTGATAGACAGCAGTGAGGGTGAACGTGCCTTCATAATCGCCCGGTGTTTGTGCCGCACCGACGCGCAACGTTGCCCCTACCGGCAGCGTGAAGAGGCCATTGTTGGATATGATGCGCCAACGGCCGCTGGCACCGAGTTGGTTAAGCCCGCCCGCGGTGCTCGCCCCCAAAGTAAAGCTATCCACGGTCATCGTCTGGGTGCCGTTGGTGCGCGTGAGCAAGACGGACGGCGCACCGAAGGAGAAGATGACGATCTGATTGCGCGTCCCGGCCCCGGCAAATTCACCTGCGGTTGCAGCACCTCCGGCAAGGGTCGCGCCGCCCCCAGCGGAGCGGGAGCCCGTTGGCGTGACAGTGACGGAGCCTGCGGCCGTGCTGCTCGCCATCACTTGTCCGAAATCCAGGTCAGACGTTTTGACGAGCGACAGGCGCGGGACAATCGTCGTGCGGATCGTGCTTGTCGTCGATTGGGCAAACGCACAGGGCGCAGCGACGGGCGTGAGGCTCGCGGCTAAGGCACAGGCAGTTTGGGACCAGAATCGGTTCATAACGCCTTAGGATAGCGCAAAGGCAATGACCTGCGCCTCACCTTAAATGGTTAAGGCGCGCATAGGCGTTGTTTTTAAAAGAGGTCTTAGGCCTGGTCGGCCGGGCCATGCGCCAGGATGAAGCGCTTGTCGCAATAGCCGCAATCGACAAAGCCCTTCTCGTCAATCTCAAGCCAGACGCGCGGATGGCCAAGCGCGGCACCGCCGGGAATGTCGGTGGCGCCATCGCAAGAGACGCGGTGGGAGGTGACGCGGACGGTTTCAGGCTGCGTGATCATAGGGCGCCGAATAGCAAGCGCCGGTGCTGCTTGCAACGTGCCGCTTAAAGAAGACTATTGGTAGATGAGGGTGACCCGGAAGGTGCCAGAATAAGCGCCCGGCGCCTGATTGGCGCCGACGTTGAGCCGTGCCCCCACGCCAAATTGGAACACGCCCGTTGAGGATGAGATGCGGAACAGCCGAGGTGTCGTGGTCAGCGGTTGCGTGGGCGTGCTGCCGATGATGAAGGCGTTCGCAATCATCGTCTGCGGGCCGGTAGAGCGACGCAACGTGACCGTGTTGGTGGTCATCGAAATCTGGAGATTCTGGTTGGTCGCACCGCGTCCACCAAATTGGGCCTGCTGGAATCCACCGCCAACAACGGTGATCGGCCCCGTCGTGGTCCGCACACCGAAAGGAGAGATGGTGACTGTTCCCGCGGCCGGCCCGGCAATGATGTTGCCGAATTCCAAATCGTCAATCCTGATGAAGGACAAGGTCCGTAGCACGGCAATTTCTGCGCGGCCATTCGCCTGCCCGGCATGTGCCATGCCGGGCAGAACGAGGCCCCCCAAAGCCGTCCATAATCCAAGATATAACCGAATCGGTTTCATTAAGATCAGCATTCCCCTGCCTTCGTCCTAGCCGGGGAAGGTAAACAAAGCTGAAAAGCACAATAAAAACATCAAAATGGATGAATTCTGAGGCGTCCCCCGACGGACCCTCCACGCCGCATCTCTGCGTCTCAGCCCTTTCTCCTGCCGCTGCTTGGCGCTAGAGCCGATGACATGACGGAAGCAGCCATTGTGATCGATCAGGTCGAAAAGACCTATGCGGGTGGAAAGCAGGCCCTGAAAGGCGTGTCTTTTGATGTGCCGCGCGGCTCCATTTTCGGGCTTTTAGGCCCCAACGGCGCGGGCAAATCCACGCTGATTAACATCCTTGCAGGGCTTGTGACCAAGACCGGCGGCAAGGCCAGCATCTGGGGATTCGATATTGATGCGCACCCGCGCAACGCCAAAAACTCGATTGGCATCGTGCCGCAGGAAATCGTCTTCGATCCGTTCTTTACGCCATTTGAGACGCTGGAAAACGCAGCGGGTCTCTATGGCGTCAAGAAAGGGCAGCGCCGGTCGATGGAACTGCTGAAGGCCGTCCATCTGGAAGACAAAGCGCAGGCCTATGCGCGCACTTTGTCGGGCGGAATGAAGCGGCGTCTGCTGGTGGCCAAGGCCATGGTCCATTCCCCGCCGATTCTCGTGCTGGATGAACCGACCGCCGGCGTCGACATCGAACTGCGCCAGCAGCTTTGGGAATATGTGCGTGAATTGAACCGCCGCGGCGTCACCATCGTGCTGACCACGCATTATCTCGAAGAAGCCGAAGAACTGTGTGAGCGCATCGCCATCATCAACCATGGTCAGGTGATTGCGAACAAGCCGACGCGCGAACTGGTCAACATGGCGCAGGAAAAGATCGTCGAGGTTACCGTTGACCGCGATATGGCCGTCGCCCCTTCCTCGCCGCTGTTCCAGAAGATTGATCTGACCGCTGGGCGGGTGCTGACCATCACCTATTCCAAGGCCGTCGCCAATGCAGGCGATGTGCTCGGCGCGGTGCAGGCGGCCGGATATGGCATTGCCGATGTGTCGACGCGGGAACCCGATCTGGAGGATGTCTTCCTCAATCTGACACGGGCGGGCTGATGGGCCGCACGCAAAGTCCCTCCCCCAACCCCTCCCGCAAGCGGGAGGGGAGCTTGGGAGCGGCGCTGGAGTAATTCCCCTCCCGCTTGCGGGAGGGGCTAGGGGAGGGCAAGTTCAATTCATGAAGCCGCCGAAGTTCCGCCCAAGAGACACGGACCGTGCCCGCGCACTTCGTTCTGTTCTTTCACCTGCAGAACGGAAATTATGGGCAAGCCTAAGTCGGCGGCAACTCGACGGGTTTCACTTTACTAAGCAGTTCCAGATAGGCCCTTATTTTGCCGATTTCGCGTGCCGGCGGGCAAGGTTGGTTGTGGAACTCGACGGCTACTCCCATAATGCGCGCTCAGAACAGGATGCGGCGAAAGACCGGCTTCTGCAGGATGAGGGCTATAAAGTGCTGCGATTTCAAAATGAGGATGTGATGGGGAACCTTGAAGGTGTCCTTTTGACGGTTCGTGATGCCCTTGGTTCAGCGCCGTCGGTTGCGTCCGTGAACAGCCCCTCCCCCAACCCCTCCCGCAAGCGGGAGGGGAGTTAAGATGAACGGTGACGTTCTCATCATTGGGTCTGGCGCGGCCGGGCTGACGGCGGCATTGCAACTTGCGCAGGACAAAAAGGTTATCGTGCTTGCCAAAGGCGCGATTTCCGACGGCGCGACCAGCTGGGCACAGGGCGGGATCGCGGCGGTCCTTGAAACGACAGACACCTTTGAAAGCCATGTCGAAGACACGATGGTTGCGGGTGCGGGGCTCAACAACCGCGCTATCGTTGAACATGTCGTCGCCCAAGCGCCCGAGGCCATTGAGCGGCTCGCTGACTTGGGCGTGCCCTTTGATCTGGGGGCGGACAAGCACTGGCATTTGACGCGGGAAGGCGGGCATTCCCACCGCCGCATCGTCCATGTGAATGACGCGACGGGCTTGGCCGTGCAGCAGGCGCTTGAAAAGGCGGCGCGCGACCACCCGAACATCACGCTGGTGCCGGACCGGGTGGCGATCGACCTCATCATGGGGCGCCATCAGGAGCGCTTTTCAACCAGCGGACGCATCCACGGCGTCTATGCGCTGAACCGCGCCACCGGGAAAGTCGAGACGTTCACGGCGCGCGCGACCATCCTCGCCTGCGGCGGGGCAGGGCGCACCTATCTCTATTCCACCGCGCCGCGCGGGGCGACAGGCGACGGCATTGCCATGGCCTGGCGCGCTGGATGTCGAATTTCAAATATGGAATTCATGCAATTCCACCCGACCTGCCTCTACAATCTGGAGGTCAAAAACTTCCTGATTACAGAGGCTGTGCGTGGGGAGGGCGGGCACCTGCTCATCCCGACGACGGGCGAGCGCTTCATGCCGCGCTTTGATGACCGCGGCGAACTGGCACCGCGTGACATTGTGGCGCGTGCCATCGACCATGAGATCAAGCGACTCGGCCTTGATTTCGTGCATCTCGATATCAGCCACAAGGACCCGGCCTTCGTGCGGGAGCATTTCCCGAACATCTATGAAAAGCTGCTGGGCCTTGGCATCGACATCACCAAGGAGCCGATCCCCGTCGTGCCCGCCCAGCATTATACCTGCGGCGGCGTGATGGTGGATATGGACGGGCGCACCGATGCGCCGGGGCTTTATGCGGCCGGTGAGGTCACGCAGTCGGGCCTGCACGGCGCCAACCGCTTGGCGTCCAACTCGCTGCTCGAATGCCTCGTCTTCGGCGATGCCTGTGCCGCGCATATCGACGCGCATTGGGACACTCTGCCGCCGCCGCCCGCCATCCGCCCATGGGATTCGAGCCGCGTGACCGACAGCGATGAGGAAGTCGTCATCCAGCAATGCTGGCGCGAGATCCGCCAGTTCATGTGGAACTTTGTGGGCATCGTTCGCACGACCAAAAGGCTGGAACGCGCAAAGCACCGGATTGATCTGCTGAAGCAGGAGGTGGAGGATTATTACAGCCACTTCCGCGTGACGCCGGATTTGATCGAACTACGTAATCTGGTGGAGGTGGCGGACCTCATCATCCGCTCTGCCCTGCGCCGTAAGGAAAGCCGCGGGCTGCATTATACGCTCGATTATCCCAAGACGCTGGCGGGGGCAGAAGATACCGTGCTGGTGCCTTAGTTCCCACGCCGTTTGGGCTGAGCTTGTCGAAGCCCTGCATTTCTCTTTTGAAGCAAAGATCAAGTACTGCCCTTCGACAAGCTCAGGGTAAGCGGACTATTTCTGCTCCCCCGCCTCAAAAATCTCCTCAATCTTCGCCCCGAATAGCGCTGCAATCCGGAAGGCAAGGGGGAGGGAAGGATCATATTTCCCCGTCTCGATCGCGTTGACCGACTGGCGTGAGATGTGGAGGCGGTCGCCCAGATCCTGCTGGCTCCAGCCGCGTTCAGCGCGTAACGATTTCAGGTGGTTCTTCACGCGCAGGGGCCATCGGTTCCGGTGAGGCGGTTCCAGATGGCGCCAAGGCCCAAACCGATGAACCAGAAGAAGGCAGCGCCAAAGCCGCCATTGCCGGCAGGCACAACTTCATAGTTTTGCAGGAATTCCCACATCGTCATGATGGTCAGGCAGAAGGCCGTGGCGAACAGCGACTGGCGCACAAACATCATGCGCATATACTCGTCGGTCTCTTCCACGAGCAGGCGGAAGATCGTCCAGAAGACGCCGAGGATCGGCAAGGCGGGCAGGACCGCAACCAGATAAGCGAGCGGCTTTTCCGGCGGCAAATGGCGGAACACATAGCCGGTCGCGAAGATCAGCACCATGTAGACCAGCATGAAGCCGGCAAGGCGACGCAGGTAGCGAACGATGGCAGGTGACTGGGACATGATCGACTCCGTGATTGCGTTGATGTAAAGGAAACTTGTCATTGTTTCGATCTAATGTCAAGTGAGCTTTACATTTGATCACCGCGCCGTCCCTTGCGGCGCGGCGCGGGGGCTGGCAAAGGGCGGCGCAGCATTGTTTTTTACAGAAAGCACGTTCTTCCAATGACCGACATGATCCGCGTCTCCCTTCCCGATGGCTCCGTTCGAGACGTCGCGCGCGGAACAACCCCGGCGGACATCGCCGCCGCCATCGGGCCCGGCCTTGCCAAGGCCGCGATTGCGGCGCGCGTGAATGGCGAACTGCGTGACATTACGCGCCCCTTTGACGGCGACAGCGAACTCGCGCTCATCACGTCGCGCGACGAAGCTGATGCGCTCGACCTCGCCCGGCATGACTTTGCGCATATATTGGCAGAAGCCGTGCAGGCGCTCTTCCCCGGCACGCAGATCACCTTTGGCCCGTCGACCGATGATGGGTTCTACTATGACTTCGCGCCGCAGCGTCCCTTCACCGAGGATGATCTGCCCGCCATCGAAGCGAAGATGCGGGAGATTATCGCTGCCGACAAACCACTCCGCCGCGAAGTGATGAGCCGTGCCGACCTGATCGCACGCTGGTCGGCTGAGGGCGAGACCTTCAAGGCCGAATGGGCGGGCGAACTTCCCGAAGGCGAAGAGCTGAGCGTCTATTGGTCCGGCGACAATTGGATGGACATGTGCCGTGGGCCGCATCTGGCCTCGACCGGAAAGCTGGACCCACAGGCGTTTAAGCTGACGCGCGTGTCTGGGGCCTATTGGCGCGGCGATCAGAACAATGCGCAGCTCAGCCGCGTCTATGGCACCGGCTGGCTCAACAAGAAGCAACTCGACGCGCATCTGACGCGGCTTGAAGAAGCCGCCAAGCGGGACCATCGCCGTCTGGGTGCGGAGATGGACCTGTTCCACCTTCAGTCCGAAGCGCATGGCTCGGTGTTCTGGCACCCCAATGGCTATCGCATCTGGCGTGAGCTGGAGGCGTACATGCGCCGCGCGATTGACGGCGCGGGCTATCGCGAGGTGAAGACGCCGCAGGTCATGGACGCCCGCCAATGGGAACAGTCCGGACATTGGGGCAAGTATCGCGAAAACATGTTCGTCATCCCCGACGAAGTGCCCAATGTTGACGATGAAGGCCCGGTGATTTCGGGTGAGGCCGACTGGATGGCCCTCAAGCCAATGAACTGCCCGGCGCACGTCCTCATCTTCCGGCAGGGCATTAAGAGCTATCGTGATCTGCCGCTGCGCATTTACGAAAATGGCTGCTGCCACCGCAATGAGCCGCATGGCGCGCTGCATGGCCTGATGCGGGTGCGCCAGTTCACGCAGGACGACGCCCACATCTTCTGCCGTGAAGACCAGATTGTCGCCGAGGTGCAGGATTTCTGCGCGCTCGCCGACCGCGTCTACAAGCATTTCGGCTTCACCTATTCGATCAAGCTCGCGCTGCGCCCCGAAAAGCGCTTCGGCAGCGACGCTGATTGGGACAAGGCCGAGAATGAATTGCGCGACGCTGTGGCCCGCGCTGGCCTCGCCACGCCTGAATATGGCTGGGAAGAATTACCCGGCGAAGGCGCCTTCTACGCGCCGAAGCTCGAATGGCATTTGACCGACGCGATCGGCCGCACCTGGCAGGTTGGCACGATCCAGTCAGACCGCGTTCTGCCCGAACGCCTCGATGCAAGCTATGTGGGTGAGGATGGTGAGAAGCATCGTCCCGTCATGCTCCACCGTGCGATCTTCGGGTCGTACGAGCGGTTCATCGGTATCTTGATTGAACATTATGCCGGTCGCTTCCCGAGCTGGTTGGCACCCGTGCAGGCCGTGGTCGCGACCATCGTGTCGGATGCGGACGGCTATGCCGAAGCGGTCGCCGAAAAGCTGGCCGCAGCCGGCCTGCGGGTCGAGACCGATCTGCGCAACGAGAAGATCAACTATAAGGTGCGCGAGCACTCATTGGCGAAGGTGCCGCATCTCCTCGTCGTTGGGATGCGCGAGGCCGAAGAAGGCAAGGTCGCCATCCGCACGCTCGGCTCGGACGGGCAGCGGATCATGACGCTCGATGAAGCCATTGCGATGCTGACGGCGGAAGCGACGGCACCGGATATGCGGGGCTCATAAACTTCGGTTTGCATTTGTCATCCCCGCGAAAGCGGGGATCCACACGCCACGGTGGCCATGGTTTCCCGCTTTCGCGGGAATGACAGGGAAAGAGCAATAGGCGCTTAATTCTCCGTTTGGGCTGAGCCTGTCGAAGCCCTGTCCTTTTCCTTTGGTGAACAGGCAAGGGCGACCCTTCGACAAGCTCAGGGTGAGCGGGAGAGGGGATTTTGGGGTATGCCCCCCTACTGCGCCGTCCAGCCGCCGTCGACGACCATGTTGGCGCCGGTCACCGCACTTGCCTCATCGCGGCACAGGAACAGCGCCATGGCGGCGATCTGGTTGGGCATGACGAACTGCTTTTGCGGGATCGCGCCCAGCAGCACATCGTTGATCACCTGATCGCGGGTCATGTCGCGCGTCTTCATCGTGTCGGGGATCTGGTTTTCGATCAGCGGCGTCCAGACATAGCCCGGCGAAATGCAGTTCACCGTGATCCCCTTTTGCGCGACCTCTAGGGCGGCGGTGCGGGTGAGGCCCATCAGGCCGTGCTTGGCCGCGTTATAGGCAGACTTATTGGGGCTCGCGACCATCGAATGGGCAGACGCGGTGGAGATGATCCGGCCCCAGCCTTTGTCCTTCATGAAGGGCAGGGCCGCGCGCATGGCGTGGAACGGCGCGGACAGGAGGATGGCAATCAGCTGATCCCATTTATCCAGCGGATATTCGTCCAAGGGCGCGACATGCTGGATGCCGGCATTGTTGATCAGGATATCCGGACCGCCCAGCTGATCGTGGCAGGTCTGCACCATTGCGGCGATCTCTTCAGGCTTGGTCATGTCCGCGCCGGACCAGAGCGCCTTGGCGCCGCTGGCCGCTTCAAGCGCGGCGCGCTGCGCCTCAATCGCGGCGGCGTCGCCAAAGCCGTTGAGCATGATGGAGGCGCCTTCGGCGGCCAGCGCCGTCGCGCAGGCCGCGCCAATGCCTGATGTGGACCCGGTGATCAGCGCGGTCTTGCCCTTGAGGATCATGTGAAACTCCCGTTGCTTAGCTGCCTGCGATTGCATCAGGCGCGGCTGCGGTGCAATGTCTTTCGCGTGAAGAGCGGGAGCGGGCCATGCGTCTAGACGATATTGATACATCGGGCGTCGATGTTGAGGACCAGCGTGGATCGGGCGGTCGCGGCTTCCCGATGGGCGGTGGCGGCGGGATGCTCCCACTGGGGCGCGGCGGTATGGGCTGCGGCACCGTCATTCTGATTATCGCTTTGCTCCTGATCGGGCCGAAGCTTGGCATTGATGTCGGCCAGATCCTCGGCGGCGGCGGACAGATCGCGCCGGTCGAACAGACGCAGCAGGTCCCTGCCGGTCAGACCGGCGCCCAAGGCTGTGAGGCCAATGCTGCGAGCAAGTTTAGCTGTCAGGTGCTGGCGTCTGCCAATGACACTTGGGGCAAGGCCTTTCCGCCAGGAAAATATAAAGAGCCAAAGATTGTCTTTTATTCGCAAAACGGGCGTTCTGGCTGTGGTGCGGCGCAATCGGCCATGGGGCCGTTTTATTGCCCGGCGGATCAGGGCATTTATCTCGACACCGATTTCTATGGCGAGCTGTCGCAGCGCTTTGGGGCAGCGGGTGATTTTGCGCAGGCCTATGTCATCGCGCATGAGGTGGGGCATCACATCCAGTATCTGACCGGCATTGCCAGTCAGGTCCGCGCGTATCAGTCGCGCGCCAGCGAAGTGGAAGGCAATAAGCTGCAGGTCGCGATGGAGTTGCAGGCGGATTGCTATGCCGGCGTTTGGGCCGCGAAGAACAAGGAACGAATGGAGCCGGGCGATCTGGAAGAAGGTCTGCGCGCCGCCCACGCCATTGGCGATGACGTGCTTCAAAAGGCCGCCCAAGGCCGCGTCGTGCCGGAAAGCTTCACCCATGGCTCTGCTGAACAGCGCATGGCGTGGCTGAAGCGCGGGCTGGACAGCGGTGACCCCAATAAATGCGACACGTTCCAGAACGTGCAGCTCGACCGATAGGGATTTTTGATTTGCGTATTGGTATCGTCGCGCCGTCCTGTCGGTTAGAAGAGGCGGTGGCGGATCGGCTGCCGGTGTTGTTGAGAGAGACGCTGGGGGGCGATGCGCCAGAGCTTGTCATCCACCCCCAATGCTTCCTCTCCGAAGGGCATTTTGCCGGGCCGGATTCGGCGCGGGCGGATGCCTTTGTGGAGCTGGCGAACGATCCCTCCATCGACGCCATCTGGTTTGCACGTGGCGGCTACGGCGCCAATCGCATGGCAGAAGACGCGCTGGCGCGGCTCACGTCAGCGGCGGCGGACAAGCGCTATCTTGGCTATTCGGACGGTGGCTTCCTGCTCGCCGGGCTCTATGCGCGTGGCATTGGTCAGGTAGCGCATGGACCCATGCCCAGTGATTTGAAGCGGATGGGCGGGGATGCGGCCGTCCTGCGCGGGCTGGATTGGCTGATGACGGGCAACGCGCCTGCTTTCGACGCATCTCTTAACCCTCCGATCAAACGAGTGGCGTTCAATCTCACTGTGCTCAGCCAATTGCTTGGCACCCCGCTCCAGCCCGATCTCACCGATCATGTGCTGATGGTGGAAGAGGTCGGTGAGTATATGTACCGCATCGACCGCAGCCTGTTCCACCTGACAAGCAATCCCGGCATTCGGGCGGTGGCTGGCCTGCAACTGGGCCGGTGCAGCGACGTGCCCGATAATGATCCACACTTTGTCCTGAATGAGGAAGAGGTTGCGCGGCACTGGTGCGCAAAAGCGGGCATTGCATGGTTGGGACGTGCAGATATCGGGCATGATGCCGACAATACGGTTGTGCCGTTCGGGTGATTCCCTGCCGTGTCATCCCCGCGAAAGCGGGGATCCAGTTCAGGCTCCCACAGCCATCATGAAGCCCTGCTGCGCATGGATTCCCGCTTTCGCGGGAATGACAGAGGGGGCAGCATTGGCCCCCCTAAGAAAAAGGGCGACAGGATCACTCCTGCCGCCCCATGTCCCTGCCAGGGAATTCGGGTTACTTGAACTTCACCGCAATATAGCGGGGCGGATTGCTGGCGCGCTGGACGAAGAGGAGGACGTTATTGCGCCCTGCCTTTTTGGCCGCCGTGGCGATCGTGTTCAGGTCTTCCGGTGATGCCGTCGGCTGCTGGTTGGCAGACAGGATAATGTCACCGCGCTGCAGGCCCTTGGCGCTTGCGTCGCTTGACGGGTCAACTGCGCCAATCACGATGCCCTTCGGCACCGGATTGAGGCGCAACGCCCGCGCGATTTCCGGCGTCAGCGCTTCGACCGCGAGACCAAGCGACTCCCGCGTCGCATTCTGTGTCGTCTGATCATCTTCTGGGTCGAGGCCGGGTTCCCCCTGCGTCAGTGTTGCCAGCTTATCTTCCGACGGGCGCTCACCTAGCACAGCGGTGAACGTCTGGCGCTTGCCGCCACGGATCACTTCAATCGGCACGCGCGCACCAACGGGGCTGTTGGCGATCAGGAAGGACAGGGTCTGGTCGGGCGTCACTTCGCTGCCATTGACCTTCACCACGACGTCGCCTTCGCGAATGCCAGCCTTGGCGGCAGCTTCATTGGGTTCGACACGCGCGATCAGTTCACCGCGGTTCTTGGGCAGGCCAAGCGCATCCGCAGCGCCTTCATCGAGCGGCTGGATGCCGACGCCAAGATAGCCACGCTTCACACGGCCACCGCCGCGCAAGGTGTCCACAATGGGCGATGCAACTTCTGCCGGAATGGCAAAGCCGATGCCGATATTGCCGCCGGTGGGGGAGAAGATCGCGGTGTTGATGCCGATGACGTTGCCGTTCATGTCAAACATCGGGCCGCCGGAATTGCCCTGATTGATGGAGGCATCGGTCTGGATGTAGCGGTCCGACGGTCCACCGTTGATGTTGCGATGGAGCGCCGAGACGATCCCTGCCGTCACTGTGCCGCCAAGGCCATAAGGATTGCCGATGGCGACAACCCAATCCCCCACGCGGGTGCGGGCGCTGTCGCCGAACTTCACGAAGGGCAGGTTCTTGCCTTCGATCTTGAGCACAGCAAGGTCCGATGTCGGGTCACGCCCAATGAGCTTGGCCGGATATTCGGTCTTGTCGGGGAAGGTCACCGTGATCGAACTGACCGCCGCGCCGCGCTGTCCGGGGGAGACGACGTGGTTGTTGGTGACGATGTAACCGTCTGCGGAAACCACAAAGCCAGAGCCGAGCGACTGCGCTTCGCGAGTTACCGGGCGACCACCATTGTTATTGCCGCCGCCGAACAGATCACCAAAGGGCGTGCCGGCGAAGGGATTATTGTTGGCCACCTGCACCTTTTGCGTGGTGGAAATATTGACCACCGCGGGCTGGAGACGCGCGGCAAGATCGGCAAAGCTCATCGGCGCGCCGGGGCGCGGGGCCGAGGCTGCCGTTATGGTGCCGGGCTCATTCTGAGCCTCTTGAGAAGCGGCCGGCGATTGCTGGGCAAGAGTGGCGGCAGTACCGCCGAGCAGCATCGCAGCCGTCATGGCATAAGCGTAACGCACTATAAAAATTCCTTCTTAGATTTTCGCGTTCATCACAACATCCCACAGATGGAATGGCGCGATAGGCCTGAACCGAAATTGAACAGAAGTGTCTGTTCAATCAGTCTTATCGCCCCCCACGAAACTCCCTGAGATAGTCATTGCTTGGCGATAGGATCAGGTTGGTCGAACCTGTCTGCTTGGTCCCGTCAACGCCGAAGGTCGTCTTGTAGGACTGCATCGCTCGATAAAAATCATAGAATTGCGGGTCCTTGCCAAAGGCGGCGGCGTAGATTTTTGCCGCTTCGGCATCGGCTGTCGCCCGGATGACCTGTGCGGTCTTCCAGCCTTCAGCACGCTTGGTCCCGGCTTCCTGCTGACGGCGTGTGCGCATCCGTTCAAACGCGGATTCAAGTGTCGCACCCTTGGGCAGATCAGCGCGCTTGATGCGGACGTCGATGACTTCCGCGCCATATTGCCGCGCCTCACGGTTCAGGCCGTCCTTGATGTTGGCCATCACCTTGCCGCGTTCCGGGCTCAGCAACGCGGCAAAGGGTTCCTTGCCGAGTTCATTGCGCAAGGAAGACCCAAGCAGCGGACGCAGGGCATCGCCCAGACGTTCTTCGGTGCGGGCCGTCTTGTACATCTTCAGCGGGTCAACAATGCGATAGCGGGCAAAGGCATCGACCTGCAGGCGCAGCTGGTCAGTCGACAGCACTTCCTGCTCATCCATGTCGATCGACTGGACGCGCTTATCGAGCCACTGGATCTTTTCGGCAAAGGGAATGCGGACGATAACGCCCGCGCCCGTCGCGCCAAAATTCTCGCCGGACTTATAGGCGTTGATGATGCGCACCGGCTGACCAAAGCGGACGACAACGCCCTGGCGCGTTTCGGGCACGAAGGAGACCGTTGAGCCGATCAGGATGACGACAGCAAGGGCGAGGAACGCCAGCCCTGCCGGATTGCGGAGGAGACGCTCAATCATCGTGGGGCTCCCTGTGTTGCAGCAGCGGCAGGCGGTTCGGGCGCCTTTCGTGCAGCGGCTGGAAGCGGCAGATACGGCATGACGCCCGGGGTTTCGACAATCGTCTTGTCCAGCTTGCCCAACACCTGCTCCATCGTTTCGTAATACATGCGGCGGCGCGTGACGCCCGGCGCAAGCCGGTATTGCTCATAAACCTTGTCGAACGACTGCGCCTCACCCAGCGCGCGCTGGGTGACCTGTTGCGAATAGGTATTCGCCTGGTTGATCATCGACTGCGCTTCCTGTTGCGCGGCAGTCACGTCCTTAAAGGCGTCGATGACTTCAGCCGGCGGATCGGCACGCTTGATGGCAATGCCTTCAATGCGGACGCCGGAGCGATAGGCGGCAAGAATGGAGCGCATCCGCTGTTCGACATCGGCTTCAATCTGCCCGCGCTTGGCCCCGATGGCGCCAATCAGGTCCACCCGCGACACCGCTGCCCGCATCGAGCTTTCGGCGACTTCCTTGATGGTTTCCTCAGGGTCCGTCAGCTGGAACTGGAATAGTTCCGGATCCGCAATGGACCAGCGCACCGAGTAATCGAGATCGATGATGTTCTGGTCACCCGTCAGGATAAAGTTCTGCGTATTGCCGCTGGCCGGGATATCGATGGTCCGGATTTCAGCGACGTTGAGCTTGGACACACTTTCAATGGGGTAAGGCAAGGTCAGCCCGATGCCGGAGCCAATGGTGCGCGAATAGGCACCAAAGGTTGTCACCACGGCGCGCTCTTGCGGGCCGACAGCGTGAAAGCTGGTGAGCAAAATCCAAACGCCAATGACGATCGCGCCACCGATTCGGATCAACGGCCAAGGCAGGCCGCCATCTCCACCACCGCCGCCAAACTGGTCGCGCAGGCGGCGCAGCAGTTCATCCAGCGCAGAGGGGCCGCGCGGGCCACGGGGCTTACCGCCACCGCCGCCACCGCCGGGGGGGAGATTCCAAGGATTGCGGGGGCCACCGCCGCCGTCACCGCCGGAGCCGCCTCCACCTGATTCACCGCCGCCGCGTTTGCCCCAAGGGCCTCCCGCTTCAGCCAAAAGCACGCGCCCGCGTGCGACCCAGCCTGTTTTTCCGCTCATGAAATTGCATATAGGGAGCGGATTTCATGAAAAACAGTGGCGCGGAAGATTTCTCCCCTTAAATCGCCGTCATGTCCGATATTGAAATGATCACGCAGGCGCTCGACGCCATTCCCGATCCCGCTGGAAAAGGCGGACTCATGGCCTCTGGAAGGGCTGCTGCACCGCGACTGGCCGATGGACGCGCCGGCCTGATTCTCGACGTGGCGGGTCTTTCCGTGGCGCAGCGTGATGCCTTGGGCGCGGAGATCGAAGCGCGTCTGAAACAGATCGACGGCGTCAACGAAGTCCGCATTGCTATGACAAGCGCACGCACGCAGCGGGTGGTGGTCGCCATCGCCAGCGGCAAGGGCGGGGTGGGCAAGTCCACCGTATCGACCAATTTGGCCATCGCGCTCAAGCGGTTGGGCCTGAAGACCGGGCTGGTGGATGCCGATATCTACGGTCCGTCGCAGCCTCGACTGACCGACACCGAAGGCAAACGCCCTGTGGCCGAAGGCCAGAAGCTGGTGGCGGTCGACACGCCCTTTGGCGTCCCGCTGCTGTCGATGGGGCATCTGGTGAAGCCGGGGCAGGCCATTGCATGGCGCGGGCCAATGGCGGGCAATGCGCTGGGCCAACTGATCGATGCCGAATGGGGCGACGCGAATGTGCTCATCGCCGATATGCCGCCGGGTACGGGCGATGTGCAGCTGTCCATGGTGCAAAAGCATAAGCCCATCGGGGCGGTCATTGTCTCCACGCCGCAGGATCTTGCTTGGATCGATGCGACACGGGCCATTGACCTGTTCCGCACATCGGACGTGCCGATTATCGGCATTATCGAGAACATGTCCGGCTATGCCTGCCCACATTGCGGCGAGATATCCGATCCCTTTGGAAGTGGCGGCGCGGAAGCGGCAGCCAAGGAAATGGGTGTCCCCTTCCTCGGGCGCATTCCGCTCGCGATGGACATTCGCGCGGCCTCCGATGCGGGCCAGCCGCCGGCGGCCGGGAACGGACCCTATGCTGGGGCGTTTATGTCGATTGCGGAGCAACTCGCTGCATGGATCCGCACCCACGGAGGATAAGATGACGCTGACCCGAAACGAAGATTTGGCCGCACTCCTGTCCTCTGTGCGGACCATCGCTTTGGTCGGTGCGTCGAGCACTCCGGAGCGGGCGAGCTTCACGGTCATGAAGTTTCTGATCGACCATGGCTATACCGTCATCCCGATCAATCCGGGACTGGCCGGGCAGAGCATCCACGGGGTGGAGGTCAAGGCCAGCCTTGCAGACGCGGGGCCGGTCGACATGGTCGATATCTTCCGCAATTCCGTCGCCGCCGGGGCCGTTGTAGATGAGGCGATCGCGGCGGGCGCCAAGGCCGTCTGGATGCAATTGGGCGTCGTCAATGAAGACGCGGCGGCACGGGCAGAAGCGGCTGGGCTTAAAGTGGTGATGGACCATTGTCCGAAGATTGAGATTGCCCGGCTGGGGCTGGCGGAGGTTGGCCAGTGATAACAAAAAGGCCTCCCCGATATGTATCGGGAAGGCCTTCTTCAGATTTCAGAGAAATCAGGCGTAGGTGACTTGCATCGTTTCGCGACGGCGCATCGCTGCACCGACGAGGCCGAAGCCAGCCAGCATCATGGCCCAAGCAGCGGGTTCAGGAACACCACCAGCTGCGCCGTTGATGTCAATCGTGATCGTGCCGTTGGCGGTCAGTCCCTGCAGATTCACGTAGATGTTATCTGCATCAAACGAAAGGCGCGAGGCGTCAAAACCAAGATAGTTCGTGGCGGCGTTGATCGTCACGCCGGTAAACGCGTCAACCGTGCTCGACACATCTGAGAGAACGAAGCCGTTGAACGATGTCGACGTCCAGTTACAGCCCTGTCCGCAGAAGACATTCATGTTGAACGTCGTGTCGGTCGCGAAATACGTCGCGATGCCAGCATAGTCTACCGGAGCGCTCGTGCCGACGGTGTAACTGTTCACACCCAAGTCGGGTGAGCCCAAAACCGGAAAATCGTGCGACAGCTGGACTGTCTTGCCGAGCAGCAGCGCAGCGGATGCCGGTGTAGCCGAAAGGGCAGATGTCGCCAGCAACGCGAAAATGGCAAATTTTTTCATATACTAAACCCCCAAAAGAGATGGATGAATTCGCGACCTTGTTTTTTGTCGGATACCCAACAAAAATGGCTTCGAAAAGAACCATTTTGACGATTTACACCATTTTATAGTCCCGCTTTGGGACAGGGCCTACCGCACCGAATATTTACGCGCCCGTTCTTCCAATCGGGCAACGGCAACGGGGTGGAGCGGCGTTCCCGTCGCCAGCACGCCAAATGCTTCGCCCTTGGTCGAATTGAACCGCAATGGGCGGCCATGCGCGTCTGTCACCTTGCCGCCGGCTTCTTCAGCGATGAGAGCGGCGGCAGCGATATCCCATTCATGGCCCCAGCGCAGGGCCGCGACCAGATCCGCCTCATCGGCGGCGACCATGGCGATGCGCAGCGCGATGGAGTTTGGCTTGTACACGGTCACCAAATCCATATCGGCCTTGGGCAAAACGTCGGCAGGGACGCGCGCGCCGGACAGATCGGTGCGGGTGCTGGCCGTGATCGTCGCGCCATTGCGGACCGCCCCTGTGCCACGGGCGGCGCGCCAATGTTCACCCCGCGCCGGAGCATCCAGCACGGCAAGTGTGGCGCGCCCGCCTTCGACCAATGCAATTGACACGGCCCAGCCATCGCGGCCCCGCACATAGTCCCGCGTGCCATCAATCGGGTCGACCACCCAGACGCGTGGGCGCATCAGCCGTTCGGCATTGTCGGCGGTCTCTTCAGACAGCCAGCCGGCATCGGGGTCCAGCCGCTTCAATTCGTCTTTCAGAAACCGGTCGACCGCCAGATCCACTTCCGACACCGGATTGCCGGGCGATTTTTCCCATTGCTCAAACGCGCCGCGATAGCTTTTGAGCGCAAGCGCCCCTGCCTCGCGGGCAATGTCACTCAGGGCATCAAGGCGCGGATCAGTCACCGGCGAGGGTCATGCCTTCCAGACGCAGCGTCGGTGCATTGGTGCCGTGCCGGAAGTCGAGATCATTGGCGGGGATGAGCGTGCGGAACATGTCCTTCAGATTACCCGCGATCGTCACTTCGGCAACAGCGCCTTCAATCTGGCCGTTGCGGATGACGAAGCCGGAGGCGCCCCGGCTGTAATCACCTGTCAGCCCGTTCACGCCATGCCCGATCAGATCGGTCACGTAAAAACCCTCTCTGATGTCCGCCATGAGCTCAGCCGGGGAGACATCGCCCGCTTCCATATGGAGGTTGGTGGCGCCTGCCCCCGGCGGGCCGCTGACGCCGCGCGAGGCATGGCCGGTGGGCGTAAGGCCAAGTTGACGGGCAGAGGCGGAATCGAGCAGCCAGGTTGTCAGGCGACCCTTTTCAATGATCGCACGGCGCTGCGTCGGCAGGCCTTCTCCATCAAACGGCTTGGACCGAAGGCCGCGCTCGCGGTGTGGATCATCCACAATCGTTATGCCGCTGCCGAAGACTTCGGTATCGAGTGCATCGAGCAGGAAGCTCGTCTTGCGGGCAATCGCGCCACCCGTGATCGCGCCGATCAGATGGCCGATGATCCCGCCGGACACGCGCGGATCAAAGATCACTGGCATTGGCCCGCTCTTCAGGCGCACGGGGTTCATCCGCGCAATGGCCCGCTCACCGGCTTCACGGCCGATCTTGGCCGCGTCATCAAGGTCACCCAGATGGCGTGTCGAATGCCAGGCATAATCGCGCTGCATGTCAGAGCCTTCGCCGGCCAAGACGCTGGCGGAGACGCCGTGGCTCGACCCGGAATAGCTGCCCGCAAATCCTCCGCTTGTCGCGAGCGCGATGAGTGCGCGTCCGGCGCTGGCCGACCCGCCTTCGCTATTGGTGACGCCAGCGACGGCGCGGGCGGCATCTTCGGCCTCTAAAGCGCGCGCGCGCAGATCCTGCGGAGAGACGTCGCCGCCATCATCAATATCGAAACTCGCAGGTGTGCCGGTCATTAGCCGGTCTTGCGGGGCGAGCCCTGCATATTCGTCTTCGGGCGCCTGACCTGCCATGGCGACAGCGCGTTCGGCCAGCTTTTCCATCGCCTGCACCGACAGGTCAGAGGACGAGGCGCTGGCCGACTGCTTGCCGACAAAAACACGCAGGCCAATCTCTTCGCCTTCGGAGCGCTGGACGTCTTCCAACGCGCCAAGGCGGACCTGTACGCCGGTCGCGGCATCGGCAACATAGATGGCATCGGCGGCGTCGGCGCCTGCTTTCAGAGCACGGGCAACAAGGTCGGCGGCGCGGTCCCGCGCTTGATCAATGGTCAGCATCCGCTCCGCTTAGGCGTTTGGCCGCAAAGGCTCAAGCCGAAGCGCCGACGGTTGCCATCGCCAGTGCCACCAGCAGTCCGGCAAAGCGGTTGGAGCGGAACTTGGCGAGCGCATCGTGGCCATCGTCGACGCGGAGTGACATCACCTGCCAGATGAAGTGGAGCGCTGCGGGCAGCAAAGCGGCCAGCGCCAGCATCTGTGGCCGAACCTGCCAAATGGCCGCGCTCCACAGCAAAAGAGCGAAGGCATAGAATATCGCTAAGCCCGGCTTCACGCTGCCGCCCAGTGCGCGGGCCGAAGACCGGATACCGATCAGCGCGTCGTCCTCACGGTCCTGTAGCGCGTAGATGGTGTCATAGCCGATCACCCAGAAGATTGACCCCGCATAGACGAGCAGCATGGGCAAAGCGGCATCTGCCAACGCCATCCAGCCAACCAGCGCCCCCCAAGAAAAGACAAGCCCAAGCCAAGCCTGCGGCCACCATGTGATCCGCTTCATGAAGGGATAGGCGGCAACAGGCGCGAGGCTGGCCAGCGCGACCAGCTCTGCGGACCAGCGAAACTGGAGCAGGGAGATCAGCCCGAACAGTGAGAGCGACACGAGCCAGACCCACGCCTGTTTGACGCTCACCGCACCACTGGCGACCGGCCGGTTGCGGGTGCGCTCCACCTGCGCATCCAGATCGCGATCAACGATGTCGTTGTAAACGCAGCCCGCCCCGCGCATCGCAATCGCGCCGAGCAACATCCAGAGTGCGAGATCCCAACGCTCCGGCAACCCTCCGGCGAGGCCGAGGCCATAGATGCAGGGCCAAAAGAGCAGCCACCAGCCAATTGGCCGGTCGAGCCGCGCGAGTGAGGCATAGGGCCGTGCGGCGGCAGGCAGGACACGCATCAGGCCGGTGAGTTCGATATCGGGCACCGCAAAGGTTTCAGATGTCGAGGTTTCATTTCGGCGCGCGTTCATGCTAACCGCTCTTATGCCCGCGACACCGGCCTGGCCACCCCAATCCACACCCCGCCTCTTTGTTGAGGCCCGTCTTTCCGAAGGCGCAGATGTCCGCATCGAAGGCGGGCAGGCGCATTATCTGTCCAACGTCATGCGCCTGAAGGAAGGCGCGCCGGTTAAGCTGTTCGACGATCAGACGGGCGAATGGCTGGCCGAAGTCGCCGCGACCGGCAAGCGCGACATGGTGCTGCGCGTCGTTGCGCAATTGCGGCCGCGTGAGGACGTGCCCGATCTTTGGCTACTGGCAGCACCCGTTAAAAAGGCGCGGCTCGACATGGTGGTCGAAAAGGCGTGTGAGCTGGGCGTGGCGCTTTACCAGCCGGTTATCACGCGCCGGACCATCATTGAGCGGCTCAACATGGACCGGCTGCGCGCAACGATGGTGGAGGCCGCCGAGCAATGCGGGCGCACAGCACTACCCCGTATCGAAGAGGCATTGAAGCTGCCTGCTTTGCTGCGCGACTGGCCAGCGGATCGCACCCTCTATTTCGCTGACGAAGAAGGCGGCGTGCCCTTTGCCGAAGTTGCAAAGGCAAGCCCTGCCGCGATCCTCATCGGCCCCGAAGGCGGCTTTGACGCCGATGAGCGGGCCGCGATCAAGGCGCTGCCGCAAGCGGTTGGTGTTTCACTTGGGCCGCGCATTTTACGCGCGGAAACAGCGGCGATTGCGGCGCTGTCCGTTTGGATGGCGAAGGCCGGGGATTGGAGTTAGGCGCTCCAACCCGCTCGCCCTGAGCTTGTCGAAGGGCCGTCCTTTTTTGTCGGCGATAGTGAACAGAAAGGGCAGGGCTTCGACAGGCTCAGCCCAAACGGTGTTGTTTACGGCCTAACCACAACCCCTGTTTCCGGGTTTTGCTGGCCCACCAGCGTGGCCTGAAACACCTCGGTCGCCGCTGCGAGCCCGTCGCGATGCTCGACCTTCATGAAGCCTTTTGCCGATGCGACAAAGCTCGCCCAAGCGTCGCCGACGGCTTTGGCAAAGCCTGCCGGGCTGAGCGCTTTGATCGTCTTCAAGGCCTCTGTCGGGGCGAAGAACAAGACAGGCTGCGGCCCGGGGAGCAGTGCCCCGCCAGACCCTTGCGCGCCGACATGAGTGGCGCCCACTGTGCTCGAATATTTGAGATGGTCGCCCAAAGCTGTGTGCACGGCATGGACCAGCTTGGCGTTTCCGGCGAAATCCACAAAGACGGACGCTGCTGGCGCGAGGGCGGCAACGTCCTCATAAGCAACGACATCATCGTACAAGCCTGAGGCCTTCACAAAAGCGACATTGCCGGACGAAGTGAGGCCAATGCGGCGGACATTCGGTGAAGCAAGCTTGGCACAATGCGCCAGCGCCAAGGCGGTCTTGGACGATGCGCTCGACAGGATGAGCGTGTCGGCCCCGAACCAGTCATTGCGGCGGTAGAAATCCTCGATCAGGAAGCCCGTCTTGAACAGCGGGCCATAGATCATGCGCGCATCTTCATTGGCCGGATCATGCTCCGGGTCGGCGGCCAAGCGGCTATACTGGTTGTAGAACATGCTCATCGGCTGGCGATGCGCGGCGCCGTCTGTAAAACCCCCGGCTGAGATGCCGACCGGCACAACATCGAGATGTGTGCCCATGGGGAGATAGCCGTACACGCGCTCCCCCACGGCGAGGTCAGAGCAGTTGGAGGCCTCTACGGTTGCATGGCCCCACATGGGGACGATGCCCCACCCTTCGGGCGCCGGGAAGAAGTTCCAATATTGGAACATGTCGCCCATCACCGCATAGGTGACGTTGTTAGCGGTCACAGCAAAGCTTTCCACCTTCAGGCGGACAGCGCCATCGGCCAGCGGGGGCAGGTCAATGTCCGTGACGTTCATTGTTGTGAGCGCGTCGCGCTTTGCCCAGACCGCGTGTGCCATTGTTGCTCTCCTGTGGTTTCGTTTGCGCCAAGCTAGACAGCCGCACTGGCCAAAGCAACACAGATAGGCCTTGTTGCGGTGGTAAAAGATGGGCTATCGAATTAACCGATACGGTTATAGGAACATCCTCATGATTACACGCATCCGCGAAGTGCGCCGGGCCAAGGGCCTGACATTGGCCGAAGTCGGGGACAGGTGTGATCCACCGACAACCGCGCAGACCATCGGGCGTTTGGAAACAGGCACGCGCACTGTGTCGGTCGATTGGCTCAACCGCATTGCCACAGCCTTGGGGGTCGATGCGGGGGATCTTGTCGAGCTGCCCGAACGCGCGGATCTGCCCGTGGCCGCCATCCTTGGCGCGGACGGGGCCAGCGCCCCGCGCCATGAGCAGGTGGCCGCCGCGCCCGCGGCTGAGGCTGGGGCGATCGCCGTTCTGGTTGAAGCCGGTGTCGGTGACTATCGGGTCGGTGACCAAATCTGGTGTGCGCGGTTGATGCCCGACAGTTTCGCAGCCGCGCTCAACCGCGATGTGCTCGTGCCCCGTCCGGCGGGCCGCTTTGTGTTTGGGCGTCTGATCGGGCGGCAAGGTGCACGGCTTCAGATCCTGCCGCTCGGTGCCGGGGCGAAGCAGCAGATTTTTGATGATCCCGCCTGGATCGCTGTCGCCAGGCGGCTCATCCGCGCGCTTTGATTAGGACGGGAACCGGGGCTGGGACCGACGCTGGATGACAGGAATTTAAGGCGCATTTCATTTGCCCGCTGCGGGGTGCCGGTTTAGCCCGACGTCATTCCGATCCGGCTATCGTCCGGTCCATCGAGGGGAGTAACAATGCGCAAGACGTTTTCTTTCATGCTTCTGGCGTCTGCCGCCATCGGCCTCGCCGCGTGTGGCAACAGTGGATCGGATAGCATTCCGGAAGGTCAGACCGTCGCCCGTGTCGACAATAGTGATGTCACCATCCATGAGCTCAATGCCGAATTGAGCGGCGCGCAGTTGCCCACCGGTGCCGCGCGCAAGCCCTATGAACAGGCCGCCCTGCAGCGGATCATCGACCGCCGCATTCTTGCCGACCTTGCACGCGAGAAGAAGCTGGATGACTCGCCCGAATACGTTCTGCTGAAGCAGCGCGCCGAAGAGCAGGTTCTGGTGGAACTGCTGCAGAAGAGCATCGCGACATCGGCCAAGAAGCCGACCATTCAGGAAGCGAAATCCTTCATCACCGCGAACCCAACCCTGTTTGCCAACCGCAAGGTCATGACCGTAGATCAGATCCTCTTCCCCGTGCCCAAGGACACCAAGAAGCTTCAGGAACTGGCGCCTCTCAAGACTATGACCGATGTCGAAAAGTGGCTGATCGACAATGACATCCAATATCGCCGCCAGCCGACCCAGCTTGATACGCTGCAGGTTCCGCCGGAAATGGCGTCCAAGATTGTCAGCCTGCCTGCCGGTGAAGTGTTCGTGGTGCCCACCAATGGCGCGGTGTCAGCCAACGTCATTACCGACAGCAAAGCCCAGCCGGTTTCGGGCGACGAAGCGACCAATGTTGCCATGCGGATGCTCGGCAATAAGGCCATTCAGGCGGCAGCGACGAAGGAACTTGAAGCTGAAGTTAAAAAGCGCCGCGACGCTGTGACCTATCAGACCGGCTTTGCGCCGCCCAAGGCTCCGGGCGCGCCAGCCGCCAAGCCGGCAGCCGCAGTCCCCGCAAAGCTCTAACGATTTTGGGGAACGGAAAGGCGGGGGTGCGCGAAAGCGGCCTCCGCCTCTCCAATTTCGGACACGGGCACTCCGTATGACAGACGCACCAGACCTGTCGATCCTGATGGTCAATTGGAACACACGCGACATGACGCTCGCGTGCCTGCGCTCTGTATTCGCTGAGACGCGCGATACGCCGTTTGAACTGATCCTAGTCGACAATGGGTCGGCGGACGGGTCGGCGGAGGCCATTGCCGCTGAATTCCCTCAGGTGAAGGTGATCGCAGAGAGCGAGAACCATGGCTTTGCCAAGGCCAACAATATCGCGGCAAAACAAGCGACCGGGCAATATCTTCTCCTCCTCAATACCGACACCGTGGTGCTCGATGGCGCCATCGATAAGATCGTCGCCTTTGCGCGTGCCAACCAGTCCGCAAAGCTTTGGGGTGCGCGCACACTTTGGGAAGATGGCACGCTCAACCCGACATCGGTGTGGAAGCGCATTACGCCCTGGAGCGCCTTTTCCTTTGCGGTCGGCCTGCGCGGTGCGCTGTCGCGGTTCGAGTTTTTCAACCCCGAAGGCATGGGCCATTGGCCCCGTGACACCGTGCGCGAAGTCGATATCGTCGCGGGCTGTTTCCTGCTGATGAAGCGCAGCTTCTGGAACGCGCTCGGCGGCTTTGATGCGCGCTTTTTCATGTATGGCGAAGAGGCAGACCTGTGCGCCCGCGCACGCGCTGCCGGGGCCAAGCCGCTGATGACGCCGGATGCGACGATCGTCCATTATGGCGGCAAGAGTGCGGCCAGCCATGCGAGCAAGATCGTCTATGTGATGGGTGCGCGCATCGGCCTTGTGCAAAGCCAGTCGGGGCCGATTGGCGGGGCGATCGGGCGGCTGGCCTGCATCGCCCATGTCGGCATCCGTGCTTATGCCTTTGGATTGCTGAGCCGCTTGCGGCCTGCGCGCTTTGAAAAGAATGCGCGCGAATGGGGCCATGCCTGGTCCCGCCGGGCGGAATGGCGGGGCGGGCCAAGCGCCATCGAAGTGAAGCGATAGGGGCCGGCATGACAGATATGACCCATGTGATCCTCACCCGCTTCAACGTGCCGACCAAGGGGCGTGAGGCCGAAATCCGGTCGCGCACCGGCTGGCTGGAACGGCGCTTCGACATCTTTGAGCAGTATTGCCTGCCAGCGGTGGCGGAACAGACCAATCGCGATTTCATCTGGATCATCTATTTCGACACAGCGACGCCGGCACCCTTTCGCGAGCGCATCGCCCGGTGCCAGAAAGAGTTTCCGTTCGTTGATCTCTATCGGGAGGATATGCCGCTCGACACCGTCGTCGATGATGTCCGCGCGCTGCTGAAGCCCGGCAGTGAGACTGTGCTGACGACGCGGCTCGACAATGATGATGCGATTGCGCGCGACTTTGTGGAGCGTCTGCGACGCCATGCCCGCGCCGTGCAACCGGGGACCGCGCTCAACTTTCCCGATGGCGTGTCCTGGCGCGATGGCTGGGTGTTCAGCGCGCGGGATGAGAGCAATCCCTTCGCCTCTGTACTTGAAAAAACGTCGGATTTCCGCACCATCTGGGCGCGGCCGCATGCGCTGCTGCATGAGGCCTTTGCTATGCATCAGATTGAGGATGGGCTCGGCTGGTTGCAGGTCATCCACGGGGAGAATGTCACCAACCGGGTGAAGGGGCGGCAGCGGCCCGGATCGGTGCTGGGCGATGCTTTTGCGATACGTCCCGGAAGCGATGTGAAGACACCGGGACCTTTGGATGCGTTGGTGGAAAACCTCGTCCGTTATCCCGTTCGTTTGGCGCGGGAAACGGCGGTAAAGCTGATCAAGCCATTCCTGAAGGTCGTGCGCTGACGGGCTTTGCGGCCCACCATGCGGCAAGAGTTGCTGCGCCATAAGCGAACCAGGCCAGCCAAGTTGTGCTGGCATCGACCACAGTCGCGACGGGACCGAACCAATTAATCGCCTGCAATATCAGCAGGATGCCCGCCAAAACGTAAATGGACAGGCGTAGACCACCTGTCGCCCGGGCGTAGAGCCAGAGTGCACTTATGGTGATCGCAATTTCGAGCGGCATTTCGATCATGGGATGGTTCCACAAGCCCAGACCGAGCTTGGGCGGCTGGCCGGTGATCGTCAGGTCGGGCACGTGCACCAGCAGATCGAGCAGCCAGTGCGAGACCACGACGGTAAAGCCGATCAGCGCCGCTGTCCGGTTGCGGGAGGCGATCCAGATGAGGGCGGCAAACATTGCGCCGAACACCGCACTGCCCAACAGGCTGTGCGTATAGGGCATGTGGTAAAGATCCATCGGGTTCATCACACTGATGCCGGGGGACACGCGCATCTTCTCGGTACCGGTCAGCAGCAGTCCGAAAAAGGCCCAGTCAACCAGCTGTGCACCGATGAAAAGGACGGGGAGCGAAGGCGCATCTTTTTGCGTGGCCGCTGCAAGCGCCGGTGCAAAATGACCAATGAACATGGACGGGCCTCCCCCTTTAGCGGTCCTTCTTCTTATACATGGCCAGCATCCGCGCTGTGACCGCGAACCCGCCGAAGATATTCACGCTGGCCAACGCCACCGCGATGAGCCCCAGAATCTTTGCCATCCCCCAGGCCCCCACCGGCGCCGATGCAATGAGTGCCCCGACGATGATGACGGAAGAAATCGCATTCGTCACCGCCATCAACGGCGTGTGGAGCGCGGGCGTAACCGACCAGACGACGTAATAGCCGACAAAGCAGGCCATTACGAAAATGGAGAGGATCGAGATAAAGTCCATTTAGCGCTCCGCAGTCCAAGGCAGGACGAAGTTGCGTCCCTCCGACCATGTTTGCCCGATCATCTTGCCATCCACAAGACAGGCCGAGCTGTGATAAAAGCCCGAACCATCGGTGGTGCGGAACGCGAGGCACTTGCGATCCTGCCCGCGCCCGACGCGCCCGGCGAGAATTTCGCTGTTGTAAAAGCTGCCGGTGACGGTGCCGTCCTCAGCGACGGTCAGCACCATCGGCTGCGAATAGGGCGCATCGGTGAGGGCGAGGCGCAGGTCGACTTTCCAGTTCCCGGCCAGTGGGGCGTAACGCTCGACGACGGTTTCAGCGGAGGCGGCGGAAGCGAGAGCGGCCAAACAGGCGATTAGGACTCTCACCCCAGAAGCCTTTCATGCACCACTTTACCGCCCTGTGTCAGGCGGATGGCGGCGGTGATTTCGTCGTCATCGGGGAGGACGGGTTTGCCGGCGTCCTTGTCCCAAAAGGCGGAGAGGAAATTGAACAGGTTGCGCGCGAACAAAGCCGAGGAGTCGGCGGCCAAGTGCGCGGGCGTGTTTGAATAGCCGATGATCTTTACGCCGTGCTTCACGACAACCTCATCAGGCTTGGAGCCTTCGACATTGCCGCCTTGTGCCACGGCCAAGTCGAAGATGACTGAGCCCGGCTTCATCGTTGCAATCTGTGCATCGGTGATGAGGCGCGGGGCCGCACGACCCGGGATGAGCGCTGTCGTAATGACAATGTCCTGCTTGGCGATATGCGATGAGACAAGCTCGGCTTGTGCCGCCTTATATTCGTCGGACATTTCGGTGGCGTAGCCGCCAGCGCCTTCGCCTTCGATGCCTTTGACGGCTTCGACGAAGATCGCCTTGGCGCCGAGGGATTCGATCTGTTCCTTCGTTGCCGAACGAACATCGGTCGCCGAGACCTGCGCGCCCAAGCGGCGGGCCGTGGCAATCGCCTGAAGCCCCGCCACACCCACGCCCATGATGAAGGCGCGCGCCGCAGAGACGGTGCCTGCCGCTGTCATCATCATCGGGAAGGCACGGCCATAAGCCGAGGCCGCTTCAATGACGGCTTTATAGCCGGACAGGTTTGACTGTGATGAGAGAATATCCATCGACTGCGCACGGGTGATGCGCGGCATGAATTCCATCGCCAAAGCGTCCACACCGGCGGCGGCATAGGCATCCACGCGCGCGCGCTGGCCGAACGGATCAAGCCCCGCCACGATCCAGGCGCCGGTTGCCATGCCCTTGAGTGCCTTGGGGTCTGGCCCCTGCACGCCCAGCACAATGTCGGCGCCCTTCAGCACCTCAGCGGCTTTGCCGACCGTCGCACCTGCTGCTGCATAATCGGCATCGGCAATGGAGGCGCCTGCCCCTGCACCGGCTTCGACAGCGACAGTGGCGCCCAGCGCGATGAATTTCTTCACCGTTTCGGGCGTCGCTGAAACGCGCGTTTCCCCTGCTGCCGTTTCGCGCAGGACGGCGAGTTTTGTCACTTTAGTTGGAAATGAGAAAGACAACGAGCGCGGCGAGGATCGCCGACGCGATTGTGCCCCACTTCAGCATGCTCATCACGCCTGCATAGGTACCTTCATGTGCCTTCATGTCGTTGTTGCTGGCCATTGCGTCTTCTCCCGTTGAATCCTGAGGCTCCGCTTTAATGGCGGATGAACCGTGTCTCAAGTCTCCATTCAGCTTTCGATTCTTAATTGGCCCGCGTGTCCGTCGTCACAGGTTTAAGGCCATATTTACGCTTATTATCTAAAAACGTCCGAAATCGGGACAGAATCTCAGGGGGCAATATGACGCCAACAGGCATGCGCATGGTCATGCTGATCGACGATGAACCAGCGCAGCAGCGGCTGGTGTCGGCGCTCGCGGCGCGCGCAGGCTGGCGCACCATCTTCGCTGCTGATTCTGAAACTGCCATTGCGCATCTCGGCACCCGTGACGGGATGATGCTCGACGCGGTCCTTATCGATCACTCCATGTCGAATGATGAAGCGGTGGCCTTGATTCGGGAGATCAAGGCGCGTCGTCAGATGCTCCCTATTCTTATGCTTACGCCGGTCAGCGATGTGGGCATCGCTGTCGAAGCGATGCGTGCGGGTGCGACGGATTTCCTAGTTAAGCCGATTGCGCCGGACCGGCTGATTGCCGCGCTTGATGCGACGCTGGATGAACGCGTGGCGGCCGGCGAGCTGCGCCCGCTCACCGAGAAAATTTCAGCCACGCTCGGTTTTGAAGACATTGTCGGCTCCTCGCCGGATTTCCGCGCCGCACTTGCTATCGCAGCTAAGGCCGCGCGCTCCCGCCTGCCGATCCTCATTGAAGGGGAGCCGGGCGTTGGCAAGGAAGTTGTGGCAGAAGCCGTCCACGCCGCGTCGCCACGCTCCAAGCGGACACTGACGACCGTCAATTGCGGAGCGATCCCCTCTAACCTCATCGAATCGCATCTGTTCGGGCATGAAAAGGGCGCCTTTGCAGGGGCCTTTGCCCGCCATGTGGGCAAGGTGATTGATGCAGACGGCGGCACGCTGTTCCTTGATGAGGTTGGCGAGCTGTCCATGGGCGCGCAGATCAAGCTGCTCAGCTACCTTCAGACAGGCGAGTTTTTGCCGCTTGGCGCGCGCCTGCCGCAAGAGGCCGATGTCCGCATTGTCGCGGCTTCCAATTCCAAACTCCTTGAGGCTGTTGAAGCAGGGACGTTCCGTGAGGATCTTTATTACCGCCTCAACATCGTCCAGCTGACGATCCCGCCGCTGCGCGAACGCTTGGGCGATATTCCGGCGCTATCGCGTCATTTGCTGACGCGCATCGCCAAGCAGCCGGGTCTGCGCGATTTGGGCATCACCGATGCCGCGATGGAGTTGCTCGTCAGCTATGATTGGCCGGGCAATGTCCGCCAGTTGCAGAATGTCCTCTTCCGTGCGGCTGTGCTGTGTGAAGGCGATGCGCTCACCATCGGAGATTTTCCGCAGGTCGCCAGCAAGACAGCCCCGCGCTCCATGCCGGATGCGGCCAACACCAATCAGGATTCCGGCGTCACCCTGTTTCTGTCCGACGGGCATATGCGTCCGCTTGATGATATTGAGGCCGACATCATCCGCCTCGCCATCGGCCATTATCGCGGGCGCATGACAGAGGTCGCCCGACGTCTGGGGATCGGCCGGTCCACCCTGTATCGTAAGCTTGCCGAATTGGGGATCAGCGAAGTCGCCTGATTGCAAAAGGCTCTCCGTCGCCCCTTAATCTCGTCGCCCCGTGCTCGACACGGGGCTTGGCTCTTCTTGTACTTTCCCGATTGGCATGATGCCCGATTGGTCGGTCCTCTGTGTGCAGTGGCGTCTGGCAAGCGAGGGGCCGAAGCTGGACGGAGGCTAGCCAAGCCCCGTGTCAAGCACGGGGCGACGCGGAAGATGAGGCGAACTTGTCCACGCCGCCTAGCCTCTCGCAAATCTCGCGCTATGAGGCTTCATGACCGGCGACCTCTTTTCCAGCCCCTCCGATGCTGCCGTCCGCGACCGGACCTTGGGCCGCGCGGATATCGAAGCGCTGCGGACCGACGGCGTGCCCTTGCACCTTGTCGATTGCGATCTGGAAGACGCCGATTTGTCAGACCTTGATCTGACTGGCGCTGTGTTTGAGCGGTGCGCGATGCGCCACACCAAGTTTAAGGGCGCACGGCTGGACGCGGTCCGCTTCATCTCATGTCGCGGCGCATTTGCAGATTTCGTCAGCGCGTCTTTGGGGGAGGCGGTCTTCACCTCCAGCGATTTCAACAATGCGGCGTTTCGCGGCGCGACGCTGTCTTCTGCGCAGTTCAAAAGCTGCAAGCTCACCGGCGCAGACCTGACTGACGCGCGGATGATGGATGTGCGCTTTGAAGAGACGCTGCTGATCAACGCGAAATTACCGGGCCATTCTTTCCGCAAGCAGAAGCTGGTCCGCGTCGATTTCAGTCAGGCGGATGTGCGCAAATGCGATTTTCGCGAGGCGGTTCTTGACGCCTGTTCGCTGCGGGATGCCAATGTCTCAGCCTGCCGATTTGAAGGCACAGATTTGCGCGGAGCCGACCTTGGCGGTATCCGGCTGATCGACGCCGCGCCTTATCGCGGGGCCATTATTTCCCGCGAACAGGCCGGGCAATTGTTGGCCGAGCTTGGCCTTAAGCTTGGCTAGTTGCGGCCGAAAATCGCTGTCGTCACCCACCATCCGGTGAGCGAGGCGCTGCCGGTTAGGACCGTGCCCCACATGATGTCGAGCACAGTGACCTTGGTGCTCCACATTTTGAGCGTCGCCTGATTGGTGAGATCATAGGTCGCGTAGCAGAGGCACCCGAGCACAGCGCCCTGGATAAGGGCCGTCTGCCAGCGGCCATTGGCGAGCGCGGGGCCGACGGCGAACCACATCATCCCGGCAATGTAGAGCAGGTAGAAGACCACGGCGGGCCCGAGCTTCAAGCTGCCGAGCAACGGGCCGAGTTCCGGCTGGTAAAGGCGCGTGTACATGGTGCGCAGCCAGATGCTGTCGATGAGCGCAAAGGCGATTCCGCTCGCCAGATATCCCACGGCATATTTTGCAAGCATCGTCATTCTCCTCCGCGTTCAGCGCGGGCTAAGGGCGGCATCCCGGTGCCCGCGCCAAATGCGTATCGCCTGTACGCTTTCATAGACGTCGTGCACCCGGATGATCTGTGCGCCTTGTTCGGCGGCTTTGAGCGCAAGTGCAAGCGATCCGCCCAATCTTTTGTCGGCAGGCGCCTCATTCGACAGCGCACCGACAAGGCGTTTGCGGCTGGCGCCAAGCAGGATCGGCACGCCAAGGCCGTGGAACAGCGCGAGGCCGTTCACGATCTGCAGATTGTCCATCACACTGCGCTTGCCAAAGCCGATGCCGGGGTCCGCAATGATGCACGACTTGTCGACGCCTGCTGCGACCACAGCGGCGATGCGGTCGTCCAGCCAGTCATACACTTCGATCAGCGGGTCGGTGTAATTGTCATTGCCATGCGGATCGGTGGGCTTGCCCGGATAGTGCATCAGCACGACGGGGGCACCGGATGTGACGAGAACCTCCAGCGCGCGGTCATCATAGAGCAGCGCCGACACATCGTTGATGAGATGCGCGCCAGCGGCCAGACCGGCCTCCATGACAGCGGCCTTGCGGGTGTCGATGGACAGGGCGATGCCGCTGTCCTTCAATCGTTCCACCACCGGAACCACGCGGGCGATTTCATCCTGTTCCCAGACGTCCGCCGCGCCGGGGCGGGTGGATTCGCCGCCCAGATCGATGATGGCGGCGCCCTCTTCTGCCATCTGCATTGCAAGCGCCGCGGAGCCCGCCGGATCGTCCAGATGATCACTGCCGCCGGAAAAACTGTCGGGCGTGATGTTGAGGATGCCCATGACGTTGGGTTGGTCAAAGCGGATGGTGCGCGTGCCCAATTGCATCGTGCCGCGTGGCGTGGTCGCCGCGGCCATCATATTGCGCAGGCGTGCGGCCTGTTCGGGTGTCACGGAGGCAAGGGCATCGTCAACGCGGTCGATGGGCACAAGTGTGCCGCCCGTCCGCACGCCGCCATCGGTCGCGATAATCTCCCACGCCGCAAAGAATTGTAACCCGCCTGCCAACCGCGCAAACTGCCCGTCAAATCCGAACGGCGCGTCAATAAACGCCGTCGGCCGGGCGTAGAGGGTTGCGGTCGGGGCGGTCTGGATCACGGCTGCGTGGCGAGAAGGTAGGTCTGGCGCACGTCATCAATGGGCTTGAGCACGCCATCGACTTCATAATGCCAGAAGGTCCAGCCATTGCAGCTCGGCGCGCCTTGCAGCGTCGCGCCAAGTTTGTGGATGGAGCCGGCGCCCGCGTCGCAGATCAGCGACCCATCGGTCCGCACGGTCGCGCACCAGCGGCGCTTGAGATCATAGACCTTGGTGCCGACCTTCATATAGCCGGTTTCCACCAGCGTGCCGAAGGCGACGCGTGGGGCGGCGGTATCAGCCTGCATCGTCTTGAGCATGGATTCGTCGAGCGGCAGGGCAGAGTCGATCCGCTCCTGCGCGACATCGACATAGGATTTTTCGCGCTCCAGCCCGATGAAGTGGCGGCCCAGCCGCTTGGCGACCGCGCCCGTCGTGCCGGTGCCGAAGAACGGATCGACAATGATGTCGCCGGGCTTCGTGCAGGCCAGGAGAATGCGATAGAGCAGCGCTTCCGGCTTTTGCGTCGGGTGCGCCTTTGTGCCGTTCTTCTTGATGCGTTCCTGCCCGCCGCAAATCGGGAAGGACCAGTCGGAGCGCATCTGCAGCTCATCATTGAGCGTCTTCATTGCGCGATAGTTGAACGTGTATTTCGCGTTCTCACCCTGCGATGCCCAGATCAGCGTTTCGTGCGCGTTGGTGAAGCGCGTGCCCTTGAAATTGGGCATCGGGTTGACCTTGCGCCAGATGATGTCGTTGAGGATCCAGAAGCCTTCATCCTGCAACACAGAGCCCACGCGGAAGATGTTGTGGTAGCTGCCGATGACCCAGAGCGTGCCATTGGGCTTCAGGATGCGGCGTGCTTCGGCGAGCCAGGCGCGCGAAAACTCGTCATAGGTTTTCAGGCTGTCAAACTTGTCCCAGTCATTGTCGACGGCATCCACGCGACCGCCTTCGGGACGAAACAGATCACCGCCCAGCTGGAGGTTATAGGGCGGATCGGCAAAGACCATGTCGACGCAGGCGTCGGGCAGCGCGCGCATATTTGCGATGCAATCGCCCATGATGATCTGGTCCAGCGGCAGCTCAACAGCAACTGCCGTCGCCTTCCTGACCTTCTCCAAAACCCCCATTGCGTGACCCCTTTTTCAGCACAGAATGCCGGTGGTGAGTCATCGCGAGTCCCGCGTCAACCCTTGGAGTCTGGCTTGAATCCTTGAGATTCGCTCTCTGAAAAGCGGAACGAAACGAGTCCCCCACGATATGTGGCACAAAGTTATCCACAGGGACTCAAGCCCTAGTGGTGTGACGGGGAAGACTCACACATCAAAAAAATGTTGCGCGACGGGTGCAAAAGACCGTCGGTGGAGGGGTGTTGGCCCCTTTTCGCGCAAAGCGGCCATGTGCACAGCAGCGCCATAGCCCTTGTTCGAGGCCCAGCCATAGCCGGGGTATTCCGAATCGGCCGCGACCATGATCCTGTCGCGATGTTCCTTGGCGATGATGCTTGCCGCTGAGATGCACGGATGAAGCGCATCGCCGCCGATGATGGCCTCTGCACTATACGTCCATTTGGGCAGACGGTTGCCATCGACCAGCACATGGGCGGGCGCCTGCGGCAAAGCTTCCACCGCGCGGGTCATGGCGAGGAAGGTCGCTTGCAGGATGTTGATCCGGTCAATCTCCTCCACGCTCGCCATGCCAATGCCGACGATGCAGCGGGCGAGGATGAGGGCCTCAAGTTCCGCCCGCCGTTTGGCGCTGAGTTTCTTGGAATCATCGAGGCCCGCAATGCCGCCCTCGCATAGGATGACGGCCGCTGCGACCACCGGGCCGGCGAGGGGGCCACGCCCGGCTTCGTCGACGCCTGCGATCATCAGTTCCCCTCCCGCTTGCGGGAGGGGTTAGGGGAGGGCGCGAGGGCGGGGAGATAGGCAAAGCACGTCATTCCGCGCCTGCCCACCCCCGACCCCTCCCGCGAGCGGGAGGGGAGTAGGATGCCTGCTCCACGCCCTGATGCCCCATCGGGCCATGGCCCTGTCCAAGCCCCGGCGCCGCCAGCAGCGCCGCCCGCACAAAGGCCCGCGCCCGCGTGATAGCCTCAACGAGCGGCAAGCCTTGGCCCAGCCCCGTCGCAATGGCGCTCGCCAGCGTGCAGCCGGTGCCGTGCGTGCTGGTTGTGTGGATGCGGGCATCCTCCCAGCGCCTCACTTCACCGTCATGATCGACGAGGCGGTCGATGAGGGTGTCGCCCTCGGCATGGCCACCTTTGATGAGCAGCGTGCCCGCATGGGCAACAGCTGCCGCTTCACCGCCCAGTGCCGCCAGTTCCGGCAAATTGGGCGTGGTGACCGTCGCCATGTCCATCAGCCGCGTGAAGACGGCAATGGTGTCGGCATCGGCAAGCGCCGAGCCGCTGGTGGCGATCATCACAGGATCGAAAACGATGGGCGCGCCGATGGACTCGATCCGATCCGCCACGGCGTTGGCGGTTTCGGCAGAGCCAATCATCCCGATCTTGATCGCATCAACACCGATGTCGGACGCAACCGCGTCAATCTGGGCCAACACGATCTCGGTGGGGACGGGGTGAACCGCTGTGACTCCAAGCGTGTTCTGTGCGGTGATCGCGGTGATCGCCGTCATCGCATGGCCGCCGAGCATGGTGACGGTCTTGATGTCGGCCTGGATGCCGGCACCGCCGCCGGAGTCAGACCCCGCAATGATAAGGATGCGCGCTGTCACGTGTCAGCCCTTGAACATCCGCGCGGTCGACGCCGGGTGCTTTTCCAGCAGGGGCTTGGCGCGTGTCGGTCGGTCGAGCAGTTCGCCGCCGCAATTGGGGCATCGCTCGTCCATCGCGTCGCTGCAATCTGCACAAAAGGTGCATTCAAACGAGCAGATGAATGCGCCGGACAGATGCGCCGGAAGATCGGTGCCGCAGCGTTCGCAATCGGGGCGCATCTCCAGCATCAGGCGGCTGCCGCCTTCACAGCATCACAGATGCGATCGACGACCGTTTCCACTTGGGCTGCATCATCGCCTTCGGCCATCACGCGGATGACAGGCTCTGTGCCCGACGGGCGGATAACGAGACGGCCAGAGCCATTCAGTTCGGCTTCGGCATCGGCAATGATGCGCTTCACGCTTTCGGCTTCCAGTGGCTTACCGCCGGAGAAGCGGACGTTCTTCAAGAGCTGCGGCACAGGCTCAAACTGGTGGAGCACTTCGCTTGCCGCCTTGCCGGTTCGGACGAGTTCGGCCAGCACCTGAAGCGCCGCCACCAACCCGTCGCCCGTCGTTCCATAGTCGGACAGGATCATATGGCCGGACTGTTCTCCGCCGACATTGAACCCGCCGGAACGCATCCTCTCCAGCACATAACGGTCGCCGACCGCGGTCCGTTCCAGCGTCAGGCCCTGACCCTGAAGGAAGCGCTCCAGCCCCAGATTGGACATGACGGTCGCGACGACGCCGCCGCCTTTCAGCGTGCCATTGCGCGCCCAGCTGGCGCCGATCAGCGCCATGATCTGGTCACCATCGACAACACGGCCATGCTCATCGACGATGATCAATCGGTCGGCATCGCCATCCAGCGCAATGCCAATATCCGCGCCGCTGGCGACAACGGTTTCCTGCAAAAGCTGCGGATGGGTTGATCCGCATTTGTCGTTGATATTGGTGCCATTGGGCGTGACGCCGATGGGGATGATATCAGCGCCCAATTCCCAAAGGGCGGAAGGCGCGACGTTGTAAGCAGCCCCATGTGCGCAATCGACGACGATCTTCAGGCCGTCGAGCCGAAGCTCTTCGGGGAAGCAGGATTTGGCGAAGTGGATATAGCGCCCACGGGCATCTTCCACCCGGCGCGCGCGGCCGATCTTGTCGGGTGCGGCGAGTACGGCTGTGCCTTCAATCAGCGCTTCAATCGCATGCTCATCCGCGTCGGACAGCTTATAGCCATCGGGGCCGAACAGCTTGATGCCATTGTCGAAATACGGGTTGTGGCTGGCGGAGATCATCACGCCCAAATCGGCGCGCATGGAGCGGGTGAGCATCGCGACGGCGGGCGTGGGCATCGGACCGATCTGCACGACGTCCATGCCGACCGAGGTGAAGCCTGCGACCAAAGCATCTTCCAGCATATAGCCGGACAGGCGGGTATCCTTGCCAACCACGACACGGTGGCGGTGATCACCGCGCACGAAATGCGCGCCTGCGGCCATGCCAACCTTCATCGCCATTTCGGCGGACATCACCTTGCTGTTGGTCAGGCCCCGGATTCCGTCGGTCCCGAAAAACTTGCGGCCCATATACTCGACTCCCCCAACAGGTTGTGGCCGCCCTTTGCGCCAGAACGGGGCGGATGAGAAGCCCTGTTGACGGAGATATCAAGGGCTTTCGGTTCATCCGCAATTCACGCAGACAGGCATAATCCTTAGGACTGTCGATAGACCAATTTTGAAGGGGATGACCATGACACCAGCCTTCCGCCTCGCGGCCCTTGCCAGCGTTCCCGCCTTCCTGATGGCCTCTGTGCCTGCAAGCGCCATTGACCCTAATGTGGCCACGACACCTGCGGTCGCGCGCTCCAGTGCGACAGCAGAGGCGGATGCGCCGCGTCGGTCCGGCATTGACGGCATCTTCGGCTGTTCCACCGATGGCAACAAGCAGACGACAGCAGCCGTCATCGGCGGCGTTGTGGGTGGTGTTCTCGGCAACCGGATTGCGGGGCGCGGCAGCCGCACGCTCGGCACATTGCTGGGCGGGGCCTTGGGCGCAGCAGGTGGCTCGGCACTGGGCTGCAAGCTCCAGAAGAATGATCAGGCTAAGGCCGAACGCGCGATGGAAGAGGCGCTGGCCAAGGGTGAAAGCCAGAGCTGGGAGAACCCGGAAACGGGCGCTTCGGGTAATGTCGAAGTCTCCTCTGCGGTCAGCGGCGCCACGCTTTCTAACTTGAAGTTCGCCAATGGTGTTGAACCATGGTCCGGCTATCGCAAGATCGGCGGTGCTTTCGTGTCGACGTCATCGGCGAACATCCGGTCCAAGCCCGGTCTGGATGGTCAGATTGTCGGCAAGCTGACGTCAGGCGCGCGGGTCTGGGTGCCTGCCGCGACAGAAGGCGCGCCTTGGTATCTCATTTCGGACAATGGCGTGGCCCAAGGCTATGTCTCCAACGCCCTCTTGAAGCGCGCCACAACCGAGACGGCATCCAACTGCAAGATGGTCAAGCAAACCGTCGCGATGGCCAATGAAGGCAGCGAGTCCGAGACGTTTCAGGCGTGCAAGGACACAGCGGGTCAGTGGGTCCTCACGCGGGTTTGAGCGCCTAGGTCAAAGGGATCGACAGCCGCACCCGCAGCCCGGGGGCGGCGTCCCCCAGTTCGATGGTGCCGCCGTGGAGGCGCGCAACTGCCCCGACGAGCGAGAGGCCAAGCCCTGCGCCAAAGCCTGTGCGGGAGGGGTCAAGCCGACCAAAGCGGCGCAGGGCTTCGGCGCGCTGGTCTTCGGGGATGCCAGGGCCACGGTCTGAGACGTCGACCCACGCCATGCCGTCGCTTTCACCCGTGGCGATGCGGATGCTGTCGGCGCCATATTTCAGGGCATTGTCGATCAGATTGCCGATAGCCTGACCGATCAGCTCGCGGTGCATCGCAACGATTGGGCCGGTGCCGGTTGCGACTTCCATTGCAAAGCCTTTGTCTTCGACCAGCGGCTCATAAAGTTCGGCGATGTCGCGGATCATCTCGCCCAGATCAGCCGCGATAAAATGATCGCGGCCAATGCCGGCTTCGGCACGGCTGATCTGGAGTGCGGTGGTCAGCATGCCGAGCAGCCGGTCCGTCTCTTCGCCCGCCAAGGTGATCGCGGTGCGCAGCGACTCCTCATCATCCTCCACCTGCGCGCGTTCCAGACGCACCTTCAGGCGGGTGAGGGGAGAGCGCAAATCATGCGCCAGCCCATCGGTCACAATGCGCAACTCGGAAATCAGCGCCTCAATGCGTTCCAGCATGGCGTTGAGTGTGGCGGCCAGCCGGTCAAACGTATCGCCGCTACCATCCAGCCAGACGCGCTGCGACAATTGGCCTGCGCTCACGGCCTTGGCGGTTTCCCCAATATCATTGACCCGCGCATTGATGATGCGGACAGCAGCAAAGGCCGCAAAGAGCGCCAGTGGCAGGCCGAAGATCAACGCAGTGCCCGTCGCACGATCAACAATTCGCGAGAGACGCCGGTCATTCTCGATGATCTGGCCGGTCAGCAGGCGCGACCCATCGGGCAAATTGGTGACGAGAATGCCCATCTGTTCAGGCGTCCCGGAACCGTTGCGATAAAGCTCGATCTCGCTCCAGCCCAGTTTGGCGCTCGGCGGCCAGCCTTGCAGATTGCCCGCCACAGGCTTGCCTTTGGGGTCGACCATCAAGATGACCGTCGCCCGCCCTTCTGAGAACAGGACGCGCAGGGCCGCCAATTTCTGGAAGTCTTCCTTGCCCTGTTTCAGATAAACCGGCCCAAGCTCTTGCGTCAGCCGCGCGGCATAGCTCTTGGCGTCGCGTTCCAATTCGCCGCGCGTCAGCACCCGCAGGGTCAGCGTCATGCCGGCCGCCAGAATTAGCTCGATCCCGAACACAAGCGTGATGAACCTTGCGGTCGAGGAGCGCCAGAACTTGATCACTGGCGGCGGGCTATTCCCCGGCGCCGAGCCGGTATCCGGCGCCGCGCACGGTGTGGATCAGCGTGGTGTCGGCGTCGCCATCAATCTTCTTACGCAGGCGGCTGACATGCACGTCGATGACGTTGGTGCCTGGGTCAAAATGATAATCCCACACGCCTTCGAGCAGCATGGTGCGGGTGACGACCTGTTCCTTATGGCGCATCAGATATTCAAGCAGGCGAAACTCGCGCGGCTGGAGGTCCAGTGCGCGGCCAGCCCGCTTCACCTTGCGGGAAAGCAGATCCATTTCCAGATCATGGCAAGTCAACACGGTTTCCACAGCGCTGACCGGGCCCGTAGTCGCACGGCGCATCAGCAGCTTCAGGCGCGCAAGCAGTTCAGCAAAGGCGAACGGCTTGGTCAGATAATCGTCGGACCCGGCGGTCAGCCCCGCCACCCGGTCTTCAACGGCGCCAAGGGCCGACAGGATGATGACGGGCGTTGTGATGCCCGCAGCGCGGATCGCGCCGAGGACCGCCATGCCATCCATGCCGGGAAGCATCCGATCTAGCACGATTGCATCATAGGTGCCGTCGGTCGCATGGAACAGGCCATCGCGTCCATTATTGGCGTGATCGACCGCAAAGCCTTGTTCTGAAAGGCCTTTTACGATGAAATCGGCGGTCGTGTTGTCGTCTTCGACAAGCAGTATTTTCTGCGTCATTTTGGTTGCATAGCCCCTACCAGCGCGTCACCCCAAGCGGAAAGTGGTGACGACGAGCTTTGGGCTAGCAACTGTCGGTAAAGATTGGACTAATTCAGTTAAGTCTCATGCAACCAGCTCAAGGCGCAGTGCTTCCCGGCGCGCGGGGGTTATGCCCAGAACATCTTCGCAATAGCGGTCAACATCGCCGATTTCCTCAAGCGCGGCGTCGAGGAAGCCGGGGTGCACCGACATCAGCGTGCGCACGGCATCATCTTCCATGTCCGGCCCGAAATTGGCGCGCACGGCCTCTGCGCCCGCTGCAATGCGGCGGTCCATGTCGCCTGCGACGTTGGTCAGCAGATAATCTTCGACAATATCATCATGATGGACGCCCAATTGGTGCTGGACCAGTGCCACAGCAAGTCCGGTGCGGTCTTTACCGGCAAGGCAATGGACAAGGCTTGGCCCATGGCCGTCGAGCAGCCGGTCAAACATCATCCGGTAGGTTTGCGTCAGGGTCGGTCGGAAGGGCATCTGCCGGTAAAGATCGACCATGGCGTCATGCGCTTCGGCGGCCGTGCGGACGCCATTGCCTGCGTCGAGGTGTGACCCGGCACCCAGCGTGTTGCCGGGCGCAAAAACGACCTCTGCTGCATGATCGTCCGCGCGGCGGCAGGGGTAAAGCTCCCGTTCACTGTCGCTGCGCAGATCGACGATGGTGGCCAGCGCCAATCGGCTAACGGCCTGTAAATCCTCCAGCGTCGCATCGCGGTGCTGGCCCGAACGGAACAGAGTTGCGGTCTTCACCTGCCCGCCGTCAGCGGTGCGATAGCCGCCATAATCGCGGAAATTGTGGATGCCGGTCAGGTCAAGGATGCGTGTGGTCATGCGGCTCGTCTACCTCCGGCTCCAAAATATGCCACCGCAAATATCGCGCGCACATTGCGACAGAATGACGTCTGGATGATTAAACGAACGGATCACTCTCATGGAATTTAATAATCGACTTAGTCGATCATAGAGAGCGGACAATCCAATTGGCCTTGAGCGAGTCGGCAGGGTAGATAGGCTCCACGGCATCCGTGCCGCCCTATCCTCGATACCAAAAAAAGGACAATTTCCGATGGCGATCATCAACACCGAGATCAAGCCGTTCACTGCTCAGGCCTATAAGGATGGCAAGTTCATCACCGTCACCGATGGCGACGTGAAGGGCAAATGGTCGGTCTTCTTCTTCTACCCGGCGGACTTCACGTTCGTGTGCCCGACCGAGCTGGAAGACCTCGCCGACAACTATGCCGATTTCCAGTCGATGGGCGTCGAAATCTACAGCGTCTCGACCGACACGCATTTCAGCCACAAGGCTTGGGCCGATACGTCGCCTGCCATCGGCAAGATCCGCTACACGATGATCGGCGATCCGTCGGGCGTTGTGACCAACAATTTCGACGTGATGCGTCCCGGCGTCGGCCTTGCTGACCGCGGCACCTTCGTTGTTGATCCGCAGGGCATCATCCAGGTGATGGAAATCACTTCGGAAGGCGTTGGCCGCAACGCGGTTGAACTCGTTCGCAAGATCAAGGCCGCACAGTATGTCGCAGCGCATCCGGGTGAAGTGTGCCCGGCCAAGTGGGAAGAAGGCGAAAAGACGCTCGCTCCTTCGCTCGACCTCGTCGGCAAGATCTAAGCAAGACCCCCGGCTCCGCCCTCCTCCCCCCGCTTTTGGGCGGAGCCAAATTCCGGGACCAGCCTTTTGCTGGTCCCGGACCCCAAATTTACGGCCAGTCCCTCATTTACGGAACGAACCCCCATGCTTGACGCAAATCTGAAGCAGCAGCTCCAAACCTATATGGCGAACATCACGCAGCCGGTTGAGCTTGTGATGTCTCTGGATGACAGCCCCAAATCGCGCGAGCTGGACGAACTGGCAACCGAGATTGCCGCGCTTTCGGACAAGGTGACAACCGTCCGCAAGGATGACGACAAGCGCCGTCCAAGCATGATGATCCGCCGCGTCGGGACTGACATTGGCGTGCGTTTTGCCGGCATTCCGTTGGGGCACGAATTCACCTCGCTGGTGCTAGCCCTGCTGCAGGTGGGCGGTCATCCGTCCAAGGCCGCGCAGGAATTGCTGGAGCAGGTCCGCAACCTTGACGGCGACTATGCCTTTGAAACCTATTTCTCGCTGTCGTGCCAGAACTGCCCGGATGTCGTGCAGGCGCTGAACCTGATGGCCGTCCTCAACCCGCGCATCTCGCACACCGCGATTGATGGCGCGCTGTTCCAGGATGAAGTCACCGACCGCAAGGTCATGGCCGTGCCGATGGTGTTCCTGAACGGCGACGTCTTCGGGCAGGGCCGAATGGAGCTGGAACAGATCGTCGCCAAGCTCGACAGCGGTGCCGAAGCCAAGGCCGCGGCAAAGATTGCTGCCAAGGATGCGTTCGACGTGCTCATCGTTGGCGGTGGACCCGCTGGCGCGGCCGCGGCCATCTATGCTGCGCGCAAGGGCATCAACACCGGCATCGTCGCCGAACGCTTCGGCGGTCAGGTGCTCGACACCATGGGCATTGAGAACTTCATCTCCGTTTCGCACACCGAAGGGCCAAAGCTCGTCGCGCAGCTGGAGCAGCATGTGAAGGACTATGACGTCGACGTCATGAACCTGCAGCGCGCGGAAAAGCTCATCCCTGCGGCCAGCGAAGGCGGCCTGCACGAAGTCGTGCTGGCGAACGGCGCGCATGTGAAGGCCCGCACGCTCATCCTCTCCACCGGCGCGCGCTGGCGGCAGATGGGCGTGCCCGGCGAAGATGAATATCGCAACAGGGGCGTGGCCTATTGCCCGCACTGCGACGGCCCCTTGTACAAGGGCAAGCGCGTGGCGGTGATCGGTGGTGGTAACAGCGGCGTGGAAGCGGCCATCGATCTCGCGGGCATTGTCGCTGAAGTGACGCTGATCGAATTCGACAGCCAGCTGCGGGCCGATGCGGTGCTGCAGCGCAAGCTGCACAGCCTGCCCAATGTCCGCGTGATCGTCTCTGCGCTCTCGACCGAAGTGCAGGGCGATGGCGAGAAGGTGACGGGCCTGAGCTATAAGGACCGGACGACCGACCAGCTGCACCACATTCCGTTGGAAGGAATCTTCGTCCAAATCGGCCTCGTGCCGAATACGGAATGGCTAAAGGATGTCGTGGCGCTCAGCCCGCGCGGCGAGATTGAGATCGACGCCAAGGGCGCGACCAACATTCCCGGCGTGTTTGCGGCAGGCGATGTGACGACCGTTCCGTATAAGCAGATCATCATTGCGACGGGCGAAGGATCAAAAGCGGCGCTCTCTGCGTTTGACTATATGATCCGCTTGCCTGCTGAACAAACAGAAGCGCTCGCTGCCTAATCCCTCAGGCCGTCATTGCGAGCGCAGCGCGGCAATCCAGAAGCGCGTTGTCCGTCTGGATTGCTTCGCTTTGCTCGCAATGACGCAGTGGCCGTGATCAGGCCGGGACGAACAGGAACCAGAAGAAGATTGCGGTTGCCGCTGCCATCACGGCGGTGGCACCCCAGCCCCAAAGGGTCGCACGATGGGGGAGCACCAGCTCCCCCATCGCCTTTTCGTTGCGGACGATCAGCATCATCACGGCCATCAGGGGCGCTGCCAGAACGCCATTGACGACAGCGGCCCAGTAAAGCGCTTTGGCCGGATCAATCCCGCCCATATTCACAAGTCCGCCGACCAGCGTGGTGGCCGCGATTGTGCTGTAAAAGAATTTGGCCTGTAACGGCTTCGATGCAAGGCTGCCCGTCCGCCCCATCATTTCCGTGACAGCATAAGCGGCTGACCCCGCCAGCACCGGAACCGCCAGCATCCCCGTTCCGATAATGCCCAACGCGAACAGGGCAAAGGCAAGATCCCCTGCGATGGGCCGCAGCGCTTCTGCTGCTTGGGAGGATGTCTCAATATTGGTGATGCCATGGGCGTGCAGCGTGGCCGCCGTCGCAAACACGATGGCGAGCGAGATCAGGGAACTAAACGCCATCCCCGTCAGCGTATCAACGCGGATACGTTCCAGCTCCGGCCCTGCTGTCCGCGGCGTCTCGTAAAGCGGCTTGGCATGGTGCCGGTGCTGCTCTTCAATCTCCTGCCCCGCCTGCCAGAAGAAGAGATAAGGGCTGATTGTGGTGCCAAGAATAGCGACCAGCGCGGTCGCATAGGTCGGTGTCCATTCGACGTCGGGAATGATCAGCCCTTTGAACGCTTCGCCCCAGGGCACGTCGGCCACCATCACAACGGCCACATAAGTGAACAGCGACAGGGTGCTCCATTTCAGCACATTGGCGTAGCGCGCATAAGGCATCACAACCTCAAGCACGACGCAGATGATGCCAAAGGCCAGCGTGAAGAGCGCCGCATTGCCGCCGGTGAGGAGTTGCAGCGCCGCGCCCATCGCGCTCAGGTCCGCGCCCAGATTGATGACATTGGCAATCAGCAGCAGGGACACGATCATGAAAAGCAGGCTGCGCGGATAATGCCGCCGCACATTGGCGGCGATCCCCCGGCCGGTCACGCGGCCAATCTGTGCAGCGACCTCTTGAATGACGACCATCAGCGGGAAGGAAAAGAGGAACGTCCAGGCAAGGCCATAGCCAAATTGGGCGCCAACTTGGCTGTGCGTGCCGATGCCGGAGGGATCATCATCCGCGGCGCCCGTGATGAGGCCGGGTCCGAGGCGTGATAGAAACCCTTTGGGGGATGGGGTGTCTTTCTGCATGTCGCGGTGATGCCACTCTTCTCAAAGAGAGACCAGCGCACAGTTGCGCAGCGTGGAGAAGGGTTTCTTACGCAAACCATTCTTCGGCCAGATAAATTTACTGTTGACGATAGTCTCAATTGTTATCAGTCTCTGTTCCCGGAGCCGCCAAAGGTGGCCCGGGGGTAAATGGGAGAGGGCTTAGGGATGGTTCGCCTTCGTAATGAAGACGTGACACAGCTGCGGCTTGTGTCAGATCAGGTCGGCACTGCTGAAACTGCCGACGACATGAAGCATTTCGTGATGGGCATGATCGCGGTCGCCTTGGTGCTGTGCATTGTGATCGGCAGTGTACTGGTGTCAGACGTGCTGCGGATCCTCTCCGCCATGGTCTGCGATACGTTTGATTTTCCGACATTCGTGAGTTTTCACTGACGCCTCTTTTCTGGCTGCAGGCCGGGTTAGGGGTTCAGGCGGAGACGCGGAGGACGCGGAGGGTGTTGTTGGGACGTCTTCTCCAACGCCGCCACCTTTTGTGCTCCGGACCTGTTCCGGAGCCCATCTTGCCGCCTGCGCACTGTTTGGGCCCTAGGCTCCGGTTCAAGCCCGGAGCACAACAAGAAGCTCCTCCGGTTCAAGCCCGGAGCACAATCTGTGTCTCCGCGCCTCCGCGTGAACCTTGTGGCAGCCCAGTTCACGCGAAGGCCGCGAAGGAAAGAAGCCCGCGAAGGGTGTCTCCCCACCTCGTCATGCTGAACTTGTTTCAGCATCCATGAACACCGCCATCTAAATGTTCACGCGGAGGTTTTGGATCCTCCCCCATCGGGGGAGGTGGCGGCCCGCAGGGCTGACGGAGGGGGCGTCGGGCGCATGTTGCATTCCTCAGTATCGCACCCAGACCGGCTCCCCCTCCAACATGCTGCGCATGGTCAACTTATCCGCCAGCTTGCCCCCGGCAAACTGCCTGATTGCGTTCCCCCGATGGGGGAGGATTTGGAACCTCAGCGCCCCCCCCCCCCCCGCGCTCAGGCTGAGCTTGTCGAAGCCCCTCTGCGTCCTCTGCGCCTCTGCGCGAACCAGACTGCCGCGACGCCAATGGATCCTGAACCAAGTTCAGGATGACGGTTAAAGGGGGTGCCGTTCCCCCTTCGGTCATTCCCGCGCAGGCGGGAACCCAGGGTCACTGTCTTTGCCGGTCTTGCGCCTGAGGTGTTCATGGATCCCCGCCGTCGCGGGGATGACGATGGGCGGGGGGCGTCGTCAGGACATCACCCTCTCCCCCGAGCCAAAGCCCGCAACGCCCGTCATGTCATAGGCAATGGCGTAAAAACCGGCGGCTTCCCAGCCAGCTCTTTGTGCCGCCGTCGCTGGCGTCAGGGTCGCATTTCCTATCCGCCCGCCTTCTTCCAGACCTTCAACGCCTACGCCATAGCCACGATTGTAGGAATCCATCGAAAGGATTGCCAAGAGCAGGTCGCGGTTCATCGCGGGGTCCTTCTGAAATCAAGGAAACTCAGCCTTTGCGCGAGGGTCGGCGTGGCCGTGACGCCCATTGTCGGATCAAGCCCTCCGTCGGCGCTTTTCCCCAACCACCCCAACCGTTTCTCAATCCCCGTGGTGACGGGGTCTTTGGTGACCTCGACGGTGATGCGTTTGAGGGTGACGCCCGGCCCGAAGCTGGCGGCAAGGTTTGC
>CAIMDB010000018.1 GCA_903839675.1 uncultured Sphingomonadales bacterium
ACCTATCGCGGCATGGGCTCGGTCGGCGCCATGGCGCGTGGCTCGGCAGACCGTTACTTCCAGCAGGACATCAAGGATCAGCTGAAGCTCGTGCCGGAAGGTATTGAAGGCCAAGTTGCCTTTAAGGGCCCGGCGCGTGACGTGATCCACCAGCTGGTGGGCGGCGTTAAGGCCGCCATGGGTTATACCGGATCACGCACGATCCCTGATTTGCAGGAGCGTGCGCGTTTTGTCCGCATCACCAATGCAGGCCTGCGTGAAAGCCATGTGCATGATGTGACGATCACCCGCGAAGCCCCGAACTACCCCACGCGTGGCTGACGCGGGAGCCATTTCCAGCTTATGAACCCCGCAGCGCGCGTCCAGACGGCGATTGAGCTTCTGGATGCCATCCTTGCATCGGCGCGGGACAATGGTCCCTCAGCAGACGTCATCTTGGCCAAAGGCTTTCGGGAGCGGCGCTATGCTGGCTCGAAGGATCGGCGCGCGATCCGCGATCTCGTTTACCGCGTTATCCGCGCCCATGGGCAGCGGCCAGCCTCGGGTCGGGCAGGGGTGCTTGGCCTTAGTGATCCTGATCTGACCGCACAGTTCGGCGCAAGCAACTATGGGCCACAGGCTGCCAGCGACGGTGAGGCCGCCGACGCCCCCACAGCTGTTGCCCCTTGGATGCGGGATGCTTTTGTGCCGTTAATCGATGGTGCAGAACTCGATGCGTTGCTTGAACGGGCGCCGCTGGATTTGCGAGCGAATGCGCTGAAAACGACGCGCGACGATGTTTTGAAGCTCTATCCTGATGCTTTGCCCATTGGTCACACATCGCAAGGGTTCCGCCTCGCTTCACCGGTCGATGTGGAGGCGGATGACGCTTATCAGACTGGCCTCATTGAAGTGCAGGATGCGGGCAGCCAGTTGATATCTTTGGCGGCCCAAGCGGCAGGGGCCGCAATTGTGGTCGACTTGTGCGCTGGTGCTGGAGGGAAGACGCTGGCACTCGCCGCGGATATGGCGGGGGCAGGGCGGCTCATTGCTTGCGATACGGATCGGACACGCCTCCAGCAATTGCCCAAGCGTGCAGAACGCGCCGGGGCTGAGGTCGAACTCCGCTTGCTCAATCCGGCGCGCGAAATGGAGGCGCTCGAAGACCTTCGGGCGCAGGCCGATATCGTGCTGGTCGATGCGCCCTGTTCTGGCAGCGGGACCTGGCGGCGCAATCCCGAACTGCGCTGGCGACTGACGCCCGAACACCTCGCGCGGACGGAGGCATTGCAACGGCAGGTTCTGGACATTGCGGCGCAGCTTGTGAAGCCGGGCGGGGTGATCGTCTACGCCGTCTGCTCGCTCTTTGCGCGCGAAGGGGCAGAACAGATTGAAGAGTTTATGCAGCGCCATACCGGTTTCAGTCCCGAAGGCATTTTATCGGATACCGGGCGCCAGACTGGCGCTGGCCGCCTGTTAACGCCGTTCCACGATGCGACCGATGGATTTTTTGTCGCACGGCTGGCAAGAAGTTGCTAGCCATGACCGCAACTGACGCCTTGGAGAAGATTATGCGCTTTGTCGCACCGGCTGTAGCTTTGTCCCTCGCGCTCGCGACGGTCTCCAGCGTGAGCTTCGGCAAACGCATTGCGGATGACCAGATCAACCCCTTGTCCATGTCGCTCACGAAGTCGGCCATGACTGATGCGGCCGCTGGTCGTCTGGAACAGGCGAATGACTCGTTGGAAACAGCACTTGCTGTCGATCCGCGGAACCGGGCGGCTTATGTTGAACTCGCTTCGGTCGCCCGCAAGCAGGGTCTGCCGGGTAAGGCCATCCGCCTCTATCGGGAAGCGCTGCTGATTGAGCCCAACGACATTATCGCGCTTGCAGGTCAGGGCGAGGCGCTCGTCCAAAAGGGCGCCGTGACGCGCGCGAAGGAAAATCTCGCGCGTATCCAAAAGATCTGCATGAATGCGTGCCCAGAGCAGACACGCCTTGCCAGTGCGATTGAAAAGGGTTCGACCCAAGCCATCGTATCGGCGCAGGCTGTTGCGCCCACGCCGTCGGTTAGCGCTGCGGACGAGAAGAAAGCAGACTAAACGCGCGGCCTAGTGCCACGAACTCATCGACGGACACAGTTTCTGCGCGGCGGTCACTCGCGATCCCGCACATCTCCAAACAATCGAGCGCACCCGATAACCCCTTAAGGCTCTGGCGCAGCATTTTGCGGCGTTGCCCAAAGGCCGCTGCAGTCAGTTGCTCCATCGCTTTGGGAGAGACGCCCTCGGGCGCCTCCTTAGGGGTGATATGCACCACGGCTGACATCACCTTGGGTGGCGGCGTAAAGGCAGACCTGTGCACCGGCATCGCCATCCGTGCGGTCGTCCGCCACTGGGTGAGGATCGACAGGCGACCATAAGCAGAACTGCCTGGTTCCGCCACGATACGGTCGGCCACTTCGCGCTGGAACATCAATGTCAGGCTCTTCCAGCGCGGTGGCCAATCTTCGCCAGTGAGCCATTGGACAAGCAAAGCTGTCCCGACATTGTAAGGAAGGTTAGATGCGATATGTCCGCCGTCGGGAAGGACATCGGGCAGAGCGATGGCAAGCGCATCGTCTTCCCGCACCGTCAACATGCCGGGAAACGCCTGTGAGAGTTCTTCGAGCGCGGGCAGGCAGCGGCGGTCCCGTTCAACAGCGACGACTTTGGCACCAGCCTTGAGAAGCGCGCGCGTCAGGCCGCCGGGGCCGGGGCCAACTTCATAGACTGTCTCTCCCGTCAGATTGCCGGGGACAGCAGCGATCCGGTCCAGCAACTGGCCATCGAGCAGGAAGTTTTGGCCAAGCGCCTTGCTCGCCGCGAGCCCGTGGCGCGCGATGACTTCACGCAGAGGGGGCAGATCGGGCGTCACGCGGCCTTGCTGGGACGATGTGATGCGGCCAGCGCTGCCATGCGGATGGCGGCGATCATGGCGCCGGGGTGAGCCATGTCCTTGCCCGCAATGTCATAAGCCGTGCCGTGATCGGGTGAGGTGCGGATAATGGGCAGGCCCAACGTCATGTTGACGCCGTCATCGAAGCACAGAGCCTTCAAAGGGATCAAAGCCTGATCATGATACATGCAGAGCGCCAGATCATATCTGTCACGCATATGGGGCGTGAAGAGCGCGTCTGGGGCGATGGGGCCCATCACGTCGAGCCCATCTGCGCGCAGCTGCTCAATGGCGGGCATAATGATGGTCGCTTCCTCATCACCCATAGAGCCTTGTTCGCCGGCATGGGGATTTAGCCCCGCCACGGCAATGCGCGGGGCGTCAATACCAAAATCCTTGGTGAGGCCTTTGGCAGCAACGCGCCCACGACTGACAATCAGCTCCGTCGTCAAAGCACTGGGCACTTCGGCGAGCGCGATATGGATGGTAATGGGTATGACCCGCAAGCCCGGCCCAGCAAGCATCATTGCGGCGTTCGCGGCGGAGACGCCACAGCGCTCTGCAATGAATTCGGTTTGCCCCGGATGGGTGAAGCCCACTTCCTGCAGTTTCTTTTTGGAAACGGGGCCTGTGACGAGGGCGGCGGCCTGTCCGGATTGCGCAATGCCGATGGCCAGACCCAACGTATCGAGCGCACAGCGCGCGCCTTCCAGTGTCGGGGATCCGGGCACCGTATCGCCGCCGTCATGCACGTTGATGAGCGGCAGGGCATCGTCAAAGGCTGCCCGCGCCTCTGATGGGGTGGAGATTAGCTTGATCGGGCCGGACCAGACATTGCGGAGCGCACGTTCATCCCCCACCGCGAAAAAGCAGGGTAGATCGTGCGCTTTGCGTTCTGCCCAAGCCTTGCCGACAATCTCAGGCCCGATCCCGGCCGGGTCCCCCAATGTGACGGCCAGTGGCTCCATGATGCGGACAATCAGCGATAATCGATGATGGCATCGCGGCGCAGATCGCGCAGGTAGATTTGCGCACGACGGTTGATGCGTTCGTCGCGCAACTGGTTTTCAATCGCGTCCGGTGAAGGACCATCTGCCGACTGCGGATCATCACGACCACACAAGGCCAGAACACGCACGCCATCTGTCCGCGATCCAAAGGGTGGCGTCACTTGGCCGACCTGAAGGCCGAGCAGAATGTCCTGCAAGGCTGCCGGCAGATCGCGCACGCGGATCTGGTCATTGTCGACCACATCGGCGTTGAATGTCTTCGCCAGCACGTCGGCACCGCCACAGCCCTGCATGGCCTGCGCCGCCTTGCCAAAGGCTTCAGCCTTGGACTTGATCTGTGCGTCGGTGTCAGTGGGTGGGAAGCTGATCGTGATCTGACGCAGGCTAAGGACGGCGTCGCGCGGGTTGGCGACAAGGACCTTACGGCTGTCGGTCAAATAGAGGATTGAAAAGCCGCCGGGCACTTCAATGGGCCCGGCAATCTGGCCGATCTGGATTTCCTGCACAGCTTGCGCCAGCGAGTCTGGCAACTGAGCGGAACGGATCCAGCCAAGATCGCCGCCGACTGCCGCTGTTGAGGCTTCGGAGAACTGGCGGGCATAGGCCTGAAACGATCCGCCTTGGCGGATCTGTTCAATGATGCGGCGGCCGTTGTTGAAAACTTCCTGTGCATTTTCCGGTGTGGCGGAAAGGTAGATTTCCCCGACGCGATATTCGGATGTGCCCTTAGAGGCGGTCAGGCGATCGGCAATCTGCTTCACTTCTTCGTCGCTGACGTTGACGAACGGTTCGACCTTGCGGCGCAGCAGGCGGCTCCAGGCGAGTTCGCCTTCAATCTGGCGCTTCATGGTGCGGTCAGACGATCCCTGCTCACGCAGATATTGGTTGAAGCCTTCAACCGAGCGTTTGAAGTTGGTAGCAACACGGGCAAAGCTCTGGCTCACTTCTTCTCGGCTGATCGAGATTTCGTTGGCCTTGGCTTCCTGGATCTGCAGCGATTCATCGATCAGGTTGCGGAGGACCTGCACCCGGAGGCGTTCCCGCTCTTCATCCGAAACGCGGCCGCTATTTGCCAGGATGACGAGCGCAAGGCGCTGGTCGACATCGGTGCCGGTAATGACATCACCGTTGACGATGGCCGTCGCCTTGCGGACCTGCGGGTCGAACTTGCCGATCGTGTTGATCGTAGCGGGCAGATTGAGGCTAACACTCGGGGCGGCGGCTTGATCCGAAACGGTTTGCGCCAGCAACGCTGCACTCGCCGAACCCGCTAAAAGAGTAGCGGCCAAAATCTTGCGATACGTGTACGTCATTCTCGTCCTAATCCCTCACACGCCAACCTTGGCGTGGCCCCAATGCCTATCGGGTGCTGAACGCAACCTTAGCAAGTGTCGGTTCTCTAGCGACCAAGATTGCGGAAGGATAGCCGCAATTGGAAGGTGTTGCCCCGCAACGCGTCGCCCTGTGCGTCATAATCACGCCGCCAAGTGAAGCCGAATGTCAGGCAATCATCTTCATAGGTCAGGCCAATCCGATGACGGACCGGTTCATAGCCGTCCGCCAGCGATGCTGGATCTTCGCGGCGGCCGGTCATGTCGATGATGGTGGACCCAAAGAGCGACCAATAGCGCGCAAACTGGAGGCGACCGCCAACACGGACTTCCTCACGATCTCTCAAATCCTCAAGCTGCGGTCCAATGTCCCGGTTCAAGCGAAGATAGCCAATGGAGGCATAGGTTTTTGTATTGCCCACGGTCGCATCAATTTCATTACGACGGATACCCAGAGTGTCCTTGTCGAGCCGATAGCGGTGGGTGAAACTAATGTAGTTTTTGAAGCGGACGTTCGTTCGGCCAACGATGTCCGACGTACGGCCATATAGCCCGGTGCCGTCAGGGAAGGGTGTCAGCCTGGATGTCAGGCGATAGCTTTGGCCAACATTGGCATCCACCCTCAAACCGGGTGCGTCCCATGCCCAGTCCACGCCATAGGTCACGCGAGAGCTGTCTTCCCAACGGTCATAGCCTGCGAACCGGTTCAGCGCGAAAAGGTTGCTGTCTTCCAGATCGACGGCACGAGCGTCTTCGTTGGGAACTCTGAGATTTGCCGTGCGCGGTGTGCCAACAACTTGGAATCGAGGTGTGAGCCTTTGCTGCCCGCCAAACAGGGCACCAACAAGTGGCCAGCGAACTTCGGCTGCAACAGCGCCAATGGCGCGGCCCGTCCACCCTTGCTGACCGCGATAGTCAACCGTGGGGGTGCTTAAGATGTCATCTGTATGATAGGCATCGGCGCGGCCATAGGCCGTAAACTTAACTTCCTGACCACCTGAGGTGATGCGGCGCAAATCCCACCGGGCTCCTGCAAAGGCGCGCTGCGTGTCTTGCCCGGCAGACCGGACCAGCGACAGGCTGTTCAACTGCAGTTCCACCTGCCCGCCGGCCAACGGATCGGCCAAGCGCTTACGCCAGTCGATCAAGGGCAAGGCGACAGGAAACTGTCCTTGGATTTCTCCAGTGCGCAGCGTCTGGAAGGCCCAACCCTGAATGGACAAATAGCTGGATCGGGTCATGCGCTCCAGATCAACGGTGGAGCGCAGCCGGTCATCGCGGGAAATGTCATAGCGACGCAGGAACGTCCGGTCGCTTGCGACGCGGGCGGACCCACTCAGGCTCCAACGCTCGTTCAGCTGAAATCGACCACTGCCTTCCAAATAGCCGCGGAAATCCTGAAAAGCGGGAAGGGTTGGATTGCTCGGGCGCAGGCGTCTGCCATAGGTCCCATAGCCGCTGATTTGGTAGGCACCTTTGCTTGTCAAATGCCGGAAATCGGCCTGCAAGAGCGGCGCGACATCAGAGAAGATGTGCGGCGTCAGCGTCAAATCCCGGTTGGACCCGAACAAGATGTAGAACGGTGTTGCGACTTCCAGCCCGTTGTTCTTGGTATATTGGATATTGGGGATCAGGAAACCTGTCCCGCCACGGTCATCCGCCGGATGGGACAAAGCGGGTAGGGCGAGCACAGGGACACCGAGGAGTTCCAACCGCGCATTTTTGTAACTGATACGGTTCTTTAAAGGGTTGTGGGTGACGCGCAGAGCTGTGATCTTCCAGATCGGCTCTTTGGGGCAGCCTTCATCGTTCACCACTCGGCAGGGCGAGTAAACAGCGCGCTCCAGCGTCGACACACCATCTTTGCGCGCACCGCTATTGGCGGCGAGGCGGCCGCCGTCATTCAGGACGATCAGCAGGTTTTCGACAACGCCATCGCGCAGCGTATCCTTCAGTTCAACGCTGTCGCCATAGGCCAGATCACCCTCGGCCCCGCGCACAATCACGTTACCTTCAGCGCGGACGGCACCTGTTTTCCGGTTCCAGATAATCCGGTCGGCCCGCACGCGGTTGCCGTCGCGGGTCATCCGGACATCGCCAGTGGCGGTGACGATGTCTGCGTTCTCATCATAATCGAGCTGATCGGCCGCGAAGTTGATTTCAACTTGCTCCGCAGGATCTACAACAGCGGTCTGCGCGACGGCGGGCACCACGGCGGTCAGCTTCGCAGCAGCGACGGCAAGCAACAGTTTTCGGGCAAATTTCACGTGTGGCTGTCTTCCGATTCCAATCGCGCCTATCGCACTGTCCTTAACATCCTGCAATCACCTCGCAGGTGTGCCGCTATGCGGCCCCTTTCCGTGTCGCTAACAAACGACATCCCGAATCGATTCAAATGAATAAAAATTGTCAGGACCCGATATGATCAAAGTTCGTTTCGCCGCGGCCCTTCCAGAAGGTTCGCACTGTGTTGTGGTTCTTGTGCCTAAGGATGCGCTCGCTGCAACCGCCGTCCCCGGCGATGCCACGCTCATCCGTGCTGCCGCTGCGGCGAGCCGCTTTGAAGGGGAAGCGGGCGCGGTGTCTGAGCATCATGTCGCGCACGCAAGCGGCGCACAGCGCCTTCTTCTGGTCGGTGTCGGCCAGTCTAGTGAAGAGGATTTTGAAAAGGCGGGTGCCGCTATTTCTGCTCGCTTGCTGACATCCGGTGAAACGCAGGTTGCCGTTGATCTGACCGGTCTTGCGATCAAACCATCGGCAAAGGCCGTTGCGCGACTTGGCGCTGGCGCCGTCCTGCGCGGCTGGCGTTATGACACTTATCGCACCAAGCTGCCGGAAAAGCAGAAGCCGACATTGGCCGAAGTCATCATCGTCGGCGCACCGGAAGGCATTGAAGGCGCATGGGCGCATCAGTCCGCCATCGTTGAGGGTGTCTCCTTGACGCGTGAACTCGTCACCGAGCCCGCAAACATCATCTATCCTGCAACCTTTGTAGAGCGCTGCGCGCGCCTCAAGGAATTCGGCATTGAGATTGAGGTGCTGGGCCGTGACGAAATGGCGGCGGCCGGTATGGGGGCGTTGCTCGGTGTGGCGCAGGGCTCTGTCCGCGAGCCGAAGCTGCTTGTCATGAAGTGGGATGGGTCTGCCGGCGCGCAGGCCAAGCCGGTTGTGCTCGTCGGCAAGGGCGTCACGTTCGACACTGGTGGTATCTCCCTGAAGCCGCCGGGCGGCATGGAAGACATGAAGTGGGATATGGGCGGCGCAGGTGCGGTTGCAGGCGCAATGCTGACGCTCGCGTCCCGCAAGTCAAAGGCGCACGTCGTCGGCATTTGCGGCCTTGTTGAAAATATGCCCGATGGCAATGCGCAGCGCCCGGGCGATGTCGTGACCTCGATGTCGGGCCAGACAATTGAGGTTATCAACACGGACGCGGAAGGCCGCCTTGTCTTGTGTGATGCGATGACATGGGTGCAAAAGAAATATAGCCCGGAATATATGGTTGATCTTGCCACGCTGACGGGCGCGATCATCATCTCGCTTGGTCATGAATATGGTGGGCTTTTCACTAATGATGATGGGCTTGCCGATAAGCTCACATCGGCCGGCAAGGCCGCGGGTGACCCATTGTGGCGCTTCCCGCTGAGTGCGGCCTATGACAAGCTGATCGATAGTCCAATTGCCGACATCAAAAACGTCGGCCCGCGTGAGGGCGGATCGATTACGGCGGCTCAGTTCCTTCAGCGCTTTGTGGATGAGGGCGTGAAATGGGCGCACCTCGATATTGCCGGCATGGTCTGGGCCTCCAAGCCCGGCGCTGTCTGGGACAAGGGAGCGACCGGCTACGGCGTGCGTCTGCTCGACCGGTTCGTGGCGGACAATTTTGAAGGCTGATTTCTACTATCTGACCCACACCCCGTTGGAACGCGCTTTGCCTGCAATTGCAGAGCGTGTTCTGGCGGGCGGGGATCAATTGGAAATTTTGGCGGATGATCCCGAATTTCTGGATCGGCTGGACCGAGCGCTGTGGGCGTATCGGCCGGACAGCTTCCTACCACATGGGCGGGAAGGGGCACAGCCGGTGCTGCTCACCTGCCCGAGCGAGCGAGCCGTCACCTATGCCAATCTGGCCTATGTCGATGGCGTCTGGCGGGAGCCGGCGGCCGACACCGCGCGCATTTTCTATTTCTTCGACGCGGACACACTCGACAACGCCCGTTCCGCTTGGCGGTCCATCAACACTGACGCGTTTGAGCGGCGTTACTGGAAACAGACCGAAGAAGGCCGCTGGATAGAAGGCCCATAAGCCGAAACGCCCTTGCGGCGGACAGGCGCAACAGCTAGAGGCGCCGCCATTCAGCTATCCCTTTCTTTTAAATGGAGACGACCAGCCATGGCCGCCAATCGCACCTTTTCGATTATCAAGCCCGATGCCACACGCCGCAATCTGACCGGCGCTGTCACCAAGATGCTGGAAGACGCCGGCCTTCGCGTCGTCGCTTCAAAGCGCATTCAGATGACCAAGGCACAGGCTGAAGGCTTTTATGCTGTTCACAGCGAACGCCCGTTTTTCAATGACTTGGTTTCGTTCATGATCTCAGGCCCCGTCGTCGTGCAGGTTCTGGAAGGTGAAAATGCCGTTCAGCGTAACCGCGACATCATGGGCGCCACCAACCCTGAGAACGCCGATGCCGGCACGATCCGTAAGGAACTGGCCGAATCCATCGAAGCGAACTCGGTGCATGGGTCGGATTCGGACGAGAACGCAGCGATCGAAATCGCTTACTTCTTCAAGCCGGAAGAAATCGTCGGCTAATTTCGCTCTCCTGAGTGAACGAAGGGGCGTGCCACTGGCGCGCCCTTTTTCGTTGGACGTCCGGAATTGCACTGGAGCGGACGATCCATTAGCCATGCTCGCTAGAAAAACATTGGGGATGGGATGACATGGGCGACCGGATTCTGGTTATCGACGAAGGCACAACATCGACGCGCGCTATGCTGTTTGCGCCGGACGGAACGTGCCTTGGGTCGGCACAGGCGCCGTTGACGCAATTCTATCCGGCGCCCGGGCTTGTGGAGCATGACGCTGCGGAAATCTGGGAAAAGACACTCGCCTGCGCACAGGAAATGGTGGCCAGCGCGGGCGGCGCGGATGCCATAGCGGCCATCGGCATTACCAACCAGCGCGAGACCATCGTGTTCTGGGACAAGCGCACGGGCGAACCGCTCGCCCCGGCCATTGTCTGGCAGGACCGCCGCACGGCCGATATGTGTGCCGCGCTGAAGGAAGATGGGCTGGAGCCCCAAGTGCAGGCCAAAGCGGGCCTGCTGCTCGATCCCTATTTTTCGGCCAGCAAAATCAACTGGGCTCTGAAAAACTGGCCGCAATTGGCGGACGCGGGCACCAATCTCGCGGTCGGGACCATCGAAAGCTACCTCATCTTCCGCCTGAGCGGCGGCTTGCATGTCAGTGATGCGACCAATGCGGCGCGCACCTCGCTGATGTCCTTGGGGAGCGGCGCTTGGGATGACGGACTGCTCGACATTTTCGACGTGCCGAAAACACTCCTCGCGGAAATCGTCGATTGCGCCGGCCCCATCGCGACATGCCTGCCGGAGCATTTCGGCGGTGCCATTGCGATTACCGGGGTCGCGGGGGACCAGCAGGCCGCCACCATCGGGCAGGGCTGTTTTGCTGTGGGCCAGACAAAGGCGACATATGGCACAGGCGCCTTTGTGTTGACCAATACAGGCGGGGTAGTCCCCACCTCGCGTAACCGGTTGCTATCGACCGTCTTGTGGCAACTGGGCGGGGAACGCACCTATGCGCTGGAAGGATCCGTCTTTGTGGCAGGTAGCCTCATCAAATGGCTACGCGATGGTTTGGGCCTGCTTTCATCTGCAGAGGAAACTGAAGCCCTTGCGCGCAGCGTGCAGGATACAGGCGGTGTTTATGTCGTGCCGGCTTTGTCCGGGCTGGGCGCACCCCATTGGTCCCCTGCTGCGCGTGGCCTGATCGACGGGTTGAGCTTTTCGACTGAAAAGGCCCATGTTGCCCGCGCGGCGCTGGAGGCCATGGCCTACCAGACGCATGATCTTTTGACTGCTTTTGCGGCTGATGGGGCCCATTGGTCTGAACTCCGCGTGGATGGCGGGATGGCCGCAAATAACTGGATGGTCCAGGATCTTGCCAATGTGCTTGATCTCCCTGTGGAACGTCCGGCCTTTGTAGAAACGACGGCATTGGGCGCCGCGATGCTCGCAGCCGTCGGGTCAGGCCTGTATCACGGGCTGGAGGAGGCTGCTGTCATGCGTGGCACTGTTGAACGGTTTGATCCCGCGCTCGCGGAGCCCATGCGGGCGTCACGACTTGCCGGTTGGGCAGGGGCCATGGACCGGGCGCTTCTCGGTCTCGTTCCGTGATTGTCTCCAAATTGACGAGAAGATTGACCGCTCTGGTGTAGATAGTTCTACATTTTGGCACTTTCTGTCCGTTCTAGAGGACAGGTGCGGCCTTTCAGTTAAGATTTGTTAACCCTTCTTCAGCGATAGGACACCTGCACGCGCCCGTTGCACGCCTCTTCGGCGGCGCCAACCGTCGATATTTGGAGGACGTTCTTGATTACTCGTTTCGCCGGTTCATCGGTCTTCGCTGTCGCCGCAGCTTTTCTCGCCTTTCCGTCAGAGAGCCATGCAGAAGATGTGGGCGATGCGGCCGACATCGTCGTCACCGCTAATAAGCGCGCCGAGCGCCTTCAGGATGTCCCAATTTCTGTTTCCGCCGTTTCTGGCGAAAGCTTGGCGGCCAGCCATGTGACGCAGGCCGAAGACATCGCACAGACCGTGCCGAACCTTCAGATGAACACGACGGTCGGTGACAATACGCCGATCTTCTCGCTGCGCGGCGTGTCGATGTATGATTATAGCCTCAACCAATCGAGCCCCGTCGCGGCCTATTATGATGAGGTCTACAAAGGCAGCTTCGCCCTGCTCGGCGCGACGATGTTCGACATTGACCGCATCGAGGTTCTGCGCGGACCGCAGGGCACGCTCTATGGCAAGAACACCACCGGCGGCGCGATCAACCTCATCACCAAGACCGCCAAATTGGGCGAATTCAGCGGATCGGCTGCAGTCGGCTACGGCAATTATGATCGCATCGACCTGAACGCTGCTGTCAACGCGCCTTTGGTCGACAAGGCCGCTGTTCGCGTGGCAGGCACGTTCACACGCGCCGATGGTTGGCTGGACAACCAGACGCCGGGTCAGCCGAATCTCAATTCCGTTCGCGAATTTGCGGTGCGTGGCAGCCTTCTGGTCGAACCGACCAATGGCGCCAGTTTCGTGCTGCGTATTGCCCATAGCTATCAGAACCCGCGCAACTACGGCATTTATGCCGAGCCTTTGGCTGCCAATCGCGCCGGGCTGTCGACCTATCAGATCCGGTCCAACCTTGCCGATGTGCGCCGCACGGCGCGGACGACGGCGATCTCGCTGACCGGCAATATCGACCTGTCGGACTCGCTGACGCTGACCAGCATCACGTCTTTCGACAAGGGCAAGCTGTTCCTGTTCGAAGACACTGACGGTCAGGACCTGCGCGTCTTTGAGGTGTCCTACGACGCCAAGGCGACGCAATGGACGCAGGATTTGCGTCTGACGTCGGACTTTGATGGCCCGGCAAACTTTATCCTCGGCGGCTATTTCAGCCATGAAAAGGTGTTTAACTCGAACGCGACCTACATCTTTGCGGACACCGACAGCGATGGCGTGCCCGGCATCACCGGTGCCGATTGCGCGGCTGCCCTTCCTTTAAGCTGTGTTTTCATCAACCGCTTTGATCAGAAGAAGAAGAGCGCTGCCATCTATGGTGACGCAAGCTTTGAAGCTGGCGGTGCGCTGACTTTGCGTGCGGGCCTGCGCTATACCCGCGATACGGGCAGCCAGAATGATCTTGTCTCGGTGGCAACGGCGCTCAATGGCGATGTCGTGGCTAAGCCAATCCCGCTGACCAATCTGTCCTACGCGACCAACAATCTTTCCGGCAAAGCGGGCCTCGATTATAGGCTCTCCGACGACGTGATGGCCTATGCGACGTTTAGCCGGGGCTATCGCTCACCCTCGTTCAACGCGCAGGCGTTTTTTGCACCCGCCGAAGCCGGGTCGGCAGGTTCGGAGACAATCAACGCTTATGAAGTTGGCCTGAAGAGCCAGTTTGCGGACCGTGCGGCTACGCTCAACCTCGCGGGCTTTTATTATGATTATCACAACCAGCAGTTCATCAGCGTTGATCCGGCAACGGCTGCGGCGAACCTGATCAACATCCCTGAATCCCGCATTTACGGCGCAGAAGCGGAATTGAGCTGGGAAGCCAATAGCACGCTCACTTTGCGAACGGGCCTTGGCTTTCTCAATTCCAAGGTTGAGCGCGGTGTGATCAGCGGCATCAACATTGCGGGTAAGATGCTGCCGACGGCACCGTCGTTCAGCATGACCGGCGGCATTGATCTCAACTTAATGGACAATAACAGCGGCAAGCTCGTTCTGTCGGGCAGCGGCAGCTATGCATCCAGCCAGTTCTTTGAGATCATGAATGTCGAGCGACTGAAGCAGGGCAGTTACGCCTTGTTCAACGCGCACCTTGACTGGACCTCGGCAGAGGGCCGGTGGAATGCCTCGCTGTGGGGCCGCAATCTGGGCCGCAAGTTCTACACCACCGCGGGTATCGACCTGTCGGGCTTTGGTTTCGACTATAAGCAATGGGGCACGCCGCGCACCTATGGTGTGACGGTCGGCACAAGCTTCTAGGGCTTTCGCATCGCACCGGAGGGCGATAAGCCGTCTTCCATGACCAGACTGCTCCTCATCGAAGGCAATATTGCCGAGCGCCGCGCCCGGGCGAAGTCGCTTGGCATCCGCACCTCCAGCGAAATTTACGCGCTGTCGATCAAGGCGCATTTTCCCGAGATCGCGATTGATGTCGTCAACGCCGCAGACCCCGATTGGGCGATCCCCGACGGGCGGGGCTTTGGCGATTATGCCGGCTTTGTCGTGTCGGGCTCCGCGCTCCATGCTTATGACACAGACTTTGCCGTCACCAACCAGATTGACCTTCTGAAGCAGGCTGCTGAGGCCGGGCTGCCTGTGTTCGGCAGTTGCTGGGGCTTGCAGATCGCAGCGATGGCGGGCGGTGGCGCGGTGCGTTACCACCCCAAAGGCAAGGAAGTCGGCTTTGCGCGCAAGATCATGCCGACCGAGGCGGGCAAGAGCCACCCGATGTTCGCGCACAAGCCGCCGGTCTTTGATGCGCCCTGCATCCATTATGACGAAGTGCTGCGTCTGCCCGAAGGGTCAACGCTGCTGGCGTCCAATGCGCATAGCGAGATTCAGGCCGCTGTCATTCCGCTTGGCAAGACGCAAGTCTGGGCCGTGCAATATCACCCCGAATATGATCTGCAGCAGGTTCTGGCGGTCTATTCGCTCTATGCCGATGACATGGTCGGGCCAGATTTCTTCGCGGATCGCGCCGAGCTTGACGCCTATTGTGAAAAGCTACGCACGCTGATCGCGCATCCCGGTGACGCCGGGGCCGCATGGCAGTTGGGTATTGATGCCGACGTGCTGGACGATCGCACACGGCGGGGGGAAATCATTTCTTGGATTGAGACGCAGGTTTTGGGGGAGGCGGGGTAAGCGCAAAATCCCGTTCGTCCTGAGCTTGTCGAAGGACTGATTTTAACTGTTCACTGACAGACCAAAGCAAGGACAGCCCTTCGACAAGCTCAGGGCGAGCGGGCCTTGAAAACCGAGCGCCTACCCCAATTCCTCCGGCCAATAGAGCCGCATGGGGTTGTCGACGAGCAGTTTCCGCTGCAATTCTGCCGTTGGCGCGATGCGCGGGATCATGTCGACAAGATGCCCGTCATCGGGAATTTCAGTATCCATATTGGGATGCGGCCAGTCCGTGCCCCACAGGACGCGATCTTGATAGTCCGCCACCAGCGGCGCGACGGCGTCTGCAAAAGCATCCCACGGATCGCCTGCGCCGCCTTCTTTAATGGCATCAAGCCGATCCGGGCAGGTGGCTTTGAACCAGATATCGTCGCGGCTGTCGAGGAACGCGCGGAAGGCCTTCATGTCCGCGCCATCGGGGCCCTGACGAACGTCGGGGCGGCCCATATGGTCGATCACGAGCGGCACGGGGATGGCGTCCATGAAGGGGCGCAGCTCCTCCAATATATCGGCCTCGAAATAGATCACCACATGCCAGCCCTTGGGGAGGCGTTGGGCGACCTCAAGGAACTTGTCCTTGGGAGCATCATCAACAAGGCGCTTCAGGAAGTTGAAGCGGATACCACGGATTCCGCCATCTTGCAGGGCCTGTAATTCGGTTTCTGAAATCGCCGGATCAACAACTGCGACACCGCGCGCATTGCCGTTCGACTTGGCAATCGCGTCCAACGTCGCATCATTATTGGTACCGTGGCAACTGGCCTGAACAATGACGTTGCGGGCAAAGCCCAGATGGTCGCGCAGCGCAAAAAGCATATCTGGACCGGCGTCTTGCGGAAGATACTTTGCCTTTGGACTAAACGGAAAATCCGCCATTGGGCCGAATACATGGCAATGCGCGTCAATGGCACCGGCGGGCGGCGTATAGAGCGGCTTGGACGGGCTGGCGTGCCAGCTGACAATACGATCGCTCATCCGAATACAACTCCGTCCATCAATTTGCGCGCGGTGCGCAGCAGGGCCGCGGTCCTGACCGCACCGGTTTCGTCGAGTTCAAGCACGCAGCTCATTTCGCCGGTCGGATGCTCGACCGACAGGGTCTTGCGGCTGCCCTCCGGAATGTCGGCCACCTCTGCTGAGGGCGAGCCGGGGATAAGGCAGGCTGTGGCGACGCTCACCGCCCCAAGTACGCCGATGGTGGCATGGGCACGATGCGGAATGAAGCTGCGGACCGTCACGGCGCCACCATTTTTGGGCGGGGCGACGAGCATCATTTTGGGGACGGACTTCTCCGTCACGTCGCCAAGGTTCATCCGTTCGCCCACGGACAGCCGGATCGCCTCGATCTTCGCCTTGAGCTCGGTATTGGCATCCAGACTGTCGCGGTCTTCATAGCCGGTGATACCGACGTCTGCGGCCTTCATCACGACGCAGGGCATGCCATTGTCGATCAGCGTGACGGGCACACCGTTGACGACATCCACTGCATTGCCGCTGGGCAGCAGCGCACCGCAGCTGGACCCGGCGGTATCGCGAAATTCAAGCGGGATGGGCGCGTGGGCACCCGGCACACCGTCGATCTTGGCGTCTCCGGCATAGGTGACCGTCCCACCCGGCGTCTGCACCGCCGCGACCGCGACCTGGCCTGTATTCTCCATGAAGATGGCGACGCGCGTCTCGTCACCCGTTGCCGCGACAAGGCCGCGCTCAATGGAAAACGGCCCGATGCCGGCAAGAATGTTGCCGCAATTCTGCGCATCGGTGACGATCGCCTGATCGACGAACACCTGCAGAAACAGGTAATCCACGTCGATGCCCTCGCGCGCTGATTTGGACACCACAGCGACCTTGCTCGTCAGCGGATCGGCGCCGCCCATGCCGTCGATCTGGCGTGGGTCGGGCGAGCCCATGACACCCAGCAGGAACGCATCACGCGCGGCTGTATCGGCGGGCAGGTCGCTCTTGAGGAAATATCCGCCCTTGGACGTGCCGCCGCGCATCCACATGCACGGCGCGGAATGATCAGACATATTTCAGGCCCATTTCGGCGAGCTTTTCGCGCATCTTGTACATATCGAGGCCTAGTTCACCTGCGCCCAGACGTGCGCGCTTGTCGGCTTCATTGGCTTCGCGGGCCTTGGCGGCCTTGGCCACTTCGGCGGCCTTTTCACGCGGGACGACGACCACGCCGTCATCATCGGCGACGATCACGTCACCGGGGTTGATGGCCGCTGCGGCGCAGATAACGGGCACGTTGACCGAGCCGAGCGACGCTTTGATCGTGCCTTGTGCGAACACAGCCTTCGACCAGACGGGGAAGTTCATCTCTGTCAGGTCGCGCACATCGCGGATACCGGCGTTGATAATGAGCCCCTTGCACCCGCGCGCCTGCGCTGAGGTGGCCAGCAGATCGCCGAAATAGCCGTCTTCGCACGGGCTGGTCGGTGCGATGACGAGGATATCACCGGCCTTCAGCTGTTCGATAGCCACGTGGACCATCCAGTTGTCACCGGGAGGGGCGGATATGGTGACGGCGGAACCAGCGATCCGCGCACCGGCATAGATGGGGCGCATATAGCTTGCGAGCAGGCCGGTGCGGCCCTGCGCTTCATGGACGGTGGAGACGCCACAGCTTTCCAGATCGGCGATGACCGCCGGGTCTGCGCGTTCGATATTCTGGACGACGATGCCGGTCATGACGGACTCCTTGGATTGCTTTCGCACCGTGTTAGTGGATGCCCGTCCAAACCATAATCGGAACTGGCAAGCTGGTATAAGAATTTGCTAAGACGGTAATCATGGTCTTGTGGCAACTCAATCTCCGTCATCTGCGCGCTGCGGCAGAAATCTGCGCGCGCGGCAGCGTGAGCCGGGCCGCTGCTGCCGTCAGTCTGACGCAACCGGCGGTCACTCAGGGTATTGCCCGGCTGGAACAGTTGCTGGCCCAGCCGCTGTTCGAACGCACGCCGGAGGGGATGGACCCGCTGCCCGCCGCCCGCACGCTCGCCGAACGGATCGAAGGGGCTCTGGCGCACATCGCCAGCCCGCGTGTGACGATGGCGCAGCTCCGCGCGCTAATCGCCTTTGCCGATGCGGGCAGCTATGCCGGCGCGAGCGCGGTGTCCGGCCTGTCGCAGCCGTCGCTGCACCGGGCGATCAACGATTTGTCGGTGGCGCTCAAGCGGAACTTATTGGAACGGCGGGGGAAGGGCGTCGCCCTGACCGATGCCGGCCGGCGGACGACGCGTGCCTTCCGCCTCGCCCGTGCCGAGCTTGAGGCCGGTCTCGCCGAACTCGAAGGCCTGAAGGGTCGGGAAACTGGCCGGATCATTATCGGTGCCATGCCTTTGTCGCGCGCGCGCCTGCTTCCGTCTGCGGCCGCGGCCTTTTACGCCAAGCACCCTGAAGTCGCGCTTTCGATTGTAGAAGGCTCCTATCTCGAACTGGTTGAGCCGCTGCGCGACGGGGAGATCGATCTGATGATCGGTGCGCTGCGCGACCCGGCGTCGGTGCCGGACCTGACCCAAGCGCCGCTGTTTCATGACCGTCCGGTGATCATCGGACGCAGGGGCCATCCGCTGGCGCGCGTCATCGCCGACAGCCGCGAAGGGCAAATCCTGCCGCGCCTTGCCGATTATCCCTGGATCGTGTCCGGGCCGGGCACCCCGTTGCGCGCGCAATGGGAGATCATGTTCCGCAGCGCAGGCATAGAGCCGCCAGCCGTGCCGATTGAGTGCGGGTCGGTGATCACCATTCGCGAGATCCTGACCAAGTCGGATTTCCTCACCTTGCTTTCGCCCGATCAGGTCTCGGTGGAGTTGGAGGCGGGCTGGCTGGAGCAGCTTCATGCCGCGCCCGCGAGCCTCGTTCGCCACATCGGGGTGACGACCAGGGCCAATTGGCGGCCCACCTTGCTGCAGCAGGCCTTCGTCAGCGAGTTGCACGCCCAGTCATCATAATTCGCTTTTCCTTATACCCCTTCCGTGCTTCCGATGAGCGGGAAGGCGTGTGCCTGTTCTATGGTGCCCAACATGTCGTCTACCCTGTCCCTGATCGGCTTCGGAGAGGCCGGAAGCACCTTTGCCCGAGCGGGGGACTGGTCAGCGCGCGTCTATGACGTGAAGACCGATGGCGCGGCCCGCGCGGAGATGCTGGCGCGTTACGACGAAGCCGGAGTGACAGCCGCTGAAACGACAGCAGAGGCCGTGCAGGGTGCAGGCGCCGTGTTCAGCGTGGTGACCGCCGATCAGGCGCTGGCAGCGGCGCGAGCGGCGGCTGAGGCCTTTGCGCAGGACGCCTTCTTCTTCGACATGAATTCGGTCGCGCCTGACACCAAGCGGGCGGCGGCAGCGGTGATTGGTGCGGCAGGCGGGCGATATATCGATGTCGCGGTGATGGCCCCGGTCAATCCGGCGCGGATGGCAGTGCCACTGCTCGTTTCAGGGCCCTATGCCGATCAGGGGGCAGCGCTGCTCTCGGATGTCGGGTTCACCAAGGTCCGCATCGTCGGCATCGAAGTTGGCCGCGCCTCCACGATCAAGATGCTCCGCTCGGTGATCTTCAAGGGCATGGAAGCGCTGACCGCCGAATGCGTCCTCGCCTGTGAGCGGGCAGGGGTGCTGGATGAAGTGCTCGGCTCGCTCGGTGCGGAATGGCCAACACTGGCCGACTACCGGCTCGACCGCATGATGGTGCACGGCGTCCGCCGTGCCGCCGAGATGGAAGAGTCTGCCAAAACGCTTGAGGCGCTTGGCATTGACCCGCTGATGACGCGCGGCACGATTGCCCGTCAGCGGCAGATCGGGTCGCTTGCCATCTCTCCCATTCCCGAAACGCTCGACGCAAAGCTGGAAAGGCTCAACACCCAATGACGCTCATCATCGACTGTCACGGCCATTATACGACGGCACCTGCCGCGCATAATGACTGGCGCGATCTGCAAAAGGCCGCGTTCAAGGCGGGGGAGGCAGTTCCGGCCTATCCCGCCATCTCCGACGACGAGATCCGCGAAACGCTGGAGAAGAACCAGATCCGCCTGCTCAAGGAACGCGGTGCCGACATCACGATCTTTTCCCCGCGTGCATCCGCCATGGCGCCACATGTGGGCGATGAGACCGTCGCCAAGCAATGGGCGCAGGTGAACAATGATCTGATCGCGCGGTGCGCCCAACTCTATCCCGACATCTTCGTGCCGGTGTGCATGCTGCCGCAGTCCCCCGCCGCTGACATGCAGGGCTCGATTGCGGAACTTGAGCGTTGTGTCGACATGGGCTTTGTCGGCTGCAACCTGAACCCCGATCCCGGTGGCGGGCATTTCACGCATCCGCCACTCACCGACCGCTTCTGGTATCCGTTCTATGAGAAGATGGTTGAGCTGGACGTGCCCGCCATGATCCACGTGTCGGGGAGCTGCAATCCGGGCCTTCACGCGACCGGCGCCTATTACATTGCGGCGGACACAATTGCCTTCATGCAGCTGATCGAGGGGGATCTGTTCAAGGACTTCCCGAGCTTGCGCTTCATCATCCCGCATGGCGGTGGCGCTGTGCCCTATCATTGGGGCCGGTATCGCGGGTTGGCGGACATGCTGAAGCAGCCGGACCTCTCCACGCACGTCATGAACAACGTGTTCTTCGACACCTGCGTCTATCACCAGCCGGGCGTGAACCTGCTGGCCGACGTCATCGACAATAAGAACATCCTGTTCGGTTCTGAAATGGTCGGTGCGGTGCGCGGGATCGACCCGACCACGGGCCATTATTTCGATGACACCAAGCGCTATGTCGACGCGCTCGACATTTCCGATACCGAACGCCACGCCATCTTTGAGGGCAACGCCCGACGCGTGTTCCCGCGTCTCGACAAAATGCTGAAGGAGAAGGGTCTATGACCGCGCCGACTGAAAGGCAGAACATCCACGACTATATCGCCGCCTTTGACGATATTCCCGGCACGCGCGTGTTCACCGCGGCGCGCGCCCGAAAAGGCTATTGGCTGAACCAGTTCGCCATGAGCCTGATGACCCCGGAAAACCGCGAGGCATGGAAGGCGGACGAACGCAAATATCTCGAAAACTGGCCGATGTCGGACGACCAGAAGGAAGCGATCCTCGCGCGCGATTACAATCGCTGCCTCGATCTGGGGGGCAACGTCTACTTCCTCGCCAAGGTGTTTTCGACCGATGGGCTGAGCTTTGCCGAAGCCGTGTCGACGATGACGGATATGACGTTCCCCGAATATCGGGAGATGATGAACAAGGGCGGGCGCTCGCCACAGGGCAATCGCTCGATCAAGGGAGGTTACTAATGGCTCGCATTACCGCAGGCGTCGCATCGAGCCATGTGCCGTTGCTGGGCGTTGCTGTTGATCAGGGAAAGACGGGCGACGATTATTTCGGCCCGATCTTTGCCGGTTACGAATGGACGAAGGCTTGGGAGAAGGAAGAAAAGCCCGACGTCGTCATCCTCGTTTATAACGACCACGCGTCGGCGTTCGACATGAAGATCATCCCGACCTTCGCGATCGGCTGTGGCGAACGCTACAAGTCGGCAGACGAGGGCTGGGGTCCGCGTCCGGTGCCCGATGTCGAAGGCCATGCTGATCTCGGCTGGCATATCGCACAGAGCCTGATCCTCGATGAATTCGACATGACGATCATCAATGAGATGGACGTCGACCACGGCATGACCGTGCCTTTGTCGATGATGTTCGGTCAGCCGGAGAAATGGCCGGTCAAGGTTGTGCCGCTTGCCGTCAATGTCGTCACCTATCCGGTCCCATCGGGCAACCGCTGCTGGGCGCTGGGCGAGGCGATTGCCCGCGCGGTGGAGAGCTTCCCCGAAGATCTGAACGTCCAGATCTGGGGCACAGGCGGCATGAGCCACCAGCTGCAGGGTCCGCGCGCGGGCCTGCTCAATCGGGAGTGGGACAACAAGTTCCTCGACATGTTGATCGGTGACAGCGACGCTGCGCGCTTCATTCCCCATCTGGAATATCTGCGCGAAACGGGGAGCGAAGGCATCGAGATGGTGATGTGGCTCGTCATGCGCGGCGCGCTGGGTAAGAAGACCAAGTGCCTGCACCGCCACTATCACATCCCTTGCAGCAACACGGCCATTGGCCATCTGGTTTTGGAGCCTACGGAATGAGAATAGCCCTCGCAGGCGCCGGCGCGTTCGGCGAAAAGCATCTGGACGGCCTAAAGCTGATCGACGGCGTGGAGATCACGTCGATCATCAGCCGCCGACTAGAACAGGCCGAAGAGGTCGCCAAGAAATATGGCGCGAAGCATTTTTCGACCGAGCTGGAAGATGCACTGGCACGCGACGATGTCGACGCCGTCATCCTGTGCACGCCCACGCAGATGCATGCCGAACAGGCCATCGCCTGCATGAACGCGGGCAAGCATGTGCAGGTTGAAATCCCGCTGGCGGACAGCTGGGCGGATGCCGAAGCTGTGCTCAAAAAGCAGCAGGAAACCGGCCTTGTCTGCATGGTCGGGCACACGCGGCGGTTCAATCCGTCGCACCAGTTCGTCCACAACGAGATTGTGGCGGGGAAATTCAACATCCAGCAGATGGATGTGCAGACCTATTTCTTCCGCCGGAAGAACATGAATGCCAAGGGCGAAGCCCGGTCCTGGACAGATCATCTCCTCTGGCATCATGCTGCGCACACGGTGGATCTGTTTGCCTATCAGGCTGGACCCATTGTGAAGGCCAATGCGATTGAGGGCCCGCACCATCCCGAGCTCGGCATCGCGATGGACATGTCCATCCAGATGAAGGCCGCCAGCGGCGCGATCTGCACGCTGTCGCTGTCGTTCAACAATGACGGACCGCTCGGCACCTTCTTCCGCTACATCGGCGACACAGGCACCTATATTGCCCGTTACGACGATCTGGTGAACGGCAAGGAAGAGGCAATCGACGTGTCGAAGGTGGATGTCAGCATGAACGGCATCGAACTGCAGGACCGCGAATTCATCGCGGCGATCCGTGAGGGGCGTGAGCCGAATTCCAGCGTCCAGCAGGTCTTGCCCTGCTACAAGGTGCTGCACGATCTGGAATTGCAGTTCTAAGACTGACAAGCCCACCCCGCTGCGACTAGGCTGGCACAAGATCAGCCAAGTCTCGCTCCCCTCCCGCAGGCGGGAGGGGCCGTGAATTAGAGAGAGGAATCGCTATGCCGCCGTTGATTGAGCCCGTTGGCCTGCGCCTTGTGTTGGGCGGCAACGTCTTTGGCTGGACAGCGGATCTGGACACCAGCTTTGCGATCCTCGATGCCTTTTACGAGGCCGGCGGCCGGATGATCGACACCGCCGAAGGATATTCGGCCTTCGTTCCGGGGCATGTTGGGGGCGAGTCTGAAACGGTTTTGGGCCATTGGCTGGCGGCGCGGGGCAATCGGGCGGAGATGCACATCGCCACAAAGACGGGCATGTACGGCAAGCCGGGTGACCTCGCAGCGGCAAAGGTCGCAGCGGCTGTTGAAGGCTCGCTCACGCGCCTGCAGACCGACTATATCGATCTCTATTACGCCCACCGGGATGAGGCGACGACCGATCAGGCAGACGCCGCGCAAGGCTTTGGCGCGCTGGTGACGGCAGGCAAGGTGCGAACGCTTGGGGCCTCCAACTTCACGGCAGAACGTCTCGCCTCTGCGCGGGCAGCGGCCAAAGCGCAGGGCGTTGCGGCCTATGGCGCGATCCAGAACGAATATAACCTTGTCGTCCGCGACCAGTTTGAGGGTGCGGTCCAAGACATTTGCGTGGCCGAAGGTATCGCGTCCTTCCCTTATTTCGGACTCGCCTCAGGCTTTCTGACTGGCAAGTACCGCGTCGCGGCTGACCTAGAGCAGGGACCGCGTGGCTACCGTGTCCGCGACTATTTCGACAAGGGTCGGCCGATCCTCGCAGCGATGGACAAGGTGGCGGCCGATACCGGCGCCAAGCACGCACATATCGCCTTGGCATGGATCAACGCCCAGCCGGGGATTGCGGCACCTATCGCCAGCGCTTCGCGGGTTGAGCAGGTGGCTGATCTTGTTGCGGGGGCCACGCTTGTTCTGGCACAGGAGCATCTTGACCTTCTGAACGCCGCTCGGTCGCTTGCTTAGAGGAACTCCGATGACGATTACAAAACGCGCGATCAATGGTCGTCCGACCAATCCCGTCGGCCTTGGGTGCATGTCGCTTTCCTGGGCCTATGGCGTACCGCCGTCGGACGAGGATGGGGCCAAGTTGCTCCACCGCGCGCTTGATCTGGGCTATGATCATCTCGACACTGCGCGCATTTATGGGCTTGGCCATAACGAGACGCTGATCGGCAAGACGCTCAAGGACAATCGCGACAAGTTCTTTCTCGCGTCCAAGACGGGGATCATCGTTGATGGCGAGAAGCGCCGGATCGACTGCAAGCCGGAGACGATCCGCAAGGCCTGCGACGAGAGCCTGAGGCTGCTCCAGACCGACCATATCGATCTCTATTACCTGCACCGCCGGGATTTCGAGACGCCAATTGAAGACTCTGTCGGCACACTTGCTGAGCTAATCAAGGAAGGGAAAATCGGCAGCATCGGTCTTTCCGAAATGTCGGCAGACACGCTGCGCAAGGCGCATGCTGTGCACCCCATCGCCGCGATGCAGACCGAATATTCGCTGTGGACGCGCAATCCCGAAATCGCCGTGCTGCAGGCGTGCAAGGACCTTGGCACCACGTTTGTTGCATTTTCGCCGGTCGGTCGCGGCGCGTTGGCCGCTGCGGTGCAGGACTCGGACGATCTGGTCGACAACGACCTGCGGCGTGGCCAGCCGCGTTTCAATGCGGAGAATTGGCCGCATAATCTGAAGCTGATCGAGGCGTTCAAAGCGATTGCGGCGGCACAGGGTGTGACACCAGCACAGCTCTCGCTCGCTTGGGTGCTTTCGCGCGGAGACCATGTCGTGACGATCCCCGGCACCGCTTCTATCCCGCATCTCGAAGAGAATATCGCGCGGTGGGACTGGCAGCCGGACAGCACGGTGCTCGAGACGATCGACGCCCTGATCAACCAGCAGACCGTCGCCGGGCCGCGCTATCCCGATGCGATGCAGCGGACCATCGACACCGAGGAATTCGCCTGACCTAAAGGAGCGTCCGATGACGACAGCGGTTATCAACTACGCAGCGCGCACCGATTTCCGGCAGCGTTATTATGCGAATGATCATAGCCGCGACACTGTTGTCATTGATGGCCAGCCGATGGAGATCACCGACGGGCGCGCGGTCTCGACCGATCTTGATGCGGCCGGGTTCAAGCTCGTGCCGCACGTGAGCAAGGTCGCCGACTTTCAGGATCGCGCAGACGTGGCGGCGGTCCACGGACAGGAAATTGTTGATCTGCTGTTGGCGGAGACAGGGGCGGACGCTGTCTTCTGCACTGGCCCCGGCATCCTACGCTTCGGCGAGAAATCAAAGTTGGCCGGGCAACTCAACAACTCCATGCCGGCACGCTTTGCCCATATCGACATCACGGCCGAGACGGCGGCGGGGTTCTCGAAGGGCGGAGCACCCGAGGGCAAATCTGTGCGGCGCTTTGCCCATTACAATGTCTGGCGCGCTTTTTCCGCACCACCACAGGATGTTCCGCTGGCCGTCTGTGATGCGCGCAGTGTGGTGGCCGAGGATCGGATCATTGCTGATGCGATTTTTGATGATCCGGAAAAGCCTGAATGGTCGTTTGAAAGCTACATCATCGCGCACAGCCCCGCCCATCGCTGGCACTGGTTCCCGAACATGACGCGAGATGAAGCGCTCATCTTCAAGACGAGCGACAGCCAATTTGCCAACCCTGTGCCGCACGTGGCCTTCGACAATCCCGGTGTATCTGCGGATGTAGCGCCGCGCTCCAGCATTGAAATGCGCGCCATCGCTTTCTGGTTTGATTGAGAAGGCTTGATTTTCTAACAATTGTTACCGAAGGTGCTCTCATAAGAGTTAGGAGAGTATCGTGGCCGCATTTCCCCAGACCCCGCATTTCACGGGTCTCAACCGCCCAATCGGCGCGGAATATGACCTCGAGAACCTTGTGGTCGAAGGGATAATTCCCGCGGATGTCGATGGCGTGTTCTTCCGCGCGGTGCCGGATCCTGCTTTTCCGCCTAAGTTTGATGACGACAATGTCCTGTCCGGCGATGGGATGATTTCCGCCGTTCGCCTTCAAGGCGGCAAGGCCAGCACGTCGATGCGCTATGTGCAGACGGCGCGGCATAAGGCTGAAGTGGAGGCGGGTCGCGCCCGCTTTGGACGGTATCGTAACCCCTTTACCGATGATGTGGAGATGGCGGACGTTGACCGCACCGTCGCCAACACCACGCCGGTCTGGCATGCCGGTCGCCTGCTGATGACGAAGGAGGATGGCCGTCCTTATCAGATCAACCCGCAGACGCTGGAAACCATCGGCTCCTATGATTTTGGCGGCAAGCTGAAATCCGAAACGGTGACGGCGCACGTCCGCATCGATCCGGTGACGGGGGAGTTGTTCTTCTACGGCTATGAGGCAGATGGTCCGGCCTCAACAAAGGTCGCCTATCTGATCGCGGACAAGAACGGCAATTTGACGTCGGAACAATGGTTTGACGTGCCCTATTGCTCCATGATGCATGACTTCACCATTACAGAGAATTACGCGCTGTTCCCGGTCTACCCGACGACGTGCAGCCTCGATCGTCTGAAAGAGGGCGGCGACCATTGGATCCATGAGATGGACCTCGACAGCTGGCTGGGCGTGATGCCGCGCTATGGCGATGTGTCTGAAATCAAATGGTTCAAGGGCGGGAAGGGCGTCTCCTGCTACCACATGATGGGCGCGTTTGAGGATGCGGAGGGCAACATCCACTTTGATCAGTGCCTGTCTAACGTAAATGCCTTCCCCTTCATACGTGAAGCCTCTGGCATCCACATGGCGCCTTGGGATGTGAAGGGCGCCCTGACGCGCTGGACGGTTAATCCCAAGGGCCCCGCCGGTGACGTCGTGGAAAACATCGTTGGCCCACCGGGTGATTTCCCGGTCATTCCTGCAGCGGAGCAGGGGCGGCCATATGCGCGTGGCTGGATGCTCACAATGAACCCTGAAATGCGTGGGCCTCCGGTGGCCGGTGGCCCTGTCGGGGCGATGTTCAACATGCTGATGCGGCTCGACTTCACCGGCGCCCCCATTCAGGCGCTCGCGCTTGATCCGGGCATGAGCTTCAATGAGCCGGTCCATGTGCCGTCCAAGACCGCGGGCCATGAAGGCTGGCTGGTGATGGTCGTCGATACACAGACGGGGCCAGATGACTTCACCCATGCCTGCTGGATTATCGATGCGGGGAATGTCGGCGCCGGGCCTGTCGCCAAGATTGCGATCCCCACCCGTTTGCGACCGCAAGTGCATGGCTGGTGGGTGAGCAGCGATCAACTCGCGAAGGCCGGCGCATGACGCGGATTGTCGTCACGGGTGCCTCGGGCAATTATGGCCGCGCTTTTACAGATGCGCTGATCGCCAAGGGGCGTGCACAGGACTTGATCCTGATCACGCGCACGCCGGACAAGCTGACTGATCGCGTCGCGCAAGGGTGTGAGGTCCGCTATGGCGATTTCGATAAGCCTGATACGCTGGCCGCCGCAGTGGCAGGTGCCGACAAGATGCTGCTCATCTCCGGCACCCGTGTCGGCGCACGCGTTGTTCAGCACAAGGCGGCGATTGATGCGGCGGCAAAAGCTGGAGTGAAGCACATCGCCTATACCAGCTTCATTGGTATCGATGACCCGGCAAACCCTGCTGAAGTGCGGCATGATCATATTGAGACAGAGAAGCTCATCCGTGGGTCCGGCATGGCCTGGACGATGCTGCGCGATGCGCATTATGCCGATGCGATGATCCTGATGGCAGGCCCCGGTGTGATGCAGTCCGGCCAATGGATCAGCAATGCAGGTGCAGGCCTTGAGGCGATGGTGTGGCGCGATGACTGTGTCGCTGCCGCCGTCGCTGTCATGACGAGCGAGGGCCATGAGGACCAGACCTACAATATCACAGGTCCTGAATTGCAGACCTTTGAAGACGTGACAGCGATCTTGTCCGAGGTGACGGGCAAGCCGATCAGCTACGTCTCCGTCGATGATGAACAGCAATATGCAATGTTCGACGCCATGGGCATTCCGCGCCGTCCGGTAGATGACCAGACGGTGGGCGGTCTCCCTTGGAACAGCGATGATATGGTCACGTTTGGGCAGGCCATCCGCGAGGGCTTTCTGGAGATTTGTTCCGGTGATGTTGAAAAGCTGACGGGACGACCGGCACGATCGGTGCGGCAGATGATTGAAGAGAATGTGGACTTCCTTCGGGGTGCTGCCCAATGAACCGGGACGCTTACGAGCGGTATCTCGCCTGTTTCAACAGCAAGGATTATGACGGCGTCGCCGGTTTTTATGCCGAGCCGATGAAGATGGATTTCTTCGGCGTCTCCATTCGGAACCGCGAAGACCTGACGCGGTTTTACAGCTTCCTGCACAGCTATGTGAAGGAGAGCGTGCGGGTCCTCAATTTTGCTGCCAGCGACACGCTCACCGCTGTGGACGCTATCGTCCGTATTGAGGCTATACGGGACCTGACGCAGGATGTGCTTGAGGCCAATGGCGCCGGGGCGTTCCACCCCATGGAGGCAGGCCAGATCCTCGAAATGCGCCAGTTCATCTTCTATACAACCAAAGCCGGCAAAATCGTGCAGACGGAATGTGCCCTGCTGCCGCCCGAGTTGCCCCCCGCTTAGGTCAGCGCGAAGTAGCGGACGAAATTGCCGTCGGGGCGACGTTCGCCGACACCGATGAAAACGTGCCGCGTCATCCAGTCATGCTTGCCCTTGGGCGTTTCGAAGGTCGGCTGGGCCCGTAGATAATAGTCTTCATGGGCGACGGGTGGCCCGTCTTCAAACGCCCAAGCGCGCAGGCGCTGCATCGCGTCCGGTTTGCGGCCCCAGAGGTATCCCTTGTTCTGCATATAGATGATGGTGCCGTCATCCACCTCGAGCAGATAGCGGGCATCGAACACCGCCGTGTCGTCATCGCGGAAATGGGCATAGTCACCGCCCGAATTGGGGACCGCTTTGCCCCTGAGACGCGGCCCCTCAAACGTTCCCTGATCGACGAGAACGGCGGACCGGAAGCCGCCATTATGGATATCGGGGATCGAGTAGACCCGCGTAAACTGGAGCCGACACTCGAACGCGAATTCGAGATGCGGGGTATCGAGTGTCGAGTACATCAGGCGTCTTTCTTGCTGAAATAGGCAACGCCACGGAACTCCATCGAATGGCGTTCATTGGCGTCGGGGCGGCTGTTATCGTGGAAGGCGGTGTGGAGTGCCCGCCAGGCTCGATCATGGTCGCTGTCGTGAAACTTGATGAAGATCACTTCATCATCGGTCATGTTCGGGAAATACCACCAGCGATGATCGGGATTGAAGGTGAAGATGCTCGCCGCGGCCATCTGGTCTTCGCCCGGAATATGGGCGAACAGCGCGTCGCCTTCCGGGATTTCGTCAACATCGACCTTGGTGTTGGGCGTGCCTTCATGTTCCGGCACAGAGCGGAAATCGCAGAGCGCCAGCGGCCAGTCCTGAGGCGGTGGGGAAAGCGGACGCCAGAGGCTGAAGCAGATGTACCGGTCATAGCCGGGGCCATCCGGCATCTTGCCCTCATATATGCGCGCGGCAACTCGGTCTGCGCAGTCCGGTGTGAAGTCGACATGCGCTTCGGCAGCTGGCGGCTGGAGCTTTTCGCCCGTCTCGCCGGATGTCCGCAACTGGCCCGCCATGGTCAGCACGGTGTCCGCGCCCGTCATCTGTTTGACGATCTCGATCACCTCGGCTGCATAGTCCGAATCTCCGGCGGCAGCGGCATCCCAGTCGGTGATTGACGTGCGGAAACTGGCAATCGCAAAGCCATGCGTGTCGAGGGCAAACGGCTCCGGTGCCAACCGCGCATTGCGGATATGGACGCCATAGGTCTCATAGACGCCCGTGTTATACTCTTTGCCCGGCGCCCAGAACCGACGGTTGATCGCCGATGTGGGCAAGAGATAGTCCATCTTTGCGTCAACACCGGGCACCCGGTCGAGTGTCTGAAGGTCAGTCACGAAACCCCTCCCGGGCGCGGCTGTTGTCCACAACGATGGGCTTACCGGTCACGGGATGCGGATAGTGGAACTCGATGGTGTCTGTGGCGGGCCAGAGGCGCGGCGTAGGGGAAATCAGTTCGTCAGGACCAAGGGGATCTTCCGGGAAGCACGTCTTGGACATGGGGATATAATCGATCGGTGTTTTTGCCCATCCGTCTTCAAAGCTGCCGTGCCAGAAGGGGAAGTAGCGCAGCGCCTTGATCTTCCAGATACCGTCTTCACGGACATATTCATTCTCATAGATGCCGCCTTCCCACCAGGCGCGCTGTGCGCCTTCGGCGGTTTCGTGGAGCCCAGCTTGCATCATGGAGCGGCCGCGGACCTTGGCATGGCTGCGATCGGGTGCGACGTCGATCACCATCTGCATCTGCGGGTGATCGAGCAGCCAGCCATAGCGCGGGCCATTATGGCCCTGCGTGAAATTGGTCTGGAACCGCTCGATGTACAGACGACGGACTCCAGCTTTCTTCTTGTAGATGCCGCCGAGGAACCAGACCTCGCCCTCATCAGAAAAGAGGTCAGCCACTTCGTTATACTGGGATTTGTCGATCAGATATCCATAGGTGTACTGGATGCGGCGGATCTGGTGGATGTCCTGTTGGATGGCCAGTTCATGTTCGACCTTGTCCAGACGGGCGGCGAGGGCTGCAATGTCGGTCATGTGATCTCTCCCTTGTAATTCTCAGTAGTTCGACAAAATGGCGAGGCTCGGGGCGTCCAATGGAATGCCGCGCTTTTGCTTTTCCAGTTCGTCCGCTCTTGTTTTGCGCTGTTCGTCGATTAGCCATGCATGGATGGCAGCCACCTCTTGCGGCTTTAGAACGTCGTCCCAGCGGGGCATGCCGTTCTGGAGGAGCAGTCCTTCCATCACGATCTTGTTGAACGCCTGATGCGTTCCAGGCTGCATCCGCCGCAGATCGGGCGTGATCGAACGGTGTTGGTTGGCATGGCACATCACACAGTTGGCGAAGAAGAGCTGCTGGCCCTGCGCAATCGTTGCGGGTGTCACGCCTGCGGCTTGGGCCGGAGGTTCCGGCGCGACTTCCAATTTGGGCAGCTCTGGCGGAAGGGCCACAGTGCCACCCCCCAATTTGAAAACGAGCAAACGACCCTGATTGCCGCGCTGATAGGCCGCGGAATAAGGCGGCACATAGGCATAGCCACCACCGCCCCAGGCCGCCATCACCGCCACATATTGCACACCTTTGACCCGGTAGGTCATGGGCGCTGCAAGGATGGAGGAGCCGGTGTCGATGCTCTTCAAAAGCTTGCCGGTCACCTTGTCGAACACGCGCAGCTGGCCTGCGATATTGCCATGGAACAGAAGGCCGCCAGCCGTTGTCAGCGTGCCTGCGCGGTCTTGCCAGCCTTCGGCGGGGACAGCCCATTTGGTTTTGCCGGTCAGCGGATCAATCGCACGGAGTTCGCCTTTGCCGGGGTTTTTCAAAACTTCGGGCCATTCAGGGAGCGACTTCACAGCCGCCTGAACCGGTGGTGGCATAGCGGGCAGGGCGTCTTTCAGAACAGATGTGAAGACGAGGGCCGCATCCACATTGAGCATCTTCTTGCGCATCGGTTTGGCACCGGGCGTTTGATAGATGAGGTTCCCCATATCGAGCACCGAGGCGTAATAGAGCCCCGATTGCGGGTCATAGGTGGCCGGATGCCAGTTGCGCGCACCGGTGGTGCCGGGGAAGACGATCTTGGGGGATGTCGCATAGTCAGCCCTGTCAGGGCGCAAACGCGGCCGTCCGGTCTTGGCATCAATGCCGTCTGCCCAATTGACCCGAACGATGGGGTTAGCGCGTAGCAGTTTTCCATCCCGCCGGTCCAGAATGTAGAGATACCCATTTTTCGGCGCATGGATGAGGACCGGACGGTCTGTCCCGTCGATCTTCATATTCGTCAGGATCATCGGTTGTGTGGAGGTGAAGTCCCAATTGTCGCCGGGTGTCTGCTGATAATGCCACTTCTTGCGGCCTGTCTTCGCGTCGAGCGCGACAAGGCTTGCGAGATAGAGCTGGTCGCCGCCTTTCGGGCTGCGCTTAACGGTATGATAGGGCCCACCATTGCCGGTGCCGATGATGACATTGCCGGTTTCGGGGTCATAGTTGATCGCATCCCAAGGGGTGCCGCCACCGCCAATGTCCCAGCGGCTTTTGGGGTCCCAGGTTTTGACGGCCTCTTCAAGATCGGGGTGGTCCTGCGCTCCAAGGGCCGGATCACGGGGGACGGTATGGAAGCGCCAGACCAGCTTGCCGCTGTCGAGGTCGAACGCGCTGACATAGCCGCGCGTATCATATTCCGCGCCGCCATTGCCGATGACAACGACGTTGCCCGCCACTTCTGGCGCTCCGGTAGAGTTTACACCGCGTGTCTTGTCGTCAACCGTATCGGCCTTCCACAGGACTTTGCCGGTCTTTGCATCCAGCGCATAAAGCTGGGCATCGAGCGAGGCGACATAGACCTTGCCCCGCGCGACAGCGACACCGCGATTGGCCATGTCGCAGCAGACAGTGCGGTTTACCTGCATGTCGACTTCGGGTTCAAACCGCCAGAGTTCCTTGCCCGTCGCGGCATCAAAGGCATAAGCGCGCCCCGCCACGCCCGATGTGTACATCACGCCGTCGATCACGACCGGTGTTGCCTCCAGCACGCGGTTGGTGCCGAGGTTCACCTCCCAAGCCAGGCCGAGCTTACCGACATTGGTCGGGTTCATGTCCGTCAGCGTGGAGTAATGGGTTTTGCCGGCATCCCCGCCGGGGCTGGTCCAGTTGTCCCCCGCTGAAGATTGCTGGGCAGGGGCATCAGGTGCGCGGTCAGGCGCGCAGGCGGACAGGATCAGGGCAAAGGCAGCGGCAAAGTATCTCACAGGGCATCCCACGGGCTTGGCATGTTGTACGGCACGGTAATGAAGTTCGCTTCGATCTGACAGATCATGCCATGGTCGATCTTGAACAGTTCCGAAATGTAGAAACTGTGTGGGCGGCGGACAGGAGATTTGACGGTCCGCCCGTCGGTGAGCTGATACTCATCCAGCCGCCCGCTATGGTCGATAAAGCCAAAGGCGAGAACGAGCCCGCGCTCCTCATCCACCATCGGAAAGCGTCGCGCGCGCAGGCGATCATCATAGCGGTAATTGCCCATGCGGAACTGCTCTTCACAGCCCAAGGCAGAGACAGGAACGATCTTTGCAAATTCGGGGTTGCGCGTGGTCTGCACCCCGTTTTCAACGCGGTTGCAGTCCGGGTGGAATTTGGTGTGGATGGTCCCGTCGTTCAGCTGCAGCGTATCGAAATAGCCGTCGGACAGCTTGACCATTTCCGCGCGGGACACTGGCGCCTCCACGCCAGCATTGAGGATCGGCTTGTCCCAATAGCGGCAATTCTCAAACTTGATGCCCGAATCTGACTGGCGGACGACGACCATCTCAGATTCGGTAACCTGTCCCTGATCATTCACTTTGAGCCGCAGCGTGAACGCTGATTCCTCAATGGCTTCATGGACGGTGCCGAAATAGCCAACTTGATTGGTCGACGTGTCGGCGAATTTCAGCTGATAGTCGCCGACGCGCAGGATGGTGCCCCAGAGGCCGTCACCGACCTCCAACATCACATTATTCTCAGAATTCAGAGGGGAAGCAGCCCAGTCGACCCGCGAGGCGTCTCCGGCATTTAACGCCTCAAGATAATTGGCCAGCACGGCATAAAGTGCGTCGCGATTCATTCGATCCTCTGCCTTGTATGTTCTGTCTTGATCGTTACACGTAATAACAATTGTTACAATAGGGGAAGGGTGCAGATGGCCCACACGGACGAAGAATCCGCGAACCTCAAACTGGTGCGCGACGTGTATGAGAAAATTCTGATCCCGATGGACAGTTCACGCGTCGATGACTTTATTTCGCCGGACTATATCCAGCACAGCTCGCTTGCCGAACCGGGCGTGGATGCCTTGAAGGCCTGGCTCGATATGGTGCGGGTGGAGTCGCCCGATGCCCAACAGACTCTCCATCGTCTTTTTGCCGATGGCGATCATGTGACAACCCATGTCCATGTCGTCCGTTGGCCCGGCGATCCCGGCCTCGCGGTCTGCGACATCTTCCGCTGCGAAGGCGGCAAGGTCGTCGAGCATTGGGATGTCATTCAGGAGATCCAGGAAAACCCCGTCAACCCCAACAGCATGTTCTAAAGGAGACTGTGATGCGTCGTTGTGCTTTGATTGCCGCCAGCCTTTTTGCACTGTCCTCCATGCCTGCAGAGGCAGCGAAATGCCGACTGAAGCCCAAAGAGGTCGTGACGAAGTTCATGACCCAGCTTTATATCGATAAGGAACCGCGCGCTGCGTTCGAAAAATGGGTTGTCCCCGGCTACATTCAGCACAATCCCATGGCGGCGACCGGGCGGGATGCGGCGATTGCGTTTCTGGAACCCTTTATGAAGTCTAATCCGCATATCAGCTATTCCATCAAGCGGATCATCGCGGACGGCAATCTGGTCGCGGTGCACTCTCACGGCAAATTTGCGCCAGACGACAGAGGTATCGCCGTTGTCGACATCGTGCGCGTCGAAGGTTGCAAGGTTGTCGAGCATTGGGATGTTGTGCAGCCTGTCCCCGAAAAATCAGCCAATGAAAACGGTATGTTCTGATGCGTCGTTTTGACGGTAAAGCTGTGCTGATCCTTGGCGGCAACGCCGGGATTGGCGCGGCCGCCGCGCAGCTTTTTGCCAATGAAGGCGCGCGGCTCGCGATTACCGGCCGGAACGCGGCGACACTCGGCGACATCGCAGCCCAAACTGGTGCGCACGCAATCCGTGCGGATATGGGTGTGCTGAATGAAAGCCGTGACGCGATAACCGCGGCGGCAGATCACCTCGGCGGAATCGATGTGCTGCTCGTCAATGCAGGCGTCGGTGGCTTTGCCATGGTGCCTGATGTCACAGAAGACTTTTGGGATGGCATCCATGATGTGAACCTGAAGGGCGCCTTCTTCGCGATGCAGGCGGCTATACCGCATATGAAAGAAGGCGGCAGCATTGTTGTGACCGGCTCTATTGGGTCTGTGGCGGCTGTTCCCGGCAACGTCGCTTATGCTGCCGCCAAGGCAGGCTTGCGCGCAGTTGCCCGCATCGTCGGCAAGGAGCTTTTGCCGCGGGGCATCCGCGTCAACATGGTCAGCCCCGGCCCAACCGACACCGAAATCTTCAAGCGCGATGCATCGCCAGAAGAGATCCAAGGGATGCGCGATATGCTATCTGGCGTCGTGCCGATGGGCCGCATGGGCACTTCCGAAGAGATTGCCCGCGCGGCCCTGTTCCTGGCGAGTGATGAAGCGAGCTTCATCAATGGCGTGGACCTCTACGTGGATGGCGGTTGCGTGGAGCTATAGCGTTGCGGGTTGCCCGTCGAGCAGGATGGTCTTGAGTTCCAGATAGCTCATCAGCCCTTCCAGCCCGCCTTCGCGGCCGACGCCGGATTGCTTGAACCCGCCAAAAGGCAAGCCGAAGTCCATGCGCAGCCCGTTCTGCCCAAAGCCGCCGGTACGGACGCGGCGGGCGATACGGTACGCCCGCTCATGGTCATTGGTGAGCACCGAGCCGTTGAGGCCGTAGTTGGACTCGTTGGCGATGCGGATCGCGTCTTCCTCATCCTCGCACGGGATCAGGCTCAGCACGGGGCCGAAGATTTCTTCCTGCGCGATGCGGCTGTCATTCTTCACATTGGCGAACAGGGTCGGTTCAATGAAATAGCCACGGTTGAGATGCGCCGGGCGACCGCCGCCGGTGATGAGGTCGGCGGTCTTCTTGCCTTCCTCAATATACATTTCGATGCGTTCCAGCTGTCGCTTCATGGCGACTGGGCCAAGCTGCGTCGTTGGATCATCGGAATAACCGACCACGACCTTCTTCATTTCCGCAGAAATGGCACTGGCGAGTTCATCATGCCGATTGCGCGGGACGATGACGCGCGAGAGCATGGCGCAAACCTGTCCGCTCATCATCGTTATCGTGCCGGTGAGCAAGCCAGCTGCCGCTTCAATGGGGAAGTCGTCCGCCACAATCGCCGCCGACTTGCCGCCTAGTTCCAACGTGCAGCGGGCAATCCGTTCGCCACACACGCTGGCGATGCGCTTGCCGGCACCCGTCGAGCCGGTGAAGCTCACCTTGTCTACGCCATGGTTGCAGACGAGATGGTCGCTCGCCTCGCGGTGCCCGCAAACGAGATTGACGACGCCTGCGGGTACCCCTGCGGCGTCGGCAGCTTCGGCGATGATATAGGCTTCGAGAGGTGTCTCAGGAGACGGCTTCATGATGACGGTGCAGCCCGATGCCAGCGCATAGGCGACCTTATTGAGCATGATGCCATAAGGCCCGTTCCAAGGGGCAATGGCCGCGACCACGCCGACGGGTTCATAGGCGACGAGGCCTACCGCGGCACCGATGGTGGGGCGTTGTTCGACGAACGCGAATGTCTCCGCCATCGCGATAATGTTGTCGAACGTCATCGTTGATCCGCCGGTCATCGGGCCTGCAAAGCTGGCGAGACCGCCCATCTGGGCCGTCCATGCCTTGGCGATTTCGCCTTCCCGTCCGCGCAGATGGTCTGCCACCCGCTTGAGATAGCTGATGCGCTCGGCAGGGCTGAGGGCGACCCATGGGCCATAGTCAAAGGCATCGCGCGCAGCGGCAACGGCGGCGTCCATATCAGCCTCATCCGCTTCTGCGACGACAGCCACAACCTGTTCTGTGTTGGGCGAGACAATTTCGATGGAACGGCCGGAATGGGCTGCGCGCCATTGTCCGCCAATATACACTTTGTCAGGATGGGCCACATTTACGCCGGTCGGGGTCATTGCTTCATTCTCCTCAGGTCAGGTCGCCAAGGTTGATCATTTTGCCTTCTGCTGCGGCGCGGTTGGCGTCACGGCGCAGCTTTTCGATATGCAGGCGTCCTTCAGGTGTCGGCTCTTTTGGAAGGGCCTCAAGCGACGTGCGGTAAATCTCTTCAAAGTCCTCGGCGAACTCAGGATGCGTCAGGATGAGGCCCCGATTGTCGGTCATCCCGGCAAGCGTTTTGCGGCCAACCTCAAGCGGATCCATCCCCAGATCGAAGGCCGTCCCGAATTGCTCCAGCTCTGCCTTGTCAGCAGGCTTGAAGCCGGAGTCCGCAAATCCGTTGGGCCGTTTGAGGGCCGAATCCCAGGCATTGGTTTTGGTAAGTCCGGGGCACATGAGCGACACGCCGATGCCAAAGGGCGCCAGATTATAGCGCAGCGACTCCGTAAGACCTCGAACCGCGAACTTACTGGCCGTGTAGATTCCCGCCTGCGGGCCGGAGAGAAAGGCCGCCATCGACGCGACATTGACGACGTGGCCGCCTTCACCATGCGCCTTCATGCCGGGGAGGAAGGACACAAGGCCGTTGACCACACCGCCGTAATTGACGCCCATGATCCAGTCATAGTCGGCGTAACTCGCTTCGTCGGTCGGTCCGAAGACGCTGACGCCTGCATTGTTAACAAGCACATGGACCTTGCCAGCAACTGCTGCGGCGGCGGCAAAGCCATCACGGTCGGTCACGTCCAGCTTGACGAAACGGGGGAGGGGGCGTTCGTTTTGAACGAACCATGCTTCCGCCTCGGCGCGATAGTCTTCATTCCGGTAACTCAGGATCAGGTCCATGTCGGCTTCGGCAAACGCGCGGGCGATGCCAAAGCCTATCCCTGATACGCCGCCGGTGATGAAGGCGGTCTTGCCCTGCCAGTTCATGCAAATTCCTCTCGCCTTGCTTCGTAACATTCGTTAGCAAAGCATACAAATCAAAAGAGGAGAGATGAGGATGTCCGACGTCGAATCGAGACTGACCGCGCTGGAAAATCGCGTGGGCGAACTGGAAGATCTCAACGCGATCCGCCGCCTCCATTGGGCCTATGGCTATTATATCGATTTCAATCGCGCCGACGATGTGGCGGAGCTGTTTGCCGAGGACGGTGAGGTCATCTTCCTCTCTGGCGTCTATAAGGGCCGCGAAGGCGCCCGCCGCCTTTATGGTACTTGGTTTAAGAGCCTGTTCCTTGCGCCTGGCGAAGAAGGCCCGGCCTATGGCTTCCTGCTCGATCATTTCCAGATGCAGGACATCATTACCGTCGCGCCGGACCGGCAGACCGCGAAGGGGCGCTTCCGTGGCATGTTGTTCGGTGGGAGCCATGAAAGCCGCGAGTTCAAGCCCGAGGGGCTGCCGCTCCAGTTCATGGAAGCCGGGATTTACGAGAATGACTATGTCCGCGAAAACGGTGTGTGGAAGATCAAGCGGCTCGATTACATGATGCAGTGGCAGGGTGATTACGAAGCCGGTTGGTCAAAGACGACCGCGCACCTTCAGCCGCTCACCGAATGTTTCCCCGCCAACCCGATTGGCCCGGATACGATCCGCAGCGATGAAATCCGCCAGACCTGGCCCTACCGCCATGATGTGCCGATGCACTTTGCCCATCCACGCTTTGGTGCCGTGATCGCAAGGCCGCAGGGCTAAGAGGTCGCAGAGGGCGCGGCGCGTTGGCTTAGTGGCCAGAGCGGTGGTGCCAGCCCATCACCTGATCATAGAGCTTGTCGAGCACAGCGGACATGCCCGCGCGTTCATTGGGTTCCAGCGTGCTGAACAGGAAGGTTGCGACATCTTCCATGCGCGGACCCATCTCGCGATAGGCGCGCCAGCCTTCTGCGCTGAGCCTATGAGGTTTGCGTCGCCTGTTGGAACTATCGACAACTTCTTCGACCCAACCACGTTCAGAGAGAGACGCAAGCGCCCGGCTGACATTCATGGGGATCATCCCCATCAGTTCAGCAAGCTCGTGGCCGGCACGTTCCCCTTCGCCGCCAAGGGCGATGATGATCTTCAGTTCATTGGGGGATACCCCAACCGGCAAGGCCACCCCATCGCGCATTGGGCTGTTAATCAGCGTCGCAAATCGCAGCATTGATATGAGTAGGGCGACGTCAGTATTTTCGGGTTGTTGTGTGGCCATGACCCCTCCGTTGACGGGCGCGTAGCGGCCTTGATGCCATTTTGCCACGGTTGCGGATAAAATATTCCACGCAACATTGGACCCATTTTATCCCTTGCAATGCGAAACTGTATGCATCACTAACAATAGTTACGGTGACCGGATCCAGTTCGGCGCCCCAAGCAGGAGAGGACTGAGAATGGCTATGACTTCCCGTAACGATTCCGCACTGCGCACATTTCTGACGTTGTCGACGTCGGTTGCTGCGCTTCTGGCAACCCCAGCGTTCGCCCAGCAAGCTGAAGAAGCTGCGACAGATGTTGGCGAGATTGTCGTCACAGCCCAGTTCCGGGAACAGAAACTGCAGGATACGCCGCTCGCCATCACGGCTGTTGATGCGGCGACGATCGAATCGCGTAGCCAGACCAACTTGGCTGAAGTTGTAAAGCAAGCGCCGAGCGTGGTTCTGCTTCCGGCGACCGCGGCCTTCGGCCCATCGATCTCTGCAAGCATTCGCGGTCTTGGACAGAATGATTTCAATCCAGCACTTGAGCCCGGCGTTGGCCTTTATATTGACGATGTCTATTATCCGCGACTGACAGGTGCGAACTTCGACCTACTCGATGTTGAACGCGTCGAAGTTCTTCGCGGGCCACAAGGCACGCTGACCGGCCGAAACTCCGAAGGCGGTGCGATCAAGTTTATTTCACGCAAGCCAACAGGCGAAGGTGGCGGCTATGTGAGCGCCACTTATGGCAGCCGCAATCGCGTTAATCTGCGTGCCAGTGCTGACTTCAAAGTCGCCGAGAGCCTTTTCGCCCGCGTCTCGGGCGCCTTTTCAGATCAGGGAGGCTATGTACAACGGCTTGATTTCGGTTGTGCCAGGCCAACGGGTGGCTTGCCGCGGGGAACTCAGACCAACCCGAGCTGCGTCCAAGGGGACTTGGGCGATGTCGGCTACAGCGCGATCCGCGGTATTGTCCGTTATGCTCCCGGAGACACAATTGATCTTACGATCAGCGGCGACTACGTCCGTGACGAGCGCAATCAGGGTGCCGAAGTTCTGTTGTATGGCGGCAATACAAGTGCTGCGGTTCAACTGCCCGGCAACACGACTCCCTACGACAACCGCTTCATCTGCGGCCGCTATTGTAACTTCGCAGTTTATGGCCAGCCTGCCGATTCCTTCCGTGGCCCTGTAGCGGCCGGGTTCCCCTTGGCCGCCACGGCTGGCAGCGAAAAAGTAAAGTATGAAGGCTGGGGCGTATCTGCCAACCTCAAAGTCAATCTCAGCGACACGATCAACATCAATTCGATTACAGCCTATCGTGAATGGGATACGTCATTTTCTGTAGATAGCGATCTTTCGCCGCTTTCCGTAGGTTTTGGCCTGAATGCGCTGGACCACTTCTTCGTCAGTCAGGAGTTGCGCCTGAATGCGGAGTTGAGCGATAATATTCAGCTGACGGTCGGCGGCTTTTATTCCGACGAACGCACGACCTATTTTACGTATCAGGATATCCGCTACGCGCCGATTCCACTCCAATTCATCGGGAATGATCCTGTCAATACCGACTCAAAGGCGGTCTACGCGACGGCTATATTGAACCCGATGGAAGCGATGACGATCACGCTCGGCGGTCGCTACACCGATGAGCATAAGGACTATACGTTCTTCCGCCTCGGCCCTGATTTTGCTACCCCCAACGCCTTCCTTGGTGCACTGAACAATGTCCGCGGTGACTATGACGGCAGTCGCTTCGATTATCGTGCGTCTTTGGACTATCGCTTTTCGCCAGAAGTGCTGGGCTATGCGACAATTTCCACCGGCTTCAAGGGCGGCGGCATTGGACCTAGGCCTTTCAATCCGGCTCAAGCGCGGCCTTTCAATCCGGAAAAGGTGACGACTTATGAAGTAGGTCTGAAAACAGATTTGCTTGATCGTCGAGTTCGCCTCAACCTTGCAGGCTTCTATAATGACTTCACCGATGCGCAGTTGACGCTCCTGTCATGCCCGCAGTTTGGTGGGCCAGGACCATGCGCTCTGCCTCAGAATGCCGGTGACGCCACAATGAAAGGGTTTGAGGCTGAGCTTCTGGCAACGCCTGTCGAAGGCCTGACCATCGATGGATCGATGTCTTATCTCGATTTCAAGTTTAAATGCGTCAACCCGGCAGTGGTCGGCCAAGCATCTGGTGCCTGTTCGTCGGCACAAAGCGTGATTGGTCTTCTTGCGGATCCTTCGGATGGTTTCCGCTGGGCGTTTGGCATTCAATATGAAGCCAATCTTGCCGGCTCGGGAACGCTGACACCTCGGATCGACGTTTCGCATCAGTATGCGCTGACCGGCAATGCGCTCACGCCCCCTGCTGGATCGCCAAGTGCACTACTTGGGGAGGTTCCTGGCTACACACTCGCCAATGCCCGCTTGACCTGGCGGAACGAAGACAAGGATCTGGATGTCAGCCTAGAGGTCACGAACCTGTTCGATAAATATTACTTCATCAACAAGTTCGATCTGACGGGCGCGGGTGCTGGTGCCATTTCCGGACAGCCCGGTCGCCCGCGCGAATGGGCCATCTCGGTCAAGAAGAAATTCTAAGCTTCTAGTCGAGAATAAATCGGAAAGGGGGGGTGGTCGAAAGGCTGCCCCCTTTTTTCTTTTCCAGCCTCTGATAGCCTTGACCGACGGGGTATGACCCGTCAGAAGCATAGCTAACAATTGTTATAAAATGAGAGGAGCCCGGCGTTGAAACTCACGCTACCCCCACGTGTTTCGCCGATGCAGTTTGATGCCGCACTCAAGGCGTTTGCTGGCGTCGTTGGAAAGGGATGGGTTCTTTCCTCAGATGAAGACCGCGACGCTTATTCTGATATCTACGCACCTGGCCCGGAAACATTGTGGCCCGCCTCTGCTGCCGTCGCGCCGGCGTCCGCTGAAGAGGTGCAGGCGATCGTGCGGCTCGCCAACCAGTTTAAGACGCCGCTTTGGCCTGTCAGCCGCGGCAAAAACTTGGGCTATGGGCAGGCTGCGCCGCGCATGGCGGGATCAATCGTGCTCGACCTTGGTCGCATGAACAAGGTTCTCGAGCTCGATCCGGAGCTTGGCTATTGTGTGATTGAGCCGGGCGTCGGTTTCTTTGATCTTTATGAGCATCTGGCCCGTGAAAAGGCGCCCTTGTGGATGTCGGTTCCGGGCAATGGCTGGGGCTCGGTGCTCGGCAATGCGCTCGACCATGGTATTGGCTACACGCCCTATGGCCTTCACGCGCGCAACCTGTGCGGCCTTGAGGTGGTCATGCCCGATGGCGACATGATGCGCACCGGCATGGCGGCTATGGCGAACAACAAGGCGTCGCACCTTTTCCCGATGAGCTACGGGCCTGATTGGACGCACATGTTCACCCAGTCCAACATGGGCGTCGTGACGAAGGCGGGCGTGTTCCTGCAGCCAGAGCCGGAAACGTCGCTCGAACTTTCCTTCGACATCCCCAATGAAGAGGATATCGGGTGGGTTATCGATATCATTGCGCCGATGAAGATCGCGGGATTGATCGACCAAAACGTGTTTATTCCCTCATGGCTCGGCAAGATCGTGCTGCTCGGCCAGCGTAAGGATTTCTGGGATAAGGCATCCGCCATTCCGGACTGGCGCGTGAAAGAGCTCCTTAAGGAGCATAAGCTCGGCTACTGGAAGGTGCAGATCCGCCTTTACGGCGATGAGAACGTCAACAAAGCCAAGGCCGAAGTCGTGAAGGCGGCGTTCAAAAAGCATCTCGATACGCCCCCGCACGAAGTGTGGTGGCGGCAGGGTGAGGATCGCAACATTTATGATCTCACGGTCGGCGTCCCTACTGCGGTGCCATTGCAGATGGGGGATTGGGTCGGTGGCCGAAGCGCGCACCTTGGCTTCTCACCGGTCGTGCCTGCGACGTCGAAACATGTGATGGATCAGCTGAAGCGAAGCCGTAAGATCATCGCCGACCATGATGTTGATTTCTACGCCAGCTTCACCATTGGCGGAAGATTTGCAAATAATATCAATATGTTGATGTATGATCGTGACAAGCCAGAGCAGGTTGAAAGCATGAAGAAGCTGTTCAGCGCGCTCGTCACAGAAAGCGCCAAGGCAGGCTATGCAGAATATCGCACGCACTTGGGCTGGATGGATGCTGTGGCGGATACGTTTGATTTCAACAATCACGCGCAGCGCCGAATGAATGAAAAGGTAAAGGACGCACTCGACCCCAATGGCATCATTGCGCCGGGTAAGCAGGGCGTGTGGCCTAGCGTCTACCGGGATCAGTCAAAGGAGGGCCGGGCATGAAGCGCGTCGCACTTTTGGGCCTGCTGCTCCTCGCCGCATGCAACAAAACATCCGCTCCGGCACCTGAGGCTGCGAAGGGCGGTCCACCACCGCTGCCGCCCTATCAGATGCGTGCCGAAGCGCCGACGGGAGATAGGTTGGCGGCTGGCGGGGACGGAGCGAAGCTCTATTCCGTTCACTGTGGCTATTGCCATTTGCCCGCCGGCATGGGGACAAACCTGCTCACCAAGCAGCGGATGATGATGGGAGAGCCCCCAGAAAACGGGCTGCTGACCAACCGAAAAGACCTGACGGCGGATTACATCAAGTCCGTGGTGCGAATGGGGAAGGTGGCTATGCCGCGCCAGACCCGCGTCGACATCACCGATGCGGAACTGGATGCAGTCGCCGACTATCTCGCAAAGGCAGGCAAATGAACCTCAATCGCCGAACCTTGATCAAGACGGGCGTGATCGCCGCGGCCTCCGCTGCAACGTTGACATCCGCTGCCGCGCAGGGGCCCGCGCTCGTCGTGTTTGACAGTCGACTGCCAGAAAGCGTTGCTTTTGCGCAGGGCTTAAGCGGCGCCAAGCTCGATGTGGCGCATGAAGACCGGACCTTTTGGGCGGCGCTGCGCGCAGGTGCGCCAAAGGGCCGTGTCGTTGGTCTGACCCGCTGGAGCGACCTTGTCGTGGTCCGCGGCGAACTGGAGGCGCAGGGCAAGCGGCTCAAGGCAGAGCGCCAAAGCGATCCTCACGCGCCCTTCCATTGGGAAATGGCCTGACCAACTTTAGAAGGTGTGTCCACATGGCAGATGTGACGCTGTACCACTGGGAACCGAATGCGAATTCGGGCAAGCCCATGCTGGCATTGATGGAAAAGGGCGTCGCCTTCGACAGCCACTACATCGACATGCTGAATTTTGACCAGCACAAGCCTGAATATCTGGCGATCAACCCGCAAGGGACGATCCCGGCAATGACCCATGGGAGCCTTGTTCTCGTTGAGAGCACGGCGATTATGGAGTATGTGAACGACGCCTTTGACGGCCCGAACCTGATGCCGGCCAATGCGCAGGATCGGTTGCGCATCCGCTGGTGGATGAAGTTCATGGACCAGTGGCTGGCGCCCAGCTTTTCGATGTTCGGTTGGAAGTTTTTCGTCGGTCCCAATGCCCTGAAAGCGCATGGGCAGGAGAAGATCGAGGAACAGATTAGCCGCATTCCGCTGCCCGAACGCCAGACTGCTTGGCGAAAGGCCGTGTTTGGCTTGTTCAGCGAAGCGGAAATGGCGGAAAGCGGACGCCGCATTAGCGTGGGCATTCGGATGCTTGAGGAAGAGCTCGACAAGCGGGAATGGCTCGCGAGCGACAGCTACAGCTTGGCCGACGTCAATGGCTTCAACCTCGCATACGCCATGCCGTTGTCGCAGCCCCATCTCGCCAATGATGATCTGACGCCCAATATCATGCGGTGGCTGCGGGCCATTTATCGCCGCCCGGCAACGCGGGACTGTTGGAAATTGGGCCGCACGCCGATGGCAAGCCGCGTTGAAATCCTGGAGCAGGACTACATCCCACCCAGGGATGAGTCCGAAGGCATTTCGAGCGGAGTGCGCTGACATGAGCAAAATTCTGTATCACGGTGAGCCTGCGGGTCCTTCGCTGACAGTCCTCGCGGCGCTGGCTGAAAGCGGTGTTGAGGTCGAGTGTCGCCCGATCAATCTGCTTGCCGGGGAACGCCACATGCTGCCCGACATCACAGATAGTGTCGCGCTGGATATGGGCGTGGAGGGCGAAGGCCCTGTGCTTGTCATTGACGGCGAAGCAATGACTGAGTCTGTGTTTATCGCTCAGTATTTTGACGAAATGGGGCAAGGGAACCTGCAGCCCAAGGACGCCTATAAGCATTGGGAAATGCTGATGTGGTGTCGCAGGGTAACAGAGCGCGGTGCGCCTGCAGCGGCCTTTTTGAAATGCCAGAGCTATGCGTATCCAACGCTGGCAGGCATGAATGACGCGGATTTTGCGTCCCTCACTGCCGCGATCAAGAGTGATGATCTGCGCACGCGGTGGATGGATGTCCGTAAAGGCAATTTCCCTGAAGAACAGGTCGCAGACAGCCGTTCAAAAATTATATCTCTTGCGGAAATGTCGGACACAGCCTTGGCGGATGGGCGAGATTGGCTGATGGGCGATTTCTCCATCGCTGACCTCGTCACTTACCCGTGGCTGTGTCCCGATCTTGTGCCAGAGGCATTCAACGGGAAACCGGCGTTGCACGGCTGGATGGCCCGCATGGCTGCTCGACCGGGAATGACAGCGGCGCAAAAACGTGGGGCGCTAGCGAACCCGGAAGAATGCTGGGCACCGGGGCCGGAAATCAACCGCTGGGGTTAAGCGGGCGTATCAGGAGGGCGTGGATGAAAAAGCAGTTCGTTTTTGCTGTTGCGATTGGGGCTTTGGTGGTCGGTTGCAAGCCTGCCATGGATTTGGATAAGCCGGGTGCCGTCAATGCTGAAAAGCTGGTCAATGCGGCGTCAAATGATACCGAATGGCTATCCTATGGCCGCACCTATGACGAACAACGCTTCAGTCCGTTGAATGCTATCAATGCCGAAAACGTCTCCGGCCTGAGCCTCGCTTGGTTTGCCGATCTGGATACGTCGCGCGGGCAAGAAGCCACGCCGCTCGTCATCGACGGAAAGATATACATCTCCACTGCATGGTCCAAGGTTAAGGCCTATGATGCTGTGTCTGGTAAGCTGCTGTGGGAATATGATCCCAAGGTTCCCGGTGAAACAGCCGTCAAGGCGTGCTGCGATGTCGTCAATCGTGGCGTCGCTGCTTGGGGTGATCGTCTTTATCTCGGCACGCTCGACGGGCGTCTCGTTGCGCTGGATCGGGCGACGGGCAAGGAAATCTGGTCCAAGGTCACCGTCGATCAGTCGAAGCCGTATACCATTACGGGCGCCCCGCGTGTCGTTGATGGCAAAGTCATCATTGGCAATGGCGGCGCAGAAATGGGCGTGCGTGGCTATGTGACAGCCTATGATGCGGTCTCCGGCAATGAGGTCTGGCGCTTCTACACTGTCCCCGGAAAGCCCGGTGAAAACGAGGGTCAGCCGCACCTGAAGAAGGCCGAAGCTACTTGGAAAGGTGAGTATTGGAAGATCGGCGGCGGCGGCACCGTGTGGGATGCGATGGCCTATGATCCCGATCTTGGGCTTCTCTACATAGGTGTCGGCAATGGGTCACCCTGGAATCAGGCCTATCGCTCTCCGGGTGGCGGCGACAATCTGTACCTGTCGTCGATCGTCGCGATTGATGTAAAGACGGGCGCGTATCGTTGGCATTTCCAGGAAACGCCGGGCGAAACATGGGACTTCACGGCGACGCAGCACATCATGCTGGCGGATCTGGAAATTGGCGGGAAGACGCGCAAAGTCCTGATGCATGCGCCTAAAAATGGCTATTTCTATGTGATCGATCGCACGAACGGCGCGTTCATTTCCGGCAAGAACTATGTTCCGGTGAACTGGGCCAAGGGTCTTGATCCGAAAACAGGCCGCCCCATCGAGAACCCCGAAGCGCGGTATGACAAGACGGGCAAGCCGTTTCTTGGAACACCGGGTGCAGGTGGTGCGCACAGCTGGCATCCCATGGCGTTTGATCCCAAGCAGAAGCTGGTGTTCATCCCCGCGCAGATTGCGGCTTTCCCCTATTTCCCGGAAAAGGACTGGAAGCCGAAGGCGCAAGGCTTCAATATCGGGATCGACCAAGCCGCAGGCGCCATGCCTGCGATCAAGGCGGCGCGGGATGCTGCCAAGGCGGCAACCAAGGGCGCTCTCATTGCGTGGGATCCCATCACCCAAACAGAGCGCTGGCGGGTTCCCTATAACGGCCCCTGGAATGGCGGCGTTCTGGCGACTGGCGGCAATCTTGTGTTCCAAGGGAATGCGACCGGCAGTTTTGCCGCCTTTGCGTCGGACACGGGCAAGCAGCTCTGGTCTTTCCCTGCGCAGACGGGAGTCGTTGCGGCGCCCATCACGTACAAGATCGGCAACGATCAATATGTCGCTGTACTGGCGGGCTGGGGCGGCATCTGGGCCTTGGCGCCCGGCGTTCTGTCTGACGTGTCGGGACCGGTGCGCAATATCAGCCGCCTGTTGGTCTTCAAACTGGGAGGAAAAGCGAAGCTGCCGGCACCACCTCCGCTCAATAAGATGCCGCTCGATCCGCCGCCGCAGACGGCTAAGCCTGATGTGATTGCCCGTGGCAGTTATCTCTATGGCCGATATTGTGGCGTTTGTCACGGTGATGCGGCCGTTGGCGGGGCGATCATTCCTGACCTCCGGCATAGTGGTATGCTGGCGTCTGCTGATGGGTGGCAGAAGATTGTGCACGATGGTGCATTGAAGGCCAACGGCATGGTCGGATGGAGCAATGTGATGTCGGCAAGCGAGATCGATGCAATCCGTCACTATGTCATAAAGCGTGCGCATGAGGATAAGGACTTGGAAGAGTGATTGTTTCTTTTTAGTATGCAACACACACTAACTGACGTAAGTTTGAATTCATGAAGGGCCGATGACGGCTCGCAGGACGAGGAGAGTTTCGATGAACGAGATGACCACAATTTCGCGCGAGCAGCGCCCTTATTCCGAAGCCGCCAAGAAAGCGCTTTCCCGCAAGCCCGCCCTTTTCATTAACAATGAATGGGTTGCATCTTCGCATGACGCGACAATCCCTGTTGAAGATCCATCCTGCGGTAAGGAAGTCAGCCGAATCGTTGATGCGTCGGACAAGGATGTGGATCGCGCCGTTGCCGCGGCCCGTGCGGCGTTTGACGATGGTCGCTGGTCCAACCTTCCGCCGATGGTCCGTGACCGCACGATGCACCGCTTGGCCGATCTTCTGGAAGCCCATGCGGACGAATTCGCCGAACTGGAAGCGATCGACAACGGTAAGCCAAAGGGCATGGCCGGTGCTGTCGACATCCCCGGTGCGATCAGCCAGATCCGCTTCATGGCGGGCTGGGCCTCCAAGGTTGGTGGTGAAACGACCGCGCCATATACGATGCCCGCCGGCACTGTGTTCAGCTACACAGTCAAGGAACCAGTTGGCGTTTGTGCGCAGATCGTTCCCTGGAACTTCCCGCTCCTGATGGCATGCCTGAAGATTGCGCCTGCTCTGGCCGCGGGCTGCACGATTGTGCTGAAGCCGGCTGAGCAAACGTCACTGACGGCGCTGCGTCTGGCTGATCTTGTTGCTGAAGCTGGCTTCCCCGCTGGTGTCCTGAACATCATCACCGGCAATGGCCACACGGCGGGTGACCGGATGGTGAAGCATCCCGATGTCGATAAGGTCGCCTTCACCGGATCGACCGAAATCGGCAAGCTCATCAACAAAAACGCCACCGACACGATGAAGCGCGTCACGCTCGAACTGGGCGGCAAGTCGCCCGTCGTCGTGATGCCAGACGTTGATGTCGCCGCGACCGCACCGGGTGTTGCAGGCGCCATCTTCTTCAACGCAGGTCAGGTCTGCGTCGCCGGTTCGCGCCTCTATGCGCACCGCTCGGTATTCGACAAGGTCGTCGAAGGCATGGCGGAAACGGCGTCCTTCTGGGCACCGCGCGCCTCGCTGGACCCGGAAGCGCACATGGGCGCCATCATCAGCAAGGAACAGCACGATAAGGTTATGGGTTATATCGAAGCTGGCAAGCGCGATGGCGCGTCGGTTGCGATGGGTGGCGATGCACCCTCCGGTAACGGTTATTTCGTCAACCCGACCATCCTCGTCGATGTGAACCCGCAGATGAGCGTTGTGCGTGAAGAAATCTTCGGTCCTGTTGTCGTCGCCCAGCGCTTCGATGATCTTGATGAAGTTGCCAAGTCGGCCAACGACACGGCCTTCGGCCTGGGTGCAGGCATCTGGACCAAGGATGTGGCCACGATGCACAAGCTGGCTGCTAAGATTAAATCCGGCACGGTCTGGGGCAATTGCCACGCGATGATCGACACCGCGCTGCCCTTTGGCGGCTACAAGGAATCGGGCATTGGCCGCGAACAGGGTAAGGCTGGTATCGACGCCTATCTTGAAACCAAGACGGTTATCATTCAGCTGTAGGGTGAGAGAGCCCCTCCTCTTTAGGGGAGGGGTTGGGGTGGGGGATATCCGTCACTCCAGCGTCGGGCGCGTTGCCGCAAGGCAGTCCCCACCCCAACCCCTCCCCTGAAGGAGAGGGGCTTTAGGAATTTTATAAATGCCCATCGAACTGTCTAAGATCAAAGCCATTGACGTTCACGTCCATGCCGAAGTGTCCTGTCATGATCCTGAAGATCCGGTCATGGGCAAGTTTTTCGACGCCGCGAGCGCCTATTTTAAGGCACCACGCGAACGTCCGAAAATGCCCGAAATCATCGAGATCTACCGCGAACAGCAGATCGCTTTCTGCATGTTCACCGTTGACTGCGAGAGCGGCATTGGCGCCAAGCGCGTGAGCAATTACGAGATTGCCGAGATCGCCAACAAGAATGACGATATCTGCATTCCGTTCGCCTCCATCGATCCGCACAAGGGCAAGATGGGCGCACGCGAGGCGCGTGATTTAATCGAAAACCACGGTGTGAAGGGCTTCAAGTTCCATCACATCATGCAGAACCTCGATCCGGCAGCGCAGGTCGGTTACCCGATCTACGAAGTCATCAACGAATATAAGCTGCCTGCCATCTTCCACACCGGCCATTCCGGCATGGGCACGGGTATGCGCGGCGGCGGCGGCGTGCATCTCAAATATGGCCAGCCGATGCTGGTGGATGATGTCGCGGTCGACTTCCCCGACATGAAGATCATCCTTGCCCACCCCAGCTGGCCATGGGTCGATGAAAGCCTGTCGATGGCGCTGCACAAGGACAATGTGTTCATCGATCTCAGCGGCTGGAGCCCCAAATACTTCCAACCGCAGATCATTCAGTACGCCAACACACAACTGCGCAAGAAGATGCTGTTCGGGTCTGACTTCCCGCTGATCCACCCACAAAAGTGGCTCGATGCCGCACGTCAGGTTGGCTTCAAGGAAGAAGTTCTGCCGGGCATCATGAAAGACAACGCCGCAAAGCTGCTCGGCCTGGCATGACCGAGTTCAAGGGCCGCCACATTCTTGTGACCGGCGCGTCAACGGGGATTGGGCGGGCGACAGCACGGATGCTCGCCCGGCGCGGCGCGCGCGTCTCGCTTATCGCGCGCAGCGAGGCCACGCTTCAGGAAGCGGTTGCGGAGATCCGGTCTGAAGGCGGTGCAGCGGCCTATGGCGTGGCCGATGTGGGTGATAAGCCCGCTCTCTTGTCGGTATTCGACACAGCAGAAGGCGCGTTCGGGCCGATTGAAGGCTTGTTTGCCAATGCGGGAATGGGCGGCAGTTTCGCGCCATTTTCTGACTATGATGATGAGATGTTCGACACGGTGATCCGCACGAACATGACAAGCGTGTTCTGGGCGATGAAGCGGGTTTTGCCAGGTATGGTCGCGCGCAAACGGGGATCTATCGTTATCACCGGTAGTCTTGCGAGCGAACGCGGCATGGCGAATAATCCCGGTTATGTCGCATCAAAGCATGCGGTGCTTGGTTTGGCGCGGGCTGCGGCGCTTGAGGTCGCGCCCTCCAATGTGCGCGTCAACTGCATCTTGCCCGGCCTCATCGAAACGCCTTTGCTGCACAATATTGGCGGTGATGACATTCCCGCGGCCATGGCATTTATGGGTCGGAATGTTCCGCAAGGCCGGGTTGGCACCGCGGACGAGACGGCTGAAGTCGCAACCTTCCTGCTTTCTGATGCGGCCAGCCATGTGACCGGTCAGGCATGGGCGGTCGACGGCGGCATACTCGGCACATTGTCTGTACGATAAGGGTGACCAACCGAATGGTTGGCGATGGGAGGAAGCATATGGGCCTGAAATACTACCATGCCGAGCCGCTGGCCAATTCGCTCAAATCGATGATCCCTTTGAAAGAAAAGGGTCTGGCTTATGAGAGCATCTACGTCGACCTTCATAAGTTTGAACAACATTCGGAATGGTTCACCGCCCTCAATCCGGAAGGGCAGGTGCCGGTTCTGGATCATAACGGCGTCATCATTACCCACACGACCGTGATCAATGAATATCTGGAAGATGCTTTTCCGGACGATCAGCCAGAAGATGCGCCGCTTCGCCCCCGTGACCCGAAAGGCGCCGCACGGATGCGCTATTGGAACAAGTTCATCGACGAACATGTGATGAACCATGTTTCAATGCACGGCTGGCACCGGATGATCCGCATCGTCACCCAGAATATCGAAGATGGGACGTTCGATGAGCTGATGGCGCGTATTCCGCTGCCGGATCAGCGCAAGAAATGGATGACGGCGCGGTCTGGCTTCTCGGAGGCTGATCTGGCGAATGCGACGAGCAAGATCGAGTATGCGCTCGACAAGATTGAAAAGCAGTTGGGCGAAACGGCCTGGCTGGCGGGTGAGACCTACACACTCGCTGACATCAATTTCTATTCGCACTGTGGCGCGATGGTGGAGCGCATGTTCCCCGATCTTGAGGTCGCAACCCGCTGCCCCAAACTAGTCGAGTGGCGTGATCGGGTCGCTGCGCGTCCGGCAGTGGCCGAAGCGTTGAAGAGTGAGGACCGCACTATGCCGGGTCTGCGCACTTGGTCAGGGCACGTGCGCTGAAAAAGCGGGGAGGGGCTTTATCCCCTCCCAACTCAGCTTAGTCTTTGAACACCACTGTTTTCGTGCCGTTCACGAAGACGCGGTCCTGCAAATGCCAGTGTACCGCCTGTGCAAGCACACGACGTTCAATGTCGCGGCCCTTGCGAACGAGATCTTCCGGCGTATCGGCGTGGCTGATGGCTTCGACATCCTGATGGATGATTGGGCCTTCATCGAGATCTTCGGTCACATAGTGCGCGGTCGCCCCGATCATCTTCACGCCGCGGGCGTGGGCCTGGTGATAAGGCTTTGCGCCTTTGAAGCCGGGCAGGAAGCTGTGGTGGATATTGATGCAACGGCCGCTGAGGAAGGCGGAGAGATCATCCGACAGAATTTGCATGTAGCGCGCCAGCACAACCAGCTCGGCACCTGTAGCCGTCACGATTTCCTTGATCTGTGCTTCCTGCTGCGGCTTGGTGTCCTTGGTCACCGGCAGGTGATGGAACGGAATGTCTCCGAGCAGCGAGATATTGAGCGCGTCGCGCGGGTGGTTACAAATGATGCCGACCACCTCCATCGGGATTTCGCCGATACGGACACGGTAGAGCAGATCGCCAAGACAATGGTCGAACTTGGAGACCATCAGAAGCACCTTGCGTGATTCTCCCACGGGGCGAAGCCGCCAGTCCATTTCACATTCTACGGCATAAGCCGAAATGGCGGTGCGGAAGCCATCGGTGCTGGTTCCTTCGCCCATTTCAAAGACGACGCGCATGAAGAAGCGATCGCTCTCTTTATCATTAAACTGCTGCGATTCCATGATGTTACCGCCATTGTCGGCAAGCAGTCGCGCCATACCGGCGACCAGGCCCGGACGGTCCGGGCAGGAAAGTGTCAGAACATGGCGGTGGTCGAGCATTTGTTTCTCTCCGGGAATTTATTGTTTGTGTTGCATACAAAAAATGATATGCCCTGCCTATCGTTTTTTTGAATGGGAGAGGCATTGATGTCCGCAAAGAACCTGGATCAGGTATTGCAGTCGTCTGGCAACATTGTGGAAATGCTCCGCAATTCGCAGCTTGGCGCTTACGTTTACCCTGTGGTCGCACCTGAGTTTTCGAATTGGCGTTCGGAGCAGTGGGCTTGGCAGCATAGCGCCGTGCTGTTTGACCAGTCACATCACATGGTGAACCTCTACATTCGCGGCAAGGATGCGGCCAAGCTGCTGTCTGACACGATGATCAACAGCTCCAAGGGCTGGTCCGTCAACAAGGCCAAGCAGTATGTTCCGACGACGCCGTATGGCCATGTCATTGGCGATGGCATCATCTTCTGGGAAGAAGAACAGAGCTTCACTTATGTTGGCCGTGCACCGGCTTCCAACTGGCTGCGCTACCATGCTGCAACCGGCGGCTATGACGTTGAAATCGAATTGGATGATCGTTCGCCAATGCGTCCGATGGGCAAGCCCGTCACCCGTAAGGAATGGCGTTTCCAGATTCAGGGCCCGAACGCCTGGGCTGTGATTGAAAAGCTGCATGGCGGCCCGCTCGAGCAGCTTAAGTTCTTCAACATGTCGACGATGAACATTGCGGGCAAAACCGTCCGCACGCTGCGTCACGGCATGTCTGGCGCACCGGGCCTCGAAATCTGGGGCCCCTATGCCGAGCAGGAAGAAATCCGCGCTGCCATTCTGGAAGCCGGCAAGGAATTTGGTCTGATCGCCTGCGGTAGTCGTGCTTATCCTTCGAACACGCTGGAATCCGGCTGGATCCCATCGCCGCTTCCCGCCATCTACACAGGTGAAAAGCTGAAGGGCTTCCGCGAGTGGCTCGGCGCTGACAGCTATGAAGCAACCGGCTCCATCGGTGGTTCATTCGTTTCCGAGAATATCGAAGACTATTATCTGAACCCATGGGAACTCGGCTATGGCAACTTCGTCAAGTTCGACCATGATTTTCATGGTCGTGAAGCACTTGAAGCCCTGAACCCCGCGGAACAGCGCAAGAAGGTGACACTCGCTTGGCATCCGGAAGACATGGCCAAGATCATGGCGTCGATGTTCAACCCTGATGGCGAAGCGTATAAGTTCTTCGACGTTCCGCTCGCCAACTATGCCTCGTCCAACTACGACCGCGTTGTCGATGCAGGCGGCAAGACGGTCGGTCTGTCGATGTTCACGGGCTTCTCATACAACGAGAAGCAGGCGCTGAGCCTTGCCACAGTTGACCCTGAAATTCCGTTCGGCACGGAACTAAACGTTGTTTGGGGTGAAGAAAATGGTGGCACGCGCAAGACCACGGTTGAGCCGCACAAGCAGCTGAACGTCCGCGTGATCGTCTCACCGGTTCCGTACAGCCGCGTGGCACGGGAAACCTACGCTGATGGCTGGCGCACTGCGCGCTAAGCCGATTGTTGACGTGCACCCGCGACGCCAAAACCGGCGCGCGGGTGACACGCTTTATTCTTGAGAGGCGCACCTATGGCCAGTTCCGCACTGATCCATCCCAATTGGGATCGGCCCCCAGCGGGCGTTACTGAGGGCTTCTCTCTTGAAATGACGGCCAAGGATGAGGCGTCGTTGCGGGACGCAGCGCCGCTCATTCCTGCCGAAACACCCATTGCGGTGACCTATCTTCCCGGTGAAGAGGTGGATGCCCGCGTGGCAGCCACCATTGCGGTGCGGGAATTGGGATTTGAACCGATGCCGCATTTTTCGGCGCGTCGGATTACCTCGCAGGATGACTTCGAGGCCTATCTGAAGGCCGTGGTGGAAAAGGCAGGTGTGCGCCGCTGCTTCATCGTGGCGGGCGACCCGCCCGAGCCGCAGGGGCCGTATTTTGACACCATGGCGTTGATTGCGACAGGTGCGTTTGAACGCTCCGGCATTCAAGCCATTGGCATTGGCGGACACCCGGAAGGGCATCCGAACATGTCAGAGGCGGAATGCTGGGCCGTCCTTGAAGCCAAGGTCCGTGAGATCGAAAGTCGCGGCATGGCGCCGCTTGTCGTGACGCAGTTCGGATTTGATCCCGACGCGTTTCTGGTTTGGCTGAAGGAGCTTCGCGCGCGGGGCATCATGTGCCCGGTCCGCATTGGTATTCCAGGGCCTGCCGGGATCAAGCGCTTGCTCGCCTTCGCTGCGCGCTGTGGCGTTGGGGCCTCTGCTTCTGTCATGAAGAAGTACGGCGTCAGCATCACCAATCTGCTCGGCACAGCTGGCCCCGATAAGCTGGTAGATGCGTTTGCCAAGGGATTGGGTGATGAGCATGGCCGCGTGCGCCTGCATTTCTATCCGTTCGGCGGGCTCAGAAAGACCGTGGAGTGGATTGCGGATTACGCCCAGCGATAGGGCAGGGCCGTGTTCACCTGTGGTTCAGCGGACCGGGGCACTATGTAGGCTCAACATGTCGGGGGTCGAACCATGATGAAGCCTGTTCTAATCATTGCCCTGCTGGCGCTCGGCGGCTGCGCGAATACCCGCCAATATTCTCTGAATGAGCAGTGCGTGCATGAACCGGGTTGCGTCTCGACCTTTTCCGAGCATGGCGGCGCCCCTCATGCGGCAGCCATCGCCCCGGTGAATGCCGGGCAGTGGGAACCTATCGTCAAAGTCCGGAAGGACCCCAAGTAGCGCTGATTTTGCGCGACTGTGCGTTCAATCCCCGAAGAAATTCAGTTCCAGTAGAACTCCGTTGGGGTCCTGCGTGAAGACCTGACGCAGACCAATTGCGGCAATGAGGTTCACCTGATGATCCATGTCGCGGGCGTTAAGTCGCGCCATGACGTCATCATAGCCCGAACAGTTAAGCGCGATATGGTGGATGGAACCGGTTGGCCCCGTGGCGACGTCGCGGTCATAAGTGCGAACACAATCCAGGCTGTTGATGTGCAGGATCGGGCGGCCCGCGCCATCATACATCCATTGCGCTGTCTGCGGCGTCAGCGGAGGCGGGGCGTCGCGGCGTTCAAGGTCCAATAGTTCCGCATAAAAGTCGCACGTTCCGTCCAGATCGGCCGTGATGATGTTGACATGGTCGAGTGCGTTGACCTTCATGCGGCTGTTCCTTCTAAGTGGCCTTGCGCGCCGCAGCGCGGGCTTCCGAATAGCGATCCCGACGGAATTTTTCGAAGCCGGTCCGCTTTTCGAAGCCCGGATCTTCAGGCAAGTCACGGAAATCTGCAAGATATTCCTGAAACAGCTCGGAGACCTCGTCCTTGAACTCGGGGTGCGAGAAGATATAGGTCCTGTTTTCGCGCATGCCTTCAAGAACGCGTGCGGCAATGACGTCTGGCTCCATGCCGAATTCGTGGAATTCGGCCAGGCGCTGGACGTTGGCGGTGTCGACTGGCTTCGCGCCGTCGAGCAATTCCTTGGGGCGGACATCATCGCTGGCGTAAATGTAAGATTTGACGAGGCCGGGGCACAGGATCGACACGCCAATGCCATGCGGCGCGAGGCTGTAGCGCAGCGATTCAGACATGCCGCGCAAGGCGAACTTGGTCGTGTTGTAAATGCCCGGTGCGCCTGATGCGAGCCAGCCGGCCATCGACGCTGTGTTGACGATATACCCGCCATTGCCCGCCGCAATCATGCGCGGGACGAAGGTCATCACGCCATTGATGGGGCCATGCAGGTTGACGCCCATCACCCAATCCCAGTCAGAATAGCTTGAGTCTTCAATGGTTTGAAAAAGGTTGATGCCTGCGTTGTTGAACAGCAAGCTGACAGGTCCAAACTTGGCCTCGACTTCATCTGCGGCCTTTTCCATCGCATCGCGCGATGACACGTCGACCTGCACACCCATGACGCTCTGATTGTCGAGCGTTTTCAGGGCCTTTTCGATGGCGTCCTGACGGATGTCGGCAATGGCGACCTTGCAGCCTTCCGCCAGCAATGCACGAACAAGGCCGATGCCGATGCCGTTAGCGCCGCCGGTGACGAAGGCAGTACGTCCCGCAAACTCGATCATGCCTTCAATTCCTTCTGGCGCTTGATTTCATCGGCCCAGATCGGGCTGTTGAACAGCATGGAGAACGTTTGCTTATACTCCTCGTTCTGCGGGAGTTTGGCCGGGACCGAAGCGATCATTGCATTGGCGCGGTCGGTCACGCCGTCAAGGAATTCGGCATGCGTCAGGATGTAGAGCTCATCGTTGAGGATGCCCTCCAGCACGCGTTCCCCGACCTGTTCCTTGGTGTGGTAGAGGTGGAAGAAATTGCCGCCATTCTGCCGGCGCTTGTCGGCTTCGGCATAGCCCGTTTCGGCGAGTTCGGCAGGGCGGGTTTTGCTCGCTTCGGCAATGTTTGACTGCACGGCCCCTGGGCAGAAAGCGGAGCAGATGACGCCCTTTGCTTCAAGTTCCGGGCGCATGCATTCCATCATCGTGACGACGGCGGCTTTGCCGGTGGAATAGATCGTCGTTCCGCCAACAGGCACGATGCCTGACATGGAAGCCGTGTTGACGATGTGCCCGCCTTCGCCGTGCGACAGGATACGCGGAAGCATGGTCGTTACGCCGTTGATGGTGCCGCCCAGATTGACCCCCATCACCCAATCCCAGTCGGCATAGCTCGCCATTTCCGTTGGCCCAACGACGGCGACGCCTGCGTTGTTGCAGAGGATGTGAATCTTCCCGAATCGTGCTTCTGTGGCGTCGGCAGCCTCGGCAAACTGGGCGCGGTTGGTGACGTCGAGTTTCAGGGCCAGAACGCGTTCCGGCGAGCCCAGTTCTGCCTTGGCCTCTTCCAGATGATCGTCGCGGATGTCAGCAACGACGACATTCATGCCGGCGCCAAGCAGGGCCTTTGCGATGCCGAGGCCGATGCCGGAGGCGCCGCCTGTGATGAATGCTGTCTTGCCGGGTAGATTTTGCATGTGCCTGTCCTCTCCGCCTGCCGACCGGGTCTCCGATCCGTGCTTCTTGTTGCCATATCTGACGCTGCCATACAAAATGACTGGACAGCAACGGCCAAACAATATTGTATCTAATACATACAATCTTGAGGTTGGGAAGCGCGAACGTCAATCGCTGCTCGCCGAAAGTGAAGAGAGAGGAGAGCGTGCATGGCGGGACCGATTGGCGCGACAAGCGATCTGAAGACAAGCGCGGTTGCTGAGGCGCGCGCCTGGCCGTCGGCAGGTGCTGCCTATTGGGCACTGGCCGTCATCATTCTGGCCACCTTTATGTCGTTCCTCGATCAGGTCGTATTCGGGATGCTCGCGGAAAGCATCAAACGTGACTTCCAACTGACCGATACGCAACTCGGCTTTCTGGCCGGGCCGGCGACAATCATCTGCTATTTCTTCGTCGGCATTCCGCTCGGCCGTCTTGCAGATATCTATCCACGCAAGCTGGTCCTTTCGGCGAGCGCCGCATTTGTGGGCATACTTGTCGCACTCAGCGGGATTGCGCAGAATTTTTCGCAATTCGTCGGGTCGCGCGTGTTTCTGGCCGCGGGCGGATCAGCCCATGCGCCGTCTTCTTACTCCCTGCTAACGGACGCTTTTCCGCCGCGCATTCTGACGCGCGCTTTTGCTCTGCTGCAGCTGGGCTTCATCGGCGGGACGACGCTTGGGCCGATCATCGGCGGGCAACTGGTGACGGCGTCGGCGGGTTGGGACGGGGCAACCTTCATGGGTCTGTCCATCTATAACTGGCAGTTGGCGCTCATCTATCTATCTGTGCCAACGCTGATTGCGTCGCTCTTGTTCTTGACCGTGAAGGAGCCGCTGCGACTTGCGCCGAACCAGTCCGCTGTCCAGATTCCAACGGACGTTGGCCTAGGCCGCAAGATGATCACCTTCATGGGGTTTGACGCTGCAAAAGCGATCCATGCCGGTGGCCGTGTCTATTATCCCATGTTCGGTGCATTGGCTCTTAGCGCCATTGAATCCTTCGGGATCATGTTCTGGCGGACACCTTATTTGATGCGTGAATTTGGGTGGGATGCCAGCCAGATCGGGAATCTCATCGGCAGTGTGGCACTCGTGGCATCGCTGGCGGGCATGCTCGTTGGCGGGATATTTGTGGAGTGGCTTGCGAAGCGACATCGCGACGCGAATGTCCGTGCGGCGTTCGTCTGTTACTGCGGATCGACAGTCGTTATCATCACAGCCTTGCTCATCCCCGATCCCTATTGGTCCACGATTGCGTTCGGCTGCGGCGCCTTCTTTGCGATTGCCGGGGCCGTGCCGCAAAATGCCGCCATCCAACGGGTCGCGCCGAACGATATGCGTGGGCAAGTAACGGCCTTCTATCTGTTTATGTTCACCTTCTTCGGCGCGATGGGCAGCTGGTTCATCGGCATTGTTTCTGACTTTGTGACGCAGGATCTTGGGCAGGCCATCCTGCTGACCGCGATCACGCTGATGCCGCTAGGAGCCTATCTGATGTTCCGCGCCATCAAACCCTATCGCGAGGAAGTCGAACGCCTCGAAGCACTTGAAAAGCAGGTTGCGGCCTAAACCCAATTCAAAGGAGAATCTCGTGTCTGAAGATCGTATTGCCGCCCTCGAAGCGCAACTGGCCGCGCTCACCAAGCGTGTGACCATCTGTGAAGACGAACAGTCTGTCCGTAAACTGCATCATCTCTACGGCTATCTGATCGACAAGTGCCTGTATCGCGAGGTTGTCGACCTGTTCACCGAGGATTGCGAAGTTCATTTCTTCGGCGGCATCTACAAGGGCAAGGCGGGCGCTGCGCGCCTTTATATTGAGCGGTTCCAGAAGAACTTCACGCACGGCAACAATGGCCCGATTGACGGCTTCCTGCTCGATCATCCGCAGCATCAGGACGTGGTGGATATCCAGCCGGATGGTGTGACGGCGCTCGCGCGCTTCCGCTGCACCATGCAGGCGGGGCGCCACAAGGATTACACCGGCGACAACCCGATGCAGAGCGTCCGCCAATGGTGGGAAGGCGGCATTTACGAGAACACCTACAAGAAGGTGGACGGCGTGTGGCGCATTCATATTCTCGACTATGCGCCGCAATGGCATGCCGATTATGAAACCGGCTGGGCGCACACGCGGCCCAACTACGTGCCGTTCCTCGACAAGACCATCCCGGAAGATCCGACGGGTCCTGACGTCCTGAAGGACGGCGTCTGGCTCTGGCCGACGCACAAGGTCGTGCCGTTCCACAACACTCATCCCGTGACCGGCGCACCGATTTTACCGGAACGCTGGCAGGGTGACATTGACCGCGAAAAGGCCGCAAAGTGAGCAGCTATCCTGAACTCTACATGATCATTGACGGCGAGCGGGTGTCCGCTGGCCATCGAGCAACGCACAAGGTCGTCAATCCGGCCACCGGCGAGACGCTGGGCGAACTGCCTTTGGCCGATGCGGCAGACCTCGACCGTGCGTTGGAGACGGCGCAGCGCGGCTTCCTCATCTGGCGGGAGTCGTCGCCGCAGCAACGTGCCGCCGTCCTGCAAGGGGCCGCTCGGTTGATGCTGGAGCGTCAGGAAGACCTAGCCCGCATAGCGACGTTGGAAGAGGGAAAGACCCTTGGTGAGGCGCGCATCGAAGTGATGATGAACGTCGGCTTGTTCAACTTCTACGCGGGTGAAACGCAGCGCATCTACGGGCGCCAGCTCGTCCGCCCGGCGGGTATGCGCTCGACCGTAATGTATGAGCCGGTCGGTCCGGTGGCCGCGTTCAGCCCCTGGAATTTCCCGCTCGGCAATCCGGGCCGCAAGCTCGGCGCACCGATTGCGGCGGGCTGCTCGGTCATCATGAAGTCGGCGGAAGAGACGCCTGCATCCGCGCTCGGCGTCTTGCAGTGTCTCTTGGATGCCGGGCTACCGAAGGAAGTGGCGCAGGCGGTATTCGGCGTGCCGGATCAGGTGTCGCGCCATCTGCTGGCGTCGCCCATCATCCGTAAGCTGAGCTTCACCGGTTCGACGGTTGTCGGCAAGCATCTGGCGAAGCTGGCGGCCGAAGATATGAAGCGGACGACGATGGAACTGGGCGGGCATGGGCCTGTGCTGGTGTTTGACGACGTCGATGTGGACACCGTGCTCAACACCATGGTGCCTGGCAAGTATCGCAATGCGGGGCAGGTCTGCGTGTCGCCGACGCGGTTCATCGTAAACGAGAATGTCTTCGACCGCTTCCGCGACGGCTTTGTTGAACGCGCAAAGACGATCAAGGTCGGCAATGGTCTCGATCCGGAAAGCCAGATGGGGCCGATGGCCAACCCGCGGCGTCCGGATGCGATGGAGCGGCTGATCGGCGATGCGGTGGCGCGTGGCGGTAAGCTCGGCACCGGTGGCGAACGCATCGGCAATCAGGGCTTCTTCTACGCGCCGACGGTGCTGTCGGAGGTGCCGCTGGACGCCGACATCATGAATGAAGAGCCGTTTGGCCCGGTCGCCATCCTCAACCCCTTTGGCAGCGACGATGACATGATCGCCGAAGCAAACCGCCTGCCTTATGGTCTGGCGGCCTATGCCTGGACCAACGATCCCAAGCGCCGGATGCGTCTGGCGCGGGATATCGAAACCGGCATGCTGGGCATCAACACCAACATGATCGGCGGCGCAGACGCGCCCTTTGGTGGCGTGAAATGGTCTGGCCATGGCCATGAAGATGGCCCCGAAGGTCTGCATGCGTGCCTTGTCACCAAGGCTGTTCACGAAGCCTGAATGTCGCCGGAAAAGGAATTAAAATGACCCACGAACTGAAAACCGGCGGCGACCGAGGCTATTTGCGGATCGCGACAGAGGAAGCCTTTGCCACGCGGGAGCAGATTGATGTCTTCCTGCGGATGGTGAAGGACGGAACAGCGGACAAGGGCATGGTCTCGCTATGGGGCTTTTACGCCCAAAGCCCCTCGGAACGCGCGACCCAGATTATTGACCGGCTGCTCAATCTTGGGGAGCAGCGCATTGCGCATATGAATGAAACGGGGATCGAAAAAGCCATCCTCGCGCTGACTTCGCCCGGGGTTCAGCCCTTGGCTGATGTGGCGGAAGCCAAGGGGATTGTTGCCCGCGCAAACGACTATTTGGCCGATGCTGTGCAGAAATATCCGGATCGGTACATAGGCATGACAGCTGTCGCCCCGCAGGACCCGGAATGGTCCGCTGCGGAAATCCGGCGCGGTGCCAATGAGCTGGGGTTCAAGGGCGTCCAGATCAACAGCCACACACAGGGCCATTATCTCGATGAGGCGCAGTTTGACCCGATCTTCCGGGCGTTGGTGGAGACGGGCCAGCCGCTTTACATCCATCCAGCAACGCTGCCCGACGACATGATGGGCGGCATGATCGATGCAGGGCTCGATGGGGCGATCTTCGGCTTCGGCGTGGAAACGGCCTATCATCTCCTCCGCCTTGTCACGACGGGCCTTTTTGACCGCTATCCCGACCTTCAGATCATGGCGGGCCATGGGTGTGAGGCGTTGCCTTATTGGCTGTTCCGGACCAACTACATGCATCAGGCCGGCGTCCGGTCCAACCGCTATGAACGTCTGAAGCCGCTCAAGCACGACCTGTTCCATTATATGCGCAACAACTTTCTCGGCACCTGTTCAGGCCTGCCATTTGAACCGGCGATCAAGTTGATGATCGAGGTGATGGGTGAGGATCGCGTGATGTACGCCATGGATTATCCCTATGAATATGTGGCGGATGAGGTCCGCGCGATGGACAACCTCGACATTTCGGCAGATCAGAAGAAGAAGTTTTTCCAGACCAACGCAGAACGCTGGTTCAAGTTATAGGTGAAGGACGAGAGGATGGGGGAGGGTAAAGCCGTTCCGGCGAAGGGTGCGTGGTACGCGCTGCTGATCATTGCACTGACCAACGCGATGAGCCTGCTGGACCGCAACATTTTGGCCATCCTTGCCCCGCGCATCAAGGCGGACCTTGGCGTCGGCGATGCGGAGATGGGCCTGCTCTATGGCACCGTCTTCGCGCTGTTCTATGCCCTGTTTTCGCTCCCGCTCGGTCGTTTGGCCGATGGATGGGTGCGCACCCGGCTGCTGTCTTTGTGTATCGCTTTCTGGTCGTCGGCGACGGCATTGGCGGCTTTCGCCAGCAGCTTTGGCGTCCTTGCCTTATCGCGCCTCGGCGTCGGGATCGGGGAGGGGGCGACCCAACCCGCTGGCACCTCGCTCATCTATGATTATTGGCCCAAGGAACGGCGGGGCTTTGTGATGGCGGTATTGGCCGCCTCCATTGCCATAGGTCTTGGCGGATCGCTGGTTTTGGGCGGCGTGGCATCTGATTGGTGGGACCATGCCTATAACAATGGTGGGGCGCCATTGGGATTGTCCGGATGGCAGTTTGCTTTCCTTGCCGCCGCAGCTCCCGGATTTGTTCTTTCGTTCTTCCTCTGGCGCCTGCGGGAGCCCGAACGCGGCGCGATGGACGGTATCGCTAGCTCCGCTGATCCGGCACCATTTGCTGCATCGGCTGCCGTCCTGGGTTCGGTAACACCGGGTTTCAACTGGTTGAGCCTGAAACAGCGGGGGGCGACACGCGGCCATTGGATCCTGAACTTAAGCGTGCTTGCGGGCCTCATCGTTTTGATGATCATCTTGGCCAAGATTTGCGCCCATCTTTCGCCGCGCCCAGATCTTGTTTTCGGGTCGTTCAGCATAAGTCCTCACACCCTCCAGTGGAGCGTGATCGGCTTTGGCGCGTTCGTGATCATCAACTTGCTGCAGGGACTCTCTCTCTCTGACAAGCCGACCTTTGCGGTGATCGCCGGCTCCCCCACGTTGATGATGGTGATGGCCGTAGGTGCGCTTCAGTCGGTCATCAACTATGGCATTATGGGCTTCACGCCGAGCTTCCTGATGAAGACCTATGATCTCTCCATGAAAGACACCGCGCTGACCTTCGGGCTGTTGTCGGCCGCAATTGGCATTGTGGGGCCGATGATCTCCGGCCCGGTGTCGGACATACTCAACAAGAGGTTTCCGGGGCGCGGGCGATCCTATGTGACGCTCTTTGCGCTCGGCATATCGCCATTCCTTGCAATGTGGGTCTACACCGCGCCGACTTCGGGTGATTTTTTCCTTCGCTTCTCTTTGTACAGCATCATCCTAACGGGATGGCTGCCGCCGCTTTATGCCATCATGTACGATCAGGTCTTGCCGCGCATGCGGGGCGTGACCACGAGCGTGTATCTGCTCGTTTTGACGATCCTCGGCCTCGGCATTGGGCCCTATCTGGTCGGTCTCATTTCCGATGCGACGGGTGATCTCGGAACAGCGATCCTGTCGATCAATCTGGTTTCACCGGTGATCGTCGTCTTGCTGCTGGTCATTGCGACGCGTGCGCAGCGGGATGAGGATAGGCTCATGGAGAATGCGCGGGCCGCCGGCGAGCCCATCTAGTCGCGAAAGGTTTTTCTTGATCCGCGCGGCAACGCATGAGAGCATTGCCGCAGGAAGAAGGGAGCACCGACATGCCTCTTGCAAACCGAACACCTGTCACATTCCTGTTTACACGCGCACGGGAAAAGGCGCTGCCTTACTACCGTGATGTTCTGGGCCTGACTTTTGTGGGGTCTGATCAGTTCGCTGACCGCTTCGATCTTGATGGCGTCAGCCTGCGTATCGTGCCGATACCGGGCCACAGTCCAAGCCCGCACACGGTTTTGGGGTGGGATGTCCCCGATATCGCCGCAACCTGCGCTGCGTTGCGGGCCAAAGGCGTCACCTTTGAGATTTATGAAGGCTTTGGCCAGGATGAGCTTGGCATCTGGACCGCACCGGATGGTCACGCGAAAATTGCCTGGTTCTTAGACCCGGATGGTAACAATCTGAGTGTGACGGAAAGCCCGGCAGGTTAGAGAACCCGCCAGACCCAAAGCTTGATGCCCGCCGGATAGCGCGCGCCGGAACAGACAAAGATGCTTTTGTTCATCCAGTCATATTTGCCGATGGGCGCGATGAATTCCGGCACCGTGCGGAAATAATATTCCGCAGGGTCGACCGGGTCACCTGCCGCAAGGCGCGCCATGACGTCTCGCGGGCCATGACGGAGCCCCTTGTTGCGGATCTGGATGACGACGCCATCATCAGTTTTAAGTGCGTACATGGCATCAGCGACCGTGACACCGTCCGTGCGGGTCAACTGCCAATCCGCCGCATTGCCCATCAAGGCGCCTTTGATGAGCGGACCTTCAACCCGCCCACCTTCAAAAATCGGAATGATGCGCCGTGTGCCATCGGGCGAGTCGCCAATAGGGATCGGCGCGCCAAGGCTGCCTTCGGCTTCATAGACGAATTCGAGGCCCGGCTTGATCATGCGGCCAGTCCGATCTCGTCGGCATTGGCCCAGTTGCCATGCAAGCCAAAGCGCATCTGTATGGGGATGTTGATCGTTGCAATCGGGCCCTTTTCAATGTCCAGCGCATCGAACAACAGGAGGTCGCTGCGGTGCTCTTCAAGACGATTGCAGATCTGGACAATCCAGCCATCGCCCTCCGGCGCGTCCTTGCTGCGCGGGATGAAGCAGGGCTCCTGCAATGAAGATACAGGGCCGCACCACCAATGCTGCTCCTGCTTGGTTTGGTGGTCGATCAGGCACAGACAGTTCATCAACAGCCCGCCCGCACTCCCGCCCTTCAGCTCGACCGGACGGCGGTAGTCCATCTCCAGCATCCAGCCATAGCGATAGGGCAGGCCGGCAAATCGGTCATCCATCCGGGGGAACTCGCCAGCTGTCTGCGTGAGCTGGACTTCGCTATCAAAGGCGTCACTGTTGCTTGCCATGTCTACAGTCCAGCGGGTGAGATAGCTCATGGCTTCTTGTCCGTTGAACGGCGCACCGTTCACATCGGGGAAGAAGGGGAACATGTTGTTCTTCGCCACAGGGATATCGAAGTGGACCTTCGTCCCTTCCTGAAAGGCGTTCATGACATGGCTGTTGAAACTGTTGCCTGTTTTGAACCAGCGGATGTCGTCACCCGTCGCGCCAGCCTTGCGCGGTAATACGCCGAGATAGACCGGCAGCGACGTATCAAACCCGAAATGGGGCATGCCCTTTTCCAATCGTTCCCAGCTGCCGATGCTGGGCATCACGTTGAACACGGCATAGTCTTCGGTAATCCCGAAGTCGTGCATCATGCAGTAATAGGGTGCCTTGAACCAGATTTCGTGGACCAGCTCTCCCTCAGGCGTCACTTCGTAAAAGGTGCAGTCATCGGTGCATAGCCCGGACGCGGCATAGCCAAAGGCGATCATGTTGCCGGTCTTAGGATCCATCTTTGGGTGGGCGGTGAAGGTTTGACCCGTCATCTTCTGGCCGGTCTTATCGTTGAAGAAATGGGTGAAGCCTTCTGTCTCCATCGTGGCCGGGTCCATCACCAGCGCGGGACTGTCTTCCTTCAACGCATACAGCTTGCCGCCGTGAATCCAGGCATTGGTATTCGCTGTGCCCCGAATTTTGCCTTTCACGCTCTCATCATCGGTCAAAGGATTTCGGTAGGACCCAAACAGGGCCTTGCCCGCTTCATTTTCCAGCTTCCACTTATCGGTTTTTGCCCAACGCTGACGGAAATCGCATTGCCCATCGTGGATGTGAAACCGCGTGATCATGCCATCGCCGTTGAAAGAGATGTCATCGTCAGAGCGCGGTGGGAATTGCGGATCAGGCTGAACGCGGTAGAAGGCGCCATTGAGTTCGGGGGGGATAGTTCCTTCATAGGCCAAGTCCGCAATATCGGCTTCGATGCGGGACGGCGCATTGAAGCCCGTGAAGGACGGGGTCTTTGGGAACTGTGCCATGGGGCAACCTCTCGACTCTGTTTGTAAGTTACACTAACAATCGCGCCGAGGGATGTTGATGGCAAGAACAAAAGAAACGTTGGTGATGACAACGCCGCCGATTGAGGGCGATGACGACATCGGCGAAATCCGCAACATCGTTGGGTTCCACATCCGACTGGCGCATGGCGCCGTTTACCGGCATTTCACAGAAACCTTCACCGATCTTGATCTGACACAAAAGCAGGTCTCCGTTCTCTGGCTCGTGGATGACCACCCAGACATCGCCCAAACCGATTTGGCCCACCGCATGCGCATGGATCGCGCGACGACGATGGCCATCATCAACCGGCTTGAAGCGCGCGACCTTCTGATCCGGGGCAAGTCCGAAACAGATGGTCGCAAACAGACGCTCAACCTGACGGATGTCGGGCAGGAAATGCTGCGTGTGGCGAAGCAGGCCATTCTTGATCACGAAAACTGGTTGAAGTCGCGCTTTTCGGACAAGGAAGTGACGAAGCTTATTGAACTGCTGACGCGCATCCACGAATAAAAAGCCGCCACCTAGAAGCCAGCAACACCTGAGAAGTTCCAATTGGGAGAGAGACCGTGAACGACCCCAGAACGATCATAGACACCACAGCTATGAGCGCCCGCCAATGGATCGTGGTCGCTCTGATGGTGATCCTTAACGCGCTTGATGGCTTTGACGTTCTCTCCAGCGCCTTTGCAGCGCCGGGGATTACCAAAGAATGGGGTATTGAACGTTCTGCGCTGGGTGTTGTCCTTTCCGCGGAGTTGGTCGGCATGGGGTTCGGCTCCATTTTGCTGGGTGGCATGGCAGACCGTTATGGGCGCAAAGGCGCAATGCTGACTTGCCTCCTCTTCATGGCGGGCGGAATGTACATGGCCAGCACAGCGGGCGGCGTGACGTCCATGGTCGTCTTCCGCTTCATCACAGGCATCGGCATTGGCGGTATGCTCGCCGCCACGAACGCTGTGACGGCGGAGAGCAGCAACTCCATATTCCGCCGCGCCGCGATCGCAGCTTATGTGGCGGGGTACCCGCTGGGCGCAATCATTGGTGGTATCGCGGCGTCGCAGTGGCTGTTGCCGGATCATGGCTGGCGCGGAATCTTTCTGTTTGGCGCGGTGGTCACAGCGGTGATTATTCCCTTCATTGCCTGGCTTGTGCCTGAAACCGCCGCCTATCATGCGACGACGCGTAACCTGAAAGGCGTTAATCAGACGCTCTCGGCCTTTGGTAAGGCACCCATCGAAACCTTGCCAATTCTGGATGAGGCAGCGCCCAAGCCGCGCCTGACGGATATTCTGTCCAATCCGAAGCTGCGGCCGATCACATTGTTGCTGGCGTTTGCCTACACATTTCACAGCATCACTTTCTATTATATCCTGAAGTTTGCGGTCCAGATCGTAGCTGATTATCCGCCCGGCTATCCGGCGTCAGAGGCCGCTACGGTGCTGACATGGGCCAATGTCGGCGGCTTTATGGGCAGCCTTTCCTTCGGCTTTGTTATGGCAAAGCTGGGCATACGCTGGCCGACGGCTTTCATGCTGCTGGTCGGATCAATTGCAGTGGCATCATTTGGGCTGGGCCGCGAAACCCTGTCAGCTTGGCAATGGGCCACAATCATCACCGGGTTCTTCACCAATGCCGCGATCAGCGGTTTTTATGCCGCTTTTGCCAGAGGTTTCCCCACCCATGCGCGCGGAACCGGAACCGGATTTGCGCTCGGCGTTGGTCGGCTGGGCGCGGCCGGAAGCCCCTTGCTCGCAGGGGCGCTGTTTACCTGGCTCGGCAATGATCAGCTGTTGACCGTCTCAGCGATCATGGCTTCAGGCTCTGTGCTGGCGCTGGTCCTGTTCCTAATGTTGCCCGAACAGGATGGGGATGACATTCTGGCTGAGTCTGACAAAGCGTAAAGATTACGCCAGACCCAGTTCCTCCAAGGCGCGGGCACGCAATAGGTGTTTCTGCACCTTGCCCGATGCCGTGCGGGGGATGCCATCCGTAACGATAGCGGTCTTCGGCACTTTGAACTTGGCAAGGCGTTCCGTGCAATGGGCAATCACCTCTTCAGGTGTGATGCTGTATCCGGGGACGGGGATGACATAAGCACGGCCGACTTCGCCCCAGCGTTCATCCGGCACGCCGACCACAGCGCATTCGCCAATAGCCGTTAGTTCGGCGAGGACCGCTTCAACTTCTGCCGGATAGACGTTTTCGCCGCCGGAGATGTACATGTCCTTCTTGCGGTCGACGATGTAGAAGAACCCATCCTCATCGCGCATGGCGGCGTCACCGGTCACGAACCAGCCATCGACAAAGGCCTTGGCCGTTAGATCCGGCTGCTTCCAATAGCCGTGCGCCACGCAAGGTCCGCGCACCAAGAGCTCACCGCGTTCGCCGGTCGGGACTTCCTTGCCGTCATCATCGACGATTTTGGTTTCAACTGTCATCAGCGGCAGGCCGCAACTGCCAGCCTTGCGAAGCAGTGTCGGCAGATCATGCGCCGGCATCGCAAAGTTGGAGCCGGTTTCGGACATGCCGAAGCCTTCTGAAATGCGGACGCCAGCCTTCACGAAGCGCTCGGATTGTGCCTTTGGGTTCGGCGCGCCGCCAATGGCCCAGCTAACGATATTCTTCAGCTTCTCCGGCGCAAATGTGGGTTGGTTCCAAAGAGTGGCAGCCATCTGTGGGACTGAGAAATAATGGGTCACACCAAGCGCAGGGTCAGTCATCCGCTCCAGCGTGTGGACGGGGTCAAAACCTTTGGAGATGAGCAGCGTGGCCCCGGCCTGGATGGGGGAGCGGGCGGCGGCGTAAAGGCCAGCTGTGTGGAACAAGGGCATGTCGCACAGGAACACGCTGCGCATGGTGACATCATTGCCATAGATGAAGTTGGCGCAGCCCCAAAAGGCGTTCTCTTCGGAGAGCATGACGCCCTTGGGCCGACCGCTGGTGCCGGAGGTGTAGAGGAAAGTCGCGACATCGCCAAAGGGGCGGCGTGCATCGGGGGAGGGTTTGGCCCCCTCTTGCCCAAGCGACAACATGTCGGCCACCGCCATGGCACGACGCGCGGCTGACGGCGGGGCGAACTCGGGATCATGAAACACAATTTCCGGCTCAGCATCTGCTGCCAGCGCATCAATTTCGGCACTGGCGAGGCGCCAGTTGAACGGGACGAAAATTGAACCTGCGCGTGCCCCCGCATGCTGAAGGATAACCATCTCTGCGCAATTTTTGGAGAGGGTCGCAAGGCGAACGCCACTGTTCGGACCGAACTCGCCTTCAATCCAGGCGGCCAAGCGATCAACCGCTTGGTTGAGCGCGCCATAGGTCCAACGTCGGTCGCTCTCAAGATCGACAATCGCCAGCGCATCAGGATTTGCGCGGGCGTAGGAATGGATGGGGTCGCAAAAGGTCATGGCAGGATCGCGCTTTGCATTTTGGGGAGAGGTAAAGATGGATGGGGTTCCGCCAAAGACGAAACCCCAAGTTCATCTTATGACTTCACCTTGTTCACGTCGAACGTTTCCAGCCCAGGCTTGAAGCTCTTTTCGTCGAGGAACTGACGGGTAGCTTCCTTACGTGCGGCGGCACCGCCAAAGCTGTGCAGCGCTTCCTGCGCACGGATCTGATATTCCAGACCATTGTCATAGGTCATGTCGACCATACGGCGCATTGTCCATTTGGTGGCGCGAAGGGCGTGGCCATCCTTCTTCTTGAGCACGTTGGCAATTTCAAGAACGCGGGCGTGCAGCTTGTCCGCAGGAACGGCCTCGGTGATGAGGCCCTGTTCTTCAGCCTGCTTGCCCGAGAGGTTTTCACCCATCATTGCGTGGTACATGGCCTTGCGGAACGGCATAAGTTCCTGTGCGACCTTGGATGCACCGCCGCCGGGGAGGATGCCCCAGTTGATTTCGGAAAGGCCGAACTGCGCATCTTCACTGGCAATGGCGATGTCGCAGCCGAAAAGCGGGCCATAGCCGCCGCCGAAGCACCAGCCGTTGATCATTGCGATGGTTGGCTTCTCATACCAACGCAGCCGCTCGAACCAGCCATAGCTTTCGCGCTGCGATTTGCGGATGGCGCCCAGTCCAAGCGCTTCGGTTTCGCGGAAATATTCCTTCAAATCCATGCCAGCGGTCCAGGCTTCGCCTTCGCCTGTCAGGACCAGAACCTTCACATCATCGCGGAATTCCAGTTCTTCCAGAACCTTCTTCATCTGACGGTTGAGCTTGGGGCTCATGCAGTTGCGCTTTTCAGGGCGGTTGAACTTCACCCAGGCAATGTCGTTTTCGACGGTATAGGCTACGGTATCTTCTTCAGCACGATCTGACATGGCTCACCTCTTCGCAAATTATGTTATGGTCAATAACAGTCGACATTGCAGAGGACAAGCGTCATTGATAGCGGGTAACCATGCGCGATCCGCTTCTTCAATATCCCGGCTATGTTTTGCGCCGCGCTTCAAGTGCTGCCATGGCGGAGCTTGCGGCGCGGATTGTGGTGCTCGGCTTGCGCACAACAGAAGCCACTATTCTTCAAATTGTGGCAGAAAATCCAGGTATATCCCAAAGTGCGCTTGGGCGGATGCTTGATATTCAGCGCGCCAATATGACTCCGATCGCCGCACGGCTTGAAGCGCGCGGGCTCATGCGCCGGTTGCCCAGTGACGGTCGCTCTCTGGGGTTGGAGTTGACGCCGGAAGGTAAACAGCTTGCTGAGAAGGCGCAGGCTGTCGTCGACGCATTTGAAACAGAATTGACCAACCGAATTCCCCCCGAACATCGGGCCCATCTTATGCCGGCCTTGCTGGCATTATGGCCTTCAGCGGACGGTTAAAAACCAGCCGCGTTTCACTGCCGCCCCGTTGACGGTCAACGCCTCTCAGCCGTAGGTGTTGCATACAAATCATCAGGAGCAGGGTGCCGACAATGCGCGCTATTGACTATTTTGACCGCGGGCACGACCGCAAGCCGAGCCGAACGGCGATCATCGACACGGTCACGGGCCAGCAATGGACCTTTGCCGAGGTCAAGGCGCTCTCCGAACAGATCGCCGCCGCAATGCAGAAGCACGGCTTCAAGAGCCAGGATCTGCTTGCGCTTTACGGGCCGAACAGCGGCATGCTGCTCGTGGCGCTGCTCGCCATGTGGCGCGCCAACGGCAAATGGATCCCGGTCAACACGCGCAACGCGATTGACGCCAACGCCGGCTATATCAACTACGTCCGCTGTAACTGGATGTTCTACCACTCCAGCCTTGTCGACGAAGTGACGCAGCTGCGCCGGCTGTGCCCGACACTCAACACATTCGTCTGCATCGACAAGCCGATGGACAATGAATGGGGCGGAGACCCCTCGCTCGACCAGTTCATCGGCGGCGCGACCGCGGCGGACTTTGTCGAACCCGAAATCGACGCGTTCGGCAACATGCACGAACTGGTCGGTATCTTCCCGACAGGTGGCACCACCGGGCCGTCAAAGGGCGCCAACGTCACCAACCTTGGTTGGGGCACGATGATCGAGACCGCAGCCGACGGCATGGGCGGACGCACCGACAATCCTGTAGCGCTTGTCTCCGCGCCGATCACGCACGCAGCGGGACCGATTGCGCTGTCAACGATGAGCCTTGGAGCGACGCAGGTCATCCTTCCCGGCTTCGACGCGGAAAAGGTGCTGCAGGCGATTGACCATTACAAGATCAGCCACATGTATCTGCCGCCGACGGCGCTTTACCAGCTGCTCGCCTCGCCCGAGATCGGAAGCCACGACTATACGTCGCTGCGGATCTTCATCCTCGTCGGATCACCGTGCAGCCCGGAAAAGCTGCGTCAGGCGGTCGAGGTGTTCGGTCCGTGTATGTGCCAGTCGTACGGTCAGGTGGAATGCCCTATGATCGTTGCCTGGTTTCCGCCGGAAGACGTGGCACGTTTCGCCAAGGAAGCGCCGGAAAAGCTGGCGTCATGCGGCAAGGTGACGCGCTCGCTCAAGGTGGCGCTGCTCGACGATGACGGAAATCAGGTCCCGCTTGGCGAGGCCGGCGAAATCTGCGCGCGCGGCGTTCTTGTCTCGCACAGCTATTTCGAAAAGCCCGAGGAAACCGCCGAAGTCCGCAAGTTCGGCTGGCACCACACCGGCGACGTCGGCAAGTTTGACGAAGATGGGTATCTCTACATCGTTGACCGCAAGAAGGACATGGTCGTCTCCGGCGGCTTCAACGTCTTCACGTCTGAAGTCGAAGCGGCTGTGACGGAAATTGCCGAAGTGCGCGAATGCGCCGTCATCGGAATCCCGCACGAAAAATGGGGCGAACAGGTACACGCTATTGTTGTCGCCGATGGCATCGACGAAGCGACCGTCATTGCACATTGCAAGGCCCGTTTGGGCGGCGTGAAAGCGCCAAAGTCGGTCGCTTTTGTCGACGCCATCCCGCGCACGGCGGCAGGCAAAATGGACAAGAAGGCGTTGCGCATTCCCTATTGGGGTGAAAACGCCCGCATGGTGAACTAGCCTAGGTTAGGCCGCTGCCTCCAGCAGGATGGCAGCGGTCTCTTCGGGCTTTTCAACCATGACGCCATGACCGGTGGGAAGCGAATAAACCTTCCAGTCTGGGTCGGCCTTCACCCGCTCATGAAACTTCGTGAACACCGTGGGCGCATCTTTAGTCGCATAAATATAGGTGCGTCGCGTGATGGCCTGTGCCGCGCCCGTCATCTTCACAGGCTCGATCAGCGTCAGCAGTGGATGCCGAGTCAGGAAGGACGGCGATCCGGGGAAGGGGGCGACAAGCCCCGGCATATCGCGCTGCGCGTCGATATAGTGCTTGCGCGACGGTTCATCGGCAATGTCCCACAGCGCTTCGCCATCGCGCGGAAGGAACGCATCGACATAGACTAGCGAGCGGATCGCCTTGCCGAGGCGGTTGGCGACTTCGGTGATGATCATCCCGCCGTAGCTGTGACCCGCCAGAACGAAATCGGTCAGGCCTTCTGCCGTAACCATGTTCGTGACATCGATGACGTGCGTTTCGAGCGTGATGGCGGGCGAGATCAGGTGTTTTTTCTCGCCGAGCCCGGTTAAGGTTGCGATGTGGACGTCATGCCCCTTGGCACGCAGCAACTTTGCGGTCGCGTGCCAGCCTTGGCCGCCACCCCATGCACCGTGAACCAGAACGAACGTCGCCATGTCTTTTCCTACTCCTGCCAGGCGGGCTGCTCACCCTTGGCCACGCGGGAGCTGTTGCCAAGCAGAAAGTCGCCCAGCACGTCAATGGCGTCGGGGTAAGCGGCCTTGACCTTGGCCTGAAGCTCGCTCGAGTTTTTGGACGCAGCAACCATCTTCGGCCAGTCCGCAATATAGTTTTGGCTGAAGGTGATTCCTGAAATGTCATTCGGAAGGCCGTCTTTGGCATGGCCTGCAACAACAATTTCAGGCTTTAACGCGGCCAACTGGTCAAGCGCCTTGCCCCAGGCGGCAATCGCCTTCGGGTCATGTTCCCCGAACCAGAGGAACATCTGGTTGTAGACGAGGTCACCCGGGAAGAGCGCCTTGATGCCCGGCGCCCAAAGCGCGGTGGCATGCGCGTGATCGCCCTGCATCGGCCCGATGACCTTGAGCGGCTGGCCTTCCAGCATGATCGTGTCACCATCAAGCGGCATTGGTGCGGTTGGCATCTTCGGCGCGTTGGTGCCGAGCACAGGATACCAGCGCTTCACCTTGAACGGCAGAGACTTCCAAATGTCAGACACGACGGTGGGATGGGCCACAATCTTGACGTTGGGGAAGGCTTGCTGGATGGTTTCCATCGCAAAGAAATGGTCAGGGTGGTCATGGCCGATGAAGACGGTTTCCAACTCCTTGCCACTGTCCAAAACCATGGCAACGACGCGGTGGGCATCCGCAATCGTGAACGGTGCGTCGACGAGGACAGCCTTCTTTTCGCCCTTGATCAGCGCGATGTTTGCGTAAAGAGATCCTGCGCTTGTGCGGAGGACTTCAACCTCAAGCGGCTTTGGCTGGGCAAGGGCAGGGGACGCGATAAGTGCGAGAAAGCTAAAAACTGTTTTACGCATGATTTGTCTCCTCAATGGGCGGTTTGGCCGCCGTCGATTGTGAATAGAGCGCCGTTGATGAAGCTGGCCGAAGGCGAACAGAGGTGCAGCACGGTACCTGCAATCTCTTCTGGCTGGGCCGCCCGGCCACTGATGTTCTGGGCAAAAAAGGCCGCACGGAAATCCGGACTGTCGGCCCAATGCTGGGTCATAGGTGTGACGACAAAACCCGGGGCGATGGCGTTCACACGGATGCCCAGTTGCGCATATTCAATGGCCGCGGCCTTGGTCAGGCCGACGACGGCATGCTTGCACGCGACATAAGCGGACATATTGGGGTCTGCGATGACACCGCCGACCGACGCCGTGTTGACGATGGCACCACCACCGACCTTGAGGAAGTGCCGGATCTCGGCCTGCATGGCGAAGAAGACGCCCTTCAGATCGACATCAATGGCGAGGTCGAGTTCGGCTTCGGTGACCTCATGGAGCGGTCGTTGCGGTGGCAGGACACCAGCATTGTTGAATGCATAGTCCATGGAACCAAAGCGACTGACGCACTCTTCAACCAAGGCCGTCATGGCAGCGGCGCTGGTCACATCTGCTTTCACATAGGCAGCCTTGCCGCCCGCTGCCGTGATGGCGGCCACTGTTTCTGCTGCACGATCATCGACATCGCCGATCAGGACGGCTGCGCCGGCATTGGCAAATGCAATGCACGTTGCCCTGCCAATGCCGGTCGCCCCCCCCGTAACCAAAACTGTCTTGCCTGAAAAAACCGCTGACATCTGATCTCTCCCAAAACCCCTTATTGACCGGGTGCGATCAGCACTTTGCACTCATGTGTGCGCTTGCGCAGCGCCTCAAATCGCGCTGGCGTGTCAGCAAGTGAAATGGTGTCGGTTACCAGCGCGCGCGGTTCGGCGGCGCCAGCATCGAGCGCATCAAGGGCCTCTTCATAATCCTGTCGCGTGAAGAAGGCTGAGGTGATCAGGCGCACTTCCTTGGACAGCATGGCAAAGCTGTTGAACGTATCGGGCCGTGTGCACAGGCCCAGCAGGCAGATCGTGCCGCGCTTGCGGACCTGCTCCACGGCTTGTGCGATGAGGCCGGGCACACCCACGCACTCAAATACGATGTCGGGCTTTGTACCCAGCATCTGTTCAATGCTGTCCACGGGATCATCGGGGCTGACACTAAAGCCCGTGGCGCCCATCTCCATCGCGCGCGCCTCCTGAAAGGTTGCAAGATCTTGGATGATGACGTCGCTTGCGCCTTTGCGCCGCGCCCAGAAGGCGACGGCAAGACCTATTGGACCGGCGCCGAGGATCAACACCTTATCGCCCGGTTTCATCCCCGACATGTTGACGCCATGGAGGGAGACAGCCAGCGGCTCAATGATGGCGCCATCCGCAAGGCTGGCCGATTGGGGCAGGCGGATGCACTGATTGGGCTTGGTGACTGCATATTCGGCATAGCCGCCGCCCTGCAGGCCGAAATGGTCGCACCAGGCAACTTCGCCTGATTTACAACTCTCACAGTGTCCGCAGCTCTTCAGCGGGATGACGGAGACAAGATCGCCAAGCTTCAGCCCTTCTGCGCCCTTGCCAAGAGCAACGATTTCACCAGCAAACTCATGGCCGAGGATATCGCCCTTATTGATCCCATAGGCCGGGTCTTCGGTCATGTGCAGGTCAGACCCGCAAATACCGCAGCGTCCGACCTTGACGACGACTTCCCCCGCCTGCGGTGTCGGGTCGTCGAGGGTCTCCAGCGCCAGCGGCTGGTGCAGCCCCTGCATGACCACAGCGCGCATCAGGCGATCCCGGACTTGCCCGGCGCGATGACGCCATTTGGATCAATCGCATTCTTCAGAAGCTTGTTAAAGTCGCGGTTGGTCTGGCCATATTGCTGGGCGACGAGCTCCATCGAGTTCACGCCAGTGCGGTAGCTGGCCCAGCCCTTTTTGCCGAACGTCGTGACGAGATCCTGATAGCAGGCGTCCGCCTTCTTCTCCTGCTCCGGATCGCTCTTGTCATAAAGCAGCGCGATGATGTGGTGCAGGTCACGCCAACCAATGGCGTAGGCGGCGGTGTAATCGAAGCCGTGTTTATCGAGGATTTCCCGGGCAAGCTTCGTTTGACCCTCCGCCTCTGCGCCCTTCGCGGCCGCAACCGGTGCGAACCAGGCCAGACCACCACCGGCCCCACGCCAGCGCAGCAGGCCGATCTCATCAAGGTTCAGGCCGCCCTCCATCAGTGTCGCATGGTGGTGGAACCAAGGGTTCTCGCCCATTTCCGCCGCTGTCAGCACTTCACCACCGCTCGCCGTCAACTGCGCGCGGATGATGGGTTCAATGGCAGAGACTGTCTGTTCCGTGCCATAGAGGGCGAAATATGTGTTCCACATGCCGAGGCCATTCGCCTTGGCGGCCTTCTTGACCGATGCATCATCCAGCGGCTGTCCATCGGGCACAATCTCATTGCGGCGCTTGAACATGGCGAGCTGATACGACGCGCTCATCATCAGGTTGCAGTTGGCCACGAGGCTCGAGACACGCAATGGCCGCATCGCTTCGATGATCTTGGGCACGTCTGCCATGTTATCGTGGCGGATCATGAACGGCTTGTAGACGGGCGGACGCGGCATCAGCCACATGCCCATCTTGGTCACGATGCCAAAGTTGGACTGGGTGAATAGGCCATCGACATAGGGCCCGTAGCCCCATTTGAAGGCCTGCCAGGCGGTTGAGCCTTCGATACTGCCCATGCCGGTGCGAAGTATCTCGGCGTTGGGGAGGACGACTTCCATCCCGCACTGGAAGGTGAAGTGTTCGCCATAGGGTGTGTAGCCGACACCGCGGTCGAGCGTGTTGCCGACGGGCGATGCGATCGGTCCTACGGTAGGAACGTCGATCCACAATGGGATGTTGTTGTCGTCCAGATAGTCCTTGAGCTGCTGGTAGGTTACACCCGGCTCAATGAGGCAAGTGCCCAGATCAGCGTCAACCTCAAGAATGCGGTTCATGCGCTTCAAGTCGAGCACGATCTGCCCCGGCGTCGCAGGGGCGGCCATGCCATAGCCCATGTTCTTGCCCGTAGAGATCGGCCAGATGGGCTGCTTATACTTGTTCGCGATGCGGACAATTTCCTGCACCTCTTCCACTGTGCGCGGGCAGACTGCGCCAAGCGGAACGTGCCGACCATTGGGATCCGGAATGTAGGTTTTGCCCCAAGGCATCACAGCTTCGGGATCGCCGAAGACCCACTCGTCACCAACAACGCCGCGCATCGCTTTGATGGCGCCTGCAAAGTCCGCCTTGGACACGCCGGGGGCAAGGGTGCCCTTATTGTCGCAAGAAGCGAGGCCGACCATGGCAGCACCAAGGACGCTCGCGCCGATCAGGCCACGGCGGTTGAGTTCAAATTCGCTCACTTGCCGTGCTCCTTGGTTGGGGTGGGGCTCTTGGAAATCCAGACAGCAAGCGCGTCCAATTCCCCATTGGTGATTTCGGTCGGGCGGAAGGCGGGCATCCCGTTACGGCCATGCCGGGTGACGCTCTTGATCATGTCGGTGTCTAGTGTCCTGCCGAGGATGATCGGGCCGACATTCTTGCCATGGCAATATCCGCAGACCTTAGCGTACACGACTTCGGGTGTCCGCTCCGGTTGATATTCGCCCAGCTTTTGGGCCGCATAAGCTGCTGAGGCGAGACCGAGACCTGCCACAATGCCGATGATCACTTTCATTTGAAGTTCCCCAGTTGAACGCCCCCATCAATGACCACATGCGCCCCAGTCATGAAGCTTGACGCGTCCGATGCGAGCATCAGTGCGAGGGGTTTTATTTCCTGCGTGTCCGCCATCCGGCCAATCGGAATGGTCTTTTCGAAGGAGGAGCGGGCGTCCGGGTTTTTCTTCACCCAGCCGTCACCGATATTCGTGACGAACGGGCCGGGCGCGATGGCGTTCACGCGGATCCCGAATTCGGCCAGTTCAAGTGCGGCGTGGCGCACGAGATGGAGAACGCCAGCTTTCGCCGGCATATAGGGTAGGCCAACGATGGGTTCATTAATGATACCGGCATTCGAGGCTGTGGCGATGATGGAGCCCTTCCGATTGCCGGCGCGCATGCAGCGGACGGCCTCGCGGATGGTGTAGTAAGCGCCGCTCAGATTGATATCGATCGAGCGCTTCCACTTTTCGGGATCATATTGATCGATGCGGCCCAATGGGTTGCGCTCCCCTGAAGGCGCCCAGAAGCCGTCGCCTGCATCCCAACCCGCATTGGCAAAGCAGATGTCGAGCCCGCCATAGGCCGCCACATGCGCATCAAAGGCGGCGGTCACTTGAGCGAGGTCAGAGATGTCGCAGGCGACAGCCTGAACTTCGGCGCCTTCGCCACGCAGGCGGGTGGCTTCCCGTTCCGCGCCTTTGCTGTCCAGATCCGCGATGGTCACCTTGGCACCCGCTTCGGCCATGGCCTCTGCATAGGCCAGGCCGATGCCGGATGCACCGCCTGTCACCAATGCGCTGCGACCTGCGATGTTGAATTGATCAAGTATCTTCATGCGTCACTCGCCTCTATCTTTATCATTCTACTGAGAAGCCTTCGGGCGCGGATACCGCCCCCGTCACCGTTCAAAACGAGCGGCTCCAATTCCCAGAAACCTTGTCCCGCCATCAGGCGATGGGCATCGCGGATGACGGGCAGGTCTTCATGTTCAAATGCGAAGGACAGCGCAGCATGAAGGCCTTCGCTGAACTCTGTGTCGCCGAGCTTATAATCGCGGGAGGTCGCCCAGACATAATGGGTGGTGTCGGGCGTTTCGGGTGTGAAGGCGTGGAGCGACAGAAGCGCTTTCATATCGTCGACAGATGTCCCCGGTTCCCCTGCGCGATAATCGAAGAAGAGGGTGGCGGGCGCATGCCAGGTCACTTCGCCAAAGAAGTCCTGCTTGCGGCCCTCCACGCCCAGCACGGCGGCAAGGGCGGGGGAGATGTAGTCGTTCTTCTGCGTATAGCGGGAATAGGCATGCGTCTCATCCTGCCAGAATTTGCGCTCTCCCTGCGTGAAGGCGCTCGCGACAAGGGCCGGGTGCACAAAGTTCGCGTGGCTCAGATCAAGAATGTTGTCGCTGTAAAGTTCGTAATGCCCCTCGGCAAGGGTCACGCCCCGCACCGCTTCCCAAGCTGGATCATCTAGCCAGGAAAAGTCAGGGATCATTGAGGGGTCCGCCTTTTCGACATCTCCCATCCAGATCCAAAGCAAACGATAGCGCTCGACCAGTGGATAGGCCGGCACGCTTGCCTTCGGGATAGGATCGCTCAGATGCGGGTTGTGAACACAGACCCCGGAGCCATCAAATCGCAGGCCGTGATAGGGGCAGGCGAGGGTGCCATCGATGACAGACCCGTCTCCCAGCGCTGCAAACCGGTGCGGGCAGCGTCCACCAATGGCCTTTGCAACACCATCACCGTCGCGGAACAGCGCGACCGGCTCTTCCAGAAAGACTTTAGCTTGGGGTGTGTCCGTCAGGTCATCCGACCAGCCGGCGACATACCAGCAATTACGCAGATACGTGCCGCGTTTGGCCGGGAGCTTGGGGATGGCTCCGTTCGCGCCCATCGATCAACTACAGATACAGAGCTGGATTGATGGCGATGCCGTGCTCTTTGCAGTAGCTTTCATAGTGGTTGATGAACCACCACACATCGAGCGTTTCGACGTGGTTGCCATTCTCGTCGTAAAACTCGTTAGCGCCCTGCATGTGGAACAATGCCTTCATGCCGTTGGGATCGTCGGTGACGAGCGTGTGGGCCGTGCCGGGGGTTTCGGTGATGAAATCACCGGCCTTGCAGACCCAGTCATATTCCAGATAGCGGAACGAGCCTTCCAGCCCGATCGCCCATACCTTGCCGCGGTGCTTGTGCGTTCCAATGACGCCCGGGCCCTTGATCCAAAGGATGTTGGCGTAGATGTTTTCCTTCGTGTCGAAGGCCACGTGACGGATGGCGGCATTGTCGCCGAAGGGAACCCAGGGGCTTTCTGCTTCCGAGCTGCCGACGTAAGTGCCTTCAGACCCACGCGCCTTGATGATGTCTCCGTAGAGCTCCGGCACATTAACGATCTTATATGCACCTGAGGGCGGGGCTTTCATCCCAGTCATTTTTGGAGTTCCTTACAAATACAGCTTGGGATTGATGGCGATGTTGTTGTCGCGGCAATAGGTCTCGTAGTGGTTGATGTACCACCACACATCGGCCGTCTCGACGAGCACCGCATTCGCATCATAGAATTCGATCGGACCGGTCATCCAGCCGAACAGCTTCACGCCTTCCGGATGCTCGGTCACCAATGTGTGGCTTTCGCCCGGCACTTCAAGAATGAGGCCGCCCGGTGAGGCAACCCAATCATATTCCAGATAGCGGACGCTGCCTTCGAGGCAGACCATGACAATGTTGCCGCGATGCAGGTGCGTGCCGATTGTGCCCGGGCCCTTCACCCACAGGATGTTGGAAAAGGTGTTGGTACGCACGTCAAAGCAGAGATGCTTGATGGCTGCATTGTCACCAAAGGGGACCCAGGGACTGTCGTCATCGCTGAGAACATCAATGTAGCGCCCACCGGGGGACAGACGCTCCACCAGATGCTTGTAGTTGTTGGGGACGTCGACAATTTCCTTCGTGTCGGACGGCGGGGCGGTCATGATGGCCATGTCGTGATCCTATTAGCGGATGAGAGTGTCGACATAGTCGGCACCGATGCCGACCGCGTCGTAATGCTCGCGCGCTGCCTTCATGTAATCGAAAACGTCATAGTGGCCGACCGTGTTGCCCTCATCGTCCAGCCACATCAGCGGGCCGGAAACGACGAAGAACACCTTCATGGGGTCAGCATGTTCGTAGCAGACCAATGTGTGGCTTTCGCCCGGCGTTTCGTAGACGAAGTCGCCTGCGGTCGCGGTCCAGTCATGCTCAAGATAGGCCCATTTACCACTGATGGTGTAGGCCCAGATGGGGTGGGGGTGATAGTGACGGTTAACAAGCCCCGCCGATTTGGACATGAGGACATCCGCCCACATGTTCTTCGACGGGCTGATCCAGACGGGCTTTGAAGACACCGTTTCACTGATCGGCACCCAATAGCGTTCGTCGCCTTCGGCAATTTTGGAGAGGTAGATTTCCGGCAGGCCGCCTTCGCGGAAAACCTTGTCGACGGGCTTGATGTCTTTCCAGAATTCCGAATGGGCATTCTCAGGCATTTTACTCTCCAAAATCAAAATGGGCGGAGCCGCTTTGCGACCCCGCCCATCTGTTCTTCGCTTAGAAGTTGACGTTCAAACGTGCGTACCATTCACGCGGGCGGCTGTAGGTGCCGTACGCCTGACCACCGGCGAACTGTGCCTGACCAGTGACGAGGTAGCGCTCGTCGGTCAGGTTGGTTCCACCGACTGTGATGCCCCAGTTTTCAGCAGCCTTGTACTGAACGCTGGCGTTCACGACGTCTGTCGCCGGGCGCATCAGCAGGAAGTAGCCCTCGGTGTCGTTCTTCAGCTTCGTCGTGTGCGTGTAGTCACCGACGAAAATGAGCGAACCACCATTGGCGAGCTCGACTTGATAACGCGGGCTGACGTTGAACTTGAACTTCGGTGTCTTGGGGAGCGTTGCTCCCGGAACGACGCCGAAGTTGCCGAACACGCCGGTTGACGGAGCAACCTGTGCCGGGCCGTCAACGCTCGTATACTTCGCGTCCAGATAGCCGATGGCACCGTTGATCGTTAGGCCACGGGTCGGAGCTGCGACCAGCTCGACTTCAAAGCCCTTGATCTTCGCAGCGCCAGCGTTCTGAATGGTCGGGGACACACCCTGCTGGAAGTTCAGCTGAATGCCGTCATAGTTTGACTGGAATACAGCAGCATTGATCTGCAGCTTCCGGTCAAGCAATGTCGACTTCACGCCGAGTTCAAAGGTCTGGGCCTTTTCAGCGTCAAAGTCCGGTGCGTTGGGCAGCGGGTTGGACAGACGCGTGGTCCAGCCACCCGTCTTGTAGCCACGTGACCACGAACCATAGAGCATCACGTCTTCGCTTGGGTGCACCTGCACGCCAGCTTTAGGCGAGAAGTTGCTGAACTTCTTCGATTGGGTCCCAGCGATGTAATAACGCAGCGGCTGACCGGCATTCGGGAATGTGGCTGCGAGGCGGCAAGCGTCCGAAATGGTTGGGGTGATTGAAGCGCAGACAGGTATCGTGCCGGTTGCCGCGTTGATCTGGTTCAAGATCTTATAGGTCAGACCGTTGGCATCCGACTGGAAGCCTTCGAAGGTCTTGCTTTCGTCGGTGTAACGACCGCCGACCGTGAAGGAGAGCATGTCGCTCACCTTATAGTCAGCCTGACCGAAGAACGCGAAGTTCTTGGTGGCCAGATCGTTCGGACCGTCAACCTGCAACAGGCCTTCGGCAAACGTCACGTAATCGTGAAGATCGCCCGCTTCCTTGAAGTAGTAGCCACCCAAGACATAGTCCAGCTTGTTATCCATCGCCTGACCGACGAGCTGAACTTCCTGGCTGAACTGCCATTGGTTCATTGTGAAGCTGGTGTGCAGGAAGTTGAGCGGCGAACCGTCAAGATCCATGCCGACAGCCCAATGCAGCTCACGATAAGCCGAGATCGACTTGATCTGCACGTCATCCGACAGATCGTACGACATGGTCAGTGCTGTGCCGTAGGTCTTCAACTTCGAGAAGTTGTTGCCGTTGGCATAAGACGTATCAATGTCAGTCGGGATGAAGCGATCGTCATAAGGAACGCGGTTGTTGTTCGGGTTTGCATCGACGTTGACGCCAAATGGCGAAGGATTGTCAGCAATACCGTTCAGGCCACCAATGCCGCCAATGAAGGCGAACGATGGCGGGCCAACGCCGCAGCTGGGATCAACCGTCGCTGTGAGCGCGCAGTTATAGGTGCCGGCAAAGATGAACGGCACTGTCTTGATAAGGGTGTTGGCAATCTGCTCGTTATCGACCTTGCTGTAATCGCCGGAGAGCGTTGCCTTGAAGGCCCCGCCATTGTCGAAGTTCAGCTTGGTGCGCAGGTTCCAGGTATTTTCACCACCTTCTGTGCCGTAACCAATGCCGCCATAACCGGCAGCCTTATAAGCCGTGACAGGCGGGTTGTTGAAGTTGATGCCGCCCGGGAAGGCAATACGCTTTAGGTAACCGTTGCGGTTTTTGACCGAGAACGCGACCGACGATGAAAGACCATCCGTGATCGGAAGATCAACCGTGCCACGTGCCTGCATCAGGCTGAAGCTGCCGGTCGTGACGTCGCCCACAAAGCGGAACTTGTCGCCCGGGGTGTGCGTGACGATGGAGATCGCGCCGCCGATGGTGTTACGGCCGAAAAGCGTGCCCTGAGGACCCTTGAGAACCTCGACCCGATCAACGTCAGGCAGTTCCTGGTTCGCGCCGACCGAACGGGCGAGATAAACGCCGTCAAGATAGACGCCGACGCCCGGATCGATGTTGAACGCGAAATCGTTCGCGCCGATACCGCGAATGTAGGCGGCGAGAACGGCGCCAGAACCCGAGAAGGGCGTGCCGGCGTCAAGCGTGACGTTCGGTGCGAGGTTCGAGAGCGACGAAACGTCAGTAACGCCACGTTCCTGCATCGCTTCTGCGGTAAACGCCGAAATGGCGATTGGCACGTCCTGAACGTTCTCAGCACGCTTCTGCGCGGTAACAACGATTTCGGCGATGCCGCCGTCGTCTGACTGGGCTTCTTGCGCAAAAGCCGGCAATGCAACTGTGGTGCACAGTGCTGTTGCGGCAAGGGCGGTGAACTTAAGCTTCATGGCAAATCCCCTTCCTGAATAACCTGCCGATATAGTTCCGACAGTTTGGAAGACCGGAATATGCGACGATTGCCTAGACCGGTCTTGCACTCACGCGCATCCAGTTAGGACTCACGCGAAGCAATTTAGTTATGCTCTCTCCAATGCCGCGGTGTCGTGCCGAATCTTTGGCGAAAACACCTAGTGAAATATGCACTGTCATTGAAACCAGTGGCATAGGCGACATCAGTGATGCTATGGCTTCGGTCCATTCCCAGTTTTTCCGCAGCCTTTTGAAGCCTACGGTCGAGAATATAGGCGCTTGGGGTGGTTCCCATTGCCGCAAAGATATTTTGCACGGTGCGCAATGAAACGCTCAGTTCTGAAGCAATCATACCCGTTTTCAGTTCCGGGTCGCCCAAAGAAGCCTCGATCAGGGACATAACCCTGTCGCGCGTCCCTTTCGGGGTCACCAAAGATGAGCCTGAGCCTTTGACGGCAATTGCGAGAAGATCGAGGAAGACATTGGCGATGCCTTCCTGCCAATCCGGGTCGGCGTTGCTCTGATCCCCTTGTTCCCACAAAGACAGGAGGAAATCATGGACGAGCCGCGTGCCGGGTGCCGTGCCGGCAATCGTCCGACACAGATGATCTTCAATGTCAGGTATCCGTGAAGACAGAGCCGCGCGCGACATTTCCACAACCAGCATTTCATTGCGATCCGACAGGTCGGTGAAATAGGCATCTGCCGCATAGCACAATGTAAGATCGCCTGACGCCAGTTCTGCCTCGCGCTGCCACTGGCCGTTGAGTGAGTGGCCACGGTGTTGCAGGTGGAAGATGATCCGATCCGGGCGTTCGATGACGCCGTCTTTCCAGCGTTGGACCCGGGCCTGCTGCGAAATAGGGCGGATCATGGTAAGATCACCCAATTGCCAGCGGGACATATTCGCGGAAAAATCATCCGAAGAGGAATCGATGGCAAGGCCGGAAAAAGTTTCGCTTGTTACGCGGTTCCAGAACTCCAGCCTTTCAGGAGGGGAAACGCTGTCTGTGGCAAATCGCTCAATCAGGCTCATGTGATCCTCCCAGAAGGGGTCAAAGCTTTATGGAGCTCACGCAATTGAGGGCGATCCAGCTTGTTTCCGACGCGCAAGCACGCGAGGCGCGGTCTCTCTAAGGCCAAGGCCAACAATTGCGGCACAAATGGTCAGACCCAACATCATCCACAACACGGCGGATCGACCATAAGCATCAGACAACATGCCGGCTGCAAAGGGGCTCAGCACGCCTCCCAGAACTTCGCCGATACCCATGACGATGCCCGTCAGCGATGCGGTGAGGCGCGGATCGACGGACTCCGACGGAATGGTCGCCATGAAAATGGGGAACACGCCGTTGAGGGCCCAGCCAAAGAAGAAGATTGCGGCCAAGATCCAAGTGCTCCCCGTGAAGAACATCGCGCCCAGCGGGAGAATGACACCGAGCAAAGAGAAGCCGACGATAGAGGCTTTGCGGCCGATATGATCAGAGAGTGCCGCCACGGCAAAGCTGCCGATACCCGCTGAAATGCCGAGCGTCGCCATCAGCCACTTCGTCGTGTCTGGATCAAAACCGCGGTCATTGGTGAGGTAGAGCGGTAAAAACGCCCAGCAGCAGACCAGATAGGACACAAGCAAAACGGAAATGACGGAGCAGAGTTGCACGTTTCGATCTGCAAAGGCTTCCTTCATCGTCGCTTTGGGCGCGTCGCCTGCTTGAAAGGTTTCCCGTGCCGGCTCCTTTACAAAGAACCAGATGATAGCGGCGCTGATGAGGCCGGGGGCAGCTGCCAGAAAGAATGCATCGCGCCAGCCATAAGCCAAGGCTACCGGAATAAGGATGAGTGGCGCGGCAGCCGAGCCGAGGACATTTGATCCAAGATTCTGGCCGACACCCATAGCGAGCCCGCGTTTGTCCTCGTCGACTTCAGCGGCGATGATCGAATGGCTGACGGGCATCACGCCGCCTTCAGCTGCGCCCATCAGGAGGCGTGCTCCGAGCAGCATGAAGAAGGATGTCGCGAGACCAGAAACGAAAGAGCAAAGGCAGAATGCGATCGTTGCGACGACGATGACCGGCTTGCGGGATCCGAGCTTGTCAGAAATGCGGCCGACCAGAAATCCGGCGATAGCCCATGTCAGCGAAAGGCCGGACGACAGCATGCCGACCTGGGTGTCGCTGAGTTGTAGGTCCGGCTGGACGAAAGGCATGAGGAAGTTGAGAGCGTTTCGGTCGAAAAACAAAATGCCGAAATTGAGGCTCAGAATGCCAACCAAGAAGGCCTGATAGGCGCCGGACCGGCGGGTTCGTGTCATTCGACTCTCTCCTGTGATGCCTCCTGTTTTTCGTCGGAGGTCATTTGTATGCAAAGCAAACAGATTATCTCAAGAATTGCAATGGCTTTTAGCCGAATGGCCGAACCGGATTAGAGCCGTCCCAGTTTTGCGACGCGGCCCAAAAGCGTGTGAACACGTCGTCCATGCCGGGTGTCGCCGGTATAAGTTCAAGAAAACCGGGGTCATTCTCGCCATTGTCGAGATAGGCAACGGCGCCGCCCGTCGGCACGCCGGCGCGGAAGGCAACTTCATAGCCCTTGGCCCGATAGGCATCGATCTCGGCATCGACGTCGGCGACAGCGAGTCCAAGATGGTGAAATCCATAGCCGCGCTGATCGACCGTTTCCTTGTAGACGGATGGCTCCCCATCGAGCGGCTGGATGAGTTCGATGCACATGGAGCCTGCAAAGCCCATTGCAATCGCGACGTCTGCCGTCGATTTCTGGCCGCGGTAGACATGGTCGTCCGCCAGAAAATGATCGAGCAGGAACCAAGGGCCCGTCTGCGCCGATGTTACCCACCAGTCTATGGCAGCGTGAATATCCTTCACCACATAAGCGGTTTGGATGATGCGGCCGATATCCTGTCCGAAACCGAATTTGGTCATGCGTCGATCTCCGCTGCGATTTTCAGAAGGGCGCCCGCCAATTCACGTGGGCGGGACAGGAAAGGGCTATGGTCCGCATCAAGCGAGGTGACAGAGGCGCAGGGCTGTAGGTCTTGCATCATCCGTTGATCGCTGATCGGAATAGTCCTGTCGTGCAGGCACTCAATGTAATGGCGGGGGACAGAGCCGTAGCGCGCCGCTGAGAGGTTGAGTTCTGTCAACCGTGGCTGATCCGGTTCTGCCATCAGCCGGTCAAAGGCCTTCTCAACCAGATCAGGCGGAGAAAGCTGCGCGAACACAGGTGCTGCGTGGGTGCGATCAATCACCGTGGCAATGCCTGAGGGATGCGGCTTGATGATGGCACGAAACTCTGGATTGGGTTCGGCGCGGTCCCGCCATTGCTCGCGAGACATGCCCGAGGGCAACATCATGGCGCAAATATAGACGAGAGCGCCGATTTCTCTCGGGATGCGCTCTGCCGTTTCGCTCAAGACCAGTCCGCCGCGACTGTGGCCGCATAAGATGGCGGGCTTCTCGGCCGCAATGCAAAGTTCCGACACATAATCTGCCCAGTTGGCGAGTGTGGCCGCGGCGAGTTCTTCGTCGGTGCCGCCCATACCCGGCAGGTCGGGTGCGATGACCTTATGGCCTTCAGCCTCTAGAATGGGTTGGAGCAGCTCAAAGCTCCAACCGCCATGCCAAGCTCCGTGGATAAGAATGAACGTCGCCATCAGAGCGTGATCACTGTCTTTCCGAAAAGTTCGGGTGAAGACTGGTAGGCAAAGGCGGCCTTTGCGTCCTCCATCGCGAAAGTCCGATCAACGACGGGCTTGATGTTGTGTGCATCGATAAACGCATTCAACCGCTCGGCCATCCCGCGCGAGCCAACAAAGATCCCGCGCATGCTGGCCCACTTGAACATAAGGGCGCGAGGGGAGGTGTCTCCTTCACGCGTCAGAACGCCGATGAGCGACACTTCACCGCCCACGGATACGGACTGTATCGATTGGGAGAGCGTACCGGCGCCTCCGACTTCAACGACGTGGTCGATGCCTTTGCCATTGTTCAGTCGAACAGCCTCCGCACCCCAATTCGCTGTGGTGCGGTAGTTGATGGTGTAGTCTGCGCCGAGGGCTGAGGCCCGTGCCATCTTGTCATCAGACGATGACGTTGCGACAACTGTTGCCCCGGCAGCCTTTGCAATTTGAAGCGCCAGAAGGGAAACGCCGCCCGTCCCCAGAACAAGAACGCTATCGCCAGCCTGGGTCGGCTGAGGACCTTCCATCAGCGCATTCCAAGCGGTGACGCCTGCACAGGGAAGGGTGGCGGCTTCCTCAAAGCTCAGCGTCTTTGCTATGTGCACCACACCTGCCTCTGGAAGCATGACATACTCCGCCAACATCCCGTCTACGGGGGCGGCGCCCAGGGCCTGACCGACCGCCGCGGTTGGCGGGCCATCATCCCAATTCGGGAAAAATGTTCCGGCGACACGGTCGCCAGCTTTAAAGCGGGTTACGCCAGCGCCAACGCTGACCACTTCGCCGGCACCGTCGGACAGCAGAATGACATCCTGAGAGGCCTTGCCCCCCGCATAAAGGCCCTGTGGGATCAATTGATCCCGAAAGTTGATGGAGCACGCACGGACGCGGATGAGGACTTGGCCTGCGCCGGGCGTCGGCGTCTCCCGCTCAACCAAATGCAAATCATCCAGTGAGGATGCGCCCGCACTCAAAACCCACGCCTTCATTTCGATCTCCTCACTCGACGAAAACTGCTTGGCTGAAGCGGTGCGTGTTCGCTCCCTTCAAAGCAAGCAAATTTGATTTCGTGTGATGAAACCCGGCTAGTTGGATTCGACCGCCTGACCAATGCGATCGGCGATCCCTTGGAGCGTTTCCAGGTGACGGGAGACCACGTCTTCCACATGGACCCGTTTGCTCGGCCAAGTGACATTGAGCGCGGCAATCGCGTGGCCGTTGGCCATAATGGCGACAGCAATGGACGTCTTGCCATCGCGCAGCACCGTTTGTTTGCTGCGATCCTGCCAGGGGTGATATGGCTCGCGCATGGAATAGCCGCGTGTGCGGGTTTCTGCGATGATGTTATCGAGCAACTCCCGCTCTTCGGGCGTCGCCGTTTCCGGCTGCAGGCGTACGATGATCGCCTCGCGCTCCCGGGCGTCGCAGGCGGACAGGTAGGCGCGTCCTGTTGCGGTGTGCAAATAGCTTAGTTTGACCCCGACAGGCCCCAGAATAGCGGCATCAAATCGGGCAAGCGGGCTATTTGTTTCAATGATTTCGACATGGTCCATACGTGGGACTGCAAGAATTGAAGGCCAGACGACACGCTCGCTCAACTCGACCATAAAGGGTGAGGCGATCTCGGCCAGCCGATCGGTCACATCTGATCGGGAACTTGGGGCAGCAAGCGCCGTCGACAGATAGGCGCCATCGGCAAGGCGCTGCCAGACGAGACCGCGCGATGAGAGCGTGACAAGCAATCGCAAGAGCGTCGCCTTCGCCAACCCAAGGCGCAAATGGAGCTCATGCAAGCTAATGCCGCCGCTCTTTTGCACTTCAAGCAAAACGTCGATCCCGCGCTCCAAAGCGCGGATTGATTTGACCTTCCGATCGATCATGGCAAAACCTGTTTCACGCGGTGCAATTAGCCGCTCGAAATTGATTAGGCAATCGTGCGCGAATGTGAAAGATCGCGGCGCATAACGGAGAGGGAAACGGAACCATGTCAGGTCCTAATGTCTTGTTGATCATCACGCAGGATACCAAGGAACAAGAGGCGCATTACGTGCGCCAGATTCTGGAAGGGGCAGGTTGCTCCGTTATCCACCTTGACCCGAGCATCAGGCGGACCGTGGGCGGTGCTGAGATTTCCCCCGAAGATGTGGCGGGTGCCGCTGGCCACACCATTGAAGATGTCCGTGCGCTTGGTCATGAGGGCAAGTGTCAGGCGGTCATGACCGAAGGCGCCGTTAACTGCGCGCTTGCGGCGCATGAGAAGCATGGCTTGTCGGGTGTTTTGTCTATCGGCGGGTCAATGGGCACAGGCTTGGCCGGCTCGGTGATGCAGGCACTGCCTTATGGCTTGCCCAAGCTGATCGTCTCCACAATGGCCTCCGGCTTCACCAAACCCTATCTGGGGGTGAAGGACATCGCAATCATGAACGCGGTCACCGACGTGTCCGGCATCAATTCCATCAGCGGTGAAGTTTATCGGAATGCGGCTCTGGCAGTAGCCGGTATGGCAAAGGGCTATACACCCGTTGCCGCCTCGACGCGCCCGCTGGTCCTCATCACGACGCTGGGAACGACGGAAAAGAGCGTGAAGCCGATCCGCGAAGCACTGGAATCGGATGGCTGCGAAGTCATGGTGTTCCACTCGTCAGGCGCTGGCGGCCCGACGTTGGACGGGATTGCAGCGGAGCGGGACGTTGCGCTTGTTCTCGATCTCTCGCTGACGGAAATCCTCGACTATATCCATGGCGGTTTAGCTGATTCAGGGCCTGATCGCGGCAAAGCGGCGATTGGTCGCGGTATTCCAGTCGTTTTCGCGCCGGGCAATTCGGACTTCATCATCTCCGGCCCGATTGAGGTTGCCGAGGTCCAGTTTCCGGGCAAGAAATATCATATTCACAACCCGGCTTTGACGGCTGTCCGCACAGACCTCGAAGATTTGAAGCCTATGGCCGATCATCTGGCGGCTATGTTTGCAGATGCCAAAGGTCCGGTCAGCTTCTTCGTCCCGCTGAAAGGCTTCTCGAACCATGACAGCCCTTATGGCCACATTCACGACCCCAGCATCCCGGGTCCCTTTGCCGATTATGCAAAATCTGTGATGCCAGCCAATGTCGAGTTCCGGACGATAGATGCGCATTTCAATGACGACGCCTTTGCCGATGTCATCATCGCCAAAGCGCGGGAGTTGCTCGCAAAATGAGCGTTGAACTGCCACTTTCGCCTGAAGACGTGAACGAGATTGCGACGATCCTTGATGGCTCCAGCTATGACCGGCTTGATATCCGGACAAGCCGTTTCCGTTTGCGCGTCGAGCGGTCAGGGGAGGGTTGGTCACAGGGATGGTCGCTCGACGAGGGAACGGAAGTTGCCGTCGCCGCCGTCGTCAATGTGAACATCGCGGCTGTCGTCCCCGAGGGATTGGAAGGCGTTGCAGCACCTTTGCCCGGCACATTCTATCATGCGCCGCAACCCGGAGCGCCGCCCTTCGTGGCGGTTGGGGATATTGTGGGGCCCGAGAGCGTCATCGGTATCATCGAGACGATGAAGTTGATGAACCCCGTTCATGCTGGGTGTGCGGGCCGCGTTGTCGATGTTTGCGTCGACAATGCGACGATGGTCGATAGCGGAGCTATCCTGATGCACATTCAGCCGGCCTGAACATGATCCGAAGACTTTTCATCGCCAATCGCGGAGAGATTGCCTTCCGCGTCATCCGGACCGCGCGCCGGCTCGGCATGACGAGCATCTTGGGTGCATCTGAAGCGGACCTCTCCGGCTGGCCTGCAAGGGAAGCGGATGAGGTTGTGTGCGTGGGGCCAAGTCCGTCCCCGCAATCCTATCTTTCGGTGGAAGCTGTGATAGCGGCTGCGAAGGCGGCACGCGCTGACGCCATCCATCCCGGCTATGGGTTCCTTTCCGAAAATGCTGCTTTTGCGCGGGCAGTGGCCGCTGCTGGTATCATCTTCGTCGGGCCTGAGGTTTCCAGCCTTGAGGCGATGGGTGACAAGTTGATGGCTCGCAAGGTGGGAATTGAGGCCGGTTTACCGGTCGTCCCCGGTGGCGAGGCGACTGACAAGGCACAGGCGCTGGAGCGTGCGACCGCGACCGGCTTTCCGGTTCTGTTGAAGGCGGTATCTGGCGGCGGTGGTAAGGGCATGAAGCGCGTTGATCGCGTGGAAGATCTGGAAGCGTCCATCGATATGGCGATGGCAGAGGCGCAGGCGTCGTTTGGTGATCCGCGCATCTATGTGGAGCGGTTCATCGCCTCGGGCCGCCATGTTGAAGTGCAGGTGCTGGGGGATGGCGAAACGGCGATCCATCTCGGCACTCGTGATTGTTCAATCCAGCGCCGCTTTCAAAAGCTGGTGGAGGAAGCCCCTGCGCCGATGATCCCCGATGATAAGCGCGCGGCAATCGAGACGGCGGCGGTCAATCTTGCCCGTCACCTTAACTATCGCGGGGCAGGAACCGTCGAGTTCCTCGTCGATGCCGAGACGTTTGATTTCTTCTTCTTGGAAATGAATGCGCGCATTCAGGTCGAACATCCGGTGACGGAAGAAATCACCGGCGTTGATCTGGTGGAGCAGCAATTGCTCATCGCTGACGGCAACCGCCTCACGCTCACGCAGGATATGGTGCAGGCCAATGGCCACGCCATTGAAGTCCGCATCAATGCGGAAAGCTGGGCGGATGATTTTCGCCCGTCGCCGGGAATAGCCACGCATGTCGCTTGGCCCATGGGTGCAGGTGTCCGCGTGGATACCCATATGCCGCGCGGCGGCGTGGTTCCGCCATTTTATGACTCGCTGGTCGGCAAACTCATCGTGCGCGGCGCGACGCGTGACGAGGCCGTATCACGCCTCGCGGCGGCCCTCGATGTGCTGAACATTGAGGGCATTTCGACCACTGCGGACCTTCACCGCGCTATCGTTCGCGATCCACGCTTTCAGGCGGGTGGTGTTGATACCCGCTTCTTTGAAGGGCTGACCCATGGCTGAAATTTCGCTGGTCGATGTGTCGATGCGGGACGGCAATCAGAGCCTGTGGGGTGCCACCGGGCTTAACACTGCTCAGATGCTGCAGATAGCCGGCCAGACGGATCGTGTCGGGTTCCGCGCCATCGATTTTACATCATCGAGCCACATGGCCGTCGCGGTGCGTTATTTCCAGAACAACCCTTGGGAACGTATCCGCCGCGTGTCGTCGGCCATGCCGCGCACGCCGCTTCAGTTCATCACGACCGGTCTAAGGTTCATTGCTTGGCAGCAGGCCGATCCAGAGTTCATGCGGCTTGTTTACCGTCGGCTCCAGCTGAACGGCATCCGGCGTTTCGTCATGCTGGACCCGATGCATGATGCGGACGCTGTTATAGAGGCTGCGCGGATTGTGCGGGAAGAGGGCGACGCCGAGATCATGGGCGCGCTCACCTTCACCTTGTCTGAGGTGCACACCGATCAGTTCTATGCCGATTTTGCGCGCAAGATTTGTTCCGGCGGCAACATCGATCTCCTCTATATCAAAGATCCCGGCGGGCTCTTATCGCCGGAACGCGTGCGCACTTTGGCGCCGGCGGTGAAGGCCGTGATTGGCAATCGTCCGCTCGAAATTCATGCCCATTGCACGATTGGCTATGGCCCGCTGTCGAGCCTTGCCGCGGCGGACCTTGGGGTCATTGATGCGATCCATGTCGGTATTGGGCCGTTGGGCGAGGGGAGCTCGCTTCCTGAAGCAGGCCGGATGGTCGCAAACCTTCGTAACGCCGGCCATTCGGTCAATGTGGATGAGGATGCCCTGTCCAAGGTCTCGGACTATTGGTGGCGGCTGGCGCGGGCCGAGAGCCTCCCAGCCGGGGCGCCGCAGCCGTTCGATTCCAGCTTCCTTAAGCATCAGATTGCAGGCGGCGTTATGACGACGACCCGACGGCAGCTTGAGGAGCTCAAAATGGGCGACCGCTTCGATGCGGTGGTGGCGGAGACGGAGCGCGTGCGGGCCGAACTTGGCTATCCCATCATGGTCACGCCCTTCCCGCAAATGGTCATGAGCCAGGCGCTGTTCAACGTTATCGGGGAACGCCGCTATGCTCAGGTCTCTGATCAGGTCTTGCGCTATGTAATGGGCAAATTCGGACATCCGACAAGCCCGATCAATCCTGCCGTGGAAGCCGCCATCCTTGATCGTCCGCGGGCGCGGGAGATTGAACTTGAGCCGATGTTCCCCGAATATGCGGACCTTCGCCGGAAGTTTGGGGCGTCGATGCCGGATGAGGAATTCCTGCTGCGTGCCGTGATGCCTGTGGATCAGGTGGATGCGATGTTGTCTGCGGGCCGGTCCCGCTCAACCTATTCACCCGAAGCCGCCCCGCTTATTCAATTGCTGCGTCAACTCGCAGCCAAGCCTGCGGCGCGAAACATCGTTTTGGAGCGCCCCGGCCTGCGGATCGCCTTACATGGAGGCGCACATGTCGTCTGAAATTGAATCTCGGATCAAATCCGCACGCGGCTTCATCTTCGATATGGATGGGACAATTGCGTTGGGAGACGCGGCATCGGGCGGCCACAAGGCCTTGCCGGGCGCTGTCGAGTTCTTGTCTCTCCTCCGGGCGCGTGGAACACCGTTCCGCGTGTTCACAAACGGCACAGCGAAGCCGCCTGCGGCCTATGCGGCTAGCTTGCGTAATGCAGGCTTTGATCTGGCTGATCATGAGATGATGACACCATCCTCATCCGCGGCGATCTGGTTTGAACGACAGGGCATCCGGCGCGTCCGTGTGCTTGGTAATGCAGGCGTTGCCGCACCTTTGATCGAACGCGGCATTGACGTGATCGGCGCATCGGAAGAGGCGGAATGCGACGCTGTCTACACCGGCTGGTTCCGGGAATTCACCTTCCCGGATCTGGAGGCGGCCTGCCACTCTCTTTGGGATGGCGCGATGCTCGCGACGGCAAGCCACGTGCCTTTCTTCGCCACGGCAACTGGGCGCGGGATCGGCTCTAGCTTCGCGATCAACAAGATGCTTTCGGCCATGACCGGTAAACAAGCCAAGGTTTTGGGTAAACCATCTCGCATAGCGTTTGACGCCGCTGTGGCGGCCATGGGCCTGCCAAGGAGCGCCGCGCGTGACATCGTTGTCTTCGGCGATGATCCTGCACTGGAAATGCGCATGGCACGCGGGGCAGGGGCTGTAGGCGTCGGCTTAACAACTGGCCTCATGAAGCGGGATGTGGTGGCCGGGTTGCCGGACAATCAAAAGCCGCACCTTCTGATCGACGATTATGCGAGACTTTCTGAGCTCCTAAGCTGATCGGGCCATCGGCTCATTCTTCAAAACAGTCTTGGACGACATTTCCAGCGTTACAAATTGTTCGATGCTTGCTTGATGCTCTCACTACAATGGATGGAGTCTTTGGGCGTCGATTGGAATGCAGAGATGTGCATGGCCTCTCATCCCTTTGAATAATTGTCGGCAAACTATTTTGGCAAGAATTGCAGCGAGCTTGAGCCAGAAGAGTCACGCGTTCTAAACAGCCTCCATACCCAGACACTGCTGCAGATTTATCGGATGATGACCGTGCTGCCACCCGACCGACATCACAGCGCTGCTTAATCCTGTTGCGTTCAAACTCAGCTATCTCGGCCAGCACAGCCACGATGGGTTGGCCAGCATCGCCCGTGATCGGGCCAAGCATCCGGCGACCGTCCGGCCGGTGTTCGATGCCTGGGCGGGGTGGGGTTGGCGCGCCGATTGAAAGACGGCCGGCATGCGGCCTAGGATCGTGGGGACGTGCGCAACCGGATAACGCCCCGATAGAGGTTCCTGCCGGCCGCACTCGGCGGGAACGGGCAGCCCAGTTCACGCACTTTCTTTGCCATCCAATTAAAGAATAAGTCCCGCAGCCGTAAATGTCTTCGCCTGAGGTCAACGGAGATAGCCATGGAATCGATACTGGATTGCGGGACGCATGCCGACCTGGGTCATGCGGATGACTTGCGGGTGCGCCTGCTAAGCGGGCTGGCTGACGGCGACGAGCTGATACTTGATGTGAGCGGGCTGGTTTCAGCCGATCTTAGCTTTGTGCAGTTGATTGAGGCCGCGCGAAAGCAAGCCGCGAGCGAGGGCAAGGCCATCGCCCTGTCTTCCCCCGCCCCGGCGCCGCTCGCGACTCTGGTCGAAGCATCCGGCCTTCTGTGGGCGCGCAGCGCCGAAGATTTGCAATTCTGGTTCAAAGGGGAAGCAGGACAATGACCGCTTCAATTCTCACTGTGGATGACTCGCCAAGTCTGCGCATGGCGGTGCGTGCGGCGCTGACGGGTGCTGGCTATTCAGTTGCTGAAGCCGCTGACGGGATAGAGGGGCTAAGCAAGGCCGCCGCGACCCGGTTCGACCTGATCATCACCGACCTCAACATGCCCAACATGGACGGGCTGACGATGATCCGTGAGTTGCGCAGATCACCTGGACAGGCTGGCGTGCCCATCGTTTTTCTCACCACTGAATCAGATGATTCTGTGAAGATGGAAGCCAAGTCAGCCGGCGCGACGGGATGGCTGGTGAAGCCTTTCAACGCTGATCAACTGGTTCGCGTCGCAAAGAAGGTGCTTGGTCGATGAGCGCCAATGATAGCGTTGCCGCTTTTCGATCAGAAGCGGCTGATCTGCTCGAACAGATTGAACAGGGGCTGCTTGACCTCGGGCAATCGCTCGACGATCGCGCGCTGGTCGATACGGTTTTTCGTGGCCTGCACACGCTGAAAGGCTCGGGCGCGATGTTCGGTTTTGACGCGCTGGCCGAATTCACCCACCACTGCGAAAGCGCGTTCGACAAGGTGCGCAAAGGCCGCGCTGTCGCGACGCATGATCTGATCAAGACCATCCTGTCCGCCAAGGATCATATGCAGGCATTGATCGACGATGCCGCCACTGCCCCGCGCGAGACGGGCGACGCCATCCTCGAAGCGTTGCGGCTGGCCGTGATCGACTCCGCAATTCCGGACGCGGACGCTGGCCATGATCAAAACGCGGCCATAGCCCGTGATGTATCGGTTGCGCCCGATGCACTGGCAGAGGCAATATCTGACGCCGGATGGATTCTGCGTTTTCGCCTCCCGCCAACCTGCATGATCAACGGTACCAACCCACTGGCTTTGCTGGCTGAACTGCGTGATCTGGGTGCCACGTCTATTCACGCGCTAAGCGACCGGTTGCCATCGCTGGCCGATCTGGTGCCGACCGAGTGCCAGCTTTCGTGGGAGGTCGAGCTTCCTAGCGATGTGACCCGCGACTTGATTGAAGATGTCTTCATCTTCGTGATGGACGATATGGAAATGACGCTCGAACGGCACGCGGCGGATGCCGGTGCCACCACCGCATCCACCCAGCCAGTCGCCCCGATTGCTGCCGCTGGCGACGGCGGCGCATCCCCCGGAAAGGCTTCAGCATCCAACGTCATAAAGCGTGATGAAAGCGTGCGCGTCCCGGCTGAGCGTCTCGATGAACTGATGAACCGCGTCGGCGAATTGGTGATCGCCCAAAGCCGTCTCGCTCAACTTGCCCATCAGGGCAGCGTCGATGAAATCGTCCTGCGCGAAATATCAGAAGAAATTGAGCGGCTGTCGAGCGAGCTGCGCGACACCACTATGGTATTGCGGATGATGCCAGTCGGCAATCTGTTCGGCCGCTTCCGTCGCCTTGTCCATGATCTGTCCGCTGAGACAGGTAAAACCATCGAGTTCGCGACTGAGGGTGAGGCCACCGAAGTGGACAAGACGGTGATCGAACGGATCGCCGATCCGCTGGTCCACTTGATCCGCAACAGTTGCGACCATGGCCTTGAAACCCCAGAGGCGCGGCGCGCGGCGGGCAAATCGCCCGGCGGGCAGATCACGGTCAGCGCGCATCAGACGGGCAGCGAGGTCGTCATCACCGTCGCTGACGACGGGCGCGGCATCAATCGCGAGGCGGTGCGGGCAAAGGCTGAGGCGCAGGGGCTGATTGCACCCGAAACAAGCCTCGACGACAATGAGTTGTTGCAGCTTATCTTCCACCCCGGTTTCTCAACAGCAGCACAGGTCACCAATCTTTCGGGACGCGGCGTTGGCATGGACGTGGTCAAAAAGACCGTCGAAAGCCTGCGCGGAACGATCCGGATGGAATCGGTGCAAGGTTCCGGCACACAGATCATGCTGCACCTGCCGCTGACGCTGGCGATCATCGAATGTATGCTCGTGCGTGTTGGCGCGGGGCGTTATGCCATTCCACTGTCGGCGGTTGAGGAATGCCTGCAACTGCCCGCAGGCGAGGCGGAGAGCACCAGCGGACGCAGCTTCCTTGATGTCCGCAGCGAGCTTGTCCCCTTCCTGCGGATGAATGAAATCTTCCAGAGCGACAGGCCAACCGACCTCCATCAAAAGGTGGTCATTGTCCGGTCGGGCGCACAGCGTGTCGGGCTCGTCGTCGACCAGATCATTGGCAATGCGCAGACCGTGATCAAGCCGTTGTCGCGCTTTCATGCCAGTGCGCAGTCGTTTGCCGGAGCGACGATCCTTGGCGATGGCGCCGTCGCACTCATCCTAGATGTCGTACAATTGCTGTCATCGGCATCGCTACCCCCACGCCCTTCGTCTGACTGGGCTCTTGGAGAAGCCGCATGACCGCAAATATTTCCGCAGCCGCTGACGCCAAACCGGCGGCGAGCCGCGTTTTGACATTCGATCTTGGAGGCGAGATTTTTGCCATCAGGGCCGAATCTGTGCGCGAAATTCTCGAAGTCCCACCGGTTACACGCGTGCCTGGGGCACCCGAGTTTCACAACGGCCTGATCAACGTGCGCGGCGCGGTCGTCCCGCTCGCCAATCTGCGCTTCCCGTTCGAAATGCCCGAACAGGCTTGCGACGAGGACACGCGCGTCATCGTTCTTGAAGAGATGGTCGACGACAGTCCTGAAATCATCGCCATTTTCGCCGACAAAGTCACCGATGTATATGAAATGGAAATGGAAAATATCCATCAGCCTCCAGGCATCGGTATGCAATGGCGACCCGAATTCATTAGCGGAATTGGCCGAAAATCTGGGCGATTTGTGATCGTGCCCGATATGACGCGCATCTTCCGCGAGTATCTTCCGAGATGAAACGCCCATCCGCTTTTGTGACGCCCGCACCACTCGACGGGTTCGGACGCAAGACGCAAGCGCCGACGACTATCAGAAATTCGGAAAGGCAGTCTGAATTGCTGTCTTCGCCGATGACTTAAACAACGACGGAAAATCAAAACGCAATGGCTAACTCCAAGCCGATAGATAAAGGAATTTCGCTATGTCATTCAACTTATTCTCTCCTGTTTCCGGCCAAACCATCCTCGAAGAGATTGCACGCACCCAGACGGCCATCGCGGCTGGAGACCTTGACGCGCGGTTGAGCTTGTCATCGGGCAACGCGCCGACGCAGGCGATATTGGATGCGGTGAATGGCCTGCTCAATGAAGGGCTTGAGCCGGTCAAAACCATGATGGCAGAAATGCAAGAAATGGCCGCCGAACATGAGCGGGGCGATATTGACGTGATCTTGCCGGTCAGCTTGTTCAAGGGAGAACATGCGAGGATGGCACATAACATCAACGAACTGGTGGATGCCCATATTGCGGTGAAGAAAAAGGCCATGGCCTGCGTCAAGGCGATCGGTGAAGGCAATTTCGACGCGCCGTTTGAACAGCTTCCGGGCAAGAAGGCCTTCATCAACGACATCATCGAGACGCTTCGCGGAAACCTCAAAGGTCTGATCGCTGATATGAACGAGATGAGCGCCGAACATGACAAGGGCGATATCGACGTTGTCGTGGACGTGGACAAGTTCAAGGGCGAATTCGCCACGATGGCACGCGGCATCAACGAGATGGTCGGCGGCCACATCGCCGTAAAGAAAAAGGCGATGGCCTGCGTCAAGGCGCTTGGCGTAGGCGATTTCGATGCCCCGCTTGATCAGTTCCCTGGCAAGAAGGCCTTCATCAATGACACGATCGAGACGCTGCGCGGGAACCTCAAAGGACTGATCTCGGACCTCAACAATATGAGCGCCGAGCATGATAAGGGCGATATCGATGTCGTCGTCGATGTCGACAAGTTTGACGGCGAATTTGCCACGATGGCGCGCGGCATCAATGAGATGGTCGCAGGGCACATTGCGGTGAAGAAAAAGGCGATGGCCTGCGTCAAGGCCTTTGGCGAGGGCGATTTCAATGCGCCGCTCGAACAATTCCCGGGCAAGAAAGCCTTCATCAACGATACTGTGGAAACGCTTCGCGGAAACTTGCGCGCGATCACGTCGGAAATCCGGCGCCTGATTGATGCCGCCACCCGGGGGGACCTTAACGAGCGTGGCGATTCCAGCCACAGCAATGGGGATTTTGCCACCATCGTCGTCGGTATCAACACGATGCTGGACACCATCCTGGCGCCGGTCATCGAAGGCAACCGCGTGCTTGACCAGATTAGCAGCGGAGATTTGCGCGCGCGGTTCGAAATGGAGTGCGCGGGTGATCATCAACTTATGAAGACGGCGGTCAATCGCCTGTCCGACAGTCTGATCCTGACCCGAGATACCTTGCGCGAAATTGCCAATGGCAACTTGACCGTCGAAGTGCAGACCCATGCTGGCGATACCGAAAGCCTGCTGGCCGCCGCCCGCGACATGATCGACAAGCTATCCGAAGTCATCGCTGGCGTAACCGGGGCTGCAAGCAACGTCACGGCAGGGAGTGAAGAATTGGCGACGGGCGCAGAAACGCTTGCGCACGGTGCCACGGAACAGGCCACTTCGACCGAACATGCGTCAAGCGCGATCGAAGAAATGTCGAGCAATATCAAGCAGAATGCAGACAATGCCGCGCAGACCGAAAAGATCGCCCGCCAGTCTTCAAAGGATGCGGAGGTCAGCGGCGTGGCCGTGAACAAGGCGGTCGATGCGATGCAGATCATCGCCCAGAAAATCTCGGTTGTGCAGGAAATCGCGCGCCAAACTGATCTGCTCGCGCTCAATGCGGCCGTTGAAGCCGCACGTGCGGGTGAACATGGCCGAGGCTTTGCGGTTGTGGCTTCAGAAGTGCGCAAACTTGCCGAACGCAGCCAGGAAGCTGCTGCCGAAATCAGCAGACTGTCCGCCGATACAGTGAAAGCAGCGGCAGAAGCGGGCGAAATGCTCAACAAGCTGGTGCCCGATATTCGACGGACGGCTGAGCTGGTCTCCGAAATCAGTGCCGCCTGCCGTGAGCAGGATATCGGTACATCGCAGATCAACGGCGCTGTCCAGCAGCTCGACAAGGTAACGCAGCAAAATTCAGCAGCGTCGGAAGAAATGTCATCCACCGCTGAGCAACTCGCGTCTCAGGCTGAGGAGCTGCAGGCGAGCATCGGCTTCTTCCGCATCGGACACCGGGTTGATTACAATCGCTCGGTCTCTGCTCAGCGCAGCGCAAAACCGAGCAAACCTGCCAATGGCGGACATGTGCATGCTCCGACCGCCGCTGCGAAACCCAAGCCCAGCACGGTCAAGGATCAGCAGAACCGCGTCAAAGGCTTCGCGCTCGATCTCAACCCCGGCGGCGTAGACGATGAAGATCTCGACTTTGGAAAGGCAGCCTGAATCGATGCCATGCCCAACGGCCTAAACGAAGAACGCACACAACAACTTAAAGGCGAATTCAAAGCCAATCGATGAAGGAATTGCACCATGTCTTTCAACTTATTTTCTCCTGTTTCCGGGAAGATCATCCTCGAAGAGATTTCACGCACCCAGACGGCCATCGCCGCTGGTGACCTTGATGCGCGGTTGAGCATGTCATCGGGCAACGCGCCTACACAGGCGATATTGGATGCGGTGAATGGCCTGCTCAATGAAGGGCTTGAGCCGGTCAAAACCATGATGGCAGAAATGCAAGAAATGGCCGCCGAACATGAGCGGGGCGATATTGACGTGATCTTGCC
>CAIMDB010000019.1 GCA_903839675.1 uncultured Sphingomonadales bacterium
AAACTGCGCACCGCCGACCAGGCACCGACGTCGCTCCAGCCGATGTCGGCGGGAATGACCGCCGCCTTGCGCGTGTGCTCCATGACCGCATAGTCGATCGACTTTTTGGGCGCGGCGGCAAAGGCCGCCTCGTCGAGCACGAGAAACTGGAGGTCGCGTTTCGCCCTGGAGACCGCTTCGGCGCAGGCCTGTGCCATCGCGGGCTCGAAGGCGGCGATTTCGTCGCGCATGGTCGCCGCGGAAAAGACGAAATTGCCCGAATTCCAGAGGTAGCCCTGCGCGACATAGGTTTCGGCGGTCGCGGCGTCCGGCTTCTCGACAAAGGCTGCGACCTCGCTGAGGCCGTCACCGATGGCGGCACCAGGGCGAATGTAGCCATATCCCGTCTCGGCATGGGTCGGCTTGATGCCGAGCGTCACGATGGCGCCCTTCGCGGCGGCCCTGGCCGCCTCCTCGCATTTGGCGACGAGGCCGGCTGTGTCCTGCACGACATGGTCGGCGGCCATCACGATGACGACGGCGTCGGGATCGCGCGCCAGCGCGAGTTCGGCGGCCACCGCGATAGCGGGGCCGGAGTCGCGGCGCACCGGCTCGAGCACGACCTCGGCGATCACGCCGGCCTGCGCCAGCTGTTCGGCGACGAGGAAGCGGTAGGCGTGGTTGGTGATCACGATCGGCCGGTCAAAGGCTGGCGCGCGCGCCAGAATGCCCGCCACGGCCTGGAAGGTCGACTGCTCGCCAAACAGCTTGAGAAACTGCTTGGGATAGCTCTCTCGCGATTCCGGCCACATGCGTGTTCCTGCGCCGCCGCACATGATGACGGGAATGATGGTCATAACGGATCTTTCCTCTTCACGTTTCCCGGGGAGCCGGACGAAGCCTCAAAGACCGCTATCCCAGGAAGGCCGCCCTTGTCCATCGCCGGGACCGCCAGGCGATAGATCTGTCCAAGACGACTAGGCACACCCCTGCGGGACCGTGTATGGATACCGGCAGAACCTTCAGCTTGATCCAAGGATATCGGGGGCCCTATGCCACGCATTACAAAGAGAATTCTGGTTACGGGTGGCGCAGGATTCCTCGGCTCCCATCTGTGCGAGCGGCTGCTCGCTGCCGGAGACGAAGTCCTTTGCGTGGACAATTTCTTTACCGGAACGCGCCACAACGTCCATCATCTGCTCGACCATCCGCGCTTCGAACTGCTGCGCCACGATGTGACCTTCCCGCTCTATGTGGAAGTCGACCAGATCTACAATCTCGCCTGCCCGGCCTCCCCGATTTTTTACCAGATGGACCCCGTCCAGACGACCAAGACAAGCGTTCTGGGTGCCATCAACATGCTCGGCCTCGCCAAACGCCTGAAAATCCCCATGCTTCAGGCGTCAACGTCGGAGGTCTACGGCGACCCCGAAGTCCATCCCCAGCGCGAGGAATATTGGGGACACGTCAATCCGATCGGTCTTCGGGCCTGCTATGACGAAGGCAAGCGTTGCGCGGAGACGCTGGTGTTTGACTATGTCCGCCAGCATGCCGTCGCCGGCAAGGTCATGCGGATCTTCAACACCTATGGCCCCCGCATGAAGCCCAATGACGGGCGCGTGGTCTCTAATTTCATTGTCCAGGCGCTGCGCGGCGAGGACATCACCATCTATGGCGACGGGTCTCAGACCCGCTCGTTCTGCTATGTCGACGACCTGATCACGGGCATGGTCAGCCTCATGGCAACGCCAGCCGATGTGCACGGGCCGATCAACATCGGGAACCCCAACGAATTCACCATGCTGGAGCTGGCAAAGCTGGTTCTCGACATGACCGGATCGCGCGCCCGGGTCGTCCATATGCCCCTACCTGCCGATGATCCCAAGCAGCGCCGTCCTGACATCGCAAAAGCGCGCGAGCTCCTTGGCTGGGAACCGACGATCCAGCTGCGAGAGGGCCTTGCCGCGACGATCGCCTATTTCCGCAATGTCATCGATGAATAGACGAAACGGTATCTTTCGGGCTAGCACTCCCTTGAAGTGCTGGTCCGGGGCGGGTCGAAAAGGTTGCGGTCAATCATGAAGCCAATGATCGTCAGTTATTGGGAAGGCAAACTGTCGTGGCTGGAACGACTTAGCTTTGCCACCATGCTGGCGATGGGACACTCCGTTCAGGTCTTCACCCGCGATGTGCCTCCCCTGCGCGCGGCGCTTGAGGGCATTGATGTTTTCGACGTGCGCGATGTCCTGCCAGACGAGGCCCCGGCCGTTCTTTATCATGAACAGAAGCATTTCGCGCTTTATGCCGACATTGTCAGGATCGCGCTGCTGCGGCAATCACGCGGCCTGTGGTGCGATGCCGATTGCATCCTCCTGAATGCCCTTGCGCAGCCCAGCGACTACGTCATGGGCTGGCTCGACGAGGGGCGGCGAATCAACAATGCTGTCTTGTATATGCCCAGTGATTCCAAACTGCTGGAAACCTACTGGCAGGCGATCACGGCTATTCCCGTGCGGGCACCCTGGGCAACGCTGCGCGTGCGGGTGCTGCGGGAATTGAGCATTTTGCGCGGAAATGATTTTCCACGGGACATCGAAGACATGAGCATCGGGCCGCGCGCGCTCACCTATTTTGTCGAGCGCTCGGGGCTGACGTCGCACGCATCGCCGCAAGCGCGCTTTTATCCCTTGCGCGACAGCCAGACGCATCTGCTGATTGACGCCGATGACCGCGCCGCGCGCGCAATGATCGGTCCCGAAACAGAGGTCGTGCATGCGTGGCATGGCAAGTTGAAGCGGCTCAAGGCCCTTGATGCGCCTCCGCCCGTGACCAGCTGGCTTGGCCAGCAATGCACGACCTACGGAATCCGCTGAATACACCTCAGGCGTGGTGGGCGACGAAGTCCCGATAGGCCCTTTGAAGACCATCGCCAAGACTGGTTGACGCCGTCCAGCCGAGCGACGAAAGCCGCGACACATCCAGCAATTTGCGTGGCG
>CAIMDB010000020.1 GCA_903839675.1 uncultured Sphingomonadales bacterium
AACGGCATGTTCTCCGGCGATGACCTGAACGTTGCGACTTCGACCGGTGTGTTTGCAGACAGCCATGTGGCGCAGGGTCTTGTGGTCAGCATCAGCGGTCTCACGCTGGGCGGCACGGATCTGGGCAACTATACGCTGGCCTCTTCAACGGCGAGCGCACTGGCAAACATCACACCCGCACCTCTGATGGTCGCGGCCCTGTCCCAGACCAAGGTTTATGACGGCAGCACGACCGTTACGAGCTCGGCCCTGGGCACAGGATACATTGTGAGCGGTCTGATTGGCAGCGAGAGCCTCAGCAGTGTGACGCTGGCTTATGCGAGCAAGGACGTCAGCCGGTTGAATGGTGTCATCCAGAGCAACAAGACGATCGCGGTGAGTGGTGCGGTTGCGACTTCGGGCACCCGATTGACCGACTATGCGATCAGCTATGTCAACAACACTTCGAGCACGATCACGCCGAAGACAGTCGCGCTTTCCGCCAGCAAGATGTTTGATGATACCAACAATTTGAACGGTTTTGTGAGCGTTTCGACCGGCGTTTCAGGAGAGGCGCTCGGCTATGCTGGTGCATTGGCCTTCTCTTCGCGGATGGAGTTTGTCGGGAACTATATCAGTCAGATCCAGTTGATTGATAGCGCAACTGCATTGGCCGCCAACTATCAGATCCCGGCGTTGAATGCTGAAAACGCGCCGGTGTTGATTGCCATGGCCACCCCCATGACGGTGGTTAATCCGGATACCTACCAGACGCTTTCCGTGTCCAACCCGACACCGGCCATGGCGGCTGGTGTCACTGGCACAGTTGTCGTGGAAGGGATCGGCGTCGCCATTCCGTCGTCACCCGTTGTCACGGCTCCTGCCACAAACACCGCTCCGGCAGCCATGATGGCGGTGGACCGTGCCTTCGTCATTCCAATTGAACGGGCCACTCTTTTGAATGTGAATGCCGGATCGCAAATCACATTGGCTGACGGCAGCGCCCTGCCTGCGTGGATATACTACGACGCTGCTCAAGCTACTCTGGTGGGTGAGGCACCCGAAAATGTCACCTCGCTCGCCATCAAGGTCACCGCTGTCGACAAGGATGGCAATTCGGTCTCGACCGAGTTTGTCCTCCAATTCGAAGCAAAATAAGTAAGGAACCTCACAATGCATAAACACGTTTTCAATGTCTTGGCGGCTGTTGCTGTTTCCGCTGGTTTGCTCGCCTCACCTGCGATATCTGCTAAGACCGCCAAGGCCGCGAAGCCTTCAGCAGCGACTGCTGCACCGGCACAGCCTGCCGCTGCGGCGCCTCCGGCTGCCCCCATTGAATGGGTCCTCAGCAAGACGTTCGATAAATGGGGCTTCATCTGCAACAAGATGAACGCCAAAGACTGCCGAGCGGTGCAGACACAGAATTACGACAATGCCGAAACGAAGGGGCGACTTCTTCAGGCGATGGTCGGGGTTGAGCAGGGGCGAACATTCCTGACACTCACTCTGCCTTTTGGCGTTGATTTGCGTGGCGGCGTTGTTGCGCGCATTGATGAAAATGAAGAAGTGAAGTCGGTGTTCGTCACTTGCCTTCCAGATGGCTGTCAGTCCATTCTGGAACTCGATGCAAAGCTGCTTGCCCAATTTGACAGTGGCAAAATCATGAAAGTCGGGTTCCGCCCTTGGGGTGGAGATAAAACGTTGGTCGTCGACGTGCCGCTTGATGGTGCCAAAGCCGCGATCGCAGCATTGAAATAGTCAGGCGAAAAGCTGCCCGAAAGCGGCGGCTTTCCACGAGGGACAACACGTCTGAATTTAAAGGCTTTCCGAGCTCATTGCGCGCCGGGGCAGTCACATTCTTTATATTTTTAGGAGCATACACATGTCTAGCGCACCGCAGAACAACTTCCCTCTGTTTTTCAAAGACCTCGTTCCTTTGTCGTCTATCGACCACGCTACTTGGAAGACACGCCCGATTGAGAGCGCGCCTTGGCTTGCCGCGCAACATGCCGTGCCGGTAACCGTTGATGAATTCACCAGTGCCCAGCGCTTCTTCCCGATCATCTTTTCATCCGGTCCGAACCCGGTGCCGCTTGCGTTGATGGGTCTAAACGAAGGCGTAAATGTTTTCATGGGTGAAGACGGTAAGTTTTCCGAGCAAGCCTACATCCCAGCCTATGTTCGCCGCTATCCGTTCATGCTTGCCAAGTTGACCCCGGACAGTGCGGACCTGTCGGTCTGCTTTGATCCAACAGCAGGTGCGATCGGTGAATTCGAAGATGGTGAGGCGTTGTTTGAAGATGGTCAGCAGACCGAAGCCACGAAGCGCATCCTGGGTTTCTGTGAACAGTTTGAGCAGGCTGGCCAGCGGACGGAAGCCTTCATCAAGGAGCTCATCGATAATGATCTCCTGATGGAAGGCGAAATGACGATCCAGCCGGAAGGTGACAAGGCGCCCTTCATCTATCGTGGCTTCCAGATGGTGAATGAAGAGAAATTGCGGGATTTGCGCGGTGACAAGCTGCGCAAGATGAATAGCTCCGGGCTGCTCGTCTTGGTTCACGCGCATCTTATGTCGCTGTCTTTGCTGCGTGAGCTTTTTGGCCGTCAATCGGCACAGGGGAAGGTGCCTGTCGCGGCAGCATGACGAACTACGTGGCAGCGCCCCGAGGCTGTTCGCCGTCGCGCGCTGCCACGCTTGGCCTATGGGCCATCAGGTTGTCAGCTCTTTCTGACGTCCAGTGTAAGCGCCAGCGCCTCTGCGACTTTGATGCCATCGACAGCGGCGGAGAGAATGCCGCCCGCATAGCCTGCGCCTTCGCCGGCAGGGTAAAGCCCTGACGTATTGATGCTCTGGCAATCGTTCCCGCGCCGGATGCGGATGGGGGATGATGTGCGCGACTCAACGCCTGTTAGGACAACGTCGGGATGGTCGTAGCCGGGCATTTTCCGGCCAAAGACGGGCAGGGCTTCGCGAATGGCCTGGGTTACAAAGTCTGGCAGGCAGGTCGACAGGTCGGACGGGTGAACGCCCGGCTGATAAGAGGGCGTGATCGAACCGAGAGCCGTGGAGGGGCGACCTGCCACAAAGTCCTCAAGCCGCTGGCCCGGGGCTTGGTAACTGGACCCACCTGCGAGAAAGGCCTGCGTTTCCCAGTGTCGCTGCAGTTCGACGCCTGCCAAGGGGCCGCCGGGGAAATCCCGTTCAGGCGAGATGTCGACGACGAGGCCGGAATTGGCGTTGAACTCGGCGCGTGAATATTGGCTCATGCCATTGGTGACGACGCGCCCTTCCTCTGATGCGGCGGCGACCACGCGTCCGCCCGGACACATGCAAAAGCTATAGACTGAACGGCCGTTGCTGGCCGTGTGGGACAGGCTGTACGCGGCGGGGCCGAGGATCTTGTTGCCGGCGTCCGCGCCATAGCGTGCGCGATCAATCAAGCTTTGGGGATGTTCAATTCGTACGCCGATGGCGAAGGGTTTGGCCTCCACATGCACGCCGCGTTCGTGTAGTTTGTAGAAGGTATCCCGCGCGCTGTGGCCCACGGCCATGATGACGTGGCGAGCTTCAAGATAGCTGCCATCCGACAGATGCAGACCGCGCATCGTGCGGTTGCCTGAAGCATCCGCTGTAATGTCGAAATCTTCGACGCGGGTTTGAAAGCGATATTCGCCGCCCAGTTTTTCAATGGTCTCCCTGATGCTCATCACCATGGTGACGAGGCGGAAGGTGCCAATATGCGGGTGCGCCTCGGTCAGGATTTCTTCGGGTGCGCCTGCCTTCACAAACTCGACCAGCACCTTGCGGCCAAGATGACGCGGGTCTTTGATCCGGCTGTAGAGTTTGCCATCGGAAAAAGTGCCGGCACCGCCTTCACCGAATTGCGCGTTTGATTCCGGCTTCAGCACGCCCTTGCGCCACAGACCCCATGTGTCCTTGGTCCGTTCCCGCACCGCAGTGCCACGCTCGATGATGATGGGGCGGAACCCCATTTGGGCAAGGACCAAGGCAGCCAGAAGGCCGCAGGGGCCTGCGCCAATCACGACGGGCCGTGGGCCTGAATAATCGGAAGGGGCTTGCGTGACGAACTTGTAGCTGATGTCCGGCGTCGGGCGGATGTGCGGATCATCGGCGAGACGCGCAGCGACCGCGGCCTCATCCACCAGCGTCACATCAATGGTATAGACCAGCTTGATCGCGCCCTTTTTGCGCGCGTCATTGCCGCGCCGGAACATGGTCCAGCTCAGCACCTCAGCCTCACTCACGCCGAGCCGATCATAGATGGCGGCGGGAAGCTCTTCCGGTGCGTGGTGGAGAGGCAGTTTCAGTTCGTTGATGCGCAGCATGGCGCGCATCTAGTCCGGATACGTGGCTTTCGCCAAGGGTTTCCGTGTGCGTTAGCCCAGCTTGAGCATCGCATCACGCCGGGCGAGGGCGATGAGGGTCAGGCCGGCCGCCTTTGCGCGCTCTGCGGCCAGCGATGTGGCTGTGGAGATGGTCACTAATGTCGGGCATCCCGCGATGACGGTCTTCTCGACCAGTTCATAGCTGCAGCGGGAAGAGAGCAGGAAGAAGCCCGATGATGGCGAGGTGCCTTTGCGGGCCAGCGCCCCAATCAGCTTGTCGAGCGCGCAATGGCGGCCAACATCTTCGCGGGCGACGACGATGGCGCCGTCAGGCGTGCAGAAGGCCGCCGCATGGGCACCGCCTGTGGCCTTGTTGAGCGGCTGGTGGTCATACAAGCCTTCCAGTGCAGCAAAGATGGCGGTTGGCGCTATATCCAACTGCGCCTCGATTGGGGGCAGGGGGCGGGCGACCTGTTCTAGGTTCTCCAGCCCACACAGGCCGCAACTGCTCTCCGAGACACGGACGCGAACACGCTCCAACATCGGCTCTATGCGGTCCTGGGCGATCGTGATGCGCAGGACGATGCCTTGCGGGGTTTCATGCGCGTTGACGTCCAGAATATCGGATACATGCGGAATGATGCGTTCCGACAGGGAGAAGCCGACAGCAAAGTCTTCAAGATCAACCGGCGTCGCCATCATCACGGCATAGCCGATGCCGTTATACTCAACGGCAATCGGCATTTCGACGGGCAGAGTGCGCGCGGCAGGCGTGAGGTCGGTCGGGGTAATCCGATCGACGGGGACGCTGACGGTGCTGTCGGTCACGCGCTCGCTTTAAGGGCGTCGATGGCCTTTGCTGCGTCGGGGGACAGGCCGGTGCCATCATGCGCAAAGATGATCTGCTTCATCCGAGGGTCCCAGAACAACTGGATGTGTTCCGCCATTGCTGCCGCAGGGTCGGCGTCATGCTTCAGGTTCGTCGCGATCTGGTTGGCCATCCGCACAAGATTATCGAGCGTGCTGCTCATTCAGCGGCCTCAGCAGTTTCAATGCGGCGGGCATTGCGGGCGTGCTGATCATAGCCTTCCTGCCAATTGGTCGGGCCGTTGGAAGAGCTGATCTGAACCGCTGTCACCTTATATTCGGGGCAATTGGTCGCCCAGTCCGAATAGTCGGTTGTCACCACATTCGCTTGCGTCATCGGGTGGTGGAACGTTGTATAGACGACACCCGGCGCCACGCGTTCCGTCACTGTCGCCCGCAGCGTTGTTTCACCGGCGCGGCTGGCCAGCTTGACCCAGTCGCCCGATTTGATGCCGCGGTTTTCAGCGTCTGTCGGATGGATCTCGAGAAGGTCTTCCTCATGCCAGACAACATTGTTGGTACGACGCGTTTGTGCGCCGACATTATAGTGGCTCAGGATGCGACCCGTTGTGAGCAGCAGCGGGAAGCGCGGCCCTGTCTTTTCATCGGTCGGGACATAGTCGGTCACCACAAACTTGCCCTTGCCGCGCACGAACCCGTCGATGTGCATGATGGGTGATCCGTTGGGCGCGGCTTCGTTGACCGGCCATTGCAGCGAGCCTTCTTCGTCAAGCTTGTCAAAGCTGACGCCGCTGAAGCTCGGGGTCAAACGCGCGACTTCGTCCATGATTTCGGACGGGTGCGTGTAGTTCCAATCGAGGCCAAGCGCGCGGGCGAGTTCCTGCGTCACTTCCCAGTCTTCCAGCCCGTTCAGCGGTGACATCACCTTGCGGACCATCTGGATGCGGCGCTCTGCGTTGGTGAAGGTACCGTTCTTTTCCAGGAAGGTGGAACCCGGTAAGAAGATGTGCGCGTAATTGGCGGTTTCGTTGAGGAACAGGTCATGCACGATGACGCATTCCATCGCCGCCAAGCCAGCGGCTACGTGCTGCGTATTGGGGTCGGACTGGAGAATGTCTTCGCCCTGCACATAGAGGGCTTTGAACACGCCGTCGGTCGCCGCATCGAGCATATTGGGGATGCGCAGGCCGGGTTCGGGGTCAAGTGCCACGCCCCATTCCGCTTCAAACTCACGGCGCGTTGCCGCGTCTGAGATGTGCCGATAGCCGGGCAGTTCGTGCGGGAAGCTGCCCATATCGCAGGCGCCCTGCACGTTGTTCTGGCCGCGCAACGGGTTCACGCCCACACCACGGTGCCCGATATTGCCGGTCGCCATGGCGAGGTTGGCAATCGCCATAACCGTGGAGGAGCCTTGCGAATGCTCGGTCACGCCAAGGCCATAATAGATCGCGCCATTGCCGCCGGTCGCATAAAGGCGTGCGGCTGCACGCAGGTCTGCGGCCGGCACTTGCGTTACAGGTTCCAGTGTTTCCGGGCTATTTCGCTCCAGCGAAACAAAGTCCGCCCAATCCTTGAATTCAGTCCAGTCACAGCGTTCGCGGACAAAGGCTTCATCAACGAGCCCTTCGGTCACGATGGTGTGCGCCATAGCCGTGAGCACCGCGACATTGGTGCCGGGACGAAGTGCCAAGTGATGCTGCGCTTCGATATGCGGTGAGCGGACGAGATCGGTTCGACGTGGGTCAATGACGATCAGCTTGGCTCCTGCCCGAAGGCGGCGCTTCATGCGGCTGGCAAAGACGGGGTGACCATCCGTTGGGTTGGCGCCGATGACGAGGATGACATCGCTGTCCTCAACACTGTCAAAGTCCTGCGTCCCTGCCGATGTGCCAAAGGTCGTCTTCAGGCCATAGCCCGTCGGCGAGTGGCAGACGCGGGCGCAGGTATCGACGTTGTTGTTGCCAAAGCCCGCGCGGATCAGTTTTTGGACGAGGAAGGTTTCTTCGTTGGTGCAGCGGCTTGAGGTGATGCCACCCAGCGCCTGCTTACCATACTTCGCGGAAATCCGCTTGAGCTCCGATGCGGCGTAGGCAAAGGCTTCTTCCCATTCCACTTCGCGCCAGGGGTCGCTGGCTGCAGCGCGGATCATGGGCTTGAGGATACGATCCTGATGCTGGGCATAGCCCCAGGCAAAGCGGCCCTTCACGCAGCTATGGCCGCGATTGGCCTTGCCGTCTTTCCAAGGCACCATGCGGACAAGTTGTTCGCCCCGCATTTCCGCGCGGAAGGTGCAGCCAACGCCGCAATAGGCACAGGTGGTGACGACAGCGCGTTCGGGCGTGCCGATCTCCACAACACTCTTTTCAACCAGCGTCGCAGTCGGGCAGGCTTGGACGCACGCGCCACAAGACACGCATTCCGAACCGAGGAAATTGTCGGACGAAAGGCCCGCTGAAATCTTGGAGTCAAAACCGCGACCTTGCACGGTCAGGGCCAATGTCCCCTGCACTTCATCACACGCGCGCACGCAGCGGGAGCAGGCGATGCACTTGGACGGGTCAAAGTCGAAATAGGGGTTGGAATGATCTTTGGTCTGGCCAAGGTGGGTTGCGTCCGCCGCATAGCGCACGTCACGCAGGCCAACATTGCCTGCCTGATCCTGAAGCTCGCAATCGCCATTGGCAGCGCAGGTGAGGCAATCAAGCGGGTGATCGGAGATGTAAAGCTCCATGACGCCCTTGCGCAGCTTGGCAAGGTGCGGCGTCTGGGTGTGGACCACCATGCCGGGTTCAACGGGCGTTGTGCAGCTGGCAGGCGTCCCACGTCGGCCTTCAATCTCCACAAGGCACAGACGGCAGGAGCCGAAGGAGGCGAGGCTATCCGTCGCGCAAAGCTTGGGGATGGCCGTGCCCTGTTCAGACGCCGCGCGCATCACCGACGTGCCAGCGGGTACAGTCGTCTCGCGGCCGTCGATCGTCAGGGTTACCTGATCTTCCGACCGAGAGGCCGGGGTCCCGAAATCGGTCTGCGGTTGATAGGTCATGCCTTGTTCCTTACCACAAAATCTTCGCGGAAGTGAGTGATTGCGGACAACACCGGATAAGGGGTGAAGCCGCCGAGCGCGCAGAGCGAGCCGAACTTCATCGTGTCACACAGGTCTTCGATGAGGGCGAGATTGGCGTCCACATTCTCGCCAGCCAGAACACGGTCGAGTGTTTCGGTGCCGCGCGTTGAACCAAGGCGGCACGGGGTGCATTTGCCGCAGCTTTCGGCTGCACAGAATTCCATTGCAAACCGGGCTTGGCTCGCCATGTCGACGGTTTCGTCGAACACAACAAGGCCGCCATGGCCAATCAGGCCGTCGACCCCGGTAAAGGCCTCATAGTCGAACGGTGTGTCGAACTGGCTGGGCGGATGATAGGCGCCCAATGGCCCGCCCACCTGCACGCAGCGCACAGGGCGGCCGCTTCCAGATCCACCACCGATGTCATTCACCAGTTCACCAAGCGTGATGCCAAAGGCTGTTTCAAACAGCCCGCCATATTTCACATTGCCGGCGATCTGGATCGGCATCGTCCCGCGGGATCGGCCCATGCCGTAAGCGGCATAAGCCTCTGCGCCATTGGCCAACACCCATGGAGCGGTCGCCAGCGTCAGGACATTGTTGACGACGGTCGGCTTGCCGAACAGGCCTTCGAGGGCGGGCAGGGGCGGCTTTGCCCGCACTTCGCCGCGCTTTCCTTCCAGCGAGTTGAGGAGCGAGGTTTCCTCGCCGCAGACATAGGCGCCTGCGCCAACGCGAATTTCAACGTCAAACGGTGCAATGAGATGCGCGCAGGCTTTGACGGCCGCTTCCATCTTGGCGATGGCGTGCGGATATTCGGAGCGGATATAGACATAGCCCTTGGACGCTCCGACGGCGTGGCCCGCAATAGCCATGCCTTCGATCAGCACATAGGGGTCACCCTCCATGACCATGCGGTCCGCAAAGGTGCCACTGTCGCCCTCATCGGCATTGCAGACGATGTACTTCTGGTCGGCCTGAGCACCAGCGACCGTGCGCCACTTGATGCCCGCTGGAAAACCAGCGCCGCCGCGTCCGCGAAGGCCCGACGTGATCAGCGCTTCGATGGTTGCCGACGGACCAATTTCACGCGCCTTGGCAAGGCCTTGCCAGCCGCCTGTCGCGTAATAATCGTCGAGATCCAGCGGACGGGTTTTGCCGGCGCGGGCAAAGGTTAGGCGCTGCTGTCGGGCAATGAAGGGGTGCGCGGCGACAGGCCCGATGCACAGCGCATCGGCCACGCCTGCAAGAATGTCGGATACGTCCGCAGGGGTTGCCGGACCAAAGCCGATGCCGTTGATTTCAACCAGCGGCTCCAGCCAGTGCATGCCCCAAGAGGAGACGCGCTCCACGTCGGACCCGGCATCTGAGAAAGCCTTGGCAACAGCATCGGCGCCGCAAGCGATGGCCAGCGCGTCGTCGGAAATACGAACCTTCATAGGGATTTAACCAGCGCTTCCAGCTTTGCGGTGTCAAGTCGGGCATAGACGTCCGTACCGACCATCGCGGCAGGGCCGACAGAGCACAGGCCCAGGCAATAGACGGTTTCGACTTTGACGGCGGGGTTTGGCGTCATGGCGGTCACCAAAGCCTCGACACCGCGCGCCTGACAGGCTTCTGCCCGACACAGTTTGATAACCGGTCGTGGCTCCGGCGTGGACCGGTAGTCGTGATAGAAACTGACCACACCATGCACTTCTGCACGGGTCAGATTGAGATCATGCGCGATGTCGCGAATGGCGTCCTCGCTGACATGGCCGAACTCCGCCTGCACATCGTGCAGGATGGGGAGCAGCGGCCCCTCACGCCCCTTATGGCGGGCAAGGATGTCAGCGAGGCTCATTTGGATTAGGCTTCCGGTGCTGCGAAGGCGCAGATCTTGTTGCCAACGGGGTCGCGCAGATAAGCCCCATAGGGGTTGCCTGGCGCGCCCGCGCGGTGGCCGGGGGCGCCTTCATCGGTGCCACCATTGGCGATGCCGCCTGCATGGAACGCATCGACAGCTGCCTTGTCTGCGGCCTGAAAGCCGAGGGTGCCGCCGTTGGAATGGGTCGCGGGCGCGCCATCAGCGGGCGTCATGACGAGGAGCTTGCCGGTTGGCGTGGCATAAACGCAGGTGCGCTCATTGACTTGGCCGATGCTGGCGACACCGAGCGCGCCGAGGGCTGCATCATAAAATTTCTTTGAAGTCTCAAGGTCTTGAGCAGAAACGCAGATATGCGTGAACATCTAATATTTCCAATCGGTCTGGGGAGGGAGGGAGACAGGGGGCACGAGGCCCCCTGTCAAAATTACATGCGCTTCAGGGCGCAGATCTTGTTGCCCGAAGGATCGCGCAGATAGGCGAGATACATCTTGCCCATATCGCCTTCACGGATACCGGGAGCATCTTCGCACGGCGTACCGCCATTGGCAGCGCCTGCGGCGTGCCAAGCATCACCCTGTTCAGGCGACGCGACGTTGAAGCCGATCGTGCCGCCATTTGCCGCACAAGCAGGTTCACCGTTGATCGGCGTGCTGATGGCGAAAATGCCGGTGTCGGTCATGTAGAAGACACGACCCTTATCGTCCTGATGGCCAGGGCCGATGCCGAGGGCGCCAAGTGCTGCGTCATAGAACTTCTTCGACGCTGCGAGATCGGTTGCGCCAAGCATGATGTGACTGAACATTGCTTCTCTCCTTTAAATTTGATTCGCGGACTTAGAATACCACGACAGAGCGGATCGACTTACCTGCGTGCATCAGATCAAACGCCGTGTTGATCTCTTCGAGGCCCATGACGTGGGTGATCATGGGGTCGATCTCAATCTTGCCCTGCATGTACATGTCGACGATCTTTGGAACGTCGGTCCGGCCCTTGGCGCCGCCGAATGCCGTGCCGCGCCAGTTGCGGCCGGTGACGAGCTGGAACGGGCGCGTGGCGATTTCCTTGCCGGCTTCAGCCACACCGATGATGATCGACGTGCCCCAACCGCGATGGCAGGCTTCAAGCGCGGTGCGCATCACTTCGGTATTACCGGTGGCGTCAAACGTATAATCAGCGCCGCCGTCAGTCATGGCAACGATCTTGGCGACGACGTCTTCGCGGCTCATGCCCTTAGAATTGAGGAAGTCGGTCATGCCGAACTTGCGGCCCCATTCCTCACGGTCGGGATTGATGTCCACGCCGATAATCTTGTTCGCCCCTGCAAGGCGCGCGCCCTGAATGACGTTGAGGCCAATGCCGCCGAGGCCGAAGATGACGACGTTGTCGCCGACCTGAACCTTGGCCGTGTTGATCACTGCGCCAACGCCTGTCGTCACGCCGCAGCCAATGTAGCAGCTGGACTGGAACGGGGCATCCTGACGGATCTTGGCCAGCGCGATTTCCGGCAAAACCGTGAAGTTCGAGAAGGTCGAGCAGCCCATATAATGAAAGACCGTCTGGCCCTTATAGCTGAAGCGGCTGGTGCCATCGGGCATCACGCCCTTGCCCTGCGTTGCGCGGATCGCGGTGCAAAGGTTGGTCTTGCCGGACAGGCAGGACTTACACTGGCGGCATTCCGGCGTGTAGAGCGGGATAACGTGATCGCCGGGGGTGACAGACGTCACACCAGCGCCGACTTCGCGCACGATGCCCGCACCTTCATGGCCGAGTACGCTGGGGAAGATGCCTTCGCTGTCAAACCCGTCGAGCGTATAGGCGTCTGTATGGCAAATGCCCGTCGCCATGATTTCAACGAGGACTTCACCGGCCTTCGGGCCTTCCAGATCAAGCTCGACAATCTCAAGCGGCTTCTTGGCTTCAAATGCGACAGCGGCACGTGTCTTCACGTTCGACTCTCCTCTAACGGGTCTAAAAAATGCTCCCTAGCCGCGCAAAAGCGGGCCGTCCAACACCGTTCTAATTTATGTATGCGGCACTTCCAAAAACGCATCGCGGCGTCAACTGTGGGTTGCTGGGGCTATCGTCCGGCGCGGGCCAAAAAGCTGAGATGCGCATCAGCAAAAGCCTTCGGGTCTTCGATCATCGGAACGTGTGCCAGATGGTCAAAAACCACGGATTCGCTGCCTTCTATGCGTGCTTCCAAGACGTCGACCGCACTGACGTCGATCAAACGGTCATGCTTGCCCCAGATAATAAGTGTCGGACATTTCACTTCGTGCAAGCGGTCGTTGACCGGGTTTTCGAGCGAATCCTGCGCGATTGCCAAGAAGATCTTATCGAGGAGCGCTTCGCGTCCCTTTGCTTCGTTGAACATGACCTTCTTGAACTGGCCGGGGATCGGCCGGGGCTTATGCGCCACAAAGGCCATGAGTTGATCTATGTCGGCCGGCTTGCGCACGACCAGCGGGTTCTGGCCTTCCGTCACAAGCTTCTGCAACTCGCTCTCATTGGCGCCGGTTACGCCCGCATTGTTCACTAGGGTCAGCGTGGTGAGCCGATGGCCATGGTCAAGCGCGGCTTGGAGCGCGATGAAGCCACCCATGCTGTTACCCGCGACGTGGCACTTTTCGATGCCCATTGCGTCCAGGAACTGGATCAGGCGGCCCGTCTGTGCCGCAATTGAATAGTCCCTCTCCGCGGAAACATCACTCTCGCCAAAGCCGGGTAGGTCAGGTGAGATCATCCGATATTTGTCGGTAAAGTGGTGGGCTGCGAACGACCAACTGTCTTTGTCCGCGCCGAAGCCGTGCACAAAGACGATGATCTCTCCATCCGCAGGGCCACCTTCCAGATATGGCCATGCCGCACCATCCACTCGCACGCTCTTTTGCACCAGCCTGCCTTTGCGGCGCATCGCCTTTTGGAATTGGCGGTACAGGATGGCAGGGGACACAACATAAAGCAGCACGGGAAGGGCAATGAGAATTGCCGCGGTGATGAGAAGATAGTTCATAATTTCAGTAGGTTCCGTCTTAATCTTAATTCAGGTGCTCAGCGATCCAGCCTGACACCAGATCCAAGACTTCATTGCGTTCGGGTTCATTGAAGACCTCATGATAGAGGCCCGGCAAATCTTGGAATGTCTTGTCGGTTGAAGCCAGCTTGCCGAACATCTCCCGAGCGCCAGCGGGTGAGGCGAGGCTGTCTTCGCTGCCATGGACGATGAGCAAGGGCAGGGTGATGCGCTTCGCATTGTCCTGCACCGTCGTCATCGCGTCGAGCATCTCGGCGGCCAGTCGCGCACTCATCTTCCCTGTATGGACCAAGGGGTCCGCCAGATAGGCCGCAACGACGGACGCGTCCCGGCTGACACCGTTTGAGTCCAACTGCAAGATCCCGGTTTGCGGCGCGAGGCGTGACAGCAACCGACCGATGATCCGCGTGGCCGCTGAGGGTGCCACGGCCGGTTTGACGGCAGGACCCGACAAAACGGCCCCGAGATAATCCTGTTGATGGTCCAGCAAATGTGCGGTCGCGATGAGGCCGCCCATGCTGTGTCCAACAAGGATGCGCGGGAGGTCCGGATGCGCGCCCTTCACAAAGGATAGCAGCGCGTCCAGCCCATCGAGGAAAACGGAAAAGTCCGGCACAAACCCACGGATACCGTCGGAGCGGCCATGGCCCCAATGATCAATGGCAAAGACGGCAATCTGGTCCCGTCCAAAACGTTCGGCAACATGGTCGTAGCGGCCGAGGTGCTCTGCATAGCCGTGCGCGAGCAGGACGACAGCCCGCGGCGCATCCGGCATCCAGCTTTGATAAAACAGCTTGTCCCCAGCGGCACGAGACCCGGTGGTCAATGCCAATGTGCCGGACGAAATTTTCACGGCCTTCTCTCCCCCAATAGCCTGCATTCAGGTCTATGCCGCAGACTATGCATGGTCAGGCTGCCGGTGTCGACTCAACTGCGGACCGAATAGCTGTCTGCGAGTGCGAGGATGGACTGAGCCTGCTTCAAATGAGGAATGTCGACCATCTTTCCGTCTAGCCCGATGGTTCCCGCACCGGGGTTGGCGGCAAACGCTTCAACGATGCGCCGCGCCTGCGTGATCTCGTCCTGTGTCGGCAGATAGCTCTCGTTGATAATCGGCACTTGCGCGGGGTGGATTGCCAAGCGACTGCTGAACCCTTCGCTGCGTGATGCGCGGGAGGAGGCGCGAAGGCCATCTTCATCGCGGAAGTCCGCATGGAGTGTGTCGATGGCCTGCACACCAGCGGCATGTGCGGCCAGCAAAGTCAGGGATCGAGCCATCCGATAGGTGAAGGACCATTCCCCGGTCGCGTCTCGGTTTGTGCTGGCGGCTACCGCTGTTGCGAGATCTTCAGCGCCCCATGTCATCCCGGCGAGGCGGGTTAGACCGGCGCTTGCAAAGTCCCCGAGATGGAATGGCGCAACCGCCGTCTCGGTCGCGACGGGTACAATGCGTGTCTGCCCTGCGGCAAGGTCATGCTGCGCCTCAAACGCATCAAGATAGTGGGACAGCGTCCGCACGCAGTTCGGAGTGTTCGTCTTCGGCTGCATGATGCCGTCGGGTTGCATCCCGATGATGGATTTCAAATCTGCCAGTGTATCGGCGCTGTCGAGCGGATTGATACGGACCCACAATTGCGACGTGCGCGCGCCGGTTGGGCGGTCTGCAAGAAAGGCTGCCACGAGGTCTCGGGCGGCGGGTTTCCGGTCGGCGGCGACAGAATCTTCGAGATCAAGGATCAGCGCGTCGGCACCGCAGCTGTCCGCCTTGGCGAGCTTCTTCGCACTGTCGCCGGGAATGAACAGCCAGGACCTTGGGGGGGCTTTGTGCATCAAATTGCCTCTTGCGCTTCACATTTCAAACGCTGTCTAAACGCCTGCCGCGAAAAGCCAACTGCCTGTCATGTGGCATGACCTTGTTGATCACGAAAGCAGCGCCCATTTGGCAATCTTGATGGCAATGGCTTGACCATCTTCAGGAATGTTATATTTTATAACAAAATAGGAGATCTTCCATGAAGTTTGAGCGTATCAACCCGATCACCGGTGCCGTTGCCTCCAGCGCGCCTGCAATGCAGGCCTCGGACATTCCGGCCATTGCTGACAAAGCGGCCGCGGCATTCCCGATCTGGGCAGCCACAGGCCCGAATGCGCGCCGCGCCGTTTTGATGAAGGCGGCGGCCGCTCTTGAATCCAAGGCGGACGCCTTTGTGGAAGCGATGATGGCCGAAATCGGGGCGACCAAGGGGTGGGCGCTCTTCAACCTCGGCCTCGCCGCCTCCATTGTCCGCGAAGCGGCTGCCCTGACCACACAAATTTCGGGTGAAGTCATTCCGTCTGACAAACCGGGCTGTCTCGCCATGGCGCTGCGCGAGCCCGTGGGCGTCATCTTGGGCATCGCGCCATGGAATGCACCGATCATCTTGGGCGTGCGCGCCATTGCTGTCCCTCTGGCCTGTGGGAATGCCGTGATCCTCAAGGCGAGCGAGACGTGCCCACGCACACATGAAATCATTGTCGAAGCCTTTGCTGAAGCTGGTTTCCCTGAAGGTGTCGTCAATGTCGTCACCAACGCGCCTGCCGATGCGGGCGATGTGGTGGGCGCGCTCATCGACGCCCCTGCCGTCAAGCGGATCAACTTCACAGGGTCCACCGCCGTTGGCCGGATCATCGCCAAGCGTGCGGCGGAACATCTAAAGCCGTGCTTGCTGGAACTGGGCGGCAAGGCGCCGTTGATCGTGCTGGAGGATGCCGATTTGGATGAGGCCGTGAAGGCGGCTGCCTTTGGTGCCTTCATGAACCAGGGTCAGATTTGCATGTCGACCGAGCGGATTATCGTTGTTGAAGCGGTGGCCGACGCCTTTGCGGCCAAGTTTGCCGCCAAGGCCAAGAGCCTCGCCACCGGCGACCCGCGCGAGGGGACGACCCCACTTGGCGCTGTGGTGGATCGCAAGACGGTGGATCATGTCAACAGCCTCATCAACGACGCGACCGCAAAGGGTGCGACGGTCCTTTCGGGCGGCACGGCTGAGTCCGTGCTGATGCCTGCAACAGTTGTCGATGGCGTGACTTCCGCCATGAATCTCTATCGCGATGAGAGCTTCGGCCCGATCGTTGCGATGATCCGCGCCAAGGATGAAGCTGACGCGATCCGCCTCGCCAATGACAGCGACTATGGCTTGTCCGCGTCCGTCTTCACCAAGGACACAGCGCGCGGCCTCGGCGTAGCGCGTCAAATTAAGTCGGGCATCTGCCATGTGAACGGACCGACCGTGCATGACGAAGCGCAGATGCCCTTCGGTGGTGTCGGCGCGTCAGGCTATGGCCGCTTCGGTGGCAAGGCCGGGATCGACAGCTTCACAGAGCTGCGCTGGATCACGATCGAAACCCAGCCGGGACACTTCCCGATCTGAGCTTGGCGACGCCCCTCAGGCTGCGGTGCTGAGGGGCACGTCAATTTGCGGCGCAAGCCCTGCGACGCGTTCTGCCGACTTGATCGTGTTTTCCAGTAGCATCGTCACCGTCATTGGCCCGACCCCGCCGGGGACAGGCGTGATGGCCGACGCGCGCCAGCGGACGCCTTCAAAATCTACATCACCGGTTATGCTGCCATCGGGCATGCGGTTGATGCCGACGTCGATCACAACAGCACCGGTTTTCACCATCTGCGGCAGGATGAGATTGGGGACGCCTGCTGCCACCACCAATATGTCGGCAAGGATCGTGTATTGGGCAAGGTCACGTGTCTTGGCGTGGCAGATCGAGACGGTCGCATCGCGGGCCATCAGCATGAGCGCCATCGGTTTGCCGACGATGTTGCTGGCCCCAACGACGACCACATTCTGCCCTTCAATCGGGATGTTCTCGCTTTCGAGGAGCTTGACGACGCCATAGGGCGTGCAGGGCGAAAAGACCGTGTTGCCGGTGACGAGCCCGCCGACATTGTAGAGATGGAATCCGTCGACGTCCTTATCGACCGCGATGGTTTCCAGCACCTTCGCCATGTCGATATGCGCGGGAAGGGGAAGCTGGACGAGGATGCCGTGGACATTCTCGTCAGCGTTCAGCTCTTCGATGCGATTGAGCAGTGCTTCGTTGGTGATGTCAGCCGGATAACGGTCCGTGAAGGAACGGATGCCGACATTTTCACAGGCCTTGATCTTCTTGCCAACATAGACGGCAGAGGCCGGGTCTTCACCGACCAGGATCACAGCCAGACCCGGTGTCACACCATGCTGGGCAAGCGTCCGCACGCGCGCCGCGCATTCCTTGCGGATTTCTGCGGCGAGTTTCTTCCCGTCGATCAGCTTGGCTGACATGAGTGGCATTCCTTTGTGTGTGATTTTGTATGCGTTACATACAAAGTGCGATTCCGGCAAGGGGCGTCAGTGCGCGACGTCGTCTAGAGGGGCCGAGAGGATATGTCGTGCCTGTTCCACCACCACGTCGGCGATCAACCGATAATTGTCCGCAAAGGCGGCTCCTTCGCGCCAGACAGCGGCGATGGAACGGGCGGCGGCCCAACCTTGGGGCCGCAACCGGGTGACCATGTTTTCTCCGCCGACTTCCGATCTAAGATAAAGTTCGGGCAGGATCGCAAACCCCAATCCTGATCCGCACATCTGGCGCAGGCTATCAAGGCTGGTGCCTTCATAATCCTCAAGCAGTTCAGCCCCCAGATCGTTGCAGATATCGCGGAACTGGCGGTGGGTGTGGTGCCGTCGGTCCATGCTGAGAATGCCTATGCCTTGCAGATCTTCTTTTTCCACCCGCTTGGCCTGGGCGAGGGGATGGTCCGGCGGGGCGACAATGTGCAGCGGCTCTCGAAAGAGGGGGTCAATATGCAAGCCGCTGCCGGTGACGGGCAGGGGAGAGAGCAGCATGTCGAGATCTCCATTCGCCAGATCGCGTGCCTGCTCAATTGGAATGCCTTCGCGAATGTAGAGGCGCAAATCGGGAAAGCGCCGATGCAACTGCGCGATGATCTCCGGCATCAGATACGGCCCAAGGGTCGGCGTTATGCCGAAGCGGATCGTGCCGGCAATGGCCTGCCGCGCCCGCCGGGTAAGATCTTCTATGTCCTTGACCCCGATGAGTAATTTTCGTGCGCGGGCCACCACTTCACGCCCGATCGGGGTGAGCTGTACAGGCGTTTCATTGCGCTCGACAAGTTGGGCGCCAAGCTTTGCTTCAAGGGTGCGAAGCTGCTGACTGAGCGTGGGTTGTGAGATGTGAACGGCGTCTGCGGCCCGCCGGAAGTTTCCGTGTTCCGAAAGGGCGACCAGATATTCGAATTGGCGAAGCATAGACATGATAGAATCTATCTATCAAAACTATATGCAAATTGCAATTTGATCAATCAATCGACGGCACCGATATGCGACCTACGTTTTGCCGGAGATTTTAATGTTCGAATTTTTCACCTCCATGTTCCTCGGAACGCCAGTCTGGTTCTGGCTGGCCTTCATCGGGCTGGTCGTGGCCTTGACGGCGTTTGACCTTGGTCTCCTGCACAAGGAAGACCGGGAGATGGGGATTGCGGAATCCCTGAAGCTTTCGGCTTTTTATATCACCATCGCTCTTGCCTTTGGGGTCTGGGTCTGGATCGAAAAAGGCGCAGATCTGGGCATGAAATACTACACCGGCTTCTTCATTGAGAAGGCGCTGTCGATCGACAACATCTTCGTGATCAGCCTGATCTTCGCCTTCTTCGCGATCCCGGCCAAGTTCCAGTATCGCGCGCTTTTGTGGGGCATCATCGGTGTCATCGTCCTGCGCGGTCTGATGATTGCGGCGGGTGCTGCGCTGGTGAGTGAGGCCTATTGGGTCCTCTACATCTTTGCCGCCTTCCTGGTCGCGACGGGCGTCAAAATGTTCTTTTCGAACGATCATGCGCCGGATCTTTCAAAGAACCCCGCGATCCGGTGGATCTCCACGCACATGCGGGTGACCAAGGAACTGCATGATCAGCGCTTCTTTGTGAAAGTGCCGGACGAGAAGACGGGCCTTATGGTGCGCGCGGCAACGCCGTTGTTCCTCGCGCTTGTGGTGATCAACCTCGCTGACCTTGTCTTTGCGATTGACTCGGTGCCCGCCATTTTCGCGATCACGACCGATACGTTCGTGGTCTACACATCCAACATCATGGCGATCCTTGGCCTGCGTGCGCTCTACTTTGCGCTCTCAGCGATGATCGATCGGTTCCACTACCTCAAATTCGCCCTTGCCGCCGTACTGGTGTTCATCGGCTCCAAGATCTTCGTGTCCGATTTTCTGCTGGATGGGGCGAAGTTTCCGCCCGTTGCCAGCCTGGCCGTTACCTTCGGCCTGATCGGCGCGGGGATAGGATGGTCGCTCTGGAAAACCCGGACCACCTCCGCCCTCGACTGAAACCCTGATTAATTAATCAATCAAAAGAAGGAGAAGTCATTATGCGTAAATATCTCTATCTGCCGGTTCTCGCTGGTATGGCCATGGTTGCGGCACAGCCGGCTATGGCGCGCAGCAAAGCGGTTTGCATGAAGCCGACGACGGCGCAATTGGACGCCCAGTTCAACAAGTTCAACAACGCCTGGGCGACAAAGAGCCCGGACACCGTGACGGCGCTCTTTGCCGACGATGCTGTGCTTCTGGCGACGGTCGCCAATAAGCCGCGCACCGACCATGCCGGTATCCGCGACTATTTCGTCAGCTTCCTGAAGAATAGCCCGGTTGGCACGATCAACAGCTCGACGATCAAGACGGGCTGCAACTGGGCGGTGCGCGCGGGTACCTGGACAGTTGTTCTCACCAATCCCGAAACGGGCGTAAAGACGGACGTAAAGGCGCGTTACAGCTTCCTGTACGAATATGAAAAGGGCCAGTGGAAGATCGAGCACCTGCATTCGTCCGCAATGCCAGAAAAGATCTGAACCCAAGGTGCCGGCCATGCCTCCCCTTTATCTGGCCGGCACCGCCCATTCTTAGTGCGCAAAGCACAGGATTGAAGAAAGAGGATAGAATATGAAGAGCCTTCCCATCAAATTTGCCCTTGCTTCGCTTTTGGCTGCAACGGCATCGGTCGCATCCGCAGAGCCTGTTGAGGGCAAGATCCAGGTGAAGCTTTTTGGGACGGCAATTCTGCCGGACGGTAAGATCACCTCTGTCGTAACAGATCGCATCGGCCTTCCTGCAGGGGCGCAGTCGCAGGCCAGCAACAGCTTTGTTCCGACGATTGCGGCAGAGTATTTCCTGAGCCCCAATCTCTCGATTGAAACGATCTGCTGCATCACGCCGCACGATGTGAACGGCGCGGGCAGCCTCTCTGGTGCAAAGCTGGTCAACAACGCGATCATCCTTCCGGCGACGGTCACTGTGAAATATCATTTGGCCAACGGCTCGGCGATCAAGCCTTATGTCGGCGCAGGCCCGACGCGCTTCTTCATCTTCAGCGAAGGTGTTGGCGCAACGGCGAGGACGCTCGGTGCCACCGCCGTCAACCTTAAGGATGATTTTGGCTTTGCCTTGCAGGCCGGAACGGACATCAAACTCAATGATCGTGGGCTGGGCCTGAGCATTGATGCAAAGCGTTACTTCGTCGACACAACGGCTGTTTTCCGTGCGGGAACAACGACGGTTCTTGAAACGCGTCATAAACTCGATCCCTGGGTGTTGAGCGCGGGTCTCACTTACCGCTTCTGATTGAACTGAAAGGGACCTCTTATGATCCGCTACACATCGCTGGTTGCACTCGCCATTTTGGCTACGGCGCCGCTCCATGCTGCGGAAGAGGACACCCAATTATGGGGCGCAGTGATTGTGAGTGCCGATGTCAGCAAGGATGTTTTCATAACGATGGAGGGCGTGGCACGCCTGACAGACGACGCCTCGCGGCTCGGGCAGACGATCCTGCGCCCCAGCATTGGATACCGACTGGGGAAGAACACGATTGCCACAGTCGGCTATGCATATGCTGCCACAGATCCTGTCGGGCCGGCCAGTTCGGATGAACACCGCTTTTGGCAGCAATTGACCTTCAGGGTTGCCGGCAATGGAAGTGGCCTAACGGTCACGGGCAGGACCCGTTTTGAACAGCGATGGTTTGAAGGCCGGGACGACATGGGCTGGCGGTTGCGGCAGCAACTGCGGGCAACGGCACCGCTCGCTGGCAAAACGCGCGCTGTTGTATGGAGCGAAGCCTTTCTCTCGCTGGATGATACGAGCTGGGGACAGCGCAGCGGATTGGATCGGTGGCGCAATTCGGTCGGGCTGTCGGTGCCCGTGACTAAAACCGTCACGATTGAGCCGGGTTATATCAACCAATGGGTTAGCACGCGCGGGCTAGACCGTGTCCACCACATCGCGAATGTCTCGCTGTCAGCCCGGTTCTAAAGACACAAAGTAACAAGGTGGGGAATTGAAGCGTGGCCATTGACGTTGGGATCAGCGCGCTCCTGTCGCCCATGATCCTCTTTTTCATTCTCGGCGGATTTGCCGGGCTCGTGCGGTCGGACCTCAATGTTCCCGACGCCATGGGCAAGGCGATGTCGATTTATCTGATGGCCGCTATCGGCCTGAAGGGCGGCATCAGTGTTGCTGAGGCCGGTCTTTCATCCCAGTTCGCGATTGCCCTGCTCGCTGGGGTCGGCCTGAGCCTGCTCCTCCCGGTTCCCGCATTTGCCGCACTACAGCGGGTGGGTGCTGTTGATCGAACGAATGCCGCGGCGATTGCCGCGCATTATGGATCGGTGAGCGTGGTCACCTTCGTGACGGGTTCCGAGATCCTCAACGCGCTGTCCATGCCGCCAGCAGGCTATATGGTTGCAGTGATGGCCGCGATGGAGACGCCCGCCATCATCATCGGACTGCTGCTGGCCCGAAGCACGCTCGCCTCCGGGCCATCTATACCGAAATCGGCGATGTGGCACGAAAGCCTTTTAAACGGCTCTGTGGTGCTTCTGCTTGGCAGTTTCGCGATCGGTCTTGCTGTCGGCAAGGAAGGCGCAGCACCGGTGCTTCCGGTCTTTGATGCCGGGTTTCGGGGTATCCTGTGCCTGTTCCTGCTCGACATGGGGCTGATTGCGGCGCGACGCTTGCGTGAGACACGAAATCTGACCTGGCGGCTCATCGGGCTTGGCATCGCACTGCCGGTTCTTCAAGGCGTGGTCGGTGTCTCGCTCGGGACGGTCATCGGACTTGATGTGCCGACGGCAGCCGTGCTCGGCATTCTTGCGGCAAGCGCCTCTTATATTGCGGTGCCCGCTGTGATGCGTATGTCCCTGCCTCAGGCAGATCCCGGTCTCTCGCTGGGCATGGCCCTCGCTGTGACCTTTCCGTTCAATGTGACCATTGGTATTCCCCTTTACATCGCAATGGCCACAAGGATTGGCGCATGACCCTAAATGTCGTCCAACGCCGCAGGATCGAAGTTCTGGTTGACCGCCCGTTGGCGCCGCTCCTTGCCGAACTTGCGCGTAATTCAGGCATCACAAGCTACAGCCTTTTGCCGGTGCTGGGCGGCGCGGGCCATAATGGCGTCTGGACGGATGAGGAGATTAGCGGGGCTCAGGCCAAGCTTATCTTTTTAACCGTGGCGTCGGAGGAGAAGACCGACCGTTTGGTGGAACAACTGGCGCCTTTGCTGGACAGTCACGGCCTTGTGTTGTTCCTCAGCGCCGTGGACGTGGTCCGGGGTCAACGCTTCTGATCGCAGGACTGTAACGCTGGCTGCTCCCTTAAATCATTAATATTAATTGATTTTATCTGCAGCCACATTGTTGCCGGCTGCCGGAGAGCACATTCACAAAGGCTTCAGCAAAGTGACATGATGCCGACGTCGTGACGACCCTTGGCCGTCATTCGCGTGCGTTAGTGGCTCGTTCTCCTGTTATCTGGAGTCGTTTCATGCGCCGAATGTCCTTGTTTGCTATTCTTCTTTCCTCAACCACGAGCCTGACGGCCCATGCCCAAAGTGTGCCGGCAGATGAGGTTTCGAGAGAAGACGACATCATCGTCACGGCCCAGAAGCGTGAAGAACGCCAGATTGATGTGCCGATTACGCTGTCTGCTATAACGGGCACACGTCTGCGCGAAATTGGTGTCAATGATTTGGATGAACTTTCAAACTATATCCCGGGCCTCAACATCCAGGAGCAGAGCGCGAACAACCCCGGCATCGTTATCCGCGGCATTACATCTGACTCCGGCTCAGCGCAGCAAGGTGCGCGTGTCACGCTCTATTATAACGGCGTTGATATCTCTCGCTCGCGCGGTTCGTATCAGGACATTTACGATATGGAGCGCATTGAGGTCGTTAAGGGACCACAAGCGACGCTCTTTGGAACCGCCTCTGCGGTTGGCGCGATCAGCCTGATTTCCGCGCGGCCAGAAGAAGGCTATAGCGGCGAACTGGCCGGCACTTATGGCAACTTCAATCAATATTCAGCGACCGGCTTTATCAATGCAGGTTCGGAAAAGCTCGCGGGACGCGTGGCCTTTGCCTACAAAAAGCGTGACGGCTACGTGAACAATCTGGCTGTTGGCCAAGAGGATCTATACGCTCAGGACCAGTTTGGCGCGCGCGGTTCGCTGCGGTTCAAACCCACTGAAGCGATGACGGCTGACCTGATCCTGACCTATGACCGTCAGCGGAACTCAGGCACGCCGTTCATCTCGCTCACCTATCCAACCGCGTCGGGCGCGCCGAATGCCTTTGGCGATGCAGCGCTTGGCGGCACACCCAATTCCCTCCGCGATCTTGGACTGAGCAAGCTTGGTCTGAAGCGCGATGTCTATGATGCCAATTTGACGGTCAACTGGGATATCGCAGACGATTGGACGCTCACTTTGGTCAACGGCTACCGCAAGTTTGACTCGCTTGAAGTCTTCGATGCGGACGGGACAGCCGCTGAGTATCTTGAATTCGCTGAACTCGCCAAAGGCGATCAGTTTAATCAGGAAACGCGCTTCTCCTACAACAGCGACAACTTCCGTGGATCGTTCGGGTTCAATTACTTCCACGAAAACGGCGTGCAGAATGTGCCCTTCTCCACAAATGAGAACGTGTTCTTTGCCTGCCTTACAGCAACCGCTGCCACGCGCGCGCAGTGCGTAGCACCAGGGGGTGGCGTTCCTGCTGCCGCTGCACCACGCATCAACTATACGTCATTCTTTGAAAATCAGGGCCGCAACACGAGCTACTCAGTGTTTGCTGACGGTACTTGGATCCCGACGCCGCGTCTTGAGATTACGGCCGGTGTCCGCGTGCAGATTGAAAAGCGGCTTTCGGGCTTCCGCGCTGGCGTGCCGCGTTCAACGTTGACGGGCGGCGCTTCGGTCGTCCCCGGGCAAGTCGATACGGCAGGCCGGACGTTCACGTCTGAGGATAGCTATGCCGACGTGCTTCCGCGCCTCAATGTGCTGTATAAGTTCTCCGACAATTTCAATGGTTATGCCACCGTATCAAAGGGACGTCGCTCTGCCATCGTCAATGTGGGCGCGCGCGCCACAGCGGGTGGCCCCGTTGCCAACATTTCGCCGGTTCTTGAGGAAGTGCTCTGGAACTACGAGCTTGGGGTAAAGGGCACAGTCGGTATCGTTTCTGGATCCATCGGCGTCTATTACCTGACATATGACAATTTCCAGGTGAGCATCATCATCCCGCCAAGCATCGTCGGGGTGACGCAAAGCGCGGGTACGGCGACGAACAAGGGCATTGAGGCCGAAGTGAACATCCGCCCTGCATCATGGCTGACAATGTTCGCCAATGGCGCTTACATCGATGGCGGCATCGACAATCGGCCAGATATCGCGGCAAACTTCCGCGGTGCCAAATTCCGGTTGCAGCCTGACTATCAGGCCGCGGCAGGCTTGATCATTGATGCGCCAATCGGTGGCGTTAACGTGTTTGCGACGCCAAGCATCACTTATCGGAGCAAGCTGTTCTTCGAAACACCAAACCTTGAAGCGCGAAGCCAAGGGCCAGTGACGCTCGTCAATATCGTTGGCGGCGTTCGGTTCGCTGACAATCGCTACGAAATCTCGGCCTTTGCGCGCAACGTTTTCAATAAGCGCTATCTTCTCGATGCCGGAAACACCGGTGGGGCGTTTGGTATTCCGACCTTCATCCCGGGTGAGCCACGGTTCTACGGTTTGAAAATGAGCGCAAAATTCTGAAGCGGCATAAGAACGGCGCGGTGACGCCATTACGATAAAACACGATAAGCGCCTGGCCAGTGCGGATGCTGGTCAGGCGTTTTTCTGTGAATGTGCTCTAGGCAATCCGTGCGCCCTGCCGCAGCAGTTCCGATTGCACTTTTCCGATATCTACCTCGGCAAAGTCACGGGCGGTTTTCACACCGACCGCTGCGGCCACGCCTGCGCCTTGCCCGGCCACTGCGCAGCACATCATGTTGCGGACGGCCGCATGGCTCACCTTGTCGCCGCCGATTACGCGGCCAGTGACAATCAGGTTCTTGATACCCTTGGGCAACATCGACCGATACGGCACATGGAAATAGCGGCCTGTGGTCGGTAAAATCAGATAGCCATAGCCATCAATGAATTCCGGGAAGATGCCGACGCTATCGTCAAACCGGCCCTGTTCCATCACGTCATCGGCCGTCATGTTGAAGACGGCGTCAATCTTGCGCGTGTCGCGGATGCCAAGCGTCATGCCGAAGTTGCGCAGCTTGGCATCCTCGCAGCCGGGCATGAAGGCCTGGAGCGCGGCAATGGCGTGCATCGCCTGTTTGCGCCCCGCCATTTCGCCATGGGTCAGCGCATCGGGATTGGTGCCGTCGAGATAGAGGTGGCACATGTTGAGATAGGTCAGGTCACCCTGATCGGAGACGGTGCCCCACGTGCCGGCCATGGTTTTCACACTGTCTGGGATCAGCCCTGCCTCCAGCGCCTTCTGGAACGGCTTACGCAGGAAGGGGGAGAACATTTCGTCCTCCTTGCCGCTGGTGATCACTTCCCATTCCCCGCCCACGGCCCAGTCGCCATAAGTCTGCGGGTCAGCTTTGACTGCATCGATGAAGCGGCCCTTGTTGACCCCGCACATGGAGAACATGACGGAGACGGACATCATCTCGTCCACCGGATGCATGTGGGTTGGTGCGCCTGCACGGTGGGCGATGTCAGCGTCGCCCGTCGCGTCAATCACCCGCTTTGCAAGGATCGCCTCGCGGCCTGCCTTGCTTTCGACGATGACGCCTCGGATCGTGTCTCCCTCCATGATCGGCGCGACGCACAGGCGGTGCAGCATGGGGATGACGCCCGCTTCCTCAACCAGCGTATCGGCGACGAATTTGAACCCCTCAGCATCAAGGCTGTGGCTGATGGATTGCGGTTCCGGCATGGCCGCGCCCATCGCCTTGGCGCGATCTTCAAATTCCCGCCCAATACCTTCGCTGTCGATGGTCGCGGGGTGGCGATACCAGGCAAAGCCCTCCACGCCGACCTGCGTGATGTTGCCGCCAAAGCAGCCATAGCGTTCGAGCAGGGTTGTCTCGACACCCGCCCGTGCCGACGCTAGCGCAGCCGCAAGGCCGCCGGGCCCGGAGCCGACCACGAGCACGTCGGTCTCGCGGATCACGTCGATCTGGCGGGCGGGCTCGGTGATGGTGGCGGTCATCGCTGGCGCGTTTCCCAATCGGGTGCCACGTAGTAAGGGGCGTTGGAGGGGGCCAGCATCGGCTTGCCGAGGATATGATCGGCGCCCTTTTCCCCGATCATGATCGTCGGCGCATTGAGGTTGCCTGTGGTGATTGTGGGCATGATGCCGCTGTCCACGACGCGCAGACCCTGAACCCCGATGACGCGAAGTTCGGGATCGACGACGGCCATGGGGTCCTGCGGGCTCCCCATCTTGCACGTGCAACTGGGGTGGAGCGCGCTTTCGACGTGCTCGGCAATGAACGCGTCGATCTGATCGTCGGTCACGCAATCCGCGCCGGGCTGAATCTCGCGGCCACGGAAAGGCGCGAAAGCGGGCTGCTGAAAGATTTCGCGCGTCAGGCGGACGCAGGCCCGCATGTCCGCCCAATCATCGGGATGGCTCATATAGTTGAACAGGATTTTGGGCTTTTCGTGCGGGTCGGTGCTGCGGAGCGTCACCGCGCCGCGGCTCTTGGAGCGCATCGGGCCGACATGGGCCTGAAAGCCATGTTCGGTGGCCAGTGACGACCCATCATAATTGATCGCCATCGGGAAGAAGTGATATTGAATGTCTGGATATTTGATCCCGGCGCGGCTGCGGATGAAGCCGCAGCTTTCAAACTGGTTTGACGCGCCGACGCCTTTGCGCCCGAACAGCCATTGCGCCCCGACCATCGCTTTGCCGAGCAGATTGGCTTTGCCGTAGAGGGTAATCGGCTGGGTGCAGGCCATCTGGAAGTAGAATTCCAGATGATCTTGCAGGTTTGCGCCGACGCCCGGGCGGTCTGCGCGCACTTCAATCCCGTGCTCTTTCAACTCCTCTGCAGGGCCGATGCCGGACAGCTTGAGAAGCTGGACGGAATTGATCGGCCCGCCAGACAGGATGACTTCGCGTGCGGCGCGCAACTGGTGCAGCTTGCCCGCCTGTTCAAATTCGATGCCAACAGCGCGTGTGCCCTCAAACAGGATCCGCGTTGCGAGTGCCTGTTCAATGACCTGCAGATTGGGCCGCTTGCGCGCCTCATACAGATAGGCTTTGGCCGCCGAACAGCGCGTGCCGTTCCGCACGGTCATATCCATCCGGCCAAAGCCTTCCTGAGCGTAACCGTTATAGTCTTCGGTCAGACCATAGCCGGCTTGTTGCGCGGCATCGAGCCAAGCGTGATGCAGGGGGTTGTCGAGCGGGCCATAGCTTGTCGAGAGCGGACCATCGCCGCCACGATATTCATCGCCGCCTTCGGCCCGGCCTTCGGCGCGTTTGAAATAAGGGAGCACATCGGCATAGCCCCAGCCGGTGGCGCCGTCCTCATCCTTCCAGCGTTCGAAATCGAGCGCATTGCCGCGCACATAGACGAGGCCGTTGATCGAGGAGGAGCCACCCAGACCCTTGCCGCGTGGGCAGTTCAGGCGGCGGCCATTGAGGTGCGGTTCGGGCTCACTTTCATAGCCCCAATTCCACCTTTTTGTGTTCATGGGGTAGGCAAGCGCTGCGGGCATCTGGATGAAGATGGAACGGTCACTGCCGCCAAATTCAAGCAACACCACCTTATGTTTGCCATCCGCGCTCAGGCGGTCGGCGAGCACGCATCCGGCCGACCCTGCACCGACGATGATGTAATCGGCAGCCTCAATAGGGGGCATCGATCTTCTCCATCGCGACATAGACGCTCTTGAGCTGGGTATAATGCTCGATCGCCGCGCGCCCGTTTTCGCGGCCGAGCCCCGATTGCTTGTTGCCGCCAAAGGGCATTTCAATCGGGGTGATGTTGTAGGTGTTGATCCAGCAGGTGCCCGCCTCCAGCGCCGCGATCACGCGGTGGGCGCGGGTCAGATTGTTGGTGAAAATGCCGGCGGCCAGACCGAAGCTGGTGTTGTTGGCGCGCGCCACGACCTCGGCTTCATCTTCAAAGTCGAGCACTGCCATGACGGGGCCGAAAATCTCTTCGCGCACAATCGCCATCTCATCGGTGCAGCCGGTGAAGATGGTGGGTTCGACAAAGGCGCCTTTTGCCAGATCACCCGTCGTCACACGTTTGCCGCCCGTTAGCATGGTCGCGCCTTGCTGTTGGCCAAGCGCGATATAGCCGAGCACCTTTTCCAGATGCGCCGGGGAGATCAGAGCGCCCATCTGCGTCGCCGGATCCAGCGGATCGCCGATCACCATCGCTTCGGTTCGGGCCTTCAGCTTGGCGAGGAAGGCATCGCGGACGGACTTGTGGACAAAGACACGCGTGCCATTGGTGCACACTTCGCCCGCTGAATAGAAATTGGCGAGCAGGGCGCCCGACACGGCTTCATCCAGATCGGCATCTTCGAACACGATCAGCGCGGATTTGCCGCCCAGCTCGAACGTCACATATTTGAGCGTGCCTGCGGCATCGACCATCACCTTCTTGCCGGTGCCGACTTCACCCGTGAGCGACACCTTGGCGATGTCGGGGTGGAGGCTGAGCATGCGGCCCGTATCGGCCTTGCCCTGCACAACCTGAAACAGTCCATCGGGCAGGCCTGCATCGCGATAGGCTTTCTCCAGCTCGATGGCGGTCAGAGGCGTGAGTTCCGCAGGCTTGAAGATCATCGCGTTGCCACAGGCCAGCGCAGGCGCTGATTTCCAGCAGGCGATCTGGATGGGGTAATTCCAAGCGCCAATGCCAGCAACCACGCCCAAAGGCTCGCGCCTCGAATAGCCAAATGCGCCGCTGCCGAGATCATGATGTTCGCCGGCGATGGTGCGGGCGAGTCCGGCATAATATTCGATGCAATCCGCACCGGACAGGACGTCTACGGCAATGGTTTCTTGAATGGGTTTGCCAGTGTCCTGTGCCTCGAGCCGAGCGATCGCCTCATTGCGCTCAACCAAAAGGGCCGCCGCGCGGTGCAGGATACGCCCACGCTCCACCCCGGGGGTCTTGGCCCAGAGCTTTTGCGCCTCGGCGGCACGGGCTACGGCCTTGTTGACTTCTGCCTGCCCGTCGATCTGGATTGTCGCGAGCACTTGCCCTGTTGCCGGATTGATCGTGTCAAAGCTCGTGGCGGTGGGGGAGGGCGGGGCGCCCTTCAGATTGCGGGCGATGAAATCAAAGATCAGATCGCGGGCCAGACCATTTTGCAGGGCTGATCCGCCGTTCATCGCCGCGCGCAGCCAAACGCCATCGACCATCGCGGCGATGGTGTCTGCCATTGGCTGCACGTCGCTGGCGTCGACCAGTTGGCGCAGATCAAATTTCAGATTGGACAGCATCCGCTGCTGATGCGCGCGTTGCACCCGTGCCAGTTGGGGCACATGCAGTGCCTCTCCCCAGAAGGATAACCAGACACGCGCCGTTTCCTCAGCATAGTCGTTGTGGCCAAGGTGGGCGTCCACCAAGGCCTCAATGCGCGCACGGGGCCCAGCGGCGAGCCGAAGTCTTGCTGTGGCGTAAGTGTTCAATTGTCGTGCCACGGATCGGAAGGCCGCTTCAAGCAGCGCATCCTTGCTGCCGAAATAGTGGACGATCAGCGCTGCCGAGACGTCGGCTCGCTGGGAGACCTTGTTGAACGTAAATTCAACGATACCATCCTCAGCCAGTGTGGAGACGGCGGCATCGATGAGGTGTTGGCGGCGGGATGCGGATAAATCAGTCATGTCTGCCGCATAACCGCTATTGAATATCCGTTCAATATAGAGGCCTCTGAGTCTTCGTTTCTTTAAGCCTGCTGGACGATTGGCGCGAAGCCATCCGCGACCGCGCCCGCATTGCCCATCCGTAAAAGTTACAGAAATCACACAAATGTCACAGATCGGACATTCAGCTGTAATGGGTTAATCATAGCCCGTTTTGGCAAACAAAATATGCCAACTCGGGGGTTTTATGCTTTACGGTCGTTCTTCGCTGCGGGTCAGCAGCTTTAAGGGTTTCCTGCTGTGTTCCGCGGTCTTCGCCGGATGTGTCAGCCCTGATGCGGCATTCGCGGCTGAAGTTGCCGAAGAAGAAATCATCGTCACGGGGTCCCGCCCGATTGCCGAATCTGAAGCGGCGGCACTTGAAGTGCAGAAGAATGCAGATTCGCTTGTGACCGTTGCCGCATCGGACGCCGTGGGCCGCTTGCCGGACCAGAACATCGCACAGGCCGCCGGTCGACTGCCGGGCGTTGCTGTTGAACGCGATCAGGGCCAGGCCCGTTATATTTCGCTCCGTGGCGCCCCGAACTATTGGACGACATTGTCGTTTGACGGGATCAACATTGTCAGCCCGGAAGGCCGCGACGCGCGCTTTGACTCGATCCCATCCGCCATTGCATCGCAGATCATCGTGTCGAAGGCCGTGACACCAGACATGCCCGGCGAAACTGTCTCCGGTAATGTGAATGTCATCACCCGTTCGGCCTTTGATTATTCTGGCCTCCACGTCGCCGGTAAGGCAGGCGCTGGTGTTGCCGAACTCGGCAATCGCAAGCAATATGAAGGCTCGCTCGTCGTGTCAGACCGCTTTCAGGCGGGCGAAGGCGAAATCGGCGTTCTGGTGTCGGGCAGCTACTATCAGCGCGGCATGATCACGGACAATTTTGAAACCGATTATGAGCGCGTGTCGCAGGATCAACGTCCGGGGAACACCACGCGCTTTTGGGCGCATGAAACGGAGAACAAGCTGTACCGTCTGACGCGCCGGAACTGGTCCGTATCTGGCCGCTTGGATTGGAAGCCTGACAGCGACAATACGATCTCGCTTCGGTCGGTCTACACGATCTTCAAGGACGATGAAGCCCGCGACAACTTCCGCTTTGACCTTGACGACCGCCAGGGTGATTTGTCGAACAGTTCTGCCGCCTGCACCATCACGGCGAACCCGACGCCGACGAACACCGGATATGCCGATGTTTGCATTGGCAACACGCCATTCCAGGGGACGGTTTACGGCATCGACATTCGCCAGCGCTCCACACTACGCGCGTTCCGCCAGTCGATCTTCACGAATACACTGACAGGCGATCACGAATTTTCAGATGGCTGGAAGCTGACATGGCTCGGAAACTTCTCGGAATCCAAGGATGACCGTTCGGTTGTCGGGGAAGCCAGCTGGGACAGCCCGAGCACGCGCACGTTGCGGCCGACCGTTTCCTATGATTTCACCGACCCAAATCGGGGTAACCTGAGCCTGTTCAACACGCTACAGCTTTCCGGCCCAACGCGATATCAGGCGGGTACAGCGGTAACGGCCATCGACACCTTTACCAAGCCTCTTTCCTCGTTGACTGTCCTTGACGCAGTTGACACGACCAAGGCTTACACGGGCAAGCTGGTCCTGGCTCGTGAAACTGAGTTTCTGGGCGGCGACATGACGTTCCGCGCTGGCTTCCAGTTCGACCAGCGCACCAAGACGGTGGACGAAAGCCAGATCACGCTCAATACAGCGGCGCAGTTCACAACGGTAGGGATCCCGACCGACTATAACCAGTTCTCGCTGGATCAGCCGTTCCTCGGCAAGATCCCAATGGGTTATACGTTCCGTTATTTTGACACGAGCAAGATGGAAGACGTGTCAGAAGCCGCCCGCGCAAACTTTGCCTTCGCCCCGAATACCGGAAACATCTATGATGTGCGTGAGCAGGTTTATGCCGGTTTCCTGATGGGCAATGCCAAGTTTGACTGGGGCTCCGCCGTCGGCGGGGTTCGCGTGGAACACGTCAAGAACCGCGGCATCGCTGTCGCAACGGTTGCCGGCGTTACTGGCCCTGTAACCGCGGAATCGAGCCAGACGCTCGTCTTCCCAAGCATGCACATCAACTACAATGTTGATGACACCAAGAAGCTGCGCCTCTCGTTCAACTCGGGCGCAGCCCGTGCGGATTATGATCAGCTGCGTCCTAACGTGACGGTCAACGACTCCGACCAAAGCATTTCCGGCGGCAATCCTGCGGTGAAGCCGGAACGCGCTTATGGCCTCGATGCCTACTTCGAATGGTATATGAAGCCACAGGGCTATCTGATGGCCGGTGTGTTCGTAAAGAAGGTGAAGGACGTCCTGTATCGCCAGACACGCACCTTTGGTTCGGATGCATTGGACAGCAACAACATTGATCGTTCGGGGTATCGGTTCACGGGCATCACCAACGGTGGCGATGGACGGATTTACGGTTTTGAAGCCGCGGCCCAGCTTCAGTTGGAGCCTTGGACAGCATCGATGGGCCTGCCGGACTGGATGGGTGGCTTTGGGATCAGCGCCAACCTGACCCTCAACGACAGCGAAGTCACGAAGCCCGCTATTGGTGCAGTTCCGGCCCGCAAGGTTCGACTGCCCGGCACGTCGGACGTGGTTTACAATGTTGGCGGCTATTACGAAAAATATGGCGTCTCGCTGCGTCTCCAATATCAGAAGCGGAGCACCTGGCTTGATGGCATCGCAGATGACCTGACCGATGCCGGTGACACCTATTGGGCCTCGGATGACGAGCTCGATTTCTCGGCGCGTTATGCCATCTCGCCGAACTTCGAAGTCTTCTTCGATGCCACCAACCTGCTGGATCAACCCGGCCGTCGTTACTCGGATCCGGGCAATCTGCTGACGGCGTTGGGCACACCGACTGCGGCCAGCACGGCGCAGACGATTGAATGGGAACAGTTTGGCCGTCGCTTCAGCGGTGGCTTCCGGTTCAACTTCTGATGAGCCTCAGCGCATCTGTTGCGCTCTATTTGGCGGCGGGAGCCGGGGCTTTGCCTCCGGTTCCCGCACCGCCTGTGAAGACAGCAACAGTCGTCGCGACGCAAGAAACTTTTCCGGTGGGGACTGCGGCTGAAGATGCGGCTGACGATCCCGCGATCTGGAGAAACCCGAACGCCCCGGCGCGCAGCCTTATTGTCGCAACGGACAAAAAGGCCGGCCTTTACGTCTATGGGATGGATGGCAAGGTTCGCCATTTTGTGGCCGGTGGCCGGCTGAACAATGTTGACCTGGTCGACATGGGCCGCACTGGCGTGATTGTGGTTGCCAGTGACCGCAATGATGAAGCGCAGGCCCTTCTCCAAATCTATCGGTTGAACACACAGTCAGGCGAACTGACAGCGCTTGGGTCCGTGACTGGCGGGCAGGGTGAGGCCTATGGCGTTTGCCTGATGCGGAGTGGCCGGGCACTTGATGCGTTTTCGGTTCTCAAGCACGGTGCCATTCACCGCGTTTCCATTAGCTTTGGGAAGGACGCCCCGTCAGGACGTGTTGTCCAATCTATGCAGTTGGCCACGCAAACTGAAGGTTGTGTCGCCGACAGCCGGACTGACACCCTCTATGTGGGGGAAGAAGACCGCGGCATCTGGGCTTTTGATCTCGGCAAAAAGGTCGACCAGCCCCGCCTCGTCGCGCCAGTGGACGGAAAGCACTTGGTTGCCGATGTTGAAGGGCTGGCGCTTCTTCCCAAGGGAAATCGCGGTGGCTGGCTTGTTGCCTCCAGCCAAGGTGACAATGCTTATGCGCTCTACCGTTTGCCAGATCTTAAGCCAGATGGTCGCTTCCGCATTGCCGCCGGACAATTTGGCAGCACTGAAGAAACAGACGGTATTGCGCTGATGCCCGGGCGATTTGGGCCCGGCTTCCCAAGCGGGTTGTTTGTCGCGCAGGATGGCGACAACGCGCCTGCCGCGCAGAATTTCAAGTTCGTCTCCTGGCGGGATGTGGTAAAGGCAATTGGATCGGTAAAATGATGACGAAGCAGGCAAGCCTTGTTTCGACGCCACTCCTGTTGGCGGTGACTTTGATTGCAAGCCCCGCACTTGGCCATGACGGCCATGCTCTAATGCCCGGTGGGGAAAGTACAAACCCTGCCAGCGCGTCATCGAAACAAGGCCGGACATGGCTCGCCGGTGATCACCACATCCACAGCGAATTCAGCGCGGATTATAAGCCGGACCCTGAAAAGCCAGACGCTGTGCCGACGCCTCTCTTTGGCCGCGACGGGCGCTATTCTATCAAGAAGAATGCGGAAATGGCGCGGACCTATGGTCTGGCTTGGATGGTCTCCACAGATCATGGTGGTCCGAACCATAGCCGGATCAACCATGACTTCGCTTATCCCGCGCTGGAAGAGTCCCGCCGCGCTGTGCCGGAAGTGCTTCAATTCTTCGGCATGGAACTTGATACACCTGCGGGAGACCATAGCAGCCTGATCATTCCGCTCAGCGGTCAGGAACGTGCCCAATTGTTCGACATTGAGAGCCGCTTCTCGCAAAAGGAGGCTTGGCCTGCCGATCCGGCGCGGGACCAGCCGTCGCGGATGATTGAGGCTTTGAAAGTCATGGGCGCGCAACCGCTTCCGCCCGTTCTGTTTGCCAATCATCCATCGCGATCTGCGCCCGTTGGCAGCAAATATGGGCGCTACACGCCCGAAGAGTTTCGTAACTGGAATGATGCTGCGCCAAAAGTGTCTGTCGGCATGGAAGGCGCGCCGGGGCATCAGGCAGGGGCCTTGAAGCCCGATGGTACTCTTGATCCTGTCGGGCGGCGCGGCGGCTATGCCAAGCTTTCCACCATTGGCGGCTTTGATCCGATGACGGCCAAGTTGGGCGGCCTGTGGGATGCGATGCTGGGGGAGGGCCGCCGCTGGTGGATTACCGCGACCTCGGACTCGCACAACAACTGGCGCGATGGCGGGAATGATTTCTGGCCGGGTGAATATTCAAAGACCTATGTTCTCGCGCGGCGCGACCATGGCGACATATTGGACGGTCTGCGCCACGGCCGGATCTTCGTGACGACGGGGGATCTCGTTTCAGAAGTTCATATGTCGGCGCACGGTGCGCGCGCGTCCAAGGTAAAGGCAGGACTTGGGGAACTTCTCACGGTCCCGCGTGGCGACGATGTGGTCATCGAAATTCGTGTCCGCGATCCCAAAGGCGCAAACAGTGCGAAGTTGTCGCCTGAGGTGCGTCGTATTGATCTTATATCCGGTCGCGTGACCGGACCGGCGCAGGACCGTTCAACGGATATCAATTCCAGCACTCAGGTTGTGCACCGCTTTACGAAGGCAGACTGGAAACGCGAAGGCGAGGTGCTGGTGATGCGCCATCGACTGCCAAAGGTGACGGAACCCCTCTATTTGCGGCTGCGCGGCACCAACACGGATGAGTTGGAACCCGCAGAAGACCAGGCAGGGGAGAACCCTTGGGCCGACCTTTGGTTTTACGCGAACCCCGTGTTCATAGACATCAAGAACTGATCAGCATTCCGCGCCGCGCCGTCGTTAATCAAATGCGCGTCGACAAACATGCTCTAGGTGGCAGGTGATCAACGCGTTCTGATCAATCCAGGGAAATTCGGGGCGGCTCAGGAGGAGGGCGACGAGGCCGTGCATGCTGGCCCATGCAGACTGCGCCAGCGCTGCAGTGTTGAGATCATCGCTATTGCGCACCGTTTTGAACAGGTCATGGAGGATCGCGAAACAGCGCATGCCGCTTTCATGAATGGCCTGCTGATCCGTCGGATGGGCTGTTGTCTTCTCGAGCATGAAGGCAATCCGATAGGCCGCGCTTTGCTCAAGCCCAAATGCCACATATTCTTGCCCCATAGAGTGCAGGCGTTCATGAGGTGTGCCGGTTGATGCCGCCGCTGCCGCCATTCGCGCACTGAGCTGTTCAAAAGCTCGTTCGCTCAATTTGACGGCGATATCTTCCCGGCTCTTGAAGTGCGCATATAGGGATGGCTGGCTGATTCCGACGGCTGCTGCAATTTCGCGCGTGGTGACGTTCTGTACGCCGTGATCAAGAAACAGGCGCATGGCCTCGTTCAAGATCTGCTCTCGGCGGTCTTCGGTTCTCTGGGTTGGTGCAACGGTCACATTGCTTCATCCCTCTGCTTGACAAGGCGTGTCAACCTATCAATGATAGGTAGCGAAAGGCTACTTAAATTGATCTTCCGTCACGGCGCTTTGCCCACCCCATTGCTTAGCGCCTTGCTGCTTGTCGGGTGCGGGAGTGCGTCTGACGCACCTCCGGCCGCAAAAGCGCTGCCGACAGTCCGCGTCGCCCTTGTCGCGACGGCCGCGTCTGCACAGGAAATTCAGGCGATTGGCACTGCCGTGTGGCGGCAGGAAACGCCACTTGGATTTACATCTGATGGGCAGATTTCCCGCATATTGGTCAATGAAGGCGATCTCGTTCGCCGTGGGCAGCTTCTGGCAACGTTGGACACAACGCCAATCGCAGCTGAACTCTCCGTCGCCCAAGCGGAAGCGCGTCGGTCTCAATCTGAACTGAAGCGCTTGGACCATCTTTATCGTAATGGCTGGGTGACGAAGCAAAGGCTGGAAGCAGCACAAGCCTCAGCTCAAGTATCGGCCGCTCAAGTGCGGGCGCGCGGCTTTGCCTTGCAGACGGCTCGGGTGATCGCGCCCAGCAGCGGCGTCGTGCTGGCCCGCTTGGCCGAGCCCACGCAAGTCATCGCCAAGGGGTCGCCCGTGCTTGTCATTGGGGAAACGGACGGCGGCTATGTCATCCGGGTTCCGGTCAATGACCGCGTCGCTGCCTCTTTGACGATGGGAGAGCCCGCGCTTGTGCGGTTCGAGGCTCTGGGCGCAACGCCGCTCCAAGGCCGCATTGTGGAGATTGGCGGCCGCGCGCGGCAAACGACCGGCACATTTGACGTTGAAATCTCGCTGCCGAATGCACCTGGTCTGCGCTCCGGCATGATCGGGACCGCGATGTTGGCGATCGCGCCGCGCGGTGCGGCGCCCACCATCACCTTACCCGCCATTGCCATCCTCTCTCCTCGTGCGGGGGAAGGATTGGTTTATGTGGTGGATGCGAGCGGCACGGCACGGCTGCGTCAGGTGACACTCGGGGACACAAAGGATGCGGGCGTTGAGATACTGTCCGGCGTGAAAGCGGGTGAGCGCATTGTCCTGTCCGGGTTCGATAAGATCCGCAATGGCGCGCGCGTCAATGCCGTGACACGAACCCCGTGAACCTCATCGCATTTGCCGTAAAGCGCTGGCAGCTTACGGCTGTCATCTTCCTGTTGTTCGCAGCCTTGGGCATTCAGGCGTTCCTCTCCATTCCGCGATCAGCAGACCCGCATTTTCCGGTTCCAACGATTGTGACGGTCGTCTCCCTGCCCGGCGCTGATGCTGCGGAAATTGAAGAGACCGTTGCCAAGCCGATTGAAGAAGCCGTTCAGGGTATCGATCGGATCAAGGAAATCCGCTCCACCAGCAACAGCGGCGTGGCCGTTATTTCGACGGAATTTGATCACGGGACCAATGCAGACCAAGCGCTTGACCGGGTTGTCCGCGATGTAAACGCCATTCGCGGTCAACTGCCCTCTGGTATCGGGCGCATTGAATTCCGCCGCGTGCGGACGACGGAAGCCGCGGTGATCCAGCTCGCTTTGGTCAGTGATAACGCCTCCTGGCGGCGGATGGACAAGTACGCGCAGGATGTTCGCGACAGGTTAAATGTCGTGCCCGGTGTCCGGGCGACGACAATCTTTGGTTTGGCCAAACCCGAACTTCGCGTTGCGATTGATTCCGGTCGCCTATCTGAAGCCGGCATTCCCGCGACCGCCGTTGCCAATGGTATTTCCGCAGGTGGCGCAACGATCGCGGCGGGCGCCATAAATTCGGGAGACCGGCGGTTCAATGTTGATGCCGGGGGCGCTTACCGTTCTCTGGAAGCCGTAAGGGGCTCCATCATTAAGGGGGAGCCGGGCCGCTTCATTACGGTAGGCGACGTCGCCAAGGTGGAGTGGGCCGAAGCCGAGCAGCTTCATTACACGCGCTATAATGGCCAAAGAGCCATTTTCATTTCGGTCAAGCAGAAGGATGCGGTTAGCGCGCCGGACCTTCGAAAGCGGCTTGGGGTTGTGGTGGAGTCGCTGAACGCATCACTCCCCCCCGATATGAAGCTTGCCACGGCCTTTGATCAGACGCTGGATATCAAGCGGCGCCTCAATCAGTTGGCGACCGATTTTGCCATTGCGCTTGCCTTGGTGTTGATCACGCTCATCCCTTTGGGCTGGCGCGCCTCTCTGGTGGTGGTGGTGTCGATCCCCTTGTCGCTTGCCATGGGCGTCTTTGCGCTGGCCCAATTGGGCTACACGCTCAACCAGATCAGCATTTCAGGGTTCATCATTTCGCTTGGTCTGTTGGTCGATGATTCCATCGTCGTGACCGAAAATATAGAGCGCCACATGCGGGCCGGGGAGGCGCCGACGGATGCTGCCATCAGCGGCACCAAGGAAATCAGTCTAGCGGTTCTTGGGTCAACAGGCGTGTTGCTGTTCGCATTCTTGCCGCTGACGTTCCTTCCTGAAAGCTCGGGAGATTTTGTCCGGGGATTGCCGGTTGCGGTGCTCGTCACCGTTGCCAGCTCTTTGATCGTGTCGCTGACGATCATCCCCTTTGTGGCCAGTCGCCTTTTGAAGAACAATCATGGCCCGGACGGCAACAAGGTTCTGCAGGCGATTAACGGTGCTATTCATCGCTTCTACCAGCCGATCCTGCACTGGGGCCTCCAGAACCCCAAGCTGACTGTTTGGGGCTCCCTTTCGTTTTGCGTGGCGACGCTGGGCACCTTGCCTCTGATTGGGGCAAGCCTGTTCCCCGCCTCTGACTCACCCTATTTCATGGTTCGGGTGGAAACCCCCGAAGGCAGTGGCATGGCCGCCACCGACCGTGCCGTTCGCGACGTTTCACAAATCGTCTCCACCTTCCCGGGCATCACCGGGCGGATGGACAATGTCGGGCGCGGCAATCCGCAGATTTACTACAACAATATCCCGCGCGAAGATGACACGCGTTATGGCGAAGTCTTCGTCACCATCGACAAATGGTCGCCAGCGGACAGTCCGCGCCAACTCGACGAGTTGAGGCGCAAGCTCGATGTCTATCCAGATGCCAAGGTAACGGTTGTTCAGTTTGAAAACGGCCCGCCGGTGGAGGCCCCTGTGGCCATTCGTTTGAGTGGTGCCGACATTCCGTCTTTGCGCGAAGGATCGCGTCAGGTTGCATCGATCATGCAGGCGACGTCCGGCCTACGCGATGTCGACAACCCTCTGGCGATTGACCGGGTCGATCTTGACATCGGCTTTGACCCTGCATCGGCAAGCCTGCTTGGTGTGACGCCGGGCGACATTCGCCGGTCCGTCCGCATTGCGCTTGCAGGGGAGCGGGCGAGCAGCTTTCGTGACCCGGAAGGAGATACTTATCCCGTCGTCGTGCGATTGCCGATGGCCAAAGAGCAACCCATTTCAGCGCTCCAGTCCATCTACGTCGCGACGCAGGCGGGTGGGAGTGTCCCGTTGACGGAAGTGGCAACGCCGCGGTTGAAATCCGTCCCCAGCCAGATCAACCGGTTCCAGCTGGAACGAACGGTGACGGTGAAGGCCTATAATGAACGCGGCGAGCTGCCATCCAAGTTGAACAAGGACGTCATTGCGAAACTCGAAAAGACGAAGCTGCCCGCCGGTATCACTTGGCAGGTGGGCGGCGCCGCGGAAGTCGCGGCCCGCAACACATCTGGGCTTGGCGGTGTCATCCTGTTTGCCCTGTTCGGCATTTTTGCGGTGCTCGTGGCAGAGTTCGGGCGTTTCCGCGAAGTCGCTGTGGTGGCGGGCGTCATCCCCCTTGGACTGTTCGGCGGGATTGTCGCGCTCATCGTCACGGGCAATTCGGTGTCGTTCCTTGCGATCATCGGATTTGTCGCGTTGATCGGTATCGAGATCAAAAACTCCATCCTGCTCGTCGATTTCACAACGCGCCTGCGCGAAGAAGGGATGGGGTTGATTGAGGCGATTGAGCGGGCAGGTGAAATCCGCTTCTTGCCGGTTCTCCTGACATCCGTAACGGCGATCGGTGGCCTGTTGCCCCTCGCGCTGTCGGGCTCGCCGCTTTACGCGCCGCTTGCCTGGGTGATCATCGGAGGGTTGATCTCCTCAACCTTGCTCAGCCGTATCGTGACGCCGGTAATGTACTTGCTGATCGTGCGCCGTCACGCGGGAGAGGCGACAGCTTAAACGCCTATTCGAAAGGCGCTCCGGTCAGGTCTTCAGGGCACATCCCGCCATTGCCCTTCTGCGACCGCATAATATCTTCGAAAGGCGGGATTTTCCACGCGTCTGTCCGGCAAATGAAGCCGCGACGAAAGCCCAATTCCTGTCACCTCCACGCGGGAGAGCTTCAGCGGCGCGCCCAACTGAACGGTTTCAGAAAATCCACCGCGGACCAGCCAGGCGCCGCCATCCGGCGCGGTGGCATAGATGCGAGCACTGCCGTCAGGTTCCACAGCAAGGGCTGCACTTTCATCAACGCCTAAACCAAAGAGTGCCGGTGCGCCCTTGGGGCGCATCGTTTCCGCCTTCGCCACAAACGCGAACAATCGTCCCAGCCGATTGCGTTCCTTGAAGTGCGTATCGGTTATGACACCTTTCAGCAGGGGGAAGTGGACGAAGTCTGTCTCGATTGTGTTTGCAGGGCCAAGCGGGTTTGCCAAGGCTTCCACGCTGGTGATGCTGCCATCATCCATCGCGCCATAGAGATACTCGCCCTGCATCGCGAGACCGGCGCTTGTGCCGGCAAGGGGCTTGCCAGCGGCCACATGCGCATCAAGCGACTCTGCGACCGGCGTTCCCTTCCAAAATCGGACATAACGGGCCTGATCTCCGCCAGAGATGAAGATGCCATCTGCCCGCTTCAATCTGGCGAGCATCTTTGGGTCGTAGGCCGCTTTACGATTGGAAAAGACGAACGTTTCTGCCGAAGCGATGCCGCCGACATCCCTATAGAGTTCATCGGCGATGCTGGTTGATTGGGATGCGCGCAGGATCACGATGTGCCCGTGCCCTGCCTTTTCAATGAACCATTTGAGCGCGTCCACATTGCGATCCCCTCCACCCATCAGAAGGAGGCCGCCGGAGACGGGCCCCGGCGTTGGTTTGGAGACATCGCCGATTAGGTAGTGGCGATAGCCTCGGGCGACAACAACCTGAGGGATGAGCATCGCCACAATGATGGAAGCGAGGAGTAAGGTTATCCAGCGCGCTTGTAGCATCGGGATCTCCACCAAGGACCAAGACGCAGCAATGTTACACACTTGTGTGAATTTTTGACAAGATGATTGCAATTCAATCGACGTTGCCAATAGAAACGTCGGCATTGGGTAGGGGACGGGTGCTGGAAATGGCCCTGCGGCGGTTGCAGCAGGA
>CAIMDB010000021.1 GCA_903839675.1 uncultured Sphingomonadales bacterium
CACCTGACCCATCCAGTCCGCATCGCGGCGGGCGAGATAGTCATTGACGGTGATGACGTGGACGCCCTTGCCGGGCAGCGCGTTCAAATAGGTCGCAGCGGTCGCGACCAGCGTCTTGCCCTCACCCGTGCGCATTTCGGCAATTTCACCGCGATGAAGGGTGATGCCACCGATAAGCTGCACATCATAATGGCGCTGGCCAAGCGTGCGGGTTGCGGCTTCCCGGACGGTCGCAAAGGCTTCCGGCAGGATGTCTTCCATGCTTTCACCTGCTTCCAAACGCGCGCGGAACAGGACGGTCTGGTTCTTCAACTCCGCTTCGGTCATCGCCGACATTGTGGCTTCAAAGCCGTTGACCTTGTCGACGATCTTCTGGAGCGAACGGACATAACGGTCATTGGAAGAGCCGAACACGGCTTTGGCGATCTTGCCGAACATATGGAAATCCTTGAATTATTGGGCGCGCACTGCAGGCGCGCAGAGATGCAGACGGGGGCAGGCAGCGATACGCCGCCCAGTCGCTATTCGAGCGGCCGGTCCGTCAGTTCGCTGGAAACAGCGGAGGCGACAGGCATCTGTGCGGCCGTCGGGATGGAAACAGGCTGCGGCCGGACCATCTGGACCGGAAGCATCGCCGCATGGGCGGAGACTGTTACAGATTGCGCGGAAGTTGAGGCGGTTTGCGAGGCGCTGGAGACGGCCACCGGCTCTGCCATAGCAAGGCCCCCCGCTTGCGCAGGGGAAAAGCCGACCACCAGGGCCAAGAGGTACAGAAACAGCCGCATCAATTCAGTCCAAGGGGCGATATAGGGAGCGAGAGCGCCGCCGTCCACCCGTTGAGCACGTCAATAACGCGGCAAGCCTTCAAAAGCGTGAACCGGAAGATGCGTTGTCTTCGGCAAGGTCTTCCGATGGCGGCGCGCTTTCCGGCATCACCCAAGCCACGGGCTGCACCGCCTGCACCTCAATCGCCTGGCCCTTCGCATCCAAAGCGGGGTCAAAAACAAACCGCGCCGTCACAAGCGCGCAACTGTGCGTATCCAGCAGCACAAAACCACTGCTCTTCAGAATACGGCAGTTTGAAACGCGGCCATCGGCGCCAATGGTGATGAGCGTCCGCGTCGTGCCTTGCATTTCAGCCCGCAGCGCAAGTGGCGGATAATCATCGGCTGTGATGGTACCGGCCCGGAGCGCAAGCGGGCGGGACAGATCGCTTGCCAGCGCGGGAGACGCCCAAAGCATCGCTGCACCAACACCTGCAACAGCCAAAATCTGCAAATTCAACTCTACCTCCGGGTAGAAGGACGATGGAAACCCAAGAACGCTAGGCGAAGCACATGTTGAATGGCAAGCGCAGCCTGTTTAGGAGCATCGCCATGAGCACCGCCATCTCCCCCCTCGCGTCGCCCTTTCCCGCATTGCCGCAGATTGCCGGTGTTACGCCGCGTGTCGCGCGGGCGCAGTATAAGACTTGGGATCGGTGCGACCTGACCTTCATCTCCTTCAATGCCGGCACGGCCGTTGCGGGCGTGACGACGCAGAGCAAATGCCCCTCGCCTGAGGTGGAATGGTGCCGCGCGCATCTCGCCGCCGGGCAGGCGCGCGGGCTGGTCGTCAGCGCAGGCAATGCCAACGCCTTTACCGGGCATAAGGGCCGGGCGGCGGTGGAAGCCGTCACCGCGAAGGCTGCCGCGCATCTCGGTTGTGCGCCATCAGACGTCTTTGTATCTGCCACGGGCGTGATCGGCGTACCGCTCCCCATCGACAAAGCAGAAGCAGGCCTAGAAGCTGCTTTTACCGCCGACACGTGCAGCTGGGCCGATGTGGCCGCCGCCATTTCCACCACCGATACCTTCCCCAAGGGCGCGATGACCCAGGCTGTCATTGGCGACAAGACAGTCACGCTGGTCGGTGTCATCAAAGGCTCCGGCATGATCGCGCCCGACATGGCGACGATGCTCGGCTATATCTTCACCGATGCAGCAATTGACGCGACCGTGCTGCAAGCGATGCTGTCCGCCGCGAACAAGTCGACCTTCTCCTGCATCACTGTCGATAGCGACACGTCAACGTCCGATACAGTTCTCGCCTTTGCGACGGGCAAAGCGGGCAATGCGCCTGTCACATCGATGGACGCGGCCGGTGCCGATGCGTTCCACGCAGCGTTGACTGACCTCTGCCGCCAGCTCTCGCACCTCGTCGTGCGCGATGGCGAAGGCGCGACCAAGTTTATTGAGATCACGGTCGACGGCGCCGTCTCGAACGAGAGCGCACACCGCATCGCGCTCAGCATCGCCAATTCGCCGCTGGTGAAGACCGCCATTGCGGGCGAAGACGCCAATTGGGGTCGCGTCGTCATGGCCGTCGGCAAGGCCGGAGAGCCCGCCGAGCGCGATCTGCTCGCCATCCGCTTTGGCGCAATGCAGGTCGCCGAAAAGGGTCTACCGGTTGAAGGCTATGACGAAGCGCCGGTCGCCGCACACCTGAAGGGCCACGACATCACCATCGGCGTCGATATCGGTCTGGGCGATGGCCGCGCGACCGTTTGGACGTGTGACCTGACGCACGGTTACATCAGCATCAACGCCGACTACCGGAGCTGACGCACCGCCGCCTCACTCCCCACCCGTCATCCTGAACTTGTTTCAGGATCCATTGACATCAAGGGACCCGGACCGCGCGCCACAATTTCGGGCAGCAGTGTTCATGGATGCTGAAACAAGTTCAGCATGACGGAAATGGAAAGGGCGGAGCCAAGCCCCGCCCTTCAATTCGAATGTCCGTTAAACCGGCTTAGATTTCCGATTCAATCCAACCCTTGAGCGCGGACTTTGGCGCGGCACCCACCTTGGTTGCGGCAGGGGCGCCGTTCTTGAACAGGATCATCGTCGGAATGCCGCGGACGCCATATTTGCCGGGCGCGTCGGGGTTTTCGTCGATGTTGATCTTGGCGATGGTCACCTTGCCGGCGAGTTCGTCAGAGATTTCCTCAAGGCTTGGGCCGATCATCTTGCACGGGCCGCACCATTCCGCCCAGAAATCGACAAGGACGGGGCCGTCTGCGTTGAGGACGTCGTCGGCAAAGCTGGCATCGGTGATGGACTTGGTGGCCATGGAAATTAACTCCTTTGTTCGCGACCTAATCTAGGCAGCGCGCCTGTCAATCTCAACGGCGCGGGCGCGAAGAAAATCTATGGGGCGATATGGCCCGGCCTCCACGCTGCCAGCGTCTCTGCCGACAGGGTGATGAGCTTTGGCCCAGAGGTGTAGAGCAACGCCGCCTGCACCGTCCGGCCGGGGAAAATGCCTTCCAGCACCGCCGCATAAGCCGCCATCTGCGCCTTGTGATAAGTGGGGACCGCCGCTTCATCGCCCGGCACACGGCGGCCCGTCTTGTAATCGACCACCGTCACCTGCGTGTCTGTAACGATCAACCGATCAACGGTGCCTGCAATCACTTGCCCCTCCACAACACCGGCGAGCGGCGCTTCGGCAAGGGCATCTTGGGCAAAGACAGACGCAAGATCGGGGTGCTCGATCACCGCCAACGCCGACGTGATCAGCGCTTCTGCATCGTCCACCAGTTGCGCCGAAAGCCAGCGGCGGGCAGCAGCAACGCGATCCTCCGGGCGGACGGCGGGGAGCCGTTCAAACAAGGCGTGGAGAATGCGACCCCGTTCAGCAGCGGCGCGCATTGCCGGGTCCGGCGGCGGGCTTGATGCGGCATCCTCGACACCCAGCGCCGACGGGGCGAGCGGACGCGGCGGGCGCGCTTCTTCAGGCGCCGGAAGCGTCGCCCAATCGGGGATGGGGTCTGCCCAGCGTTCGGAGTCATCATCCTTGCCGCTGTCTTTGCTGCGCTTGCCCTTGCGGAACAGCGTCAGCGTGCCGTCTTCGCTGTGCGCTGTTTCGTCCAGCCGGAGCATCCCCGCGGCGACCTTATGGTGCCAACTCTTCTCGCTGGGCCCCTTTTCCTGCTGGCTCGGCTTCAGCGCGCCGCCGACGTAAAGATGCTCTTCCGCCCGCGTCATCGCGACGTAGAGCAGACGCCAATGCTCCTGATCTTCGCGCTCATCCTGCGCCTTGGCAGACGCGGCAAGCGAGCCAAACAGCTCATCCTTTTTCGGCCGGAACAACGGCAGGGTCACCAGATCATCCTCCGCCACCCAATCGAGACCAGATTTGGGCTTTTTGGAGGGGTCGGCGGTCGCATCGGCCAGCACGACGATGGGGGCCTGCAATCCCTTGGACCCGTGCACGGTCATCACCCGCACCGCATTCACCCGCTTGGAAGCGTCGCGCTTAATGTCGACTTCCCCCCGGCAGAACCAATCGAGGAACAGTTGGAGCGACGGCGTATTGGTGCCCTCAAACTTGAGTGTCTCGTTCAGCAGCTCCTCAATCGGGTCGCGCGCTTCTTCCCCCAGTCGCGCGAGCATCTTGCCGCGCCCGCCGATGGGGCCGGAAAGAATAGCTTCGAGAAAATCATAAGGCGTCGTCCGGTCGGCCATCGACAGCAATTCGCGCAGGACAAACAGCGCCTCCTCCGGCTGTGTGGCGCGCAGATACTGCCACAAACCAACCTTGCGGCCATGCGCGCGGGCGAACAGTTCTTCCTGCGACCAGCCGATCAGTGGCGAGACGAGCAGCGCAGCCAGCGACAGATCATCCTCCGGCTGGAGGACAAAGCGGATGCACGCCATCAGATCCTGCACGGCAATCGGCGCATCCAGCCGCAGCCGGTCCACCCCCGCGACAGGTACCTTTTCCTCGTACAGCCGCGAGACGATGAGCCGCGCCAGCTCGCTCCGGCTGCGCAGCAGGATCATCACATCGCCGGGTTCGGCGTTGCGCCCTTCCTTGTCGAGGAATATCCCGCCGCTCGTCCAGTGCTTGACCTGCTTAGCCAGAGCGGAGGCCCAGCGGAGTTCAGCGGGCGCCATCCAGCCTTCTTCATCCCCGCCATCGCTCTCGTCGGCTTCGGGATCGTCCGGCGTTGCCGTGAAGGGCGGCATAAGCTGGACAAAGCCGGAGTGCTCACAGGCCTTTTCATGGGCAAGGTGCGCCCGCAGAGGCTCAGGCAAGCCCAGCGCCGCCTCACCCACTTCGGCCATCACCTTGTCGACAACATCAAGGATCGGCTGGCTGGAGCGGAAGGATTGGTCAATGGCAGGCGTTTCAAAGTCCAGCCCGATGGCCTCAACCGAGTCCCGAAAATGCGTGCCCGCCTTGCCGAATTCCTCTGGGTTCGTGCCCTGAAAACTGAAGATCGCCTGCTTGAAATCCCCCACCGCAAAGACGGTCCGCACCTTGTCGGCCTTGGCCCCTTCGCCTGCGAAGAACTCTTCGGACAGCGCCTTGACGATATCCCACTGGTCCGAATTTGTGTCCTGCGCTTCATCGACAAGGATGTGATCAATCGACTGATCGAGCTTGAAGCGGATCCAATCTCCAATTTCAGGCTTTTTGAGCAGCTTGAGCGTCGCGCGGATCATGTCGTTGAAATCGACGACGCCTGCCGCGCGCTTTGCATCGCCATAGACGCGGGCATACTCCTGCCCAAGTTCGAGGGCGGCGGCGATGGCCGGGGCAACCTTCAAGGCCTGTTTCATATCGAGAAGTTTGAGGAGCCAAGCATCGAGCGCCTCGACGGCAGGGCGGTATCCGGCGTCGTCCGGCATAGCCGCACGGTAACCGCCTGTGCTGGTTCGCCAAGCCAAGCGGAGGGTTGCCAGCGTTTCGATACGCCCTAGCGCTCCGGCCTTCAACCAGTCGGTAATGATGCCACTCGACTTTACGCCATCGGCCCTTGGCGCTCCTGCCTTGGTCTTCCACGCCGCATTGGCATCCCGGACAAAGGTCAGCTGGATCGTATCGCAAATGCCGTCCGAACAGGCCGCCTGAAGCCAGCCCTGAATGTCATCAATACCGCCCGACAGCAGGCGGCGCGCCATCGACAAGAAATCCCCGCTCCCCAGCGCCTCCATTGCCTCCGGCGCCTGTGCACAACGGTCGAGCAGTTTGCGGGTCGCGTCTTCGCCGATCTGACGGGCGAGCAACTGCAGACGGTCAATCGTGCCTAGCCGCCCTTCTTTTTCCGCAGTTGCCACCAACGTGCTGAGCGCCTGCCGCTTCAGCTGCATTTCCTCACGCCCCTCAACCGGGCGGAAGCCGACGGTGAGGCCAGCTTCGGCGGGGAAGGCAGCCAGCACTGTCTGCGCAAAGCTGTGGATCGTCTGAATGCGCAGGCCACCGCCGCGCGCATCGAGCACCTTTGCGAACAATTGGCGCGCGTCGGCCTGCCGGTTGTCCATGTGCGGCTCACCCAGCGCGAAGAGCTCTTTCGTCAGGTCCGCCTCTGGCAGAGTCACCCAGGCGCCCAGCCGTTCGTGAATACGGTCCGCCATTTCGGCGGCGCCCGCCTTAGTGAAGGTCAGGCACAGGATCGATTCCGGGTTCGCATCATTGAGCAGCAGACGCAGCACCCGCGCCGTCAATACTTGCGTTTTGCCCGCCCCGGCGGAAGCCTTCAGCCAGACCTGTCCATCCGGGCGCGAGGCCTGCGCCTGACTGCCTTCGAGAATAGGAAAATATTTGAACTTCTTAGGCTTTGGCATCAGTCGCGGCCCTGCCATTCTTCAAGGCGCATCAGCTGATCAAACTCTCCATAGGCCAGATCAGGATGGAGCTTGGCCTCAAAGGGTTCCTCGCCGGTCAGCCAGCGGGCGGCGTGCTTTTTGAACGCCTTCAAAATTTCCTCGACGAATTCATCCGCGGCAATTTTGTTGGCACCGTCCCCCGTCGGCGTTTCCATCTTGCCGAAATCATCCTTGCCCTTCTGGAAGGTCCAATATTCAAAGGCTTCGGCGGGCAAGGCATCGATATCCTTGAAACTGCCCTGCTCTGCCATGTGGCCCAGCAGCCCCAACTGGACCGCAAGCCCGGCTTTGACCTGCTTCCCGCTCGGCGCTTTGCCGGTCTTATAATCGATGATCGCAACCCCGCCGGGGGTCCGGTCAATCCGGTCGACCCGGCCGGTCACGGTCACACCCGCAATCTCTACGCGGCCATCGACTTCAGCGGCGAAAGGATCCCGCCCCTCGGCCCTGTTCTTCTCGACACGGTCCTCAATCCACTGCGCGGTCGCCACCAGCCGCGGCAGCCAAAGCGTGCGGGTCACAGCGTTGACCGCATCCCCATCCAGCGCATGGCGCATCCGCTGCACGAGCGCGCCTTGCGCATAGCCATCCTCTTTCGCCCAATCTTCGAGCACCTTGTGGATGACGGACCCCTTCCAGGATGGCCCCGGCTCTTCATCGACATTGTCGAGCGATTTCAGCTTCAGGATCGCCTTGGCGTAAAAGGAATAGGGGTCGGCCGCGAGGCGGTCGACATCAGTGACGGAAATCCGGCGCGGGCGGGCAGCGAGCGGCACCTCTACAGCCGGGCGCTTGGCGCGGTCGGGTTGCCCTGCATGCCCATCGAGCGCGCGGGCAAGGAGATCGACGCGCAGGTTAGGCTCAGCCAGATGGCCTGCCATCGTCTCCAGCCGCAGCCAGAAGCGCGAAGCGTTGGTCGGCCCGCTTGTGTCGCGTTGCGCACGCGTCAACAGCACATTGGGAGCGCCCAAGGCCCCTGCCAGATCATGCGCGGACAGACCGATGCGGCGCTCCAGACTGGGCAGGCCCAACGACCGGCGCACGGCAGGGGCCAGCCAAGGGTCAGGTGATGGCAAAGCGGGCCAGATGCCTTCGTTCAACCCGCCCAGAATCATTGTTTCCGCCGACTGGAGCTTGGCTTCGAGCAAGCCCCAGATGAAGACACGCGGATGCCCGCCACGCGCGGGGCGGCTGGTGGTCGCGTCGCACAACTGGCGGAGCAGGCGGGGCAGGGTCGCAGGGTCGACCGCCGTGGGGCCGTCGCCTGCATGCGCCTGAAGATCGGCGAACAGATCAGCGAGCGCGCGGCCTGCCTCACCCGACCAGATGGCATCGCCGCCCAATGTCTGGAGGGCGGTGCGCAGGGTTTCCAGCAGGGTCGGGAAGGTTGGATTGGCGCGGAACACGGCCTGCACCGGTTCCAGCAGCGGCGCCACATCCCGCCACCAGGGAAGGGCGGCGTTGCGGACATCGCCTTCATATTTGTCCGGCGTTTCAAGAAGCGCGGTGATGCCGTGCAGCCCCTTGCCGGGGCGCGGACCGCGCAAGGCCCGATCCAGCCGCCGCGCACCATCCAGCCAATCGAGCCGTTCCATCCCGCCACTGACCAGCGGATGCTTCAGCAGAGCCAGCAGCGACACCGGTGCAAAGTCGTCCGCCGCCGCCGTCGCCAAGGTCAGTAGCAGCATGCCCGGCGGGGTGGTCGACAGCGGCACACCGGCGGAGTCATCCGCGTTGATCTTCCAGCGTTTGAGATGCGCCGAAACACGGCGGGCCAGTGCGCGGTCTGGCGTCATCAGGGCAACCGTGCCGGGACGATCCAGCGCCTCACGGATGGCGAGCGCGATGGCCTGCGCTTCATCCGCCGGGGTCGGCACCTCAATGGCCTTTACGCCGGAAAGACGGCGGTCGGCGGCGGGCAGATCGACCCATTTATCGGTGAAGCGCGCAGGCGCCAGTGCATTGGAGATGGCACGCGATCGGGCGGGCGGTGCGTCGGCATCGCTGCCATGGCGCCACAGCTTCACCTCGGCGCGGGCGACGCCCATCCGGTCCAGCATCTGCGCGAGGTGGAATTGCGGGTGCGTCTCAATGGGCAGCACATCCTCGCTGCCGGCAACAGCATCCCATTCGGCGTCGGGCATATGCTGGTCGAGCCCGGCGAGGACGACCTTGCCGTTTACCAGCCGCGCGACACGGCGCAGCAGCTCCGCGACAGCAGGGGCACCGGTACTGACGCCAGCCGCGACAACAAAGCCGGGCGGCGGCTCCCGTCCCCAGCGTTCTTCGACGCGGTGGAGCAAGCGGTTGCGCCGGTCCGCGAGATCAATGACGCCTCGCTTCGCCAGTTCCTCCGGCCATTGGCTGAGGACGAGCTTCAGGAGCTCGAGTGCGTCGTCCCAATGCCCTGAGAGGCCTTCCGCAAGATCGAGCGTCGTCAAGTCGTGCAGCGACTTCTCCTCGACGAGCAACTGATCCTGCACCCGGCCCAATTCGCCCGCCAAGCGCATCGCCTCTGCCGCATCCATCGCGCGCTGGTCCTGCAAAAGCCGCGCAAAGATGAGCTGACGGCGCAGCGGATCAATGGCGGGCGGCAGCGGCTCTTCAGCGAGCGGATCAAGCGCGGGGCCGGTGCGGTCATCGAGTTCGGGATCACCGATGGGCACGAGGCGCGGCATGAGCAGCCCGCCTTCGGCCCGCCGGACAAAGGCATCGCTGATCGCTTGGCCCGCACGGTTGTTCGGCACGAGAATGATGCCCCGGGCGAGCGCCATCCGGTCAGCGCCGTGAAGCGAAAGCAGGCCCGTGACGAGCGCATCGGCAAAGGCCCGGTGGGGCGGGATGGTGTAGACGGCGGGCTCGCGGCGATCAGCCATCGGCGAGCATCGCCTCCGTCACCGGAATGGCCTGCGGTGTGCCGACATCAAACCACATGCCCTGATGGACAACGCCGAAGCAGCGACCTGCTTCGATGGCGCGGTTCCAGAACAGATTGGTCGAAAACGGACCTTCGGGCGCGTCGGTCAGCACGGACTTGGACAGCATCTGGATGCCGGTGAACACAAAGGGCGCGACCCGGCTCACCTTGCGGCGGGAGAGCCGCCCCCAGGCGTCCATGTGGAAATCGCCCTTGCCATTGTGATTGTTCGCGCGCGCCAAAGGCACGAGCAGCAGGAGCGCATCCATCTCCTCCGCATTCCAGCGTCCGGCGAGCAGCCGCAGCGCGTTGACGGGGCCATCAACCCACAGATTGTCGCTGTTCACACACAGGAATGGATCAGCGTCGATCAGGTCCTTCGCCTGCATCAGGCCGCCGCCTGTCTCCATCAGCTGCCGACGCTCGTCCGACACAGCGATGTCAATGCCCGACACCCGCGTGCGCATGTGCGCTTCCACCGCGTCCGCCAGATAGTGCACGTTGACGACCGCCTTTGCGACGCCGCCTTCTTTCAGCCGGTCAATGCAATGGTCAAGCAAGGTGCGGCCGGCGACTTCGACCAACGGCTTGGGCCGTGTGGCGGTGAGCGGACGCATCCGCTTGCCGAGACCGGCAGCCATCACCATCGCGGTGCGCGGCGGATCGGCGCCGTCCTGCGGCTGGACCGATAGGGGCTTGCGGGCAACACTCACGGTCTGAAATTCTCCCAATAGGCGCCGCGCTTCTCAGGCGGCACAGACGCGTCAAACCAAGCCCGTACCGGCGCCAGTTCCGGCCGCGCCAGATTGCGTTCGACAAGGCCCCACATGCGCGGCTGAAATTCGGTATAATGCGGCTTCCCGTCGCGCTTCCACAAGCGGACGAAAACGCCCTGGATGCGCGTATTTCGTTGAGCGCCGAGCGCCCAATAGGCCGCTTCAAAGTCCGCGCCCTGCCCCGTCTCGGCCATGTACCGCGCGAGCTGTTCCGCCTCGACAGCAGGCGTCACATCGCGGCGCGCATCTTCCAGCATGGAGACAAGATCGTACGCAGGATGGCCAACCAACGCGTCCTGAAAGTCGAGCAGGCCAAAGCGGTCAACGCCTTCGCGGTCGCTCAACAGCATGATGTTTTCGGCGTGATAATCTCGCAGTTCCGTGACGGTCTGCCCCTGCGCATCGACCGGGGCCAGCACCTCGCGCCAAGCCGCAAGGAACGCCTCACGATCCACATCCAGCCCGACGGCGGGGCAATACCAATCGGGGAAGAGGCAGACTTCCTCCAGCCATTGGTCCAGCCCGTGCGTCTTCAGCCCCGGTGGCGGCGCATGGCGGTGCAGTTCAATGAGGACATCGACGACGCCTGCATAAACAGACGGCTCCAGCGTGATGTCCGCATCGACCGTCTCGCGCATCCGGACGGAGCCGAAATCCTCGATCAAGAGCAATCCCTGATCCAGATCGCGCGCAAGGATGGCGGGCGCGGACAGGCCGATGCCGGTCAGATATTCGGCGACATGGATGAAGGGACGAGGGTCCTCATGCGGCGGCGGCGCGTCCATCAGCACGGCCTGGCGCGCGCCATCGACAACGCGGAAATAGCGGCGGAAGGAGGCATCGCCCGCCAGCGGCAGGACCTGCGCCCCGCCCCAGCCTGCGCGTGCCAGAAAGTCCCCGGCCCCTGCCGGTGGTGTCATGGAAATGGCCATCGGTCCTTCCAAGACGGCGGCACCGTCGCTGTCAAGCGGCGCGGGCCATCGGCCGGCACGTTGATGTGGAGGCGCAGTGCATCCGGCCACAACCAGCCGAGCCGCTCCGGCCATTCGATCAGCAGAACGCCGTCCAGCAGCGCATCATCCAGCCCCAATTCCATGGCCTCTTCCGGATCATCCAGCCGGTAGAGGTCAACATGCCAGACCGGCAGGCGCACCTGCGGTGGATCATAAGGAATGACAATGGCGTAGCTTGGGCTGGGCGCTTCTTCCGTCAGGCCGAGCGCAGCAAGCAGCCCGCGGGCAAGGCTCGTCTTTCCCGCCCCAAGATCCCCCGAAAGCGCGATGACATCACCCGGCTGGAGCAAAGGTGCAAGCGCGCGGCCAGCGGCATCAGTCGCAGCGGCATCCGCCAAATCGAGCGCGTAAGCCGTCATCCGCGTGGCAGTTCGATAGTGACGACAGTGCCCTCACCCACTTGCGACAAAAGGGCGAGCGTGCCGCCATGGCCTTCGACAAATTGGCGCGCCAGCGGCAGGCCGATGCCAAGCGAGCCATCGCCCTCACGGCCAATGCCCGCCCCTACGCGACTGAACCGGTCGAGCGCGCGGGCCTGTTCGGCATCGTCCATGCCGGGGCCATTGTCAGAGACGACAAGGGTCGCCAAGTCGGTCGTCCCGCTGCCGTGCAGCAGCACGCGGCCACCCGTTTCGGTATAGGTGATGGCGTTCAGCAGCAATTGGTCCACCGCCTGCAAAATCCGCTTGCGGTCCCCCTTGATCGTGCCGACCGAGGCATCGACTTCTACCACAAGATCAATCGCCTTTTCCTGCGCGCCCGCGGCACGGGCGGCGGCGGCCTCCCGCAACAAGGCCGCCAGATCAATCCGCTTACGCTCAATCGGCAGCGCGCCTGCATCGCTCTGCGTCAGGTCCAGCACATTGTCGATCAGCGTGCCCAACCGCGCGGTGGATTCAAGGATGGCCGCCAGATAGTCGACCGCCTGCGGGGCTAGTTCACCGGCGAGGCCTGATTGCAGCATCTCCGCAAAGCCCTGAATGGAGGTCAGCGGCGTGCGCAGCTCATAGCTCATATTGGCAACAAAGGCCGACTTGATCCGGTCTGATTCCTCCAGCGCTGCCGCCCGTTCGCGCAGCACATTTTCCACCTGACGGCTGTCAGTGATGTCGAGCATGGTGAACAGCGCATTGCCATCGGGCAGCGGGACAGCGGCGAATTCAAAATAGCGCCCGTTCTTCAGGGCCACACGCCCGCCGCGCTGCTTGCGATCCACCGTCGCGGAACGGACGAGTTCACGGATGAGGCTCGCGCGTTCCGGATTGAGCAGACGCGGCGCGACCAGTTCCGCCAGCGCATCGACGCGCGGATGGCCCGTCAGGAAATCTTCTTCAAAGTCCCACACTTCGCGGAAACGGGTGTTCCATGTGCTCAGGCGCCCGTTCGATTCAAAGACGCCGATGGCCTCAAACAGATTGTCGAGCGTAGCGGTGCGGACGCGTAGCAGGGTGTCGCGCGCGCTCGCCAACTGCGCCTGCTCCGTCCGGTCTTCCAAAATAAGGAGCAAGCCGCCATCGGGCAGCGGCTGACCGACGAGCCGGAAATGCTGCCCACCGGGGAGGATCCACGTTTCTTCCACCGCACCGCTGACAGAATTGAACCATTGCCGCCGTTCGGCCTTCCACGCCGGAAAGTCGCGTGTTTCAGGCAGGCGGTTGGCTTCCCGCATCCGGTCCAGCAGTCGATCAAAATCGGGGCGTTCGGCCACCCATTCGGGCTTCAGCCCAAACATCTGCTGGAACGGCTGGTTGCAGAACACGAGCCCGCGATCATCAGCGAACTGGGCGACTGCGGCCGACAGACGATCGAGCGTATCGCGCTGCGTTTCGGCAAAGCGGCGGAACGCCTGCCGCGCGCGCTCCACTTCTTCCACGTCAATGGCGTAGCCCGCAATGCCGGTATCGCCCAGCGGCACATCGACGATGCGCAACGCGCGGCGCTCCCCGTTGATCGTCGCGGGCACAACGCGGGCGGTCGGCTCGCCCTTGGACCGGGCAGCAGCAGCCGCGGCCATCGGCGTTGGCCCGCCATCTGCATCGATGAGCTCCAACCCCCGCTCAATCACGTCCGCTGCACTTTCAGCCTCCACCGCGCGGACATAGGCGGTGTTGACCATGGCGAGGCGCAAATCAGGGCCACGGTGCCACATGGGGAAAGGCGCGGCTTCCAGCAGGCCCGTCATCGTGGTGAAGGCCCGCTCCACCGCGCTGGCTTCGTCAGACAGCCGGGTGATTTCGGCCTGGCTCTCGGTCATGTCAAAGAACCAGAGCGTCACCGCATTCTGCCCGGCCAGCCGCCCGCCCGAGGGCAGACCGCGGATCATCAGCGTCCGGTTGCCGCCCCGCGGCACGATGGTCCGGTTAAACGGCCGCGCTGTGCGCTGGACGGTCGCCACATCTTTGGACAGCGCTTGCACATCCTCCGGCGTCAGACCGAGATCGCCCAGTGACAGGTCTGACAAAAAATTCGGCAGGCGTTGCAAACCGAGCCAGGTCACCAGCCGCTCCTGCGCCTCCACCCGGCCATCATTGCGCACAATCAGCGGGATCGCCGGCGCAGACTCCAGCAGCGTCGCCAACCGGCTCGCCTGATCCGCGCTAAACACCGCCCGACGGCGCAGCTTCAACCCCGTCGCCAGCGCCCAGGCACCGCCCGCCAGCCACAGTGCCATCACCATGCCCAACAGCACGGCGGCCGATGTGGACAACGTCACCATATCAGAACTGCAAAGACGCCCGGCACCATGCAAAGCCTCTTACGAAGGACCGCGCCGGATTGGAACAGTCGGATGGCGCGCTGCGGGAAATATGATGGGGATGGGGGGGCGTGGATTGTGCGCGCGCAGATTCGTAGAGCAGGGGGGGGCGGCCCCCGCAGTTACCCCTTTCCAACAACCCCCCGTTTTCGGGGCGCCGACGCCCTCAACTTCTTCCACTTCCGGGCCTTTGGCGGGCAAAAAAAGAGGCCGGGTGTTGCCACCCGACCCCAATTTTCTGCCTGTGGTCTAAACCACTTAGTAGCGATAATGATCCGGCTTGAACGGGCCTTCGCCGCCAACGCCGATATAAGCGGCCTGCTTTGGCGTCAGCTTGGTCAGCTTCACGCCCAGCTTTTCGAGGTGGAGTGCGGCCACCTTTTCATCGAGGTGCTTGGGCAGAACATAGACCTTGTTTTCATACTGGCCGGGGTTGGTGAACAGTTCGATCTGCGCCAGCACCTGGTTGGTGAAGGAGGAAGACATGACGAATGACGGGTGGCCCGTCGCACAGCCCAAGTTCACCAGACGGCCCTTGGCGAGGATGAGGATCTGCTTGCCATCGGGGAATTCAACAAGGTCCGTGCCCGGCTTGATCTCATCCCACTTATAGTTGGAGAGCGCCGAAATCTGGATTTCGCTGTCAAAGTGGCCGATGTTGCAGACGATCGACATGGGGCGCATCGCCCGCATGTGGTCAGCTGTGATGACGTCTTCGTTTCCGGTTGCCGTCACGAAGATGTCGGCGCGGGTCACCGCTTCTTCCATCGTCACGACTTCATAGCCTTCCATCGCGGCCTGAAGCGCGCAGATGGGATCAACTTCGGTGACCATGACGCGGGCGCCGCCCTGACGCAGCGAGGCGGCTGAGCCCTTGCCGACATCGCCGAAGCCGGCAACGCAGGCAACCTTACCGGCGAGCATGACGTCGGTGGCGCGGCGGATGGCGTCGACCAGCGATTCCTTGCAACCATAAAGGTTGTCGAACTTCGACTTGGTGACGCTGTCATTCACGTTGATCGCAGGGAAAGGCAGCTTGCCGTCCTTGGCGATCTGATAGAGGCGGTGGACGCCCGTGGTCGTTTCTTCCGACACGCCCTTAATGTGCGCGACCGACATGGTGAGGTAGCCCGGCTTGTCCTTGATGTAGGCCTTGAGCGCGCGCTGGAATTCGACTTCTTCTTCATTGCCCGGCTCACCCAGCGTGTCTCCGGCTTCGAGGCGGGCGCCCCAGAGCGCGAACATCGTGGCGTCGCCGCCATCGTCGAGGATCATGTTGGCGGTCTGGCCATCACCCCAATCGAAGATGCGACCGACATAGTCCCAATAATCAGCGAGGCTTTCACCCTTGATCGCGAAAACGGGGATACCGGCGGCGGCGATGGCAGCCGCTGCGTGATCTTGCGTCGAATAGATGTTGCACGTGGCCCAGCGCACTTCCGCGCCCAGATCGACGAGCGTTTCGATCAGAACAGCGGTCTGGATCGTCATGTGGAGCGAGCCGGTGATGCGTGCGCCCTTCAGCGGCTTCGACGCGCCATATTCAGCACGCAGAGCCATCAGGCCCGGCATTTCGGTTTCAGCGATCGCGATTTCCTTGCGACCGAAATCGGCAAGGCTCAGATCAGCAACGACATAGTCATGGGCCACGGGGAATCTCCGGCAATTATTGGAATTCGCCCGCCCCTAGCGGCAGAAAAAATGAAACGCAATCGGAATATAAAGATTTCTTTATATCGTACGAAAACTATTTAGCGGCAGTCTCAGATTGGGACACCGTGCACAGGGCAGTTTGCGGGACAGGCGTCATGTCCGCGTCCCTTGCCAGGCGGATCAATCCTTCAATCGAACCCTTTTCTGCGATGGCGGCAGACAGGATAGATTCCATGTCGCCACAGTTCAGCCCGGCCGCCCCCGCGCCATAGCGGTTGGCCAGCGAGGTGACGAAGCTATCATAGGCATTCAAGGATTTGATGGGCCCGACACTGCGCGTGAAATGTTGACGAAGCCGGTCGTTGATCTGGATCAGCGCCGGACGGCTTTCGCCAACAAAGGCGTTGTATTGCGTCAGGAGATTGCCGCCTTCCGTCCGGCACCGGAGCGCCGCCACCATAAGCATCGTTTCCAATTCTCTGACACGCGCAGCATCAAATGCTTCGTCCGACCAGCAGTGAGTTGGAGTCGCACGAAGAGGAGGGCTAAATAATGTTGATAAAAATACCATCACTATCAAACATTTAGAGAATATTTTCACAATGATGCCCCCGCATATGATCCAAATAATCGCATTTATCTGGATATGTTCGGAGGTTGATTGAGCGGCCTAAGCACGTCAATCGATCAAATGCTATATACTGTATCAAAATGGGACAGTCCGACTCCAATGTTTTAAAAGGAGTCGGACCTTCATTTTCACTATTACTTGCTTACACGACTGTTAGCGCGCTGCGGCCAGCGTCGCTGGGCCCAAAGCCGTTAGGCATTGGCGCCCGACGGGTGGTCGAATGTCCGCCGCATCGGCCAATTGTTCAAGCTGCGCGGCGCTGCGGCTGCCTGCGACCGCGGCGTTGGTGATGTCGCTGAGATCGCCGCAGTTCAGATCGGCAACGCCGGCACCATAGCGGTTGGCGATAGAGGTCACAAAGCCATCATAGGCGTTGAGCCCGCGGCCCGCGCCCATTTCTGACGTGAATTGTGCCCTGAGCGTATCGTTGACCTTGGTCAGCACGGGGCGGCCTTCACGCACAAACTGGTTGTAGCGCGCCAGAAAATCGCGCCCGCCATTCCGGCACCGCAAGGCTGAGACCATCAACATCGTCTCAAACTCACGGATCTTGGCCGCAGCCACCGCTTCCTTGCTCCAGCACGCCGCCTGAACCGGCGTTGCCAGTAGAGCGGCAACCACCGCCAACCCCAAAAAGCTTGAATGTCCCACCTTCATCTTGTCGTTCCCTTCGCACCAATGACGACAGGAAGGTCCCAGAACCGTGCTGTTGAGCTATTAACGAAACTGGTTAACGCCCGGGCTTTGCGATGAACGGATCGGCTGTATCCGAAACGGGTAAGTTGGGGCGTGTCTTAGCGTCCGACAAAGGGGCTATATGCGCCTGTTATCCTTGCCTTTTTACGCGTTTCCGCTGGCGGGCGAGAGCAATCGCGGATCAATTCCATCTCCGTGGAAAGCGCGCGTCCAACGCTCCTCTGCCGACACGTCGAAGACAAGATCATCGTCGCCATCGACAACATGCCAGCCATGATGATGCATTTCTTCGTCCAATTGCCCTGCGCCCCATCCGGCATAGCCGAGCGCGACGAGCCAGCGTGAAGGACCACGCCCCCCGGCAATTGCTTTCAGCACATCCATTGTGCCCGTCAGAGCAAAGCGATTGGAGGCTTGCACCGTCCCCTCGCCGCCCCAGTCCAAACTGTGGAGGACAAACCCGCGTGACGGCTCCACCGGGCCACCATAATGGACCGGCGCGTCGATCACGGAACCAGGTTCGATGTCGAGCTGCGTCAACAATTTGTGCAGACGAATGCCTTCCAGCACATGGCCGATGCCAAGGCCGATCGCGCCCTGCTCATCATGCGCGCACATGGCGATGACGGCGTGGTCAAAGCGCGGGTCGCCGATACCGGGCATGGCCAGAAGAAGGCGGCCGGTCAGGAATCGTGCATCAGTCATTTGCGCTGTCTAACCGAAACAGAGGCTGCTGGGAAACGGACCTGTCGGAGCAACCGGAACAAAATGGCCCGCCATCCGGGGGCGGATGGCGGGCCTGAGGGGTTGGCGGGACTAACCCTGCCCACTCCAAATCCGGGCGACAGGCACCCGGGATAATGTCAGACCGCTAAATCGACTGCCGGGCCACGGGGGGGGGAGCGTGGCAGTCGACGGTCTGACAGGATGGAAACGGCGGCGGCCCGCACTTGTTCCAGCAACAGTCCAAAATGCTGGATCACCTTTGCGGGGTCTCCGCTGCGGGAACGTTCTGCGCGCTCCTGCGTTCTCCCTGAAAGAAACAAGGGGACACACGTCGTGCTACAAGACGCAATCCAGCCCCGCGAAAGCTGGGCGCCGCCAGTCTTGCCATCGGCAGGAACAGATCACCTGCCGAGTACGGCGTTCACTCTGCGCCATCACCAACATCTCGCCCGCAGCGGAGAGCGACCGGATCACCTCCACCAAATTCTGCAAGGTTGGGCCGGGCGCTACCGGCTCCTTTCGGATGGCCGTCGTCAGATCACTGGCCTCTATTTACCGGGAGACCTGTGCGATCCCTGTTGGTTGGATGGCGGCCGGGCAGTCCAATCCGTTGTCGCGCTGACGCCCATTCAGGCAAGTCGCACATCGCGCCGCGAAATGGAATCCCAAGCAGCAAACGATGTTGCTCTCATGAAGTTTCTTTGGCGTCAGACGCAGTTTACGCAGCAAATTCAGGCGGAATGGCTCGTCAATCTCGGCCGTAAGAACGCGATAGAGCGCCTGTCACATTTGCTGTGCGAACTCTATACGAGGTTATCGAGCGCCGGTGCTGCCGACCAAAAGTCGTGCGACATGCCGCTCACGCAACTCGACTTGGCCGATCTCGCCGGGCTGACCCCGGTGCACGTCAACCGCACTCTGCAGGAAATGCGGTCCATGCAACTGATCGAGCTGCAATCGCGCCGACTGACCATAATGGATTGGGAATCCTTGAGACGGATCGCCTGGTTTGACCCCGCCTATCTTGCCGTGCGCAGCGCGAGAGACAGTTTTCAAGCGGCGGCCTGACTATCCGCGCTGCCATCCCCATCAAAGGACATCAATATGGCCAAGAGGCCGAACCAACCGCACGTCGACGACATATCGTTCGGCATGACGCCGATGACCATGAAGCTATTGGGCACCCTCACGCTGGCGGCTGCAACCCTCATCACAAGCGCCGCCGTCTATGCCTGGTGGCGTATGCGGGATAATGCCGAAGGCCACGCAACCTCTGCCGCTTTTGCGCACGGGGAGAGTGACCCAGCCAATTTCGACCAAACCCGTTCCGCCGGACCGGAAGGCATGCGCGATACGCCCGGAGAGACGTGGGACAAGGTCGATCAGGCAGGGGACGAGTCCTTCCCCGCAAGCGACCCGCCCAGCTATTGAACGCCGCAGCCTATCCCGCGGCCATGACGATACTGGAACGGCAATCAGAGCCAGCGATGCCACCTAATACCGACATTCTGGTGGTCGATGACGATCCTCTGCTCAGGCTGGGCATCGTCTCCATGCTGCAGGACTTGGGCTATCGCGCGATGGCCGCGCAGGACCCGATGCGCGCCTTGCCGATGGTGCATCAGGGCCTTGCCGTCGATATCCTCATTACGGATTACAGTATGCCGGGCATGACCGGAGTGGAGTTGGCACATCGAATAGCGCAGGAGCGGCCGGGCCTTCTGGTGCTCATCATGACAGGCCACCAACAACTTGAGGATGATCTGGATCCTGACTGGCACAAGCTGACAAAGCCCTTCACCGAGGCAGAGCTACGTCGGGAAATTGAGTCCATGACCTCAAGTTAGAGCCACCGCCTCCTGACAGGGAAAGCGAACGGCAACAGTCCGGCCACCGCCTTTTGTTTGGGATAGGGTCAGCTGCCCTTCCAACTGCAACGTAAGGGCGCGGATCAGTTCAAGGCCCATGCCCGCCGGATCATCATCATCGCTTGCGCCAATCCCGTCATCGCAAATCGTGAGAAGCCCGTCTTCCCCTGCCGGCTCCAACAAGACGCTTATCGTACCGCCTTGATCCCCGGGAAAGCCGTGGCGCAAGGCATTTGTCACCGCCTCAATGACGATCAGCGCTGTTGAAACCGCATGATCGCCGGAGATCACACCCAGATTGGAAAGGCAGGAAAGCAGGACTTTTGAGGGCTGGGAATTGGCTTGGACCTGATCGCAGAGCTCAGAGAACAAGCGATCTGTATTCACGACGCCCTGCTCACTCTCATCAACTTCGTAAATGAGACGTTGCACCAGCGCCAAAGCGCCCACCCGCAGTCGTGTCTGCGTCATGAGGCGGCGGGCCTCCGGGTCTGACAGTCGGGATGCCTGCAGGCTGACAATGCTGGTGATCATCTGCAGGTTGTTCTTCACGCGGTGGTTGACCTCGCGCGCCATGGCATCCTTGGCAGCGAGCGCACGGCGCAAAGCCTGATCGCGCCGATCAACCGAGCGGGCCATATCATCCAGATCACTGCCGAGGCGCTGCAACTCCAAAGGCGCGGTCCGGAATAGGCCGCGATCTTCGCTGTAATTGCCGTCGGCAAGTTGCCGCACGCGTCGCGCTCCGTGTCGCAGCCACCGGAGAACGAAGCGGTCAAGCGAGAGCCACAGCGCAACGCCGGTCAGGAGGAGGGCACCCAAGGTGATGAAGAGACCAAATCGAAAAGGCGGGCCCAGCGGAGCGAACGCCATGTCCAAGGGTTCGGCATAGAAAACGTATAACTGGCCGCCATTGAGCGGGGCCGACGCGTAGATCCACTCTACTCCACCCCGCCCACGCGTCAGTGCGGCGCGGCCGAACGATGCCTGCGGATCAATACCGGCGAGATCAGAACGACCGGGAGGTGTCAGGAGTTTGCCGGTCGCATCGGCCAGTCCCACCACCGCCAGAGACGATAGGCGACGGGCAACCAGAGGGCGCTCCATCCGGGCAAGATCGATGGGCGCAATTAAGCCGCCCTGAAGCCTCACGCGAGACCCGTCGGCCAGAGGCTGGACCGGAATGGCGCGGCGCTGTTGGAGTGCAGTCATGGATGCCGCAGCGACAAGCCGCTCGCCCCTCAACTGATCGAACTGTTCTTGAGCTATTCTGGACTGATCGATGGCAACCACAGCGACCGGCAAAAGGGTCGCCCCGATACAAAGCCAAAGCGTCGTCGCGAGCGTTGGCCGGTTGAGCAGATCAGGCGTCCAGTGCATCACCCCGTCGGACTGATCGCAGAGGGCCTTGGCCGCTTTTCGGAAGGCTCATCCTTATAAGCGGGGCCATCAATCAGCGCCGTCAGTGCAACTCTGCCGCGCGCTAGCCGGCTCTTGATGGTGCCAATTGCGCATCCCATGATGTCTGCGGCCTCCTCATAGGAAACGCCATTTGCGCCGATGAGGAGGAGAACCTCTCGCTGTTCGGCAGGCAGCTTCTGCAGCGCCTTCTGAACATCCTGAACATTGAGGCCATCCTGTTGGGTGGGGCCAGCAACGAGCACACGCTCAGCCACTTCAGGGTCCCAAGACACCATGCGCGCATTCTTGCGGAGCGTTGTGTAGTAGTGATTTCGCAGGATCATGAACATCCACGCGCGGAAGTTTGACCCTGCAGCATAGCTTTGCCGTGCTGCCCAAGCGCGGGTCATGGCATCCTGTACCATGTCGTCTGCCATATCCCGCGTTCCACACAAACCGCGTGCAAAGGCGCGAAGCGACGGAATTATGGCAACCAGCTGATCCCGAAAAGCCTTGTCATCCAGCGGGACGGTTTTTGGTGCCGGCTCATTCATTCCGGCGTCGCCGCTCCATTCAGCTTTCGCTCAATTTCTCCCAGAAGACGCAAGAATTCCTCGGGGATCGGTTCAGCGACCACGTCGTCATGGAGTCGGCGCAGTGCCTTTCCAATAGGATCATCGCCAGCGATCACCGTCTCCTTGACTGACTTTAGGTCCCTTTCGGGCATGGACTCCTCCGGCATCGTGATGGACTCCTGCAGATGCATAGATGCGGCCTTGCTCACGATGTCCGACTTGATCAAACTTGTCACGTTGACGCACCCCCGGTCGCGGGATCTGCCCACTTCGTCGATGGCACAAACAGATCTCGGGCGAGTATGTTCCAAGCTGATGGAACATTTTCAAAAGTGGGCGGTTTAGATCGTAGGAAGCGGGAGGGCATATGCCATTCATGAGATCTGTCGCAGCAGAGCTGCCATATCTGAGACGTTACGCACGCACGGTCACCGGGGCTGCTGATCTGGGAGATGCGGCCGTTCGGGAAACGCTGGAGGCTCTTCTTGAGTCCCCGCGGGAATTCGATGTCACCCAGCCACCCCGGCTCGAACTCTATCGCATCTTCCACCATCTGTGGCGGTCCGAAACGATTTCCGTACTGAAGTCGTCCGGGCCGATTGCCCACCTCACACCCCGATCGCGCCAGGCGCTTTTGCTGACCGCCGTCGAGGGCTTCTCGGTCGATGAAGCGGCGACCATTCTCGCCATCTCGCCCGACGTGGTTCGTGAAGACATTGCAGAAGCGCGGACGCATCTTGCCGATGAACTCTGCTCTGATGTGATGATCATTGAAGATGAGGCAATCATCGCGCTCCATATCAAATCGATCGTGCGTGAGATCGGCCATAAAGTCATTGGCGTGTCGCGCACGCATCACGAAGCCGTTGCGATGGCTCGGGAAACCGAACCGGAGCTTGTTCTGGCCGACATCTGTCTGGCCGACGGATCGAGCGGGATCGACGCTGTAAAAGATATTCTGGAAAGCATCGACACACCTGTGATTTTCGTGACGGCCTTTCCCGAACGGCTGCTGACCGGGGAACGACCGGAGCCGACCTACCTCATTACCAAGCCCTTCGACGCGGCCGTGCTGACAGCCACCATCGCTCAAGCTTTGCTCTTCCACCGGGAGTCCAAGGCCATGGCGCGCGATCAGGCCGCGGCCTGAACACATTCGGCCGACCGCTCGGCCACCGTCAGGGAGCATGGGTCCAGCGCGGCCATGCTCCCTGTGGCCTTTCATCACCTAGCTCGCGATCTTCGTCTGTGCAGCGGCGATCGCGTTGGCCCTTCGGTTAAGCGATGGCACAAGCCGGCGATAAGCTGCCAGTGCCTGCCCCACGATCTGGTCCATATTGTAATAGCGGTAGGTGGCGAGGCGACCGACGAAGATCGTGTCGCTGGCGTCCGCGAGCTTTGCATAGCGCGCATAAAGTGCCTGATTTTCCGGCCGCGGAATGGGATAATAGGGGTCACCCTCAGCGGCTGGATATTCATAGACAATGCTGGTCGTGTCGCTCACGTCCCCGGTCAGATGGCTGAATTCGGTAATCCGGGTATAGGCCACGTCCTCCGAAGGATAGTTCACTGTCCCGGTTGGCTGGAAGCGCGAGACCGGCAGCGTCTGGTGGTCGAATATCAAAGATCGATAAGGCAGCTTGCCAAAGCAGCAGTCGAAATACTCATCGACAGGCCCGCTCCAGATCAAGCGGTCGTAGTCTACCTGCTCGGCGATTTCTTCATGAGAAACACCGGTGCGAACATCGATGTTGGGGTGCGCCAACAGCCTGCTAAACATCTCGGTATACCCGTTCAGCGGCATCCCTTGGAACGTATCGGTAAAATAGCGGTCATCGGCATTGGTCCGGGTCGGGATGCGCGCTGTGACCGACTTGTCGAGCTCGGAAGGATCAAGGCCCCACTGCTTGCGCGTGTATCCGCGGAAGAACAGCTCAAAGAGCTCCCGGCCAACAGCGGACACCACCACGTCTTCTGACGTGCGGATGTCGTGCACCGGCTCTCGACGGCTTTCAAGGAACGACGCCACCTCCGCTTCAGTCTGGAGGTCCAGCCCGTACAGGACGTTGATCGTCGTCCTGTTGATCGGAATAGGGACCAGCTTGCCTGACACCTCCGCCAACACCCGGTGCTCATAAGATCGCCACTGGGTGAACCGCGACAGATAGCTAAAGATGTCCGCTGAATTGGTATGGAAGATGTGCGGACCATATCGGTGGACGAGGTGACCGGCCGCATTGCGTTCATCAAAGGCATTGCCCCCGATATGGGGCCGCTTGTCGATGAGAAGAACGCGCTGCCCGCCGTCAGCCGCCAGCCGTTCCGCCATGACAGCACCTGCAAATCCAGCGCCGACGATCAAAAAGTCATAGCGCGTCCGTGACAGCGAGCGAAGTTTGGCCAGAGACTCCGTCCGCGCAAGTCCGGCCTCGATATGACGGCGCATGTCCCAATGCACCTTGTCCCAAGAAATCTGGGAAAGAACTTGATCGACTTCCGGAAGCCAGGTCGTTCTGTCCTGAGACAAAAGAATGGCGGCGTCGCAGGCAGCAGCAAAGTCTTCTGCCTCATCAGCGATCAAGACGCCCGCCAAGTCTCCAAAATGCCGTTCGACATCGCGAATGGCCGTGGAAATGACCGGACGGGCGGCAGCGAGGTACTCAGGTGTTTTCGTGGGGCTGATAAAGCGCGTGGAGTCATTGCGCGCAAAAGGCATCATCGCCGCATGCCAACGGCCAAGACAGTCCGGCAGCGCGGCATACGGCTGGGACGGCGTGTAGAGGATATTGTCCCGCTGCGGCAGCGCCGCCGGATCGATCTTCACCACAGGCCCGACAATTTCGAACCGGATGTTCGGCCGCAAAGCCGCGACTTGCTCGACAAGGTCGATATCTAGGCGCTCATCGATGACGCCGTAAAAGCCAATCGTCGGCGGGGCGTCGGCTGCCGGATGCACAGCACGCGCCTGCGCGAAATGGTCGATGTCGACTGCTGATGGGAAAGGATGGACGTCGGCGTGCTGCGCCTGCTTTGCCTCGTAAAGGCTATGCCCGCCTGTGAACACGACATTGGCGACATCGAACAAGTCCCGCTCCAACGCGGCGAGTTCGGGCGGCGCGAATTTAAAGGCCGAAAGTTCATCCATGCAATCATAGACGGTGAAGGCCGCATTGAGATGCTGAGCGATCGGCAGCATCATCGGCGTGTAAAACCAGCGGACGAGCCGACCCGGTTCACCGACCAACACCTCATTGAGCAGGGAGCGGAGAATGCGGGTGCGTTCTTCCTCTGACAATCCCGCTGGGAGGCGCGGCGTGGCAATCGTCACACCGCTTTCATCATGCATGACATCCAAGCCCGGCGCGCCAGCGCATTCCAATGGTTCTTCCCAAAAGAGGACGTCATAATCACGTGCGAAGCGCGACATGAGATGCTGGGGCCGCTGAAAAACAAAGTTCCAGCGCAGATGTGAAAAACAGATCAGCTTTGTTTTGTTGTCCGATGGAGCGCCGCCTTTGCCGATAGGCTCTGGCGTATCAGTTGGAACGGTTATTTTGGGGATTCTGGCGTCTCGAAACACTGATTATTCTCTCCCATACAAAGTCGCCCCCAAAATCGGGGAAACCAGAGATTGCGGCTGAAAATGCGGTGGTCCGGCGCATTCGCGCCACCGCGGTCCGATCAGTTATTCAACGACACGTGCTGCCGTTCGTTCCCTGCGGCACCGCAACTCTATCATGCATTAGGAATGGTGCCTGTCTTGTGGCGGGCCCTGAGGCCCTCGCCCAGACATCTAACTTTCGGTTGCCAATCGTAAAAACAATACCATAGATTGCAGCCAAATCGGCTCAATTTAGCCCGGCGGGGCAAACCACATGAAGCTGTTAAGGCGTATTCAGGATCTGGCCGAAAACGGCATTGCCCATCCGTGGAAGGCGGGCGAGACCATTCTGCTCTCGGTCCTGGTACTCTGCTTGGGTATCGTGGTTGGCTTGGTTCTTGATATTGAGACCGGTCGCCACGAATCCAACGTCTTCCTGATCCCGGCTATTGTGTTGGCCGCTGGCCTTGGCGGATTTGTTCCAGGCTTGGTGCTAACAGGCCTCGCTTTCATTTTCGATGCGACCGCCGATTATTTCATGACTGGTTTTGAAGCCCGGTTGTTTTGGACAAATGTCGCCTTTGCCGTGACGGGTGTCATTATGTCAGGCGGCGGCCATCTCTTTCGCCAAGCCATCATCAACGCGGCGAAGGTCAATCTGGAAATCCGGAGGCGAGAGGCCGATCTGCGGGCCATTGTGGACACTGTGCCCGACTCCCTCGTGATGATTGATCATGAAGGCATCATTGCCCGCTTCAGCCCCGGCGCACAGAAGCAGTTTGGATGGGACGCTGAGGAAGTCGTCGGCCAGAATGTGTCGATGTTGATGCCTTCACCCTATCGTGAGCAGCATCCGGACTTCTTGAAGCGCGAGATCGACACGCAGGCGTCGTCCGTTCTCGGACGACCCCGGCTTTTGGCGGGGCTGCACAAAGACGGGACCACTTTTCCCATCGAAGTCAGCGTTGGCGAGCTCGAATTTGCGGGCGAACGTCATTTTGTCGGTTTCATTCGCGATCTGACGGAACGCCAGAAGGCCGAAGCGCGGATGCACGAGTTGCAGAACGAACTCTTTCACGTCTCCCGCCTGTCGGCACTGGGCCAACTGGCCTCTGCGCTGGCGCATGAAATCAACCAACCTTTGTCCGCGATTGCAAATTACATCGCAGGAGCAAAGAAACTGGCCGCCAAGGGCAATGATCCGGCACTGTTGGACGAGGTCCTCGACCATGCCGGAAAAGAAGCCATTCGCGCTGGTGAAACCATCCGAAAGCTGCGCAGCTTCCTGTCGAGAGGCGAGTCCGAAATGCGGCCGGAAAATCTGGCCGAGCTGGTCGATGAGGCAACAACGATCGCCCTTGTCGGGTCGCGCCCGCGAAAGGTGCGGCTCAAAACCGGGCTGTCTCCCCTTTGCCCGATCGCCAACGTGGACAAGGTCCAGATCCAGCAGGTTCTCATCAACCTTATCCGCAATGCAATCGAAGCCACTGGAGAGCGTCAAACGCCAAGGCTCCTGATTGAAACCGCGCCGACGCAAAGCGGGATGATCTTATGCTCTGTCACGGACAATGGTACAGGGCTAACGCCAGAAGTGGCCGGTCAGCTGTTCCAACCCTTCGTCACATCAAAGAAAACCGGCATGGGCGTGGGTCTATCGATCACGCGCAGCATTGTCGAAGCACACGGTGGGCACATCTGGACCGAGCCAAATCCCGACGGCGGCACCATTTTCAGGTTCACTGTCCGGGGGCCAGACCCGGCTATACCCTAAGCTGGCGAAGCCGTCCGGCGCTTAAAACTTCACCCGCGCAGAGAGCCTAGCATTGCGCGGGGCACCCGGGGTTATGTTGTTGTTATTGTGGGCGTCGGCAAAGTAGGTGGCGTTAAACAGGTTCTCGACATTGAGCTGAACCTGGAGCCTCTCTGATACATTGAAGAACAAAGCCCCATCCACGCGGGTGTAGCCGGGAAGACGCGTTGTAGCAGCAGTTGTCCGGATGGCGGCAAACTGGGCCGACTGCCGGATGACGCCCACGCCAGCCCCAATTTTTGAGGTCACATCAACACGGTTCCAAACAGCAAACTGGTGTTTCGGCACTTGCGACAGGCGGACAAAATCATTGCCCCGCAGCTTTGCGTCCTGGAAAGTGTAACCCCCGCTGATCTGCCAGTGACGGGCGATCCGGCCGGTCACGCCGAACTCGACGCCTTTGGTGCGTGTCTCACCAATGTTGATGGTGGTCGTCGGGTCGACAGGATTGGGTGTGGTCGCATTGGTGCGGTCCAACTGAAACAGCGCCAGCGTTGTCGACAGTCCGGGGCGGACATCCCACTTTGCGCCAAGCTCAACGTTGGTGAACTTTTCCGGTGCGAGATTTTCCTGAACGGCTGACAGAGCCAGAAACTGATCCCCCGAGCGCGGCAGGAAGGATTGGCTGTAGCTGCCGTAGATCGACACATTTTCCTGCGGCTTCAAGATGAGGCCGAGGCGCGGGCTGACTTTCTCATCCACGCGGGCAAAGGGCCGGTCCGGGTTGGGGGCGAAGTCCGTGCCGGCAATATCAAACCGGTCAAAGCGCAACCCGACGACAATATCGACATGCTGGCCGATGCTGATCTGGTTCTGCGCATAGGCGGAAAAGAACGTCACATTTGACGTGCTGTCCCGGTTCACTGTTGGGAAGGTCGCTGTCGGATAGGCGATCGCGCCAAGATTGAGCGACGAGAGCGAAAGCACAGCATTGCTGCGTTGGTTGGCGGAGTGTTGCTCTCCATATTCCAGACCGAGCAGCACCTTATTCTCAACGCCGGCCACAGCCACATCCCAAACCAAATTGGTCTGGGCGATCAGGTTTTCCCGTTTGGTAGGATCGGTATAGCCCGCAAGCGCCACCGTTCCGGTGAGCGATGTCGCCGGGCCATTGGCATAAACGTTGGTGTAGAGCTTGTCATAGTGACCATAGAGCAACGTCGTCGACCATCTCAGCGTGTCGGTCAGGTCCCCATCCAGACGCGCCTTGAGAAGGTGGGCTTCCAACCCGGTATGATTGAGCCCGGGAACGCCGAAGAATGTATCACGGTGGTCCGGCAAGGGGCCGGGCGTGCAGGGCTGCGCGCACGCCAGCGACGGGATGCCGCGATCTGTGACACGGTCATCCTTCACATATTCATAGGACAGGCCCGCCCGCCATCCGCCACCAAGGTCAGCGGCGATATAGGGATTGATGGCGTACCGTTCCCCGCCAAAGGCATCGCGGTAATTGTCGAGATGTTCGTAGAAGGCGTTCACACGCAGCGCGGCCGTGCTAGACAGCGGCGTGTTCACATCCGCCGCCACGTCCCAATTGCCAAAGCTGTTGACGCTGCCGGTCACGCCCGCAAACAGACGTTCCGCACTCGGCGCCTTTTGCACGCGGTTGATGATCCCGCCGCCACCGCCGCGTCCGAAGATCAACGCATAGGGGCCCTTCAGCACCTCGACGCGTTCGATATTGTAGAGGTTGCGGTAATATTGAACGTCATCGCGCACGCCATCGACGAAGAAGTCTGCGGTGGAATTCTGTCCGCGAATAGTAATCTGGTCCCGGTTGCCCTCGCCCTGCCCGACGGTGGTGCCCGGCACATAGCGCAGGACATCCGCCATGCTGTGCTGGGCCTGATCATCCAGCTGCTGGCGCGTCACAACGGAAATCGTCTGTGGCACATCAATGAGCGGCGTATCCGTCTTGGTTGCTGTCACAGAATTGGTTGCAACATAACCTTCGGAATACCCTGTCACGATGATCGTGCTCGCCTCAACATCTTCCGCTTCCGCTGCAAAAACAGGCAGAGGCGCCGCGGCCAATGCTGTAGTGATGAGCAGAAGATATTTCATGGTCGTCCCTGATCGAGTCTTTGGTGTCCCAAAGGCCGATATCGATATTGCAAACTATTCGCAATAGCGAAATGAGGGAAGCGGATCCGTCGATAGCGAGGGAGAGCGCGTCGGCGCGGCACTCCGGTATAGCAATGCCAACGGCGCGCGGTATGAGGAGCATATCGTCATCGCAGACAATTCAGGCAGACCAATGGCTCGCAAACATTCGAAAAATGACCCCTATGGCGACCTCCACCGGGACGAAGAGGTTCCAGAGGCCGTGGTACTTTGTTGGCTCTGCGGGCGCCCGACTGCAAAGAACATCATCTGGCACCATCCCATACCAAAGAGCAGAGGCGGGCGTGATGTTGTTCCAATGCACCCCATTTGTCAGCAAACGCTGATCACCAATTTCACCAATTCTGAACTCCAGCGTCACGGAATGGACGTGGAAGGTCTGCTCGCAAACCCGACCGTGCGTAAGTTTGTCGATTGGGTGGCCAATAAGGATCCGGATTTTACGGCAACAATCGCCAAGAAAAAGCGGTAATCCCGCGCTTAAGAAGTGGTCAGCTCGGCGTCAGCGGCCAAGTCGGGCAAGCGCCCCACTCGACCACAAGGCGGCCCAGATCAGCACAGGCTGAGCGAGCATCCGCGGGCCGTGATAGCCCCAGCCAAGGCCATGATCAGGGCGCGCCATATCCATAAGGAGGTGATTGATGTTCGCGGGCCATACGCACAGTGCATAGGCCGCAAGCCCCCAACCTGCCGCCAAGCGCAATCGGGGCCACCACGGCTGCACCAAGCCAAGCGCGCCCGCAATTTCGGCAATCCCGGTGAATGCGATCACGAGAGGTGCTGCCAACACCCAGCTCGGCGTTATCTTCAGGAACGGAACTGGATCGAGCAGGTGAAGCGCCCCGGCGGCGAAATAAAAACAAGCGAGAAATAGGCGCGTAATGACTTTCGTATGCATTCAGTGAACCCTGTAAATCCCGCCTCGGTCAACATCCCGCTGAAGGTGCGAAAAAGCAATGTTCCGTCGATCGGCTGCGTTTGGTTGAGTGGAGCCTGCGCCAGCCTTTCAGTGCTTGGGGCTTGACGCGGTTGGACCCTTGGTCGCGTCGAAACGACGGGCGAGGGGCCAAACCACGACGATGGCGGCGATGCAGGTTAGCGCGCCCAGCGGGCCGATTGGGGCATAGCCGCCAAAGCCTTGCGCGATGGCGCCAGCGGCCAGTGATCCCAGCGATTGCGCGAGAAGCCAAGTCCCGGTGGTGATCACCGCAAGGCGCCCGCTCTGGTCGCAGTCATAGGCGAGCCCCAGCAGCATAGGATAGGTCAGGTACCAACTGACATAATAGCCGATAAAGGCCATAGCGAAGGCCGTCGGCGCGCCCACAGTGGTCAGGAGAGCACATGTCACCCCACAGGCGCCTAGGACCAGCGCCAGCGGCTTGGCGCGGGTGAGGCGCGTGCTGATCGCAGCAAGCCCCGCATTACCGAGGGCGCTCGCCAGCGTAGCGAGAGACTGGTAACGACCAAACTCGGTTGCCGGAATGCCAATCGCGTTGGCAGTGCGTTCAATGAAGGGCCATAGCGCGAGGGTGCCGAAGGCGAACAGGGCCATAGCCAAAAGGACGCGAAGGCCATCCGCGCCCAGAGGCGGGTTCGGCTGGCGGACATCGCCGGCGGTTTGATCCTTCCCTCCCGGAAGCAACAACGCCATCAGTCCCAGTCCTGCAGAGATCGCGGCCAAGGCCAGGAACATGCCGTTCACCCCGTAACGTGCACCGACCTGCGGCAGGCCTAGGGCGATTGCCGCGAAGAGCACAGTCTGGAAGGCGATACCGAGCGAGATCCAGCGCGCCGGATGGCTGGTTCGTCCCGCCGCAAGGTTGACCGCGGAATTAAGGATGCCAAAGCCGAGCCCGGTCCCAATCCGTCCCGCCAGCAGCAGGCTGAAACTTCCGGTCAGCGCGGACCCGGCCTGCGAAACGATCACCAGCAGACTGGCCACCAGCGCCAACACCCGCGGGTCAAGCCGCCGCGCCTGCGGTGCTATGATGAACATCGCGGCGGCATAGCTCAAGGTCTCGGCCATGTTCCACGCCCCCATCGCGAAGGGCGAGAAGCTGTACTGGTCGATCAGGCCGCCGACCAAATAGGTCGTAAAATTGTTGCCGAGATGAGCCGCGGTGGACGCAGCGCCAATCCCAATAAATGTAAAGGCAAAGGGGCGCTCCCCCAGCGCGCCCTTGGCCATCAGCTTCTCACCCGCGGAAAGCGCGCCATGGCTTCGAGTTCCTCGAGGTCCATATGGGCGCGGACATATTCCTCACCTGCATTGCGCGGCGGTTGGTAATCCCAAACTGTGGCTTTGCCCACGGCATTGGCGGCACCCACGACGCGCCGTGACCGCTGGCTTTCGATCACAGCTTTGGTGATGGCGTCGAAATCCCAGCGCCGGTCCACTTCGTTGCGCAGATCGGCAACTAACTGCGCCATTTCCGGATCCGCTGCGAGGTTGTCGAGTTCGTAGGGGTCGTCCACCAGATTGAAGAGGATGTCCGGGTCGACGCGCGAATGAATGAACTTCCAGGGTCCACGGCGGATCATAACGAGCGGGGCAATGGTGCCCTCGCCCATATACTCACCGATCACCTCATCATGCCCGCCCGTGCCGTTCAGATGCGGCACAAGGCTGCGCCCGTCAAAGGCCAGCGCCGGATCGACATCCAGCCCCGCAATGTCGAGCAGGGTCGGCACCAAGTCGACCAGCGAGACGCTGGCGTCAATTGCGGCGGGACGATAGCGGCCGGGCGCGTGAATGATCAGCGGGATGCGCGCTGCGCCTTCAAAATAGTGCATCTTGTACCACAGGCCGCGTTCCCCCAGCATATCGCCATGGTCGCCGCACACGATGATCACGGTATTGTCGGCCATGCCGGTTTCGCGAAGCGTCTCGAGGATCGCCGCGAACTGGTCGTCAACAAAACTGATCGATCCGAAATAGGCCCGACGCGCCGTGCGGATCATCTCATCGGTCACTTCGGCTGCGTCGAGGTCACAGACGTGGCGCAGACGTTCCGAATGGGGATCCTGTTCCACATCGCCGCGCCGCACGGTGGGCATCGGAATGTCCACGCCTTCATAGCGGTTCCAATAGTCTTCATGGATCGCATAGGGATCGTGCGGGTGGGTGAGTGATACCGTCATGAAGAAGGGCCGCTCATCCTTGTCGCGGGCGATGTCGTAAAGCTTACGGCGCGCGGTGAAGACAACTTCCTCGTCGAAATCAATCTGGTTGGTGCGGATCGTCGGACCGGCTCCAAGCACGGAATCGAGCGAATGGTACCAGGTCGGCCGGGTGGGGAAATCAGTCCAGTCGGGGGTCCAGCCGAAGTCTGCCGGATATATGTCGGTCGTCAGCCGCTCCTCATAGCCGTGCATCTGGTCTGGGCCTGCGAAGTGCATTTTGCCGGTCAGGATCGTGCGATAGCCGCCGAGCCGCAAGTAATGCGCCATAGTCGGGGTCGAAGCAGGGAATTCGCTGGCATTGTCAAAAGCGCCGATCCGCGATGGCAGAACACCCGATTGCAGCGTGAAGCGCGCCGGCGCGCAGAGCGGGCTGTTGCTATAGGCGGACCGGAAGAGCACGCCTTCCTCGGCCAGTCGCGAAAGGGTCGGCGCCTTGACCGGCGAAGGGCCATAGAACGGGAGGAAGGGCGCGGCCATCTGGTCGGCCATAAGGATGAGGATATTTGGGGGCTGCGTCATGAACTGACGCTATCGGGCCGAAATCGGCCTGTCCAAGCAATCTTCTAGGGCAAGTTGAACCAATAGATAAAATAAGCATTGCTAATCTTGTTAGGCAGTCGGTGCCGTCGGGTCCTGTCTCGAGCGAACCATGTCGGACCGATCCCGAATACCCAGCTCCCGAATTGGATCAGGTAAAGGTGCCTTGTCTCCTGTCGCGAAATTCGCCACCGTTGCTCGTGGTCGAAATCGCGAACCAAACTGCGCTCAGCGCTTCGCGCGGGCCGATGTCCCGGCGATCCATGGTCGTCGCGGGCCTGTCTACAGTTGTGGAATGGTATGATTTCACCCTCTACCTCTATTTTTCGACGGTGTTGGGTCGTGTGTTTTTTGGAACTGGCCCGCAGTCGATGACGGTCACACTCGGCGGCTTTGCGATCGCTTATCTGATGCGGCCCATCGGCGCGCTGGTTTTTGGCCATTTTGGTGACCGGCTGGGCCGACGGGTGACGATGCTGAGTTCAATGGCTTTGATGACGGTTGCCATGTTCGCAACTGCAATGCTGCCAACTTATGCGCAGATTGGCCCGCTTGCCGGCGTGTTACTTATCGCATTGCGCTGCTTGATGTCATTCTCGGTTGGCGGCGAATATACCGGCGTCGTCGCTTACTTGTTGGAAGGTGCCAAGGACAGCCGGCGCGGATTGATAACCAGCTGTGCATCGGCAGCCAGCGAGATTGGCGCCCTCATGGCAGCTGGGGCCGCAGCGCTGACCGTTTGGGCTTTGCCTGAAGAGGCGCTGGTATCATGGGGATGGCGTCTGCCCTTCCTGTTTGGGGCAGCGCTCGCGGCCTTGGTTCTAATCACGCGCGCGATACTCGAAGAAACGCCAGAGTTCCTGCGTCAACGTGATGCTGGCACCGTGCCAATAAGCCCGATCCGGCAGACACTCATGCGACATCGGAGCGCGATTGCCCGCGGTTTTGCAATCTCTGCGCTGGGTTCCATTACGTATTATGTCGGTATTACCTATGTGCCGGTGTTCCTTGATGCCACGGGCACCATGCCGGAGACGCGCGCGCTATCAATCTCGGTCTTTGCGGCGCTGACGGTGATCCTTGTGACGCCTCTCATAGGGCTTGCTTCGGACCGTTTTGGTCGTCGCCCTATTCTTTTGGCGCTAGCACTTGGCGGCATGGTACTGCCAACGAGTATGTTCGCGGTCATGGCTGGCGGGGGCGCGGCGACTTGGGCTGCGGCCATCGTCATGGCGGCCCTCGGCGGCGCCGTGAGCGCCGTCGGCGCCGTCGCGACGGCAGAGCAATTTCCGGGCGAAGGGCGGCTCAGCGGCCTCGCATTGGGCGCGACAACGGCCACCGCCATTTTCGGCGGACTGACGCCTTTGGTGGCTCATCTATTGGTCAAAAACACCGGATGGGCGGCTGCACCCGGCGCCATGATCGCCTTTGTGGCCTTATGCGTGATCATCGTTTTTTGGAGGATGCCTGAGACGGCGCCAGCGTACGCAAGCAGGGGCGCCATCGGACCCCGACCCACGGCCAGCAAACAGGGCTTAAAATGACCCCAGAGAACCGCACTGGGAGTTCACGAGGTAGAGATGGCGGAGCGGGAGGGATTCGAACCTTCGATCTAAATTCCATGTTTGGTGGATTTTTTAGCGAGAACTCGAAGAAGTATCAAAATTGTTCCACCACTTGTTCCACCATAAAAAGCCCTTGGCGCTGCAACTCATCCGATGATCTTTGCGATTTTCTGAGGCCAAAACCTTTCTGCATCATTGGGAACGGCATTTACTTGGCAAGTGCGCGCCAACGTATCGGGGTTGACCGAAACTCGCAATCAGACTGATATAACGCCATGCAATTGAATGATCTTTTGAAACTCCATGGCATCGACACGAGCAAAGTTATCGTGGTCCGACACAAGCCGACCGCCGCAGAGCTCAATGACCTTTTGCCTCAGTGGGCTGAGGATAAGCCAGATATCTTCAACTGCTATCAGCAGACACAAGGCCCGGTTTTAGAGAAGGCGATGCTGCGGCTCAGAGGCGAAGGGTATATCGCATCGTTTATCGGACAAAGTCCTGGAAAAGCGACGTTTGTAGGACTGTATAAAATTGCAGGTTCTCGAGCGATCACTAGCGACGAGTTTTCAAAAATCCCTGAGCATCAGTTGCTCGGGAAATTAGGCAGTACCAGCTTTGGGGCAAGCGAACCCCGCAAAACCATAGAATTCTTCGATCTCGTTTTGGATCTAGGTTTTTATCCCATCTGGAAGGGGCGGCTCATCATTGACTGGCCTCAACTGGAACGATCTTGGTGGAGGCGGGCCGAACGGAACGTAATGCCTGTTTCGGCAATCCTCGATGAAAGCGCATTCGTCGCGAACATTCCAGCTTGGCAAGACGTTAATCTAAACTGGACGCAGTTGAAGAATCTGACTGCCACGAGGAGGAATGTCTTTTCTCAATGGCGGGGTATCTATTTTATCCATGATGCATCCGATGGCCGAGGATATGTTGGTTCCGCCTATGGCGAGACAAACCTGCTTGGTCGCTGGTTGGGATATTCGAAAACAGGACATGGAGGAAATTCACTCTTAAAGGGAAGAAATCCTGAAAATTTTAGGTTCAGTATCCTACAACTCCTAGCCCATGATCATGACCCCACCGATGTCATTCGGATTGAGAATAGTTGGAAGGAGCGCTTGCACACCCGCAAGCCGCATGGGTTGAACGAGAACTGACAGGTAGCCGCTTTTGTTGGAAATTCATTTTGCCCCGAGGGCCTCTCTACCTGCTTCCGTGATGGCCCAGTAAACGCCATCATCTATGTCTAGTGGATCTGCCGAAGCCCCTTCGTGGTTCCTACAGTCGACGTAGCCTCTTGATTGAAGCCCTTGAAGCATCTCTGTCATGCCGTCCTGCAACCACGCGCTTGATGCCCAAATTGCATTCAATTTCAATAAGCGAAGATGTTTGATTTGCTCGTCGGTTAGAATTTGTCCTGCCCCAAATTTAGAATTTCGCGCCCTTGTGCCTCATATCAGCCGCCACCCATTTTGCGCTGCTGTATCTGGCCTGAGACAAGAAGCTAAGAAACTTGTTAGAGACATACCGATTGCTAACGAAGACAATGAGCAGCGCAAAATCTAATTGCTCGGGAGCGGCAGCGAGACGGGAGGCCAAGAGAAGCCCAGAGCGCACAGAGGTATCACTGACAAAACCGACGAAAGCCACTTTTGTCAGATTTGTCAGTGACGTTATGGTGCGATTTGTAAGATAGGTGCTGTCAGTCGAACCGCAGCTTGTATCCGACAGGCATTTTTGCTCGGAGTTGCGCGGCAGCGTCACGTCGTTGATTGAAATATCGGAACGGGTTGCAATGTTCTCTGGGCCGTCGCATGCCTCAGACTTATCTCGTTACGCTCTTTCGCACAACCGGTGCATTTGCTTTGACAGTGCCTGCGTGAAGGGCTTGCTCTCGTTTTCTTTCAAGGTTGCTTCCGCTGTCGCAAAAAGTTGAGACGATGTTAGCAGGCCCCGCGCTGACAGGATTGCCCGGGCGGCGTCGAAGACTGGCCACACGGTCTCGCGCTGCTTTGATCCAAGCCGATTTCTGCGTCCAATCCGGGGTACGGTTGTGTAGCTGGCAAGGTCGGGCAGGTTCCATGCATCGACGATCTGCCGCCATTCCGAAAATACAAATTTCGGCGACAGGTCCTTGTAGCCCAAATCAGCGATTGCGCGCTCTAACGCGACTTGCTGGGCATCAATCGTGGCCATCGTAGGCCTTCGCCCCGTAGCAAGCTGAAATAGCTCTGATGCGGCATCCTCGAAGGAAGCATTCGACACGCGAGCCAGCTTGGCCGGGTCATCAGCCAGCAAGATTGCCAGTTTGGCGCGTAAGGAGTTAGCAAGCGGACGCGAGAAGCTTGTCAGCAAAACCCGCGCCTGCGGATCCTCCCGAACGGCACGGGCAGCGCGGTGCAGGGCAACGATGGTCTTGCCGGTACCAGCCGTGCCGGTCACGCGCGCCGGGCCAGAAAAGTCGCGGTCCACGACATCGCGTTGCGAGGGATGGAGGAACACGCTCCACTTGTCCCATGGGAAGTCGAGGGCCAGCCGCAGTTCTTCTTCGCTGGTGATGGTCTGGACGCGGCGCAGCGTGTCCGGGTGAGCGAAGGTATCGGCAGGCGCTGGCTCCGGCGTCGGCAGCCGGCCGGTTGCGGCATAATCGAGCAACGCCTCGGCAACTTCGGCAGGCAGCCGGTCGCTCATCTGGAAGGACCGTTCCTCGGTCCAGCCTTTGATATCGGCGATCCAATCAGCCGGTGCACCAATGTTCAATAGATCGACTTCGGTCAGGCTGGCGAAGATCGCAGGTGCAACGGGTGGCACGGGAGCGTGCACTGCTTGCGGTTGCCCGCTTTTGGCATCGGTCTGGCGCGCCGACATCACCCAACCAAGCGGGCGATGTCGGCGCGTCCTAGCTTATTTGACTCCGCGGATGACCACCCGACGGTTCTTCGCGCGGTCGTCTTCATTCTCGTTCGAAGCAACCGGTGCCTTATCCGAGTAGGAAATGACCGACATACGGTTTAGCGCAACGCCCTGTTGGTTGAGGAACAATCGAACAGATTCAGCGCGGGCCAGACCGATGGCGATTTTCTTGGTTTCATTGCCACGGTTGTCAGTATGGCCCTGGATCTCCAAATAAACGTCCTTGTTGTCTGATGTGAGTTTTGCCGCAAGTTCCGTCAGACTGGCTTGGGCAGCGGCAGAGAGTTCAGAACGACCGGCGCCAAAAGAGGCCACAGCATCGCTCAGGGTTGTTGTGAATTGAAACTTACCTTCGGCAAGCGTGTAAGCAGCATTCGCGCGACCAAAGGCGGAGGCGGCGGAGGCTTGCGCCGCATTGTCAACCTTGGTCAGGGCCGCAGCGTGCTGCATGTCGAGAGTGCTAATCGCCCGTTTGACATATTCATGGCTGGCACAACCCGAAAGCAGGGTCATGGTTGCAACAAGCGCAAAGGTAGAACGAAACATGGACATCTCCTCGTTTGGTTATGGATAGGATGAATAGCTCCGGCCTCAAGGAGGGGCCGCTTGGAGCCAGTTGTGGGGCTCATTTTTCAAGTTCCTGAAGGCGGTCAAACACAACAGACAGGCCCTTAAAAGACACAGGGAGCTCGATCTTGTTGGCCATTGCATCCTGCCACCGAGCTGTCACCGCAGTGTCGGTCGCCACGGCACGCAAGCGTGATACCGCTGCAGGAGTGTTTAGGGGAATGTCCGCAAAGCAGCCTTGCGGAATGCAGATGCCGAAGGGCAGAGCGATGGGATCCGTAGAGCCGATCGTTAACGTGGCAGGCGAACCAATCGTCACGGATACCGGAACTCTTAGCGATAGACGCAAAGGCTGCCCTTTGCCTGGATGTCCTACGGCGAGCACAGCGACCGCCTGGCCTTGTGGGTTTTTAAGGCTGTGAAGGCCCTCGCATCGCTGTGTTGGGCCAGTGCCGACACAGACGAGCATCCAATTACCAAAAGTGGCCGTGGTCACCTCAGGTGTAGCTGCCTCTGATGAAGTTGCCGAGGGCACGTCCTTGGCATTGGCGGTCGAGGTTGCTGTGATTAGAGCCCCAGCAACCAGCAACAAGGGAAGAGAGGTCGTCGGGAATCGCGCCCTCATCACCAAGTCCACCTGAGGCCCGCTGTCGCGTTCTCGCTCTTGATGTTGGCGCCCAGATCGGCATTGTAACGGACCCAAAGGATCGCGCCACCGCGCATCCGAAGGCTCACACCGCCGCCCAATAATGCTGCGTCACTATCTCGTCTGACGCTCAGGTTCTGCATCTGCGTGCTCAATGCTTCAATGAAGGCCGCGTCGGTGCGCGTGGTGCGGCCGGCAAGTTCGTGGGCCACATGGCCACGCAGCGAAGCGCTCATCTGATATCCATTGGCAACTTCGGTCGAGGCTTCAAGACGCAAGCCAAGCTTTCCGCGAAGTGACGTTTGCGTGTCGCGGTTAACGGCCAAGGAGACCGCTCCGCCTTGGAATTCATTCAGCGCATTACGGGTTGCAAGCTGAATGTCGGCGCCGGCTTCCGGCATTGCGAAGACGCCTCCCCCGACTTTGTAGCGATAGCCAACAGTCGAGTTGCCACTCAGACCCCAGCCCTTACCCTTGCCACGTGCGCCGGTCGTGATGGCGAAGAGGTCGCGCATCGAGGCGTAGTCGAAGTGCGAAACAGTTGCACGGTTGTTGAAATAGAGGCTCTCGTCCTTCCAACTCATGTAACCGCCGACGCTAAATGCTCCTGTCTCCACGTAAGAACCAATTTCCGGCGATCGCACCTTGTCGGTGCTGTAACTGACAGTCGCACCCACGACGAGATCGGAGTAAAGCTGCTTATCAGCGCCAAGCACCACTCCCGTTCGGTCAGAGTGGAAGCGTGTCTGACCAGTATTTTCAGCCCGCAGATTGCCGCTGTTTCCGGCCATCCAATATGTGATTTCGCCGTCTTTTGCGACGGCATTTTCGGTCACAGCAACCATGCCCTGCCGAACATTCATCTGCTCTTCGACGGCACTGACGGTGCTCCGCACCGCGTCAATGGCGGAGAGCGTTGCGTCACCATATCCCGTTGCCGAGAGGTGGTCGAGTTGCGCTGCGATTTGGCTGGATTGTAGGCCATAAATTTGGCGCAGCGCGTCGGTGACACTGGTGTTGGCGCGGATACCCGGTACGGGGCGAAGCGCATCAAGGCTGCGCGCAGTTGAATCCTGGTTGGTGGTCAACGACACACCGAACGGCGCGAGTTGATTATAATGGATCGGCACCGCGTAGAGTGTCACCGCGTTGGCTGTATACAGCGCGTCGAAACGCGAGCCAGCAAGCAAGCCAGAGCTCGGCTGTATGAGAGAGGAGAAGCTACCGGTTACACCTTCACGGGCCGATGCCACGATGAAGCTCTCACCAATGGCCGGCCTGTAGGTGTTGTTGGCACTGCCCGAAATACCTCGAAGAATTGGCGACAACGTCCCACCAGCTGCAAGTTTTTTCTCTACGAGGATACGACTGTAGTTCCCAGCACCAACGTCCGTGCCCGGTCCGTCAATAGCGATGACAAGGTCGGCTGTATTGCCCAGTGTCAAATCCTGGGCAAAGACGAGAGTACCGGGGCTGTTTCCTGGCTTGAGCGTGCCATTGATCGTCGACGGCATTGAAATCGTGCCGACCCCGTTCAAAAGCGCGTCCGAGCCCGTGGTCAACATTGTCGGCGTCACCGACCATGAACCGCCGGAAATGGCGGTCGTGCCACTGAGAAGCTTGTTCCAACCAATCTGTTCAAGGAAAATGGGGCCACTCAGGTCTAACGCGTATATGCCGGCTTCTATGGTCGACGTTCTGCCGACGTAGAAGTCGCGCGCAGAGGCAAAATCATCTAGCAAAAGCAGCTTACCATTGAGGATGCGCACGTCGCCTGAGGCTGCGCCCAACGCCGCGTCGCCGTTGACGCCGACGATGGTTCCGCCAGTTATGGTCGTGCCACCTGCATAGCTGTTGTCGCCGGTCAGATTGATCCGGCCACCCCCTTGGGCCAACAACGCGCCTTCGCCGGATACTGTCCCGGAAAGGCCAAGCGTTTTGGTATTCGTGTTGATGATGCTGTCGCTTTCAAGTTCGATGTTGCGGCTGGAATTGAAGCCCGCGCTGATGTCCAGTTGTGCATTTTCAAGCGTCAATGTTCCTGAAACGTCACCAAGTGCCTCGTCGCGGCTGATCGTGACCAACGCATTGGAAATCCGCGTCCCACCCAGATAGGTGCTTTCCCCCGTCAGGGTTTCGCGGCCGGCTGTGATGGCAAGGCCTCCATTGCCGCTGATCGCGCCGTCAAAGCGGTCCCCTGCGTTGGCCAGCGTTAGAGTGTTGTCACCAAGCTTGATCTGCCCATTGCCGAGGAGTGTCTGGATCGACACGCCGGCGCTGCTTGCTGAGATGTCGAATGTACCGTTATCTACCACCTTTGAAGCGGTTGCAATTGTACCAGCACCGGCGACTGCCAGCGTCGAGCCCGATGCGATCGTTGCCGCCCCGCCAAATACGTTTGCGCCCGAAAGCGTTTGCGTGCCGCCTGTAACCGTTACCCCACCGGTATTGCCAATAACGCCTGAAAATGTTTCGTTGGCGGCCGTGAGCGTCAGGTCCTTGCTGCCGAGGTCAACAACGCCAGAACCGGCCAGTGAAATGATCGAAGCGCCCGTGTTGCTGCCTGTCAAATCGAACAGACCGTCAGCGATGACTCTGCCAGACTGCGCGATTGACCCGGCACCAGACAGTGCCAGCTTGGCGCCTGCCGCAACGGTTGTCTCGCCTGTGTAGGTGTTGATGCCCGTCAGCGTTTCGGCGCCAACCGCAACAATCATAGCGCCCCCAGAAGCATCAGTGATGACGCCAGAGAAGGTGCCGCTTGCAGCCGTCAACGTCAGCGACTTATCGCCAAGGTCAACTGTGCCTGAACCCGAAAGGGTAGTGATGCGCGCGCCATCTGTCGTCTTCGAGATATCGAACAGACCGTTGGCAACAACGCCCTCCGAGAATTCAATGGCGCCATTGCTTAGAAGTGACAGCGTGGAGCCGTTGGCAATCGTCGTTGCACCCTTATACGCGTTGGTGGCGGATAGCGACTGAAAACCACCCGCGACCGTGAGCGCGCCCGCCCCTTCAATTACACCAGCGAAGTCGTCATCGCCGGCTGTGATTGTTAGGGCCTGCGCACCCAGATTGACGATGCCATCACCTGAAAGCGTGGTGATGAGCGCACCCGAATTCGTGGTCGAAATGTCAAACAAGCCGTTGTTAGTGACACCAGAGGACTGTGCGATAGCACCACTGCCTGCTAAAACTAGTTCTGCATCTGCCGAGACGTTTGTATGCCCGATAAAGGTGTTGATCCCACCCAGAATTTCGCGACCTTTGGTCAGTGTGACGCCGCCGGAGCCTGAAATCACGCCGTCGAAGCGATCATGCGCATCGGTGAGCGTAAGTGTTTTGGCACCGAGAATGAAGCGACCGCTGCCTGTGAGTGACTCTATCGCAGCGCCATTTGACGTGCCCGAAATATCCACCGTGCCGGCAACGCGGATGCTGTCTGAATTGGCAATTGATCCGCCATCGACAAGCTTCAAAGTCGCATCGGCTCCGATGTCGGTGGTGCCGGTGTAAGTGTTGACACCCGTCAGCACTTCCTCGCCGCCGGCGAGGACAAGCCCGCCTGCACCACTGATCGAGCCGCTAAAGCTGTCATTGGCCTTGGTCAGTGTCAGATATTGGTTGCCCAGCCAGACCAAGCCGTCGCCCGACATCGTCTGGATCGATGCGCCATTTGTCGTTGCGAGGATTGAGAAAATCCCGTTGTTGACCAATTTGGACGACGACAGGATGGAGCCGGTGCCAGCCAGATCAAGGGCGGCCAGATCATGAATGGTCGTTACGCCGGTATAGGTGTTCACACCGCTGAGGCGCTGGATTCCGCCCTTGATGTCAAACGTGCCGCTGCCTTCAATCTTACCGCCAAAATCAGCGAGAAGCGGGCCAAGGCCCAGCGTGACTGCAAAGGGCTTGTTGTCGATCTTCACTGTACCAAAACCGGAAAGGCCGCCCACAGACGTGCCCGCATCGGTGCGGGTAATGTCAAACACCGCATTGGGGTTCAAGATGCTCAGCAGCGCCGTCGGGGCAATTTCGCCCTTTCCTTGCAAGATAAGCTCACCGTTATTGAGATAAGTCGCGCCGGTATAAAGGTTTTTGTTTAGAATGTAGATCGTGCCGTCATTGAAAACATCGTTAAAAGTCACTCCGCCAAGGCCAATGATCTGCCCTGTATACTTCAGATAATCGATGTTTGCCGGAATGCTGCGGCCCGGCTCCAGCGTATTTTCCTGCGCGCGGTTTTTGACAACAACCATTCGCACTGAGGTGAAGGGGTCAATCCCGCCAAGACCTGTGAGGATCGAGTTGGTGAATGTCACGCTACCGGTTGCATCAGGTGCACCGAAGACCAATGCGCTGCCGACCGGTACGAACCCAAAGGCGCCCCAAACGAGCGGCGTATTTCCGGAAAGCGTAACCGTTATGTTGCCCTGTTCGGCCGAAGGAACTGACGTGTCGCCGCTCACGACGCCGTTCCAATAAGCAAAACCGCCAGAACCGGTCCACTGAACATCAGTCGGACCATCCCCAACATTGCGGTTGAAGTCCTTGCTGGTCTCCAAAATTCCCGCGTTGGAGAATTCCAGCTTGGAGCCGGTGGGCAAACCGTCGCCGTCATTGGCGCGCAAGATCGCACTCAACTCACCGGGAATGCTCAATGGGTTGAGGATGCTGCCGACCTTTGTGGTGCCGGCATAATGGTTCGTTGTGCCTGGCGCCATTACTGTGGTGCCAGCTGCGACCGTCACAGAACCAAGGCCCACTCCGCCAAGGCCAACTGCGGAATCATCAGCGATGGATTGTGGGCCGATAAACGTCACAACGTCGAGCGGGGTTGCGCCGAGGATTAACTGCGAAGCGCCCTGAAGGAAGATGGAATTGCCAGCAGACTTTCCAGAGGCGCCACCATTAAGGCTTTGGCCCGCGACCGCGCTGTTGCCCATGAACGTGCTAACGCCGTTGATGAAGACGGTGCCGAGGTTCTGCACGAAAATCGCGCCTCCAAGGCCGGAGCCGCCGCCGCCGCCTTGAGGTGTTAAAACGCCTTCGCCGGTGCCCGAGCTACCAACGCCAGCGCCATAGCCGGCAATGCCGCCCGCGCCCGCCGCGCCGGTTGTGGCGCCGGTAACACCAAGAAGGCCAGCGAACCCGCCGTTTCCGCCCTGAGCACCGCCAGCGCCAAAGCCGGAGATGCCAGCATTACCACCGTCGCCACCATCGGCCTCAACATTAAATCCGAAGCCAAGACCACCTTGGCCGCCGTCTCCGCCTGTGCCACCCGACGCACCAAAACCGCCATTTCCGCCTCGGCCACCTTTGCCGCCGCTGCCGCCATTAGCGTAGATGCCTGCAGCCTGCCCCGAGATCCAAGAAGTCAGCGACTCGGTCGCCTCGGTCAACTGCTGGGTCGCCAGCGAAACGTTTTGAGAAGTTACGGCAATGGTTGCAGCATCATTTGTCAATTGGAGGGCGTCAGCCGCCACCATGGTTGTTAACGTTCCGATTTCCACGCTGAACTTGGCGACCAGCAGGGCTGCAGAAGCCGTATCAAGCGGGTTTGCCAGATCAGCGGTGGCAGCGGCGGTGGCGATTGTGGCAGCCGTCAGCGAAATTGCATCCGCTGTCTGGATCAAAATACTGATGGTCTGCTGCGCGCCTGCGATACCTGCTTCCTGCGTCGCGATTGCAAGGTTCTGCGTCGCATCGGCTACGGCTTGAATTCGGACCGGGTTGGTCGCCCAACCATTCTGACCCTGACCACCCGACCCACCTTTGCCGCCTTGCGTAAAGGGGATTAGCGCTGTTGAGAGACCAGTGGCGCCTTGGTTTCCGCTCAAACCATTTCCATTGCCGTCGCCGAAAATGTACTTATCGCTCTGACCGTAAGGCGTAGTGCCGGGGAAACCAGGAATGCCCGGAATAAGAGAAGTGGCGCCGACGACGCCGCTAGGAATGCCACCACCGTTAAGCGTGCCGCCCGTCAAGCTACCATTGCCGCCGGTACCGCCCTTGGCCACGTTATTAGTAAAACGGCTACTCGTGATGTTGACGACGGCACCTGTGCCGACGAACAGAGCACCGCCAAGACCGGCGCCGCCGCCACTGCCTGCGCCGCCAACCGTTTCAAAGCCGGAAACTTCCGCTGCGACGACGATCATCGGTGCACCGGGAACAATGTTGATGAAGCCGCTGAGGTGAGTCGGGAGGCCGGACACGCCCCCGAGGACCGGGCCAACGAGAGTGGGGGAGTAAGCCTGTTGCGCGCGCGCCTCTTCAGCGGGGATCAGGCCTACCGCTGCGACCATGGCCATGGCGCCGCAGAGCAGTTTGGCGCGACGTCCTTTACGCCCACCGTCCGCCGGCTTTCCACTGTCAAAGAGCGCCGTAATCGGCACATTGGTTGAACGGGTCAGATCGAGGCGGATGGAAAACGACATCTTGATACCTTTAGATATAATAGCCAATTTGTGAATAAGGCTGGCCTATGACAATTTACTTGCAATTATGTTGTTCTTGTTATTTTGGGTGCTGTCAGTCTAACCGCAACTTGTCTCCAATAGGCAGAGCTATCGGTGCTGTCAGTCTAACCGCAACTTGTCTCCAACTCGCGGAGTTGTCGCAAGATCAGCGAAACTTCAGGCGGCAAGCGACTGCCACTCAGCAAGTGCTGCCGAGCGTCGTTCTTTATAAGTCTGACGGTCGGTGAGGTGGCGTTCCTGATTGAAATGGTTGTGAAGCGAGGCATGGACTGACGCAAATTTCTGCAGTGACTTCATTTGCCTAAATCGCTGCATAGCTCGCTCCCGTCGTCGGAAGGGGAGGTGGCTGTTTTCAGCCCGATTGTTCATCCAGCGGCCCATCTCACGAAGATACACATTGCCGAGCTCGCG
>CAIMDB010000022.1 GCA_903839675.1 uncultured Sphingomonadales bacterium
CAGGCTCATAACCTGAAGGTCGTAGGTTCAAATCCTACTCCCGCAACCAACAAAACCCAGAAATCCGCGGTTTTCTAGACTGCTAAAGCAGCTCCCTTTGGGGAGTTTTTGCGTTTTGGTGTTTCGTCAGCACTGTGGAAGCAAGAGACTGAAGGGTCTGTAGTAGATATGCGGGATGACCTTCGGGCTGTTCTGGCTCCTTTAGCGGACTTCATGCGTAAACTCCCCAGTCTGTGTGATCTAAGTCTCACGAATATTTACTTTTTTATTAACCATTTCATAGCCGATCTTTAGTCTTGGTTGCTCGTCTACTTTTTACTTAGTGCTGGCCATCACCTTCGCTTGGAGGCCGCTTCGGTGCTTCAAATCTGGTCTTTTTGCGCTGCGTATTTGGCCCACTGGCCTGATTTTTGCCTGAAGGCAACGGCTGCTTAACGAGCGCCTAAGACCCGCGTTTACTTTCATAGACGAGCGAAGATTGAAGGCGATTTGGCTCATCTTGAAGCAAATTCTCCTTCAGGTTTAGTTGGAGATGGGCGGGCCGGCTTCGGCCGCCATCCAGCTCAAAGACTGAGGCTGACGACGCGCCTGAAGCGCAGTCGGAAGCCCTTAGGGGGTATGGGGGGGAAGCGACTGCGCGTTCCGACTACTTCCGACCGTGCTTCCGACGGCTTCCGACAAGCTTCCGACTGACGCATTTCCGTGCTTCCGACAGCTTCCGACAGTTGCTCACCCCTTTAGGAGGGCTGCCTCAAGGTCGAGCATTTGCAGCGTATACAGGCCAATGTCTCAGGTATCGGGTCCAAGCGCACGAGTGCTGGTCGCGTGTTTATGGGGCTCAGGATCCGGAATGCAGCGCATCGGTGAGAATGACGCAAGAGTGACGCAAGAATGACTGTATATTCGCGCTAAGTATCTGAAAATGAACAGATGACGCACCCCTCAGGCAACCATTTTGTATAGGGGGTAACATCTTCTAATTATTCCTCATAACTCAGGCGCACATGTAATGGTTAGGGGGTGGGAGCGTCATCTGTTCATTATCAATAACTTACGCCCGAAAGTGCGTCATTATTGGATCATTATCGCGTCATGCAGATCTGCGCTTTCCCGCGCGCGTGAGCGTAATAGGGACGGGGGGAGGGTGAAAGTGTACGGGTTTGCATCCGGAAACCGCCTCCGATCCAAAATTCGCGCAACCGCGAATTAACGACCGGGGGTGATGCCTATCCGCCGTTCGAACCTGATGGTTGTAGGTTCAAATCTTGTCCTGGAAAACAATAACATCCTTAGAAATATGGCACTTCCAGCAAGTTCCCTTCACCGAGATCTTAGTGTTTCTGGCCTAGGCATTCCGAACGAGCTCGCTAGGGAAGGAATTGCTGAATGCAGAAAGGTGGAGGACGATACTATGGCGAAGTTCGCCACCTGGCCAAAGGCGTTGTCCAACCTATGGACGCGAGCTTTTGCTGGAAATGCCAATATTTTGCGTGTGGCGGTGCTAATGTCGCGATGGGTATGGCGGAAGCAGACTTCCACTATGTGCAGGGGAAGGCCGCGTATGCATGCAGCTCATTCGTAATAGCATCAGCCTTGCAAACAGGCGTGCCTATAGATATTACCTAGTTATACAATTGAACTAGGAGATGATGAATGGCCACCAAGGCAGACGATATCAAGCAGAGCGAAGAGTGGCAGAAGGCCGTTTCTTACGAGATCCGCGATGAAGATATCGAGCGGCAGAAGCAGCTGATTGGCTTTGAAGAGCCCGGCAAGATGGCCCAATATGTCCAGACGCTGAGCCATGATTCGATCCGCAATTGGTCCTATGGCTGTGGTGACGATAACCCGCTGTTCACTGACCCGAATTATGCCAAGAAGACCCGTTGGGGCGATGCGATCGCACCGGGCATGATGATCGGCCAAGTTGGGAAGCCCCTGCTGGGCGATCCCACACCAGACGAAATCCGTGCGTTGAAGAAGAGCCTGTTCCGCGGCATCCACGTGTTCGTGTCTGGCGCCGATTGGGAGTTTTATCGCGCTGCCTATCCGGGTGACACCATCTACACATTCTCCGGCGAGGAAAGCTGCGAAGTGAAGCAGTCAGAGTTTGCTGGCCGCTCAGTGATCAACGTGCGCCGTCATGTGAACATGAACCAGCGCGGCGACGTCGTCTCGGTTTACCGCGTTCTTAGTGTGCTGACGGAGCGGAAGACCGCGGCGAAAAAGGGCAAATACTCGGCGATCGAGCCGAAGGTTTGGACCGATGAAGAATTCCAGGCGATCGAAGACGTTTATGCGGCTGAACAAGTGCAGGGCCCCAACAAGCGTTGGGCGGAAGACGTTGTGGTCGGTTCAAACCTTGGCATGCAGGCTAAGGGTCCGCTGACAGTTACGGATGTCGTCTGCTTCCACGCTGGCGGCTATGGCTTTGTGCCTTACGCCCCGACGGTTGGCCGCCGCGCACACAAGAACCGTAAGCGGATTGCGCCCTTCTATGTGAAGAATGAATATGGTGTGCCAGATGTGGCACAGCGTCTGCATTGGGATCCGGTTTGGGCGCAGGCCATCGGCAATCCCATGGCGTATGACTATGGGGTTATGCGCGAAAACTACCTTTGGAGCTATCTCAACGACTGGGCCGGCGATGACGCGATCATCACCAACGTCCACGATGAAATCCGCAAGTTTAACTATATGGGCGATGTCCAGATGGTGACGGGCGAAGTCGTTGGTAAGCGCAGCGCGAACGGCAATGAATTGGTGGATGTGGTTGTCCGCTTCACCAACCAGCGCGGCGAGGAAAGCATTAAGTCCACCGCGACGATTGCCCTCCCGAGCAAAGCCCGTCCGCTGCCGCTTTATCCGCCGGTTCCAGAGGCTCTCGCGGAGAAGGCCGTTAAGATGATGGCGCGCCATCGCGAACTCGGCGGGGATTGATGTCAAAGGCCGACCGGTTGGCCAGCCGCAGGGGCGAGGGTCGCAGCGGCTGGCCGGCGGGGTTGAAACACCTTTGGACTTAAAGATGACGTTCGGCTGCGGGGCGTAGACTTGGGCGGAGCGATGTTGAGCGTGCGATACAAAGCGCTATCGTACCACGCGTGGAAAGGCTTCTGCCTCCTTCTGTTACCCTGACGCTAAGGACCCATTTATGGCGCTTGCACCTGACATTCGTAACCGTCTGACTTTACCCGCCGTCTGTGCGCCAATGTTCATGGTGACGGGGCCAGAGTTGGTGACAGAGTCCTGTAAGGCCGGTGTCATTGGCGGATTGCCGCAGGCGAACGCACGGACGTTTGAGCAGTTTAAGAGCTGGCTGGAACAGATCCGCTCTGATCTTGATCGTCACACTGACGCCAATCCCGGTGCCAAGATTGCGCCGATTGCCGTTAATATCGCCCGTCAGATTGGGGACGAGGAGTTCAAAAAGAACCTCGACGTCTGCTTTGCCAATGGCGTGGAGATTTTCATCTCCGTCGGCGGCGACCCGACTGAAATCATCAAGCAGGTTCATGGCCGCGGCGGCAAGGTGTTCCACGACGTCACAAACATGCGATTTGCCGAAAAGGCGATCAGGGCTGAGGCTGATGGACTGGTCTGCATCGGCGCAGGCGGCGGCGGCCATTCCGGGACGATCAGCCATCTGGCCTTTCTGCCGCAGGTTCGGGCCATTTTTGATGGCACGATCATCATGGCAGGCGCAATTTCCACTGGCGCCGTTGTTCGAGCAGCTGAAATCCTCGGGGCTGATCTTGCTTATTTGGGGACACGCTTCATCGCGACGCAAGAATCAAACGCGCCCCAAGCCTATAAAGACTTGCTGGTCTCTGAGACATCGAGCGGTTTGGTTTACACGCCAGAAGTCGCAGGGGTTGCCGCCAACTGGATCGTGGAATCACTTCGGATGGCGGGGCTTGATCCCGCCGCATTGCCGCAGCCTTTGGGTCGGGGGATGCGACATGACCATATGCCGGACTTTGCAAAGCCCTGGGTCAATATCTGGAGCGCTGGGCAGGGCATTGACCTGATCGGAGACATCCCGTCCGTTGCCGAATTGGTAAGCCGCCTGCGCCGTGAATACATCGCGGCCTGTCGGGTGGAGTCAATGGAACAAGCCGCTCTTTTGGCGGAACAGGCAATGGACGCCGCAAAACTATAGTCAGTTCGTCCGGTTCGGGGCCGATACGGCGGGGGAAATCAATGCCACACCAACAGGCAGAAACAATTGATACGCTTGTCGCGGGGCGGACCGAAGAGCTTGCGGTGGTGGATAAAGGCTCAACGCGCCTTTTGGTGTTCAACCGCCCAGACAAGCGCAATGCGATGACGTCTGACATGCGGCGGGCCTATGCCGCCGAGCTTGAAAAAGCAGACGCTGATCCGGACATTCATTGTGTCATTGTCACAGGCGCGCATGGCTTTTTTACAGCGGGTGTCGACATAAAGGAGCGCCCACCAACGCCTGGCATGGCCATGGTCCGTCCACACCCTGTGGAGGCAAGCCGCGCTTTGACCAAACCGTTGATCGCCATGATCGACGGGCCATGCATTACCGGCGGTCTTGAACTCGCCCTGTCCTGTACTTTCGTCATCGGTTCGGATCGTTCTTCCTATGCCGATACGCATCTGAAGATCGGCATATTGCCCGGTTGGGGGGGCATTTCCCTATTAGCCACAGCCATCGGCGCACGACGGGCAGCGCAGATGCAATTGTCAGGCGAGCGCATATCAGCTGAAACAGCGCTGATCTGGGGGCTGATTAACGAGGTTGTGCCGACGCAAGAGTTGCTTCCTCGATGTTTGGAGCTCGCGCAGATTTTTGCGACCATCGATACAGCCAAGCGGCAGGCCTATGTCGCATTGAACCGACGCATTGACGGTATAGGGCGGGATGAGGCGCTGGGGTTGGAACTGGTCGAGATTGACCGCCTGCGCGGCATTGCGGCGAGCATTTTGTCCAAAGCCGATGGGAGCACATAACATGGAAAATCGATTTCTGGGAAAGAGCGGCCTTGAACTGTCTGTCTTCGGCTTTGGCTGCATGACTTTTTCTGACGGTGTTGGTCGATTTGGCGCGACAGGTGCAACCCATGGTGAAGATGCCGCGCGGCAGATTGATCTCTGTCTGGAACACGGCATCAATTTTTTTGACACAGCGGATGTTTACGCTGCGGGCCGGTCAGAAGAAATTCTGGGTGAGGCGCTGGGCAAGAAGCGCAGCCGAGTAACAGTGGCAACCAAGGCATTCCACCGCATGGGGAAGGGCGCACACGATGTCGGTCTGTCCCGAAGGCACTTGGTGGACGCTTGTGAAGCTTCCTTGCGTCGCCTGGGAACGGACTGGATTGACCTTTATCAGGTCCATAGCTTCGATGCTTTGGTGCTGCCGGAGGAAACTCTGCGGGCCTTGGATGACCTCGTCCGTGCTGGCAAAATCCGCTACATTGGGTGTTCGAACTTTGCGGGCTGGCAACTGGCCAAGGCGCTGGGCATTTCGAAGCTGGAGGGGCTTTCCTCGTATATCGGACAGCAGATCCAGTATTCACTCGTCGCGCGCAGTGTGGAGGAAGAACTGCTGCCGTGTGGCGTCGATATGGGCGTTGGCGCTATCATCTGGAGCCCGCTCGCGCAGGGCTTTCTGTCAGGTAAATTCCGTGGCGGTGTAGACGCTGCCACCCGTTTGGAACAGATGGGTGCGCTTAAGGCTTATGATAATCCGCGCTGTCAGAAGATCCTTGAAGCGATTGATAGCGTTGTTGACGGCCGTGGTGGAAGCGTCACCCATTCTCAGGTCGCGCTGAACTGGGTGAAGGCGCGTCTTGGCGTGACCTCCATCCTGCTTGGCGCACGGACCGAAAGCCAGCTTCTGGATAATTTGGGAGCGGCGACATGGTCTTTGACTGATGACGAAATTGCGGCGCTTGATCGGGCGAGCCAAGTCGCCTTGCACTATCCGGTTTCGGCGCAATTTAGTTATGCCGCAGAGCGCAATCCGTCCGTTTTCAAGAGATATGGTTGATTATCGGACGGCGCAGACGGGGGGGCTTGGAGGCAACCCCCGCCTGAGCGTCTTTAGATGCTGCGGTCATTCCGCAGCATAACCATCATCCAAAAACGCGGTCAGCGCGCGGTGGAAATTGAGGACCGCCACTTCTTGCTTCGGATTTGGCCGTGCGCCCTTGAAGCCAATGGACTTCATGCCTTTTTGGATTTCAGCAACGTTGGCGAAATCCTGGGTCAGGATCAGGCCCCAGAAATCCTTGTCGCCGTGCTCTTGGCTCCATTCCTGCTCAACTGTCGGCGCCATGCCGTCGGCGTAGCGCTGCAAAGAATAGACGTCGAAGATACACTTGTCAGGGTTGTTGCCATAGGGACGGGCGCGATAGCCCAGCAGGCCCGTTGGCCCCATCAGCATGATCTGGTTGGGGAACAGGTGCCAGTCGATGCCGGCTTCCTGCATCTGCTGGGGCGTGATGTCGGGCCATTTTAGGCCAAGCGACAGAGCGTGTTCATAGATGAACTGGCCGAACTTCATCAGCACGTCCATATGCGCTGATCCCGGCGGCACTTCCTGCATGACGCGGCGAGCGGCGTGCACGGTCTGCACCGACGACCCGGCGTTCAGCGTTGCGGCCATATCTTCCATATAGTCGCGGATGCCGGGGCGAAGGTCCTCTGTTGGCTCTCCTCCACTCAAACGCGCAGACCGTGACCCCATGGGCATGGCTTCCCAATAGCCAAAATGAGCATGGCGGCCGTGTGCATAACTTTGCGTCCAATCGTCCATGTACCGCAGCATCTGGCTGTGCGTCGTCTGCACGTGATAGCCTTCGTTAAAGGCTTCCAGCGCAACTTTCCAATTGCAGTCGAGGATGGTCGACTTGCGCCAATGGTAATTCATGCCGCCGATATCAAACGGATCGAGGAAGGCCTTTGCAGGGGCAAGGTGCTCCTCAAGGCTGATCGAGTTCGGGTCCATATTGATATAGACCCAGCCGCTCCATCGGCCGACCTTGACGGGGCTCAAGTTCAGCGAGTCATCGGTCAGATCTTCCGGCGCCCATTCATGCCGGTCGATCACTTTTGGATCGGTGCCGTCAATCTTCCAGTTCCAGCCGTGATATTTGCAGAAGAGGCGGGCCGCATGGCCGCAACCTTCTGTGAGCGTCCGTCCGCGGTGTGGGCAGGCATTGTGGAATGCCTTAACTTCGTCCTCTGCCGTGCGGATGACGATGATGGACTGATCTACAATGTCATAGGTGTAATAGTCACCAACTTTTGGGATCTCTTCTTCCCGACACGCCATCTGCCAAACCTTCTTCCAAAGGTTCTCGGCTTCGCGTTTGGCAAATTCGGGGCAGATATAGTTCTCTGCCTGAATGACGCTTTTATCACCGGTCCAATTGTTTTTGCTCTTTACCGACTGCACATTCATCGAACGATCCTCTTTCTGATCACGCCATGCCGACGTTCGCATCTTTTTTGCAATTGATCTCCCAGCTCCTGCTCAGCGGCAAGCACTGGAACACCCATTACCGCAATCAATGTGGCGGGCGGACAACGGACGCGCGGTCAGCATCATAAGCGATGATCACTTCTGAACCCGGCGTGTGGAAATTGGTGATCTCAGACCCATTCAGCTTTTGGCCCACTGTGTTGCGGACATAGGTTTCAGGATCGATGCTGAATGTGCGCCGGCCATTTGCATCAACAACCGTAACGTGGCTTTCGCTGATCTCTTCAATCTTGCCGACAAACGGGCATTTGGCGCCCTTTGCCATGACACGGTGGTCCATTGAAAGGCGGAAACGGTCGGACCGGTTGGCGATGCCTGTATGCGGCGTCCACAAGTTCATCAGGAGGACATCGCCTGCCTGATACGTTGTGCGGCGCCAACGGTCGGCCGGAATGTTTTCAAGTTGGATCGGGGCGTTTGATCCGGCCTCGTTCTTCGAATGGTAGTTGAACTTATCTGCAGCGAGGCCCTCTGCCAAAATTAGGCCGCCAATATCGGCATCGATTTCTGCAAGCGGAATCCAGCAAATGCGGAAGGGGATTCCGGGGCTGAAGGGCCCATCCTGATGGATGGCATCGATGCGCGACTTGCTTGTGTCTTGCTGCGGCGGCGTGGCGCGATATTCCACGACGGGTACCCAGAAGGGATCATCCTGAAACAGGTGCGTGAAAAAGTCATTGATGGGCTTTTCGGCAACAAAGGAAGTCCAAGGCCGCTTCGCTGCAATGGGCTCCATACGGAAAGGATAGGTCTCTAGACTGCCGCCGTTGTACTGCACGCTTTTGTCGGTTGCGGCGTTTCCGACAGGATCGATCACACCGTTCGTTTCCAACTCGTCAATCCAGTGTTGACGCAGCCGAGCAACAGCGTCCTTGTCGAGAACGTCGCGGAAGAACCAGTAGCCATCCATTTCCCAAGCTTCGTCAAGCGCCGCGAGATCGCCAAGCAGGTGATTGTGCGTCTTGAGCTCCTGCATTTCAGGAAGGGATGCGGAGGGGGTGTCCTTCAATTGCGTCGCCATATCGTTCGTCCTCTATCCTTCAGCCGTCCCGCGCTTGATTGGGTTGCCACCTGCGCAGTGTTTGTCCCGATGCGATCTTTCGTTCATCAATCCGTCCCATTTCAGGAGGTCAACTCCATTTGGGACGGCTTGCGTGAACGTCGGCTCGCGCCGAGAAGGCACCTTGAAAGGTGTTATCTAGTTATATAATTGCTCGCTGCGCCGAGTCCATAGGTGGATTGGATCGCGAACCCTCTCCGGGTGCCAAAAATGCTGCCCTCAACGCGGCTCTTCCGCGCGGAATTACCATCAAGACCATGATTTGCCTTGCGAAGCCTGCGTTCTGCCTGCCAAGCAGTAACTGACTGAAAGGAAGCCTGAAATGAAAATTGATACGACCACGTCTGCCGTTGTGACCGGTGGCGCTTCTGGATTGGGCCGCGCCACCGCAGAGGCTTTGGCAGCTGCGGGCGTCAAAGTTGCTATTTTTGATTTGAACGAAGAAACCGGTGCAGACGTTGCCAAGGCAATCGGCGGCTTATTCTGCAAGGTCGACATCATGGATGAAGCGTCCGTTGTCGCCGGGTTCGACAAGGCACGGGCTGTCCATGGTCAGGAACGTATTCTGGTCCATTGCGCGATGGCGACCCGTCGCGGCAAGACGCTGGCCTTTGACAAGGAAGCCGGCAAGCTGAAGCGCCTGACGACCGAAGACTATGCCTATGGCGTGCATGGGATTCTGATCGCCAGCTACCGGCTTGCGTCGCTTGCCGCCGAAGGCATGGCATCGCTTGAACCGCTGGAAGACGGTGAGCGCGGTGTAATCACGCTGACGGCATCTGTTGCCGCTCAGGACGGGCAGATCGGACAGATTACCTATGGCTCTGCCAAGGCGGGCGTGAACGGCATGGTTTTGCCGATGGCGCGTGACCTGATGGACCTTGGCATTCGCGTCAATTCGATCATGCCCGGCATCTTCGCGACACCGCTTATGCTCGGCGCAAAGCCACAGGTGCTGGAAAGCCTTGCAGCGTCAGTGCCGTTCCCCAAGCGACTGGGCAAGCCGGAAGAATTTGGCAGCCTTGCCATGGAACTCGTGCGCAACAGCTATTTCAACGGACAGAGCATCCGTCTGGATGGCGCCATCCGAATGGCGCCGCGCTGACCCCATTGAAGGACCAAATTGATGTCTGACGCTTTCATCGTTGATGCTTGTCGAACGCCGCGGGGCATTGGCAAACAGGGGAAGGGGGCGCTTGCCCATCTTCATCCGCAAGATCTGGGCGCAACGGTGCTGCGTGCCCTCCGCGATCGCAACGCGCTGGATACAGCGACGGTGGACGACATCATTTGGTCGACGAGCCAGCAGCGTGGCAAGCAGGCGGGTGATCTCGGCCGCCTTTCGGCGCTGTGGGCCGGGTACGATCTGAAGGCGAGCGGTGTGACGCTTGACCGGTATTGCGGCGGTGGCATCACCACCGTTGGTTTTGCGGCCGCACAGATCATCGCCGGTTTTGAAGATATCGTCATCGCGGGCGGCACAGAGATGATGAGCCATCATGCTGAATGCGATGCGTGGGACGTGGGGACAGAATATGCGGCTCTCGGGCGGGCGCGCGGCAATTATGATCTCCATCTGGAGCATCCGATTTCGCATGTCGGCGTGGCGGCGGATGCCATTGCGGCGATGGAGGGGATAGACCGCGCGACGCTTGAGGCACTTGGCGTCGACAGCCAGCGCAAAGCCAAAGCGGCCATTGATGCCGGTCATTTCAGCAAGAGCCTTGTTCCGGTGTACAACCGTGATGGATCGCTCGCGCTCGACCATGACGAATATCCACGGCCCGAGACGACGGCAGAAAGCTTGGCTGGCTTGAAACCTGCCTTCACGGGTGTGGAGAACGTCGCCGCCAGCCCGGATGGCACCACAATGCGCCAGATGATCGAGCGGAAATATCCGGAGCTGTCATGGGAGCCGCTGCATCACGCAGGCACAAGTTCAGGCGTGGTGGATGGGTCAGCCGCATTGCTGCTCGCCTCAGAAAGCGCGCTTAAAGCCAATGGCTGGACCCCGCGGGCGCGGATCGTCACTTCGGTCAACGTGGGCGACTGCCCAACGCTGATCCTCAATGCGCCTGTTCCAGCCGCTCGAAAGGCTTTGGAGCGCGCAGGCCTGACGGTGGAGGATATCGACGTTTGGGAGATCAATGAGGCGTTTGCGGTCGTCACTGAAAAGGCGATCCGCGATCTTGGCCTGGATCGGACCAAGGTGAACATCAACGGCGGATCCATCGCCCTGGGGCATCCCATCGGCGCAACGGGCGCGATCCTCATCGGTACGGCGCTGGATGAATTGGAACGGTCCGGCGGCCACTACGCGCTCATAACCATGTGCGCCTTTGGCGGGATGGCGCCTGCGATTATCCTTGAGCGTTTGAATTAGCTGGCTGCCGTTGGCGTAGCTTAGGACGGAGAGATCGCCTGACCTTGGTACAAGGCATCCAGATCATCTGCCCGGCGGCGCTGCACCTCGCGTTGGTTGATGTACCCTTTGTCAGCAATTTCATCCCCGCTGGGCGCCGCAACAAGTAGGCGTAGCGCGCGGACCTGTCGGGATTGGCCACCGGCTGCGTGATTGTGGCGCGACAAGGCTTTGCCGATATGATCTTGCACCAGCGGGTGGGTTGAAAGTTCAACAGGCGAGAGCGCTTCTCCCAACAGTTTCTGTGCATCGGCAACACGCAGCCAGCCAAGTGCTCGGACGTCCGCACGGCCCTCACCAACAATCACCGCATCCATCAGCAACGGGTCGAGCGCAGATAGAAGCGCCATCCGTACATTGCCGACATCAACCCACGTTCCGGATTGAAGCTTGAAATTCTCTGACAGGCGCCCGTCAAAGACGACGCCGAGCTTCGGCTCGTCTGGGTTGACGAACTTGGCCGCATCTCCGGTGCAGTAAAATCCTTCAACATCAAAGGCGGCGGCGGTGGCGGCGGAATCATTCACATAGCCGGGGCTAACGGTCATGCCCTTCACGCGGATCTCAAAACTATCGCCGGCCGGCGATAGTTTGACGGTGTTTCCAGCAAAGGGCAGCCCGATGGGTCCGGTGCGCTCAATCGGCCACGGCGTTGCGAACGTGCCTTGCGTTTCGCTTGTGCCATATTTGGCGATCACCGGGATACGTTCTCCGGTTGCGGCAACAGACAGGGCCTGAAGCCGCCGGAACACGTCCTCCGACAGGCCGGCAGCTCCAAAGCTCAAATGATTGAGTTTGCTGAAAAACCTGTCGCGCAAGTCGACATCATTCTCCATCGCCTCCACCAGCTCTGAGTAGAAGGACGGCGTTGAGTTGAACTCCGATGGCGAAATTTCCCGCAGGTTGCGGATCGATTCCCCGAATTGACCGGGGACTGGCCGACCATCGTCGATGAAGAGGCAGGCGCCGTCATTCAGCACATCCGCCATGAGGGTGTTGTTCCCGCCGACGTGGCTCCAAGGCATCCAAGAGAGATAGGCGCGCGTGCCAAGCTCAATCTCATGCGTGTACATGGCATCATGCTGGGCCACGACGCCCGTCAGCATCTGCTGGGTTTGGATGGTGCCCTTGGGCTTTCCGGTCGAGCCAGAGGTGAAGATTGTCTTGGCATGTGTTTCGGGCGTGATCGCATCGATAGACGCATCAACTGCATCGGTGACAACAGTGTCCAGCAGCGACGAGAAGGTAATTGTTTCGCCATTTGGCGCTGCTTCATCGGTGACGAGCAGGACATTCTCATCACCCCCTAAAGCGCGCAGTGCATGCTGAAACGTTTGCCAGCTATCTGCGTAAATCAGTCGAGGTTTGCTGATCGCAGCGCAGTGCCGCAACCGTGCGAAATCTCCGCCTGCCAGCGCATAATTGACTGAGACGGGCACATAGGGGATGCGCGCCATCTGTGCTGCCAGATTGAGGATCAAATGGCTTGCCGAGGCACCCGACAGGACCATGATGGACTGTCCGGCTGAGAACTCCATATCGAGCAGCGCCTGCGCCAGATGGCGGGCCTTGCCGATAATGGCGGCATAGCTATGCTTTTCCCATTCTCCACGCGATCCATCCGCCAGCAGAGTCCGACGTGCGATGAGCGGGGCATCCGGGATCTTTTGCGCACGGTCCATGGCCAGATGCGGAATGGATGGCCAGGGTGTCGGCAGGGGATAACCTGGCGAGATTAACCAAGAGCCGTCTGCCCTTTTTTCAAAGCGGCAATTGTGCGGGCGGAATGGGAGAGGTCGGTAGATCACGCCGCACCCCCGCGATTTTGCCGCGTCAAATCAAGCCGCTTCGAGCAGTTTTTTGAGCTCTGGCTGACTTGGCTTCAAGGATGGCGTCCTTGGGAAGTCCGCAACCTCGAGCAGCTTTGTCGGGACCTGATAGGCGGTCAACTTTTCCCGCAAAAAGGCGCGCAGAGCGTCTTCGGTTACGGCATGGCCGGTCCGCACGCGATAGCCTGCTGCGGGCACCTGCCCAAGACGGGCGTCCGATAGGGCAACGACGCAGGCTTCGAGGACATCGGGGTGTGATTCAATCGCCTTGACCACATCGTCCGGGATGATCTTGAACCCGCCGCGGATAATCGCATTGTCGGCCCTGCCGAGGATCCAGAGAAAACTCTTCTCGTCCATGCGGGCGAGGTCGGTTGTCCGTATCCAGCTCTTTCCGTCACCAAGATGGCTCGCTCGCAATTCCAACAGACCCTTTTCGCCTAAAGGAAGGGGTTCACCGGTTTCGGTATCAACAACGCGACCTTCGATGCCGGGGTTCATGCGCCCAACGCTGCCAATCCGCTCGCTGCCATATTTCTTAAAGTCGGACATCGTCCAACCTGCGACGCCGCCTGCAAACTCCGTCGCGCCATAATTTTGGAGGATCGGCACGCCGTAAATGTCATAAAATTGCTGGGCCATCGCCGGATCGAGCGGGGCCATGGAGGTCCTAAATACAGCAAGGCTGGAAAAGGCTTCTTTGGGAACCTTGGCATCAAGGATCATACGCAGCGCCGATGGCGGCGCGCCGACAACCTTGGGCTGGTGCCGTTGGATGGCGTCTACGAACTCGTCCACGCGGAACCTGTCGAGCAGACAGGCTTTGCGTCCAGCCGACAGGGTGAGGAACAGGCCGAAGATGCCGCCGATATGGGCGAACGGCGTGTTGGCAATGCTCACGGCACGCGAAAGCTTCGGTGCCGCGTCCATATCACGGTTCTCAAACACGGCGGCATCGAGAACCATTTTTGAGAAGTTTTCCGACTTCAGAGGAATCCGCTTTGGCGTGCCCGTCGTTCCGCTCGACAACATCTCGATCCCGATGCCATTGGCATCCGACATGAAATCGGCCCCTGTCTTGTCGAAGATCTTTTTGACAGGCGCTGTTTCATCGCCGGTCACTTCAAGGCAAAGTGCTCCGCTTGCGCGTGCCGCCTCTCGAATCTCCGGGCGCGCCCAGTCCACGCTCAGCGCGATAATGACGGCCGTTTTCAGGTTCGTGATGTCGTTCGCGAGCTTTGCATCAGGCAGCGAAGGGTTGAGAGTAACGATGCACCGGTCATTGATGATTGTGCCGATAATGACTGCCGCGATGTGAGGCGTGTTACGCAAGATGCCGCCGATCCGGGTTCCCGGCGCAATGCCCTCAACCTTATAGATCGACTCAATCGCCTCAATGATGCCATTGAGCTCGCCCCAGCTGTGCCAAACTTTCCCATATTCCAGCGCCGGTGCGGCCGGATCAATCGCCATAACATTGCGGACGATTGAGCTCAGGCTGGGCATATTCAGAATCCTCGTCGTATCTGTTTGATTATATGTATAGCGGATTTATATGAATGACGCGTTCGAAAAGCAAGAAGCTTGCGCGCAGAGACATGAGAGGATTGGGTCATGAGGCATTTCGAAGGCAAGGTTGCCATCATCACCGGCGCTGGTCGCGGTATTGGCCGGGATGCGGCTCTTCTCATGGCATCGGAGGGCGCCAGCGTTGTCGTCAACGATCTTGGCGGTGGGCCTCAGGGTGGTGGTGGCGATACGTCCTTTGCGCAGCAGGTTGTTTCGGAAATTGAGGCGGCAGGCGGAACAGCTGTGGCGGAAACGTCGAGCGTGGCATCCATGGAAGGCGGCAAAGCTGTCGTTCAATGCGCGATGGACACTTATGGCCGGCTCGACTTCCTCATCAACAATGCCGGCATCATTCGCCCGAAGCGGATTACAGACATGAGCGAAGAGGATTTTGACAACGTCCTGAACGTCAACCTCAAAGGCTATTTCGCGACAATGCGGGAAGGCGCCCAGTATCTGAAGCGGCAGGGTGGCGCGATCGTCAACATGAGTTCTCCATCCGGCTTCGGGCACCTTGGCATGGCAAATTACAGCGCGGCGAAGGAAGGCGTTGTGGGCCTCACACGGTCTGTCGCGCGCGAACTGGGGGAGTTTGGCGTGCGTTGCAACGCCGTGCGCCCCATGTCGCAAGGCTCTGCAATGGCGATCCCCGAAGTCTTTGAGACCATCACATATCAAACGCAGACATTGGGCATCCCGCATCTGGCAAACCAGTGGCTGATGACCCATGGGTTGGAAACGGCCCCTCATTCGGTTGCAGCGGTGATGGCCTGGCTGTGTTCGCCTTTGTCGGAAAATATCAACGGGCGTGAAGTTTACATTTGCGGCGCGCAGGTTGCTCTGGTTCAAGAGCCAGAATTGATCCGCAATCAGTTTATGTCAGGCGGTTGGACTTGGGAAGGGATGTGCGATCCGATGGTCACAAATGCGCTGACATATGACGTCCGCAATCGCTACACTGGGAAGAATTAGAGCCGCCTCAATATCAGGGCGAAATGGACGTCGTTTTCGGAGAGATTTTTATGAATTTCGAGCTCGCTGAAGAGCACCGCATGCTGAAAGATCTGGTCCGCAAATTTGTGGATTCAGAGCTGATGCCGCTGGAAAGCGGTGTCCTTCAGAAGGAATCATCGGGACAAGGCAGCTATCTGACCGCCGAGCAATTGACTAAGGTGGATGCGGTGTCGCGTGATCTTGGGCTTTGGGGGCTTGATGCGCCGGAAGAAGTCGGCGGCATGAACTTGCCAATGGTCGCTATGGTCGGCGTCAATGAGGAATTGGGCCGTACGGCAACGCCGTACACATTGCCGCCGGATTCCCCCAACTTACGGATGATGATGGTGGCTGCGGATGAACGCCAGCGGGAGGCCTATCTGGCCCCTTATGTGCGCGGCGAAACCATTTCCGCGATTGGGATCTCGGAACCCGGTGCAGGCGCGGACCCTGCCCAGATGAAAACAACGGCGGTGCAGGACGGGGATGACTGGGTCATCAATGGCCGCAAGATCTGGATCACGAAGGCGGATGAAGCGCATTTCACGATCCTGATGGCGGTGACGGATAAGAACCCCGACGGCCGCAATGGCATGTCTGCGTTTCTGGTTGACCGCGACACGCCGGGCTTCAACGTCCTTCGCAAAATCCCGATGATTGACGGAACCGCGACTTACGAGATTGCGCTGGAGGATTGCCGTGTTCCGGGCTGGAAATTGCTGGGCAAGCGCGGGCAGGGCTTTGCGCCGATGCAGGTCCGTTTGGGCACGCGCCGCATTGAAATGGCGTCATGGTCCATCGGGATGGCGCAGCGCGCGCTGGATATGATGATCGATTATGCACCACAGCGGGTGACGTTCGGCAAGCCTTTGGCCTCACGTCAGACCATTCAAAACTGGGTCGCCGATGCCGCAACGCGCATTCACGCAATGCGGTTGATGACCTATGATTGTGCCTGGAAGCTCGACGAGGGTCGCGACACGGGCCAGGAAATCTCCATGGTCAAATCCTATTGCACCGAAGCGGCCTATGACATTGTCGACCACGCCATGCAGATGTTTGGCGGCATGGGCATGACGCGGGAATTGCCGCTGTATCTGATGTCAGCAAAGCTGCGTACGATGCGGATTTATGATGGCCCAAGCGAAATCCACAATTGGGTCGTGGCCCGCAATCTGTTGGGCACCCGGGATTAGTATTGAAGGTGTCAGCGCCGGTCCGTTCCATTCAGCCGGCGCTGATCCGTCACTTCAGTGTTTCTAGAAACGCGCGAAGGTCGGAAGCTACTGGAGTCGGTCGCCGGGTTGTGGCATCAACATAGACATGCACGAAATACCCTTCCGCGGCGGCCAAATCTTCCCCGGCCTTAAACAAACCCACTTCGTAACGGACGCTCGACGTTCCGATTTTGGCGACACGAATTCCAGCGTCCACGACATCGGGAAAACTGAGGGCGGTCGCATATGTGCAGCCCGTTTCCACCACAAGGCCGATGACGGGGCTCGTTTGCAGGTCAAGCAGCCCTTCGTCGATCAGGGTCGCATTCACTGCCGTGTCGAAAAAGCTGTAATAGATGACGTTATTGACATGGCCGTACACGTCATTGTCCATCCAGCGTGTCGTCATCTGGCGGAAGCGGGGATATCTATCGCGGGTGGCTCTGCCAGAGCGCGCGGTTCCGGAAGGGGCTGGCGGAGTTTTGGTCATGGCTGTTCCGATAGAGGATAGACGAAAAAAAAGGCGGGGCGCATGTGTTCTCCCTTTGGCGATGATACGGTTTGGCGCCGGTAAAAAGGACTGGAGTGATGATGAAGGTTAGAGCAGCCGTCCTGCGCGAAATGGGAGCAATGGCTCCCTATGCCCAGTCCAAGCCCCTTTCGGTTGAAGAGGTGGAGCTTGCTCCGCCGGGCCCCGGAGAGGTCTTGGTCAGCATCAAGGCGGCCGGCCTGTGCCATTCCGACCTGTCTGTCATCAATGGCAGCCGTCCGCGCCCAATGCCGATGGCGATTGGCCATGAAGCGGCTGGTGTTGTGGTCAGCGTTGGTGAGGGTGTCGATGATCTGGAGCCAGATGATCATGTGGTTATGGTCTTCATGCCCAGTTGCGGTCACTGCCTGCCATGTGCCGAAGGTCGCCCGGCCCTTTGTGAGCCGGGGGCGGCTGCCAATGGCAAGGGGACGTTGCTGTCTGGCGAAATTCGCATTCAGGGCAACGCCTCTGTCATCCACCATCATCTGGGATGTTCGGCCTTCGCTGACCACGCAGTTGTCTCGCGACGCTCTCTGGTGAAGGTCGACAAGGATTTGCCCTTTGCGGAGGCGGCCCTGTTCGGCTGCGCGGTGCTGACCGGTGTCGGTGCGGTTGTTAATACGGGGCGCGTGCAGGCAGGCGAAACTGTGGCGGTTATCGGCCTTGGCGGCGTTGGCCTTGCTGCGGTGCTCGGAGCGATCGCAAGCGGCGCATCGCAGATCGTGGCTGTTGATGTCTCGGACGACAAGCTGGCGCTGGCCAAGAGCATTGGCGCCACAGCCGTCGTCAATGCACTGGATGCTGACGCTATTGATCAGGTGCGCGCGCTGACGGGCGGCGGCGCTGACTTTGTTTTCGAATTTGCCGGTGTCGGTGCGGCTTTGGAAAGCGCTTATAGAATGACGAAGCGGGGCGGCACGACCATTACGGCCGGATTGCCACCGCCCGATGTGTCCATGGCGTTGAACATCGTCAGCTTGGTCGCGGAAGAACGGACGGTCAAAGGCAGCTATATCGGCACCTGTGTGCCGATGCGGGATATTCCGCGTTACGTTGCTCTTTACCGCGCAGGCCGTCTGCCTGTTGACCGCCTGATGAGTGGCAAGATCCCGCTGGATGAGATCAATGAAGGATTTGACCGCCTGCATGATGGAAGCGTGGTCCGCCTGATTGTGGATTTTGAAAACGCCCCAAGCTGAATAGGCAAAAGCGTCTCATCTCAATTCGTGGGTTCATAGTCCGGCGGCAGGATATTGAAGTTTGTCCCAATGCGATGGGCGGGGACGGTCAAGGGCCGCTCATAGGATGAGTCGGACTTATCGCGCGCCACGACACCGCTTTCACGCAGCATGCCCATAAACTCGGCCGGAACTTTTGAGGATGAGGGCACCCCGCCCCATTCGGACACGCATTTGCGCGCGGCAATGCGCCACTCGCCATTGCGCTTTTCCATCCGGTCTAGATAGCGTCCACCACCAATTGAGAATGAAAAGTCCTTGGCGTCCATGCCTGCGAACAGCCAATATGTTTCGGTGTGTGCGACTTCCCCCTCCAACTCGCAGCTGTGGTTGGTGATGACATGCTGATGGCCGACTTGGGCGTTGCTGTGATAGTGGTTGACCCATTCCCAAAACGCCTCCGGCCCATCGACGAAAAAGCCATGATCGTCGATGGCATCAGGGTGGTAACAGGACATTAGGAGATCGCGGTCCATCCTGTCGACACCCCGGCAATAATTGGTCACGACCTCGCGGATTTTCTGCCGGTCGTATAATTCACGGACCATGGTTTCCAAATCGGGTTCCACATCTGGTCTCCTTGCCAAGGGGTCAGTTCGGAGCCTGTCCGATGGCGTGCCGCGCTGCGACCCAACCGAAAATGAAGGCGGGTGAAATGCTGGCCCCGGCACCCGGATAGGTTTTCCCCATGACAGATGCAGTGGAGTTGCCTGTTGCGTATAGCCCTTGCAGGACGTTGCCATCTTCTTTCATCACGCGGCCGAATTCGTCCGTCATGATGCCGCCAAAGGTGCCGACATCTCCGGGATAGATGGCGACCGCGAAATAGGGCGGCTTCTCAATCTCACCCAGCCCCGGATTGGGGTGGTTGGTGGGGTCTGCAAAGACCAGATCATAGGCTTTTGACCCACGACCGAAATCTTCATCTACGCCTTTGCGAGCAAACCCATTGAAGCGTTCAATCGTCGCTTTGAGGTTGTCGGCCGGGACATTGATCTGGGCTGCCAGTTCCTCAATCGTGTCGGCCTTCTTCATATAACCGCTGTCAAAGAAGGACTGGGGCGTCTTGCCTGCAAGAAATGCCCATGGGTAACGTTCGCGATGGCGGGATTCGACAATTGCCCAAACCGGCACGTCCCCGCCTGCATAGACCGCCTGTCCATTGGCCATATAGCTTTGCGCTTCGTTGGTATAACGCTGCCCTTTTTGATTGACCAAAATGCAATGCGGCTTGGGCAGGTCAAGCACGTGGATATAGCGTTCCCCCGTGGGCGGCGTTGACGTCAAAATCCAGACAGCTCCATCCATGAAATCCAGCGCAGCGCCGTGAGATTTCGCAATTTCGATCATCTCACCGGTGTCACCCGGGTTGGCATTGGTCCACGCAACGGAGGACGGCTGAGGGCCATATTGTTTGCGCATAGCTGCATTGTGAGAAAAGCCACCGGCATTGATCAGAACGCCGTCGCGCGCTTCTATCCGCCAAGGCTTCCCGTCCTTCTGGATGACAACCCCCGTAATGCGGCCATTTTCTTCGACAAGCTCGGAAACGCCGGAGTTTGTCCGGATATCGATGTTCTGTCGCACGGCCATTTGTAGCATGCGGCCTTGAATGGCAGTCCCCGAACCGACAAGCTCCTGACCCAAAATCTTGCTTTTGATCAGACGCATGCCAAGTGTCAGCGCTGCAAGTTTACCGGCCCAGGTGCGCTTGATCAGCATCAGCTTTCGGCCTTCAACACCTCTTGCGGGCAAAGAGGATAGGCCGCGGCGCAGCTTGGCCGCCCAATCTCCGGGCAGTTCCTTGACGTTGAAGGGTTCGACCGAAAGCGAACGCCCTACGGCCAAGCCGCCGGGCAGATCGTCATGATAGTCAGACCATCCGTCGCACCGGACAAAGGGCATCCCTTTGCTTTCCAGATAATGGACCATAGCCGGTCCCTGCTTTAGGAACATCTCTTTGCGCGGGCGGGAGGTCGCAGCGCCAAGGTCGCCGACCGAAGCGTCCAAATATGTCCGACCCATTTCTTCGCTGTCCGCAATGCCGTCCCGCGCTTGCAGCGGGTGGTTGGGAATCCAGAACACACCGCCTGACATCGCAGTTGAGCCGCCGACCTTGTCAGTCTTTTCCAGGATGAGGGGGGTCTTGCCCGCGTCGGCGACAGCCAGCGCTGCGACCATTGATCCGCCGCCGCTTCCGACAATTACAAAATCGGCGCTCTCGTTCCACTTAGCCATGCGGCCACTCTCCCATCCAATAGGGCCTAGGTGAGCTTCGTGGCCCACCAGCTGCCTCGTCATTTCCGTCTCGCTGTCCCTCCATTCATCTTGCCACCAAAGGGAGCAGAGCAGGGCGACAGTGCGATTATCATCTAACTAGGTAAGATGTCTTGATGCAAGAAGAGATGTCAGATGCCTTGAAGCTTGCCGAAAGGGCAGTTTGCGAGCTAAGTAACGCGCTTGTTTGCAAGGAATATATATTGTCTAACGTATTTGCCGCCATGTCCACCGGGAGCCGCAGCAATGCCGACGCCGTTCGCGTCCCCAAGACGTCTGAACTCGTTGCCAAACAGATCCGCAATGCGATCATCCGCCGGGAACTGAACGATGGCGATACCTTGCCAGCCGAATCCCACCTGATTGCCGAATTTGGCGTGTCGAGGCCCACCATTCGGGAAGCTGTCCGCATTCTGGAATCGGAAGGCCTCGTCACAGTTGCTCGCGGCGCGCGCGGCGGCGCGCGGATCAGTTCCCCCAATTATGAGATGATTGAACGGGCGGCCGGCATCACCTTGCAGGCGCAGGGTGTGGCGATTGGCGATCTCTATGAAATGCGAACTTTGATTGAGCCGCCCGCCGCCCGTCTGGTGGCAGAGCGCAACAGCGAAGCAGCTGTGCCGATTCTACGTAAGTTCATCGAAGAGGAAATGGGTCAGATCAAGGACCGCTATGCAGTGACGCTGCTGATCGCGGAATTCCACCGCCTTTTAATGGAGCTTTCGGGCAATAAGACGCTCAATGTTTTTTCGCAGGCCTTGCGCGCGCTTGTGGATGGTCATTTGTCGCTTTCGGCTCGACGGCGGCAGGAAATTGACCCCGAACTTTCAGAGCGCCAGCTGCGCTATGGATTGAAATCGCACACCAAGCTGGTTGATCTTATCGAAGCGAAGGACGGCCCTGCGGCTCAAGAACACTGGAAAACCCATATGGAAGTGGCTGGAAAATTCTGGCTTGATCAGATCGGTGCTGAAACTGTGGTCGAACTGCTCGACTAAAGGGCAGAAGCCTCCGCCTTCTCATCATGGCTATAAGTGGAACTATTCTCTCTGGCCCATGCCTGAGGGGCTGGCCCGTTGACGTCCCAGCGGCCTTCCAACAGGCGGCCAATATTGTTCTACATCGGCTCGACAACAGCCTCTCTATCATATAACCAATTAGAACGATTGCGCTGATGAAAGATAGGGAGAGGCTGACATGGCCGACAAGCAGTTTGTGGCAGATTCGGCAGTTTTGCTGGACATTTACAAAAAGGCGGCTTTGCTGAAGGCGAATGACGAACGCGCCCGCAAAGTGATTCTGTCGGGCCAGATCGCCATGGTATATTATTCCTATCGTGGGCAGGAAATCATCCCGTCGGTGATGGGCAATGTACTGCGGGATGATGACACGATCTGCACCATCTATCGCGGCATTCACGATATGCTGGGTAAGGGTTTTCCCCTGCGTCCGCTTTGGGCTGAACTCGCCGGTCGGTCGACGGGGTCGTGCAAGGGCAAGGGTGGTCCGATGCACCTGACCTATCCGCCCAAAGGCATCATGGTCACAACAGGCATTGTTGGGTCCTCCGCTCCGATTGCCAATGGGCTCTCTTGGGCAGCGCAGTTGGACAAGAGCGACCGTGTTTCAGTGTGCACCTTTGGGGACGGCGCATCAAACATTGGTGCCGTTCATGAAGCGATGAACCTCGCCTCGGTTTGGAAGCTGCCGACCATCTTCGTCTGCCAGAACAATCTGTTCGCGGAACACACGACATTTGAAAAGATGACCGGTGGTCAAAATGTCGCCAGCCGCGCCGAAGGCTATGGCATGCCCGGCGTGCGGGTGGACGGGAATGATCCGGAAGCCATGTATTCCGCTTTTGCAGAAGCCGTTGCCCGTGCCCGTGCGGGTGAGGGACCAACATTGCTTGAATGCATGACTTTCCGGTTCTTTGGTCATAATTTCGGGGATGATGATAGCTACATCCCGCCGGCGCAGAAGGCCGCTGCCATGGAGGCAGACCCAGTGCCGCATCTGCGTGCGCGTCTGATTGCTGATCGCGTGGCAACTGAAGAGGAACTGGCTGCCATTGAGGCCGATATCGAAGCCCAGATTGACGACGCGGTGGAATTTGCCCTCGCATCGCCCTGGCCCGAACCGGATGATCTGCGGTTCGATGTTTTTGAAACGGAGATTGCGGCATGAGCGCGACCGAGAAGCAGGCGAAGCCTACCGTCACCATCCTCGGCGCCATTGCCAAGGCGTATCACGATGCGCTGGCCGAAGACCCCAAAGTCATCACGCTCGGCGAAGATCTGGCTGATCCCGAAGGCGGCGGTATCGCGAAGATCACCAAGGGACTGTCCACGGCCTTTGGCGATGACCGCGTCCGCTCGACCCCGATTTCGGAACAGGCCATTGTCGGTGCGGCCATCGGCGCCAGCCTTGCCGGGTACAAGCCGGTGGCGGAAATCATGCTGATGAACTTCACCACGGTGTGCATGGACATGATTGTGAACCATGCGGCCAAGCTGCGCTTCATGTCCGGCGGGCAGACCAATGTGCCGATCGTCATCCGCACAATGACGGGGCTTGGCTTCGGTTCGGGCGGGCAGCATTGCGATTATCTGGAATCCTGGTTTGCGCATACGGCCGGGATCAAGGTGTGCGCCGCGTCCACCCCGGAAGATGCCTATGGCCTGCTGCGTTCTGCGATTGATGATCCAGATCCGGTCATCTTCATTGAGAATTTGCCGACCTATTTTGCGCCGATGTCCTTTGAAATGCCGGACAGCAGCCACCGTGTTCCGCTCGGCAAGGCCGCTATCCAGCGTGAAGGCACGGACGTGACGGTGGTCAGCTATGCGCGCATGGCGAATGAAGCCCGTCAGGCTGCTGCAAAGGCGGCTGATCAGGGCATTTCAGTGGAAATGATCGACCTCCGTACGATTGCACCTTGGGACCGTGAGACGGTTCTGGCGTCTGCACGCAAGACGGGTCGTGTCTTGATTGTTCATGAGGCCGTCAAGCAGCATGGCGTTGGCGCTGAAATCGCAGCGGTCATTGGGGAAGAACTTTTCGGCCAGCTCAAGAAGCCCGTGAAGCGGCTTGGCGGCACGTTCTCTCCCGTGCCGTATTCACGCCCGCTAGAAAGCGCCTTTGCCCCGGATGCAGCCGCAATCCTGGCGGCGATCACAGACCTCGCAAGTTAAGGAGCCGACATATGGCATTTCAGGTTACTGTTCCGAAAATCGGTTTCTCCATGAACGAGGGCATTCTGAGCGAATGGCTGGTTGAAGACGGCGCTCAGGTCACCGAGGGACAGCCGCTCTATGCACTGGAGAGCGACAAATCGACCAATGAGGTCGAGAGCCCTGCCACTGGCACGCTGAAGATTATCGGCGAGATCGGCGAGACGTATGAAGTCGGCGTCGTTATTGCTGAGATCGTCTGATTGACGCGTAAGGATGGCGGTATGGGCCGCCATCCTTGGCACCCTCTTGGCTGCCATGATTAAATGTGGGTCTCCCCGCGCAGGATGACGTCCACACCCCCATCCACAAAGATCGTCTGACCGACCATATATCGGCAATCCGGGCTCGCCAGAAAAGCGAGGATGGGGGCGATGTCGTCTGGCTGGGCATAGTCTGCGACAGCAAGGGGTGTTGCCTTTGCCAGAAGAGCGCGTCCTTCAGCCGTGGCGAATAAGGGCGCAGTGATGGGGGTATGCACTGTGCCGGGAGCCACGGCGTTGAGCAGGATGCCGCTACCCGCCCAGTTCGGATGTGGAGAAGCGCGCCTTATCCAACGGCTGAGCGCCAGCTTTGTCGAGGCATATGTCAGTTGGTCGCCCTCCTCTATCGCGGCAAAGGCGCCCGGTTCATCACCTGCGAGACAGGCTTCCACGAGGCGTCCATTGGTCTGCAAGATCGATGCTGACGACGATACAATCACAACTCGCGGTGCCTCAGAATCAAGCAGAGCGTTCCGCAACCCATCAACGATGGCCAGTGTTCCGAAATAGTTGACCGCCACCATTGCCCTTGCATCCGCGCCGGCAAGACCTGCACAGGCAATCACAGCATCCAGCGCGCCTCCAGTCAGGGCCAGGGCTTCAGATATAGCGTGCTGCCGCCCTTCCTCAGTCGCCAGATCAGCCATGATCTCTGCCTTTTGTAGGTCGACACCGATAACGCGGTGGCCGCCGTCTCGCAGGCGCTGTGCCGTCGCCTTGCCAATGCCGCTGGCAGAGCCAGTTACCAATATCGTTCGTGCCATGTTTCAGACTCCCAAAACGCCAAAGGTATCGAGATCAACCATCGCCATGGCAAAGCGGGTTGCAGCGGCGGTATTGTTTGCTTCGGTTTGAAACTGCGAACTGTTGAGCATCCAGATCAGCAGGCCCCAAACCACGTCGCGGCGATAGGCCGCCCACGCAGCATCAAAGGCGGGGGCGTCAACACCTTCCTTGGTGAGGCAATTGAGGTAGTGCTGGATCAGCGTGCCTTCCCAGCGTCGCCGATCAACCAGATCAAGCCCAGCGATCAGGAAATAGCTGACATCAATGGACCAAGCTCCCCGTCGCGGCTGCATATCCAGAAACCCCGGTGTGCCGTCTGCATCCAGATAGAGATTACCCAGATGCATGTCGCCATGATTGACGACCATGGCCATGTTCTTTGAGCTATGGGCGGCCGTCATGGCGACATGAGCGGCATGGACGCGCGGCGGATCAAGCAACATCTTTGGCATGGCAGCCCCTCTTGGGGCGGTGGCGTAGCGCTGAAACTGCTCCGGTGTATCGAGCAAATGGAAATAATGGGCGAAGCAGTCTTCACTGGTATCCGGTGCCCAGCCGAAGCGGCTGTCCAGGTCTGGTGCGTTCCACCAGCGCGCGTGAAAGCGGGCCAGACCTTCCAGAAATCGCTTGGCGAGATCAAAACCAATGGGGTTTTGAAGTGTCAGAAACTCCACATCGCGCAGGCATAGATCTTCAAGCACAACCAGCGCCCGGCCTTCGTCATCTTTTGCCGCACCAAAACATTTGGGTGCATTCAAATCGACCGTCGGAATCAGGTCTGCATAGGCATGGTATTCGTTCACATGCATCTGTTGCATGGCAATGCTGTGCGGTTCAAAGCCAACCTTCATCATCAAGGTTGATGGAAAGTCGTTCCGGTTGGTGCGGGCCGCCACGCGCAATTTGGTGCAGGCGCCGTGCTGCACATCGACGATCGACACGGAATCGACAACAAGACCCGGCTCGTCTTTTGATAGCAATTCGGTCAGCCATGCAGGCGTAATGTCGGAAATGTCCGTTGGCAGTCTCACGACCAGAGCTCCTCCTTACGCTTCGCCGCGACGATCAGATTTCGACCATCTCAAAGTCTGATTTCAGGGATCCGCAATCCGGGCACTGCCAGTCATCGGGGATATCTTCCCACGCGGTTCCGGGGGCGATCTCGCCCAATGGATCGCCAAGGGCCTGATCATAAACCCAGCCGCAATTCATGCACATCCATTGCTTCATTGTTTTCGATCCTAAGTGTCGAACTTCACCCATAAATGCTCCGGGACGCGCAGCAAGTGACCGACAATCGCAGGGGCGGGCTTATCCGGGTCGAGCCGAAGGTTGGGGAGGCGGTCCAAAAGGGCGTTGAGCGCGCGCGTCATTTCCACGCGCGCAAGATGCTGCCCGATGCAAAGATGCGGGCCACTGGCAAAGGCGAGATGCCGCACGGTGTTCTTCCGGAAAATGTCGAATTTATCCGGATCGGGGAACTTTGATGGATCGCGGTTCGCCGATCCGATGACGGTGTTGACGAATGTCCCGGCCTTGATCGGCTGGCCATTAATCTCGGTGTCGACCGCGCAATAACGGAAGGTGGACGCAACTGGCCCCTCCCAGCGAAGGGCCTCGTCAATGGCCTGCGGTATCAGGCTGCGGTCCTCTGTGACCGCCTTGAGTTGCTCTGGATGCGTAAGCAGACCTGTCAGCAACACGCTGGTGCCGCGGTAGGTGGTGTCGCCGCCTGCGTTCATCAACTGGCGCAGGAAGGAGATGAGCACATCATCGGGCAGACGCTCGCCATCGGCTTCGACGGTCGCAAGGTGGCTGATCAGATCTCCACCTGGATTGCCGCGCTTCTGGCGAAGCAGCTCCGCGAAGAAAGTGCCGAGCTTCCCGCTTGCTTCTTGTCCTTGCGGCGCGCCGATCGAGGAGAGGATCTGGGCGATGGCCAGCTTATGGAACACCGGAGCCTGCGCGGGATCAAGCTCGACCTGCGCATAGATCACCTGAAACGGGTAATGGTGGGTGAACTCCTCAATCAGATCGGCTTCGCCGCGCGCCATGAATGGGTCCATCAAGCGGGCCACCACCGGATCGACGATCGTTTCGCCCCATTTGGACACGACCTGCGGTAGGAATGCCTTCTGGAAGATCTTGCGGAACCGCGTGTGCTCCGGCGCGTCCATCACCGTCACGGTATTGCCGAAGGATCTGCCGAGATTTGGCGCAAAGGCTTCCTTGTTGCGGAAAATCTCAGGGTGGGTCAGCACGTGCAGCACCGCGTCGTAGCCTAGCACCATGACCTGCGGCAGGTGGCCCATTTGCACGTCAGGTACAGCGGTAAATTCTTTGCGATAGCTGCCTTCGATGACTGTGCCCTGTGCCATGAGTTCATGCAGGCGCGGATAGGGGTCAGGGCAATCGCCAGTTGAGAGCTTTTCGATCTGGAACGGGTCAAAACTCTGGTCGGTAAGGTCTTCCAGTTTCGGCAATGCCGTCATGATTTCCACTCCAGTCCAAGCGATGCAATGATGGCTTTCGATATCGGCAAAATCGGATCGTCCTGCGGGTCACGCGCATTGAACATCCGGTTGTGGCAGATAGCGATGGCGAGGTTCTGATCAGGGTCCGCCCAACCAATCGACCCGCCAGCGCCGGGATGCCAAATCGCGCGCGGATTGCTGACGCGGTGGCCGCCGAGCCAATAGCCGCCGCAACTGATGGGAATAGGCATGCCGAACATCACAGGGTCTGGCTCATCCCCGTTATCGCGAATGTTGGAGAAGCTGGCGACGCGGTCTGCGGACAAGAGGCGCACGCCGTCCAGTTCTCCACCGCCTGCCAGCATCGCCCAGAAGCGCGCTTCATCACGGGCGCTGAAGATGCCGCCAACCCCGGCAATGCAGGCGCGCTGCACGTCTGGTCTGCCGAAGACCCGCGGAACCAGATCAACCGCATGGGGCATCGACCGTGCGTAGAGTGTCGCCTCTGGCGGGGGCGGGTCATTTTCATTGCGGTTGGACATGACGGCAACCCGGCTGGCAACTGCGTCCGGCAAGCCAATCCAAAGGTCTTTCAGCCCGAGCGGTTGTGCGATTTCATCTTGCACAAATTGTCCCAGAGGCCTTTTGCGCGGGTCACTGCGCTGGACAATCTCACCAATGATCCAGCCAAAGGTCATCGACTGATAGAGCGTCTTTTCACCCGGCCGGGCGAGGGGCTCCATCGCTGCGATTTGACTGGCCATCCACTGGCTGTCGCACATCAGTTCCGACGTCACGCCCTCTGGCATCAAGGGCACACCAGCGCGGTGCGTCAACGCATGGCGGACGGTCGCCTTGTCCTTGCCGTTCTGCGCAAACTCAGGCCAATAGTCGGCAATGGGCGCGTCATAATCGACAAGGCCTTTTTCTGCCTGAATGTGCAGCGCTGTCGCCGCAACGGCCTTGGTGACGGAATAGACGTTGTACAGTGTGTCGGCAGCGGCAGGGATGCCCTTTTCAGGGTCCGCCAGCCCGTCCCAAATGTCGATGCAGAGGTTGCCATTGTGATAGGCGGCAACGTGCACCGCTTCTTCATGGCCTGCATCAATGGCGGCGCGGATGGCCGCCCGGACGGGGCCGTCGTCGATCATCGTCATAGCCTTAGACGTCCCACTTCAGGTGCAGTTCCAGAACGCCGTTCACCGGGCCCGATTTGATGACGAGAGGCTTGGTGGTGTCCACTTCAAAGTCCGGGATGAGTGGCAACCATTCATCCATGAACACCATGATTTCCCGGCGGGCCAGCACTGCGCCCGGGCAGACATGCGGCCCTGCGCCAAAGGCGGCGTGTTTGACCTGAGAAGGCTTACGGTCAAAATCGACCTTGGTCGGGTTCTCGTTCTTCCGATCATCAAGGGCGTAAAGGCATTTGGGCAATTGGATGATATCGCCTTTGCGGAACTGGATGTTCTTGTAAGCATAGTCCTGCGTCAGGACCCGGGCCGTGTTCGGCAGGCTGTACCGGCGCAAAAGCTCTTCGGTTGCCCGCGCGCGCATTTCGGGTTTCTCGATCAAGGCTTGCCGATGCGATGGGTTGCGCGCGAGAAAGTAGGCGATGAAGCCCAATTGAGAGGCAACCGTATCAAGCCCGCCGAAAAGAAGCAGCGTCGACATGCCGAACACTTCTTCGCGGGAAGGCGGACGCCCTCCAATATCGCTTGTGATCACCATACTGAGCACATCTTCACCGGGGTTCTTCATCCGGGCGTCGATATAGGGGGTGAGATAGGCCTGCATCTTGGCATGGACTTCGAACCGCGCCGCGACATCGGGCGAACGGACGGCCACTTCTGCCCAAGGCAACAGAAACTCCCGGTCTTCCAACGGCAAATCAACCATGCCGAGGAAGACGTTGATTGGCAGGACTTTTGCGAAATCTTCGATGAATTCGCAGTGCCCGCGTGGCGCTATCTCCGCGACCAGTTTGCGCGCTGTCTCCCTTGCGACGCCTTCCAGCAGTTTGATGTTGCGAGGCTGAAAGGCCGGCATGATGGCGCGGCGGAATGGCGTATGGGCGGGAGGATCAAGCCCGAGCGGGAGCGAATATTGATCCATTTCGTTGCGCGGCAGGCTGAAGTTCTTGTGGCTGAAATGCTCGTAATCGAGCTGCATCACATCGATGTCTTCGCCGCGTGTCGCGATCCAGTGACCGCCATTGCGCGGCGTCCAGACAATGTCTGGTCCCTTATGCAGCGTGGCCCAAGCCAATTGGACGTCTTCCATGCCCAGCTGGTCGAGTGCGAAAAAGTCAAAATCGACCACAAGCTCTTGCGGCACGTTCTCGGGCGTGGGTGCCAGCGATGCGGCATGAGGCTGATACATCATCTTCTCCTATGATTACGATCAGACTGACAAAATAGCAAAAAATGTCAATATGAAAGTATGCGACCAATTGGGGTCTCACGCTGCCGAGTTCTGCGCCCGGCCATCATTCCAAATCCGCTATAGGATTATCTCTTGACTCGGTCGGGCAACCGGTTTTGAGATGAAGTTGGAATAGTGTAGAGGATTAATCAATGGAATTAGGTTTCGGCAGTGAGTTTGACGCCTTTCGGACAGAGGTGCGCGAATTCATCAAGGCGCACTGGCCGCCCGCTGACGGCAATCTGAAATCGCACGAAAATGAACGGGCGTTCGTCGTTGCGGCCATTGACCGGGGCTATATGCACCGCAGCATCCCAAAGGCTTATGGCGGGTCTGAACAGCCGTCAGACATCGTCAAGGCAGAGATCATCCGCGAGGAATTGACCAAGGCGCGGGCGCCTTCCGGGCGTATTCCCGGCAATGGCCTTGTCGTGCCGACGCTGCTGGAATGGGGCACGGAAGAGCAGAAGCAGAAATGGATCGCCCCCACTTTGCGCGGCGACATTGTCTGGGCACAGGGTTTTTCGGAACCCAATGCCGGTTCTGATCTGGCCTCTTTGCGCACCAAGGCGGAACTGTCGGGCGACGGCTCCAAATGGATTATCAACGGCCAGAAAATCTGGACGAGCCATGCGCATAAAGCGACGCATATGTTCTGCCTCGTCCGCACTGAGCCGGAGGCTGCCAAGCATGCCGGGATTTCCTATCTTCTTGTCGACATCCGCCAACCGGGCGTGACTGTGCGGCCGCTGGTGCAGATGACCCGCCAGAAGGAATTTAGCGAAGTCTTCTTCGACAATGTCGAGACGCCGACAGACATGTTGGTTGGAGAGCGTGGAAAAGGGTGGAACGTGACTCGTTCCACCTTGAAGCATGAACGATCTGGAATTTCGTCAATGACTTGGAGCCTGTCGATGTTCCGGGATCTGGTCAAGCTGGCCAAAGAAGTGGAAGTCGATGGGCAACCCGCGATCAAACATCCCCGCATCCGCGAAGAGCTGGCCGCGATTGAAGGCCAGTTGATGAGCCTGACCTATTCCACATACCGCGCGACATCTCATGATGTGCATGACCGCGATATCGGATCGTTCCAGACGATGCCGAAAGTGTACATGACCGATCTGGCTGGCCGCATATCAAAGCTGGCGCGCGACATTGTCGAGAATGATTTCATCGACATGGGCGGCGAACGTCTCAAATGGATTGAACGCTTCATGATTTCTCTATCGATGTCGATTGCCGGTGGCACATCGAACATTCAGCGCAACATCATTGCGGAGCGCAGCCTTGGCCTGCCGCGTGACAAGAGCCAGGGAGCAACAGCATGAACTTCCTTTTGTCTGAAGAGCAACTTGCGCTTGTCGACAGTGTTGCCGGCCTGCTGCGCAACAGTTGTGATCCGCTTCATGTTCACAAAGTCTTCGACACGCCGGGTGAGGCGCAGTTTGATGCAGGGCTTTGGACCGCCTTGTGTGAGATGGGGCTGCCCGCGATCATCGTGCCGGAAGAGCAGGGCGGCCTCGGCCTTGGCTTGGTCGATCTAGCCATTGTCGCAGAAGCGTTGGGCAAGGTTGTCGCCCCCGTGCCATTTCTGGGCCACGCGCTTGCGACGCTTGCCATTTCGCTTGGTGGGTCAGAAGCGCAAAAGGCCAAATGGCTGCCCAAACTTGCCACCGGCGAAGTGCTTGGCACGGTCGCCTTGTGCGAGGGCAAGTGCGGATGGATGCCAGATCAGTGGACTTTGTCTGGCACCAGCCTGACCGGGACCAAAACGCTGGTGCCCAATGCGGCCGAAGCAGACCTCATCATCGTTGGAACCAGCGATGGTCTGGTACTTGTTGAAAAAGGTGCCGGTTACACAACCGCGCGTCTCGACAGTGCAGACCGGACGCGTCCTGTCGACAATGTCACATTTGAAGGAACGGCAGCAGAAGTGCTGCCGGATGGTCTGGTGGCAATCCCCCAGTTGATCGACGCCGCCGCCGTGCTGCTGGCCGCGGATAGTTTTGGCGGCGCGGATCACTGCGTTACCATGTCCGTTGAATACGCCAAAATGCGTGAACAATATGGCCAGCCAATCGCGGGCTTTCAGGGGCTGCGTTATCAGCTGGTCGCCATGGCTTTGGCAACAGAGCCGTCGCGCGGGCTTTATTGGTATGCGGCCCATGCTTGGGACGCCATTCCTGAGAAGTCCTCGCATGCCGCCTCGCAAGCTAAGGCGCATCTCACGGACACCTATTTGCAGGTCACGCGCGACACTGTCGAAGCGCATGGCGGCATCGGCTTCACCTGGGAACATGATACCCATCTTTATATGAAGCGGGCCATGCAGAACTGGGCTTGGCTCGGATCGCCTTCACGCCACCGGATGCGGGCGGCGGATATGGCGGGTTGGTGAGCGAGATCGCGGGAGACGTTGTCCTTTATGCCGTATCAGACGGCGTCGCCCGCATTACGCTGAACCGGCCAGACCGGCTCAATGCTTCAAATGGAGATATGTCGCGCGGGTTGACGACGGCTTTTTCGAAAGCGGCGGCTGATCCAGACGTTCGCGTGATCCTGTTGTCAGGCGCCGGGCGCGGCTTTTGTGCCGGGGCAGATATGCAGGTGCTGGATGCCTATGCCGCAGACCCGAGCGCCCCCAATGCCGGCTCGGGTGGATTGCGTTATGATGGGCTGATGTTGCTGCCAAAGCCAGTCATTGCGGCCATACACGGCCCCTGTGCGGGCATCGGCCTTGCGATGGCCTGTGCGGCGGACATCCGGTTGGCGGCAGAGGATGCGGTGTTCGTGGCACCCTTTGCGGGGTTGGGCCTTTGTGCCGAAGGTGGTCTCGCTTGGTCGCTGTCGCGGATGATGGGGCCGGGCAATGCGGCAGATATGCTTCTTTCGGCGCGACGCTTTGGCGCGCAGGAGGCCTATGCCAAGGGGCTGGTGTCCCAGCTATTGCCGACCGCCGGATTCATGGACGCAGCCCTTGATTATGCGCGGGCGATGGCCGCCAATGCCCCGGCCAGTTTTGCGATGATGAAGCAGCAATTGCGGGACGCGGATCTGCAGGATTTTGAGGCGGCGCGGGCCAAGTCTTTTGCTTTGGTGCGGGACACCCTCGATTCTGCCGACTTCAAAGAGGCTATTGCTGCCAAGCGTGAAAAGCGTGCGCCGCGTTTTGGGACTGTCACGGCAGAATTCAAACCGCCGGTCAGCAACGGCTAAGGTTTAAGCGAACCTCCTTAATCAAGGGCACGAGCGGCCGCATGCCCTTCCCAGATCGCGCGCAGCAGATCACGGGGTTGTTTGGCATCCCCGATCATTGCCACGCTGGGATGATGGTCTCGCAGGCCTTCATAAACATCGCGCAAGGGCTGGTTGGGCGTGATGAGGACAACGGTGTCGGCGGGTATAACGCGCAGTTGCTGTGATGCCCCCAGATAGGGCCGGACACTGGCCTGACCCTCGCCGATATCGACCAGATGGTGCCATGACAGCACCTCAAATTTGCCCAACTGCAAAAAGCGCTCCCAAGCTGGAAAGCGGCGCTCATTTTTTTCCGCGAGGCCCGAATTCCCAGTGACATAGGTGACCGATAGCCCGAGCGAGAGCAGATGTTCTGTTGCGGCAAGCCCTTCATAGTCGCCCACGGTATCGAGAACGAGCGCCGTCTGGCCCAAGTCCCGCTCTGACCGGAACAGATCGGTGGTCGAAAGAACATGAGGTTGCTCTGTTCCGGCGACCTTTTGTGTTGGAAATGTATGTTGCTGGCCATCCATGCGTGGCTGTGATCCGGTTGCGATGATGACATGATCAGCGCCTTCTGACGCAATTTCGTCTGCATCGACATAGGTGTTCAACCGGACGTCGATGCCCAGCCGATAGACTTCCTGTTCCAGCCACAGGGCGATATCCCCAAAGCCCGCACTGTGCGGCGCGCGGCGGGCGACATTCAGCATCCCGCCAAGTTCTGGTGCAGCTTCGCACAGGATGACGCGATGACCCTTGAGCGCTGCAACACGAGCAGCTTCCAGTCCACCGGGCCCACCGCCGACAACCATCACCTTGCGCGGTGAAGATGCGGCGCTGATCTTGTCCTCATCATAAGTCGATTCAACGCCAGCCGCGGCATTAACGGCGCAACCAAAGCGTCCACCACGACCTTGTTGATTGCAGCCGATACAGGGGCGGACCTCAAGCGCACGGCCCGCGCGTGTTTTGTTGACGAGATCAGGGTCGGCAATCTGTGCCCGGACCATCGATACCAGGTCGGCAGTCCCGTCGCGCAAAAGCTGTTCGGCGTCGTCGAGCGTCCGATATCGGCCGGCAAGAAGCCGGGGCACTGTGGCGACAGCAGCGATTTCCCCTGATGAGGGCACTTCATAGCCGGTGGGGTTCTGCATGGCCCCAACCATCGTATCCATTCGATAGTAATCGCCGCGCGACACGTTGACCATGTCGATCAGTTTCTCCGCCTGTAGGGCCTGCAGCACGCGCTTATTCTCGTCGATATCGACGCCGCCCGGCATGTCGCTGGCGGCGAGCCGAACGCTGATGGCAAGATCGTTGCCGACGGCCGCGCGGATCGCCCGAAGAACCTCCATCAAGAACCGGGAACGGTTCCCGAAGGACCCACCCCAATCGTCTGTCCGATCATTATAGGCGCTGGAGAGGAATTGTTGCGGCAGATAGCCATGGGCTGCGTGGACCTCCACACCGTGAAGGCCGCCATCGCGGGCATCAACCGCACTTTTGGCATAAGCGGCGATGACCTCGCGGATCATCCCTTCGGTCATCCGCTGGCCGACCATGCCCATCATGCCGGGAACGTCAGACACAGCCCAGCCGGGGCTGCCATCTGCTGCCGGGTAGAGATTTCCGCCATGCCAAAGCTGAGCAAAGACCTTCATCGGCCAAGGCTGGCAGGCCTCCATCAGCTTTGCATAGTCGGCGACGATGTCGGCGTGATGGAGGCTGAAGGGGAAAAGCTGACTGGACGGATGTACGCTGGCGGCGCCCAATATCGTAAGACCGCAGCCGCCTTTTCCGCGCCGCGCGTGATATGCAATGTAATCATCGCTCATCCTTGGCGTCATCTCCAACCCGCCATGCGCCGTTCGCACGACGCGATTGGGGAGTTCGATCGGACCAACGCGAAGTGGTTCAAAGACCTTGGTCAGCGCCATGTGACGTTCCTTGTGATGGATTTAAAGGTGTGATGACACCGCAAGTTTCTTCGGAAGCTTTTGACACAGCAGCAACGCGATGAAGGCCGTGCCGGCGACATAGAGGAAGGCTGTCTGATAGGCGGCTTCGGTGGGGAAGGTGTGGCCGCCATGATCACCGGCGTGGCTGCCACCTGCCGCAAGCAAGGTCGCCACAGTCTGCGCACCGATGGCCATCGCGGTTGACCTTATCACGCCCATCATGCCGCTCGCTTCGCTTGTCCGGTCCGGTGGCGATGCATGAACAATGATGACAGGCGCTGTGACATAAGTGATGCCAAGCCCAATCCCCTGAATGATAAGGAGGACAATGACGACGGCGACATCGTTGTTAAAAAATACGAGTAACGCGAAGGCGGAACACATCATCGCGCATCCAAGGCGCGCAACGTTGCGAGGGCCAAACCGGTTAATCCCAGATGCAACAAATGGTGCGGCGACCCCGGCGAAGATATTGGCCGGTAGTAGCAGAAACCCTGCCATCGTTGCCGAGAGGCCGAGACCGGCGCCGGTCGGCAGGGGCTGTTGGCCAAATAACGCCATGAGATGCCCGCCCTGATAAACGCCAAGCGCGATGAAGATCATCATGATGTTTGGCCAGGCAACTTCTGGACGTGCCAGAAGGCGCACATCGAGTAGTGGGTTCTCGACGCTGAGTTCGCGCCAGATCCAAGCGACGAGGCAGAATGTCGCACCTACAAACCAAGCAAGAGACGTCGCATCAAATAGGCCATGTTGCGCACTGTGAGAGATGCCCAGCAAAAGGCCGACAACGGCAGGGACAAACAACATGCCGCCAAGGATGTCGTCCAGTGCGCCTGCTTTCCGCAGCGGCCGGTCTTTTGAAATGAATGCCCAGACGATCAAGAAGGCGAAGACACCTAAGGCTGTCGATACCTTAAAGATCATGGTCCAATCCGCGTAATCGATAATGATCCCGCCAATGACGAGCCCAGAGGCCGACGCGATCGTGACTGTCGACGAAATGAGGCCGATGCCAAGCGAGACGCGATCCGGGCTCACGCGTTCCCGGATCATGCCAAAACACAGAGGAACAATGGCCCCGGCAAAGCCTTGCATCGTCCGTCCGACGATCAGCCATTCGAGATCCTTTGTCACGCTGCTCAGCGCGGAGCCGAATGTCGACAGTGCCAACACCCAAAGGAGGATGTTGCGCCGTCCCAATAGGTCGCCAAGGCGCCCGAACAGCGCGGCTCCGGCGGCAGACGACAACATGAAGGATGTGACAAGCCAGCCTGCTTGAGCCGTGCCGCCAAATTCGGCAACCAGACTGCGCATGGCGGCGTAAAGCATCGTGAGTTCGAGGGCTGCGACCAGTTCCGCAACCATCAGCGGAATGACGAGCCGATAGAAGGGACGCGGTTCTTCTGCGCTTGCTGCACCAGATGCCATTGCACTCTCCTTTCAGGCCCGTGCCTGATCATGGATTGTCAGGCATCGTGGCGCTGCTTCATCCTCTTGGTAAGCCCAATATCCTCTCAGAGATGATATTGCGCATAATCTCGTTGGACCCGCCGGCGATTGTCCAACCATAGCTTTTCAGGAAGTCGTTGAACCGCAATCTGCTGCTGTTGCTGGTGCCGGGAATGGCTGGCTGCCACTTTTGTGTCTCAAGCCCTTCGGCGCGCAGCAGAAATTCTGTGTAGCGCTGCAAGAAGGGACCCCAGATCAGCTTGATGAAGGTCGGCAGGGTCGGCGAAGCCTTATCGGGATTGGCTTCCAGCTCGATCAGCAACTGGCGGATCATGAGACGGACCGACTGCAATTCTCCATAGAGCGCCGCATATTCCCGCCGGAACTGGACATCGCGCATCCATGTGTCGCGGGCGTCTTTGCCATCCAGTTCAAAGGATCGTGCCAAACGCTCCACCGATCCGAAGATCAGCAGGCCACGCTCGGTCGACAGCGTCGATTGCGCGATGTTCCAGCCATTGCCTTCAGCGCCGATGAGGTTCTCAACCGGCACCTTCACATCGTCCATGAAGATTTCGGCGAATTCTGATTCACCTGTAATCTGGCGAATGGGGCGGACTTCCACACCTGGCGTCTTCATATCCAAGATGAAATAGGAAATGCCATCATGCTTGCGCTTGCCGCTATTGTCGGTGCGGGCCAGCAGCAGGCAGTATTGCGCGTTCATCGCGCCGGATGACCAGATTTTCTGGCCATTCAGGACGTAGTGATCGCCTTCACGCCGAGCGCTCGTCCGCAGACTGGCAAGGTCAGAACCGGCGCCCGGTTCCGAAAAGCCTTGGCACCAAATGTCGGTGCCATGCGTGATGCCGTGCAGATAGCGGTCCTTCTGTTCCTGTGTGCCATGTTCAAAAAGCGTGGCAGGCGTATGAAACAACGAGATTGTGAACATGTCGAGTTCTGGCGCGTCTGCACGCGACAGCTCTTCATAGACCATGATCTGATAGGTGAAGGGCAGGCCGGGGCCGCCCCATTCTTTCGGCCAGTGCGGTGTGCCGAGGCCCACTTTGCGGCGCTCCCCAAGCCAGGCAATGATCTCTGACTTCAGGTCCTCTTCACGCACACCCTGCCACTTTACGCGCCAGTTTTTCGGCGTGCATTCGGCAAGCCACTCGCGAATTTCCTGTCGGAACGCCTGTTCGTCGCCAACCTTTCCGAGAATGTCATATGTCCGGCTCATCACGCGGCCTCCAGAATATCTGCAATTCGATCAAGCACCACGGACCGTGTTCCGAACAGGGCTTCATTCAGTTTCGCGCGTTTGAGGTAGATGTGCGGCACATATTCTGACGTGAAGCCCACGCCGCCGTGCAACTGGATGCAGTCACGCGCGATTTCCGCAACGACGCGCGTCACGTGCTGTTTGGCCGTAAGTGCGGCCAGCAGTGCCGATGGTGCATCCGCATCAAGGCTTGCGGCATGATCCACCAAGCCGCGTGCGGCCTCGAGAGCTGCCTTGTGGTCTGCAACGCGGTGCTTGAGTGCTTGGAAAGATCCAATGACACGATCAAATTGCTCGCGGCCCTTCATATAGTCGACCGTCGCGGCCAGCGTGGCATTTCCGCCGCCCAGCGCGTCTGCCGCAAGCGAGACTGCTGCGACCCGAAGCAGGTCGTCGTCGAGTGCGGCGGCATCTTCGGGTGTCATTAGGTGCTCTGGGCTGATCGCCACACTGGAGAGGATAACAGTGCCGAGCGTGCGTGAGGCATCGGCGAGCAAAGTGCGCTCAATGGAGACGCCAGATGTGGCGGTCGGCAGAACGATCCAAACAGACTTTCCAGCGTGTGTTCCCCGCAGGAAAAGGTGGGTTGCCGACGCCACGTCCAGCATATCCGCCACCTGCCCATCCAGCACGCTGCCATCGGCATCCAAAATAGTCGCATCGGGATGCGCGAATGAGGCGCGTACCGAGCCGTCCGCCAAGCCCGAGAGCAAGGCTTCTTTTTGATCGGCGGTGCCTGCCGCTTCAATCAAGGCAATGGCCAAGGTGTTGCCGAGCATGGGGAGCGGCGCTGCTGCCGCACCTAAGGCATCATGCAATGCCGCTGTGGCCGATAGGCCCATGCCGAGGCCGGCCTGCGCCTCCGGCACTGTTAATGCGGTCCAGCCCAGGGCTGCGACCTGCGACCAAAGGTCTTCTGCATAAACCGCGCTTCCACGGGCATAGGCAACGGCCTTTTCGCGGGGCCATTCTGTCCCCAGAAACTCGCTAAAGCTTTCGGCAAGTTCGCCGATGCCGATTTCGTCAGTCATGCTGGATAGTCCGCTGATTATTCATTGGTGAATTTTGGCGCGCGCTTCTCAAGGATCGCGCGCACAGCCTCTGGATGGTTGGGGGAAGCCCATGACTGGGTTTCGAGCCAAAGCATTTCGTCCATATAGCGCTTTGCCTTGTCGACAATGTCGAGGTTGAGCGCCTGTTTGGTCGTTTGAATGGCTTCGGGGGATTGCGACAGGAACAGATCGACCCAGTGCTTCACCGTGGCGTCCAACGTGTCGCGAGAGACGGATTCGGTCACCAACCCCTTGGCCTTGGCATCGGCGCCGGAGAGGGGCTTGCCTGAAAGCAGGTGGCGCCGCGCTTCGACAAGGCCGACCAGGTTTGGCCAGAGCAAAGCCCCGCCGTCGCCTGTGGTCAGCCCCACGTTGACATGAGAGTCGCCGATTTTGGCGTCGTCGACGATGATCGTAATATCACCGGCAAGGGCAATGGTTGCACCAAGGCCCATGGCGTGCCCGTTGATGCGGGAGATAACGGGCTTCGGGCATTCCAACATGCCGACAACAATGGCCCGCGCCTCTGCCATGCCGATCTGCCAGCGGCCCCGGTCGGGCCAATTCTCGATCATTCGGTTAAGGTCGCCGCCAGCACAAAAGGCGCGGTCGCCGCCGCCGGTGATCACAATGACGCGGACATCGGGGTCGGCACCGGCAACGGCCCAGATGCGGCCCAGATCATGATGCGCCTCGGATGTCATGGCATTTAACGGCGGATTATCGAGCATCACCGTTAGAACGTTTTCGGAGAATGTGACTGTCAGGCCTTCGAAAGACGCATAGCGAGACGACACGTTAATCCTCCTAATTGTTTATCTGATTGCAATGCATCGAAGTGCACCAATCGGCAAGCCCTGTTCTTTGGTGAAGGTTAGACTTTCCCGTGAACAGGGCAAGGATTTGCGTGTCCCGAGAAAGCCACACCAACGCCCGCTTGATGCTTGCCGCTCCCCGGTTAAACCTATAGACGATAAGGCCATGGGAAAGCGGTGGTGGACGCTGAGGGGAGTGAAATGACAGATCAGGTAACACTTTACGCGTTCAACTGCGGCTGGTTCCAGTGCAACCCCGGCTATTATGTCGAGGGCGATGAGGGGCCGCAGATGCGGGCACCAGTACCGACCTATCTGATCGAGCATCCCAAAGGCCGCGCCATGTTCGATACCGGCATGGGTCAGCGTTATCGGCGGGAACAGGACAATCCCTTGCCTGCGGATAAAATCGGGCTTGAATGGTTTGAGGGGATGGACGTTGCGACCCGGCTGAAGGCGATCAATGTTGATCCAGCCAGCATCAACTGGATTATCAATTCGCACCTCCATATCGATCATTGCGGCGGCAATGCGCATTTCCCGAATGCGACCGTCATTATTCAGGCGTCAGAACTGGAAACAGCGCGCAACAGTGAGCAGCGCTACCTCTACACTGCTGAAGACTATGACACGGGTCAGCCCATCAAGGCAGTCTCAGGCGAATATGATCTGTTTGGCGATGGCACGGTGCGGATTGTGCCGACCTATGGGCATACGCCTGGCCACCAAAGCGTCATCGTGAAGCTGGCGGGTGGCGACGTGCTTCTGGCCGGCGACTGTTGCTATACAGAGCGAAATTTGGATGTGATGGTTCTGCCCAAGGCCACGACCGATATGGAATTGGGCATGGAAACCTATCGCCGCCTCGACACGTTGCGCAAACGCGGCACGCACATCATGTTCGGCCATGACGGTTTGCAATGGAAACACGTGACTGAGGGCGTGCCCTTCCTGCTTTGACGAAAAGCGGAGAGGCGGCGGCGGTTACCGCTTGCCGAAGCCCTCCGACACGCGTTCTTCCAGATCAGCGCCACGCCCACGCGTGTTGAACACCTCATGTGCCAAACCTGCGGCAAGCGGCAGGTCTGCCTGCGCCATGTAGAGTTCTTTATAAGCGAAAATGCTGTGGCGGCTTTGCCCCGCAATCGCGCGGGCCATCTTCATCGTTTCCGCCTCCAGCTGGTCATCGGCGACGCATGTGTTGGCAAGGCCGATGCGCTCTGCCTCGCGCCCAGAGACAGGCAGGCCCGTAAAGCTGATTTCACGCGCCTTGAAGCTGCCGACCCGACGCGGGAGACGCTGGCTCATGCCCCACATCGGCACCATGGAAAACTTGCCATGGGTATCGGCAAAGCTCGCGCTTTCTGCAGCGAGAATGATGTCGCCCGCCAAGGCAAGCTCAAGCCCGCCGGTAAAGCATCCGCCTTGCACCGCGACGATCACCGGCTGGGGCAAATTGGCTAGCCGTGTAACAATCTGGGGTTGGTAGAAGGGGCGCGGGAACTTTGCGCCACGTTCCTTCAGGTCATTTCCGGCGCAGAAGACCGGGCCGGTTGACCGCAGAACAACAACTGCGATGTCGCGTCCCGCGGCCTCGATGATATCGAGATGCGCCTCAAGCTCTTGCCACAAAGCAAGGCTCAGCGCGTTTCGCTTGTCCGCGCGATTGAGCGTTAGGGTCGCGATGCCCTCAGCGCATTCATATTTGACCAATTCAGTCATGCGAAACTCTCTCCATGGTCGCCCGGTTCTACTTACCCTGCTGTGCCTTGCGGCGGCGGAGCCACCAGCCATATTGCGGCGGCATCAGTTTCCATCCGTTCGCCTCATCATGTTCGGCAGCGATCTGCATGGGCCAATTCGGGTTCCACAGCAATTCCCGGCCAAGCGCGATCAGATCAGCACGACCGTCCTGAAGGGCGATTGCGGCCTGTTCACCGGTCCGGATAAGGCCAACCCCCATGGTCGGAAGACCAGCTTCCTCGCGGATCGCTTCGGAAAACGGAAGCTGAAACCCGGTTGTCCGCGCAACGAGATTATTCTCTGCGGGGAGCTTGAAGCCGCCCGACGAACAGTCGATCATGTCAATGCCAAGCGCCTTGAGTTCCTTGGAATACGCGATGGTGTCTTCCAGTTGCCAGCCAACACCCACGCCATCGACGGAGGAGACGCGCACGAAACAGGGAAGGTGATCTGGCCATACCTCACGCATGACCCCCGCGATCCGCAGCGGCAACTTCATGCGGCCTGCGCGGTCTCCGCCATAAGCGTCCGTGCGCTGATTGCCGAGCGGGGAGAGGAAGCTGTGCATGAGATAGCCATGCGCGCAGTGCAGCTCACACACATCAAATCCGGCATCGCGCGCGCGGATGAAGGCGGCGCGATAGTCTTCGACGACCTGCTCAATCGCCTCAAGGCTCATCGCGGTCGGGGTCGGCCAATCGCTATCAAAGGCTTTGGCGCTTGGCGCGCAGCTCTCCCAAGGACCTTCGCTCCGGTCTGCGATGTCGGCATCCCCCAGCGGTCCGCCACCTTCCCAAGGGCGCTGCGATGAGCCCTTACGGCCGGAATGTGCGATCTGGATCGCGGATGCCGCCCCCAGATCGCGGATCAACGTCGTCAAGCGTTTCAAGCCGGCGACATGTTCATCCTTCCAGATGCCAAGACAGCCATGGGTGATACGGCCTTGCAGGTTCACCGAACTTTGCTCGACAAACACAAGCCCCGCACCGCCGGCCGCCAATTTGCCCACATGCTGCACATGCCAATCTGTCACAAACCCATCGATGGCGGAGTAGGTGGCCATAGGGGACACGACGATGCGATTGCGCATTTCAAGGCCGCGCAGCGTGTAGGGTTGAAACAGGATGTCCAAATCGGCCTGTGTTTCAGGAGCGTATATGTCGGTCATCAGGACTTACTTTTTGAGTGTGAGGGAGCCGCCCAGCGGCATCGGCCCGGCGAGACCGACAACGCGGTGAGGTGCATAAGGGGTTTCCAGCCGAGCAATCTCATCGGCCGACAAGGTCACTTCTAGGGATGCAATCGCATCTTCCAGATGGGAGGGCTTGGTCGCGCCAATGATGGGGGCGGTGATGCCCGTTTTGCCCAACAGCCACGCCATTGCAATCTGGGCGCGGGGGAGGCCATGTTCAGATGCCAAAGCGGCGACGGCTTCCACAATTTGCCGGTCATTCTCCGCCGTCGCTTTGTAAAGATAGGCGCTTAACATATCGGTTTCAGACCGTGCCGTCTTTTCGTTCCAGTCGCGGGTCAGCATACCACGGGCCAAGGGACTCCAAGGCAGAACGCCGACGCCCTGATCGATACAAAGCGGGATCATTTCCCGCTCTTCCTCCCGGTAGACGAGGTTGACCTGCGGTTGCATCGAAATGAACTTTGTCCACCCGTTGCGTTCGGCTGTGTATTGGGCCTTTGAGAACTGCCACGCGTACATGGACGACGCACCGATATAGCGCGCTTTACCGGCCTTCACGATGTCATGCAGGGCTTCCATCACTTCTTCGATCGGCACCGAATAGTCCCAGCGGTGGATTTGGAAGAGGTCGACATAGTCGGTGCCGAGGCGGGTCAGGCTATCGTCAATGGCTTGGAAGAGCGCCTTGCGAGACAGGCCGCCGGTGTTGGGCGCCGACCGCCAGGGGGCATAGGCCTTGGTCGCCAGAACGATTTCGTCGCGGTGGGCGAAGTCAGCAATGGCTCTTCCGACAAATTCCTCTGACGTGCCGGCTGAATATTCGTTCGCGGTGTCGAGGAAGTTGATCCCGGCTTCAAGTGCTTGACGGATGATCGTGCGGCTGTCCGCTTCATCAATGGTCCATTCGTGACGGCCAGCATCGGGGCGACCAAAGCTCATGCAGCCAAGGCAGATGCGCGAAACGATCAGGCCTGACGTGCCCAGATTGCGGTATTGCATGTCTCTAATCCTTCAATTGCGCTCGATAGGAATAATGGCGGCGGTAAAGCGGGAGATGCAGACGAGGCGGTCATCTTCATCGGTGATCCGGATGGTCCAGATCTGGGTTGTTCGGCCACGTGCTTCGGGCCGTGCGATGCCATTGACCCACCCACTTCGGACTGGCCGTATATGGTTGGCGTTGATTTCCATGCCGACGGCCATGAACTGGCTTTGATCCAGCGTGTGGACTGCGCCAAGTGTGGCCAGCGTTTCTGCCAGCACAACCGACGCGCCGCCATGCAATCGTCCCCAAGGCTGATGGGTGCGCGCATCCACCGGCATGCTGCCTGCGAGCCAGTCATTCCCGGCATCCGTCAGTTCGATGCCCAAGGCGGTCTGGATTGACTGGGCGCTGATCTGGTTCAATGCCGCAGGATCGGGCCGTTCCGCATTCCACCAAATGGGCTCGGGCAAAGCCGTTACACTCATTTGGTTTCGGATTTCATCTCGGCGGCAACAGCCGCGATCACGCAGTTGACCTCATATCGGTCGCCATTGCGCTCCCATGGAGCTTGGGCGGCGAAGGCTGCTTCCATTTCCAGAACGCGGCGTTCGGCGGCTCGGACGGTGTGGCTATGGGTGACCACGTAAAAGTCGCCGCGCAAAGTGCCATCGACGGCATCGCGCGCGGCTTCTTCAACCGGCATGCCCTTGGCTTGAATGCGCGCGCTCATATCCAGATTGCGCTGCTGCGCTGGCAGACCATCCGGGCGGGGGCCGCCGCCGAGTGCTGTCCCGACAAGACCGGGACAGAAAATGCTGATCGACAGGTTCTCCGGTGCTTCTGCGCGCAAAACTTCTGCCAATCCCAACACGGCGTGCTTGGAGGCTGTGTAGACCGCCGCATTGGCATGTTGGAAACCCAAAGAATGTTCCGACCCTGTAAAGCAGATCCGGCCGCCTTCAGCCTGCTGCTCCATCATGCGCGCGAAAACGGATGTGGTGCTCCACACGCCGCGCACATTCGCCCCCAAGATCCAGTCCACTTCGGCGACCGTCATCTTGGTATACCGGCCAGCCGCAATGACGCCGGCATTGGCAAAAAGAAGATCGCAGCCGCCAAGCGTTTCCGAGGCAAAGGCAGCCAGCTTTTCGACTTGGGCATGGTCTGAGACGTCGCAATGAAAGCTGCTGCAACCGCTGCCAAGTTTGGCAAGCGTTTCGGCCAGTCCTGCGTCGTTGACGTCGCTGATGATGACCTTTGCGCCGCGTGAGGCGAGTTCACAGGCAATGGCGCGGCCGATGCCGGATGCTCCGCCCGTGACGACGGCGCGCATGTTTTCAAGTGAAGAAGGCATGGTGCGTTCCTTGTTTCGGTTTGATCAATGATGATGGGGCAGGGTTGAGCGGAGCGGCGCTGCAATAGCCTCTACCAGCTCAGCTGCGTCGGATTTCACCTCCAGCCCCGCGACGATGATGGGAAGGGCCAGTTTCACTTCATGCGTAGGGCCTGGCAAGGCAAAGATTGTCGACCAGCCGAGCCGCGCAATGGCAATTCGCACCGCATCTTTGACGTGACGCCCGTGGCCGCGTTTATACTGGGCGAGAATGGCCGTTTCTAGGTTGGGGTCCAGTCGCTCAAGCGCCTCGACCGTGTGGTCCTTGTCTTCGGCGCCGACACCGCCGGTGGTGATGATGATGCCGAACCCTTCGCCGGACATCCGCGCCACGATTCCGGCGATTTCGGCCTCGCTGTCGCCTGAAATGCCCCCAAATTCGACTTCAAATCCGGCGGCTTGCATCGCATCGCGGATTGCCGCGAAATTTGTGTCTTCAATTTCGCCTGCCAGCAACTCACTGCCCGTGCTGATAACTGCAACCCGGCGTGCGGCATAAGCGGAGATCTGGTTTTCCAGTTTTCGGGCATCCGCGAGGTAGCGGTCAACTTCAGCGCGCGGTGTTCCGATGACGCCCAAAATCCCCTCGGAATGCACGGTCGCCGTATCCGCTACCTCGACGCCGGGAATTTGGCGAATGGTGGCCAGCAGTTCCTCTTGCTTGCCGGTGACATCTTCCAGCTCAACCCGTGCCACGAGAATGTCGAGCACCACCAACTGCGGCCGGACGTCAGTGACAAAAACCTTGTCGCGCGGGAGCGAGAGCACATCTGCCACGGCGTCCGCCAGCTTAGGCAAATTCGCGTTGTCGAGGCTGATGCCGTGCAGCCAGACTTCGGTCTTTTCCAGCAGTTGAACCGATGTCACGACGCCAGCCCGCGCTGGCGGAGCCACTTGGGCAAGAAGACGTTTTCCACCTTCTCCCGGACAGCCGGGGCGCGGGACATGAGATGTTCGCCCAGTTTGCGGCTGACACGAAACGCGCCCGGTGTGCGGTCAAAAACGATCACATTCTCCGTGCCGCCGTCACGACAGGCTGCCGCAACGGCCTCGTCAATCGTGGGCCAGACGGGCGCCTTTGCGCGGTCAAAATGATAGTTGGATGGGTCGTTCAGCATCCAGCGGTTTACTGTGTCGCCAACCACATGCACTGGGTAATTGTCCCATAGGAAAGGCTGCGGCACGCCGCCTGCCATATAGTTGATAACGATGGCCTTGATTGCATTGTTTTTGCCCATGGTCAGCCCGGGTTCGGCACTGTCATGGCGCTCTGCGGCCAACAATGACAAATTGTCGAGATCCATGAAATCAACGTCGGCACACAGCATATTGTCGAACGCGATGCCGCCCGCATAGCAGTAAACGCCGCAGCCATGATCATCGAACACAACAACGCAATCCTTGATCTCCCCTAGGATCTTCATCGCCATGGCATAGTTGCGCATAATCCCGGCGGCGAGGCGCTTGTCGAGCGCCTTCAGGTCATTATCCGCCTCCACGCTCACAACACCTTCCGATGTGGTGTCGAGCACCATCGTCGCGACATAGCGGTCCTGAATGAAGTCGCTTTCAAAGATGCAGCGTGAGACGATCTGCCCCGTGCGCGGCCCAAAACCAAAGTGATAGGCCGAGCGGGATTCGAGCCGCGCATAGGCCATACCAAATGGCTTCATCAGCCGGTCGAGCATGCGGTGGAGATAGCCTTCGCGCATTTCGGTGACATGGGTGTGGATGAAGTACGGCGCATCGAACAGCTTCTTGGTGACGTACATATCACCAAGCTTGGTATCGACCTTTGTGCCTGCCCCCATTTGCGGGCATTCCTCAACATCGCCGAACCGTTCTTCCAGCCGGTAAATTTTCACCCAGTCCGGGTTTTCGATATGCCCCATCGACTCAGCGATCCGCAGCCGGACCTTGGCGCCACGCGTTTCCTTTATATGGGCTGCGATGACTTCGAGCATCGTTACATAGGCTTCGCCGCACAACTGGAGCCCGTGCGGGTTGGCGATGAGATTGACCATGCGCCCGGCCTCAATCTTCGACCAGTCGATGGCGTCGGCCTTCGCCTGAGCCTGACGGCGGACCTCATCGAGATTGGTCGGGCCGAGCAAGGCGTCTTCCGACCAGATCGTCTGCGGCAGATCGGGCATGAGCGAGCGGATGGGCAGTGCCGTCATATTCGGCAGATCGGCTGCGCGCTTTTTGACGACGGTTCCCGGCTCCCGCTTATTCCAGGTGCGGTGGAAGGCTGGGGGACGCAACGCGTCTAGGAATGGTGAAAGAGTTCCCATGATTAGCGCCTTTTCAGCTTTGCCATATCGCCAAATTCCTTATCCAGCGGATACTCCGGAAAGGCCTCTGCTATAAAATCTGGAAGTGTGCCATCGGGCTGGACGTGCTGCCAAAGTGTCGCGGACTCGCCATACCATTGAAACCCGTTCTTCGGGTTGCGGGCGGCGTCTCCATGTCCTGCGCAAGACAACAAATGGAGAATGGGCTGCATGCAGAGCTCCACACATCCTGTGCGGGCGCCTGTCATCAACGACACAGCTTCAGGAGAATGGGCGCCACTGATGATTGCTGTCGCGATCTCTCCCGCCTTTGTGTCAGTGCACACGCAAATCTGCATGTTCCGGCCATAGCCCGCCTTGCGGCAGAGCGCCTTGACGGCGTCCTCGTCGACTTGAGGGAGGGTGAAGCCCACGTCAAAGGGCTCGTCCAGTTCGACCATCTCGATAGCGTCATCGGGGCAAATCTCAACGCAGGCCTGAGCGTTATAGCACGCCTCGGGCTCCAGAATGGCAATGTTGCGGCCCTTGCCGGGTTCACTCTCCAGCCGAGGCCGCATCCCGATCGCAACCGTCGGGCAAACCTGTTCGCATAAGCGACACCCGGTGCATTTTTCGGGAATGATCTGGGCCACCATGCGGACGCGCTTTGGCAACATACTCTCCTATGGGTCTCTGCCGTCCCTTCTGGATATGGGCAGAATCGTCTAAACATGTTTACTGTTTGACAGTAAGTTTGTAGACCTCTCCGGGCAAGAAGATTCGAGGGGAGGTCGCGTGGCTGCTGCCGCTGTCCTAACGCGCACACAAGAAGAGCGGACCGAAGCGGCCAAGGAGCGCATCCGCGATGCGGCTCTGACCCTATTTGGCGACAATGGGTATGAGGCGACGACACTGGCGGCCATCAGCCTGAAGGCCGGCTTTAGTCGGACGCTTGCCCAGTATCACTATCCCGACAAAGCCGACCTTGCGCTTGAGTTGCTGGACGAACGCATCCGACGCGACAATCACCTCGATCTGCTGGCCTGCTCTCTGGAGACATCGCCAGAAGTCGCATGGGCGCGCCTGATCCGCCATCTCGACGCGGTGAGCGCCTATTACGGAAATTTGCATGCCGCAGGGGAGCACAGCATCATCGTGCGCGGTGAGATGGCCTTGCATGCGGCGGCCCTGATGGGCGCCGATGCCGCTTTGACGGCACGCACGCATGATCTCACCATAGATCTTATCGACCGAATTGAACGGATTTTTGAAATCTGCCGCAGGGGTGGTCTGATCTCCGCAGGGTCAGACCCGCATGCCCTGGCCATTCTCCATGTGCATTCAATTTGGGGGCTCGCGCTGGCGCTGTTTGCCAATCCCAAAGCGACAAAGTCCATCGGGGCGGCATTTGATCAGATACGTATTTTGCTGGTCGCGCTGCGCGTTCCGGCAAAGGTGTGAAGGAGGGCAGGACATGGCCACAGTAAAGTTCGTTGCGGATTATGAGGTCGAGCCCTGTATCGGCTGCAAGCTGTGCGACATTGTTTGCCCCAGTGGCGCCATCCGGATGGAAGCGCGCAAGCCGATTATCGATGATGCCCTGTGCATTGGCTGCGGCCGCTGCGTAGACCGCTGCCCAGAAGACATCATGTGGATGAAAGAGCGGGAGGTGCCTCTGGCCGTCACCGTGCTTCCTGAAGAGGTGGATCAGGCCGCGGTCGCAGCGCTGCTTGAAAAGGCTGGAATTGAAGCAAGCGTATCCATTTGCGTGTGCACCTTAACCCCCGGATCTGAAATTGCGGGCGCCATAGTGAAGGGCGCAAAGAATCTCGAAGAAGTCTGCGCCATGACGGGCATGCGGTCTGGATGTGGCATCTATTGCGTCGCTCCTGCACTCCGCCTCTTGGAAGCTGCAGGCTGCGATATGACGCCGCCGGGCCAGCATCGTTGGTATCCCTCAACGCTGTCGCTTTATGATCTCAGCGACGAGGTCTGCGCGAAATATCCGGACGCCTTTATCGCGGAAGACCGGGCCCTTTTCGATCCTGACCAAAAATATGGCCCGCTGCATAAGGAGAACGTGTGATGAATGCTCTAACGGCGCTCAAGCCACCCGCTTTCATGCATTCCGATTATGGCCCTGCGCTCCAGCCGCATGTCGCCGAAACGCTTGACGATATGGTATCGGTGCCGCTGACCGATTTCTTCCCCGATTTTGCCCCTGCGATCACGTCAGGGGACCCGGCACTGCTGGAGGCAGATCTGGAACGTGTCCGTGCGGAGACGCGGGCCTCTTTGGCGTCGGTCGACATGTCGGGCATTTCGGCAGACGATAGCGTCAACATCTTAGCCTCTGAACATGGCTTTGGCCTGATGGGCGGCTGGCCCTATGCGGAGATGATCAAGACCATCCGTGAAGTCGTGATGGAAAGGACCGGATGCCGCAAAATTCATCTGCGCCTCGCCATTTATCGCGGCTTTCGTGAAGCGGACGAAGTGGCCGAGCATTTCGGCTTTAACGAGGTTTTCGAAGGTCGCGTAAAGGGGCTGGGGCCGTTTGATCAGGGGGTCGAGGTCGATACAGCGGTCGGGCCCATGTACCTGATCAAGCGTGCATTTGATTCCGCAAAATTCATTCATGCTTATTATGATGATCCGCGAGAAATGTACTTTAACAGACTGCTTTATAAGTCTTTTAAGTCATTTTGCATGTCTTACGCGCGGTATGAAACCCGCTCTGTCTACCATAGCATGTTTGGCAATCGGAGCGGCAGCGTGATCCCGCGTGCGCTGTTTGACTCGGAATTTATCCAGCAGCGCTACACGTTCAGCTCTGTCTTGCGGACAACGCCCATGGGCGTGATCGGTGTGGATGCCACGACAGATCTTTATGCGATCGACCGACGCATCACAAAGGGCCATCTGGAGACATATGGCCGGATGCAGCGGCTGTTTGCAGAAATTAAAGATTGCGTCGCGATTTGGGATGGCGGGCGCTGGGGCTATTATTTGCACGGCGGCGGGCTGATTTTCGGCACGTTGTTGACCAATCATTCTGATGCCTTCGACCTCGATCAGCCGGTGGTCGCGGGGTTCATGCAATCGCCGACCGCTCCGGTGAACTTCTCCCGGAATAAGAGCCTGCGCGGTGTCGTCGTCAATCAGGCTTGGGTTGGGGCCGGCATTCCTTATGTGACGATGCCGTTCACATCCCCCATGTACATCGTCGGCGAAGAGCAGGCGAAGATGTGGCGGGAAGACCCGACCAATCCGCTGCTCATGGACCGCGCCAAGGTGGTCGACAGTCTGGAACAAGGCATCACCATGGCGTGCGAAAAGGGCCAGACCGACAAGCTCATCGTGTTTGACGGCAGCTATGGGCATTTGACGTGCAGCCAGTCCATGGCCGACCTGTTGAAGGAACGCGCGCCTGCGGTTGACAAGCTGGTGGCGGAAGAACTCTTGCCCAAATGGCTGGCGCAGCGCGGGCTGTCCTGATCCGTGTCGACCGACCTTGATCTTCTGTCCAAGACCGAATTGTGGGTTGAGGACATTGTCCTCAGCGATGTCGATCTGACGCAACTCTCTGTATGTGCGGGTGGCGTATTGGATCTCGGCGCCGAGGATATCTTCGTCACCGACGTTCGGGACCGGCGTGTGGTCTTCGACGTGGTGTCGCCAAAGGTCAGCCTAGATGCCATCGCCGGAAAGGAAGACGCCTTGTTGTCGGCACTGGCGGCATTCCCGGGCGTGTCGCTTGGGCAGCGGGCGTCGGTGCATAGCCACGGCGTGCTGGGCGTCATCGGCGCGCCTGCCGAACAGGCGGCCGACATCATTGCCAATGCCGCAAAGCTGGAGGCGAACCTTCAGGCCTATGTCTCTCGGCTTGTCGTTGTTCTGTCGACCGGTGGTGAAGTCGCCCGCGGGGAGATCGAAGACACAAATTACGACGCGGTCAAATCCGTGCTCGGCAAGCAAAACTATTTCATCGAGCATGCGGGCGTCGTTGAAGATGATGAAGCGTTGATCGCTGCGCGCCTCGGGCATTTGCTGGGCGAAGGCTATGGCCTCATCATCACAACGGGCGGTATCGGGGCCGAAGACAAGGACAAGACGATTGAGGCGATGCAGCGCGTTGCGCCGGATTTGTCGACGGCTGTGCTTGCCCAATATAAAGTTGGCCATGGGCGCCATGTGAAGCCGCATGTGCGCGTTGCGTGTGGCCGTGTGGGTGAGACCTTATTGGTCGCCTTACCGGGGCCAACGCGCGAGGTGTTGGCGGCGTTGCCTGTGTTGGCGCAGGCGATGGACCGAGGTTTACCACCTTCTGTGATTGCCGAAGAAATTGCGGCCCCGATCCGCGCGCTTTGGCATGCGCACAAATTGGCGCACAGCCATTGATGGTGACCTTTGGCTTTCTCTCGGTGCTGGCAACTGGTTTGTTCATGGGGATGCTGCATGCATTTGACCCGGACCATGTGTTGACTATCTCATCGCTTGGGTCGCGTCCGGATGCACGGCAGGCGACAAGGCGTTATGCCTTGTCCTGGGGTGTTGGGCATGGCGGTATCTTGGTTATTGCAGCCCTTTTTCTGCTTCTGTTTCATTTTCACGTGCCGGAGACTTTGCCGAAAGGGGCGGAGCGGCTTGTTGGTGTGATCATGATCGCAGCGGGAGGAAGCCTCGCCCACGCGCTGTGGCGCAACCGGAAAAGCGGAAGTGCGACCTCCCACATTCGGGAAAAGGCGCCGTTTCTCATCGGCATGGTGCATGGCACCGCAGGTAGCGCCGCCATATTTGCCTTGTTGCCGATTGGGTTGCTCTCTCCCGTTGCGGGCATCGTTTACGTGCTGGTGTTCTCCCTCGGGGTGCTTATCGGCATGATGGGCTTTGGATATGGATTTGATCGCGCGGCGCAGATTATATCTGAGCGAGCCCAGTCTTTTGACAGGCCGCTGCGCGGCAGTTTAGCCGTGCTTGCCATTTCGGTGGGCAGCTATTGGCTGATGGGCGCCTGATGATGCGCATTGGTCTTTATGGCGGCTGTTTCAATCCGGTTCACACAGGCCATCTGGCGGCTGCACTAGCTGCACGCGATTCCCTTCGCCTAGATAGGCTGATCTTCATTCCATCGGGCAACCCACCCTTAAAGGGCAATGCCGGCCTTGCAGATGGCGCGCACCGATTGGCGATGCTGGACATGGCTATTGCGGATGATCCGTGCATGGAGGTTAGCCCGATTGAGATCCATCGGGACGGACCAAGCTTCACCGTTGAAACGGTAGAGACGCTGCGACGCGATTTTCCTGCGGATGCGGACCTGTTCTTTCTTCTCGGCGAGGATTGTCTGGACCGCCTGCCGCACTGGAAGGGCATAGAGGCACTGCACGCGATGCTGCGCTTTGCCATCTTGCCGAGGCCGGGTGCTGGGATCGGCAAGCGAGATGATCGCCTCATCCTTCTTGATCTTCCGAAGGTCGATGCGTCGTCGACACAGGTTCGGGCGATGTTTGCAGCAGGGCAATGTCCGCCCGCATCCTTGCTGCCCTCTGCTGTGGCGGACTATATCCAGCGGAATGCGCTTTACACATCCCAAGCTGAGCGTGCCTGTGCTTGACCTTCAATCGCGCATCCATGCGGTGCTGGACCGTATCGACCATGCCGTCATCGCGTGCAGTGGCGGGATTGATTCCACCTTGCTGGCGCTCGCCGCGCACGCCCATGCACCGGGGCGGGTGACGGTTGCCCATGCCGTCAGCCCTGCAGTTCCCCCAGAGGCAACAGCGCGGGTGCGCGCACTGGCAGATGCGGAGGGCTGGACCCTGTCCGTTGTGCAATCGGGAGAGTTTCAGGATGAAAACTACCTCTCCAACCCCGTCAACCGCTGCTATTTCTGCAAGTCCAACCTGTACGACAGCCTGACACAGATTGCAGCGGCCCATGAAAGCGGGACCGTCCTCAGCGGCGCCAATCTTGATGATCTTGGCGAATACCGCCCCGGTCTCGATGCCGCAGCAGAACGGGGCGTGCGCCACCCTTGGATCGAAGCCGAGTTTACCAAGGAGGACATCCGCACACTCGCCCGCGCACTGAATGTGTCCTTTGCGGAATTGCCGTCCTCTCCGTGTCTCGCAAGCCGCCTGTATACGGGCACACGGGTGACGGCAGAACGGCTCCGCGCTGTCCACGCTTGTGAAACGCGGATCAAGCAACATACCGGCCTTGTTGTCGTCAGGTGCCGTGTGCGCGGAGATCAGATCATTGTGGAAGTCGGTGACGCAGACCGCACGGCCATCACAGAACGTCTTTTAGACGACTTGGCGACCCTCGCAGCGACGCATGAACCTGGCATCGTGTCAGCCGTGCTTGACAGAGAGGCTTATCGTCCCGGCAGGGCATTTGTGGGGCAAAAATGAACAGCGGATTTGTGCATGATGTGGACCGGGCGACCCGGCTTGGGATGCCAGAGGCCATCTTCTGCGAAGGCAAGGATGCCATTGCGCTAAAGGCGATTGTCACGGAACTGGCGGCTAAGGTTGGACAACCATCCTTGTTCACCCGCTTGTCGCCGGACCGTTATGCTGAGCTAGCCAGAGAAGGCGGCTTTGAAATGGATTATGATCCGCAGTCACATACTGGCATCTTGCACGGTATGCTCGGCCCCCGCCCGGAAACGGTGGCCGTGGTCACTGCCGGAACGTCCGATCTTCGTGTCGCGCGCGAGGCGCTGCGCACGCTCCAGTTTTCCGGGATTACGACAGACCTGATCGCGGATGTTGGCGTCGCGGGCATCCACCGGCTTTTTGCGCGGATTGATCATATTCGGTCGTTCGACATGGTCATCGTGGTGGCGGGGTGGGATGCAGCCCTGGCATCGGTGATGGGCGGTTTGACCGGGCAGCCTGTCATCGCCGTGCCGTCGTCAACCGGCTATGGCGTGGCAGCGGGCGGGACCAGTGCGCTCCATTCGATGCTCAGCAGCTGCGGGCAGGGGGTGCTCGTCACCAATATTGATAACGGATTCGGGGCCGCCTGCGGGGCGATCCGGATGCTCAACATGGTTGCAAGGAAATTGGCGTGAAGCGACAATCCATCGTTCTTCGGACACCCTCTGGCATTAGTGGCGATATGCTGCTGACGGGCCTTGCCCGTCTGGCGGATGTCAGCAATGCGGAACTGGCGGCGATTGTCGACAGTATCGGCGTGGAGGCCTTGACCGATTGCGTCACGATTGAGCCGCATCATGTGAACTGGATTACCGGATTTCAGGCGCACATCGCCCTGCCGCATGAGCACCATCACCGCACGCCCAAAGTGATTTACGATATCATTGACGGCAGTGCCCTCACGCCTGCGGCCAAGGCTCTTGCGACCCGCGCCTTTGCCATTCTCGCCGAAGCAGAGGCCACGGTTCACGGCTGCTCCGTTGATGAAGTGCATTTCCATGAGGTCGGCGCGCTGGACTCCATTTTGGACACCTGTGTGGCGGCGGCGCTGTTCACAAGGATCGATCCCGCTGAATTTCATTGCAGCCCGCTGCCGATGTGTGACGGGGTGATCCGCTGTGAACATGGACTGCTGGCCAGCCCGCCGCCTGCCGTGCAGGAAATGCTGAACGGCGTTCCGGTCTATGGGGCGGACGGTAAAGGGGAAACGGTGACGCCGACGGCCCTTGCCTTTTTGAAGGCGGCTGGCGCACGCTTTGGCAAATGGCCGCAATGCGAGGTGGTGTCTTCCGCCCGCGCCTATGGCGGCAAGGTTTTTGAAAACCTGCCCAATGGCGCGAACTTCTTTCTGGTGACGATGTGACCAAAGCTGCGGCTGCCGCAGATATTGCCGGGAGCCTGCTGGGCGGCGCGACGGGGCTCTACCGTGCTGTCGTAGAGGCGTGTGAGCCGGGTGTCATCGCCGGGACCGCCTTTGTTGATCCGGGCGCATCGCTTGGTCCAAACGGCACTTGGCAGTTGATGGTCGCGGATGGCGACTATGTCGTTGCTGGTCAGCCGATTGTCGAGCTCATCGGCGAGGCGACCCGCCTCGGTGTGGCCGAAGATTATGTGCTGGGGCCATTGGGTTTTGCTTCGGGCATTGCCACGCGGGCGCGGACGTTTCGCGATGCGGCACCCGCAGGGCTCTCCATCGCGTGTGGCGGGTGGAAGAAGCTGCCTGTGGCGCTCAAGCCTTTGCTGCGCGCCGGCCTAGCTGTATCGGGCATCCTTCCCCGGCTGGTGGATGGTGACTTCGTCTATGTCGGCAAGAACGCGGTCATCATGTTGGGCGGCGTGGATCAGGCGATCAAAGCAGGTGTGGCCGTCAATCATGGTCCGGTAGCGGTTCAGGTGAAGTCGGTGGACGAAGCCGTCTCTTCTGTGCGGACCGGCGCAGGGATCATCATGGTCGATACAGCAGATCTCGCTGACCTCGCCGATGTTCACGCAGAATTGACGCGGCTTGGCCTGCGCCAGACGGTGCGGCTCGCTTTTGGGGGTGGCGTTCGCCTTCAAGATCTCGAACCCGCTGCGCATGCCGGTGCGGATGCCGTAGACGTCGGGCGGGCCATATTGGATGCGCCGCTGCTTGATTTGCGGATGCGTGTCGTTTCCCGACTTTTAGACTGAAAAAGGACCTCCTCCGATGACCCATCCAGCACTTTCATCCGGGAATGTCGCCGTCATCACAGGCGCGGCAGACGGCATCGGCCTCGCCGCCGCGCATCGGCTGTCTGGTCTGGGCATGACGGTTGTGATGAGCGATCTTGATGCGGATAAACTTACCGCCGCCTGCGATGCGGTTGGGGGCAATGCCATCGCGATAGCTGCCGATGTATCTGACCGCGCAGCAGTAAACGCGCTGGCGGAGCGCGTCTCCAAGGAAGTCGGCCCTGTCTCTGTATTGATGAACAACGCGGGCACCGGGCGCGGTGGCAATGCCCTGTCGAACCCGGATGGCTGGGATCGTGTGATCGGCACAAACTTGATGGGCGTGATTTACGGTGTGCAAGCTTTTGTGCCTGCGATGGTCGCGGGCGACGCGCCGGGCCTTGTCATCAATACCGGCTCAAAACAGGGCATCACCCAACCGCCGGGCGATACCGCCTATAATGTCAGCAAGTCGGGCGTGAAGTCGCTGACGGAAGGCCTTGCACATACATTGCGGGAAGACACCAAGGGCAGGGTCAGTGCGCATCTCCTGATACCCGGCTTCACCTATACAGGCATGATGAAGGCGCATTTTGCCGAAAAGCCCGCCGGTGCATGGACGCCTGAAGAGGTGGTCGATGTGATGATGGACGGTGTTGCGCGCGGCGATTTTTATCTGTGGTGCATCGACAATGAAACCACGCGTGAGGTGGATAACGCCCGCGTGCTTTGGAACGCGAACGACATTGCCGAAAACCGCCCCGCCCTGTCGCGCTGGCATCCCGATTACAAGCAGGCCTTTGCCGATTGGATGGCCAAAGGCTGATCAGTCAGATCAGTCGTCAAAGCCGATAAAGGTCACGGCTTCCTCAATCGATTTGCGTTCGGTGACGACGGCATTTGCGGGGAAGTCTTCGTCCGGCCAGCCCATGGCGATGCACATCATGATCAGCTGATCATCGGGGATGCGTGCATGTTCGCGCACCACGGGGGACTGCATGATGCCCTGACTGTTGACGACGCAGCCAAGCCCGCGTGACCATGCCGCATTGACGAGCGCGTTGATAACGGCACCGCAATCAAATGGCGCAATGTCATTGCCTTTGAGGACTTTGTCATAGGTGACGATGATGGAGACGGGCGCATCGAATTGACGGAAACCACGCAACACCCATTCCTTGCGCTTCACCTTGTCGTCGCGGGCAATGTCCATGGCGGCAAACAACTGCTTTGCGACGCCAATCTGGCGCTCCCGGTGCGCGCCTTCATAGCTTTCGCTGGCTTTGAATTCCCGTGAGGACGGGACACCCGCCAGATTGCGTTCGGTGTTGCCCTGCCGGATCGCATCGAGCGCTGCGCCGCTGACGACCGTGAAGTTCCAAGGCTGGGTATTGAGCGAGGATGGCGCACGCATGGCCATGGCCAGCACCTCAGCGATCAGCTCTTTTGGGACATGGTCAGGCTTGTAACCTCGGATGCTGCGGCGTCCTTTTACGACGCTTTCATAAGCCTTTGCGATGTCCGTGGTCGAAGTCACCAATCTACTCCCCTCCGTCTGTTCGATGAACCGTGGTGTTGATATTTACTTGCCAGAAGAGTGTCGAAATATCTATATCATTAAACCGATAAATTTGATTTCGTAGAAGAGAGGAACGGCAGAGACATGGCTCTTGAACAGTCCATCCGGGATCGGCTGACCCTGCCTGCTGTTTGCGCGCCCATGTTCTTGGTCAGCAACCCGGCCATGGTCCGCGAAGCGTGCCTGTCTGGGATTATGGGTGCGCTGCCGCGCCAGAACGCCCGCAGCATTGAGATGTTTGAAAGCTGGCTTGCGGAAATCAGGGATGCCCTTGATCGCCATAAGGACGCCCACCCAGCCGCACGCATTGGCCCATTGGCTGTGAACCTCGCGACGCAGATGGACGCTGATGATGCGGCGCGACATCTGGAGCTTGCCAAGCGCTATGGGGTTGAGGTCATCATCAGTGCGGTTGGCAATCCGACCGAATTGGCCAAGCGGGTGCATGATGCGGGCCTTAAGATATTCCACGATGTCACCTCGTTCCGTTTTGCTGAAAAGGCCATTGCCGCGCGCGTCGATGGGCTGACGTGCATTGGCTCCGGCGGCGGCGGCCATTCCGGCAATATCGGTCATCTCGTCCTCATCCCGCGTATCCGCCGGATTTTCGAGGGGACGATCCTGATGGCCGGGTCGATTTCGACGGGGTCTGCCATTCGGGCTGCGGAGATACTGGGGGCTGATCTTGCCTATATGGGCACGCGATTCATTGCGACGCAGGAAGCCAATGTTGACCCGGACTATGCCCGGATGCTGACGGAAGGCCATTCTGAAGACCTGATGTTCACGCCCAAAATTGCAGGCGTCGCGGCCAATTGGCTCGTGCCGTCCATGGAACGCCTTGGTCTTGATCCCAAAAATCTGCCGCAGCCTGCAGGACACGGCATGGGCTATAAGCATTTACCCGAAGGGGTGAAGCCTTGGAAAAACCTGTGGTCGGCAGGGCAGGGGATTGATCTGATCGATGATACCCCGTCCATATCGGACCTCGTTGTCCGGCTGCGCCGTGAATATGTCGCCGCCTGTGAGGCGCCAAGCTATGCCGATGTCGCCCGTCTGGTCGATCAAGCCTATGATGCCAAAGCTGTTGATTGAGAGAGGTAGACCATGAACCGCATTCCGCTTGTCGCCGTTGAAGACCTGACCCCTGAGCAGCGCGACCGTTATGACAATGCTCCAGGGGGCAAGCTTAATCTTAGCCGCATCCTCGCCCATGCTGTCTCCATGCAGCCGGGCATTGGCATGGCCGTGCAGGGGATGATGACGGGTATCGAGGTCCCGCCGCTGGAGCGTCAGATTTGCGTGCTCGCAGTTCTCCACCTCGACCGCGGCGAATATGAATGGGCCCAGCATATGCAGGTGTCCAAGGCCATCGGCATCCCGGACGAGAAGGTGGCTGCCATTGCCAATGACCGCTTTGGCGATGCGATCTTCAATGACCGCGAAAAGGCGTTGCTCGCCTTCACGCGACAGGTGGTGAAAACGGTTCGGGTTGATGATTTCGTGTTCAACGCCGTCGCGGCATTTTACAGCCCGCGCCAGATTGTCGAGCTGATCCACGTGATTGGTCTCTACATGATGTTTGTGCGTGTATCCGAAGTCGCGGAACTGGAAATTGATGCCGTGTTGGGTGGAGAGTTTTGGAAGAAAGCCAATCAGGACGCGGGCTTGACCAACGACTGATCCGGCAGATGATGTGATTTGGAAATGAAGGAATTCGCCTTGGAAAATGCGGCTGTAGAAACAATTGAATACCCCCATGTCCGCTTGGAATTTGACGGGCCTTTGGCCGTCCTGACGCTGAACGATCCGGAGCGGTTAAACGCGATGGGGCAGGATATGGGCGAGTCCATCGCCACAGCCCTCAACGAAATCATGAAGCCGCGGCGCAAGTGTCGTGCTCTGATGATTACAGGGGAAGGGCGCGCTTTTTGCGCCGGCGTAAACCTGATGGGCAATCGCAAGGCTCTGGCCGATGGCACCGTGAAGATGCCGGTATTGAGCGGCGTTGAAACGTTTTTTCATCCGTTGCTGCGTCGTCTGCACGCCGTGTCTATTCCCGTGATCGCCGCCCCAAATGGCCTTGCGGTCGGCATTGGCCTCGGCATGTGCCTTGCGGCGGATTATGTGATTGCGTCAGATAAGGCCTGGTTTCAGGCGCCGTTTAAGAACCTCGCCTCGGCCACGGACTCGGGGCTTGGTTGGCTCTTGTCGCGCAACATTGGCATTTTGCGGACCAAGCGTATCCTGATGCGGGCAGAGCGGATTGACGCGGCCACCGCATTGGATTGGGGCATGGTGTCTGAAGTGGCCCCGGCAGACACATTTGCGGCCCGCGCCCGTGAAGTGGCGACCGAAATTGCCAATGACGCGACAATCGCCCTGTCAGAGATCAAGCAGATCGTCGGGATGGCGCAACGGATTGACCTTCATTCGGCCTTTGAAACCGAAGCACAGGCGGTCGCCCGCACGTCGCGGACGAAGGACAATGTCGCGGCTATCCGCGTCTTTGGATCGAAAGAAAAGCCAACCTTCACAGGCGAGTAAACGCCACTGGCGGCCAACGTCACCTCGGCTTTGGTCCGACGCTGTGCGAAGATTGTCGGGTGTGTTTGGGAGACGGCGACGTTCGTTGACGTGATGACGAAATTCGTCATAACGTCTTGCTCGCGCCAAAGTCGCGCTCAGATCATCAAGGCAAGAGTTTCCGGCAATCTGCATGATAGACGATAAATCCAAACGCGTCATCATCGCGGCAGCGGACGTCTTTCTGCGGTACGGCTATGCCCGCACGACCATGGGAGACATCGCCAAGGCCACAGGCATTTCGCGCCCGGCCCTCTACATTCTGTTTCCCGGAAAGGAGCAGATTTTTGAGGCCGCGACCATGTTCTTGGCAAAGCAACGCTTGGAGGAAATCCGATCGGCTGTTTCGTCCTGTCAGGGACTGGAGGCAAAGCTGATTACCGCGTTTGAGATGCTGCTTGTGCGCGTGTTTGAACTTCAGCAATCGGCGCCCGATGCGCGGGATATGGACGACCTCGCCTTTCCTGTTGTCCGCGACATTTATGCAATGTTTGTCGACTTTTTTGCCAAAGTGATCGACGATGGCGACCCAAGACCGCTTGCGCCTTCATCTCAAATCGCCAGAGGCCTTTTGTTCGGGCTGCGCGGCCTTCGTGAAGTCGCCCAGTGTGCGGACGACTATAGCGATATGATAGGTCTGCATATCAGCTTGGTCTGCACAGGCGGATTGGGCAGCCGCTCCTAGTTCCCCACCACACCGGGGGCTAAGCAGCCCCCTCAGCCGTCACACGCTCATAAGCGGCCAAAGGCCCGACAACCGTCACGCCGCCATCTACGGGGATGGTGAGCCCTGTGATAAACCGGCTTTCTGGTCCGGCAAGGAAGAGGGCTGCTTGGGCAATATCCCATGCATCGCCTTCAACGCCGATTGGGGCAATGGCGGTGCGGACACGGCGATGCTCGCCTTTGACATGCGCTTCGACCATCGGGGTCATGATATGTCCCGGCGCCACGCAATTGGCGCGAATGCCATCGCGCCCGTACATCACGGCGAGTTCGGATGTCAGCTGGATGACGGCCGCCTTGCTGGGCCCATAGGCGCTGTTTCCATGCGCCAACATGCCTGCGACCGATGCGATGTTGACGATGGCTTTGCCATTGCCGGCCATCAGCGCAGGCATGGTCTCGCGGCACATGTTCACGACGGTGCCAAAGTTGACAGACATGACACGGTCGATATCCGCTTGGGGCACGGTATGGAGTTGCCCCGCGCCGGACGCGATGCCGATGTTATTGGCCAGCACATCAAGCCCCCCCAGCCATTCGAGCGCTTCTGCGGTCATCCTTTTCGCATCGGCCGGATCAGCCACATTGCCAATGAAGATGCGCGCATCGCCGTTGAGGCCAGCGATCAGATTAAACGTCGTCTGCACGCGGGCTTCGTCTAGATCGAACAATGCCACTTTTGCGCCTTCGCCCGCAAACAGGGTCGCAATGGCCTTCCCCGTGCCCACACCGTCGCCAAGCGTTCCGGCGCCGGTGACGATGACTTTCCATCCGTTGAGACGGCCGTGGAAGATTTGTGGCTGCGGCATTCAGAAGTCCTTGCTTGGAAACGTTAGAAATGGGCGTGGCAGTTCAGTCCTGTGCCAAAACGATCTCACGCAGTTTGGGTTTGACCACTTTGCCCATGGCATTGCGCGGGAAGGATTCCATAAACCGCCATTCGTCCGGCATTTTGTATCGGACAAGCTTTTCCGCACACAAGGCCTGAAGGCCAGCCTTTAAAGCATCAACATCCAAGTCTGGCCGCGCGGGCTGGATGCAGGCGACTGTCAGCATCCCCATCCGCAAATCAGGTTTCCCGACAACCGCGCAATCGGCGACATCGTCGTGCATGTGGAGAACGCGCTCAATTTCAGCCGGATAGACGTTGGATCCACCGCGGAGGATGAGCTCGGAGCTGCGGTCGGCAATGCTCAACCAGCCTTCTGCATCCAGGCTGCCATGGTCGCCTGTATGCACCACGCCGCCGCGAAGCAACGCGGCCGTTTTATCGGCTTCCCGCCAATAGCCAAGCGGCGGCGTGTAGACGTTGGCCCAAGGCCCTGACTGTGTAGCGGCAAAGCACACTTCACCCACTTCGCCCGTTGGCACAATATCGCCGTCTGCATTGCGGATCGTCACTTCAAGGTGGGGTAGCGCCCTGCCGCTTGCACCTTCGGGGGCCACGTCTTCGCCGGGATGCGCTACAACTGTGGGTGCTTCCGTCAGGCCATAGCTTGTCTTGATATGATAGCCGAAGCGTTTGAAGAACGCTTCACGAATGACTTCAGGCAATGGTGCACCGCCGCTGCCGAAAACAAGGCCATCGGGTAAGTCGCGGTCGAGTTGAAGAAGATCATAGACCATGGTCGGGACGATGGAGATCGATTCAACGCGGGTCTGGTGGCACCAGTCGATGAGCGCATCAAGCTTGGGCGAGACGCCGAAATAGAAGGGCTTGGCCACCATGAACGCAGATACGGGACCGAGGATCATCAAATTAGTGATCGTGAGCGGCAGGCAAGATCCGCGCCGAGCATCCGGCTGCAAAAGCCCATGAGCGAACGTCGCGGCAGGGATGACAATCATATTGTGCTGGCTGTGGACAACACCCTTGGGCACGCCTGTTGTCCCGCTGGTGTACATGATGACAGCGGGAGCATATGGATCAATCTCTGGCGAAGGCGCAGAAGGCGTCGATGGGTTGGCCATAGCGGACGCCCAGCCGCCGTCGAGGTCCGCTGCATCAAGATACCAAACAGCCTCAAGGGTCGGGACAGCATCGACAAGCGTGTCGATCTGCGGCTTCAGGCTTGAATCTGTGATGAACAGCTTTGCGCCGCTGTGATTGAGGATGAACTTTTTGTCGTCCAGCGGCAGGATTTTGTTGATGCCAACCCAAATGGCGCCAAGCCGCATGGCCGCGAAGAAAGCGATCACAAGATTGGATTCGTTTCCTAATGAGGCTGCGACCCGATCCCCTGTGCGGACCCCTCCGGCATCCAGCAGGGCTGTGGCGGCGGTCACGGCATGGGCCAGTGTGCGGAATGTGTAGCTCGACGCGCCATCATTTAAAGCCTCGCTATCAGGGCTCATCTTGGCGGCGCGCTCGATGAGCGAGGCGACATCGCGGGGCGCTCCGGGCGGGTCATTGCGCGCAGGAGGCGCCTGAAGGCCGAGAGCTGCATACTCAGTTTCAGTCATCACGTTGCGCGGTCCTCACCTTCAATCTTTTCTATTTAAGATGTATATGATTATGACATATCAGTGCAAGAGCGACATTCGCGATCCTTAAGAAAGAGGGACGCGCCTGCCGATAGAAGGACCGACGATGACCGAAATGAAGTTTGAAGACCAGTTCACGCCTTTCGGGGAAATCGAAACGACGGGTTTGAGCAATTTTCAGAAGGTCGTCGCGCGTCGTCTGACCAAAAGCTGGACGGAAATTCCGCACGTCACGCATCATGATGACGTCGATGTGACGGAGATGGATGCCTATCGGAAATCTATGTCCGCAGACGCCAAAGTGTCGCCGTTGATCTTTCTGGTAAAGGCTCTGGCCGCAACGCTGGCCGAATTTCCAAGCTTCAATGCCTCGGTGTCAGACGATGGAAAATCCCTCATCCTCAAGAAATACGTCAACATTGGCATTGCGGTGGACGGCCCGCTCGGATTGCTGGTGCCGGTCCTGAAAGATGTCGACACAAAGGATCTGGCAACTTTGAACGCGGAGCTGGCCGACCTCAGCGCGCAGGCGCGGGAAAAGGGCCTGCCGATGAGCGCAATGATGGGCGGATGCATGACGATTTCTTCTCTTGGCGGCATCGGCGGAACCGCCTTTACGCCAATCATCAACCAGCCCGAAGTTGCCATTTTGGGCGTCACCAAAACCCGGATGTTCCCCGTATGGGATGGGGCCGCCTTCCAGCCGCGTATGCTGATGCCGTTATCGCTTAGCTACGATCACCGGGTGATCAATGGCGCAGATGCAGCGCGATTTGTTCGCCATCTCGGAACGTTATTGGCATCGCCTGCCTCGCTTTGACGGCAAATTCCTGCTTTAGGGCCAGCCATGTTTGAACTGACTGCAACACACAATTCCCATCGTTGGTACCTGACGGTCGAGAAGAATCTCTGCACAGGGCCGAGTGACCGTCAATTCCTGTTCGGGGGTGTCGGTATGGCGGCGTCCATTCAGGCGATGGAGCAAACCTGCGGTCGTCCTGTCATTTGGGCGACGGCGCAATATTTGTCCTTTGCACGTCCCGGAAAGATCGTCGATCTCGACGTTTGGGTCCCCGTCACAGGGCGGCAGACCAGTCAGGCAAATGTCCTCCTGCATATTGAAGATCAGAAGATCATTTCTGTTCAGGCCGCCCTGGGCGCGCGGGAAGGGGACTATCAGGACCAATGGGTCACGATGCCCGATGTTCCGAAACCTGACGATTGTGCCGAAGCGAATTTTTGGCGCGGTGATGGGTCCGGGTTGAACGCGCGCTTGGAAATCAGAATAGCCAAAGGGCAGTTCCATGGCGACCGTTCCATTCGGGAACGGGGCGATGGCCGCCTGATCTTCTGGCTGCGATCACGCGAGGGGCAGGCTGCTGATGCTCGATTGCTGGCAATTGCGGCGGATTACGTCCCCTCTGCCATTGCGGGCGCAACAGGACTTCATGCAGGCGGCAATAGCCTTGACAACACGATCCGCTATGGTCGCATCGTGCCCTGCGAGTGGGTTTTATGTGATGTCCAGATTGAGTCCCTCGCCAACGGCATCGTTCATGGCCGCATGAACCTCTACGCGCCTGATGGCGTGCTGATGGCGACCGCCAGCCAATCCATGATCCTGCGCGTTCATCCCTAGCCGGGCTGAGCGCGCCGTTCCTTAGTTCACCATTTTTTTCGGAACTGTGCGCCTCTGAAGCGGTCCAGCAAGCGGCGTTTGCGTTCCGCTTCGTCGATTATCAGGGTGTCTGCAGGGATGTGCCCGGCCAAGTCTTTGAGCTTGAGGCGCGTCACGGTTGGTTTATGCGCCGATGAAGCCTCAAACCAGCGGCCCTGAATCACACCCTTGAAGCGGCCGGCGGTGTCCAGCCAATTGGGGACGCCGGGATCAACATTGCAGATGACTGCGCGGAATTTTCCGTCACTGTCCAATGTTGCCTGATGTCCGTTAAGGCTGGACTGGCATTTTTCCCATTCAATGGTGTTGAACAGCTGGTCGGCCAGCAAAACTTGCCAGTACCGAACGGTTTCAGGAACGTCTGTCTCCAGCAGCAGGCATTCTCCATCCTCAAATTCAAAAAGGCCTTCATAATAGGTCTGGCTGGCCAATCCGCCGATGCTCATCCAATCATTGAAAACAACTGTATTCACAGGATTTTGCTTCAATGTTTTGACGAAGTGCACAAAGAGTTTTGCATAGCGTTCGGGAAAGCCTGCCAGCCGCTCCATCCGATAGGCAATTTCCTCCGCCGGCCAGCGTCGATATGTGGCGGGCCCGTCCAGCCGCTCAATCGCAATGGTGCTGTCAATCTCTGTCAGCCAGTCATAGCTTGCTTCGCGGATGCCGATCGTCCGTCCTCGCGGGTCGAGCTTATAGAAATCTCCATCATATCCCGCAGGCCGTTCCGGCGCGATAATGATCGAAAACTCCCCATTTGGTCCGAGACTAACCGTGTCGAGATCGATATCACCAACGCCCGGCCCCGGCGTATCATCAACGCCAATGAAGCCGGACCCGACACCGATATGGACAAAAAGGGTCGTACCTCGCTTCCCGGATAGCCGATAGGTGCCCGTGCCTTCGATGAACGAACTGCGATACATATAATCCGGGTTCGGTGCTGCAGACTTAAAAATCGGATTGAGGAAGGTGTAAAACATCGGATGCTGCGGATCTGAATGAAAGATTGCGGCATATCCCTGCGCGAGGCTCATCGCCATTTGCTGGATAGCTTCTTGTTTCAACCAGGCATCATCGGGGTCAATGACGTGCTCCAGCGTTTTGTCGATGTCGCGGATCAAATCAATGAAGCGCTCCCATTCCATCGGGACAGCGGGGCCGAATGACATTTCTGAAGTCCTTTTAAATTTGCTTGGCAGGCCAGAAGCGAGGAAGGTCGGAACGCTTCCGCCGTTGCGATCAATTCACTGGAATACGGTTAAAAAAGTCGTTGCCTTGCTCTTTGAGCCAGATGATCTCGTAGTAATGGCCAAGGAGGGCGGTCGTGTCGGCATAGGCGAAATCGAGCACGTTGCCAAAGCTACCCTCGGCGACGATGGAGTGTCCGTTCCTGATAAGGTGCTGACGATGCTCCGCCATCTGCTCGGCGCTATCGACCAGGTAACCCAGATGATGCAGGCGCAGATTGGAATCGCTGTCTAGCCGCCAGCCGGAATAGATAGATGTGGCGGCGGGGTCCGGTTGAATCAGTTCTATCATGACATCACCTGACCAGGCGTTTGCGTTGAATTTCAAGACTTGCCCGGGGCCTTCAGGCGTGGCCATATCGACGACATCCCAGCGCGAAACTCCCATGTTTTGGCTTAACTCCGCCATGGCTGTGTGAATATCATCTACAACATAGGCGACCTGAAAATGGCGCTGGAAGAGGACTGTCATGGTTATCTGTCCCTATAACTGATAGCGTGAGATATAGGCGGCAAAGGCGTCGTTGATGGGGCCCTGCTGCTCAATCGCCGCATAGCTGTGGCCGCTATCCGGCTGGAGGGTGTTGCGTTTGGCCCAAGCCTGCATTGCTGTCTCCGCTTCTGTAGACAGCGTAAGGCCGAAGCGGTGATAGATCGCGTGGACGACGCCCATTGGGTCGCGCCGAATGTCGCTTTGCATCACATTTGCAAAGCGGTGGGGTTGCCGGTCTTGCGCGGCCATTGTGCGCCGCACGGCTTCCGCCCAGAATGCGGTTTCCCGCGCGATCCGGGCTGGGCGGTCAATGTCTTCGCCCGTGTAGGCCTTCATGATGTTGGCCAGTATGTTGACAAGCGAAGCCAATGAGGCGGCGGGATGGCGATGGGTCTGAACGATGCACGCATCGGGGAAAACTGCCATCATCGCATCTATGCCAAAAACATGGCTCGGGTTTTTGAGCAGCCAGCGCCGATCGTCATGGAGGCCGACCAGTCGCAACATGTCCTTATACCGGCGGAAGGCATACGATTCATCTGCTGTCAGCAGCCATCGATCATAATCTGGCACATCCATTTGTGAGGGAAACCAGTTGCTGGTGAAGTCTTGTGACATTGGCAAAAGGCACTCATCCACCTCATCTGCCATGACACCATGCGCCTTCATGACGTCCGGGGCGATGGCTATCATCTGCTGAGTAAGCGCGACGCAGGCCTGATATTGGGGGTGGTCGCTCCACTGCGATCGGGGCGGCCGGACCAGCGGGGCCGCTGTAAGCCATTTTTCGATCCCCTGAAATTGCGGGTCCTGGCTCAGCAGATTGTGAAGGGCGGTCGTTCCTGTGCGTGGGACACCAATCACGATGAGCGGGGCCGGAATGTCGCGGCGCCGATATTCGGGATGTGCTGCCCATTGGGCCTGTGTGTGGAGGCGCGCCACAAGAGAATTCACAATTAGGGCTTGTGCCGACCCGATTTTGCCGGCCCCTTGGGGTGGATCGACATCGAGCGCCGCCAGAAGCGCCGTGAGCCCTTCATGATAGGCAGTATCGCCAAAATCTTTCAGGCCCGATTGAGTGCGGGCCAGCGCGTGCAGCTCTTCAAATCTATCGACCCAAGTGGACGCCTCCATTGTCAGGCCCACGGTGCGATTAGTAGTTTGCCGCCCGGGCCTTTGCCTGCGCGAAAGGCTTCAAAGGCGGCAGGTGCATCTGATAGGCCCACAATATCCGTCACCATTGCCCGCGCTGCAGCACCATCGCGGTCTAGAGCATCGGCACAGGCTTCGTAATCCTGCCGTGTGTAGGTGATGGACCACCGGATGGTGACGTCTTTCATCAGCGCCATGGCCGGCACAATCGTGTCGGGCTGCATGCAAAAGCCTAGGCCAAGGATCATCCCTTGCGGGCGGACGAGTTCAATCGCCCGGCCAAAGACGCCAGGTGTTCCTGCGGCTTCAAAAACGATATCCGGTGCTCCCCCAACGATGGACCGGATTTCATCACTGGCTGTATCGCCTTCCACCACGAAGGACGTGCCGCCCAGGCCCGTTGCCAGTTCCCGTCGCCGGCCGCTGGAGGCGAGGAGGACGATGTTTTCAACACCGCGTTGTCGGAGCCAGAATAGCACTGCAAGGCCTATCGGGCCGGGACCGATGATGAGGACCTTCGCCGTCCGTGCAGGGTCCGCCAAGCGTACGGCCCGAGCCCCGACCGCCAAAGGCTCCACAAGCGCACCATCGGCAAGGCTAACGGTTTTGGGTAGGATAGTCGCACCGCGTTCGCTCACTCGGGCATATTGGGCTAGGCCGAAACCGTAGGGTGCCCAGGACGTGCATAAGACGTCGATGCCTGTCGCGCAGGCCTCACATTGGCCGCAGCCGACAACTGGCATGGCCGCAACGTTGTCGCCAATCTTCAGGCGATCAACCCCTTTGCCAAGTGCCACGACTTCGCCCGCATACTCATGGCCAAGCTGGCTGTTGGCGGGAAGATCCATGCCATGTCCGCTCGTCGAATGAAGGTCGGTCCCGCACACGCCGCAATGCGACACACGCACAATGACTTCGCCTTCATTCGGTTCCGGGTCAGGCAGGTCTTCGACTGCGAGCGGTTGGCCCGCTGCCTTGAAAAGCATCGCTTTCATTCAGCCTCTCTCCTTTTCGTGCCTTTGCACACGTGCCGCATGCTGCTTGACTTGCGTGCACCCAGACTGCTTGGGTTGGCATGCTAAGTGGCCAGTTGGGGTGCTGCTACCCCCAAATGAGGGCAAACCGGAACGAAGATGGCTGACGCGCCTTCCACAGTTGACGGGCTTTATGCCGCGATGATCGAGGGTATTACATCAGACCCGCCTTGGGGCGCGTTTGTTGATCATTTGCGACACGCCTTTGGAGCAAGCCATGCCAACGTCATCTTTAGAGGAGTTGGCTCCAGCCAAGTTTATCTCGCGTCTTCGTCAAATGAAGAAATCCTGCGATTTGGCGACCCCTCTGGGCGTTACGATCCAAGCACAGATCCAATCCCATATTTTGAGATGCAGCCCTTTGTGCCTTACCGGATTGAGGATTTTATCGAGGCCGATACGGCCGATGATCATCCGTTTCTGAGAGATTTTCTGTACCCCTTGGGGTTCGGGACGCTTGTCATCTGTCGGGTCAAAACTCAGTCCGGTATGCAGGCATGGCTTTCAATTACGCGTTGCCAGACCGAGCCATTCGGTGCGCAAGACATGGCCTATTTGAACAGAATATCGAGCCATTTTGCGTCCGCCCTCGACGCTTTTGGTCGGGTGAAAGAGGCGGAAGACTCGCGTGATGCCTATGCGCGGGTTGTCCACGCCCGGGCGGCCGGCGTCGCTAGGCTGGACCAGAACGGAGATGTTCTGCACGTGGATGCCAAAGCGAGGAACTGGCTGGATGAGGGGCATATCATTCGGCTTTCAGGCCAACGCTTTAGTGCTTGCGCGCCTGATGATGAAGCTCGGTTGATCCGCGCGACGTCGCGTATTCTTGGTGGGCAAGCAGATGAAGAGTTTCTTGTTCTGGGGGCAAATAGCGGCGAAAGCTTGGAGATGCTGCTCTTTCGGGTGAGTGAGCCCTTCGAACCCGCATGGACCCAGGCGCCCAGGGTCATTGTCTATATGTGCATGAATGGGCGGGAGACGCTTCCGTCACCCCAACGGCTCAGGCTCAAATTCGGTTTGACCAGACGTGAAGCGGCGCTTGCCATTTTGCTGGCACGGGGCCTGACGCTAGGACATGCTGCAACAGACCTCGGAATCTCCGAGCAGACGGCACGTGCCTATCTGAGGCAGATATTCCAGAAAGCAGGCGTAAGTCGACAGGCGGATTTGGTCCGGCAGGTATTCGGCAGTATCGGTGCGATTGCCTGAAAACCGAGGCTTTTGCCTAAGCGGCGCTACGTCTGCGGTGCAAATTTGTGACAGTTTACCGACGAAGTGCGTCTGGGCTTGACATGCTTTCCTCTTAATCCTTTATATACGTACAACAATAAGAACGATTTGAGTTTCAAAAGGAGAGGAAAATGAAGTTTCACCATTTAATGGCGAGCGTTGCCATCATTCCGGCCATCGCTTTGTCCGTTCCCGCTTTCGCTCAGGCGGCGGCTGACTCCTCCGACGAAGGCGGGATCGCAGAAATCATCGTCACCGCTCGTAAGACGAGTGAAAGCCTGCAATCAACACCAGTCGCCGTGAGCGCGATTACGGGCGAATCGCTCGCTGATCAGCAGATTGTTGGCATCCAGCAAATTCAGGCATCAACGCCGAACCTCACCTTCTCCAGCGCTGTTGCACAGCCCGGTTCGTCGACGGTCTTTATCCGTGGCCAAGGCTCGGCAGACGGTCTCATTGCGATTGACCAGGCGGTCGGCGTTTACGTCGACGGCGTCTATGCAGCCCGCTCAACAGGCGGTGCGACTGACCTCGTCGATGTCCAGCGTGTCGAAGTTCTGCGCGGGCCGCAGGGAACCCTGTTCGGCCGCAACACGACCGGCGGCGCAATCAACATCATCGCCAATCAGCCAACCGATAAGTTGGAAGGTTCGATGCGTGTCGATTATGGCAACTACAACACCTGGCTGGCGCAGGGCGTCTTGAACGTTCCGCTCGGATCGGGCGTGGCAGTGCGCGCTGCCTATCAGCACCGTGAACATGACGGCTATGGCCGGACAGTGACGCTCAACCAGCCACTTGGTGATCTCAAATCTGACTATGGCCGAGTGACATTTGGGTTCAAGCCAGATGACAGCAAGTTTTCGGCCCAAATTTCGGCGGACTTTTCAAAGTTCCGCAATGGCGGTGAGTTGGTCGGTCTGAAGTCGTATTCAGCTTCGGCTAATCCTTATGCGCCAACCGAATTGCTGGCCGCTGCATGCGGCACGCAGCCACTTCCGCCAGGGCTTCCCGCCGCCACAGCTGGCTTCCTCGGTGGCCTCAAAGCAGGTGCTATTCCGCTCTGTCCGACTTTTGGAACCAAGCCCGGTCCGACTGCCAACTATGTTTACGGTCAGAACGGCAATACAGATATCTACCGGACCTTTGGGGGCACGGCATCTTTCGGCAAATCCGACACCTACGGTGCTTCTAGCGTTCTCGAATATGAACTGACGGATGAGGCCTCGCTGAAGTCGACGACAGCATGGCGCGGTGTGAAACTCGAATCCAACACGGATAACGATGGCACTCCTTATAACTTTACGGGTGGTTTGCCAGGAACGCCGGGCAACCGCATCAATCAGGATCAGTTCTCGCAGGAACTGCAGCTCACCGGCAAAACGGGTGCCCTCCAGTATATCTTGGGCGGCTTCTACTTTGTCGAAAATGGCACCGACCGCTCGGACAGCGGAAGCCTGTTCCCGCTCAGTCCGTCTGTGGCCAGTGTGGATGGAACCATCCGCAACCGGAGCATGGCGGCCTTTGGCCAGCTGATTTACAACGTCACGGACGCAATCCGCCTGACAGGTGGCCTTCGTTACACCGACGATAAGCGTGATATGGTCCTGCGCAACCGGGATAGGAACGTCCTTAGCGGCGTGGTCACCTCTTCACTTGGCACTGTCGCCGATGGGCTGTTGGACGGTGACGCAACTGATCCGCTGCGTGCCACCTTCCAGCGCAAGTTCAACTATGTGTCCTATCTGGCCAGCGCAGATTGGCAGGCATCGGACAATCTGTTCGTCTACCTGAAGACAAGCCGTTCGCAGCGGTCAGGTGGTCTCAACACCCGCGCCGTTGCTGGTGGCGTGCCGCCTGTCGGCTTTGATCCCGAAGTGGTCACCGATTATGAATTGGGTGCCAAGATCGATCTGCTTGACCGTCGGGTCCGGCTGAACCTCGCAGCGTTCAACTCAGATATTAAGAACGTGCAGCGTAACGTGATCGGTGCTGTTGGTACGCGTCTTGTGTCGGGTGTGTCCAACGCGGCAAAGACACGTATTCAGGGCCTTGAAGCTGAACTGACGGTCGCACCAGCGGCTGGCGTTACGCTTGGTGCAAACATGGGCTACACCGACCCTAAGTATAAGAGCTTTGTGAACCTTGACGGTGCAGACTGGTCGGGATCGGAGTTCCCATACACGCCGAAGACGACGATTGGCGTCTTTGCGGACTATGGCGTTGATATGGGTTCAGGCAGGTTGAAGCTTCACGCCGATTATTCATGGCGGTCTAAGGTTTTTGCTAGCTCGATTGCTGCCTCTGCTGCGCAGCGGGTTGGCAAGACTGCAACTGAAATTGCAGCAATCAGCAATAGCCTGCAGAATACGGCATTGATCCCATCCTATAGCCTGTTGAATGCACGTATCGCGTTTGAGCTCAACGATCCGAACTTGGAAATCGCGCTCTACGCACGCAACATCACGAAGGAAAAGTACTTCACCCGTCTGCTTGCAACGGAAAATACGCCACTTGCCTTCACCAGCTACATGCCTGGTGATCCGCAGACTTACGGCGTGAGTGCAACAATTCGCTTCTGACATCTCCCAAGAAGATCAGAGAAATCTGGGGCGGCGCGCATTGCGTCGCCCCTTTTTTTGGGCGGAGGCAGGGTCTCTACGGCAATTGAAAGACATGACTTTTGAGAGGGTAGTGCGATGATCCGGGTTGATTTGAAGATTGATCTTGATGTGGCTGAGACCAAGGGTGAGCCACTGTTCGTAACAGTCACTGTGATCGCCCCGGACCCGACCGAAATTCCTGCAGACCCGATCGTCTGGTTCGCTTGGCCGGGCGGGGGGTATAATCGCCGCTATTTTGATCTGCATTTGCCGGGTCGCCACGGGTTTAGTCAGGCCGAATTTCATGCCTCTAAGGGGGCCATCTTTGTTGCCTGTGACCATCCCGGGGTCGGTGACGCGGCGGTGCCGAAAGGGGCCTTTGGTCATTCTGATATTGCCCGGGTCAACGCGGCCGCCGCGCGCGCGGTTCTTGCAGGGTTGAAGGGTGGTAACCTGATCCCTGGGCTGCAAGCGATTGCGGCGCCGTTCCCCGTGGCGATGGGGCAATCCTATGGAGGCTTGCTGCTGACGCATCTGCAAGCGGAGCATGGCCTGTTTCGAGGGGTTGCGATGCTTGGCTGGAGCGGCATTTGCACTATGGTCAAGGATGTGAGCGGGCAGGGCAATGTGGCACCACCATCGGAACTGGAAGGCACGCCCGCGCTGCGCGACGGCCTGAACCATCCCTATCGTCGGTCTTTCCATTATGATGATGTGCCAGAAGCTATCGTTGCGGAAGATATGCTCGGTTATCCCGCCCGTGTCGGCGTGCCGGTACCTGCATGGGGAACACCGCACATGCCAGGCGGCCCCAACTTCGCGCCGGAACGTGGGCCGCTTGGTCCCAGTGTCGTGGCGAAAGAAGCCGCCGCCATTGATGCGCCGGTCTTCATTGGCAATGGTGAGATTGATACTGCGGATAATCCCCACGCGGAGCCGACTGCCTATCCGCGCGCGCCCGATGTGACGACGATGATCCTCCCACGATCCTCCCACATGCACAACTTTGCGGGAACGCGGGACATTCTATGGAAGCGGCTGCAGGCATGGGCCGTCGGGATCAAAGATGCTTGGAACTAGGGCGCGGTGCGTGTCTGCGTGAGTGACGTTGCAAATTTGACCGGTGTTCAGACACTCAAGAGATTAAGAACCCACCATCCAGCGTCAGCGTCTGACCAGTCATGAAACGGGCGGCCGGTGACGCAAGATACAGAATTCCAGCTGCGACATCTTCGCAACTGCCCATGCCCAGCATCAGCCGGCCGTGCTCCATGGCGGGGCCGCCCAATCGCACGGCGCCTGCTTCTGGGTCGCCGACCGGGACAGCACCGGGCAGGATGGCGTTGGCGCGGATACCATTGCACTGTTCATCCAGCGCCACGGCGCGGATCATAGCGTTCAGGCCCGCTTTGCTGGCCCCATAAGCCGCATTACCCTTCAAAACGGGATGCAGGGAGCCCATGGTCGAAACGGCAACAATCGCGCCGCCGCCGCTGTCGCGCATATGGCGCACAGCCTGCTGGACGGCCACAAAGGCACCACGCACGTTGCAATTCTGCATGGCATCCCATTGGTCCAGCGTCATATCCGTCAGCGGATAGGTTCCAGTGCGCGTTGCCGCATAGACCAGAATGTCGATTTTGCTGTGTTCGGCCACGAACTGCGCCACGGCAGACGTGATCGCTTCTGGGTCTGATCCTGGATCGGAGAGCGCGCAGGTTGCGCCAGCTTCGATAAACAAAGCCTGGGTGGCATGACCAATGGGTGTCGCGCCAATAATCAACGCGCGTTTATCCTGCAGTCCGAATAGCCGCTCCAGGCTCATAGCTTGCTCCTGATAAATGCTGCCGCACGCTCGGCAATCATGATCGTGGCTGCATTTGTGTTGGCTGACACGGGTTCAGGCATCACTGAGGCATCGACCACGCGAAGTCCCGCCACGCCGCGCACGTTGAGGTCCGGATCGAGCACCGCCAGCGGATCACCGTCCGGCCCCATGCGGCAGGTGCCGACAGAGTGGTAACCGATCCCCCCTGAAGCGCGGACATAATCCTCTAGGGCGGCGTCATTGTCAGGAAATGGGTCGGGCTTCAACGGGCCGGTTATGATGCGCGCCAGTGCAGGGGCGCTGCATAGCCGTTGAACAATCTTCAGACCTTTGACCAGCTTTGCTACGTCGCCGCTATCCCCCAGCAGGCGATGGTCGATGATCGGCTTGTCTTCCGGGTTGCCGCTGCGCAGACGGATTTCGCCCCGGCTTTGCGGCCGCGCCACATGGAAACCGAAGCTGAAGGACGCGCGTGGTTCAATAACGGCATTTCCCTCGTTATTGAAGGTTGCGGCGACCGGCAGCATCGAGAGGATCAAGTCAGGATCGGCTAGGTCGGGCTCGCTCTTCAAAGCCGCCATGACTTGGACGGCAGGCGTGGTGAGCAGCCCTTTGCGGCGGAACAGGTAATTGAAAAGATGCCCGACCATCCGCAACGGCCCGAGTTGCGCGCTCAACGTCGGGATGGACACCAACTGCGCGACGCTGATCGTATTATGCTCGCGCAAATTCTGCCCCACACCGGGCAGATCGACCACCACGTCAATGCCATGTTCCTGCAGATGCACTGCCGGTCCAATGCCTGATCGCATGAGGATTGTTGGAGAATGGATCGTACCGGCGGAAAGGATCACCTCGCCTGTGGCGTCAATGCGGACAACTTCCCCGTTGTGGCGATAGACAACACCCGTCGCACGGACATTTTCGATGATAATGTGGTCCACATGCGCGCCGGGGACGACAGTGAGGTTGGCGCGGCCTCGTGCTGGATCGAGATAGCCATTCGCTGCCGAGCAACGCCGCCCGTCCTTTTGCGTCGCGTAAACGCGGTAGACGCCGAACTGGTTGCCGTCGCAATAATCTTCGTTCAGCGGGACGCCAATCTGCTCAAAAGCATCAATAACATGCTGGCCTATGGCCTGAGGCTGACGGACGGGAGAGACGCTCAGCGGACCATAGGTGCCATGCGATTGTGATGGCGCGTCGTGCAATGTCTCGGACTTCAGAAAATAGGGGAAGACCGTGTCCCAATTCCAGCCCGCACAGCCCAGCTTTTCCCAATTGTCATAGTCGGATCGCTCGCCTCGCATATAGACTTGGCCGTTGATGGACGAACTGCCGCCCAGAACCTTGCCGGCTGACCATTGCATGTCCCGTCCACCGATCGAGGGATCAACCTCGGTAGGCAAGCACCAGTCATAGTCCTTATGGCCCATCAGCTTTGCGGTGCCGGCCGGCATGTTGATCAGAAAGGCGTCATTTTCACCGCCAGCTTCCAGAAGGACAACGCTTGTGGCGGGGTCCTCACTCAGTCGCGCGGCCAGCACGCATCCTGCGCTGCCGCCGCCGATAATAACATAGTCTGCTGATTTAATCACTCACGGTGTCCTTCAAGGAAGATGCAGCATGACCTGCTTGATCTGCATGAATTCCTCTAGGCCGGGGCGTCCACCTTCGCGCCCAAAGCCTGACTGTTTAAATCCGCCAAAAGGCAAGTTAGGTGCCATCGGGAGCATGCCGTTGATCGCCACACACCCTGCTTCCAACTGGCCTGCGACGATGTGCGCCCGCGCCAAATCCCGGGTATGCAGATAGGCACCAAGGCCAAAGCGCGAGTCATTGGCCATCGCCACGGCTTGGGCATCATCGGCAAACCGGATGATTGATAGGACGGGGCCGAAAATCTCTTCCCGTGCAACATGGCTGTCATGCGCCACGCCTGCAAAAACCGTGGGTTCAACAAAGGCACCGGCTGCAAGATCACCTTGGCCGCGTTTGCCTCCTGCAACCAGTTGCCCGCCTGAGTCCGACTTTGCGCGCTCGATCACGCCCATGATTCTCTGCGCCGCGCCTTCGTGGATGACGGGCCCGATGATCGTCGAGGGGGACAAAGGATCACCCATCGGAAACGCCTTGGCCTGTGTGGCAATCCGTTCGACGAGATCGTCAAAGATGGTCTTGTGGGCGTAGACCCTTGTGGGCAGGACGCAGCCTTGGCCCGACAGCGGGATCAGGGAACAGGTCGCGGCCATTCCCGCGGCCAAGTCCAGATCGGCATCGGCGAAGACGAGGTTTGCGGATTTACCGCCCAGCTCCAAGGTCACTGGTTTAAGATGGTCGGACGCCGTGTGCATCACCGACCGCGCAACAACGTCGCCCCCCGTGAAACTTACCTTTCCGATAGCCGGATGTGCCACGAGCGCTTCACCCGCTGCGCCGTCGCCGGGCACGACGTTCAGTGCGCCCTCCGGGATGCCGGCTTCCAGTGCGAGTTCACCAAAGCGGATCGCAACGAATGGAGTCTGCGTCGGCGGCTTGAGCACCACAGCATTGCCTGCGGCGAGCGCGAGCACCACCGTCATGCTGATGGCGACCAATGGGCCATTCCATGGAATGATCACGCCGATGACGCCGATGGGTTCATGCTTTGCATAAGCCAGTCCGCGTGCGCCGATTGGTTCGGAAACCGTTCCCTCAATCTTGTCGGCCCAGCCGGCGTAATAGCGGATCCACGACAGGGCGAGACCCGTTCCACTGGTCGACACCGGCGTGCCGACCTCAAGGGCTGCCATGCGCACCAATTCGTCACCATGGCGTTCCACGAGGTCGGCAAGGCGCAGCAGCGCATCCCGTCTCCCAGCGCCGCCCATGTCCTGCCATGCCTTTTGTCCTGAGACCGCAGCACGGGCCGCGGCGTCGATTTCTGCTGGACCGCAGACATGAACTGCCGCTTGGATTATGCCTGTCGCCGGATTGATATGATCACGTGTGCCAAGACTTGTGGTTGCCGGACGATGGCTTCCGATCAAAGGCCGATTGTTTGAAAGCCGTTCATCCATCTCACATCATCCCTTGGTGAAGCCGCCATCAACGAGCAGTTCGGCACCAGTAATGTAGCTGGCGGCATCGCTGGCCAGAAAGAGGACGGCCCGCGCCATTTCAATCGGCTGGGCGATCCGGCCGAGCACTTGGCGCCCGGGAATCAGTGCAGGGCCTTCGATTTTCGGGCCGCCTTCTGCTTCCATTGCGCGCATTTTGTTTGGACCTGGCGTTGCCATTCCACCCGGGAGTACCGAATTGACCCGAATGCCATCGCGGGCAAACTCGACAGCCGAAAGGCGCGTTATGGCGTCGACACCGGCCTTTGCGGAATCATAGTGCATGTTCGGGTAGATCGTCGGGTGTTGCGCGCTCATGGACGAGATATTGACAATGGAGCCGCCACCGCGACCGCGCATCTGCTTTACCGCTGCGCGCAGGCAAAGGAACGTCCCGCGGGTGCAAACAGCATGCATCAAATCCCATTCTTCCACGGGCATATCCATGGTGCTCGCCTTTTTCCGGTAGGCGGCGTTGTTAACAAGAACATCTACCCCGCCGAACTTGCTGGCGGCAGCAGCAAATGCGGCGTCCACGGCAGCTTCGTCTGCCACGTCCATGGCCAAACCAAGCACGGGCCCCTTTGCCGAGAGCTCGTCTGCCGTCGCACGGGCTGCATCACCATTGATGTCCGTCAGAACCACTGAGGCGCCGACATCGAGAAACAGTGCCGCAATTTCCATGCCGAGGCCCTGAGCCGCGCCTGAAATCAGGGCGACTTTGCCTTCAAGAGTAAAGGGCGCAAGCGCGCTCGCTAAAATCGTCATAGTGATTTCCTTCTAATTCCAACGCAGATGCAGTTCATCAAATCCGGGAACGGATCCGCAATGCTCCTTATTGACCTTGTCGGGGTCGAGCCTGAACTCAGGCAAACGGCCAACAAACTCTTCCAAGAAAACTTGAATCTCCGCACGTGCTAGACCCGCGCCGATGCATTTGTGCGGCCCGTTGCCAAAGGTGTTGTGATCCATCGGGCCAATGCCACGGTCGAGCTTGACGTCGAAAGGATCGGGGTAGAGCCGTTCATCCAGTCCCGACAGGCTGTTGGGGACCATGATCATCTCATCCTTCTTGAACAGGACGCCCTTATACTCAAAATCACGGGTCAAAATTCGGCCGGTATTCGACAAGCCGAAGCGGCGCAGAAATTCTTCACAGGCAGCCGGGATGATGCTCTTGTCCTCACGCAGGCGCTTCTGGAATTCCGGATTCTGGGCGAGATAATGCACGATGTACCCCAAGGATGAGGCCACAGTATCCAGCCCGCCGACAAAGAGAAGCATGGCCATGGAAAGGGTTTCGTCATCGCTTTCGAACCGTGGGTTTTTGCGCCATCCGGCGACCCGCGTCAGCAGATCTTGACCATCGCCACCTTCGCGTTCGTCGATGACGGTTTTCAAATATTCGCGCACGCGCACCATGGCCGCCATCCGCTCATCGACTGAATAGCTGGACATGATTGCGATGCCCCACGCGACAAACTCGTCGCGCCGCTCAATGGGCAGGTCAACGATGCGCAGGAACATCGTAACGGGCATGATCCGGGCAAAAGCGGACATGAATTCGCAGTGTCCAGCGGGCCGCAGATTTTCAGCCAGTTCGATGGTCAGCGCGGCTGCATCTTCCCGCATCCTCGCGATCGCCGACGGGACAAATGCAGGATTGAGCACTGCCCGATAGCGGGCGTGATTGGGTGGGTCCACGGCCAGTGGAACGGGCCTGTACGCCATGAGTTGGCGGGGGATCATGAACTCTTCGTGGCTGAAGATCTCATAGTTATTCTGAACGAAGCGCACGTCTTCTGCCCGTGTGACGAGCCAGTGACCGCCATATCGCGGCGACCAGATGATGTCGGGCCCGTCATGCAGGCGTTTCATCGCACGATAAACGCCCAGTTCTTCCAAGCCTGTTGGGCGCACATAGTCAAAATCTGTGACCAGTTCGTCAGGAACATGGTCTGGCTTGGCCGTAAGGGCCGGGTTGGTGCCTGACATACTCTCTCTATCCCGCTCTGATTATCTATGCGGACAGGATGAGGTGACTTGTGATATAAGTCTAATGCATTGAATATCATTGTTCCATGAGGTCAAAGCATTGCTCACAATCCGACGAATGCAGCAGTTGATGGCTCTCGCGCAGGAACGAAATTTTACACGTGCGGCGAATGTGATCGGCATGACGCAACCAGCGCTGAGCCGCGCAATCGCGTCTCTTGAGGCAGAGACCGGGCTGATGTTGTTCGAGAGATTTCCCACTGGCGTATTACCGACTGCGGCTGGCGAAGAATTGATCCACGAAGCCCGTCGCATCCTGGGCTCGGTTGCCTTGGTCGAACACAATGTTCGCCAGCGGGGCCGTGGAGACCTTGGCAATGTGAACTTTGCGCTGGGGCCACTTGCCGCCAGCTGCATGTTAAAGCGGATATTGACTGATACGCTCACCGAAGCACCTCAGCTTGCGATCTCTGCCGTCGTCCGTGAAACGTCCGCTATTGTGGAAGGTGTAATGGAAGGCGCTTTCGACTTTGGCATATGCAGCGCCAACACGTTGAAGAGCAGGATTGGCATCGAGACCATCCCACTCGCCAGCTTTTCTATGGGTATGTTTGTCAGGTCAGGCCATCCGCTGCTGTCGCTCAATCGCGATGTGGAATGGAATGATTTGGTTCCTTATCCACGGATAACCGGACGTTATCCTCAAAGCGGACGCCTTGATGCCAATCGACCTTTCGGGCCGCTGGATACGACAGTGGAGTGTAATGACTTTGAAGTTTTGCGGGCGACCACTGCTGCAACTGACGCCATCTGGCTGACGGCGATGGCAATGTTGGCCGGGGACGAGAAAGGGGACGCGTTGGTCGCCATCAATCCTCAGCCATTTCATGATCTGGCGGTCGCAGAGATCGTGTTGGTCCGTCAAACCGACCGGCTGCTTGACCCCGCTGCGGAACGGATCATCCGGCTGATTATGCCGACGACGGCGTCCTTCTCATCTTAGTGCCGGGGCGGCGTAGCGCACGTTCTCGCACAGGCCGCCGCCGGTGATCATCTCGCTCATTTCTGCGGCTCACGCGTGCGTGCCCACAGCGTGTAGCCTGCCCAGATAAAGAAGATCTGGACCAATACGCGGACTGTTGCAGCGACGGGTGGCGCAAAGACGGGATCAGGCCGCACATAATCCCAAAGATGCAGCGGCAGATAGGCAAGGCAGAGCGCTGCAAAAGCCAATGCGCCCAAAGAACGGGTGCGCGGCCACAAGGCGGCCAGACCGATGAGAATCTGGAGGATGCCGGTCGCGAGGATAATCGGCGTCGCGGGCAAAAACGTGGGCACCAATGGGGCGAAATTTGCCGTTGCCGCCAAATGTGCGGCACCGCCTGCAATCATGACCAAGGCAATGAGGATCGAAAGCGCAATATTCATTGGGTGGCCTTTCAAGAGGGTGGAATGCAAAAAAGGGTGCTTGGGTTTTGCAGTCGAGGGCACGCCTATCGGGTCGGGAACTTGTCGAAACTGGCGACACCTTCCGGAACCACGTGATAGTCCTTTTTCTCGCAGCAATAGACCGCCATGGCAGGCATTCCGTAAACATCCTGATCGTCCAGACTGCCAACCTTGATCAGCACAGCGCCCTCCATCCTTGGGCTGCGTGTGAGAAGATGCGTGCCACATTTGCCGCAGAACTCACGCGTGACAGAGCCTTCAAAGTCATCGCGGGTGAAGTGGCTGGGTTCCCCTTTGACATACTCAAAGCCTGCCGCGGGCATGCCGAGTAAGACGTTCGCACCGCCTCCAGAAATATGCCTGCATTCGCGGCAAAAACACATGCCCTTTGCAAGGAAATCGCCTGTCGCTTCATACCGAACCGCGCCGCAATAACATCCCCCGGTCACTTCCATCATCGATACCTTTCATCTATAACATATATACGATAATGTGTCGCATTGAGCCTCTGGAGAGTCAACGAAGGACTGTTTTTGAACAGCCATGAATCTTCCTTTCCTGAAAAGGGCGAGCGCGAATAGGAAAGGGATGGAAGGCATGGGACTTCGAACACGCGCAGCGATCGCGCTGGGCAATGGCGCTCCTCTCATCGTGGATGAGATTGAGGTGCGCGCACCCGGGGCGGGCGAAGTGCTGGTGGAAATGAAGGCATCCGGCCTGTGCCATACTGATTTGTCTGCGCTGGAGGGGAAGTTTCCGGTTAAGCTGCCTGCAGTGCTTGGCCATGAAGGGGCCGGAATTGTCGCGGCGTGCGGGGAGGGGGTATCAGCGGTTGCGGTCGGCGATCCGGTGATCCTCAATAATACCGCGCATTGCGGCGTTTGTCCGCCCTGCCTCTCTCAGAAAACCGGTTATTGCGACACGATGGCGATGGATGCGCGATTGCCATCGCCCTTCACCTGGCGCGGCGAGAGCCTTGGGCGGATGGGTCCGGCGGCCAGCTTTTCGGGTCATACGATTATCGACCAAAGTCGGCTGACCCGGTTCGATGCCAAGATTGGCTATGACATTGCGTCGCTCGTGCCCTGCGGTGTGATGACGGGCTATGGCGCGGTTCACAAGGTGGCCAAGGTTGAGCCCGGCAGCAAGGTTCTCGTCTTTGGGATGGGCTCGATTGGCCTCAACGTCTTGCAGGCCTGCACGCTTGCGGGGGCGTCGGTCATCGTGGCGCTGGACACCAATCCGGCGAAGGAATCCGTCGCGCGGGAATTCGGGGCGACCCATTTCATCAATCCGGCTGAGACGGCAGAACCGCTAGAGAAGGCCATTCGGACACTCCTTGGCGCCTGGGCGGATTATGCATTTGATTGCGTGGGCCATCCGGCCATCGTCAAACAGGCAGTGGGGCTGGTGAACCCTTATTGGGGCACGATGGTTGCTGTGGGCATCGCGCCCGTTGGGGAGCAGATCAATCTGCCGGCCTCAACCTTCTATTTCGGGAGGTCGATCCGCGGCACCTTTATCGGCGATTGCAATCCGGTCACTGACACGCCCAAAATTCTCGATTGGTATAGCGAGGGCAAGCTGGCGATTGACCCGCTGATCACGCACCGCATTCCGCTCGAGGAGATCAATAGCGGGTTTGATCTGATGAAATCCGGCAAGGCAATCCGGACGGTCGTGGTGTTCTAGGACCTTGAACAGCAAAGGCCCGGAGGCGGATCATGATCCGCCTCCGGGCCGAGCGATGCTAGTTCAACCGATCAGCACGGTCTTGGTGCTGACAAATTCCATAATGCCTTCGCGGCCACCTTCGCGGCCAAAGCCGGAAATGCCGACACCGCCAAAGGGCGCGCCAACGTGCATGTTGCCGGTTCCGTTGATGCCAATCGTTCCGGAATGCAGATCACGGGCCAAGCGGCGGGCACGGCGCATGTCGCTGGTCTGGACATAGTTGGTCAGGCCATAAGCTGTGCTGTTGGCAATCTCGACGGCTTGTTCTTCCGTATCGAAGGGGATGATTGACAGAACAGGGCCAAACACTTCGTTTTGAGCGAGGCTGCTCTGCGGATCGACATCGGCAAAGATCGTTGTGTCGACAAAGAAGCCATCAGCCAATTCGCCCCCGGGGTGTCCACCGCCGAGGATGAGGCGTCCGGCCTTTTCTGCCTTGGCCTTCTCAATCACACCGCTCACGCGCTGCAAGGCTGCATCATTGACCAGCGGGCCAGCAAAGGTCGTTGGCACCAGCGGATCGCCTGTGATGTATTGGGAGACGACTGCCGTGACGCCTTCCACCACCGCATCATAGACACCGCGCTGGACGAGCAGGCGGGTTGGCAGGGCACAGCCCTGACCCGTGTTGACCAGAGAGAAGGTGGCTGAAAACGGAATGGCCTCTGCAAGGTTTGCATCGTCAAACACAAGGTTCGCGCCCTTACCGCCGAGTTCAAACAACACAGGGACGAGGTTATTCGCCGCTGACTGCATGATCTTGGTCGCGGTGGATGGGCCGCCGGTGAAGCTGATCTTGTTAATGCCCGGATGCGCGGAAATGGCCGCCCCCGTTTCGGGGCCACCAATGACCAGATTGAGCACACCGTCTGGCAGACCTGCTTCACGGGCGAGCTCCAAGAAGCGCAGCGAGGTGAAGGGGGTGAATTCGGCAGGCTTGAGGACGATCGTATTGCCTGCGGCCAGCGCGGGTGGGATCTTCATCGCCAGCGAGAGCAGCGGGGCATTCCAGGTGATGATGATGCCCACTACGCCAAAGGGCTCTGGGATGGTGTAGACGAAGGCGTCGTTGCGCGGCGTATCGACAACCAGCCCGTCCAGTTTGTCGGCCCAGCCTGCGTAATAGCGTGTCCACTCCGCCGCCATGCCGGGGAAACGGGTGGCGCCAAAGCCCATGGTGACGCCGTTTTCCAGAGTGGAGATGACGGCGAGCTCTTCTCCGTTTTGGATCAGCAGTTCCGCCAGTTTCTCCAATATTTCACGCCGCTTTGTGCCGGGTGTATCGCGCCAGCCGGGTGCTGCCGCCCGCGCGGCGGCGACCGCTGCGTCGACCGCATCAATCCCGGATAGGGGAATGCTCGCTTGGCCTTTGCCGGTGGCGGGATTGATGTGATCGAAAGCGCCGACAGGCGCTCCTGTGTAGCGTTCTCCGCCAATCAGCGAACCTGCAGCGGGAAGGCGCTCTGCTGCCTTTTGGTGCCTTTCAATCAACGTCATCATTCACATCCTTCTATGTCAGTTGCGTTTTCGCCGATGCGTCCGGCAGATGTTGGATTAGCCGCGTGCTTCGGCCTGCATGATTTCTGACAGACGCCATGCGGCGGCCATGACGGGTGCATTGGTGTTGCCAGCAGGCATCTCGCGGAAGATCGAGCAGTCGATCACGCGCAGCCCCTCCACACCGCGGACCCGGCAATGATTGTCCAAAACATCGGTCGCGTCCGGGCCCATCGCAGCAGTCCCAACAGCGTGCAATCCGCAGGAGCCCAAGGTTCTGTAGAGCTCCATGATGTCATCATTGCTTTGCGCCCAACTGGTCTTTTCGGTTTCGCCAATCACATGCGGTTTCAGCGCATCCTGCTCCATGATCCGGCGAATGGCGCGGGTGCCTTCGATCGCTGTTTCACGGTCGATATCGGCTTCGAAAAAGGCAGGGTGGATATCCAACGGCGCAGATGGATCAGCCGAGGTGATCAGCGCATGTCCCTCGCTTTGGGGGCGCAGAATGTAGGAATAGCATTGCATCCCCGGTTCATCCTCGAACGCCAAGCCTTTGCTGGTATCGCCCAGCGAATAGGGGTTGAACATGATCTGCGTATCTGCGCGGGTGGATTTGGGATGGGCCTTCACAAAGGCAATGGCTTCGGCTGCACCCCGTGCCATCGGGCCTTTGCCGCGCACCATGTAGTTCAACATATTGCCGATCAGCCGTGCGCCGCCATATTCGCGGTTGTCCGAAAACGTCCAGTCACGCAGGCGGAAATTGAGCGCCAGAACCTGATGCTCCCGCATCTGTCGGCCGACATTGGGGCTGTGGTGGAGCGTGTCGATGCCAAGGCTCTGCAACAACGCCCCATCGCCAATGCCCGAGTGCTGCAGGATCTTTGGCGAAATCAACGCGCCTGCCGCCAGTATGACTTCGCGACCTGCATAGAGGTTCACGTCTTCTCCGTTAGCGACGCCGGTCACGCCAACCGCTCTGCCATTTTCTATGAGCACGCGGTGAATGCGGGTGCCGGTTTGGATGGTCAGGTTGGCCCGGTCTTTCGCCTTATCTAGCAACACGCGCGCGGAACTGATCCGCTTGCCCAATTGATCGATGTTCCACTGGGCATAGCCAATGCCTTCCAGATCGGGGCCATTCTGGTCGTCCTTGGTGCGCAGTTGCAGGCTATTGCCCGCTGCGATGAAGGCGTCGGCAAGGCCGTTGCGGTTGGGGTTGGTGATGACCGCAATGGGGCCGCCCGTGCCGCGATAGTCGCTGGCACCCATCTGGTGGTCCTCCAGCGCGCGCAGGCAGGGAAGCATTTCTTTCCAACCCCAGCCAGGGTTGCCGAGTGCTTCAAGCTGATCATAATCTGCAGCGACGCCCCGGTTCCAGACCATGCCGTTGATGGCGCTTGAGCCGCCCAGCATCTTACCACGGAGCCAGATTTGCGGGTCGACATTGGCACCGGGCTTGGGCGTTGTCTGATAGAAATGGGCGCGCAGGGGATCGCCGATCAACTTGCCAAAGCCTTTGGGCATCCGGCTCAACCAATTGTCGCCACCGCCTTCTTCGATGAGCAGAACAGTGTGACGGCCATCTGCGGAAAGGCGGTCCGCAAGGACGGCGCCTGCAGACCCGGAGCCGACAATGATGAAATCTGCAACCGGTGCCGTGTCGATCAATTCTGCTGGCATTTTGGCCCTCTCCCTTATGCGATTCTTAATAGAGGATATCGTCTATTAAGGCAAATGAGATCGGGCGGCATGCAGGTGCTGGAAGGGTCCAAGAGTTACAAGGACGTGGCGTCTATCTGATCATCGCTTCTTGCCCCGCCAGATAGGCTTTCAGGACGGCAGGAATGTCTGAAGCGAGGCTGCGTTGTCGGGCATTTTCGACATCCAGAACGAAAGAAAGTGTGCCAGTCGATACCGCATAAAGCACCTTTGCCGTCTGCGTGCCGTGCTCCTTTCCCATGCGGGCCACCATCACTTTTTCAAGGAGTGCCATGAACTCATCGATCGATTGTCCCTCGTGCAACTGGTGAAGTTCCAGTGCAAAAGGGTGGTCGAGATAGTATTGGATGGGCCGTCCGAACACAGTGTCCACCACATCATCAGCTGTCATCTGGACCCAGTCATCGACAGAAATGGCTGACACATGAGACATGAGCTCGTCCATGTCCTCACGGTGCTGGTCCCGCAGTGCTGTCAACAATTGGTCTTTGTCGCTGAAAAAATGATACATGGACCCGATAGACGATTTGGCACGCTTTGCTGCTGCGTGGAGGGTCAACCCCGCAATACCGACGTCCGAAATGATGTCTGCTGCGGCTTTCAGGATCGCCTCGCGCCGCTTGACTCCATTGGATCGTTGTGGCGCACGTGCGGCAGGCTTTGTCGGTTTGCGGGTCGTCATGCGACGCCTATCGCGCCAATAGGGCCTCGATATCAAGCCTTGGCTGGCTGGCTGGGTGAGGGGAAGGCGATGGGACGGCGGACATCTAATGCGAGCGCCTTAGGCAAGTTCGTCCGGCGCGGTCTATTGGGGCTGTTGTTCCTTCTCCTTCTCAGTGCCGCCGTTATATTCGGCTACCTTTATTGGATGGGGCGCAAGGCGCCGGATACGACCGGAGACTATGTGGCGCTTGGCAGTTCATTTGCCGCAGGCATTGGGATTGGCGGGCGTGCGCCGGGCAGTCCAGTCCAATGTATGCGAACCTTAGGTGGATACCCGTCGCTAGTCGCGCAGCGCTCGGGTTTGAGCCTCGTTGACATGTCCTGTTCCGGTTCAACCACGGCGCATATCTTGCAGGGTGGGCAAATGCTGCTTGGCACACAATTGGCCGCTGTTGGGCCAGATGCAAAGCTCGTCACCATTACATCAGGCGGCAATGATGTTGACTATATCGGGGACATGATGGCCGCCTCAGGCCAGATGGGTCGTCTGGGGGCATGGTGGGCAGGTCCACCTCAACCCGTTGAAGCGCGCCCCTTTGACATGGTGTCGCAGAATTTTGAGAAGATTGTCGCCCACATCCGCAAAGTCGCACCCAAGGCTAAGGTGGTGATCGTCAGCTATCCAGCGGTTTTGCCAGTTTCAGGCAATTGCCGGGCGACGGGCATCAGCGACCAGCAAGCGCAGATCAGCCGGGACGTCGCAAAGCGATTGGCTGCCATCACGAAACAGGCCGCAGCGAAGGCAAGTGCCGCCTATGTCGATATGGCAACGGCCAGCGTGGGTCACGATGCCTGCTCTTCGCAGCCTTGGACCAACGGAGCGATTGTGGAACAGGGCACAGCCTTCCACCCGAATGCGGCAGGTGCGGCTGCGGTGGCTGAGAGGGTCGCGGCTGTGATGCGCCCGTGACAGTTCCACATGATATGGTCCGGCTTGAGGGCGGGACGTTTCTGGCAGGGAGCACGAATTTCTATCCCGAAGAAGCGCCGTGCCAGCATGTCGATGTGGCTCCGTTTCTGCTTGATCGGACGCCGGTTACCAACGCCCAATTCGCCCGGTTTGTTGCGGAAACCGGCCATGTGACGCTTGCGGAAAAAGTCCCTGACGCTGCAGATTATCCGGGCATCCTGCCAGAGATGATCATTGCCGGTTCCATTGTCTTTCAGGCACCGCCAAAGGGCGCGCCGGTTAATCCGGAAAGCTGGTGGGCCTATGTGCCCGGTGCCAATTGGCGTCATCCCTATGGCCCCGACCTTGGGTCCATCGCGCCCGACGATCATCCGGTTGTGCACATCGCTTATGCTGACGCAGTTGCCTATGCGCGTTGGGCCGGGAAGCGCCTGCCGTCGCAGATTGAGGCGGAGTTTGCGTCGCGCGGCGGGCTAGAGGCGGCGGACTTTGCGTGGGGCGATACGCTCCTGCCCGATGGGAAGGTGCTGGCCAATTTCTGGCGTGAAGGGTTTCCGCATCAGCATCCGGATCGGGCCGGACCACCTTATACCACTTCGGTTGCCCATTATGAGGCCAATGATTTTGGGCTTTTCGATCTGATCGGGAATGTCTGGGAATGGACGTCGAGCGATGCGGATGGCGAAATCGGCAATAACAGCTGCTGCCTAACCGTCAGCCAAAGCACTTCGACCAGCCCTGAGGTTCGCAAGGTGCTGAAAGGCGGGTCGCACTTATGTGCGCCAAATTACTGCCAGCGTTACCGTCCTGCGGCCAAGTGGTTCCAGCCGGTGGACACGTCGACATCGCATGTTGGATTTCGCTGCGCTCAATCCGTTTCGGAAGGCGGTTGAGCGCAGCGATATTCCTATTTGATCTGGAAACTGACCTTGCCAAGAGTGCCCGAAAAACCCTGATCAGGGGCGTAATCGGGGCTGACGGCACTGCCGCGATCGACTCCAATATCGAAAGTCTCAGCAGCTCCATATCCGGAAAAGGGCAGAGTTGCGGTGACCTGTTGGCGGACCAGAACCTGATCCCCGGCAGAAAGGGTGACTGTCATCAGTTCCGGTGTCATCGGTTTGGGCGTCGGCCGTTCCAAAGTGAGGGTCAGGGTGCTGGCGCCCTTTGGCAATGCGGCTTGAGCCTTTACGACCGTCAATTTTCCGGAAAGATCACGCAAGGCAAAGGCGGGGATGCCGTTGGCCAGATAGGCGGACATCCCGCCGCCCGCACCACCAAAAGCAAAGATCGGACCGCTCTCTGTGCTCGATGCAAGCGACAGTTCTGCCTGCATGACAAAGGGACGAAACGTGATGGGCGGGGCGGCGCCAAATCCGATATTTCCGATCGCACCACTATACGCCCAAACCCCTTTCCGCCTGCCAATTTCCGCCTGCAGGGCCTTTGCGGCAAAGGGGCGAGCGTCTTGGATGTTTGAAATCGGGTTGACGTTGTAGTGCGCCGCCTGTTGGTCAAATACCGCAGAAAGTGCCTTCACTCTATCTGGATATTTTAAAGCGAGATCAGTGGTTTGTCCGGGATTTTTGTGAACATGATAAAGCTCCCATGGTTCATTGAATGGGCCGCTTTGATCCATCCGCCAGGGGTCAAGCCGATGGGACGTGGTGATCACCCAACCATCTGACCATAAAGCTTTGTTTCCGTACAATTCAAAATATTGGGCGCGTGCGGGGTTGGCCGCGTCTTTAGATGCCAAGCTTGGTGTTAGGCTGACCCCCTCCATAGGGGCCTGCGGAACATTGTTGATCATCGGGGCGAGTGGCACCTTTGTTAGATCAAGGATCGTTGGTGCAATGTCGGCGACATAGGCAAATTGAGGGCGCAGTTCACCACGGGCCGCGATTCCCTTTGGCCAGGCCAGAATGAGCGGAACGCGTGTGCCGCCATCATGCGTCGTCTGTTTGAAGTAACGCAGCGGCGTATTGCCGGCGACGGCCCATCCAAAAGCGTAATGGGGGTGCGTTTCAGGGCCACCCCATTTGTCGAGATAGGCAGAATTCTCCTCATCGGAAGGATAGTACCCGTTGATGAACAGCGCTTCGTTATATGTGCCGTGATACGCACCTTCCGCACTGGCGCCGTTGTCCGAAGTGATTGCAATGATGGTATTGTCCAACTCTCCGTTCGCCGCCAGTGCATCAAGGATGCGCCCGAACTGTTCGTCTGCGTGGCTCAGCGATGCTGCAAAAACCTCCATCTGACGGGCATAAAGCCGCTTTTGACCTGCGCTCAATGATTTCCATTCCGGCATCCCCGCAGGGCGAGGGGCAAGTTTAGTGCCCTTGGGCATCAGGCCTGTTGCGATTTGTTTCTTGAGCACAATGTCTCGGGCCACGTCCCAGCCCATATCGAACTTGCCTTTATAGCGGTCGATCCAAGCCTGGGGAGCGTGGTGCGGTGCATGTGCGGTGCCGGTCGCAAAATATACAAACAACGGCGGCGCAGTTTCCCGCGCGCTGCGCGCCCGAAAGGCCTGGATGGCTTGATCCGCCAGATCGTTGTTGAGGTGATAGTCAGGAGTGACTAGATTTTTGACGGGGGTGGTGCCGTCGATGAGTGCCGGGTGCCAATTGTCGGCATCAGCGCTCAAGAAACCGTAGAATTTGTCAAAGCCCTGCCCAGTTGGCCAGCGGGTAAACGGTCCGGCCGGCGTCATATCTGCGCTTGGTAGGTGATCCCATTTCCCAAGCGCCACTGTAACATAGCCCGCCGCCTTTAGATTTGCGGCAATGGTGCCATCTTCGGCTGGGACTTTGGAATCGTAGCCGGGATAGGGCAGGGCTGCTGCAGCATGGCCGCCCATATGAACGCTGTGTGGGTTGCGGCCTGTGAGCATAGCTGCCCGGCTCGCAGAACATATGGCTGGCGTGCGATAATTGGTGAACCGTATCCCCTGTTGGGCGACCCGATCAATATTGGGCGTTTGCACCAGTCCCCCGAATGACGATAGCTGCCCAAATCCGACATCGTCGAGCATCCAGACAATGACATTCGGCCGGGCGTCAGCATTGGGCGTGGGCGACGACACCGGTGCTGATGTCGTAACTGTCTGCGCTTGCACGGAAGCAGCAGAGAAGGCTGTTGCTATCATGGCAACCGTCATCAGCGAATGGCTTATCCGTTTCATCATGCCTGTCCTTTTTGAATGGCTGAGTGCTTAAGCATATTGGTGGTCCGTCGCTTATCGGGCTTCGATCACAGCCGTCGCGGCAGTAATGGCCTCTTCGTAAAACTGAGGGCCGCTATCTTCGGCCGTGCTGGCTTGGTCAGCTTGCCGGAGTGCTGCAAAAACTAGGGCGGAAGTGAGGAAGATGCGCTGCCCAAATTGATCTGAAGCCATATCGCCCGTCCACTTTCGGATATGGTCTAAAATGTCCGCGGTCACCGGATAATCGCTGTTGAGCGACGTGCGGATGTCGATCAGATTGGCGCGCACCAATTCTGCGACAAAGGCGGCATAGCTGCGTCTGCCCTGTGCGTCGCGCTGTTCAAAAAAGGGCCGATACAAAGCGTCGACCAGCGCCCTTGGGGCTGGCGTTTCAGCGGCGTTTAACGAGGCGGACAACAACTCTTTGCGCCGCGCTTCTATCACTGGAAGGCGATGCTTTATGATTGCCTTTAAGAGCGACGCTTTATCGCCGAAGTGGTAGGCGACAACGCTGCTGTTGGATGATCCGCACATCTTTGCGATCTGGCGGACCGAAACCCCGTTCACACCATATTCCGCGATCATGGCCTCTGCACATTCGATGAGGAGCGCCCGTGTCTGGCGCCCGCGCGGATCATCGACACGATTGGCACTTAAAGACGACATTGGAACTGACCTCGTGAAAGCTTCAAGCTGAGGCTTTTAATGATAGTCTAATTCATCTGTATTAAAAAGGCCGGCCGACGAGAGTTGGAGGTGCGCTCAATCGCGCGGGATATGCATTGCTGCCAAATTCCGCCAATGATGGTCTGATAAGATCGAGACCTGCAACTAAAGTGTGTTCAACATCTGCATTCGCAGAAGGGAGGGCGCTCCGCATGTTGACGAAGCCGTGGATCATCCCCTCCGCCTCGATATGGACCACCCGCGCGCCCTGCGCTTCTGCTAGGCGGGCATAAGCGACGCCCTGATCCCGCAATGGGTCAAGGCTCGTAGTATGCACCAGCAACGGGGTCTTCGGCACCGGCCCCAGTAATAGCGAATAGCGCGGATCTCCAAAGGGATTGCCGCAATAGCTATCAAACCAATTCATGACCTCTCGTGTCACCATATAGCCTTCACCGCAGCGACGGACGGAGTCCCAATCGGTTCCGCCCCCAAGAAAGGGGTATATGGCCCATTGCGCGAGAACCTGCCGTTCGGCGGCATCCACCCCGAGGCGCTGCGCCACCAATATTGCGAGGTGTCCGCCGGCGCTGTCACCGCACGTTACGAGGCCGGTGATGCCAAGACCCAGGTCTGCAGGACATGTCGCGACCCAGCGTGCTGCGCATTCCGCGTCATCGGCAAACGCAGGGAAGGGATGCTCCGGTGCCAGGCGGTAATCGACGGCGAGCACGGGCAGATCTGTTCGATCAGCGAGCGTCCGGCAGAAACTGTCATGGCTTTCCAGATCCCCGAAGACAAACCCGCCGCCATGGAAAAAGAGGATCAGCGGACCCGCCTCTTGGCGGCTCTCCCTTCGGTCATATAGCCGCAACGGTATAGGCGCGCTTGGCCCCGGGCAGGATAGATTTTTAACCACTGGCAGTTGAGTGGGTGGTGCATCTGCAAAACTGCCCATCGCGCTTATCGTCGCCCGTGCTTCAACGAGGGGCAGATTGTGGATCGGTGGCGCACCGGAGGCATGCGTTGCGGCAAGGAAAGCCGCGACATCGGGGCGAACAAAAGGCGTGTCCATTCAAAATCCTTTGGTATCAGGGCAGTCGGAGGATCGCGTTGATCACTCGTCCGGCTTCGCTTGCCTAAATCGCGGAAACGGTATTCGCAAAGTCGAAATAATCAGCCAGCTTGTCAAAGAGAAAATGGCCTTCCCAACGAAATTGGAGGAGTTAAGGGATAAGTTCCTTGCCGGTCGGCACTGACTTCTCGCATGCGATGGGTTTCTCGTTATCCGCCCATGACACGGGTCGGGTTAGTTGCAAGTTGTATGGGTGCGTTCGATGTAAGGGGGCTCAAATAGACATCACCCGCTCTAGTAGACCGCTAATCACCTCTGCCGCTCCCTTAACCGGTGCGGATGCGAGATGGGCGTAACGCGCCGTCGTCTGCACCTGCGTATGGCCCAACAGCGCTCCGATCATCGGGAGGCTTTGCCCTGCGCCCACGGCTGTAGATGCAAAGGTGTGCCGCAAATCATGGATGCGGACGTCATGGAGACCAGCCCGCGCACGGACCCGCTGCCAGAACGGCTGAAGGTCGGTGAGGCGCCCACCTTCCATCTTACCGGTGATGACCCAAGGATTACCAACGATGACGGGCGCGCCCTCAAGCAGATCGACCGCTGGCCTGCCAATATGGACCGTCTTTGCGCCGGTCTTTGAATCCGGCAGGTGAAGGGCTGAGCCCTCAAGATCCACATATTCCCACTTGAGCTTGGTGATCTCGCTCAGCCGGCAGCCGGTGTAGATGAGAAGGCGGATGGCCAGCACAGCCGAGGCCAGTTCGCGGCCCTCGGCTTCTACTTCGCGCAACACCTCTCCAACACGCTTAAGCTCGGCGGGGCTTAGGTAACGTTCTCTCTTCTTCTCAGGGTACTTCTGAAGGTGACGCCTCGGATTGCTGCCGTCCGCTCTCAGACCCCAGACCTCTGCTAGATTGAACATCTTGGAGACGATCTCCAGACAGCGGTTTGCTTGATAGGGGATGTGCCGAAGGTCGTGATGGAACTTCGCAATGTCGGCCCGCGTGACCTCTGTCACTTTCATGCGACCAATGGCGGGCAGGATGAACCGACGAAGGTTGCGGCGGTATTCTCGGGCGGTGCTCTCCTTGATCCGGATCGCGATGTGCTGATCATCAAACCGCTGGGCGAGTTCAACGACCAGCACGGCCGTGCGCCCCGCATACCTGTCGGCGGCTGGATCTTTTCCGGCGCGCACTTCCGAGAGGATGGCAATGGCTCTGGTTCTCGCCTGGTCGGGCGTGATGATTGAGGTTGGCCCGAGAGTTATGCGTCTTGAGCGTCGCCCTGCGCGATATTGGACGACGTAGCTTTTTCGGCCCGAGGGCATCACGCGTAGGCCGAACCCCGGCAACGCTCCATCCCAGATACAGACTTCCTTCGAGCCTGGCTCTGTGGCTTCGATGACGCGCTTGGTTAGTTTTGACATAGAGTACCCAGCCCCGATCGATGTTCTGCGAATTGAACCCCGGACGTTCGCTGGCGGCCGAACGGCGAGGGGCAAGCCCGCAAAACAGGGGGTGCTGATCACTCTAAGGTAAGTCAACTAACTTACTGATATAGAATATTAAATCGAAAAGTAGCGTAGTCTGGCGTAGGGCGTTTGGACCGAGTTTATCAATCTACCCGCCCGAATCAGGCGTCCGCCAGCAGGTACCTGCATCCAGCGCCACTCTGCCGAAGCGTTTGGACCGGCAGCTGCATCTTCTTTTTCAAGACACCTGAAATGAGGCTGCGAATGGAGTGGGCTTGCCAGCCAGTTGCGGTCTGTATGTCTGCCATTGAAACACCGCCCGGCTCCCGAAGAAGGTCGATCAGCTGCTCGGCTCGGTTGTCTTTGGGAATGGCGTAAGAATGAACCCCAGACGATGTCAGCAGGCTTGCTTCATCGTCTCGGAGCCCAAGAGCCGAATAGGCGAGGGGAGTGGCCCTTAAGGTAAGAGGCCCGAGGGCTTCATCATAACGCCAGACGACGTCGGGTGCAGCGCAGCAGATCTCTTCTATCAGCCCGCGGGCAAGAAGGCTTTTGCAGACGTTGCCAACGGCCCCGCCTTTGAACGCGTGCTCAACTGGAAAGATGTAACCATCAGGCCTCTGACAGGCGGATCCGAGGATGAGGTGTTGAGGTTCAGATAGCTGGAATCTGGTCATTACGGACACTCCAAGGTGGCGGGTGTCACGTGCGATAGTCGTGCCAGACAGTCAACGGATCGACCAAGGCAAGACGCCCTAGCCTTGTCGCTGCGCAAACGTGCGGATGATTGTCGCCGCTTACGGGCAATCAATCCCCAGAGTTCCGGAATCACATAGGGAGCAAGAGGGAGAAAACCGCAGCTAAATGCATCGTAAGACTGCGCATTCAGAATTTACGATTGACGGCTATATAGTGGGGTTATATCGAAGCTATGCGCAGGCACAGGTGTTGGATCTAAAGTAGAAAAACACCGCTCATAACCTGAAGGTCGTAGGTTCAAATCCTACTCCCGCAACCAACAAAACCCATCACATCATAAACTTTGCAAAAGCTCCCTTCGGGGAGCTTTCTGCGTTGCTCGGCCGTCGTTCGAAAGAATAGCGATGGGCGTAGTTCCGATATTCGGTCCTGTCGGTGTCCTATTCGGAAAATGTCAGGCCCCCCGTTCGACCAGCTCCGCAATTTCAAAGGTGAAGCGCGTCCACTTGCGCATGCGCGCGGCCTCTTCGGCGGGCATGCGTTTGCGTTTGGCTTCGACGAGAGAACGGCTATGGCCCCAAAAAACTTCGGTTTTGCCATTTTCCAGCTCAGCGACGATCCGCCAGTAATGGGTGAAGCCCTCGGTCGTCGGCCCAATCGTTTTCTCATACCCGTCGGGCATGGTGGCAGTGAGATAGCGGCGCTTCTTCTTCATGGGTCACTGTCATTGCGGCCATTCGCCGATGAAACAATGTCTTTTATCGCGCCGCGAGAGAGGCAAGCCAGTTTGCGATCCTCCTATGGGGGATACCGACCTCGACCGCCTAAGGTTGCAAGGGGCTACAGGCGACAAAACTTATCACTTTTGAACAGCTCCCTTTGGAGCGCGATTTATGTTTTCTAGGTAGTAGCTTAAAAAGTCAAAGCCCTCCGCGTGCCCCAAAAGCGTCGCTCGACGAGCCTTTTCTCGGCTAAATGGCCATCGAGGCTCTGATTTGGCTTGCGGAGCCCGCAAGAGGCCTGCCAATCGGGACGCTGCTGAAAGGATGACATAAATGAAAATTGATACGACCACGTCTGCAGTTGTGACTGGCGGCGCTTCCGGATTGGGCCGCGCCACAGCAGAGGCTCTTGCTGCCGCGGGCGTCAAAGTTGCCATTTTTGACTTGAATGAAGAGGCCGGTGCGGATGTCGCCAAGGCCATTGGCGGGCTATTTTGTAAGGTCGATATTATGGACGAGGCCTCCGTTGTCGCCGGGTTTGAAACGGCGCGGGCCGCTTATGGTCAGGAACGGGTACTGGTGCACTGCGCGATGGCCACTCGTCGCGGCAAGACGCTGGCCTTTGACAAGGAAGCCGGGAAGCTGAAGCGCCTGTCGACCGAAGATTATGCGTATGGCGTCCATGGCATTCTGATCGCCAGTTACCGGCTTGCGTCGCTTGCTGCCGAAGGGATGGCAACGCTTGAACCGATGGAAGATGGCGAACGCGGCGTGATCACGCTGACGGCGTCGGTGGCGGCGCAGGACGGGCAAATCGGGCAGATCACCTATGGCTCCGCCAAGGCGGGCGTCAACGGGATGGTCTTGCCGATGGCACGCGACCTGATGGACCTTGGCATTCGCGTCAATTCAATCATGCCCGGTATTTTCGCGACGCCGCTGATGCTCGGCGCAAAGCCGCAGGTGCTGGATAGCCTTGCCGCGTCTGTGCCGTTCCCCAAGCGACTGGGCAAGCCGGAAGAATTTGGCAGTCTTGTCATGGAACTGGTGCGCAATAGCTATTTCAACGGGCAGAGCATCCGTCTGGATGGCGGCATCCGCATGGCGCCCCGTTGATTTCCATAGAACGACCGGAACAGGGGTCTTCTGCATCTCCAAAAATTGTTGGAAGGGTTTCGCTATGAATTTCGAGCTCGCTGAAGAGCACCGCATGCTGAAAGATCTGGTCCGCAAGTTTGTGGATTCAGAGCTTATGCCGCTGGAAAGCGGTGTCCTTCAGAAAGAATCATCGGGACAAGGCAGCTATCTGACCGCCGAGCAATTGGCGAAGGTGGATGCTGTATCGCGTGATCTTGGGCTTTGGGGGCTTGATGCGCCGGAAGAAGTCGGCGGCATGAACTTGCCGATGGTCGCCATGGTTGGCGTCAATGAGGAATTGGGCCGCACGGCAACGCCGTACACTTTGCCGCCGGATTCCCCGAACTTGCGGATGATGATGGTCGCCGCCGATGAACGTCAGCGGGAGGCCTATCTGGCCCCCTATGTCCGCGGCGAAACCATCTCTGCGATCGGGATTTCGGAGCCAGGCGCCGGCGCCGACCCTGCCCAGATGAAAACAACGGCGGTTCAGGATGGAGATGACTGGGTCATCAACGGCCGCAAGATCTGGATCACGAAGGCGGACGAAGCGCATTTCACGATCCTGATGGCGGTGACGGATAAGAACCCGGATGGCCGCAACGGCATGTCTGCGTTTCTGGTTGACCGTGACACGCCGGGCTTCAACGTGCTGCGCAAAATCCCGATGATTGACGGCACCGCGACCTATGAAATTGCGCTGGAGGATTGCCGCGTTCCGGGCTGGAAATTGCTTGGCAAACGCGGGCAGGGCTTTGCGCCGATGCAGGTCCGTTTGGGCACGCGCCGTATTGAAATGGCGTCATGGTCCATCGGGATGGCGCAGCGCGCGCTGGATATGATGATCGATTATGCACCACAGCGGGTGACGTTCGGTAAGCCGTTGGCCTCGCGCCAGACGATCCAAAACTGGGTCGCTGATGCGGCAACGCGCATCCACGCGATGCGGTTAATGACGTATGATTGTGCTTGGAAGCTGGATGAAGGGCGCGATACCCGTCAGGAAATCTCGATGGTCAAATCCTATTGCACCGAAGCGGCTTATGACATTGTCGACCACGCCATGCAGATGTTTGGCGGGATGGGCATGACTCGGGAGCTTCCGCTCTATCTGATGTCAGCAAAGCTTAGGACCATGCGGATTTACGACGGCCCAAGTGAGATTCACAATTGGGTTGTCGCCCGTAACTTGCTGGGCACACGGGACTGAGGTGACGGTATCACCGCCGGATGGGTGCGCTCAGCCGGTGCTGGTCCGTCACTTCAGTGTTTCCGGAAGCGCGCGAACGACCATGCGTATGTCGAGCGTTGTTATATGTTTGCGCCGTAAGCTGTGCCTTGCTGAACGCTCTGAAAAATGTAAGCATTACTTACTATAGGGCGGTCGTATTATGGCCGCTTTCAGGAGAGTTTTGGCCATGGATCAATTTGAAAACGAAATCGCCTTCATCACCGGCGGCGCGTCCGGCGCGGGCTTTGGTCAGGCGCAGGTGTTTGGCCGGGCGGGATGCCGCATTGTGATTGCCGACATCCGCCCGCAGCCGGTTGAAGAGGCTCTGGCGCAGCTAAGGGCGGAAGGCATTACCGCGCACGGCATCGTACTCGATATCATGGACCGTGCCGCCTATAAGCAGGCGGCTGACGAGGTGGAGCAGGTCTTTGGCGCGCCGCCCTCGCTTTTGTTTAACACCGCTGGTGTGAACAGCTTCGGGCCCGTTGAGAACACGTCTTATGATGACTTTGACTGGATTGTCGGTGTCAATCTGGGCGGCGTGATCAATGGCATGGTGACCTTTGTCCCGCGCATGATCGCGTCTGGCCGTCCCGGGCATATCGTCACGACATCGTCGCTCGGCGGTTTAATGGGTAGCGCTTTTGCAGCGCCCTATTCTGCCGCCAAGGCTGCGGTCATCAACCTCATGGAGAGCTATCGCCAAGGGCTGGAGAAGCACAACATTGGCGTGTCCGTTCTCTGCCCGGCCAACATCAAATCAAATATTGCAGAGGCCAGCAAATTGCGCCCCGCGTCCTTCGGGCAGAGCGGCTATGTTGAGAATGAAGACACTGTTGCGTCGCTGCACAGCATCCATATTCACGGTATGGAGCCTGTTCAGCTGGCTGAATATGTGAAGGCTGGCATCGAGGCGAATGAGCTTTATATCATCCCCTATCCTGAGGCGAAGGATGGCCTGCGCGATCATTTTGATAAGATTGTGGACTCCGTTCTGCCGTTAGAGGCCGATCCGGAAGGGGCGCGGTTGCGGACCGAGGCGCTGCAGAAGTGGGCGGCGGGTCGAGCGGCTGCTTTTAACGAGAAAGAAGCCTGACCTAGCAAAAGGCCCGCCATTAGGCGGGCCTTCGTTGTTTCCGGCAATGCCCCTTGGATTAGAGGCGGCTGGCCGCGATGTCGGCGCCCTCACGCAGACATGTGAGCTTCTTCCAAGTTACCGCCGGGTCGATCTTTCCATAGCCCGCAAAGGTGCCAAAGCCGCAGTCCGTGCTGGCAACGACGCGATCTGCGCCGACGATGGCCGCAAAGCGTTCAATGCGCTGGGCAATCAGTTCCGGGTGCTCGACATAGTTTGAACAGGTGTCGATCACGCCCGGCGCGAGGATCTTATTGTCGGGGATTTTAGCGTCCTTCCAGACTTTCCATTCATGCTCATGACGCGGGTTGGCCGCTTCGAACAGGATGGTGGCCGGACGCGCCTTCAGGATGATGTCCATCACGCGTTCGAGCGGAATGTCATGATCATGCGGGCCTTCATAATTGCCCCAGCAGATATGCATGCGCAGCTGTTCCGGCGGAATGTTGGCGGTTGCTGCATTGAGCGCTTCGACATTGGCTTCAGCGATCTTGAGGAAGTCTTCTTCCGACACGTCCTGATATCCGGTGTGGCGGGACATGGCGAGGTCGGGGCAGTCGAGCTGCAGATAGAAGCCCGTTGCTGCGATGGCTTCATATTCTGGGCGCATCGCGGTGACGAGATCGGCCAGATAGGCTTCATGCGTCGGATAATATTGGTTGGGTTGGAAGGCGGTGATGAGGCCGGGGGAGGCCGCGTTCATGAAGCCGGACACGGGCTTGCCCGACAAGGCTTTCTGGAAGCGGCGGATATCCTCATGGCAGGGCTCAAGATTGACGAGCTTTACTTCGCCAATGCAGGCCGCGCGGACAAATTCCTGATCGCCCATGACGGCGGCCAGCTTTTTACGAAACTCGGGCAGGGGGGCGAGGTCGAGCGCTGGCTTGCGCGGCACGTCGCCACCAAAGCCCGACAGCCGCTCGGTGATGTAGGTCGAATAGCCGACCTTGCCGAGTTCACCATCGCTGGCGACAGAGACGCCGGCGTCCATCTGCTTGACGACAGCGTCATCCACGGCGCGTTGAACGACCGCATCAAACTCAGCGACGTCATAAGCTTCGCCATGGTCGCGTGCCAAAAGCAGCGGTACGAGCTCATCCCCGCGAGGAAGGCTGCCCACATGGGTCGTTTCAATAAACTTGGACATAACTCTCCCTCTCAATTTTCACTGGCGCCGAAACATTCATTCATATATGCGAAGCATTCGTCAATATGAAATTAGAAAGGCATGTCGTGAGCACCCAGTCCCTTGAAGCCCTGTTGAGCGGCGTTGGCAATATCGCATCTTTCCTGCGCAACCAGCAGAGCGGCCCGAATGTGTACCCGGGTGTTCCTGCCGAATACACCAATTGGCGCGATGAACAGCAGGCTTGGCAGAAGACATGCGTGCTCTTCAACCAGTCATTTCACATGGCGGAACTGCTTGTCGAAGGCCCGGGCGCGTTCGCGCTGCTCAATCGTCTCGGCATCAACAGCTTCAAGGGCTTCGTCCCCGGCAAGGCCAAGCAGTTCGTGCCGTGCACGCCCGACGGATTTGTCATTGGCGATGTCATCCTGTTCTATCTGGACGACGAAAGCTTCAATTTGGTTGGCCGCGCGCCGACGCTGAACTGGGTCATGTACAATGCCGAAGTTGGCAAGGATGATGTGAAGCTGACTTATGACGAGCGTTCTGCAGCGCGCCCGGATCCGTTCGGTCGCGTCAACTATCGCTATCAGATCCAGGGGCCGAATGCGGCGCATGTGATCGAAGCCGCGACCGGCGAACCGGCACCTGACCTCAAGTTCTTCAACATGTGCTGGATGGAAATCGGCGGCAAGAAGGTGCGTGCGCTGCGTCATGGCATGGCGGGCCAGCCCGGCTTTGAGCTTTTCGGCCCGATGGCTGAAGGTGACGCCGTGCACGCAGCTTTGGTCGAAGCCGGAAAGGCCCATGGTATGCGCCTTGTGGGCGGTCGTGCCTATTCCTCGAACACGCTGGAGTCGGGCTGGATCCCATCACCGCTGCCCGCCATCTACACAGGTGAGGCTTTGAAGCCCTACCGTGAATGGCTGACGGTCAACCACTATGAAGCTAAGGCGTCGATCGGCGGCAGCCACGCCTCTGACAATGTCGAAGACTATTATCTGACGCCTTGGGATCTGGGTTATGGTCCGTTCGTCAAGTTCGACCATGACTTTGTCGGGGCCGAAGCGCTCAAGAAGATGGACGCAGCGCCGAAGCGTCAGAAGGTGACGCTGGCGCTCGACAACGACGCATTCCTCGATGCGTTTGGAACAGCGCTGGGCAGTGGCGACCGCGCGAAATTCTTTGAATTTCCGTCGGCTGTCTATTCGATGCACCCGTTTGATCTTGTCCAGGTGAATGGCAAGACGGTCGGCCTGTCGACCTGGATTGGCTATAGCTCCAACGAAGGACGTATGCTGACACTGGCGATGCTGGATGCCGAACATGCGATCCCCGGCACCGAAGTCTCACTGGTCTGGGGGGAACCCAATGGCGGCACCAAGAAGCTGACCGTTGAGCCGCACAAGCAGGTCGAAATTTCGGCTGTTGTCAGCCCGGTTCCTTATGCCGATGTCGCCCGTACGGGCTATGCCAATGGCTGGCGCACGCGTCAGGCCTGACCCAAGAGGGCGGAGGCCTGAACCAGCAATTCCGTCGCGCGCGCTTCGATCTCCGGATTGAAGCGCGCCGCCGGAATGGCAACGCTGAACGCGCCCAAGGCTGCGCCATTGCGCCAGGCAACCTTGCCGAGCGCGCAGATCCCCATCGTAAATTCCTCGCGCACATGGGAGAGCCCCGTGTTGCGGATCAGGTCGAGCTCGCGCCGCAGGGCATCGGCTTCGGTGATGGTGTTTGCGGTGAAGCGCTCCCGCGGGACCGTTGAAAGATACGCGTCGAGCCGGTGTGGCTCGAACGTGGCGAGCAGGGCCTTGCCCGCGGCAAAGGCGTGGAGTGGCGCGCGGCGGCCTTCTTCCACAGCATAACGCAACGCTTGCCCGCTTATGGCACTGGCAATCGCTTCGATTTCGTTCTCCCGCACGACAAAAAACGCAGTGGTTTCGTCAATTTTGTCGCGGATCGATTCAATTAGCGGGCGAACCGACTCCCGAAGCGAGGCGCCGCTGTCCGCCGGCGACAGGCGGGCAAGGGCAGGGCCGGCGGCATAGTTGCGCCCCTCACGCACCAAATAGCCAAGCCCCACCAGTGTCGTCAGCAGGTAAGACATGCTGCTCGCCGGGATCGGCTTGATGGTCCCGATCTCATTGGCGGACATTGGACGGCCCATGGCGACGATGGTTTCAAGAATCTCAAGCGCGCGCACAGCGGACTTGACGGATTCCCCTTGTTTGGCAGCGTTCATTTGCTCGTTCTATTTCGCATATATGAAACACTCAACCTGTTGTTTGTGTTGCCAACCCTTGTTAGGCGGAGAGGCAAGGAGATACGCGCTGTGACGGACACTGAAACGATGCTGGCGGAACACGCCTGTGCCAAGCTGATCACCGAATATGCCGCCTTGCTGGATGCGGGCCGCTGGGAGGATGTAGCTGCACTCTATTTGACGGACGGCCGCATGAGCCGCCCTACTGCGCCCGATGACTTTATCGAGGGCCGGGACGCCATCCTCGCCTCTTTCACAGCCCGTCCGCCACGCATTTCCCGCCATGTCTGCATCAACATCCGCGTTGATGTGGAAGGTGGCCACGCCGCCACGGCGACCAGTCAGATCCTCCTGTTCACAGCAGAGGCCGCAGCGGACGGCGGGCTGCCGATCCAATCCCCCGCGCCGCCCATGGTTGGCACCTATGCGGACCGGCTGGTGTTGACTGACAGCGGATGGCGCTTTGCCGAGCGGCGCGGGTCGCTCGATTTCCGGCCCGCCCCGCGCTGAGGCCCCTGCGGACCTAAGCCCGTTGTCGTTCGTTCCCCTCTGGCCCACCCGCCCGGAGAAGATCGAACCTCAATGGCCAATTTCATGTTTGCAACCGGGATCGAGAATAGCATCCCGACGATCAACAACGGGCGGACCCGCGTCGACCAGATGGAGGCCTGCGGGCATTACCGCCAATGGCAAACCGACTTTGACCTCGTCGAGGATCTTGGCATCCGCTATCTTCGCTTCGGTCCGCCGCTCCACAAGACGTTTCTGGCGCCGGGCCGCTATGATTGGGAATTTGCAGACCTAACGCTGCGCGACCTGAAGGCGCGCGACATTACGCCGATCGTTGACCTGTGCCATTTCGGGTTACCGGACTGGATCGGCAACTTTCAGAATCCCGACTTTCCGGTTCTATTCGCCCGTTATGCGGCTGACTTTGCAGAGCGCTATCCATGGATCCAGCTCTACACGCCGGTCAACGAGATGTTCATTTGCGCCGTCTTTTCCGCGCAATATGGCTGGTGGAATGAGCAGCTGACGACCGACCTCGGCTTTGTCACAGCACTCAAGCATATCGTGAAAGCCAATGTGATGGCGATGCGCGAAATCCTGAAACGCCGGCCCGATGCGATCTTCATCCAAAGCGAGTCATCCGAATATTATCATGCGGACAGCCCGGCTGCGATCGGCCCTGCCGAAACGTTGAACGCCAAACGTTTCCTGTCGCTTGATCTCAATTACGGGCGGCGCGTGAACAGCGACATGTACGAATATCTGATGGATAACGGCATGACGCGGGAGGAGTATCACTTCTTCCTTGGCAACCGGCTCAAACAGCACTGCATATTGGGCAACGACTATTATTGGACGAATGAGCACCGCGTCCATGCCGACGGCAGCACCTGCGCCTCTGGTGAGGTGTTTGGCTATACAGAGATCACGCGGCAATATTACGGGCGCTACGGACTGCCGGTCATGCATACGGAAACCAATTTGCGCGAAGGCCCAAATGGGGATGAGGCGGTCAATTGGTTGTGGAAGGAATGGGCGAGCGTCCTTCGTCTGCGCAATATCGGCATCCCGACCGTCGGCTTCACCTGGTATTCGCTCACCGATCAGGTCGACTGGGACACGGCATTGCGCGAGCAGAACGGCAACGTGAACGCCTTGGGTCTCTATGATCTGGATCGCAACATTCGGCGGGTGGGATCAGCTTACAAGCAACTGATCCGGGATTGGCACGATGTGCTGCCGGCGCAAAGCGTCTGCCTCGTCGTCCCCCTTGTCACGCCGACGCACGCCCATCGGGTTGAGGCCGTGGAACAGCAACGCCGCTTGGAATCCTTGGACACAAAGGCTTCTGCCCAACCGAGTAGTGTTACTGACTTCGGACGTTAGGCTTTAGCTCATGCCGCGGGCGGCCAGACGGTAGGGGAGTTCCGTTGCCCGTTCCTCGACTGCCTTGGGCTGCATGTAGCAAACCGAAAGGTGCCTGCCGAAGATGTCGTCGCCGCGCATCCGGAGTTCCGCATTGGCCCCCTCCGGTAGCGCGCGACGCAGCTCCATCAGCACGTCAATGGCGTCGTCGAGTGTCGTGCGGTCATCAATCTTCACAAATTCCCTGATGTAGCTGGACATCGGCTCCCCCTCCCAAATCGGTTTCGATCGCAACAAAGTAGCGCTGCATTCCGTGACCGCTCAAGGCCGTAAAAACACGGTTGGGCGCAATCACAGCTGATTTGCGATGCGCCGGGCCCCATCGATGCAACAAAACTGGCCTCGCTGTGTTGTCCGCAATTCGTTTGCTGTTGCAGGTGCACCGCATTGCTCCTGCAGCAAAACTCCGGCAAATAGGCCCATCACTTGTTTCGGAGTTTGTTTGTCCCATGAACCTGATCGTCGATATCCTGCGGATCTTGTTGAACGTCGTATGGTGGATCATCATCGTTCAGGCCATCATGTCCTGGCTGATCGCCTTCAATGTCATCAACACGCACAATGAATTTGTCCGTCAGATTTGGGGCTCTCTGGACCGCATGACTGAGCCGCTCTACCGCCCGATCCGCAAGATATTGCCGGACTTTGGCGGGCTTGATCTGTCGCCGCTCGTCGTTCTCGTCGGCCTGGCGATTATCGAACGCGTGCTGGTTGAAGTGCAGTATTCCGCCTTAGGGATGTGACGGGCCCTTTCTGGAAGCTTTTGCCCGACGGCATCGATGTCTCTGTGCGGGCAACGCCTAAAGCGGGACGTGACGGGGTCGGCGGTGTGAGGGAAGATGCCGCCGGTGCGCGCTGGTTGTCCGTTCGTGTCTCCGCACCGCCTGATGACGGCAAGGCGACCAAGGCAGTGGCCAAAGTTTTGGCAATTCATTTTGGAGTGGCCGCGCGCGACGTAACACTGGTCAGCGGGGCCACAGCGCGGCTAAAGCGCTTTCGAATAAAGGGTAATCCGGCGCAATTGGAAGCCGTTGCCCGCAACGTAATGCTGGAGGAATGATGTCCGCGACTTTGATTAATGGAAAAGCCTTTGCCGAAGGGCTGCGCCACCGTGTGGCCGATGCGGCCAAGCGGTTTCAGGCAGATGCGGGCCGCGCGCCCGGGTTGGTCGTGGTTCTGGTCGGTGAAGATCCTGCGTCTTCCGTCTATGTCCGTTCCAAGGGCAAGGCCTGCCGCGAAGCTGGTATGGAGAGCATCGAACATCGTTTGCCTGAAACAGCGTCACAGGAAGAGCTGATTGCCCTCGTGAAGAGCCTGAATGCCGACGACAAAGTCGACGGCATCCTTGTTCAGTTGCCGCTTCCCTCGCAAATTGACGACAAGGCGGTTATTGGCACGATTGATCCGGCCAAGGACGTTGACGGTTTCCACGTTGTCAACGCCGGTCGCCTTGCGGTGGGCGAGGATGCGCTCGTTCCCTGCACGCCGCTTGGCTGTCTGATGCTGCTCAAGGATCAACTCGGTGATCTGACGGGCATGAATGCCGTTGTCATCGGTCGGTCGAACATTGTGGGCAAGCCGATGGCGCAACTGCTGTTGGGGGAAAGCTGCACCGTCACCATCGCGCATAGCCGGACCAAAGATCTGCCGGAGGTTGTTCGTCGTGCCGATATCGTCGTCGCAGCCGTGGGTCGTCCGGAAATGGTAAAGGGTGACTGGATCAAGCCCGGGGCCGTTGTTATTGATGTCGGCATCAACCGTGTTCCTGCCGCTGACGGCAAGACGCGCCTTGTCGGGGATGTTGCCTTTGATGAAGCTGCTGCCCAAGCCTCTTCCATCACGCCGGTGCCCGGCGGCGTTGGCCCGATGACGATTGCAGTGCTTTTGCGCAATACCGTCGTCGCTGCACGCGCGCGGCTTGGCCTGACGCCGGAAGCAGGGCTCTGACACTATGCTGATGGAGCTCTTCATCTCGGCGCTGGTGACGTTCTTCGTCGTCATCGATCCGCCGGGATGTGCGCCCATTTTTGCCAGCCTCACGGCCGGATCACCCCCCGAACACCGTCGGGCGATGGCGTTGCGCTCGACCTTTGTCGCCGCACTGGTCCTCTATCTCTTCGCCGTCTTTGGGGAGGCGTTCCTTGGCGCGCTTGGCATCAGTCTGGACGCGTTCCGCGTGGCCGGCGGCATCATGCTGTTCATCATCGCGCTTGAAATGGTGTTTGAAAAGCGGACCGAGCGGCGGGAACATCGTGTTGAGGATGTGAAGTCCCATCCCGAGCACGAGGATATTTCCATCTTCCCGATGGCGATCCCCATGATTGCGGGGCCGGGCTCCATTGCGTCGGTCATGCTGATGACATCGAAATCAAGCGGGATGGAACAAACCCTCGTCGTGTTCGGCGCACTCGCGGTGATTCTGATCGTCAACATGTTCGCCCTGCTGGCGGCGGGGCCGTTGATGACCTTCCTAGGCTACCGGATCGAAGCGATGATAACGCGGATCCTCGGCGTCATTCTGGCGGCGCTGGCGGCGCAGTTCGTGATTGACGGGATTAAGGCCAGCTTCGCTTAGGCGTAGTCCTCGTCGTCCTCGACCATGATGGCACGGACCTTGGTCAGCGCTGATTTCTTGATCTGGCAGACGCGGGCAGCGCCGACGCCCAACACTTGGCCGATTTCATCAAGGTTGAGCTCCTCCACGAAATAGAGCTGGAGGATCATCTGTTCACGCTCATTGAGCTTGTCGATGGCCAGCTTTAACGCGGCCGCCATCTGTTCGCGCTCCATCGCTTGATCTGCGCGTTCGCCCTGATCGGCAAAGTCCATCAGATGGTCTGAATAGGCTTCGTCAATGGCCTCGTCACGGATGGGCTGGATCGTCGCGTTCATGTCCTGATAAGCGCGGATATCCATCTCGAGCGCCTCGGCCATTTCGAGATCATTGGGCGCGCGCATAAGATTTTGTTCGAGAGCCCTGCGGACCTTTTCGACCTCGCGGCGCTTGGCAATGGCGGACCGCGCGACCTTCGCCTCACGGCGGAGATGGTCGATCATGGCACCTCGGATGCGCATGGACGCATAGGTGGAAAAGGCGTGGCCGCGGTCTTCATAGGTGCGTGACGCCTCTACCAGCGCGATCATCCCGATCTGAATCAGGTCTTCGACCTCAATGGCAGAGGCGATGCGGGCATGGACGTGCCAGGCGATGCGGCGCACGAGGGGAATGGACTGCTGGACCAATGCCTCAACATCGGTCGCGGCATAGCGTTGGGCAGGGGTGATGGGTTGTTGCAACATCAGCTTCTTTCCTCGTCGGTCATGTCCGTCAGCGCTGCGACAGAGCCATGGGCTCCGCCGACGACGGCGATGACGTCGATCGTCTTGGTTTCGGGGATTTCGAGTACGGACAGGACCGGCAGTTCGGCCATTTGGGCGCGGAGCAGGCGGGCAACGGCCGGTCGGATCGCAGGCGCCGTCACCACAGCGACGCTGCGTGCGGCCATCAGCAGCGGCTGCACCGCATCCCGGACCGACGAGACCAATCGATTGGAAAGCGCAGGCTCAAAGGGGTAAAGTGCCTGTGGTCCGGCCCGGACGGCCTGCGCCAGCAGCGCCTCCAGTTCCGGATCAAAGGTAATGACGGGCAGCGGCATCCGCGATGGCACGATGGTCTGCACAATCAGCGCGCCGATGCGCTGGCGGACGGATTCGACGATGCCGGTCTGATCGAGGCCGAGCGCGCCGACCTCCACCATCGCCTCTGCGATGCGGCGGAAGTCCTTCAGCGGCACGCGTTCGACCAGCATCGAACGGCAGACAGCGGCAATCTGGGCTGTGCTGTAGGGCTGGGGAGACAGGCCTGCGGCGAGCTGGGGGAAATTGTCCTTCAGCGCTTCGACAAGGCCCTGTGCTTCATCGAGGCCAAAGAGTTCAGCCGCGCTGCCGGTGACGAGCGCGTTCAAATGGGTTGCGATGACCGTCGGTGCGTCAACGACCGTGTATCCGGCCACCACCGCCTCATTGCGCTGATCGGCTGAAATCCAGACGGCATCGAGGCCGAAGCAAGGGTCTTTGACAGACCGGCCCGGCAGCTGCTTTTCGCAATCGCCGCTATCGAGCGCGAGCAGATCTCGCGCATAGGCCATGTCTTCACCCATCACGACGCCCGCGACGGTGATGCGATAGGCATTGCCTTCGATGGAGAGGTTATCCTTCACCTTGACGAGCGGCAGGACAAAGCCGAGTTCGCGCGACAGCTGGCGGCGAATGCCAGTGATGCGGGCCATGAGCGGCGCACCCTTGCGGTCATCGACCAGCTCGACGAGGCCGTAGCCGAGCTCCACCGTGATCGGGGCGGCATCGCTCACATCGTTCCACGAAATATGATGCAGAGGTTCCGACACGGGCATGGGCGGCGGAGCGATGATCTGCGTGCGCTCCTTCTGGCGCAGCATCCAGTAAATGCCGCCGCAGATCGCAGCGGCCGGCAGGATGATGAGATGCGGCATGCCGGGGATCAGACCGAGGACAGTCATGATCCCAGCAACAGGTGCCCAAGCGCGCGAGGCGCCGAACTGACTGCCGATCTGGCCGGAGAGGTCAAACGGCGATGAAACGCGGGTGACGATGGCGGCAGCGGCAATGGACAGCAAGAGTGCGGGAACCTGCGCGACCAGCGCATCGCCGATGGCAAGCATGGTGTAGGTGCGCGCCGCCTCTGACAGGGCCAGATTGTGGCTCACGACGCCGAGGATGATGCCGCCGACAATGTTGACGAACAGGATGATCAGGCCGGCAACCGCGTCGCCTTTTACGAATTTGGAGGCACCGTCCATTGATCCGTAGAAATCGGCCTCTGTCCCCACCTCATGCCGCCGCGCCTTGGCTTCGTCGGGCGTGATGAGACCCGCATTGAGATCGGCGTCGATCGCCATCTGCTTGCCGGGCAGCGCGTCGAGCGTGAACCGTGCCGACACTTCGGACACGCGGCCGGCACCCTTGGTGATGACCACCAGATTGATGACGAGGAGCACGGCAAAGACGAAGATGCCGACGATGTAGTCCCCGCCGATCAGGAAGCTGCCAAATGCCTCAATGACATGACCCGCAGCGGCGGTGCCTTCATGACCATGGACAAGCACGACGCGGGTGGAGGCGACGTTCAGGGCCAGGCGGGCAATGGTGGCGAGCAGCAGGACCGTCGGGAAGGCCGAGAAGTCGAGCGGCTTGGCAGCGTTGAGCGCCACCATGAGCACCGCCATTGAAATAACGATGTTGGCGATGAACCCGATATCCAGCAGGACGGCCGGAACAGGCACGATCATCAGCATGACGAGCATGAGGATCGCGATGGGCAGCACGCCGCTGCGCGCAGAAATGACCCAAGCGGGAAGGGTGAAGCGACCCATTATTGATCCCCCGCCATGGCGGCGAGCCGCTGATATGCGGCCTGCGCAAATTCAACCGAAAGCTTGTCGGGCATGGGTTCAAAATCGGCGAAGCGCATCAGCGCCCGCGTGGTCGGACGGTTCTCGATGACGGTGCGGACCGAGGAAGCGCCGACAGGCGCGTTGAGTTTGGAGGCGAACCGCTCCCGGATCTCACTTAGGCTTCGCGCGCTGCCATCCGGCGCATAGAAGACAGCCCGATTGGCGGCGGCGGCCTGCGGGAAGAGGGGGGCGGCAGCCTGTGAAGGATCAGCATCATGTGCCTGCAGGAACTTGAGCGCGCCATCTGCACCAAGGAAGTGGGCGAGGTAGAGGTCAACCTGATCGGTCTGGCGGCCAAGGCCGGATTCCAGAAAGTCCTGATTGTCGGACGCGAGCTCCCCCGCCATCGCGGAAGACGCCTCTGCGTCAAAGCGCAGATCCAAGATGGTTTGGCGCAGTGCCGGGTCAGAAACAACGTGGCGACCACCGGGCGTTGTTGAGATGGCGTCTGCCGCCCAGGCAAGGCCGTGATTGGCGCCATGCGCCTTCAACGTTCCAAGCCAAGTCGCTTTGGTGAACTGGAAGAGGCCCGCCGCGCTGGAGGTGGATGCCTGCGCCTGCGGGTTCAGGCTGCTTTCAACGCGCGCCTGATTGAGAAGGTAGCCGAAGTCCATACCGGTCCGCGCCGCTGCATTGGCGACGGCGGAGTGCACCGGGGATCGGCCTGCCGTTGTGATGATGGTCGTATCTGCCACTTGGGCTTCCCTGTTGAACAATTCGGGAAGCATTCAGCAAAGGCCGTGCCAGTTCTCAGATGAGGGAAGCGCGGCCCAGTTTTCCGGCGTTTGTGTAGGTGTGGGTCACCCGTTCACCGCGCTGATGCGTCAATCTTTCGAGCCGTTGAGACACGCGGTCTGTCAGGAAATTGACCCGCCCACGCGCGGCTTCTGCCTGACGCAAAGCGTAGTCGAAGCGGGGGCGGTCTTCATTGGCCGAAGGGGTTTCCGCACGCACTGCTTCCAGCGCGCGCGCGACACGTGCGGTTGCATCCTCAACAGCGGAGACGTCGCCGGCGTCAAGGGCGCTGATGAGCGCCCCCTGGCAGTCGATTAGCCGATCAATGGCGCTCGACGGCATTAGAGATACGCCTGAAATGACATGGCATCGGCAATCGCTGTCGTGTCGACAGGATAGCTGCCTTGCGCAATCGCGGTGCTGATCTGCGCAAGCTTTACGTAATCAACCGGCGGGCCTTCGCTCGCGATCTTGGAGGCCATGCTGAAGAGCCGCGGAACATCCGCAGGCCCGGGGCCGCCGCCCGCGTTCAACGTCGGCTTTGGCGCGGGGTTACGCACAAGTTGCGGGGCTTGCGCGCCGCTGGATGAGCTGACTGGATCGACCATCGTCCTGTTCCCTCAAGTGACCTGTCATGAACCCGACAGGCCTTCCTGAGTGCAGTAACGACTATTTGACGCAGCCTTTTAGGGCTTAGTTGATGGAATCTGCGCGGACGCGTCCGGCGCCGAGGACAGTAACGCTAACCGGCGCATTTCCATCACTTGGGCGGACACGGACGACGTTGCCAACCCGTCCGTCTTCCACAGCTGTGGCCGATGTAGACACAGAAAAGCCCGTGCCATCGACATAAAGTTCAACAATATCGCCTTTGCGAATGTCCGGTGCCGACGCGTTTTGATGGGACGCCACCAACGGCACCAAAATGCGCCAACCCAAAGATGGACAGCGTACGGCAATGGCATTGCCGCCCATAGGCGCGATTTCGGCCAAAGTGGGGCAGCGCGGCAGCTTGAGGCGCCGGTCAACCGGTGCCGCACTGCCAATCGCGGCAATGCGCGCATCAATTTCGCCCAAATTCTCAAAGGACAGAGGAAGGGCAGCAGCCAAGGCAAAGGGGGCGATCAACATAAAGGTCTCCTGATGGTCGCCGTGATTTGAGCAAATGCCGTGCCAATGGCGCAAAGGCACTTGTCCCAGTCCCTAGTGCCGGACCTAGAGTCAGAAAAGCGACAGGGGGCGCCTCCCTGCACGGCCTGATCGCCCTTTCGACGCTGAATTCCGGAATTGGCACGGTGATTGCTTCGGTGTCTCAGCGCAGGCCCGGTGGTCGGTCCTGCATCGGAGACCATGACATGCCCGCATTCGACAGATTGTTCGGCATCCATTCCACGGCTTTGGCGGTGCGCGCGCAGCGGATGACGGTGCTTGCCTCCAACATCGCCAATGCCGCAACGCCCAATTACAAAGCGCGTGACCTTGATTTTCAGGCCGCTTTGCAAAGTGCGGAAGCGGGACAGTCGCCAGACAAGGCGCTGCGCTATCGTGTGCCCGTGCAGCCGTCTCTGGATGGCAATACGGTTGAGATGTCGGTTGAACAGACCGCCTTTGCCGAAAACGCCATTGCTTACCGCGCCACGTTGTCCTTCCTGCAGGGGCGCATCGGCACCCTCACGCGCGCGCTGAAGGGTGAATGACAATGGCCGCCCCCCTTTCTCTCTTTGATATCAGCGGCCGCGCGATGGCAGCGCAGTTGGTGCGTCTCAACACAACGGCATCGAACCTCGCCAATGCGGGGTCGGTCGCGAGCAGCGAGGCACATGCCTATCGCGCGATGAAGCCTGTCTTCCGCACCGTGATGGAGGCGGATGGCCGCGCGACCGTTTCCGTCGACCGCATCGACCAATCGACCACTAAGCCTGTGAAGCGACACGATCCCAATCATCCGCTGGCCGATGGCAATGGCGACGTCTGGGAAGCGGCTGTCGATGGTGCGGCGGAACTGGTCGAGATGATTGAGACGTCCCGACACTATCAAAACAACGTTCAGGTTCTGCAGACGGCCAAGGGCCTGATGCTCGACACATTGAGGATTGGCCAATGACGACAATTACAAATGTTACGACCCCCACGGGCAACAGCAACGTGGCAGCCGCGTCCCAGCTCAATCAGACGGATTTCCTCCGCCTGATGACAGAACAGCTCAAGCAGCAGGACCCGACCGACCCGGCCGACCCCTCAGAAATGGCGGCGCAAATGGCGCAGTTCGCCAGCTCCACCGGCATTTCGGAAATGAACAACTCGCTGAAGGAGATCGCGGATCTCGTCGCGAGCCAGACAGCGCTTCTCCAATCCATCCAGGCGGCAACCGCGCAGACGGCTGCCCAAACAAAGGTCGCGTAACATGTCCTTCTACACCTCCATTTCCGGCACCAAGGGTGCGCAGGCCGATATTGCGGCCATTTCCAACAACCTTGCCAACGCGCAGACGACGGGTTTCAAACGCAGCCGCGTTGAGTTTGGCGATTTGTTTGCAGCGGCCCCCACGCAGACCGCGCGCGAAGTTGCCGGGCAGGGTGTCCGCGTTATGGCGATCTTGCAGCAGTTCGGCCAAGGCACGCTCGCCACGACCGACAAGGCGCTCGATCTTGGCGTCGCCGGGGACGGCTTTTTCGTCGTAAAGAGCGCACCGCCGACGAGCGATGTCACCTATACGCGTGCGGGTGCGTTCAACATTGATTCGAGCCGGAATGTTGTCGACACGCTTGGGTCCCGGGTTCAGATCCTGCCGGTCGATGCGCAAGGACAGGTCACGGGCACGACGCTGAGTGATTTCAGCATCCCAACTGTCTCTCCGGCAAACCCGAATGCAGCATTGGTTAGTGTGACCATCGGGCTTGATGGTCTTGCCAAGGCAAGCTTTTCGGATGGCACGACGGAAAATATCGGCAAGGTTGCGCTGGCAAATTTCAACTCGCTGGAAGGCCTCCGACCGATTGGGGACGCCCATTGGCGCCCGACGGATTTCAGTGGCCCGGCGATCATCGGCGAAGCTTCAACCGGATCGCTCGGTGAAATCCGGGCGGGCACGCTGGAGCGCGCCAACGTGGAAGTGACCGAAGAAATGGTCGCCCTTATCGCCGCACAACGCAATTTTCAGGCGAATGCCAAGGCTCTCGATGCGGAATCGAAAATGAGCCAGGCCATCATGCAGGCCTTCTGAGGTAAATCATGGACCGCCTGATCTATAACAGCCTGTCGGCGCTGAAGGGGGCCGCTGCCAAGCAGGCAGCGACTGCTAATAATCTCGCCAACGCCTCCACGCCGGGCTTCAAGTCTGACCTTTCCGAAGCACAGGCGCTGTGGCTGAAGGGTCAGAGCCTGGATAGCCGTGCGGCGATGTCGCAGGAAGTTGTGTCGGCGGACCTGCGGGCAGGGGTGGTTGTTTCCACCGGACGCGCTCTTGATGTGGCGATTGAGAATGATGCGTTGTTCGCAGTCCAGTCTCCGGCGGGCGACGAGGCCTATACGCGGCGCGGCGATTTTCAGATGTCCGACAGCGGCTTGCTGACGACAGGTGATGGACGGCCGGTGCTCGGTCAACAGGGGCCGATCACATTGCCGCCCGCTGACAGCGTTTCCATCGATAGTCAGGGCCGCATCTCGATCATCCCGGCAGGGGGGGATCCGACACAGCCGCAGGAAGTGGGCCAGGTTAAGCTTGTCTCTCCCGCCGGCATCGGCGCGACCAAGGGCCTAGATGGCCTGTTCCGCGCGTCGAACGGGGATGCTCTGCCGACGGATCCGGATGCGCGCGTGCGCACCGGGCATCTCGAATCCTCAAACGTCTCCTCCACCCAAGCTTTGGTCGACATGATTGAAGCCAGCCGTTCGTGGGACGTTCAACTCAAGCTGCTGGGTGATGTGCGTGATCTCGATACGTCCACGTCCCAGCTCATGAACCTGAACCAGTAAGCAGGAAGATACAGATATGACCATGGGCGCCCTCCACGTCGCACGCACAGGCCTCGACGCACAGAATATGCGGATGCAGGTGATCGCGAACAACCTCGCCAACGTGAACACCACCGGCTTCAAGCGTGACCGCGCGAGCTTTGACACGCTGGCCTATCAGGCGATTGTATCTGCCGGTGCCTCGTCTTCAGGTGATAACATGTATGCGACGGGCCTCAACCTCGGCACCGGTGTTCAGGTGGGCGGCACGACCCGTGTGGACACGCAAGGCACGCTTGCGACAACCGGCAATACGCTTGACCTTGCGTTGGAAGGGGCCGGCTATTTTCAGGTTCTGATGCCCGATGGCCGCACCGGCTTTACCCGCGCGGGCAACTTCACGCTGTCGCCAGAAGGGACGATTGTCACGCCATCGGGGCTGCCGCTGCAGCCGCAGATCCAGGTGCCCGAAGGCACGACGCAGATCACCATCGGGTCGGATGGAACGGTCTCTGCCCAGATTCCGGGCCAGACGGCGCTGTCGCAGCTGGGCCGGATCGAAACCGCCCGCTTCATGAATCCGGCTGGCCTTGCGCCGGGTGGTGACAACATCCTGATGGAAACGCCTGCCTCGGGCACTCCGCAGACAGGTGCACCCGGCGAAGCTGGTCGCGGCACAATCCGGTCCGGTGCCTTGGAAGGCTCCAACGTCAATGTTGTCGAAGAACTGGTCGACATGATCGAAACGCAGCGGGCCTATGAGGTCAATTCCAAGATGATCCAGGCCACTGATGAAATGATGCGCAATGCGAACCAGCAGCTTTAGTCTGGCGCTCGCGTTGGCCTTGCTCTCGGCGCCCGCAGGGGCAACAGAGCGCGGCGCCGTGTTCTCGACGTCGGGCTATACGCCCCTGACATCGGGTGCACGTGCAGGGCAGGTTGGCGATATTCTGACCGTGATGCTCGTGGAGCGCACCACGGCCACCAAGTCGAATTCGGCGAGCACAGGCCGCGATGGCGCGGTCGGCGTCACACCGCCCAGCACCGGCATCCTGAACCTGCTCAAGCCCACCGATTTAAGCGCAAGCGGCAATCAGTCGTTCAAGGGGAAGGGCGAAGCCGCTCAGTCGAACGCGCTTTCAGGCGAAATCGCGGTGACGGTGGTCTCGGTCCGCCCCAATGGAGTGCTCGAAGTGAAAGGCGAAAAGTTCCTCAAGCTGAACCGCGGCGATGAACGCATCGAGCTGACGGGGCTTGTCCGGACCGCCGACATTTCCGCTGATAACCGTGTCTTGTCGACGCGGGTCGCCAATGCACGCATTGCCTATACCGGCAAGGGCGAGATCGCGCGCGGCAGCAAGCAGGGCTGGCTCCAGGCCTTCTTCTCCAAGATCAGCCCGTTCTGATGAAGCGGTTCCTCTTCCTACTGGCCGCCCTGGTCGCGACGCCTTTGCACGCCGAACGGATCAAGGATCTCGGCGCGTTTGAAGGCCTGCGCGCCAACCAGCTGACCGGCTATGGCATCGTTGTCGGCCTCGCCGGCACCGGCGACGACAGCCTCGACTACGCGACGCAGGGCATGAAGGGGGCCATTTCCCGCTTCGGCCTGACGCTGCCTGCTGGCATCAACCCTGCGCTTAAAAACGCAGCCGCTGTCATGATCACAGCGGAGCTGCCGCCTTTTGCCAAGCCGGGCCAGCGGCTGGATGTCACCATCTCCGCCATCGGTAAGGCCAAGAGCCTGCGCGGCGGTACGCTGATCATGTCGCCGCTCTATGGGGCGGACGGAAACATTTACGCCATGGCACAGGGCAATCTGGTTGTCGGCGGTCTGGGTGTGGATGCGGCAGACGGCTCCAAGCTGTCAGTCAACATTCCCTCGGCAGGCCGCATTGATGGCGGCGCATCGGTGGAACGCGCGGTCGATACCGGGTTTGCGACATCCGAAGCGCTGACGTTCAACTTGGCCAATCCTGATTTGACGAATGCGCGTCTGGTCGCGGATGCGATCAACCGGCTTGCTGGCAACGGCGCCGCGCGGGCGATGGATGGCGTGTCGATTGCGATCAGTGCCCCCGATGGCGCAGAAGCGCGGCTTCGCTTGATGAGTGCGATTGAAAATCTTCAGGTCACACCGACGGAGCCGCCCGCGCGCGTCATCGTCAACGCTCGCACCGGTACGGTCGTCATCAACGGCGCCGTGCGGGTGGCACCCGCCGCCATCACGCATGGCAAGCTGACGGTGAAAGTCGATGAGAACCCGACCGTGGTCCAGCCTGCGCAGTTCAGTCGCGGCGAAACCGCGATGGAGCCGTCGAGCGACATTGCGGTGGAGGAACAGCGCAACCCGATGTTACTCATGCGCCGTGGCGCCTCGCTGTCCGACATCGTGAAGGCCGTCAACAAGCTGGGCGTTTCGCCGGGCGATCTGGTCGCCATCCTCCAGGCCCTCAAACAGGCTGGTGCCCTTCAGGCCGAATTGGTGATCTTGTGATCAAGCTTCTCTCCACCCCGTCTGTGCCCAAGCCTGTTGACCCCGCGTTGCGCAAGGCTGCGCAGGGCTTTGAGGCGTTGTTCCTCAGGCAGGTCATTGGCTCCATGCGACAGGCCAAGCTTGGCGACGATCTGTTCGGGTCGAGCGCGACGAACACCTATCGGGAGATGTCAGACAAGCAACTGGCAGACTCGCTGGCACAAAAGGGATCAATTGGCATTGCCGCGTTGGTGGAGGCGCAGCTCTCACAAAAAGGTGACGTTCGATGACCGATATCATGGCGCTCGGCCTGACCAGCGTGAAGGCTTTTACGCAGGGTCTCGCCACCATCAGCGACAACGTCGCCAACGCGCAGACCCCCGGTTATGCCCGCCGGTCCACGCGGATCGAAGACGGAACGGTCATCCGGTACGCGGATGAATGGCGCAACAATGAATCGCGCATTGCCTCTGGCCTTGCCACGCAAGCCAGCACCCGATTGAACTGGCTGGAATCAGCCGAACGCGCGCTGGATGATGGTGAAACGGGGATCGGTCAACGCGTTGGGGCCGTCTTTAACCGCGCAGAAGAACTTGCGGCGGACCCCAACAGCATTGCCCGCCGCAGCGCCTATCTCCAGTCGATCGACGATGCTGCGATCTCGTTTCGGACGACAGCATCAGGCCTGAAGTCTTCATCGGAAGGCATCGCCTCTCAGGCACGGCAGACGGTGACGAGCGTGAATAGCGACCTCAAAGGACTGCTCAACGTCAATCAGACCCTGCTTGCCACGCCACAAGGGACAAGCGGCTATGCCTCGCTGCTGGATCAACGGGACAGGTTGTTGACCAATTTGTCCCAGGCTGTGCCCGTCGATGTTTCTTTGGATTTTCGCGGTGTCGCAACCGTGCGCATGAGCGGGACGGGGGTCACCCTGCTCAATCCTGACGCGGCCGGGACGATGAGTGTTACCTCTGCTGCCAACGGAACTCTCACCTTCTCTGCGACCCAACCCGACGGGACGGCCTCTGATGTCATTCCGCCGGGCGGATCGCTGGCCGGTATGTCGAGTGCCGCGGCAGACATTGCCGAGCAACGTGCCTCAGTGGATGCGCTCGCAGCGAAGTTTGCAGATCTGATCAACAGCAATCAAGCCGCCGGCAGGACAAAGAGCGGCAATCCGGGTGGCCCGCTTTTGGAGATGGGGGCAGATGGTGCCCTGACCATTTCCGCGCTCGATGTGAGTGTTGACGCGATTGCGACCTCTGATGGCACGGCGGACAATGCCAATTTGCTCGCCCTCAATTCAGCGCGCCGCGATTCCGGTATCGAAACGGCCTGGACCGCCATCGTCTCCAGCCATGCCCAGAAGGTGCAGTCGGCAAAGCTGGTTCAGGAATCATCGCAATCCCGCAGCGAAGCCGCTGATGAAGCGCGTGACCAGCTGAGTGGCGTCGATCTCGACCGCGAGGCGGTGGAACTGATGCGCCTCCAACAATCTTACGAAGCGGCTGCCCGCGTGATTCAGGTTGCGCGCGAGATGCTTCAGTCCATCAACGACATCGGCGGATAGGAGAACTGATATGCCCGGATTGACCGGAACCCGCCTCTCGCTTGAGATTTCGCGTCAGCTTTCGATGGCGCGTAACCTGCTGAAGACGCAGATCCAAATCGGCACCGGAAAGCGCATTGAGCGCGCGTCCGACGATCCCGGTGCGGCTGCACGCGTGGCGCAGTTGGTGCGCACGCAATCCAATGTGCAAAGCTGGAGCTCGAACGTCACGCTGGCCCAGTCATTGACGAGCCATGCGGACTCCATCCTGTCGCAATTGTCGGACCGTGCCGTGCAGGCCCAGTCGAGCTATGTCTCGGCAGGCGATAGTTCCCTGGGTGCGGAATATAGGGCGGCTGTGGCCAATGAGCTCCGCTCGATTGCGCTTGAGATGAGCGAGATGGCAACAACCCGCAACAGCCTTGATGAACCGCTGTTCGCGTCGAGCAATGCGGCAAAGATCCCGGTTGCAGATGGCTTGCAGGTTGCCCCCGTTCCATCGGCGGATGAGGTGTTCCAGACCGGCGGAGTATCGTTGGCACAGCAGCTTCGTGATGCGGCGGACGCGCTCGAGATTGCTGACCCTGTGGCCCGCCGGGCCGCCTACGGCCAATCGATCCAGAAGCTCAACGATATGGTTGAGCATATTGCGACAGTTCGATCAGATATTGGCGTGCGGGGCGGGCGCCTAGACGCCTTGGAAAACCGCCTGGCCGAACAACAGATCGAACTGACAGCCGAGCGTTCCGGCCTGGAAGATACAGACATCACCGAAGCTGTGGCCCGCCTGAATTCCCAGCAGTTGACGTTGGAGGCCGCGCAAGCGGCCTTTGCCCGGATCAGCAAGAAGACGCTGTTCGATATTCTGCAATAGCCCTCAATTTTGGCGGCAATTGGTCGTTACCCCAAAGTGACAGCAGAGCAGTCCGGTGGGGATTGCTGATTGAGGACAGGTCTCGCTTTCGATGTTTCCGGCAATTGGTCTTGTTGTGCTTTTGGGCCTCGTGTTCGGGGGGTTCGCCCTCACGGGCGGCGATCTCGGCCCGGTCATGCATGCCCTGCCGCACGAAATGCTCATCATTGGTGGGGCCGCACTCGGGGCGTTGATCATCGGCAATTCCGGCGCTGATCTAAAGGCGCTCGGCGCGGGCTTTGGCAAGGTGTTCAAAGGCCCGAAGTATAAGAAGCAGGACTATCTCGACTGCATCTTCCTTGTGTCCAAGCTGATGAAGATGCTGCGTACCGATGGCCCGGTGGCTGTTGAGCCGCATATTGAAGACCCCAAATCTTCGGCCATCTTCGGCGAGTTTCCCAAGCTTCTGACAGACTCCACCCTCATTCACATGATTTGCGATACGCTGAGGCTGGTGGTCGTGTCTTCCGGGACACTCGATCCGCACGCCGTTGAAGACGTGATGGACAATGGCATTAAGGCGCACCACCATCACGCCATCAAACCGGCAGAGGACATGCAGGGATTGGCCGACGCACTGCCCGCGCTCGGGATTGTGGCTGCTGTTCTGGGCGTTGTGAAGACGATGGGTTCCATCGACAAGCCGCCATCCGTGCTTGGTGGCATGATCGGCTCCGCACTTGTCGGGACGTTCCTTGGCGTGTTGCTGGCTTATGGTATCGTCGGCCCGTTCGCGAGCCGCTGTAAAGCGGTGATTGAGGAAGACGGGGCCATGTATCAGGTGGTCAAGCAGATCATTGTCGCGTCACTGCACGGTCACCCGCTGCCGTTGGTGATCGAGGCAGCACGCTCGGGTATCGCCCATCACAACCAACCGAGCTTTGCCGATGTGTTTGACGGCATGCGGGGCCGCTAGACCATGAGCGTCCAGAACCAGGTCCGTCCGATCATCGTCAAGAAGATCATCGATGGCGGCCATGGCGGCCATCATGGTGGGGCGTGGAAAGTTGCCTATGCTGATTTCGTGACGGCGATGATGGCGTTCTTCCTGCTGATGTGGCTGCTCGGTGCGACGACAGAAAAGCAACGTAAGTCGATCGCCGATTATTTCGCCCCGACGACAGCCATGACGCGCACCGAAAGTGCAGGCGGCAACGGCTTTTTTGGGGGCTCTTCTATCGTTTCTGCCGACAAATACCCCAATGCGGCTGGGCAGACGGGTACGCGGTCCCTGACTATCCCCAAGGATGCTGCAGGCGGGCCCAAGGAAGCATCTGGCGCGAAAAAGGAAAAGGATCGCCGCCAGTTTGAGAATATTCGCGACGTCATCATGAAGCGGATGATGGCCAACCCCAATATGCGACGGCTGGCCAAGAATATGCGCTTTACCGAGACGGAAGAAGGGTTGCGGATCGACCTTGTTGATGAATCCGACTTCTCCATGTTTGGCATGGGGACGGATCGGATGACGCCGGACGCCATCCAGATGCTGCGCGAAGTGGGCGACGTCATCCGGCAAGTGCCCAACGGCATCAAAATCCGTGGCCATACAGATAGCTTCACCTGGGAAAAGGACCCTCGCGGTGCGAACAACTGGCGCCTCTCGGTAGAACGCGCGGAAGTGACCCGCCGCTTCCTCGCTGGACAGCGGATTGAAAATGAACGGTTCATGCGGATTGAGGGCGTCGCCGACCGCGAGCCCTATAATCCGGAAGACGGCTTTGATCCTCGCAACCGCCGGATGTCGATCATCCTCGGCTGGAGCTGATCAGGCCCGAAGCGCGTTCGCTGCACTGAGGACGGCGCGGACGCTGGCGGTGGCCACATCCTCGTCAATGCCGACACCCCAGACGGTCTTGCCGTCAGAGGATTTGCATTCGACATAGGCAGCGGCTTTCACACCTGTGCCTTGGCCCATGGCGTGTTCGGTATAATCCTCAATCTCCAGCGACACGCCAAAGCTGTCCCGAATGGTGGATACGACCGAAGAGATCAGGCCATTGCCGCGACCGGAGACCGACTGTTCCTGACCGTCAATCACGACCTTGCCGGCAAAGATGCGCTCGCCATTGGCGGCGCGCGTTTCTTCATAGTCGACCAGCTGGAAATGCTGCGGCGTGTTGAGGCAATAGGTCTTCTGGAAGACCGCCCAGATGTCGTCGGCGTAGAGCTCCCGACCTGTCTCATCGGCCAGTTCCTGCACCCGGCGGCTGAAGTGCGCCTGCATCTTCTTCGGCAGCTTCAGGCCCTGATCCTGTTCCAGCACCCAGGCGAAGCCGCCCTTGCCGGACTGAGAATTGACGCGGATGACCGCTTCATAGCTGCGGCCAAGATCGGCCGGATCGATGGGCAGATACGGGACTTCCCAGAAATCATCATTGCGTGACTCTTGGGCGGCAAAGCCTTTCTTGATCGCGTCCTGATGGCTGCCTGAGAACGCCGTGAACACCAGTTCGCCCGCATAGGGATGGCGGGGGTGGACGGGCAGTTGGTTGCAATATTCGACGGTCTTGATGACTTCATCAATGTCCGAAAAGTCGAGGCCGGGGTTCAGCCCTTGCGTGTACATGTTGAGCGCGACGGTCACGAGATCGCAATTGCCGGTGCGCTCGCCATTGCCGAACAGGCAGCCTTCAACACGGTCGGCACCTGCCATCAGGCCCAGCTCTGTCGCAGCCACGCCAGTGCCCCGGTCATTGTGCGCGTGCAGGCTGATGATGACGCTGTCACGGTTGGGGATGTTACGGCCGAAATACTCAATCTGGTCGGCGTAGATGTTGGGCGTCGCTGCCTCGACCGTGGCCGGCAGATTGAAGATGATCGGCTTGTCCGGTGTCGGCTTCAGGATATCCATGACGGCTGCACAGCATTCAATGCTGAAGTCGATCTCTGCGGTCGAAAATGTCTCCGGTGAATATTCAAAGCGCCAATCCGTATCGGGCTGCTTGGCGGCTTCGTCGCGCAGATATTTGGCGCCTGCAATCGCGATGTCCTTCACCTGTGCCTGATCCATCTGGAAGACGATCTTGCGCCAAGCGGGGGAGACGGCGTTGTAGACGTGGACGATGGCCGTTTTGGCGCCGCGTAGGCTTTCAAAGCTGGTGCGGATCAGGTCTTCGCGCGATTGGGTCAGCACCTGAATGACCACGTCGTCCGGGATGCGGCCGGACTGGACAAGGCCCGAGATGAAGTCGAATTCGGTCGCGCCGGCGCTGGGGAAGCCGACTTCGATTTCCTTGAGGCCAACCTTCAGCAGTAGGTCAAAGAAGCGCGTCTTCTTCTCAGCATCCATCGGATCGACGAGGGCCTGATTGCCGTCGCGCATGTCGGTGGAGAGCCAGCGCGGTGCCTTCGTGATCGTCTGGCTGGGCCATTGACGGTCAGGCAGGTTGATCTGCGGGAAAGGGCGATATTTGGTCGATGGATTGCGCAGCATGATGTCTTCTCTTCAAAGGCCGGTTGGGTTTGGTCTGATGTCCCTTAGGCAGCGCGGTGTGCGAGGGCACACGCGGATACGAACGCGCCTAAGGGCGCGTAAGTCGAAGAAGAAGAAGGGCCGACCGGATGATCATGTTGCGGGATCTATGCGTTGATGCTCCGCGAATGTCCAGTAGGCAATTGTGCGCATTTCGTTGCACCCGGCTGCGCCTTCATGCCACAAGATTGCAAAACAACCAGAGAGGAACCCGATGAGCGAAGCCAACAGCCCACCCGACACTTTGTACAAGGAAATGGGATTGGTCCGTATTGTCGAGATTGATCCGGTCGGCCGTGCCACGCTTGAGTATCTGGCGACGGCCGAACAAAGCCATTCGGGCGGTGTGGTGCAAGGGGGCTTCGTTACCGGTTGGATCGACGCGGCGATGGCGCATGCCGTTATGGGCATACCGGGTCTCGACGCCGTACCGATGACGCTGGAGATCAAGGTGACCTTCTTCGCACCGACCCGGCCCGGGCGGGTCATCGCGGAGGCATGGGTGGTGCAGAGCGGACGCCGCACCGCCTTTGTCGAAGGGACGTTGAAGGACAGTGCAGGCATCCTCCTTGCCAAGGCCAGCTCCACGTTGACGCTCGCCAGTCGCGCGAAGGTGGAAGCTGCATCGAAAGCCGCTCTGGCATAAGCAACGAACGATCAAGCGAGGCATATACAATGACTGAGATTCATCCCTTCACGCTGGCCGTCGATCAGGCCGAACTGGATGACCTGCGTGATCGCCTGTCGCGGGTGCGCTGGCCCGAAGCAGAACCGGTCGCTGATTGGTCGCAAGGCGCCAAGCGCGACAAGGTGCGTGCACTCGTCGACCATTGGCGCACAGGCTATGACTGGCGCCGCTGTGAGGCCCGGCTCAATGCGTTGGGGCAGTTCAAAACCCAGATTGACGGGCTCGACATTCACTTCCTTCATGTCCGCTCGCCTAATCCTGATGCGCTGCCGCTCATCGTGACGCATGGTTGGCCGGGGTCGGTCTTGGAATTCATGAAGGTCATCGGCCCGCTGACCGATCCCGCCGCGCATGGCGGGGATCCGGCAGATGCCTTCCATGTCGTCATGCCATCGCTTCCAGGCTTCGGATTTTCGGGCAAGCCGGCGACGACCGGCTGGGGCGTTGAGAAGATCGCGCAAACTTGGGCGACGTTGATGGCGCGGCTTGGCTATACGCGTTGGGTTGCACAAGGAGGGGACTGGGGATCGGCCGTCACCAGTGCCATTGGTGCACAGGCACCAGAGGGGTGCATCGGCATCCACGTTAACATGCCGATGGCGGGGCCTTCGCCTGAAGACTTGCAAAATCCCGGCCCGCGCGAACAGCAGGCGCTCGCTAAGCTGCAACATTACCAGCAATGGGATTCCGGCTATTCCAAGCAGCAGGCGACCCGCCCACAGACGCTTGGATATGGCCTTGCCGATTCCCCGGTCGGGCAGGCGGCTTGGATCTATGAGAAGATGTGGTCCTGGACCGACAATGACGGCACGCCCGAAAGTGCGCTGACCATGGATGAGATGCTCGACAACATCATGCTCTATTGGCTGCCCAACACCGGGACATCATCTGCGCGGCTTTATTGGGAAAGCTTCGGCAGCTTTGCGCCGCGCGATATCCATCTGCCCGCCGGCGTCAGTCTGTTCCCCAAGGAAATCATGCGGCCAACGCGCAAATGGGTGGAAACCTCCATGCACCAGCTCATTCATTGGAATGAGTTGGACAAGGGCGGGCATTTTGCGGCCTGGGAGCAGCCGGAGCTCTATGTGAACGAGGTGCGGACTTGCTTCCGGCAGCTGCGCTGATCTCAAGACCCATCCGTTTGTGCTGAGCCTGTCGAAGCACTGTCCTTCCTCTTTGATGCAAAGAAAAGGACGACCCTTCGACGGGCTCAGGGTAAACGGATCTGAATGAGGCTCAGCGCAAACGGTGTACTTTAGCCAAATTTACTCCGCAGCTTCCAGCAGGGCGGGCGCATCCACCTTATGCGCCTTTTCAAAGGTCATCGCTTCATCCTTGAGCGCACCGTAACGTAGCAGTCGGATATCCTTGCTATAGTTCTGGTGGAGCTTCCAAGGGAACTCCGTGCCCTGCTTGGGCAATTGGCTTTCCGCACGGGTGAAATAGCCGGACGAGAAATCAACAAAGCTCTCGGTTTCGATCTTCTGGCCATGGGTGCGCGGGATGGCGATCTTGTTGCCCGTTGCGTCCAGATGATTGATCAAGCGGCATGCATATTCCGACGTCAGATCGGCCTTCAGCGTCCACGATGCGTTGGTGTAGCCGAACCACATGATGAGGTTCGGCACGTCGCTGTACATCGTGCCCTTATGGAGAATGTGCTGGCCCGGATGGAAGGGGACGCCATCCACATAGGCTTCAAGCCCCGACAACATCTGCATGTTGAGGCCGGTGGCGGAGACGACGATATCCGCTTCCAATTCCTGCCCGGATTTGAGCAAAATGCCCTTTTCGGTGAAGCGGTCGATATGGTCCGTGGCGATGGACGCGCGGCCATCCTTAAGCGCGTTGAAGAAGTCGCTGTCTGGAACAAGGCAGAGGCGCTGGTCCCACGGCTTGTACGGCGGGGTGAAGTGCTTTGCGACATCGAAGCCCTCGGGCAGCATGTCCTTGACCATGCCGATCAACCGTTCGGCTGACTTCTCGGGGTTTTTGCGGAGCAGTTTGAACATGAACTGCTGCATCAACACGTTGCGCCAACGCGTGACCCAATAGGCTGCCTTAGGCGGCAGGACTTTGCGCAGGCCAAGTGCAAAGGCGTCTTCGGCCGGGCGGGAGACCATGTAGGTTGGGGTGCGCTGGAGCATGGTGACATGGCCTGCACCATTGTCGGCCATCGCCGGAACCAGCGTCACAGCCGTGGCACCGCTGCCGATAACGATGACCTTCTTGCCTTTATAGTCGAGATTTTCGGGCCAATGCTGCGGATGGACAAGCTTGCCCTTAAAGTCGCCAAGGCCTTCAAATTCGGGCGTGTAGCCCTTGTCATAATTATAATAGCCAGAGCACATGAGCAGCATGTTACAGCGGATGGTCATAGGCTGGCCGTCGGCGCCAATCGTGCCCTCGACGGTCCATGTCGCGTCTTCGGAGGACCAGTGCGCGCGCTTCACATAATGGTTGAAGCGGATGTTCTTCTTGAGACCAAACTCCTCAACCGTTTCGCCGAGATAGCCCATGATCGCTGGCGCATCGGCAATCGCCTTGCGCGCGGTCCACGGCTTGAAGCTGAAGCCCAGCGTGTACATGTCGGAGTCAGAGCGGATGCCGGGATAGCGGAACAGATCCCATGTGCCGCCGAAATTTTCGCGGCGCTCCATGATGGCGAACGTCTTTCCGGGGCACTGCTTTTGCAGGTGCACCGCAGCGCCAATGCCGGAAATACCGGCACCGACAATCAGGACGTCAACATATTCAACTGCCATTTCAATCCACCCTAGTTTTCATTTGGTGGGATTTTGGCAGAATTCCATTAGGTTGCAAGGGGCAACTTGACGTGAAGGTCAAGTTGCCCCTTGAAAACGATGATTTTGAAAAGCTTACTTCTCAAAAGCGATGCTGATGGCGATTTTCACATCGTCGCCCACCATGGGCACATATTTTGCCATGCCGAAATCGCTGCGCTTGATTGTCGTTGAGCCGTGGAAGCCGATGGTCGCCTTCTTGTTCATCGGGTTGTTGCCTGCGCCGGTGAAGGTGGCATCCAGCACGACAGGCTTGGTGACACCAAGCAGCGTCAGGTTGCCGGTGATCTTCGCCGTGTTGCCTGTGGCCACAACGTTGGTCGATTCGAACGTGGCGGTCGGGAACTTTGCGGCATCAAGGAAGTCCGGAGACATCATATGCTTGGTCAGGTCTGCGCGTGATGTCGCGAGATCGCTCACGGGGATCGTGATGCTGACTTTGGAATCATTCGGCTTGGCTGGGTCGATGGTCAGGCTGCCGGTTGGCTGCCCGAAAATGCCGAAATAGTCGTTGAAACCGAAGTGGTTGACCGTCCACTGGATCTGGGCGTGATGATTGTCGACGGCATAAGTGCCGGCCACGACACGCGACGCGTCCACTTGACCGGGAAGCTGCGGAGCGCCGCCTTGGGCGACCAGAGGAGCTGCGGCGAGCAGGGGCAATGCGAGCAGGAAAGACTTGTTCATGGGGAAGACTCCTCGACAAAAATGATTGGGGGGCAGCGCCAATGTTGGCACTACCCCCCATTTAGTCAAGGAAAGCTCTTCTTGGATGGTTCCAAGAATTGGGAGCAATCGCTTAGTTCTTAGCCTTGTCGACCAGCTTGTTCTTGGCAATCCACGGCATCATGGCGCGGAGCTCTGCACCAACCTTTTCGATTGGGTGCGCAGCGGCCGCCTTGCGGCTGGCCTTCAATTCCGGCTGACCGGCGCGGTTATCAAGGACGAAGTCCTTCACGAAGCGACCCGACTGAATATCTTCCAGAACGCGCTTCATTTCGGCCTTTGTGTCGGCGGTGATGATGCGCGGTCCGGTTTTGATATCGCCATATTCGGCGGTGTTCGAAATCGAATAACGCATGTTAGCGATGCCGCCTTCATAGAGCAGGTCGACGATCAGCTTGGTTTCGTGGAGGCACTCAAAATAGGCCATTTCCGGCGCATAACCGGCTTCAACAAGCGTTTCGAAGCCCGCCTGGATCAGGTGGGTCACACCGCCGCACAGAACAGCCTGTTCGCCGAAGAGATCGGTTTCGCACTCTTCCTTGAAGTTGGTTTCGATGATGCCTGAACGGCCACCACCAACGCCCGATGCATAAGCCAGCGCCACGTCATGCGCGTTGCCCGAAGCATCCTGATGGATGGCGATCAGGCAAGGCACGCCGCCGCCCTTCACATATTCACCGCGAACGGTGTGGCCGGGGCCCTTGGGCGCGATCATGATGACGTCGATGTCAGCAGGAGCTTCGATGAGGCCGAAGTGAATGTTGAGGCCGTGGGCGAAGGCGAGGGCTGCGCCCGGCTTCATGTTGCCCTTCAGGTCTTCATCCCAGATCGCAGCCTGATGTTCGTCCGGCGCGAGGATCATGATGATGTCAGCCCAGGCTGCCGCTTCCTTGTTCGACAGAACCTTGAAGCCAGCGCCTTCAGCCTTGGCCGCCGTCGCCGAACCGGCACGCAGCGCGATGGCAACGTTCTTGACGCCGCTGTCACGCAGGTTTTGGGCGTGGGCGTGGCCCTGGCTGCCATAGCCGACGATGGCGATGTTCTTGTTTTCGATCAGCTTCAGATCAGCGTCACGGTCATAATAAACGCGCATTATTTTGGTCCCTTGCTTTTGATCGTCATGCTGAACTTGTTTCAGCATCCATAAACACTGGCTTGCCCTATGTGTATGCTCTGGTGCCAATAGACCCTGAAACAAGTTCAGGGTGACGGTTGGTGTTAAACTTTAAATGGCTTCCTTGCCCCGCGCCATAGCAACGATACCGGTGCGGGCGACCTCGACGAGGCCGATTTCTTTCATGAGTTCCACAAAGCGGTCGATCTTGGTCGATGCGCCCGTGACTTCAAAAACAAAGCTCGAAATCGTCGTGTCGACAACGTTCGCGCGGAAAACCTCAGCAAGGCGGAGCGCTTCAATACGGTGGTCGCCGGTTCCGGCAACCTTCACCAGCGCCAGTTCACGCTCGACATGGTCGCCCAGCAGCGTGAGATCGGTCACCTTGTGGACCGGCACCATGCGGTCGAGCTGCGCGACGACCTGTTCGATGACGGCAGGCGTGCCCGCAGTCACGATGGTGATGCGGCTGATCGAGTCATCCTCGGTGATATCAGCCACCGTCAGGCTTTCGATGTTATAGCCGCGCGCTGTGAACATGCCCGCGATGCGCGCAAGCACACCGGGCTCATTCGTCACGGTAACGGAGAGAGTATGACGCTCTTTCAGGCCTTCTTTGATGTGCATTAAACCAGCGCCTTCGCTTCGTCGTCCAGTTCGCCTGACACCTGATCGTCAGCGAGGATCATTTCAACATGGGATGCGCCCGACGGGATCATCGGGAAGCAATTGGCCACCTTGGCAACCAAGCAGTCCACAATCACCGGCCCATCATAGGCCAGCATTTCGGCGATGCCCGATTCCAACTGATCAGGCGTTTCGATCCGAATGCCCTTCCAGCCATAAGCTTCACCCAACTTCACGAAATCGGGCAGGGCGTCTGAATAGCTCTCGGAATAGCGGCTGGAATAGGTCAGTTCCTGCCACTGGCGGACCATGCCCATATACTCGTTGTTGAGGATGAAGATCTTGACCGGCAGGCGATATTGCGTCGCTGTCGCCAGTTCCTGAATGTTCATCTGGATGGACGCTTCCCCGGCAATGTCGATGACAAGCGCATTGGGATTGCCCAACTGCGCGCCGATGGCCGCAGGCAGGCCATAGCCCATCGTGCCTAGACCGCCCGATGTCAGCCACTTGTTCGGCGATTCAAAGTGGAAATGCTGCGCCGCCCACATCTGATGCTGGCCGACCTCTGTGGTGATGATCGGGTTCTTCTTGTGCGTGGCATTCCACAGGGCCTGAACGGCGGCTTGTGGCATGATTTCGGTCGTGGACGGCGGGTAGGACAGCGATTTCTTGGCGCGCCATTCGTCGATCTGCTTCCACCATGCTGACAGATCAGCCTTGGTGTGCTGGCGTGCCTTCCAGACTTTCACCATGTCTTCCATCACATGGCCGACATCGCCAACGATGGGCAGGTCAACACGGACGGTCTTGTTCATCGAACTGCGGTCGATATCGATGTGGATTTTCTTCGCCTTGGGCGCAAAGGCATCCAGACGGCCCGTGACACGGTCATCAAAGCGTGCACCGAGGCACACGATGAGGTCGGCCTGGTTCATCGTCCAATTGGCTTCATAGGTGCCGTGCATGCCCAGCATGCCGAGCCAAGCCTCACCCGACGCCGGATAAGCACCAAGGCCCATGAGCGTGGAGGTCACGGGCGCGCCGGTGATGCGGGCGAGTTCACGCAGGATCTGGCTTGCGGCCGGACCCGAATTGATGATGCCACCGCCCGTATAGAGGATCGGCCGTTCCGCCGCCGCGAGCATTTCGACAGCCGCTTCGATCAGCTTGATGTCGCCCTTTACTTGGGGGCGATAGCTTGCGTGATTGATCGTACCCGGCTTTTTATAAGGCGCGGTGGCGACCTGAACGTCCTTTGGAATGTCCACGACAACCGGGCCGGGACGCCCCGTCGTTGCGATGTGGAACGCTTCGTGGATGACATTGCCCAGCGTTTCGGGCGACTTCACAAGATAGTTATGCTTGGTGCAGTGGCGCGTGATGCCCACCGTATCGGCTTCCTGAAACGCATCAGAACCGATGAGGTGCGTCGCAACCTGACCGGTGATGACCACCATCGGGATGGAGTCCATCAATGCATCGGTGATGCCCGTGACAGCATTGGTCGCGCCAGGGCCCGAGGTGACGAGGACGACACCTGGCTTGCCGGTCGCGCGGGCATAGCCTTCGGCGGCATGGGTGGCGGCCTGTTCATGGCGGACGAGGATGTGGCGGATGCGCTTTTGCTGGAACAGCGCGTCATAAATCGGCAGCACAGCGCCGCCCGGATAGCCAAAAATGACCTCGACACCGAGATCGCTCAGCGCCTCGATCAGGATATTGGCTCCAGACTGTTCCTTCGGCATTTCAATCTTCCCAGCTTGCCAGCGGCGCCCTGTTGCACTGCGGCAGGATTTTCGCAAGGCGGGCGCCCTACGAATAACAAACTAATATGTCAACGCCGTATCACGTAATATTATTGCTAATTCGTCAATCTTGACGTTATCTAATTCGTCATTGAAGCGCAGCCACTCGGTCGGCGGCTGATTGCGGAACCACGTAAACTGGCGCTTTGCGTATTGGCGCGTGGCTGTTTGGCCCTGTTCGATTGCTGCATCGCGGGAAAGCGCGCCGGAGAGGAAGGCGGCAATGTCAGGAACGCCAATAGCGCGCATCACCGGCAGATCAGGGTCAAGGTTCCGCGCCATCAGGGCTTCAACCTCCGCGATCCCATCTGCGTCCAGCATGGCTGCAAACCGCCGGCCGCAACGCTCATAGAGCCATGCGCGCGGCGGAAGGAGGACAACAGGAACCAGCCGGATCTGCTGGCCAATGCCGCCCACAAGATCGGCCTGCCAGTCCCTGATCGGCCGACCGGTGGAGCGCACTACTTCCAAGGCGCGGGCAATACGGGTGCTGTCATTGGCGTCAAGACGGGCGGCTGCTTCGGGGTCTTCTGCCAAGAGATACGCCCGCGCTTCTGTCAAAGGGAGCGCGCGAACCGCGGTCCGAATGGCGGGGTCAATCTCCGGCACCGGCGCAATACCCTCGAGCAGCGTCCGCAGATACATGCCGGTGCCGCCAACCAAGATGGGAAGGCGGGCTTGGGCGTGGGCCGCCGAAATCTCGGCTTTGGCCTCCGCGGCCCATTGGGCAGCAGAACAGGCGGTGGCACCATCCAGATGGCCGAACAGCCGATGTGGCGCACGCGATTCTTCTTCCGCGCTTGGCCGCGCTGAAACGATCCTCAAGTCCTTGTAAACCTGACTGGCATCGGCGTTGATGATGATGCCGCCCGTCATTTCTGCAAGGCGCAGCGCCAATGCGGACTTGCCGCTGGCCGTCGGCCCTGCAATGAGCGCCACCGTCTCAGGCTTTTTGGATGGTTCCATGTTCACAGCGACGCTCATAGCAGCAGACCGGTTTGATGCAGGCGATATTTCAACCGCTGCGGACCGCGTGGCACAAAGCGGCGCTACGGTCCTGTCGTCCGGCTGGATTGAGGATGGCAAGGCGCTGGATGTGGAGTTCACGGGGGACCCCGCCGCCGTCCGCGTCGCCGTTGAAGGCGCCTTTGATCGTACCGATGCCATCGTCCAGAAGACGGCCGACCGCGCGCGGAGATTGATTATCGCGGACATGGATTCGACGATGATCACCATTGAGTGCATCGATGAATTGGCCGACTATGCCGGCATCAAGCCGCAGATTGCCGAAGTCACGGAGCGCGCCATGCGCGGAGAGCTCGACTTTGAAGAGGCGCTGCGCAGTCGCGTGGCTTTGCTGAAGGGGCTGTCTGAAAACGTCATCGACCAATGTCTTGTCGAGCGCGTCGTCATTATGCCCGGCGCACGCGCGCTGGTGCAGACGATCCGCGCCCAAGGCGGTATGGCGATCCTTGTGTCAGGCGGCTTCACCCGCTTTGCCGATCCGGTGGCGACAGAAATCGGTTTCAACAAGGCCATCGCCAATCGCCTTGGGATCAGGGACGGAATGTTGACCGGACAGGTGGAAGGCGACATCGTCGGCGCTCAAACCAAGCGGAAGACGTTGATCGATACCTTGTCCGCTTATGAGCTTCGCTCCTCCGCCAGCCTTGCTGTGGGTGACGGGGCGAATGACATCCCCATGATTGAGGCGGCAGGCTTAGGCGTCGCCTATCACGCCAAGCCGAAGACCGCCGCCGCCGCCGCGGCCCGGGTAGACCATGGCGACCTGACGGCTATCCTCTATGCAATGGGCTATCCGCGCAGTGCCTGGGCCTGCGCGGACTAAGCTTCCGCCGACTTTACGGTGCGACTGGGAAGCAACCCTGTCCCGCCGCTTGGGCTGACTTGCAGACCCGATCCGCATCGGCACGGGAGGCAAGGGGCCCGGCCTGAAGGCGGGTTATGCTTGCCGCTTTGACCAGATAAGGCTGGAGGCCACCAAGTCCGGAAATCCGGCCTTTGAGCTGGCTCCACTGCGTCTTTGCTTTGGTTTCTTCGCTAAAGGCACCCAACTGGACGCGCCAGCCCTTGCCGGCAATTGGCTTGGCCTTTGGAGCGGTCACTTTCGCCACGACAGGCTTTGGCGCAACCTGCTTCGGCGCAACGGCGCGCGGGGCGGCGCGAACCGGCCGGGGCTGTTCCTCATAGGTCGGCGCTTCATAGGCAGGCGTGCTGTAATCCGGCTCCGGCTCATTGGCGACAGGGGCGGGGGTCTGCCACTGCGGCTCAGGCGCTACTTCAACCGGCAATTGCGCGGGCCGTTCCGCCGGGGCCGCGTTGCGACGTGGCGGCGGCAATGCGCTGCGGCTGGAGGTCATCAGCGGCGCGCGCGATTGCGGGACTGGCGCTGTGCGAACCGGCGCAGGCAAGTCCGGCTTCATCGGCTGGACGCTCACGGGCGGCAGAGGCGCTGGAATGGGGTCAACCGCTGCCAACTTCGGTCGGCTGCTGGCCAATTCCATATCGCGGGCAAGGGCCAGACCCTTTTGCCGCTGTTCGAGGGGAATGAACTTATCCATTTGGGCCAGGCTGGAGGATGCACGGGCAAGACCCGTTGCCGACGCCCGCGTCATAAGGGCGTAAGCCGTCGTCCAGTCCTTCTCAGCAAAGTCACCGTTGAACATGGCCGTCGCAAGGACGTACTGAGCGCGCGGATCACCGCGGTTGGCGGAGCGGCGGATCATCGGCATTGCGTTCTGCCGGTCGCCATTCTGGAACATGATCAGTCCCAGATTGTCTTCGGCCTGAAGATGGCCCTGCGCTGCTGCGCGGCGATACCAATCTTCTGCTGCTTTCATGTCAACCGGAACACTGCGGCCAAAGCGATAGGCTTGTGCCAAATTAAATTGCGCATCGGCATCGCCTTTGATGGCCAGCGGACGCCAAAGCTTCACAGCGGTCGCGTAATCACCCGATTCCCAGGCTTCGACACCGCGTTTGACATCGTTGGCCTGCGATGGCTGGCCCGACGCTTGGCGGGATTGCGCAAATGATTGAGTTACAGGCACAATCATGACCGCCGCACATAGCGCCGCCGACAAAGTTAATCTCATCTTCAATCCCCCGATACGCGTGGTTTGGGGATAGCTATACGAAATAGCCTTAACGTCGCCTTACCCTTGCTTGAATTGGGCATATGTCCATGGCGGCGCAAATTGCCGCCACAGCGTTAACCTAAATTTAGCCACCCCCATGGCAGTGAAGCAGGAACAGTTATTCATGACCGGGGGTCCAATCTATGCGCGTTCTCGCGTTGGCGTCACAAAAGGGTGGGTCGGGTAAGACAACTCTGTCAGGCCATCTCGCCGTGCAGGCGCAATTGTCGGGTGCAGGCCCGGTCGTTCTGATCGACATTGATCCGCAAGGGTCGCTGGCCGATTGGTGGAACGAACGTGAGGCGGAACTGCCCGCTTTTGCCCAGACCACGGTTGCTCGGCTTGCGTCCGATCTTGAAGTTCTGCGCCAGCAAGGCTTCCGTCTTGCTGTCATCGATACGCCGCCCGCGATCACCATGGCGATCCAGAGCGTAATCCAAGTCGCCGAACTGATCGTTATTCCAACCCGACCTAGCCCGCACGATTTGCGCGCCGTGGGTGCCACTGTCGATCTGTGCGATCGTGCAGGCAAGCCTTTGATCTTCGTCGTCAATGCAGCAACGCCCAAGGCCAAGATTACCTATGAAGCCGCCGTCGCGCTGTCACAGCATGGCACGGTAGCGCCGGTCACCCTCCACCACCGCACCGATTATGCAGCGTCGATGATCGACGGCCGCACGGTGATGGAAGTCGACCCCAATGGCCGTTCGGCTGGCGAAGTTCGCGATCTTTGGACCTATATTTCGGACCGGCTGGAAAAGAACTTCCGCCGCACTGTGTTCAGCGCCCCCGGCGTCGGGACGGCTCCGGGCTTCCAGCGTTCGGTCACAGGCGGCTTCGGCCGTCGCGTCACCCAGTAAGGGAGACCGACGATGAACGAACCCAAGCCTTTAGCTTCTCTTTCGTCCAATCTTCTGGCCCGCAAAGGTCAGGCAGCGCCTGCCATGCGCCGTCAGGGCATGATTTCAATGATGACCGAAGCGACGGCTTCGGGCGTGGCCGAAACCAATGCTCTGGAGGATTTGGGCTGGAACGACATGGGTCAAGATTCGGATTACACGCCGGGTCAGGCTGGTCGTGCCGGCCTGTCACCCATGGCCGTATCGCATGACGCACCTGAGGTATCGCCGCAGGTCGCCCCAATTTCAGCTAAGGTGGATCTGGATCAGGTTGAAACCTCGGTGCCCGAAGTCGTGCTGCAGCAGCGTGCTTTGGAACGTGACACAGCCGCACCGGCGCCAGTCTTTGCAGCGCCCGAACCTGTCGCGGCGGCGCCTGCATTCGTGCCGAAGCCAGCCCCGCGTGTTGCCAACCGTGCGGCACCGGGATCGCGCGGGAAGGCGGCGTTCACGCTGCGGCTGGATGCCGACCGGCATCTGCAATTGCGGCTGGCCTGTGCGTTGAGCCACCGCTCGGCACAGCAGATCGTGACGGAAGCGCTCGATGCCTATCTTGGCAGTTTGCCACTTACTGAACAGCTCGCGGCCATCCGCACGACGGGCAAAGCCTGACTATTTTTGGGGGTATGAACCGATGAACAAGCTCAACAAGATCAAGCTGGCGGTCTCATCGCTGATGATCGGCGCAGGCGTTCTCGCTGTCCCGCCGGCTGCGATGGCGGAACGCTCTAGTCCCGACCAGACTGCGCTCAGCCGGGCGGCGGCTAAGTCTGCTGATGGCGCGCGGAAGGCTCTCGCCAAGCATAAGTTTGAAAAGGCGGTGACGCTGGCAGAACGTGCCGTGGCTGCCATGCCACGCGCAGCGGAGTATCGCCTGCTGCTTGGTGAAGCTTATCTGTCGGTTGGCCGTTTCAATGCGGCGGAAACCTCCTTCTCCGATACGCTGGCGCTAAGCCCGGCCAATCCGACCGCCGCGCTGAAGCTGGCGCTGGTCAAAACGGCCAATGGTCGTGCCGGTGAAGCGCAAAGCATTCTTGATGCCCACAAATCTATCCTGCCCGTTGCGGACTATGGCTTGGCCCTCGCCTTGGCCGGTGATCCACAGGCTGCCGTTTTGGCGCTGGAACAGACAGTTCGGGACGGCCAAGCAACGCCCAAGACACGTCAGAACCTTGCCTTGTCCTATGCGCTTGCCGGGCGCTGGCTCGACGCCCGCGCCATGGCGACACGCGATTTGCCCGCAGATTTGGCAGACAAGCGGATCGTCGAATGGGCCTCCCTTGCCCGCCCCAGCAACAGCTGGGAACAGGTGGCCACCATCCTTGGTGTGACGCGCACATCGGATGACGGTCAGCCCACGGCTTTGGCGCTCGTTGATTATCCAGAGCAGAAGTATGCAGAAGCGGCCCCGGTTATTCAGGCACCGCTGCCGGCGGTGGAGACCGCACCGCAGCCTAATTATGAAGTTTCGCCAGAGGTGAAGGATCCAGCGCCCGTCCGCTTTGCAGCGGCCCCGGAAGCTCCAGTCATTGCGGCTCCTGTCGAGCCGATCAAGCAGCAGGTCGTGCCGATTTCGGTTCCGGCATCAAAGGCGGCCAAAGCACCGGCGCCGGTTGAATCTGGCCGGTTCGTGGTGCAGCTCGGTGCGTTTAAGTCAGCAGGCGTCGCCGCCGATGGCTGGACCAAGGTTTCGAAGCGCTGGGACTTTCTGAACGAATATGATGCGCGTCAGGCGAAGGTGAAGCTTGCCAAGGGCACCTTCTATCGCCTTTCGGTCAGCGGCTTTGAAACACGCAGCGCAGCCAATGAAGTCTGCAGCAAGATCAAGGCCGAAGGTGGCCAGTGCTTCATCCGGTCGATCCTTCCGACGGATGGCGTCCGCTGGGCGGCCAAGGGCGGCAAGAAGGGCCCGCAGTTGGCCTCGCGCTAATCCCTATCGATATCCCCACGTCACACACGGGGTAGGGCGGTCAGGACAAATCCCGGCCGCCCTTCATCGTTTTCAGAACACGCCCCTGCACAGGCAGCTTGTCAAACGGGGTGTTGCCGGCTTGACCGACGAACTTTGCCGCATCGATCTGCCATGGGCTACCCATATCGAAGAAGACGAGGTCGGCAGGCGCGCCTACTTCGAGCCGGCCACTGTCCACGCCAAGCAGGCGGGACGGGTTGAGCGACAGCAGTTCAAACAGGCGTTCCACCGACACAACACCATCTCGCACCAGCCCCAGCGATAGGGCGAGTAGCGTTTCCGCCCCAGCCGCGCCGGGGTCTGCGTCGGCAAAGGGCAGGCGCTTGACCTCCGGGCCACGCGGGTCGTGCGCGGAACCGATCACGTCAATCGTCCCGTCCCGAACAGCCTCAATACAGGCGCGCCGGTCGGCCTCGGCCCTCAGCGGCGGGGAAAGGCGCGCAAAGGTTCGGAAATCGTTGATGGCGACTTCGGACAGGAAAAGGTGGGTGGGTGAAATGCCGCAGCTGATCGCCAGCCCGCGCGCCTTGGCTGCGCGGATCAGGTCCAGCCCCTTGGCTGTCGTCACCGTCCGGAAATGCAGCCGAGCGCCAGTTAGTTCGGCGAGCATCAAGTCACGTGCAATCGCAATCGCTTCAGCCTCAGCGGGCGCGCTGGACAGGCCCAGACGGGTTGACGTCTCGCTCGCCGTGGCGACAGCGCCTGCCGCCAGTCCGGCGTCTTCTGCATGGGTTATGACCGTCAGGCCAAGCGACGCGGCGTACGTCAGCACTTTGTGCATGACGCCTGAATCCGCCACCCAGCCGCGACCGGTGGAGACCGCTTTGGCCCCCGCCTTGCGCATCATGGCATATTCGCCGAGTTCGGTGCCTGCGAGGCCGCGTGTGGCCGCGGCCAGCGGGTGGACCCAAAGATCGGGTTTGGCCGCAAGGGCTGCGCGCTGGACGATGCCCGGCTCATCCAGCACCGGCTTCTGGTCCGGCATCAGGGCAATGCGCGTGATGCCACCTGCAATGCAGGCACGCTTATCGACTGAGAAGACGCCAAGGTCGACAATGCCGGGGGCGACATGCTCGCCTTTGGCATCGATGATCTCTGCTCCGGCGGGTACTTCGCCGCCGATGGCCGCAATCCGGTCTCCCTCGAGCAGGAGCGTGCCTTTTCCGCCGACGAGATGGGCGTTGGTGATGGCGATCATGGTCTTCATGCCACGCCCCTCCGGTTGCGCGTCAGCACGTCAAGGCAGGCCATGCGCACGGCAACCCCCATTTCCACCTGCTCTGCAATGACGGAGCGGTTGACATCGTCGGCCACATCGCTGGCAATTTCGACGCCGCGGTTCATCGGGCCGGGGTGCATGACGAGTGCGTCAGGCTTGGCGCGCTTCAGCCGTTCATAGGTGAGGCCATAGAGCGCATGATATTCGCGCAGCGAGGGGACGAAGCCGCCCTCCATCCGCTCGGTCTGGAGGCGTAGCATCATGACGACATCTGCGTCGGCAATGCCTTCATCCATATCGGTAAAGGGGGTTACGCCCATCTGCTCAATAGCCGGCGGCATCAACGTGGCCGGAGCGACGACGCGGACATCGGCGGCGAGCGAGGTGAGGGCCAGAATGTTGGATCGTGCGACGCGGCTGTGAAGGACATCGCCGCAGATCGCGACTTTGAGACCCTGAAAATTGCCCTTGCGGCGGCGGATCGTCAGCGCATCGAGCAGCGCCTGTGTCGGGTGTTCGTGGCGTCCGTCGCCGGCGTTGAGCACCGGGCAGTCCACCTTGTCGGCAATCAGCGCGACCGCGCCTGACGAGGCGTGGCGGATGACGATGACGTCGGCGCGCATCGCGTTGAGCGTGATCGCGGTGTCGATCAGCGTTTCGCCCTTCTTCACGCTGGAGGTCGCGGCGTGCATGTTGACGACGTCTGCGCCGAGGCGCTTTCCAGCAATCTCGAACGACAGCAATGTGCGCGTCGAATTTTCGAAAAAGGCGTTGATTTGGGTGAGGCCTGCCAGCCGGTCATCATGCTTGGTGAGCGAACGGCTGAGTGTGACCCATTGTTCGGCTTCATCAAGCAAATAGAGGATTTCATGCGGCTGAAGGCCAGCGATACCGAGCAGATGCCGGTGCGGGAAAAGCGGTGATGTCATTAAAGCCCAGCCCTAGACGGGATGTGCCGCAGGTTCAAGCGTTGCCTAAGACCTGATCATCCCAGCAAACCGCCCATGGCCAGTGCGTCGATGGCTCCTTGCAGAATATAAGCGGCTGCAGCGGAGTCGACCCGCTCGGCCCGTTTGGCGCGTGACAGGTCGGCGTCGATCATCGCACGCTCCACGGCTTGCGTGGACCAGCGCTCATCCCAGAGCAGAATGGGCAGGCCGAGGTCTTCCATGTTGCGGGCGAAGGCGCGCGTGGATTGCGTGCGCGGGCTGTCCGTCCCGTCGAGATTGAGCGGTAGGCCCATGACGATGCCCTTGACGGATTGGGCTGAGATAAGGTCACGCAGCTTGGCCCGGTCGATGGAGAACTTCGCGCGGCGGATGAGGTCTGCAGGCGTCGCGATGGTCCATCCGGCATCGCACAAAGCGGTGCCAATTGTCTGTGTGCCGACATCAAGGCCGATCAGGCGACCACCTTCGGGCAGGGCTGCGCGATAGTCGAGGGGGGTGGAGGTAATCACTTGGCGGAAAAGGCGGCCATGCGCCGCGCCGCATCCGCCCGGACATTGGCCCAGAACAGGCTGTAGTCGTACACATGGTAGTTGTTGCCGGGCAGAACATAGGGCCCAAGGTCCGGGCCTTCGCCGATCAGAAGATAGCCCTTGGCATCGCAGCTGGCAGGGGCGCCTCCGGCCACCAGCTCGCCGGGCTTGAGGTCTGCGCCGATCTTGAGCGTCCCAAGATTGGCAGTCGCCGGTGCATCCGGCCTCGCGCCGCCGGTCAGCGGGTTGGTGCACAGATAGGCATCCCCGCGTGCCCTTCCGGTCAGGCCCGTTTGGCGATCTTGCTGCGCGGCGACGTCCTTATAGTCCGCGGGCTCGGCATAGCTCTGCCAGCTCAGCACACAGCCGGTCTGGTCGGGCTTGGTACAGGCCGGCAATCCAAGTGCGGGCAGGTCTGCCTTGATCGAAATGGGCCACCCCACAGCATAAGCGGCGACAATGCGCTTTGAGAGGGGTTTGCCAACGACCCGATCCTGCATCAGATGCATCAGGTGCAGCGCGCCTTGGCTGTGTCCGGCAAGAAGGATGGGCGTGTCCGGCTTTTGCGCAGCGACAAAGGCATCAAAGGCCATCAACACGTCGCGATAGGCGAGCGCTAAAGCCTTTGCGGCTTCAGGCTGATCCGTCAGAAACGCACCGAAGGCGGCCTGCCGGTAGCGCGGCGCCCAAATGTTGGGCGCTGTGTTGAAGGCGCTGGCCTGCCCACGGACGAACTGAATTGCCGTTTCATTGGCTTCCTTGTTGTCGAGCGGCGCATTCCAATGGTCGTTGGACATGTAGCTGGTCGGATGGACAAAAAATACTGCAATATCATTATCTTGTGAAATGTTCTTTGGAGCACCTGTCGGGATCCATTGGGCTGGATTGCTGGCGATGTCTGGCCGCGCGATCCACATTTTTGGCGATGCATAAGCATCGCCAGCGAGGGCGGGCTGATCCTTAAAGGCTTCCCCCGGCACAAAGGCGATGCGCGATAACTGCGCGCCGAACAGCCGCAACGCCAAGAGCACGAGGAGGACGAGAACGATAATCCCGGCAATAACATAGAGGAATTTACGCGCCACAAGCTGCTCCGGAAATGAAGGCGCCTTACTGCATGGGGCACAGGAATGATGCAAGCCATGCTTGTGCGCTGGCGCCAGCGGCATAAGCTGGACTGCGAGAATGAGGAGGGTGGGCATGACCGAGTCGAGCACACAAGATTGGCCGGAGCGGAACTGGGCCGTCGCGATATTGGGCGCGCTTGTTGGATTGGCGATCCAGCAACTGGCGGACGGCAAGATGGACGATGTCCTGCGCCCCGGGCTTGCTGCTGCGCTGATGACAGGCGGGGTTGCCTTTGCTTTCACGCTCGATCGGGACAGGATCCGACTGTCGGCTGCTTTTGCGGCTTTTGCGGCCCTGTTGGTTGGAACGACTGTCTATCTGAACGGCGGCTTTTCAGAACTGGATAGGGGAGAGGGTTGGACGCTGCTGTGTGCCATCCTCACGGTGGTCATTGCTGCACCCCTCTTTCAGGGCTGGTGCGATGCGGGCCAGCCAAAGCCACCGCGCCTCTCGTCTCTTGCCTATCCGCGTGTGCATGACCGGGCCTGGATGAACACGTTGCTATGGTTTGCCTGCTGGTTGTTCGCAGGGATTGTTTTCCTTCTCGGTCAATTACTTGCGGAACTTTTCTCCCTCATTGGCATAAAGTTGGTGCGCACGGCGATGGAGGAAAGTTGGTTTGTCGCCACTCTGATGGGCGCCGCGTTCGGCGCGGCCTCGGGCTTGCTGCGCGATCGGGAGAGTCTGCTGATCACATTGCAGACGGTGGTGCGCCGTGTGCTCTCGGTGCTTGCGCCCGTTCTCGGATTTGCGCTCATCATCTTCCTCTTGGCGCTGCCCTTCGCTGGGCTGGGTGTCCTTTGGGATGCGACGAAGTCCACAACGCCGATATTACTGTCCTGCGTCGTCGGGGCGCTGATCCTTTCCAATGCTGCCATCGGAGACTCCAAGGCGGATGAAGCACAAATGGTCGTCCTGCGTTGGGGAGCGTTAGCTCTGGGGGTAGCGATGCTGCCGCTGGCGATCATCGCTGCCATCTCCACTGGCCTGCGCATTGGCCAATATGGACTGACGCCGGAACGCCTTTGGGCGGTCGTTTTTGTCGCCCTCGCATTGGCTTATGGCGGGGGTTATTTTTGGGTCATCGTCCGCAGGCGGTTGGGCTGGTTCGATGCCGTCCGTCCGCTCAACCTGCAACTCGCGGCATTGCTCTGCCTGTTGGCGTTCATCCTTGCGACGCCGCTCGTCAATTTCGGCGCATGGTCCACGCGCAGCCAGTTGGCGCGGCTGGAAAGCGGGCAGGTGAGTGTCGAAAAGTTCGATTGGGCCTCGCTCAAGTTCGAATTTGGGAAATCCGGCGTTGCCGCGCTGGAGCGACTGTCCAAATCGGGCAAGACGCCTGAGATCCGCAAGGCTGCGGCGAAGGCGCTGAAGCTGGACAACCGGTGGGAGGCACAATCCCAACAACAGGCCGTCAGCCGCGCGGATGAGGTGGCCCGCAATATCATTATAAAGCCAAAAGCCGTGCCGCTGCCGCGTGACGTGATCGTGCTGATTTCGCAATTTGGCTCGTGCGAAACGAAAGGCAATTGCGTGCTTTTCTATACGCCAGGGCAGGCCGAGGCTGTTGCCATCACCAAGCCCTGTGAAGGTTGCGGCGTTGAGGTTTACCGTTTCACGCAGGCGGCGAATGGCGATTGGTCCCGCGCGAACGACAACGCCCCACCGACCGGCAATTGGGCGGCGATCAAAAAGGCAGAGTCTGATGCGATGAAGGCGGGCAAGGTGGAGATCCGGGATGTCCGCAGGCGACAGGTGTACGTTGATGGCAAGCCAGCGGGGCTGCCGTTTGAATAGGGGGAGGGAGCGCAGATGATATTGCCGAACATCCTTCGGCTGCTGGCCATTGGCTGCCTTGTGCCCGTGTTCCTGCATGTCGCCTTTGGTGTCGCCGGGGACGCCCTGATTGGCGCGCCTGTGCCCGACGCGATTAACGCCAGCCTCGACAGCCAGAACCGGTTCTATGGCGCATCCTTCGCCATTTACGGCGCGCTCCTCTGGTATTGTGCCCGCGATATCCGAGCGCATGCGGGCCTGCTGAAGATCGTGCTCGCGCTCTTCTTTTTCGGCGGCTGCGCGCGCGGACTGTCTGTCATCCAATATGGCCTGCCGTCGCCCCCCATCATCGTACTTTGGGCGGTGGAGCTCATCATACCCCCGCTGCTGTTTATCTGGCTTCGTCGGCAGGCGTGGTGATTTTGTTTTAAAGCTGCACGCATGCCGTGAGGGATATCCTCAACCGAATGACCTGTGCGCTTGCCGAACAGTTGTTTTCAGCCCCGCCTAAGGTAAAGCACAAAGGAACAAGATTCTCCTTTTAGCAGGACGCCAAACCCATGAAATTTTTCGCAGACACCGCCGAAATCGCCGACATCAAGGACTTGGCCGCAACCGGCCTTCTGGACGGCGTGACGACCAACCCGTCGCTGATCGCCAAGTCGGGGCGCGACTTCATGGAAGTCACGCGCGAAATCTGCGGCATCACCGATGGCCCTGTCTCGGCCGAAGTCGTGGCGCTCGACCATGCGACGATGATGAAGGAAGCCGAAGTGCTCCGGAAGATCGCCGACAATGTCTGCATTAAGGTGCCGCTGACGATTGACGGCCTCAAGACCTGCAAGGCGCTCACCAGCGAAGGCACGATGGTCAACGTCACGCTCTGCTTCTCGGCCAATCAGGCGCTGCTCGCGGCAAAGGCCGGCGCGACCTTCGTGTCGCCCTTCGTCGGTCGTCATGACGACAACGGCTTTGACGGGATGCAGCTCATCGCCGACATCCGCCTCATCTATGACAATTACGGTTTCGGCACCGAAATCCTCGTCGCCAGCGTGCGGCATGGCGTTCATGTGCTCGAAGCGGCCAAGATCGGCGCAGACGTCATGACGGCCCCGCCGTCGGTCATCAAGGCGCTGTTCAACCATGTGCTGACCGACAAGGGCATTGCCGGCTTCCTCGCCGACTGGGAAAAGACGGGGCAGAAAATCATTTGACCGACATCGTCCAGTGCTGGTCCGACCATCTCCGTCGGGACCGGCGGCGGTCGACCCATACCGTCCGCGCTTATGTCGCGACGGCGGAGCGTTTGATGAGCTTTCTGCGGGTGCATCATGGCGGTGCACCCGATCTGACCAAGGTCGAGCCCGCGGACCTGCGCGCCTATCTCGCCTCCCGTCGAGGGGACGGCATTGGCAATGTCTCCACCGCACGCGAATTGTCAGCCGTGCGGGGTTTTCTGAAATTTGCAGGCGGCGAGGATGCGGTGCCTCGGGTCAAAGGGCCGCGCGTCCGCAAGTCGTTGCCCCGGCCCGTCTCGCCGGATGAAGTCATCGCCCTTGCCGAAGATGTGGCGGATCAGGCAAAGGAGCCTTGGATCGCCGCGCGCGACTGGGCGATCTTGCTATTGCTCTACGGCGCCGGTCTGCGCATCGGCGAGGCGCTCGGCCTGACCGGGGATATACTGCCGATTGGTGAGACCATGTCGGTTACCGGCAAGCGGCAGAAGACACGCATCGTGCCTATCCTGCCCGAAGTGCGCACGGCCATTGGAACCTATGCCGACATCTGCCCTTATGGCGTGGCGAAAGGGGAACCGCTGTTTCGAGGTGCGCGCGGTGGTCCGCTGGAGCCGGGCATTGTCCGCCGCGCGGTGCAGGCGGCACGGACACGCCTTAACCTGTCAGACCGGACCACGCCCCACGCGCTGCGCCACAGCTTTGCCAGCCATTTGCTCGCACGTGGCGCAGATTTGAGGAGCCTGCAGGAATTGCTCGGTCATGCCAGCCTGTCATCGACACAGGTCTATACAGCGGTAGATGCGGCTTATTTGCTGGATGTGTACCGGACGGCGCATCCGCGGGCTTGAGATGGCCCACTGCTCCCGCTTACCCTGAGCTTGTCGAAGGGCTGTTCTTTGCTGGGAGCCAAAAAGGAAGAACGGGGCTTCGACAAGCTCAGCCCAAACGGAGTTGACTGCTCAGCCCTTGTCCGGTTTCCAGGTGATCAGCCGCCAGACATAGCCAAGCACGATCACCACCATCACCGCCGTCGCAATCGGGCCGACGAACTGGTCCACTTCCTTGAAGTTCTTGCCCATCGTGTAGCCTGCAAGGCCGAGCAGTGCGGTCCAGCCGGCGGTGCCGATGGTGGACCAGATCACAAAGGTCGATAGCCGCATGTGCAGCAGCCCTGCCGGGATTGAAACCAAGGATCGAAGCGTGGGGAGCATCCGGCCGAAAAAGACGATGGCCCAGCCTTGCGTGCCGAACAGCTTTTCCGCCTTTTCAATCTCTTTCCAGTCAAGCGTCAGAAAGCGGCCCCAGCGGACGATCAGCGGCTTGAACCGCTCAATGCCGATGACGCGGGCGGCGAGATACCAGAAGTAATTGCCGAGCATCGCACCCGCGGTGCCAGCCGCAATAACCGCCGTGATATCCATCTTGCCGCGTGCAGCGGCGAGGCCAGAAACCGACATGATCACTTCTGAAGGGATCGGCGGAAAGACCGTTTCCAGAAACATGAGGAAGCCAACGCCGAGATAGCCTGCGTCCTCAATCAGATGGATAATCCAATCGCTCATTTGGCGATCTTCGTCTCAATCACATCCCAGATGAGGGCGGGGGTGTCCGTCCCGTTAAAGGCATCGATGGCGACAATGCCGGTCGGTGATGTCACGTTGATCTCGGTCAGCCACTTGCCGCCGATCACGTCGATGCCCACGAACAGCAGCCCGCGCCGCTTCAGTTCGGGCCCGATGGCAGCGCAGATTTCGAGTTCACCTAGCGTCAGGTCAGCCGCCACGGCGCGGCCGCCGGCGGCAAGGTTGGAGCGGATTTCGCCGGCGCCGGGAATGCGGTTGATGGCGCCAGCGACTTCACCGTCGATGAGCACGATGCGCTTGTCGCCGCTTTCAACTGCACGGATGAAGGCCTGTGCCATAAAGGGTTCGCGCCACACCTGCCCGAACAGTTCCGTGATGGCAGCCAGATTCTTGCCGTCCTTGGCGATGTGCATGACAGCGGAGCCTGCATTGCCGTGGAGCGGCTTCACGACAATTTCGCCGTGCGTCTTGTGGAATTCACGCACCTCGTCGAGCGAGCGTGTCACGAGCGTCGGCGGCATGAACTGCGCGAAATCGAGCACGAAGACTTTCTCGGGCGCGTTGCGCACGCTCACCGGATCATTGGCGACAAGCGTCCTGTGCGTGATCCGCTCCAGCAGATGCGTGGCGGTGATGTAGCCGAGGTCGAAGGGCGGGTCCTGCCGCATCAGCACGGCGTCGATGTCATCGGCCAGATCAATCTTCACGGGTGCGCCAAAGGCAAAGTGGTTGCCCGCCTCACGCTGGACCGTCACCGGACGCGCCGTGACCCAGACGCGGCCGTCGGAATAGTTCAACTCGTCTGCGGTATAGTGATAGCTGGTATAGCCGCGTGACTGCGCTGACAGCATCAGCGCGAAGGTTGAATCGCCGGTAATGTTGAGACCCTCCATCGGGTCCATCTGGAATGCGACCTTCAGGGTCATTGCGGGTCTCCTTGTCTGGCGGGCGATCTAGGCGAAGCGGGCGGCTTTGTCACCCGTGCCAGGCATTGGGAATATGGCGGGGGAGGGCGAAAGGCGCGATCAGCATCACGTCGATGCGGATGTCTTCGCCGTTCGCGGTATAGCGCGGCTGCAGGGCGTTGGCCGCAGCGGCCACGCGGCGCAGACGCCATGCATCGATAGCGGTGTCCAAGTCCGCCTGCCTGCGACGAGCCTTCACCTCAATGAAGGCGACTGTGCGCCCGCGCTTGGCGATGAGATCAACCTCACCAACGCGCAATTTCACGCGGAAGGCAAGGATGCGCCACCCGTGCAGCCGCAACCACCAGGCGGCAACCGTCTCTCCCCAGCGGCCGCGACGTTCGGCGGCCTGTCGGGTCATTTGCCGAGCAGTTCCAGCGCGCGGGCGTAAAGCGCCTTGCGATCAGCCCCTAGCGTGCGGGCGACCTCTCCGGCAGCTTTGGCAGGGGAGGCCGTCTTCAACGCCTCCACGAGGGCTGATTCGATGTCATCGCCCGAAGCTGCCTCCGGTTCGCCGGGTGGGCCGACCACGATGACGATCTCCCCCTTAGGCGGAGACCCCTCATACCGCGCGGCCAGTTCTAACAGCGTGCCGGTCACGCATTCCTCATAGGCCTTGGTGATTTCCCGCGCGACGCCTGCCTCACGGTCCCCCAGCACCTGCGCCAGAATGACAAGCGTGTCCGCGAGGCGCGGGCCGGATTCATAGAATACCAACGTGGCACGCAGCGTTTTGAATTCTGCAATCTGGTCCGCCTTTGCCTTGGCTTTCGGCGGCAGAAATCCGGCAAAAAAGAAGCGGTCGGTCGGCAATCCCGCCAAAGTCAGCGCAGCAATGACAGCGGACGGGCCGGGGATCGTCACGATATGGCGGCCAGCTGCGCGCGCATCGCGGACAAGTTTGTAGCCGGGGTCGGAAATGAGTGGCGTTCCTGCGTCCGAGACCAAAGCCACAGCCTCGTTCGCCATCCGCTCGATCAGGCCGGGGCGGACCCGGTCTGCATTATGATCATGATAAGGCTGCATCGGGCGTTTGACCCCGATATGCTGCAAAAGCTTCGCCGTGACGCGGCTGTCTTCCACCGCTATGATGTCCGCCTCGCGAAGAATCGAGGCAGCACGGGGACTTAAATCGCCGAGATTGCCGATAGGCGTGGCGACGATATAGAGACCGGGTTGAAGCGTAGAAGCCATAGGGAGTGCGTCATGGCAGAGGACATGGGTGAGGGGCAAGCGACAGACCTCAAACGGCGGAGAATCATGCGCTGGGGTCTTGTTGGTGCAGCATTGTTTATGGCCGGGTGCCAAGTCGTGCCCAAGGCGCCGCCAAAGCCTGTTGAAGCGCCTCCCGAAGAGGGCCCGGCGACTGGCCTTCCTACAGATGCCACACGCCACCGTATTGCGCTGCTTGTGCCGCTGACCGGCTCGAACGCGGGCATTGGGCAGTCCATTGCCAATGCGGCGAGCATGGCCGTGCTCGATACCGGCGGTGAGCGGATCCGCATGACGGTTTATGATACCGCAGGCGGTGCTGCTGCCGCGGCAGACAAGGCGATCGCAGAGGGCAATAAGCTGATCCTCGGCCCCTTGCTCGCTGAAGACGTTCGTGCGGCCGCCGAAGTCGGGCGCCGCAACCGTGTGCCGCTCATCGGCTTTTCCAATGACGTCTCGGTTGCCGGCAACGGCACGTATCTGCTTGGCTTCACGCCCGCACAGTCAGTGTCCCGCGTGGTCGGCTATGCCCGGTCCAAGGGAATGGTGAAGTTTGCCGGGCTCGTGCCCGCCGGTGTCTATGGGCAGCGGGCGCAGACCGCATTGGCCCGTTCAGTCGAGGAAGCCGGTGGCGCGCTCGTTTCGGTGCAAAGCTATGACCGGAACGCCGGGGCCATCATGGGGGCTATTTCTCGCATCAACAAAGCCGGGGCGGCAGACGCCATCCTGATTGCCGATTCCAGCCGGACGGCGGTGCAGGCGATCCCGATCATCCGCCGCGGGCCTAGCGCCTCTGCCAAGATCTTGGGGACAGAACTCTGGAACACCGAATCCAGCCTATCGTCGCCGGCCTTGAGTGGCGCCTGGTTTGCCAGCGTTTCGGACGGCGTCTACACCCAGATGGCAGCCAAATACCGGACGCGCTTTGGCCTCGCGCCCTATCGCCTCTCGAGCCTTGGCTATGATGCGGTTCTGCTGGCGACCAAGGTTGCGACCAATTGGAAGCTTGGAACCCCGTTCCCGTTGCGGGCATTGGACGATACCGGTGGCTTTGCCGGGATTGATGGCGCCTTCCGTTTCAATGCCTATGGCGTTGCAGAACGCGCGCTAGAGGTGCAGCAGATAGGCCCAAGCGGGACAACGGTTGTGGCCCCTGCGCCCAAGGGCTTTGTGGACTAAATCGCGACGACGTCCGCCAATATCCGATCAAGCAGAAGCATCCCGGCCGGTAGGACGGTGATGCGGCTGCCGGATTGGACTAGGAGCCCATAGCCAGCCAGTCGCGCTGCCGCGTCGGTATCAATCAGGGCATCCATGTTCACTCCCGTCCGGCGCGCGATGTCGGCAAGGTCAATGCCTTCGCGCAGACGCAGGCCCATCAGCAAGGCCTCCTGCGCCTGCTCTGCCGGAGACAGGGCGTCCTCCTGCTGTGCGCCGTGGCTGTTGCGGGCGACGGCGTTCAGGAAATTCTCCGGCTTCTTATGGCGGGCCGTCGCCATGCCGCCACGTCTGCCATGCGCGCCGGGGCCGATGCCTGCATAGCTGCCATGGCGCCAATAGGTCAGGTTATGGCGGCTCTCCTGACCCGGGCGCGCATGGTTGGAAATCTCATAGCGCGGCAGACCAGCCTCGGTCGTCAGGGCGTCGGTCAGTTCGTAAAACTCCGCTGCCTCATCCGGGTCCTTGGGGGTCAACGCGCCTGTGCGCACCAGCGTTTCAAAGCGCGTGCCGGGTTCGATGGTCAATTGGTAGAGGGAGAGGTGCCCCGTCCCGAAGGACAAGGCCCGTCTCAGCTCTGCTTCCCATCCACTAAGCGTCTGCGCGGGCAGGGCATAAATGAGATCAAACGACACGCGGGAAAAGGCCTTCTGCGCCACGTCCAGTGCGGCGAGCCCTTCTTCCACATCATGCGCACGGCCGAGCATCTGGAGCACATCATTGTCGAGCGATTGCAGTCCAAGCGAGACGCGGTTGACGCCGGCTGCGGCCAGATCCGCAAAGCGCGCAGCCTCTACGGACGATGGATTGGCCTCCAGCGTGATTTCGATATCTGGTGCAAAGCCCCAATGCTGCTCTGCCGCCATGATCAGCGCGGCGACTGTTGCAGGCGGCATCAGCGAAGGCGTGCCGCCGCCAAAGAAGATGGAGGTGAGCGGTCGTCCGCCGATCTGGCTAGCCTCATAAGCCATGTCGGCCAGAAGCGCGTCTAACCAGACTTCCTGATCCGTAGTTTCACGGACGTGGCTGTTAAAGTCGCAGTAGGGACATTTCGATACACAGAAAGGCCAGTGGATATAGAGGGCAAGGGAATCGGCCAAATGCATGGACGGCGCTTAGCATTGATGGCGGCAAGTGTAAGCTTTCTGGCCACGATCTTTGGATCGCCCGCAATGGCGCGGCCATCTGGCGATTTCGAAACAGAGGTATTGGCGGCGCATAATGAAGAGCGGGCAACCAAGGGCGTCCCGCCGCTCGTCTGGAATGACGCGCTTGCCCGCGGTGCGGCTGGATGGGCGGGGACACTCAAAGGAAGCGCAACGCTGCGCCATGCCGGGGTTCAGGGGCAGGGCGAGAACCTTTGGATGGGCACGCGGGACTATTTTGCGCCCGCAACGATGGTGGGCGATTGGATCGAGGAAAAGGCAGATTATCGTCCCGGCCGGTTCCCCGATATCTCGCGGACGGGCAACTGGTCCGATGTCGGCCACTATACCCAGATCATCTGGCGGAACACGCGTGAGGTCGGCTGCGCCGTCGCGACGGACGCCGAGTTCGATTATCTCGTCTGTCGTTATTTTCCGGCGGGCAATTGGATGGGGGAAGACCCGATTGGCAGTCGTGCGCCGCGTGTTGCGGGCCGCATGGGGCGCTAGAAAAGCGCCGCCACGAGTTTCTTGAACGCATCCGCCCGGTGGCTGATCGCGTGTTTGGCCGCAGGGTCGATTTCGGCAAAGGTCTGGTTGGCGCCCGACGCTACAAAGACTGGATCATAGCCAAAGCCTAGGGCTCCGCGCGGAGGCCAGGTCAGGCTGCCTTCGACACGGCCTTCAAAGACTTCGCTATGCCCGTCTGGCCAAGCGACGGCGAGTGTGCAGACGAACGCCGCAGAGCGATCCACCGAGGGACCCTGTTCGGCGAGCAGGCCTTCGACCTTGCCCATCGCCATATACCAGTCCCGGCCGGTTTCGCCCTCAAACCATTGCCGTTCCGCCCAGTCGGCGGTGTAAACGCCGGGGCGACCACCCAGGGCGCGCACTTCCAGCCCGCTGTCGTCGGACAGAGCAGGCAGGCCGGACAGCGCCGAGGCACGGGCCTTTAGCAGAGCGTTTTCGGCAAAGGTCGTGCCGGTCTCTTCCGGCTCGGGTAGGCCGAGTTCACCTGCCGACACAGGCTCGATCCCGAACGGGGCAAGGAGATCGCGGATTTCGCGGACCTTGCCCTGATTGTGGCTGGCGATCACCAGCCGTCCGGGTTCGAGCTTGCGGGCCATGTTTAGCGACCTGTTGCCTTCAACTGCGCTTCGAAAACCTTCGTGCAACCGATGCGGGCGAGGCGGAGCAGGCGGAGAAGTGCTTCCTCGTCATAGGTTTCGCCTTCAGCCGTCGCCTGTGCCTCAGCAATGTTGCCGTTGGACAGGAGGACGAAGTTGGCGTCGGCCCCTGCATTCGAATCTTCGATGTAATCGAGGTCGAGCACGGGCGTGCCGTTGTAAATGCCGCAACTGATGGCCGCGACCTGCTGTTCGATCGGGTCGGTCTGAAGGAGACCGTCCGCCATCAGCTTGTCGACCGCGAGACGCAGGGCGACCCATGCGCCCGAGATGGACGCGGTGCGCGTGCCACCATCGGCCTGAATGACGTCGCAATCGAGCGTGATCTGGCGTTCGCCCAGTGCCTTCATGTTGACGACGGCGCGCAGCGAGCGGCCGATGAGACGCTGGATTTCCTGCGTGCGGCCGGACTGCTTGCCCTTGGCGGCTTCTCGGCTGCTGCGCGTGTGCGTCGCGCGGGGCAGCATGCCATATTCCGCTGTTACCCAGCCTTCACCCTTGCCGCGCAAGAAGGGGGGAACCCGTTCTTCGATGCTGGCGGTGACGAGAACGCGCGTTTCGCCAAAGCTGACGAGCACGGAGCCTTCGGCATGCTTGGTGAAATGGGGTTCAATGGTGATTTCACGCATCTGATCTGGGGCGCGGCCTGATGGGCGCATAAGGGCTTGTCCTTTTCTACGGTTTCGGCGCATCTAACGGGAGGGGCGGCATCCGACCAGCCCCGATGGGAGGAAAGCCATGAAAATCGTCAAAGGTCTCGTCTTGGGGCTGTCAGTCCTCATGATTCTGATGGGCGGTCTCTGGATCGGGCAGGGGCTGAACATCATCCGCTGGCCGGCTGAAAGCTTCATGATCGGCGTGCCGCAGTGGAGCTGGAATGGCACCGGACTCGCTTTGGTTGGCCTGCTCCTCTTCTGGTGGGCGCGACGTCCCTAAAGGCCATGCGCATGCAGACTTGCACTTAGGGGTCGATGGTCCCTAAGTCAGGTCTATGTCCACCGTCCATGAATTGACTGATCGCGCACGTGACGTGTTTCGCGTGGTCGTGGAATCTTATCTGGGGTCCGGCGCCCCTGTCGGCTCACGGACGATTTCCAAGCTTGGGCAAATGAGCCTGTCGCCCGCCTCCATCCGCAATGTGATGCAGGATCTGGAAGAGCTGGGCCTGCTCGCCGCGCCGCACACATCGGCCGGCCGGATGCCGACGGAACTCGGCCTGCGGCTGTTTGTTGATGGCATGATGCAAGCGGCCGAACCCACTGCGGACGAACGGGCCGTCATAGAAGCACGCGTTGGCCAAAGTGGGCCGATTGAGGATGCTCTGGCCGCGGCGACCGCAACGCTGTCGGGCCTTTCCCAATGTGCAGGCATCGTCCTTGTCCCGGCGCGGGAACCGCGCTTGCGGCAATTCGCGTTCGTGCCGCTAGGCCCTGCGCAGGCGCTGGCCGTGCTGGTGGGGGAAGACGGATCGGTTGAAAACCGCGTCGTAGACCTTCCGCCCGGCCTTCCGGTTTCAGCCCTTGTTGAGGCGGGCAATTTCATCACCGCTCACCTTGCGGGCCGGACATTAGCTGAGGCGTCGGCGGTGCTGGCGACACAGATTGCGCGGGAACGGGCGATGCTCGACATCGCATCGCAGGATCTGGTGCAACGTGGCATCGCCGTCTTGAGCGAGGATAGCGCGCACCGTCCGGTTCTGATTGTGCGGGGGGCCGCCCACCTGATCGACGATACAGCTGTGGCGGATCTGGACCGCGTTCGTAACCTGCTTGATGAGATTGAGGGCAAGGAAGATATTGCCCGCTTGCTCGACGGCGCCCGCGAAGGCGCGTCTACCAAGGTTTTCATCGGGTCGGAGAACAAGCTGTTTGCGCTTTCAGGGTCATCGGTGATAGCGGCCCCTTACCACGGACGTGACGGGCGTGTGGTTGGCGTGGTCGGGGTGATCGGGCCCACGCGCTTGAATTACGCCCGTGTCGTCCCCATGGTTGATTTTACAGCACAAACCCTCACGAGATTGATGACGTAATGAGCGACGAAGAGTTGAAGAACGACGCACACCCTGAAGATCCCGGTGCCGAAGCCGAAGCGGCTTCTGATCCGCTGGGCGCTTTGCTCGGCGAACTGGAAGAAGCGCGCCAGCAGATCCTTTATGCGCAGGCTGAGACGCAGAATGTGCGCCGCCGTCTGGAAAAAGACGCGCAGGATGCCCGTGCCTATGCCGCCACCAATTTCGCGCGTGACGTTCTGTCGGTTGCCGACAATCTCACCCGCGCGCTCGACGCCATGCCCGCAGCGATGCGTGAGGATGAAGGCTCCAAAAGCCTGATCATCGGGCTGGAAGCGACGCAGCGCGAATTGATGTCGGTGTTTGAACGCAACGGCATCACCCGCATCGCGGCCATGGGTCTCCCGCTTGATCCCAACCAGCATCAGGCGATGGTTGAGCTTCCCAGTGATGTGGAGCCGGGCACCATCGTGCAGGAAATGCAGGCCGGTTACATGATCAAGGACCGCTTGCTGCGTCCTGCGCTGGTCGCTGTGGCGAAGAAGCCGGAGTAGCTCAAAGAGTTCCTCCCCAATGACTTGGATTGGGGAGGGGGACCATCCGTAGGATGGTGGAGGGGCCAATAAGCTCGAAATTGCCCCTCCGTCAGTCGCTCACGCGACTGCCACCTCCCCATCGCAAGTCGATGGGGAGATTAAGTTAGGCCTCCACCGGCCGCCGTGCCACGAGGCCAATCGACAACAGCCTCATCACCGGCTCATCATGTTGGTTGAACACGGTCACCTTGGCCTTCGTGCTGCCCATTTCGGGGCGGGATCGCGACGGGGTGACTTCGGTGAGTTCGGACTCAACGCGCAGTGTGTCGCCGGGATAGACAGGCTTTAGCCAGCGCAATTCGTCCAGTCCGGGTGAACCAAGCCCTGCCTGCTTATTCTTCTTTAGATTCTCGACCAGCATCGCCATCGTCATCGCGCAGGTGTGCCAGCCAGAGGCGGAGATGCGCCCGAAATGCGTCTTTGCGGCGGCTTCATCGTCGAGATGGAAGGGCTGCGGATCATATTTGCCCGCAAATTCCAGCACCTCTTCGCGTGTGACCTCATACCGGCCAAAGCTCGCTTTGGTGCCGACCTTCATGTCTTCGAGATATTGCACGCATCGTCTCCCTTTTGCTCCGTCTTACGTTAACGGAAAGCGAGAGGGGAAGAGGTTTTGTTGAGGCCGCCGCTGATTTGGCGTTGCGGGCCATGAATTACAGATCCGTTTGCCCTGAGCTTGTCGAAGGGGCGTTCTTCCTTTGGCAGGACGGCCGCACAAGAAGGACGAGGCTTCGACAAGCTCAGCCCAAACGGATTCTGAAAAATTTGGTCAGACGTTGAACCGGAAGAGCATGATGTCGCCATCCTTGACGAGATAGTCCTTGCCTTCGGAACGCCACTTGCCCGCTTCCTTGGCGCCAGCCTCCCCATTGTGGTCGACATAGTCCTGATAGGCCATGGTTTCCGCGCGGATGAAGCCCTTTTCAAAGTCGGTGTGGATGGCACCTGCGGCATTCGGCGCAGTAGCGCCCTTGAAAACGGTCCAAGCGCGCGCTTCTTTGGGGCCGACCGTGAAGAAGGTAATGAGGTGGAGGAGCTCATATCCTGCACGGATAACGCGGGCGAGGCCAGTTTCGGTCAGGCCAAGGTCGGAAAGGAATTCTGCGCGATCCTCAACGGGCATCGTGACAATATCGGCTTCGATGGCTGCGGAGACAACCACAGCTTCGGCGCCTTCGGCCTTGGCTTTTTCGAAGACCTTGGCGGACAGGTCATTGCCGGTGGCAGCTGATCCTTCATCCACATTGCAGACATAGAGGACAGGCTTGGATGTAAGAAGCTGTGCCTGCTGGAACGCCTTTTCCTCTTCCGCATCGTTGCGAACCGTCAAGCGCGCGGGCTTGCCTTCGCGCAGCAGATCGAGCGCCTTGCCGAGCACGACGGCAGCGACCTTCGATTCCTTGTCGCCTTGAGCGGCTTTCTTTTGCAGGTTGGGCACCCGCTTTTCGAGGCTTTCAAGGTCGGCGAGCATCAGCTCGGTCTCAACGGTATCGGCGTCGGAAATCGGGTCGATCTTGTTGTCGACATGCTGAATATCGTCATCGACAAAGCAGCGCAGCACATGGACGACGGCATCGACTTCGCGGATGTTGGCGAGGAACTGATTGCCCAGACCTTCGCCTTTGGATGCGCCGCGCACGAGGCCTGCGATGTCGACGAAGCTCAACTGGGTTTCGATGATCTTCTGGCTGCCGCCAATCTTGGCGATGGACTGCAGGCGCGGGTCCGGCACGGCGACGTTCCCGACGTTTGGCTCAATCGTGCAGAACGGATAATTGGCAGCCTGTGCCGCCTGCGTTTCCGTCAGTGCGTTGAACAGGGTCGATTTGCCAACATTTGGCAGTCCGACGATACCGCATTTGAAACCCATTTCAGTCAGTCCTTCTGCATTCTCATCGCCACATCATTCATGAAGCGCACATCGTCTCCATCGGCCAGCCATTTGGCCTCGGCGGCAACGACGCCCAACATATGGGCAAGATCATCTGTTTCCGCCTTGGCAAAGTTGCCGAGGACGTAGCCGGTCACCCGGTCCTTATGGCCAGGATGGCCAATGCCAAGACGCACCCGGCGAAAATCTTCGCCGATATGGGCGATGGTGGAACGGATGCCGTTATGGCCTGCCGCCCCGCCGCCGCGCTTTACCTTCACGCGGAACGGATCGATGTCGAGCTCGTCGTAAAAGACGGTCACGTCCTTTGTCTCGAGCTTGAAGAAGCGCATCGCTTCGCCAATGCTGCGGCCGCTCTCGTTCATGAAGGTCGCGGGTTTGACGAGCAGGATCTTGTCGCTGCCAATCCGGCCTTCTGATGCCAGTCCCTGAAAGCGCGTTTTCCAAGGCCCAAAAGAGAAGGTCTCGGCAATCACATCGGCGGCCATGAACCCCACATTGTGGCGGTGCATGGCATATTGTGCGCCGGGATTACCGAGACCTGCCCAGATTTGCATCGTTAACTCCCGGGCGCCTTCCTGATCAGAAAAGCGCCAGAGGAAGCTTACTCGCCTTCAGCCTTGGTGGTGTCACCTTCGGCCGACTTCAGGCCCGACGGCGCGACCAGCGTGGCAATCGTAAAGTCACGATCGGTGATCGCACTCTTCGAGCCAGCGGGAAGTGCCACATGGCTGATGTGGATCGAATCGCCGATTTCGAGGCCCTTGAGGGAGATCTTGATGTCGTCGGGGATCAGAGCTGCATCGCAGACCAGTTCCAAATCATGACGAACAATGTTGAGCACAGCGCCGCGCTTCATGCCGGGCGATGCTTCATGGTCGACGAAGTGAACAGGGACGTTCACGTGCACTTCGGAATGTTCACCGATGCGCAGGAAGTCCGCGTGAAGCGGGCGTTCAGTGACGGGGTGGAAAGACACATCCTTGCAAAGCGTGCGGACCTGCTTGCCACCAACGTCGATCATGATGACCGCGTTCATGAAGTGGCCGGTGTGCAGTGCCTTCAACAGCAGCTTTTCTTCGACGTGAATCGTCTGGGGTGCTTCGTTATTGCCGTATACGACGGCGGGGACGCGGCCCTGATTGCGCAGTGCACGAGAGGCTCCCTTGCCTTCCCGTTCGCGCGTTTCGGCCGACAGCGTCAGCTGATCGCTCATATGTAATCTCCGGTTAAATTTGCTTTTTCCGTCACGCCTCCAGGGATGACCATAACGGAAGAGCGCGCGCCTATGCGAAAACGGGCAGGAATGCAAGCAATGGTGCGTGGCACCGCTGCTCAGTTGATGCGCACGGCCTCCAGGCGATTGGCCTTCAGCATGGCCTGCACGCTTTCTTTGCCTGCCAGATGCCCGGCGCCAACTGCGACGAAGACCGTGCCCGGCTGCTCCATCCGCTTGGCAATCCATCCAGCCCAACGCTGGTTGCGGTCGGTCAAAAGCACCTTCTTGATCTCCGGCATGGTGTTCATTCCGTCATTCATGACGGCGGCCAGCGTGTCGGGCTTTCCCTTGGCCCAGCTGCCGACCATGACGGAGACAACTTTCTTTGCCTTTGGCATTTCTGCCACGGCAGAGTTGAGGAACTTGATCTGCTGGTCTTCCGGCAAAGTGTCAAAAAACCCGATCTGCTCTTCCATGCTTTCCAAAGCACCGATCTTCTTGGAGGCGGCTTTGGCTTCAGCAGTCAGCAGCTTCTCCGCGCCCGATTCCGGATCATAACCCAGCTTCTGCATCGGGGCCATGGCGACAAGGGTAGAGGCGAACCAGGGTTCAAAGGGCTCCAGGCCTTCAGGGTCGATATCCAATGTCTTGAGCGCAGCCCGATATTTGGCGGCGTCCTTTGGGGTCAGCTTTTGCGACAAGGGCGGCCCATCGGGGTCGATGGCGCGCGATATCACAATCTTCTGTGCTTCGGCCTCGCTTGGCTGGACCATTTCCAGAACCAGTTCATCCGCCGCATCGAAGGCGGTATTGATCTTACCTTCAAACCACTGCGTGCCCGGCTTCAACAAATGGATGGTGCCAAACAGATAGATGGTCGTGTCTGCATCCGAGACCTTCCACAAGGCCGGTTTGGCAATGAGGACTGGGGCAGGCTTGGCTGCCGGCTCTGCTGCGGAGACGAGGAGGAGGGCCATCAGGCCGAGGGAGAAGGCGCGCATGCCCAGTGATGTAAGGCGTTAAACGTTAAAAGTAAGCGTCAATCGACGCGGGAAACCGCTATTCCGCTGCCTGAAAGCAGGTGCTGGAGCGAATCGGGTCCAGCGAGATGCCCCGCCCCAACGGCGAATAACACCGTGCCCGGTTTTGCCATCCGGTTGGTCAGCCATCCGGTCCAGGCAATGTTCCGCTGGCGGACCAAGACGTTGTAAAGTTCGGCACCCAGTTTCTCTTGGGTGAAGTCCGCATCAAGCTGGCTCACATCACCCGACGCCCAAGCCCGGTCGCTCTCATTCGGGGTGTTTGGCTCGGTCGCGTCCATGTCCTCCAGCGTGTCCTCCAGCATTTTGCGCTGGGCATCCTCGGACAGAGCATGCATCTGCCGCAGGACGGCGCTGCCATCCTCCACAGCCAGAATTGGCCGACCGGCGCGCACAAAGGCCTTTTGCAGCACCGCCTCCACGCCATTGTCATGCGACAGGCCATCCTTGCTCATATCTTCAACCGCGAGGACGAGGCTCGCCATCCAGGTCGGCATGGCGTCGTAAAATTGTTCGGGAAAGTCGGTGCGAGCGATGGCGCGCTTCAGGAGCACCTGCTTCTCAGGCGCAACCCGCGCCACAATCGGACGGTCAGGCACCACGGGGTTGATCGTGTCGTCGACCGCGCCTTCGGTGCTCTTTTCCGCTGCGGGCGAATCGACCGTCTCCAACACCAGCTCTTCCGCCTGCGCGACAATCTGTTTCAGGGCAGGGGATTGCCAGCGGAACCCCTTGGGCAGCGCGTGCGTGGTGCCGAACAAATAGATCGTCGTGTCAGCGTCGGAAATCTTCCAGATGGCGGGATGCGGGTCCGATTGGCGCGCAGATGTGGCCGCTTCGCTTGCCGGGGCAAGGAGCAAGGCAGGCAGCGCCAGTATGGCGCGCAGGGCCATCCGTTTCCGCATCTCTCTCCAGTCCGGTTCGTTGACCGGATTGTGACGGTTTGAAGGCTGCGCTCCAAATCGGCCTCCGTCAAGGCGATTCAGGTCCACTTTGCTTGACCGTCGCGGCCCCATCCGCCAAAGGCGCGGCCATGGCGGCGGACAATCAAAGTTTGAGCTTTCAGGACCTGATCCTGACCCTCCACGATTATTGGGGAAAGCAGGGATGTGTCATCCTGCAACCCTATGACATGCGCGTGGGCGCGGGGACCTTTCATCCCGCGACGACGTTGCGTGCGCTTGGCCCGGAAAGCTGGAATGCCGCCTATGTGCAGCCCTCCCGCCGTCCGACCGACGGGCGTTATGGGGAGAACCCCAACCGGCTGCAGCATTATTACCAATATCAGGTGATCATGAAGCCGAGCCCGGCGAACCTGCAGGAGCTGTATCTCGGCTCTTTGGACGCCATCGGTATCGATCCGCTGAAGCATGACGTCCGTTTTGTGGAGGACGACTGGGAAAGCCCAACGCTGGGCGCCTGGGGCCTTGGCTGGGAAGTCTGGTGTGACGGTATGGAAGTCACCCAATTCACCTATTTTCAGCAGGTTGGCGGCTATGATTGCAAGCCCGTCGCAGGCGAGTTGACTTACGGGCTGGAACGTCTGGCCATGTATATTCAAGGCGTCGACCGGGTGTACGACCTGCGCTTCAACGATGCGGGCGTGACGTATGGCGACGTCTTCCTTGAGAACGAACGCCAGTTTTCCAAGTACAACTTCGAGGTCGCGGACACCGCCGCGCTGTTCGACGGGTTCGCGAAGGCCGAGGCCGAATGCCAGCGCTGCATCGAGGCGGGCGTGCCGCTCGCCGCCTATGATCAGGCGATTGAGGCCAGCCACTTGTTCAACCTGTTGCAGGCGCGCGGCGTCATCTCCGTGCAGGAACGCGCCAGCTATATGGGCCGCGTCCGCGATCTGGCGAAGGGCAGTTGTCAGGCCTGGATCGAAAAGCAGACGCCCGAATGGACGGCTAAATTCCCGGGGTGGACGGCATGACCGACTTCCTGCTCGAACTCCTGTCCGAAGAAATCCCGGCGCGCATGCAAGACAAGGCGCGGGATGATCTTGCGCGCCTGTTCTCAGCGGAACTCGATAAGGCCGGCCTGAAGGCTGCAGACCTCGTCACCTACGCCACGCCGCGTCGTTTGGCATTGATCGCCAAGGGCTTGCCGCTTGAAACGCAGGCAGTTTCGGAAGAAACCAAGGGGCCAAAGGTCGGCGCGCCGCCACAGGCGATGGAGGGCTTCCTCCGCAAGACCGGCCTGACGCAGGACCAGTTGGTCGAGCGCGACGGCGTCTATTTCGCGGTTGTTGAAAAGCCGGGCCGCAAAACAGCGGACGTGCTGGCAGAGGCCATCCCCACGATCATCCGCGCCTTCCCATGGCCCAAGTCACAGCGCTGGGGCGCCGCCTCGCGCTCGACCGAGAGCTTGCGCTGGGTGCGTCCGTTGCAGGGCATCATCGCGATCCTTGGCGATGATGTTGTCCCCTGTGAGATTGACGGCATCAGCAGCGGCGCCGCGACGATGGGCCATCGTTTCCATCACGCGGGCCCTGTCACCATCGGCAATGCGGACGACTATGCCGCAAAGCTGAAGGCCTGCCACGTCATCGTCAATCAGGACGAGCGCCGCGCCATCATCCGCGCAGGCGCCGAGAAGGCCGCGGCGGACGCGGGCCTTGTGCTCGTGCCCGATGAGGGCTTGGTCAATGAAAATAGCGGCCTGACCGAATGGCCGGTGCCGATGCTCGGCCGGTTTGACCCCGATTATCTGACCGTGCCCGAAGAAGTCATCCAGCTCACCGCGCGCGTGAACCAGAAATACTTCATCTGCCGTGATGCGGCAGGCAAGCTCGCCAACGCGTTTATTTGCACCGCAAACATCGTCGCCAATGATGGCGGTGCGGTGATCGTTGCGGGCAATGAGAAGGTACTGGCCGCGCGGTTGAGCGATGCGCGCTTCTTCTACGACACCGATTTGAAGACCAGCCTTGAGGTGCATGCCGAAAAGCTGAAGGACATCGTCTTCCACGAAAAACTGGGGACAGTGGCCGACAAGGTCGAGCGCGTCGCGAAGCTGGCGCGGTGGTTGGTGGAAGAGGGCATTATTTCCCCCTCCGCTCGCCCTGAGCCTGTCGAAGGGCTGTCCTTCTCTTCTGACGGTGACCAGAACAGGACGGGGCTTCGACAAGCTCAGCCCGAGCGGGTTTTGAACGTTGCGGAACTGGCCGGCATGGCCGAACGCGCCGCGCGTCTGGCGAAGGCCGATCTCGTGACCGGCATGGTCGGCGAGTTCCCCGAACTCCAAGGCCTGATGGGCGGATATTACGCTGCCGCCCAAGGCGAAGACCCGCAGGTCGCCGCTGCCGTGCGCGATCACTACAAGCCGGTCGGGCAGGGAGATGACGTGCCGACTGCACCGGTGACGGTGGCGGTGAGCTTGGCGGACAAGCTGGATAGTTTGTTTGCCTTCTTCTCAGAAGGGCTGCTGCCCACTGGCTCTAAAGATCCTTTCGCCCTTCGCCGGTCGGCATTGGGCGCGCTGCGGCTAACTCAGACAAATGGGCTACGTTATCTGGTTTTCGAAGCAGCGCGGGCGTGGGGAGCAGACGGCACGACCGGTTCGGGACTGGCGGTTACGGACTTTTTCCACGACCGATTGGGTGTTCAGATGAGAGAGTCTGGCATCCGCTACGACACAGTACTTGCTTCGGCCACCTTGGAAACGTCTTTGGACGGGGACATGGTTCGTGTGCTTTCCAAGGCGAATGCCCTTCAGGCTTTCGTCACAACAGAGGACGGCACCAACCTTCTCGCAGGCTATAAGCGCGCCGCGAATATCCTGAAAAAGGAGGGCGTCGAGAACCTTACGGCGAAGTCACTTTCCTATGCGCCCGCTCCGGAGGAAACGGCGCTCATTAGGGCACTCGATTCGGCAGAGCCGCAAGCGGCAGCCGCGATCGCGCGGGAGGATTTTGAAGGGGCCATGGCGGCGCTCGCGTCGCTGCGCGCGCCGATTGACGCGTTTTTTGACAAGGTGATCGTGAATGATCCGGACGAAGAAAAGCGACTGGCACGATTGGCCATGCTCGCGCGCGTCCGCGATGCCGTTCATCAGGTGGCCGACTTCTCCCGTATTGAGGGATGACGAGATTATCCCGCTCCCCTTGAGGGAGAGGGCAGGGTTCGGGAGTAGCAAATGACGCAATATGTGTACCGTTTCGGCGGAGGTGTTTCGGACGGTGATGACGCCACGCGGGGCAATAAGAACCTGCTCGGCGGCAAGGGCGCGAACCTTGATGGCATGGCGTCTATCGGCCTGCCGGTACCCCCCGGCTTCACCATCACGACCGAAATGTGCACGCGTTATTACGCCGAAGGCCAGAGCTTCCCCGACAGCGTCCGCGCGGAAGTGGCAGGCGGCGTTGCGCATATTGAGGCCGTGACCGGCAAAAAGTTCGGTGACGCAAGCGACCCGATGCTCGTGTCCGTCCGCTCCGGCGCGCGCGTGTCGATGCCGGGCATGATGGACACGGTGCTCAACCTTGGCCTCAATGACGAAACCGTGGTTGGTCTCGCAGCGTCGTCGGGTGATGCCCGCTTTGCGTGGGACAGCTATCGCCGCTTCATCCAGATGTATTCGGATGTCGTGCTCGAACTCGATCACGGATCGTTCGAGGAAGCGCTTGAAATCGCGAAGGAAGATCGCGGCTATTTCCTCGATACCGAAATGCTCGCCGAAGACTGGCAGGCGCTGGTCGCGGAATACAAGACGCTCGTCGAGCAGCAATGGGGCAAGCCCTTCCCGCAGGATGTGCATGACCAGCTTTGGGGTGCCGTCGGCGCGGTCTTCGGATCGTGGGAGGCGGAGCGCGCCAAGGTCTATCGCCGCCTGAACAGCATCCCCGGCGACTGGGGCACCGCCGTCAATGTGCAGGCAATGGTATTCGGCAATATGGGCGATACGTCGGCCACGGGGGTTGCCTTCACGCGCGACCCGGCGACCGGTGAGAACGTCTACTATGGCGAATTCCTGATCAACGCGCAGGGCGAAGATGTCGTCGCGGGCATCCGCACGCCGCAATATCTGACCAAAGCCGCCCGTGAGCGCGCCAATGCCAAGCCGCTGTCGATGGAAGAGGCTATGCCGGAGGTGTACGGCCAGCTCGCCGACGTTTTCCGCATTCTGGAAACGCATTATCGCGACATGCAGGACATTGAGTTCACCGTCGAACGCGGGAAGCTGTGGATGCTCCAGACCCGCTCGGGCAAGCGCACGGCGAAGGCCGCGCTGAAGATCGCGGTCGACATGGCGAATGAAGGGCTGATCACGCAGGAAGAAGCCATCCTGCGCGTTGAGCCGTCCGCGCTGGACCAGCTGCTCCACCCGACGCTTGACCCCAATGCCAAACGCGACGTGCTGACCAAGGGGCTGCCCGCCTCGCCGGGTGCGGCCTCAGGCAAGATCGTGTTCGACGCCGATACTGCTGAGAAGGCAGCAGCCGACGGCCAAAGCGTCATCCTCGTCCGCACAGAAACGTCGCCTGAGGATATTCACGGCATGCACGCGGCCCAGGGCATCCTGACGGCGCGTGGCGGCATGACGAGCCATGCGGCGGTCGTGGCGCGCGGCATGGGCCGTCCCTGCGTCTCGGGCGCTGGTGGCATTTCCATCGACAGCAAGGCCAAGCAGCTGCGCGTGGGCGACCGCGTGCTGGGCGAGGGCGATATCCTGACGCTGGACGGATCGACAGGCGAAGTCATGGCCGGTTCGGTTGCGACCGTGCAGCCCGAACTGGCGGGCGATTTCGGCACGCTGATGGTCTGGGCCGACAAGATCCGCCGCATGAAGGTGCGCACCAACGCAGAAACCCCGCTCGATGCGAAGACGGCGCGTGATTTCGGCGCCGAAGGCATCGGCCTGTGCCGCACCGAACATATGTTCTTTGATGCCGCGCGCATCACCGCCGTACGCCAGATGATTCTGGCCGACAGCGAAAAGGGCAGACGTGCCGCACTCGAAAAGCTGCTCCCCGAACAGCGTGAAGACTTCCGACAGATCTTCGAAGTGATGGCGGGTCTTCCCGTTACCATCCGCCTGCTCGATCCGCCGCTGCATGAGTTTCTGCCGCATCAGGAAAGCGAGTTTGCAGACGTCGCGGCCGCTGCCGGTGTCGATGTCGAGGTGCTCAAGCGCCGCGCCGCTGACCTATTCGAGTTCAACCCGATGCTCGGCCATCGCGGCTGTCGCCTGGGCGTGACCTATCCCGAAATCTACGAGATGCAGGCGCGCGCAATCTTTGAGGCGGCCTGCCAGCTTGAGGTGGCGCCCGTGCCCGAAGTCATGATCCCGCTCGTCGCCACAAAGCGCGAGCTGGAACTGATGAAGGATGTGGTCGACAAGGCCGCCGAAGCCGTCTTTGCCGAACAGGGCAAGCGCATCGAGTATCTGGTCGGCACGATGATCGAACTGCCGCGCGCTGCGCTCAAGGCCGGTGAGATCGCCGAGGTCGGCGCCTTCTTCAGCTTTGGCACCAATGACCTCACCCAGACGACGCTGGGCGTGTCGCGCGACGATGCAGCGCGGTTCCTGACGACCTATGTCGATAAGGGCATCTATCCGCAGGACCCGTTCGTTTCCATCGATGAGGAAGGCGTGGGCGAACTCATCGCGCTGGCTGTCGAGCGGGGCCGCAAGACACGGCCTGACATCAAGCTCGGCATCTGCGGCGAACATGGCGGCGACCCGCGCTCCATCGCCTTCTGTGAAAAGACGGGCCTCGATTACGTCTCGGCCTCGCCCTATCGCGTGCCGATCGCGCGGTTGGCAGCAGCACAGGCGGCGCTTCGGAAATAGGGCGCTTTCATTTTTTCTTGGCCCCTGTCGGCGCGCGCGTTAGCGTCGCTGAAAATAAAGGGGAGGGTCACGAAAAATGAAGAGGTGGCAACGCTATACGCTTGGCGTGGCGGTCGGGTTGGCGGCGGGCTTTGGCCTCGTTTGGCAGAAAACAGGCTCCGCATTTGACAGTGGCAGCGTGACAAATGGCATTTGGTCAACCTCCCTCAATTATGGAATCGCATCGGCCGACCCGTTGACCCGTGCAGCGGTCGCGCGGCGTGGATTGCTCGCGTTGCCAAAGACCGAAACGGTTTATTGGGCCGCGTCGCGTGACGGTGAGGGCAAGCCGCTCGATGGGTCCTGCACCTATGAGCTTTCTGGCAAGGCGCTTGATTCCCGCTGGTGGAGTGTGACTTTCTATGATCGGGATGGGTATCTCGTCCCCAATGACGCGCGGATATGGTCCTTCAGTGGCGCGTCGATCACGCCGGAGGAAAAGGCCGGCTGGAAGGTCACCATTTCTCCCGCGAAGCCTGCAAGCGGGCACTGGCTGCCCAGCGCCAAGGGTCAGCCCTTTGAGCTGACCCTGCGGATGTACAATCCCGGCCCCGCTTTTGTGAAAGACCCCAAGGCCGCAGAGCTGCCCGTTTTGAAGAAGGAGGGCTGCGCATGAAACAGTGGTTTGGACCCGCAGCCGTTGCGCTGCTCGTGGCCGCTGCTGCTTGGCATGGCGGCCTTGCCTTGGCGACCTATGGCCTGATGGAAGCGGCGGTACGAAAGACAGCTGCTGATACCGGTCTCAACAAGATGCGGTACAATGCGCTCGCCACGCCGGAGAACCAGCCTGTTGTCCGGCCCAGTCCGGATTTGGCTTATGCTGCCTGCGCTTATGATCTGACCGACGGCCCGGTTGAAGTGACGATGGCACCAGTGCCGGGGCGGTATTCCTCGCTCAGCGTGTTCGACGCGCGGACCGACGTGGTGTTCGTCCGCAATGACCAGCAGGCGAAAGAGAAGCCGTTCCAGATCGTCATCGCGCGCGACGGGCAGGCCGTTTCTGCGGGCAAAGAGGTCGTGCGTGTCGGCTATGACCGCGGGATCGCGCTGATCCGTTTGCTGCTCAATACGCCGTCAGAAATCAAATCGCTGGAGCCTCTCCGGCGGCAGTCGAGCTGCCGCCAGATTTAGGACGCCGGTGTCCGGTTAACGAAGTTGTCGCTGATCGAACAGGCTGCCGGGCCGAGAATAACGATGAAGAGCACCGGCAGAATGAAAAGGATCAGCGGCACCGTCATGATGGCGGGCAGGCGGGCAGCCTTTTCTTCGGCGCGCATCATGCGTTCGTTGCGGAATTCGGCGGACAGAACCCGCAAGGCGGATGCCAGCGGCGTACCGTATTTTTCCGTCTGGATCATGGTCGTGACCACGCCCTTGACCGCATCCAATGGCACGCGGGTCGCCAGGTTTTCGAACGCGGTGCGGCGGTCCGTCAGAAAGCCGAGTTCGATGGACGTTAGCGTCAGTTCGTCGCCCAACTCCGGATAGCCGCGACCGAGTTCCTTGGCCACGCGGGCGAAGGACGCATCGACCGTCAGACCGGCTTCGGCGCAGATCACGAGAAGATCGAGCGCATCGGGAAGCCCCTTGCGGATCGCGTCGGAACGCTTCGAAATCTTGTTCTGCAAGAAGATGTCGGGTGCCTTATAGCCCCCAATCAGCGCTGCTGCCGCGGCACCGAAGCGCTTGAACGGCGTTAGATCCGGCCAGTGGTTCATGACATAAATCATGATCACAGCGGTGCCGCCAATAACGATGGGGAGGATCAGTCGGCTGAAGATGACCGCGATGGCCAGTTCTTTGGACCGGATACCGGCCTGCATCAGCTTGACCTGCGCCTCTTTGACCTGCGATTCCTGCAGCATCTTAAAGGTCGAAAGGAAGCCGCGGAGCTTGTCTGTGCGCTGGTTGTTGTGCGTAATCTTGGTGCGACGCTTGGATGTGGACGCAACGATGCCCGCCTTTAGCTGCTCGCGCCGTTCATTGAGCGCCTTGACCCTTTTGGCCATGGGGTCGCGCACCGTTGTTGCTGCATAAAGCGCGACAAGGATGGCGAGGGCTGCGACAGCAGTGAGCAGCGTCGCTACCCACATAACGTCGACACCCATCAGGGTAGGGCCGGATACTGGTTGCATGTTCTTGTCTCGCTCCCGGATCCGTTAGATTTCAAAGCTGACCATTTTGGCCATGATGGCGACCCCAATGCCCATCCAGACCAGCCCGCCAAGGCCAATCACCATCAGGCGCTCATCAGTAAAGAAGTCGCCGATATACCCCGGGTTCATGGTGTACAGCAGGCCGAACACGATGAACGGCAGAGAGCCGACGATGTAGGCAGAGGCCTTCGATTCCGAAGACATGGCGCGGATCTTCAGCTTCATCTGCGATCGTTTGCGCAAAACGTCGGCGAGGTTCGATAGGGTTTCGGCCAAGTTACCGCCCGTTTCGCGCTGAATGGCGAGCGAGATGCAGAAGAATTGAAATTCCGGAATGCTGAGGCGTTCGGCGGCATCCTGCAACGCTTCGTCCATTGTCCGTCCGATCCTGACCTTGTCGGCAACAAACTGAAATTCGGCGCCCACAGCACCCGGCAATTCTTTGCCGACGATGCCCAATGTTTCGGAGATAGGAAGGCCCGACCGCAAACCGCGCACCATAAGTTCGATGGCATCGGGAAATCGGACGTTGAAATCGCCAACGCGCTTCCCGATCAGAAAGCCGATTGCCATGTGCGGAAGGCCAAGGCCCAAAACCACCCCAGCCAAAAGGCCGAGCAGAATAGGAGCACCCTTGATCACCAGTCCAGCCGCGACAAGGATGCCAATGCCGACGCATGCCAGCGCATAGTTTCGCAACGTCCAGCTCTTGCCGGTCCGTTCAATGCGCTTGGCGAGCAGCTCCGGGTTCGGGATCAGGCTGGTGCCGATGCTCTGGTTGGGAGTCGGTTTTGAGGCAATCATCTTGCGCATCTGTTTTTCAACAGAGTTTGTGGCGGCGCCATGCCGTTCCCTCAACTCGTCCAGACGGCGGTGGTATGCCTTGCCTTGTGACGGGCCGGAAAAGGCAAGAAACAGCAGGGCAATGGCCAATATGGCTCCAGAGCCAAGCATGATAACGGACATCATCTTACTGCCACTTTCCTATCGTCATAAACCAATGCGGGGCCGCAACGCCGATCAGGCAACCGGTTCTGAAGCCGCTTGTTTTGAAGCCTTTTTGGGGAACAGGGATTTCAGATCGCCGATCTTCGCCATCAAGGAAGGCTTTGCCGCCGCTTTGGCGCCGATCTTCGGCAGGTCGTCTTCCTGACCCGCGATAGCGAGCATCTTGGTCACGACATCCTGCAGCGCACCGCCGATCTTTGATCCCTTGCCCGCATCAGCCACCGGCTTGCCAAGCTTGGCGGCCTGACTGGTGACTTTATGGTCATAGGGAATGACGACGTCGATCTTGCGCTCAATGGAGGCTTCGAAATCCTTCTTGGTGATTTCCGGCGTCGCGCCTGCCACCACCTTGTTCAAGACAACGATGACTTGCGATTGCGGCGCGTTTGATTTGAGCCAAGAAAGAATGCGGATCACGTCGCGCGCCGACGCGAGCGTCAGTTCTGCGGCAACGACAGTGCATTGCACGTCGCCCATCAGATGCGGGTGCTGAACCAGTGTGGTGCGCGGAAGATCAATGACGGTGCATTCAAACGCCGTCTTCATTTCCTCCTGCAGCAGATGGAAGGCCGTTCCGTCCGTCAGCGTTGGCTGATGGATGGGGGCTTCTGCCGAGAGGATCGCCAGCTTCTCGCTCGCTTTCACCATCGCGCGCTCAATGAAGAGACCGTCGATACGGCTCGGATTCTCGATTGCATCGGTCAGGCCGCGGCCGGGTTCCAGATCCAGTGTCAGGGCGCCTGTTCCGAAATGCAGGTCGAGGTCGAGCAGCGATGTTGAACGCCGCTCTTTCTCAGCCAGCAGCCATGCAATGGAGGTGGCCAGAGTGGATGCACCGGATCCGCCGCGGGCACCGATGACAGCCGTCATCAGGTGCGGGCGTTCAATGGGGCCTTCACCGGCCTTCGGCGCATGGAGCACGGCCTGGGCATGGGCGATTGCGTCACGCAGTTGGTCTGGGCTGAACGGCTTCAGAAGATAATCCTGAATGCCGCTGGCCAACAGGTCGCGGTACAAGCGCACATCGTTCACCTGGCCTGCCGCAATAACGACAGTGCCCGGTTCGCAGACTTCGGCCAGCGCGTTGATGTCGTTCAGCGGATCGCCGGACTCAGACAGATCAACGAACAAGATGTTCGGGCTTGCGGCGACCGAAAGGGTTTGGACGGCGTTGCGGAGGCCACCCTTATGGACCTTCTCTGCAGGCCAGCCCATTTCGACAACAACCGGGCGAATGATGTCTGCTGCGTTGTCATCGCAGACGAAGGCCGCAAACGGATCGCGGTTTGAACCGCCACCGCCACCGCCACGCGAAGGAGACCAGGGAGCGTTCATTAGTTCTTGCTTCCTTCCTTGATCAAGCCGCTCGCGCCTGTTGTGGGCGCATCTCGATACGTCTTGACGGCCTTGCTGGAGGCCAGTGTGGACGAGACAGGGCTGCCGGAACGGCCGGAGACGAGGTCTTCAGGGTTGGCGACCATCGCCGCCAAATTGCTGTTGGTCGCGCAGCCATAATTGGACGAGGCGTGGCCGGTCATGTCGGGCTGTGAGGCACGGCTCCAGTCTGGGCAATTCGGCACGGTGGCCTTGATACGGCTCACAACAACGCGCACATTGCCGGGCAGAATCTCGCCCGCCGTCAACGGCGCGGTATCGTCGAGAAGAAGCCCATAGCGCGCGGCGAGTGCCGCGACAGCATCACGAGCTGCACGCGTATCGCCTGCGTTGGATGTGTCGACCGAGACGCGGTCGCCATAGCTAAGCTTCATGGCTTCGAACCAACCGGCAAGGCGCTGGAGCTCTGTCCGCTCCAGACCACCCTGACCGGCGACATCATAGACATAGTCTGTCCGCTGGACGACCGGCTGGTGGACGCTGCTCAGGCCCCGGTTTTCGGTGCCACAGGCGGATACCGCCAGAGCGAGCCCGAGAAGGAGAGTGTGACGTGCCTTGTACATGACCATTATTCCTTCCACCAATTAGTTGCCAAAGCCGGGAGCGGGCGTGTTCGCCGCTGCAGACTTACGTGATGCCTTCGATCCAGACGTCTTCTGGGCCGGTGCGGGGAGCATCCCGCCAACAGACGGGGCTGCAGGCACGGTGACTGGGTCCCCCATTGTCGGCTTCTTGGCTTGTTCTCCGGTCTTGCCGGTGAAGGTCTGACCCATGATGATGCGATCAAAGTCGCTCGGAGTGCGATAGCCGTCGGTCGGCAGCTTAATCTCGCCTGCCGAAACTGGCTTCACCAGATAAGGCGTCACGACGATCACAAGTTCTGTCTCATTCTTACGGAAGCCGTTTGAGCGGAACAGCGTGCCAAGAACGGGCAAGTTGCCAAGCCCCGGCGCACGGTCAATCGAGTTGTTCTGCGTGTTCTGCATCAGGCCACCGATCATGAAGCTTTGGCCGGAACCAAGCTCCACGGTCGTTTCGACGCGGCGGGTTGCAAGGGCCGGAACCTGAAAGCCGTTGATGACAACCGAGCCAGCCGATGTCAGCTGCGACACTTCCGGACGGACGCGCATCGAGATGCGGCCATCGGACAGCACGGTTGGCGTGAATGCCAGGCTGACCCCATATTGCTTATACTCGATCGACACCTGACCCAGCGAGGTCGACAGCGGGATCGGGATTTCGCCACCCGCCAGGAAGCTGGCGGTTTCGCCCGACAGCGCCGTCAGTGTCGGCTGGGCGAGCGTGGTTGCCATCCCGTCGGTTTCGGCAAGGTCGATCGCCGAAGCAAGGTCGAGACCCAACAGCCGACCTGCAAGGCCGATGCTCGTCTTGCCGGCACCAAGGCCGAGTGACTTGAAGTCATAGGCGGTTCCGCCCTTGGCAATGAACTGACCCGTTGTAGGATCAAACGGCAGCGAGATCGAACCGCTCGGCAATCCGAACAGCGAGGATGCATCGAGCTTTGGAAGGCCCGACAGGTCCTGCGTTCCGATGGAACCAAAATTGCGGCCTTGGGAGATGCCCATCAGAAAACCACCGGTGGTATCGCGCGACAACAGGTTGACGCCGAATTCCTTGACCAGCTGGCGGTTCACTTCCGCAATCTTCACCTGCAGGTTCACCTGAAGCGGGGTTGCCGTCTTCGTGCGGTTCACAACTTCAATATCGTTACCCACAAAGGCACGGGCAAGGCGTTCCGCCTCAGCCCCGTCTTCGGGCGATGCCACGGTGCCGGTCAGCAGCACCAGTCCGTTCATCGTCGTCGCCTTGATGTCGGCTTCCGGCATGGCGAGGTTCAGCATCTCGTCAATCGAGTTGACGTTGGCACCGACGCGGACGTTGGCTGAGTAAACAACCTTGCCGGCCGCGGTCGTAGCAAACACCGTCGATTCGCCGCTCGCCTTACCCAGAATGTAGAGCTGACGCGGAGAGCGGACTTGGACATCTGCAACGTCCTGATTGGAAATCAAGACATCCGAGATGGGGACAGGAAGCGTGACAAGCTGGCCACGGCCCTTGGAGAGCGAAATCTCCATCGAGGCGCGCTGGGTGACGGGCGAACTCGAACCCGACACCTGGACGGCGCGTACGGTCTGGCGCTTTGGCGCGGCAGCCGGGGCGGAGGTCGTCACGAGGGCCACTGAGATGGCGCTCGCCGCGAGGAGCGCTTTGCGCCCGAAATTGGTGTTGGTGCTCATGTTACTTGCCCCCAAACGTGACTTCTGTGGGTGTCGAACTGCGCCAGACTTTGACAACCGGACCGCGGTTTGCAGGATCGACAGATGCTCCGGCCGTCGGCGTGCCGCCATTGGATGAAGCTGTGCTGGTCTGGGCCCGCGGAACCGAACGACGCTGGAAGCGTGAGACGTCGGCACCCGTCACAAAGGTCGGGTCAGTATCGACCGGACGCGATGCGATGGCGAGCAGCATCTGCTTTTCCGTCTTCGGGTCAGCGCCTTCGGGAACCCGCACGTCGCCAGATGCAATCGCACGTTCCAGTTCCGACGCATTGTCGGCAATGGAGCGCAAGGACAGCGAGAGCTGACCGATCGACTGAGCAACGGCAATCTTCTCTGCGATGCGCGGCGTGACTTCCAGCGTGACGTTGGACGACACCTTCACTTCAGTGTTGCCATCCTTGTCTTCCGAAACGGTCCGCTGGTCAGTCGCAAGAACGCGGACATTGCGAATGATCGTTTCAGAGGCGCGCAGGGCCGGGCCGTCACTGCCGTCCACTGACTGTGTCAGCACCATATCGACGCGGTCACCCGGGAAGACGAAGCCGGCAACGCCGCTTTGCGCGGACACCGAAACGGTCACGGCACGCATGCCTGGTCCGAGCGCTGCGGCGAGGAAGCCGCGGTCACCCGATTTGACGAGTGCGCCTTGTGTGATCGGCTGCCCAGCGGAGATCGCATTGCGAACCACGGTGCCGTGCAGCTGGTTCAGATCGACGTTCTGACCCTCAACGAAATAGGCGTTTTCCACCAATTCCTTGGGCCAGGGCTGATAGCGAAAGCTGTCAGGGCCGATGATAGTGCCAATGGGCAAGGCGCGGGTCGCGACCAAAATCTTTGGCCCAACAGGCTGCGGCGCGGCTGCGGCTTGCGCCTGCGGGGCCGGAGACCCGGCAAACATGTTCTTCGCCATAAAGGCTGTGACACCCGCTATAATGAGCGCCCCAACCAGGAGTGCGATTTTCTTAGGATCCATGACGCGCATTCCCCTTGCCGCGTGGGTTAATCATTCAAGGTAAGAGTGATCACCCAAAATGGTTAAAATATCGTTCGTGAATGGCCCATATGCCCGCCATGGAAATGGCGACTCCATAGGGAACCTCGATGTTTTTGCCGGATTTCCGGGCCTTTTCGAACGCCCACATGCCAAGCGTGATGATCCCGCCGATAATCGACATGACCATCAAGAGTTGCAGAAAAGCGATCGCCGGGAACCAGAGTGCGAGTGCAGCGATCAGTTTGACATCGCCGCCGCCCATCGCGTTGAGCGCAAAAAAAATCGAAAACAGAGCCAAGAAGCCGATGGCGACGCCGATCTGAATGACGATATCCGGCCATAGCGATATGCCCGTAGCCGCCCACATGAGCGGCGCGCACGCAGCGATGGTTATGACGAGCCAATTCGGAATGGTTCGGGTGCGCACATCGCCAAATGCCGCAAAAGCCAGCATGAGGGCGAGGGCCGCATAGAGCGCCATGACAAGTGTAAGTCCGTTCATGGCACCTTCCTATAATCACGACGCATTATCAAAGCGTAACTAAGTAAACGAAGGCGGGAACGCCTTGTCCCAAAGGGCAGGGTTGACCGGTCCATGCCGCATCGCCACTGCACGCCCATGGCTTATGACGTCGCCATTATCGGAGCTGGAATTGCCGGAGCGAGCCTTGCGGCCGCGCTGTCTGCGCACATGTCCGTCATTGTGCTGGAGGCGGAAGATCAGCCCGGATATCACACGACCGGACGCTCAGCAGCTTTCTGGAGCGTGACCTACGGTGGGCCGGTCGTCCAGCCTTTGTCCTCGGCGTCGGGGCCGTTTCTGGCCCACCCGCCCAAGTCATTTTCTGAAACCGGTTTTCTGTTGCGTCGCGGCGCCCTGATGATCGGGCGGGCGCAGGATGAAGCCAAGATTGCGAACTTTCTCTCTGCGTTTGAGGGTTCAGGCGTGGCCCTAGAGCGGTTAGTAGCAGACGCTATTCAGGCCCATATGCCCGGCGCGCACGCAGCGTGGGACCGGGCGGTCTGGGAGCCAAGCACGACGGACATCGATGTTGCGCGGCTCCATGCGGCCTATCTGCGGCAGGCCCGGCAGTCAGGCGCCGTTCTTGCGACCAGCCAAAAGGTGCAAGGCATTTCCCGCGGTCAGCAGGGCTGGACATTGTCCTGTTCCAGCGGGGAAGTGGTTGCCCATCGGATCATCAATGCAGCCGGCGCCTGGGCCGACGATGTCGCGCGGCTTGCAGGCTTGGCGCCTGTTGGCGTGACGCCCTACCGGCGGACGATGGTCCAGCTTGAGGTTGCCGCACAGGTGCCTGCGAACCTGCCGCTGGTCGTCGATATCAATGAGCAGTTCTACTTTAAGCCAGACGGGCAAAACCGCATATGGTTGAGCCCACATGATGAAACACCGTCACTGCCCTGCGATGCCGCGCCCGAAGAGATGGATGTCGCTCTGGCCATCGCGCGTTTTGAAGAGGTGATGGACTGGCCGGTTGTCCGTGTTGAGCGGACATGGGCGGGATTGAGGAACTTTGCACCGGACAGGCTGCCGGTTTTCGGTGCCGATCCGCAAGGCGCGGGCTTTTTCTGGTGCGCCGGTCAGGGGGGCTTCGGCATCCAGACGGCGCCTGCCATTGCCGACCTACTGGCGGCCGAAATTCTAGGACAACAACCCGGCGCCGAATATAACCGCATCAACCCCGCCGCCTTTGCGCCGGGTCGTGAAAGCTTAGGATCGCAAACCTAGGCTTCGACGATTTCGGCTGAGCCGGAATTCTGCACGTTATCAATGCATTTCAGGCAGGCGGCCTTGGAACTATAGCCCTCACTTGCCGTGGCGAGGATGTTCCCATTCTGGTGGCGCAGGCGCCAGCGGAACTCCCCCTTGGCGTCTTTGTAGACTTCGAACGTCATCATCGCTCTCCCCATCCTGATGGTGGTTGAACGATTATGCGCCGCTTTTTGCCGCATTCAAGGCGGCGTCGCTGGCCAGCTTATCGGCGCGCTCATTGTCCGGGTCGCCATTATGGCCCTTCACCCAGCGCCAATCGATGGTGTGCGGCGCACAGGCTTCGACAAGCTCTTGCCATAGCTCAGCATTTTTTACGGGCTTCTTGTCAGCGGTGCGCCAACCATTCTTGCGCCAGCCGTGAATCCATTTTGTGATTCCGTCGCGCACATAGACGCTGTCGGTCTCCAAAATGACCTGACAGGGGCGCTTTAACGCCTGAAGTCCGCGAATCGCTGCCGTCAATTCCATCCTGTTGTTGGTGGTCAGCGGCTCTCCACCCGACAAATCCCGTTCGCTGCCATTGGCGGCACGCAGGACGACACCCCAGCCTCCGGGGCCGGGATTGCCTTTGCAGGCGCCGTCGGTCGACATCTTGATACGGGGCAGGTCGGTCACTGGGCGGCGTAATGTTCAAGCCGCGTGAGGAAGGCCATCGGGTCCTTGCGCGTCACAAGCGCGTCTGCCGGCGTGTTCAGCCAATCCCATGCCCGGGTCAGCAGGAAGCGCAGACAGGCCCCGCGTGCGAGGATAGAAAAGGCCGCGCGTTCAGCCTCGGTCCGCCCGAAGCTCTCATCATATCCACTGACAAGCGCCTCGCCGACGTCTGCCAGATAGGCGTTGTGTGGGTCAAAACTCCACGACACATGCGTCACAGCCAGATCCCAAGCGCGTATTTCGGTGCAGGCGAAGTAGAAGTCGATGACCGCGCAGACCGTTTCGCCTGCCATCAGGACATTGTCCGGGAAGAGGTCAGCATGGATCACGCTCTTGTCGAGATCGGCAGGCCAGTTAGCGCTCAAGAACGCGCATTCGTCGGCCACGCGTTGTTTGAGGCCCGGCTGGATCTTGTCCAGATCATCCCCGCAGCGCGCCGCCAGCTCAAGCCAACCGTCCAGCCCCAGCGTGTTGGAGCGGTTGAGCGTGAAGTCCTTCAGCGCTGCATGCAACTGGCCGAGAGCCCGCCCGGTCGACAAAGCTTGCGCCTGTGTCGGGTGCGAGACGCTCAGGCCGGGCATGAAGTCCATCATCGCCATCGACTTGCCGTTGTGGCTGATCGTGGCGGCACCTTCCGCCGTCTTCAGAGACGCAGGCACGGGGCAGCCCTTGGCTACGAGGTGGTCGATCATCGCCATGAAAAATGGCAGGTCCGCCGTGTCGACCCGCTTTTCATAGACGGTGAAAATGAAGCGGCCCTTGGTCGTTTCGACCAGATAGTTGCTGTTCTCAACGCCTTCGGCGATGCCCTTGGCGGAAATCAGTTTGCCTGCATCAAATTGCAGGACGAGTTCGGCCATCTCCTCAGCCGGGATCTGTGTGTAGACGGCCATGGCGATTAATCCGCCAGTTCGCGCGGCAGCTTGAAGACCATGTTTTCGGTCGCGGTGGTGACTTCTTCTTCGACGACGTTGAAACGCTCCCGCAGAGCTGTCACGATTTCGCGCACCAGAATTTCAGGGGCAGAGGCGCCTGCGGTTAACCCGACACGGGTCGCATCACCAAGCCAGTCAAAATCGATCTCACGCGCGCGCTGAACGAGCTGGGCGGGCACGCCCATACGCTCGCCGACTTCGGCCAGGCGCAGAGAATTGGAAGAATTGGGTGCTCCGATCACGATCAGGCGCTCAACCGACTGGCAAATGGCCTTCACGGCGTCCTGCCGGTTGGACGTGGCATAGCAGATATCGTCGCCCCGGGGACCGGTAATGTCGGGAAAACGCGCCTTGAGCGCGCCAATCACCGCCGCTGTGTCGTCGACCGAAAGGGTGGTCTGCGTTAGAAAACCGAGCGTGGTGCCATCGAGGTCCGGCAGCTTTGCAACATCCTCAACGGTTTCGACCAAGGTCATGTTTCCGTCAGGCACCTGCCCGAATGTGCCGATGACTTCTGGATGCCCCGCATGGCCGATGAACAGGATGTGCTTGCCCTGATCAACAAGGCGTTCGACCTGACGGTGAACCTTGGAGACGAGCGGGCAGGTCGCGTCCAGCCATTCAAGGCCGCGGGCGTCGGCGGTTGCCGGGACAATCTTGGGCACGCCGTGCGCTGAAAAGATGACGGGAACACCGTCGGGAACTTCGTCCAATTCTTCCACAAAGACGGCGCCTTTGGCCTTCAGGCTTTCGACAACATACTTATTGTGGACGATCTCATGCCGGACATAAACGGGCGCGCCATATTTCTCGATCGACTTTTCGACGATCACAATGGCGCGGTCGACACCGGCGCAAAAGCCGCGCGGGGCGGCGATCATAAGGGTCAGGGTGGGCTTCGTGTCGCTCATCTTATCGCAGCCCCTACGCGATTGCTTGCAGGCGGGAAAGCGGGTTCCTATACGGGCGGTCCTAATTCTTCGGGGATACCGCCTGTGACCTTCCGTAAATCGTTGTTGCTCTCCGGCCTTGCCGCCGTTTCCCTCGCTGGTTGCGCCAAGGATGGTGACTTCGATTCGAGCGGCGGCATCGCCGTGACCCGGTCTTCCTGCCCTGCTGTGGCCGTGCCTGTTTACACAGGTGATCTGACGCTGTTCGATCCCGCAACCAGCCGCGATGCGCGCGCGATTGACGTCGTGGCGACGCTCACCAACGTCCGCTCGACCTGTGCGGAACAGGGCGAAGACATTGTCACCAATGCAACATTTGACGTCGTTGCCATCCGCCGCGACAGCGCTGGCGCGCGTCGGGTAGAACTGCCTTACTTCGTGTCGGTGGTGCAGGGCGGCCGTGCTGTGGTGTCCAAGCGCGTCAACCGTGTCACGATCAACTTCGCCGACGGCCAGACCCGTGCCTCCGGCAAGGGAACAGCGGCAGGCTTCATCAACCGGGCGGCAGCGACTTTGCCACCCGAAATTCAGGAACGCCTGACGCGCAAGCGCAAGGCGGGGGACATGGATGCAGCGGTTGATCCGCTTGCCGTTCCCGAAGTTCGCGCAGCGGTGCAGCGGGCAAGCTTTGAGATGCTGATCGGCTTCCAGATGACTGACGCCCAGTTGCAGTATAACGCGACCCGCTAATGACGATCACGATCCGGGCCCTGCTTTCGGGACGGGTCCGGCCCTTTGCGCGCGGCGAAGGCAGCGCAATTTCCAAAGCGCCGCTTGCGGGCAAGGTTCGTATCACGCGCCTCGGCATCGTCGGTGATGAACAGGCGGACGCCGTCCATCATGGCGGGCCGGATAAGGCCCTGCACCATTATCCCTTCGAGCATTATGAACGCTGGCGGAGCGGGTCTGCCCACGCCGATCTGCGGGATGCTGGCGCGTTCGGTGAGAACATCTCGTCGCTCGGTCTGGCCGAAGACGATGTGTGCATCGGCGACAGGTTCCGGTTCGGAACCGTGCTTGTCGAGGTTAGTCAGGCGCGCAAGCCATGCTGGAAGCAGGGCGACCGTCTCGATTGGACCCAATTGCCCTCGCTTATGGTCCATGAGGGGCGTTCCGGCTGGTATTACCGCGTCATCGAAGAAGGCGAAGCTGAAGCCGGTGATACGCTGACGCTCGTCGACAGGACGTTGCGCGAATGGACGGTCCGGCGCGTGTTTGACCTGATCGTCGCGGGCAAGCACAAGAATGACCTTGCCGCTTTCCGGGCGCTCGCGGAGATGGACGTCCTGTTCGAGGGTTGGCGAAAAATTGCAGCCGACCGTCTGCGCGATTGACTCCATGGTCGCGACCGGTCATCTGATGACTGTCGCTGACAGCGCGGGAGAGAGGTTCGTTTGACGGACCCGCCGAAGGAGCAACCGCCCCGGAATCTCTCAGGCAAAAGGACCGCGTTGACATATGTGACACTCTGGAAAGAGTTCCAGCGAAAGCTGGAGCCGCCGAAGGGGTAACTCTGGATTTGATCTGGAGGAAAGCTCTCAGGTTCCCGTGACAGAGGGGGTCTGATGCATCGCCAAAAGGCAACGCATCGGTCACTCGAACACGCGGAGCCGACTTTAGTGAGCGACACAAACGAAATCGATATCGATACGCCGGACGCGCCTTTGGCTCTTCCGCTTGATGCCTGGCACCGCGCCCGCGGGGCCCGCATGGTGCCTTTCGCCGGATATGAGATGCCGATCCAGTATGAAGGCATCATGGCCGAGCATCTGTGGACGCGCGAGAGCGCGGGCCTGTTTGATGTGTCGCATATGGGCCAGCTCATCCTGTCGGGCGATGGGCTCGACGCCGCGCTCGAACAACTCGTGCCCGGCGACATCGCCGCGCTAGCCGAGGGCAAGCAGCGCTACTCGCTCTTGCTCGCCGAAGATGGCGGCATCCTTGATGACCTGATGATCACCCGCGCGCCGATGGGGCTGTACGTCGTCGTCAATGGTGCTGTGAAGTGGGACGACATTGCCCATCTGCGCGAATTCCTGCCCGATGAGATCACCATTTTCCATATGGAGGACCGCGCGCTGCTGGCGCTGCAAGGCCCCAAGGCGGTCGACGCGCTGAAGCGCATCGTGCCCGGCGTGGACACTTTGTTCTTCATGGAGGCAGGCTCCTTCTTCTGGGGGCTGGAGCCGCTGTGGATCAGCCGCTCGGGCTATACCGGTGAAGATGGGTTCGAGATTTCGATCCCCGCCGATTTTGCCGCCGAGTTTGCGGACCTGCTCTGCAAAGAGCCTGAGGTGAAGCCCATTGGCCTCGGCGCGCGTGATTCGCTGCGGCTGGAGGCCGGCTTGCCGCTTTATGGGCATGACCTTGACCCCGCGACCGACCCGATTGAGGGCGATCTATCTTTCGCGATCTCCAAGCGTCGCCGGACCGAAGGCGGCTTTCCGGGAAGCGACCGCATCCTGAAGGCTTTGGCTCATGGCGCGGCCCGCAAACGCGTCGGCCTGTCGGTTGAAGGCAAGATGCCGGTGCGCGAAGGCGCGCTGCTCTTTGCCGGGGCTGATGTCGTCGGCGAAGTGACGTCGGGCGGCTTTGCGCCAACCGTCAATGCCCCCATCGCCATGGGCTATGTCGCCGCCGCCCACGCCGCGCCCGGCACAAAACTAGAAGCTGAAGTCCGCGGAAAGCGTTTGCCAGTCACCGTGATGGCGCTTCCCCTCGTTCCCCACCGTTATCATCGCAAAGGAGCTGCCCAATGACCCGTTATTTCACCGACGAGCATGAATGGATCGACGTTGACGGCAGCAGCGCGACGGTGGGCATCACCGATTATGCGCAGGGCCAGCTCGGCGACATCGTGTTTGTTGAGACACCAGAGGCCGGCAAGTCGCTCTCCAAGGGCGGCGATGCGGCCGTGGTGGAATCGGTGAAGGCAGCATCCGACGTCTATGCGCCGGTTTCCGGCACGGTGACTGAAGGCAATCCGGCACTCGCCGATGATCCCGCGCTCGTCAATTCGGACCCGGAAGGGAAGGGCTGGTTCTTCAAGCTCACGCTAAGCGACCCGACCGAACTCGACGGGCTGATGGACACCGATGCCTACAAGGCGTTCGTCGCGGGGCTCTGAGCCCGACAGCAAACTGGAGATATATCCTATGCGCTACCTCCCCTTGACCGATACCGACCGGCACTCAATGCTGGCGACCATCGGCGCCAAATCGATTGACGATCTGTTCGTTGATGTCCCCGCTGAAGCGCGGCTGTCCGGCCCGATTGCGGGCCTGCCCAACCATGCAAGCGAAATGGCGGTCGAACGCCATTTCTCCAACCTTGCGCGCAAGAACATGGCGGCGAGCCATCATCCCTTCTTCCTCGGCGCCGGCGCCTATAAGCACCATGTACCCGCGACAGTCGATCACATCATCCAGCGCGGCGAGTTCCTGACGGCCTATACGCCCTATCAGCCCGAAATCGCGCAGGGCACGCTCCAGATGCTGTTCGAGTTCCAGACGCAGGTGGCGCGGCTGTTCGGCTGCGATGTGGCGAACGCGTCCATGTATGACGGCTCGACCGCTTGCTGGGAGGCGATCTCCATGGCGGGCCGTGTGACCAAGCGGAAGAAGGCGGTCCTCTCGTCCGGCCTGCACCCACACTATGTGAGCGTCGCGAAGACGATGGCGCATTTCACCGGCGACGCGCTGGACGCCGCGCTGCCGACGCTGGAAGCCGCCACTGACGCTGACCGGCTGCTGGCCGCCATCGACGACGAAACAAGCTGCGTCGTCGTGCAATATCCCGACATTCTCGGCCGCATCGCGGACTTGAGTGACGTCGCGGCCAAGGCGCATGCGCATGGGGCGCTGCTGATCGCCGTCGTCACCGAGCCTGTTGCCTTGGGCGCCATCCGCGCACCGGGCGAAATGGGGGCGGACATTGTCGTCGGCGAAGGCCAGTCAATCGGTGTCGGCCTGCAGTTTGGCGGACCCTATGTCGGGCTGTTCGCCTGTAAGGAAAAGTTCGTCCGCCAGATGCCCGGCCGCCTGTGTGGCGAGACGGTCGATGCGACCGGCAAGCGCGGCTTTGTGCTGACGCTCTCGACGCGTGAACAGCACATCCGGCGCGAAAAGGCGACATCGAACATCTGCACCAATGCCGGGCTGTGCGCGCTGGCATTCAGCGTCCACATGACTTTGCTGGGGGAGCGTGGCCTTCGCGATCTCGCAACGCTCAATCACGCCAACGCCGTGCGGGCGGCGGAGCGGCTGAGCGCGGTGCCCGGCGTCACGCTGCTGAATGACAGCTTCTTCAACGAATTCACGTTGAAGCTCTCCAAGCCCGCCCGTCCGGTCGTCCATGCGCTGGCCGCACAAGGCATCTTGGGCGGCGTCTCGCTCGGGCGCCTCTTCCCCGAGGCGTCGGAACTGGAAAATGGACTGGTCATCGCCGTCACCGAAACCGTGACCGAGGACGATATCGAAGCTCTTGCAGCAGCCCTCAAGGAGGCCTTGGCATGACGATCAATCAAAGCGGATGGCGCCCCGAAATGGGTGCGAATGCGGACAGCGATGTCGCCACCTATACCGGCAACCGCGCGCTGATGCTGGAAGAGGCGCTGATCTTTGAGATTGGCACGACGGACACGACCGGCGTCGATCTCGCGCCTGCGCCTAAGGTCGCGTCGCGGCTCGGCGGGCTGGAACGCCACACCCCGCTGGGCCTTCCCGGCCTGTCAGAGCCGGAGACGGTGCGCCATTACACGCGCCTCAGCCGTCAGAATTACGCCATTGACCTCGGCCTGTTCCCGCTCGGCTCATGCACGATGAAGCACAATCCGCGCCTCAATGAGAAGGTCGCGCGGATGGCGGGCTTTGCCGATGTCCACCCGCTCCAGCCGCAGGAAACGGTGCAGGGCGCGCTGGCCGTCATTCAGGAACTGGCGGTTTGGCTCATCGAGTTGACCGGCATGTACGGCGTCGCGATGGCCCCCAAGGCGGGCGCGCATGGCGAGCTTTGCGGCATCCTGTGCATCAAGGCGGCACTTGAGGCGCGCGGCGAGGACCGCCCGGTCATCCTCGTGCCGGAATCGGCCCACGGGACGAACCCTGCGACGGCGGCCTTTGCGGGCTTCCGGGTTGAGAACATTCCCGCGACCGCCGAGGGCCGCGTCGATCTGGCCGCGCTCAAGGCGCGACTGGGGCCCGATGTGGCGGGCGTGATGATCACCAACCCCAACACCTGCGGCCTGTTTGAGCGCGACATGAAGGCGATTTCTGACGCGGTGCATGCGGCGGGCGGCTATGTCTATTGTGACGGCGCGAACTTCAACGCCATCGTGGGTCGCGTCCGCCCGGGAGATCTCGGCATCGATGCGATGCATATCAACCTGCACAAGACCTTCTCCACCCCGCATGGCGGCGGCGGTCCCGGCTCGGGGCCAGTTGTGCTGTCAGAAGCCTTGGCGCCATTCGGGCCGATCCCTTTCGTCTCGCTGATGAAGGACGGCACCTACAAGCTGGTGGAAGAGGAAAGCACGGGCGAGCTGCATCCCCAGACCTTCGGGCGCATGGCGGCGTTCCATGGCCAGATGGGCATGTTCACGCGCGCGCTCTCCTACATTCTGAGCCACGGCGCGGATGGCCTGCGTCAGGTGGCGGAGGATGCCGTGCTCAATGCCAACTATATCTTGCGCAGTTTGGAGGATGTGTTGGAGGCCCCGTTCGCAGCGTCCGGCCCGTGCATGCACGAGGCATTGTTCTCCGACAACGGACTGGCGGAAGGCTTCTCCACGCTGGATATCGCCAAGGGCCTGATCGACGAGGGCTTCCACCCGATGACGGTCTATTTCCCGCTCGTCGTTCATGGCGCGATGCTGGTGGAGCCGACCGAGACCGAATCCAAGGCGACGCTTGATCAGTTCATCGGTGCGCTGCGTTCGGTTGCACGACGCGCGCGACAGGGGGATGAAGCGCTGAAGTCCGCCCCGCACTTCGCGCCGCGACACCGGCTCGATGAAACTTTGGCTGCGCGAAAGCCAGTGCTTGTCTGGAAGGAGGCAGAGCTGGCACAAGCGGCCGAATGACAACACCACAGCCATTCATCATCGACGCAGGGGAGGTGGAGAAACGCCACGCCCCTGCCACCGTCCGCAACCGCGACGCCATTGCCGCGGTGCTTGAGACGGTTCTCCCGCCGACAGGCACAGTGCTGGAGGTTGCAAGCGGGACCGGGGAGCACGTTGTCCATTTCGCACAACGCTTCCCGCAGCTTGTCTGGCAGCCGACTGATTACTCGGACCTCTCGCTGCCATCCATCGCCGCTTGGGTGGCGGAAGCCGGGGTCACGAATGTGCAGCCCGCTGTTCAACTGGATGCCTGCCTGCCGGACTGGTCTGTCCCGCAAGCGGACGCCATTCTGTGCATCAACATGATCCATATTGCGCCATGGGCGGCGACCATCGGCCTGATGGCAGGCGCCGGGCGTTTGCTGCGGGCGGGCGCTCCGCTCTACCTCTACGGGCCCTATCTGCGCGACGGGGTGGAAACGGCAGCCAGCAATCTGGCCTTTGACCAGTCCTTGAAGGAGCGCGACCCTGACTGGGGCCTGCGTGATTTGTCCGATGTCATTGCGCTCGCAGCCGAGCATGGTCTGCACATCGACCAAGTGATTGAGATGCCTGCTAACAACCTGTCCGTCATCTTCCGGAAGGGCTGACGCAATTGGCAGCTTTACGTTTGTGTCTGGGGCCGCATAACTCTCCACGATAAATAGAATCATGATGAGAGAGGGTTTCCCCGCATGGCTGAGCTAGCCGACCTGCTGACGTTTGATGAGTTTCTGACCCATTGGGGCACGGAACGCCGCGACCATCTGGGGATGCGCGAGGAAGACCGGTTCTGGTCCTATGGCCAGTTGGAGGACCGCACGGCGCGCGTGGCGTCCATGCTGCTCGCCGCGGGCCTGAAAAAGGGCGACCGCATTTGCTGGATCGGCAAGAATTCCGACATTTACTTCACGCTCTTTTATGGCGCGGCGCGCGCAGGCGTGGTCATGGCGCCCATTGGTTGGCGCCTCGCTGCGCCCGAATGGGCCTATATCGTCAACGATACCCGGTCGAAGATCGTGTTCACTGGGCCCGGTTTTGAAGGGGCGGAAGAGGCGCTGAAGCCGCACCTCACCAACAATCCGCGCTTCATTGGCGAGCAGGAGGCGCGCAAGCTGGTCGAGGCGACCGAGCGGGTCGAATTCACCCCCGCCGGTCCCGATGATGCGGTGTTGCAGCTCTACACATCCGGCACCACCGGCAACCCCAAGGGCGTCGAGTTGTCCAACCGCAACCTGTTCGCCCTGCGTAAGGGTACGGCGGATGCGGGCCTTGCCTACACCCAGTGGGAAGATGACGAAGTCGTCCTCGTCGCGATGCCCTGCGCGCATATTGGCGGCACGGGCCTTGGCGTCATGGCGCTGGCGAGCGGTCTGCCCGGCTATGTTCTGGCAGAATTCACGCCCGACGGGCTGTTCGACGCGATTGAAACTGGCGGTGTCACGCGCTTTTTCATCGTGCCGGCTGCCTTGCACATCCTGCTGCAGCACCCGCGCTGCGCGACGGTCGATTACAGCCGCCTGAAGTACATTCTCTATGGTGCCGCACCCATTCCCCTCGAACTGCTGCGCGAGTGCATCAAGACGTTCGGGTGTGAGTTCATCCAGAATTACGGGATGACCGAGACGACCGGCACCATCGTCATGTTGCCACCCGAGGATCATGACCCCAACGGCAACCCGCGCATGCGCTCGGCCGGAAAGCCGCTTCCCGGCGTCGAGCTCAAGATCGTGGATACAGATGGCAATATCCTGCCGCAGGGTGAAGTGGGTGAGGTCGTCACCCGGTCCAGCAACAACATGCTGGGATATTGGAACCTGCCGGACGCGACCAAGAAGACGCTCACGGGCGACGGCTGGGTCTATACCGGCGATGCGGGGTATCTGGATGAAGACGGCTATCTCTTCATCCATGACCGCGTGAAGGACATGATCATTTCAGGCGGCGAGAACGTCTATCCGGCCGAAGTCGAAAGCGCGATCTATGGGCACCCGGCGGTGCTGGAAGTGGCCGTGATCGGCGTGCCCGATGACAAATGGGGCGAAGCAGTCAAGGCCGTCTGCGTGCCCAAGCCCGGTACCACAATTGATCCGGACGACGTCATTTCCTGGGCGCGCGAGCGGATTGCCGGGTTCAAGGCCCCCAAGACCATCGACATCATCGACGCGCTGCCGCGCAACGCGAGCGGCAAAATCCTGCGCAAGGATCTGCGGGCGCCCTATTGGGCAGGTCGTGACCGGCAGGTGAACTAGCATGTCGGGATCGCTGGATGCGTTTCGCGGCGAGGTGCGCGATTGGCTCGCTGCCAACCTGACGGACGAACTGCGCGAGGTCAGCGCCAAGTCCACCAGTGTGTTCGTGGACAAGCAGCACACGCTCAAATGGCAGGCGATCCTCCACAAACAGGGCTGGGTCGCGCCGACATGGCCCGCGCAATATGGCGGCACCGGTTGGTCGGAGGCGGAGCGCCATGTCTTTTCGTCGGAATGCGCACTGGCCGGAGCGCCGCCGCTCGCGCCCATGGGTCTGCGCATGGTCGCTCCCGTGATCATGCAGTATGGTTCGCCGGAACAGAAGGCGTGGTATCTGCCGCGCATCCTGTCAGGCGAGGATTACTGGTGTCAGGGCTATTCGGAGCCGGGGTCCGGGTCTGATCTCGCATCGTTGTCATTGAAGGCAGAGCGCGACGGGGACCACTACGTTCTCAATGGCTCCAAAATCTGGACAACGCACGCCCATTTCGCGAACAAGATGTTCTGTCTCGTCCGCACCAGCCGCGAAGGTCGCCCGCAGCAGGGCATCACCTTCCTGCTGCTCGACATGGATTTGCCGGGCATCACCGTGCGCCCGATCCATTCGATCGCGGATGACCATGATTTCAACCAGGTCTTTTTTGAAGACGTTCGTGTGCCTGTCTCAGGTCGTCTTGGTGAAGAAGATCAGGGGTGGGGCGTTGCCAAATATCTGCTCGAGTTTGAACGCGCTGTCGCGCACTCGGCGGGTCTGAAAGCGGCGCTGTCGGTGGTCATCGCACATGCCGGGGCGTTGGCTGACGGCGAGGGTGGCGCAGAGATCAACGCACCATCCATCCGCCGGAAGATTTCGATTCTCGCAGCGCAGATCACGGCAATCGAGGCCAGTGAGGACGTGGTCATGGCGCAGGTCGCGCGTGGCCTAAATCCCGGTCCTGCTGCGTCGATGCTGAAGATTCAGGGGACGGAAACTGCTCAAAAGGTTCAGGAACTCGCTGTGGAACTGGCGGGCGACTATGCCGCTGTCAGTCAGATTGCGGCGCGCCAGCCGGGCAGCAACGAAACCCGCGTCGGTTCGGATATAGCCCTCACTGCCGTTCCGCGTTATTTCAACGGCCGGGCCGCTTCCATTTACGGCGGCTCGAACGAGATCCAGCGCGGGATCATCTCCAAACTGGTTCTTGGCCTTTGAGTGTGTGACCAGTTTTGGAGGGAAGTATGAATCCGCGTGCAATGGTTCAGACAATGATTGCGCTTGCTTCGGCGTCGCTGGGGCTGGTGGCGGCGCTGGCCTGGAATGAGGCGATCAAGGCGACGTTGGCGTTGCTCGATCTCGGCGACGACCTTGTTGGGCTTTACACTTATGCCATCGTCGCGACGCTCGTCGCGATCCTTGTGCTCGTGTATCTCGGCAAACTCGCCAGCCGTGTTGGCGGCGATGCTGTGATCGAACGCGAAGCCGAAGGCTGATTGCGAGAGGGCCTCAGCTTAGCTGGGGCCCTTCTCCCGCGCCACAGACTGAACAAACGCCGGGCGCGCCTTCAGCCGAGCATACCAGTCTTGGGTGAGCGGTCCCAATTCCTTGTCGAAACCAAACCCTGCCGCCAGATGCACCGCATAGCCGACGCAGATGTCGGCAGCGGTGAAGCGGCCTGCTGTCAGCCATTCCCGCCCGTCGGACAGCGCTTCCTCAATAGACTTGGCGCGGCCCATGAAGAAGCCTTTATAGTCTTCAACCGCCTGCGGTAGCTTGCGCTCTTCCGGTTCCAGCCGTGTGTAACGCAGCACGATGGTGAGCGGGAAGGTGAGCGTCGCGTCGCTGCGGTGCATCCAGTTGAGATAGGGCAGATAGTCAGGCTCATCCGGACGGACCTCCAGTTGAGTGCCTGCGGCGATACGTTGGCAGATCGCGGCGGACTCCGTCAGCAAATGGCCATCCTCTTCCCAGGCGGGAATGGTGCCGAGCGGATTGATGTCTTTGAACTGTTTCGCAAAAACGCGCGGTGGGAAGGCCCACATCCGCAGATCAATCTCCATGCCCGCCTCTTCAGCCGCCCAAAGGCAACGAAAGGAACGCGCGCCGGCGCAATGATGAAGAACAGGCAGGGTCATACGGTCATCTCCCTTGGTTTTTCTATAGATAGCCGGTGTTCGCGCCAGGCGATGTAAAGGCCACTGGCGATGATGATCGGCGCGCCCAGCCAAGTCGATGTGCCGGGCAGGACGCTCCAAATCAGCCAGCCATAAGCGGTTGACCAAATCAGGCTCGTATAGTCCATGCCGACCACGGTGGAGACGGGCGCGTAGCGCAGCGATGCGGTGAGGGCGATCTGGCCTAAGCCGCCGCATAGGCCGAGCCCGGCTATCAGCATCCACTGGTACGGACTGTGCGATGTGGTGCCCCAAGCCAAGGCCGCTTCAATCGGGCCGGGCAATGGCGCGAAGTGAAGGAGCAACAGCATCGAGGAGGACAGCAGCGAAAAATAGAACACGGTCGTGGGCGGTGCCTCGGTCTTGCCAAGGTCGCGTAACTGCAGGCTGATTATGCCGACCATCAGCGCCGCCATCAGGCCGACGAGCGCACCTTTGAGGGGGAAGCCACCGCCGCCCGGTTGGATGACGACCAATACCCCGATGAAACCGACAATAACGGCGGCCCAACGATGGAGGCCCACTTTTTCGCGCAGGAAGAAGGCAGACAGGATCGTGGCGAAGATCGGGACGGTGAAGCCCAGCGTCGTCGCTTCGGCGAGCGGCAGCAGGACAATGCTGCCAAAGGTGAAAAACATGCCGGTCGCGCCGAGGAAGGACCGTCGCAAATGTGCTCCGAAGCGTGCGGTCCTCAGGCTGGAAAGCCCGGTGGAAAACAGCACCCAGACGAGCACGACCGGGATGGCCATGAACTGACGCCAGAACATGATTTCCGGCAAGTGAATGCCGCTTTCACTCGCGAGCTTGACCACCATCGACATGGTCGACAGCCCGAAAATTGCCGCCAGTCGGAAACCGAGGGCCAGCATGCGCCGGTCATCTATATGGGTTGAATTTGCGGTCACGCAAAATCGCATAGGCGACCTCGAATGGGACGCAACAGATTTATGAATGGGGGGAAGGGCTGTTCCCTAAGCTTGCGGTTGACTGCCCGCCTCGGCTAACGCGCTCTGCATGAAACATGCTCTCACCGTCACCCGCGCCCAGAATTTCGCCTCTTGGTATCAGGAGGTCATCTCTGAAGCCGATCTGGCCGAGGAGTCGGGCGTCCGCGGCTGCATGGTCATTCGCCCTTGGGGCTATGGCATGTGGGAACGCATCCAGAAGCTGATGGATGCCGAGATCAAGCTCGCGGGCGTTGATAACTGCTATTTCCCGCTCTTCATTCCGCTGTCCTTCTTTGAAAAGGAAGCCGACCATGTGGAGGGCTTTGCCAAGGAAATGGCGGTCGTAACGCATCACCGGCTGATCGGGGATGGCAAGGGCAAGCTGGTGCCCGACCCGGAGTCGAAGCTGGAAGAGCCGCTGGTCGTGCGCCCGACGTCGGAAACCGTCATCGGAGCCGCAATGAGCCGCTGGGTGCAAAGCTGGCGTGATTTGCCGCTGATGGTCAACCAATGGGCGAACGTCGTCCGTTGGGAGATGCGCACGCGGATGTTCCTGCGCACGTCGGAGTTCCTTTGGCAGGAAGGGCATACCGCCCATGCCGACCGCGACGACGCGATGGCCGAAACCCTGCGCGCGCTCGAAATGTACCGCGCTTTTGCGCAGGGCCCGCTCGCAATGCCCGTGGTTGCGGGTGAAAAGCCTGAGAATGAACGCTTCCCCGGTGCTGTTGCGACCTATTCGATTGAAGCGATGATGCAGGACGGCAAGGCGCTGCAAGCGGGAACCTCGCACTATCTCGGCACCGGCTTCGCTGAGTCTGCCGGGATCCGGTATCAGGACAAAGAAGGCGGCCAGCAGTTCTGCCACACGACGAGTTGGGGAGTCTCTACCCGTCTCATTGGCGGTGTCATCATGACGCATGGCGATGATGATGGCCTGCGCTGTCCGCCGCAGATCGCGCCGCAGCAAGTGGTTATCATCCCGATGTTACGCGACAATGATGAAGATGAAGCCGTGCTCGACTATTGCCGCGGCCTCGCCGCCGACCTGCGCAAGATCTCCGCCTTTGGAGAGCCGGTGCGCGTCTTGCTCGATACCAAGGCAACGAAGGCGGCGACCAAGCGTTGGTCCTGGGTGAAGAAAGGGGCGCCGATCCTTGTTGAAGTCGGCCCGCGTGATGTGGCGGGCGGCAATGTCGCTGTTGTGCGTCGCGACCGTCTCTACAAGGATGACGGCAAGCTCAACTCTGCCTTCATTGCGCGCGCTGACTTTGTTGGGGCTTTGGCAGACACGCTCGTCGACATTGAAAAGTCGCTCTTTACCGAAGCCAATGATCGGCTGGAGAGCAATATCCGCCGCGACGTGACGGACCTTGCTGCCCATTATAAGGGCGATGAGGCGAAGTTCGCTGGCTGGGTTGAGGTGCAGTGGGCGCGTCCGACGGGCGAGGCCCTGACCAAGATCGTTGAGACGCTCAAAGGCCTGAAGCTGACGATGCGCAACGCGCCGCTTGGGGCAGCACCTGTCGATGGCACCTGCTTCTTCACAGGGGCGCCTGCGGTCGAACGGATCCTCATCGGACGCACTTATTGAGCAACCTTGTCGGCCTCCTTGCGGCAGTGGGCATCGGCCTGCTGATCGGATTGGAGCGGGGCTGGCGGCAGCGCGATGAACATGCAGGCGGACGGATTGCGGGGATAAGGACTTATGCGCTGCTGGCGCTGGGTGGTGCCCTGTCGGGTCTTTTGGCGCTGAATGTTTCGATCTGGTTTGGCCTGATCTGCATTGGGGGCATCATCGTGGCGCTCTTGCTCGCCCACCGCGCGCGGCTTGCCGAAGCCGATGACAATGTTTCGGCCACCAATGTTGTCGTCAGTATTCTAACCGTCATGCTTGGGCTTGCCATGATGACCGGCTTTCTGCGCGAGGCCATTGTCGCAGGCGGCATGATGACGTTGATCCTCGCCATGCGGGAACAGCTGCACGGCTGGCTAAGGACGCTGAGTGCCGAGGATGTCCGCGCGGTGGCTGTCTATGGCGCCATCACACTCGTCGTTCTGCCTTTGCTGCCGGACAAGAATATCGGTCCCTATGCCGCGCTCAACCCGCGCAATCTTTGGCTTGTCGTGGTGTTTGTGACGGGGCTGTCTTTTGCGGGCTATTGGGCCTCCAAAAGGGTGGGCGATGCGCAGGGGACGATCATTGCGGCAGCCATTGGAGCGACCTATTCCTCGACAGCCGTGACCGCAGAATTGTCCCGCCGGTTGCGCAGCAGCCAGGAAGACCCGCTGCCCCTCAGAGCCGGAATTGCGGCTGCGACAGCGATGATGCCGATCCGGATCTCTATTCTCGTGGCAGTCCTCCTCCCGGGCGTGCTGCTGCCTTTTCTGGCAATGGTGGGGCCTGCCATTGCTGTGGCGCTGCTCTTCGCGGTGCTGCTTTACTGGCGCGCGCGTGGCGGTTCGAGCAAGGCGATGACGGCGCGTCGCAACCCTTTTGATATCTGGCCTGCCATCGGATTTGCCGCGCTGGTCGGGGTCATCGTGATCCTATCGCGCTGGACCATCGACCAATATGGCGGCCGGGGTGTCAGCATCCTCATTGGTCTGACCGGACTTTATGATGTCGATGCGGCCATCGTCACGGCCAGCAATTTGCCCACGGGCTTGCTCGACAGGTCCTCGCTCGCAGCCCTTCTTGCACTGCCGGTTCTCGTGAACTCAGCATTGAAGGCGGTTCTTGTGCCGGTGCTCGGTGGTGTCCGTGACGGCGCACGCGCTGCCATTCCGCTGATCGCGAGTGCGATTCTGATTGCGATCGGCATTGCGCTCATCAACGGGTTTCACTTCGCCTGAGCGGGTGCAAACGGGGTGGCGGAGGACGACGCTACGCTCTAGACAGGTTTAAATGATGGCGGGCCGTTGACCCGTTCCCGGGGGGAGTTTCTTTGATGCAGCGTATTCTGATCGGGCTGGCCGGTATGGCCCTGATCCTGCTGATCGCTTTTGCCTTTTCATCGAACCGAAAGGCGATCCGCCTGCGGGTCGTTAGTTCGGCTTTTGCACTTCAGGCAGCGATTGCGGTGCTCGTGCTGTATGTTGATGCAGGCAAGGTCGCTATTCAGGCTATGTCGCACGGCGTCAGCAATCTGCTCGGCTATGCGCAGGCGGGCATCGACTTCCTGTTCGGCAATCTCGCCAAGCCGGAACTGGGCGGATATTCCTTCGCCATTGCAGCACTCCCCGTCATCATCTTCTTCGCCAGCCTTGTGTCGATCCTCTATTATCTCGGCGTGATGCAGTTCGTTGTGAAATGGCTCGGCGGCGGCATTCAGAAGATTACCGGCATCAGCAAAGTGGAATCGCTTGGCGCTGCCGCCAACATCTTTGTCGGGCAAAGCGAAGCGCCTTTGGTGATCCGGCCCTATCTGTCGGCGATGACGCCCGCCCAGCTCTTCACGATCATGACGGTCGGCATGGCCGGTGTCGCGGGCACGATCCTCGCGGCTTATGCATCGATGCTCGGGCCAGAGCTTCTGCCCTATCTGCTTGCTGCAAGCTTCATGTCGGCGCCCGGCGGCATCCTCATGGCCAAGATCATGCAGCCGGATGACCCTGCTGATGCGGGCAAGGAACCGGTCGTTGACGGCCCGATCCGCTTTGGCGATGAACAGCCGGCCAATATCATTATGGCGGCGGCAGAGGGCGCGCAGACGGGCGTGCGTCTGGCCGTGGCCGTCGGTGCCATGGTGCTGGCGTTCGTGGCGCTTGTGGCGCTCGCCAATGGTCTGCTGGCCGGTGTCGGCGCATGGGTTGGCTATCCTGATCTTAGCTTCCAGAAGATCGTCGGCGCCGTGTTCGCGCCTGTCATGTACATGCTCAATGTGCCGGCAAATGACGCGATGACGGCAGGGGGCCTGTTCGGCACTAAGCTTGTGCTCAACGAATTCGTTGCCTTCACCCAGCTTGGCCCGTTGAAGGAAACGCTGGCGCCCGCGACAGTCGCGATTGTCACCTTCGCATTGTGTGGCTTTGCCAATTTCAGCTCGATTGCGATCCAGATGGCGGTGACAGGCGGATTGGCGCCCAATCAGCGCGCGGTGATCGCGCGACTCGGCCTGAAGGCGCTGCTGGCGGGAAGCCTTGCGAACCTGATGAGCGCGGCGTTGGCAGGGTTATTGGTAACGGGCTGACCTAAGTCGACAGATACCAGCGGTCGGTGCCTTCCAGCCCGATGGCTGTCAGCCGGCCGCTGGCATAAGCGCCAGTATCAATGCCGATACGGTTGGCGCGCTCTTCCACCTCGTCGCGGATCGTATGGCCGTGGACCACGACAGCGCCGAAATCTGCCGTAGACTCGATGAAGTCGCTGCGAATCCAGCGCAGATCCGTCTCGTCCTGATCGTCGAGCGCAATGCCGGGCCGGACCCCTGCATGGGTGAAGTAGTAATCACCCAGCCGGAAGGCAGGGCGGAAGGCGCGCAGAAAATCGATATGCGCCTTGGGCACAACACGTGCCGTGGCGTCAGTCACTTCGCCCAGATCCCAGCTGTCATATTGCTCTGCTGTGATGCCATAACTGATCAGGGTTTCGCGGCCTCCTGCACGGTGGAAGGTCGCTGCCGTCGCGCGATCCCCGTCCCACACCCGGATCATGAGCTCCTCGTGATTGCCTTTTATGAAGACAGTGTCGGGGCTGGATTTTGCCAGCGCCATGGCGTGTTCGATCACTTGTCGGGAGCCGGGGCCGCGATCTGGCAGATCGCCGAGAAAGATGATCTGCGCCTCCGCGTCGCCGCGCGCCGCATCATCGGCGAGGATTTTTACCAGCAACTGATCAAGCAGGTCGGCCCGTCCATGAATATCGCCAATCGCATAGACCCGCTTACCGGCCGGGATGGCGGCAGGTGGCGGGGCAGGGCTTTCCTTGCGGGCGAAGAAGCGTTTCAGAACCATGGGACGACCGCGATATAGTCGCTTTGGCATCGATTGCCAGATCTCAGGCGGGTTCGCGGTCCATCAAATCAGCAATGTCGATGTCCAGCCGTTCAATCAGATTGCGCATGCGGGGCCAGATTTTGTTCAGGAAGATGTCGCGTTCCTGCACCTTCAGCGCCTGCACAGCGCCGGGGGCTACGAACATGCCCACGCCGCGTTTGACGAGAACATGGCCATCATCCTGCAGCGTTTGATACGCCTTGGCGACCGTCAGCGGATTGGTGCCGGTCTGCGCCGCAAACGCCCTGACGGAGGGCAATTGATCGCCTTCGTCATACTTGCCCTCGATAATCTCAATGGCGAGCATCCCCCGCAAACGGAGGTAGACTGGGATTTCGTCGAAACTGGCTGCTGTCATGCTAGCTTAATACACCAACGCACTCACGGAGTCACGTCCAAAAAATGGGTTAACCCTGCCAGTGGCTGATGACGTCTGATGGAGCGGGCCGGGGCCGCTCGTCTAATTCGCGGCTGGGGGAGCCAATGAAAATGAACCCGGCAATGCGCTCCTCCTCGCCGCCAAAGGCATCTCGGACCTGATCAGAATAGGTCGGCCATCCCGTCAGCCAGCCGCCGACCAACCCTTGGGCATGGACGGCATTGAGCAACTGCATACAGGCCGCCCCGACGGAGAGCTCCTGCTCCCAAAGCGGTATCTTGCTCGCCTTCGGGCTCGACAAAGCGACGACCAGCGCCGGGGCCTGATGCGCGAACTGCTCCATGGCTTCGATCTCAAGGCGTCCTGCTTCAGGCTTCTCGCTGCGATAGGCGTCCACAAGGAGGGCTGAGAGCCTGTCCCGCTGGTCCGCACCGACCACAACGAAACGCCAAGGCGCCAGCTTGCCATGATCCGGCACGCGGGTTGCAGCGGCAAGAATGGCGTCCATCTGCGCTGCATCCGGGCCGGGGGCAACCATGTCACGCGGCTTGCCCGATCGGCGGGAGAGGAGGAGGTTGAGCGGGGAGGAGGTGTCATTGAACATAGGTGCGCCGCTATCAGGCAGCGGCGGGTGGGGCAAGGTTCGCGTATCCGTCTAAACCTCCCACCGCTCCGTTTGCCCTGAGCTTGTCGAAGGGCTGTCCTTTCTTTTTCACGCAGGTGAACAAGAAGAGCGGTCGTTGACCTTCGGTCGCCTTCGGCTCGACAAGCTCAGGACGAACGGTGTTTGGCCCGAAGGATGCCTATTGATCCGTCCCCTTCACCTTCCCCCATTGCCGCGCGACGGTGTAGCCGAGATAGCCGGTGCCGAAGAGCGTCCACATAGGTTCCGGGATGCCGCCCAGATAGGCGTTCATGCCGGCGGCGATGTTCTTTGCCATTTCGGGTTGGGTGGCGGCGATGAGGCCCATGGGGATGGACCACAGGATGATCGCGTACATCACATAAAGGAAACTCGGCCGCGCGCGGTTGGTCCATGGGTCGGTGGAGCCGGCTTCTGCGATGATCGCCGACATCTGGACGCGGACGGCCTCAAGCTCTTGCGATCCTTGCAGTTTGAGCAGCTCCAGCTTCGCCGCGTCGCGGGCGCGGGGGTCTGGAATGATCTTGTCGATCAGCTTGGAAAGGGGCGCAATCAGACCGTCGAGAAGGGACATGGCAACGACTCCGAATCTGGGGGGAAGGATTCGGAGGTAACCAAATAGGTACAAAAAGTCAAGTTTAAGATAACCAGTACGACACAAACCTCCCGTTCATCCCGAGCGACGTCGAGGGACACAGGCACCGTGTCAGGTGTCTCGACTTCGCTCGACACGAACGGGATTGGGTGGGCTATCTCCTTGCTTTCTCCGCCGAAATCCAGCGATCAATCGCCTGTTCCAGCACATCAAGCGGTACCGCGCCCTGCGCCAGCACGGCATCGTGGAAGCGGCGCAGGTCAAACTTTGTGCCGAGCGCGGCGGTCGCCTTGGCGCGCAGTTCGCGCAGCTTGATCTCGCCGATCTTGTAGCCGAGCGCCTGTCCGGGCCAGGAGATGTAGCGGTTGACCTCCGCCTCGATATTGGCGGCGGACAACGCGCTGTTGTCGGTCATGAACTTGATGGCCTGCGCTTTAGTCCAGCCCTTGGAATGCATGCCGGTATCCACCACGAGACGGCAGGCGCGCCACATTTCATAGGATAGGCGGCCCATCATCTTTTCGGGCGTGTCGTACAGGCCCATCTCTTCGCCCAAATATTCGGAATAGAGGCCCCAGCCTTCGCCATAAGCAGTGAACCATGCGGCATGCTTGCGGAAATCGGGCATGTCGATTTCCTGCTGCAATGCGCCCTGAAAATGGTGGCCCGGCACCGCCTCATGCGCGGTCAGCGCAGGCAGTTCGTAGATGGGCCGCTGGTCCAGCTTGGAGGTGTTGACGTAGTAGAACCCCGCAATGCCAGAGGCGAGTGAGCCGGGGCTGTAATAGGCCGTCGTCGTCGTTTCGGCGGTTTCCTTGGGGATTTCCCTCAGGCCATAGGTCAGTCGCGGCAGTTTGCCGAAATATTGCGGCAGCTTCCCGTCGATCAGCTTGGCTTGCCGCGCCGCGGCCTCCATCAGCTCTTCCGGCGTCTTCGCATAGTATTTCGGGTCGCTGCGCAGCTTGGCGATGAAGCTCTGCCGGTCGGCATAGCCCGCTTGCTTGGCCACTGTGTCCATGCGGGTGAGGATGCGCGCGACTTCGGCCAGCCCGATGTCATGGATCTGGGCGGGGGTCAGGTCGGTCGTCGTGTGCGACCGCGCCTGAAATGCGTAATAATCCTTGCCGCCGGGCTGATAGGACACGCCCACCTTTGCGGCGCATTTTGGCTTATACTCTTTCACGTAAAAGTCGGAGAACTGCTGATAGGCCGGCGTTAGAACGTCGCGGATGATGCGTAGGCCTTCTGCTTTCATCGCGGCCCAATCAGCGTCGCTGACATCATTGGGTTTGTTGCGCTTGAAGGGCTCGTAAAAACGCGTGTCCTCAGCCTTTCCGGCAATGGCGCCGGTGATGGTCGTCTCAAACCCGTTCATCGCCTCACAGGGCTGGACAAATCCCTTGGTGATCGCCTGCCGGGTGATGGAAATGATGTCGGCATTGATCTTTGGAAACTGCGCAAGGCGCGTCAGATAGCTGCGGTAATCCGCTGCGGTGTAGAGCGGCACATAGGATCCGAGATCGGCAAAGCCCTGATGCGGGCTGGAATAGGTCGTGAACAGCATGAGCCTTTGGCCAAAGCGGTTGCCTTCGATCTGTTCGCTCAGGATGCGGGACAGAACGCCCTTATTGGCCCGATCGGCATCGGTAAGACCGGCATCGGGGATCGCCTTTAACCGACCGAGGAGAGCTTGCGCTTCGGCTGCGGATTTGTCGCGGGCAGCAAGGCTATAGTCGGAGAGCTTGTCATCATAGTCACGCACGCCAAGCGAGGACGCCGCCGTCGGGTTCTCCTTCAGGAACCACGCCCAATGGTCAGCGATCACGGCCTTCAGATCGTCCGATGGGGCGGCCAGCGCCGGGCTTGAAACCGACAGCAACAGGGCCAAGGCAAATTTCCGCATGATGTTCTCCTCTGCTGCCAACTTCGTCGAAAGCGCGCGCGCTTGCAATGGCTTGCCTGTCACCTCTACACCGCAGGCAACGAACAAGATTGTTGCGTAAGGAGCCTCCGCAGATGCGGCGTATATCGATGATGATCATATCTTTAGCGGCGACCGCCGCCACCGCGGGCACCATCCCCGGCCAGCCCAAGCCCGATTATCCGCACACCCGCAGCGACGGCATTGTGGAAACCCAGTTCGGGGAAAAGGTGGCAGACCCCTATCGCTGGCTTGAGAATGACGTGCGTAACGACGCCGAAGTGCGCAACTGGGTGGATCAGCAGAACAAGCTTACGGGATTGTATTTGGAGACGCTGCCGGGTCGGGACATCTTTGCCTCCCGCCTGAAGCAGCTCTTTAATTTCCAGCGCATGGGCACGCCGCGCAAGGCGGGTGAGAATTATTTCTACACGCGCAATGATGGATTGCAGAACCAGTCGGTCCTGATGGTGCAGCAGGGGGTGAGCGGCACGCCAAAACTGCTGATTGATCCCAATGCCTGGGCCAAGGACGGCGCGACGGCGCTGGCCGAATGGCAGCCATCTCCCAACGGACGCTATCTGGCCTATGCCGTGCAGGATGGCGGAACCGACTGGCGCACCTTGCGCGTCATTGATGCGGAGACGGGCGCTGCGCTTGAAGATGACATCAAATGGGTCAAATTCTCCAATATTGCCTGGACGAAGGACAATAAGGGTTTCTTCTATTCGCGCTTTGCCGAGCCTAAGAAGGGCGCTGCCTTCCAGTCGCTCAACACCAATCAGCAGGTCTGGTATCACAAGATCGGAACGAAGCAGGCCGAAGATCGGCTTGTCTACCAAACGCCAGATCGGCCGCTGCTCGGCCATTCGGCGGAAGTCACGGATGACGGGCGCTACATCCTCATCACGTCGTCGGGCGGTACTGATGAGCGCTACGAACTGACCGTGGGTTCGCTCGACGCCAAGCAAGGCCTGAGCAAGGCTGTGAAGTTCAAGACGCTGGTTGGCGGGCTGGACTATGAATGGCAATTGGCGGGCTCGGTCGGGTCTACCTTCTATTTTCGCACCAACCGCGCCGCGCCGCGTGGGCAGATTGTGACGCTGAACGTTGAGAAGCCGCGTCTTGCGCCAACGACCGTCATTGCTCAGACCGGGGATGCAATGGTCGGCGCCTCGCTCGTCGGCAACCGGCTGATCGTCGCCTATTTAGGGGATGCCCGGTCGGAAGCTGAATTGCGCGAATTGGACGGGCGTCTGGTGTCGACCATCCCGCTGCCCTCCATCGGGACGGCCGCTGGCTTTGGCGGGGCGGGCGGTGATCCCGAAACCTTCTACACCTTCTCCAGCTTTGCGGTCCCGCCTTCGGTCTATCGCTACAATACCGCCACCGGGAAGGCGGAGCTGTTCTTCCAGCCCAAGGTTGCGTTCGACCCTGCCGATTATGTGACCGATCAGGTCTTCTACACGTCAAAGGACGGCACCCGCATCCCGATGTACATCGTGAAGCGCAAGGATACGCCCGCGGGGGCGCCCACGATCCTTTACGGGTATGGCGGGTTCAACATCTCGCAGACGCCCACTTTCGCGCCGACGCGTCTGGCCTGGCTGGAACAGGGTGGGGTGCTGGCCGTCGCCAATCTGCGTGGGGGCGGCGAATATGGGAAGGAATGGCACGATGCCGGCCGCCTCGCCCGTAAGCAGAATGTGTTCGATGATTTTATCGCGGCAGGCGATTATCTCATCGCCAATAACATCTCGGCTAAGGGCAAGCTGGCCATTGAGGGGCGTTCAAATGGCGGCTTATTGGTCGGCGCGGTCGTCAACCAGCGGCCGGATCTGTTTGCGGCCGCCATCCCCGCTGTGGGCGTAATGGACATGTTGCGCTTCAACCGCTTCACCGCTGGCCGCTATTGGGTCGATGATTATGGCGATCCGGCCAAGGAAGCGGATTTCAAAGTCCTCCGCGCTTATTCGCCCTATCACAACATCACGCCGGGTAAGGATTATCCCGCCATCCTCGTGACGACGGCAGACACCGATGACCGCGTCGTGCCGGGCCATAGCTTCAAGTACACAGCGCAGCTGCAGGCGTCAGACATTGGCGCGAAGCCGCACCTCATCCGTATTGAAACGCGGGCAGGGCATGGCTCCGGCAAGCCGACCGACAAGATCATTTCAGAAACGGCCGACCTTTGGTCGTTCGTTGCGAAATGGACAGGGTTGGAGGTGCGCCCGCGTTAAGCGCTTCGTGGCCGGAGCAAATTCCTGAACCTGCGACTACAAACCGGTTCAGCAAGTTGTCATCGCGCGATTCGCATATTCGTCTCTGCCGACGCTTGATTGTCGGCCAAGTGATGGAGACGATGTATGAAGATGCTCTCAAAGGCCGCGCTGATGGCGACGTCGGGCGCGATGTTGGTCACGGCCCTGCCGGCCGATGCCCGGTCCTATCGCCGCCACCATGACGGCATCAGCGCAGGCGATGTAATTGCCGGCGCGCTCATCATTGGTGGGATTGCCGCTGTCGCTTCTGCGGCGTCCTCGTCATCGCGTGATCGTTATGATGATCGCTACCGGGATCGTGGCCGGGGTTGGGGTGATGATCGGGATGACGATCGGAATGGCTATGACAACAACGGCTATTCCAGCCGCAGTGCGGTTGAACAATGCGTTCAGGCCGCCCGCAGCGAAGCCAACCGTTATGGTGGCTGGGCACGGGTGACCGACGTGACGCGGATCGACCGTGTCCGAGGCGGCTATGAAGTTCGCGGTCGTCTGGTCGTCGAGGATCGCGGCTATCGCAACCGCAACTGGAGCAATGGCTGGGACCGCAATGATCGCTGGGGCAACCGCTATGACCGTTACAATGATGGTTATGACAAGGGGCGCTTTAGCTGCGTGACGCGCTTTGGACGCGTGGCGGATGTCGACCTCTCGGGCTTGCGCGGCTGATTTGTGAAGGACCGGTCCGAAAGGGCCGGTCCTTTCCGCTTTTGGGCCTGACAAACTGGACAGCGGGCGGCGCGCTCTTTATCGGCCCGTCATGACCGTCCAGCCCTCCGATTCCATCCTCATTGTCGATTTTGGCAGCCAGGTGACCCAGCTGATCGCACGCCGCGTGCGCGAAGCGGGCGTTTACAGCGAAATCGCGCCGTTCACTTCCGCTGAAGCAGCCTTTCACCGGATGCAGCCCAAGGGCATCATCCTGTCGGGTTCACCTGCCAGTGTGCCGGAGGACGGCAGCCCGCGCGCGCCTCAGGTGCTGTTTGACAGCGGCGTTCCCATCCTCGGCATTTGTTATGGCCAGCAGGTCATGTCGCACCAGCTGGGTGGCGAAGTACGGCCCGGGCATGAAACGGGGGACGGCGGCGAATTTGGCCGTGCGTTCCTGACCGTGACGGAAAACTGCCCCCTGTTCGATGGCCTTTGGGCTGTGGGAGAACGGCATCAGGTGTGGATGAGCCACGGTGACAAAGTCACGCGTTTCGCGCCCGGCTTCAACATCGTCGCCATCAGCGACGGCGCGCCCTTTGCCGTGATCGCGGACGAAGAACGCAAATATTACGGCACCCAGTTCCATCCGGAGGTCGTTCACACGCCCGATGGTGCAAAGCTGATCGCCAATTTCGCACATAAGGTCTGCGGCCTGTCGGGCGATTGGACGATGGCTGAATTCCGCGCGACCAAAATTGCGGAAATCCGCAAGCAGGTCGGAAGCGGTCGCGTGATCTGTGGCTTGTCCGGCGGCGTTGACTCCTCCGTGGCCGCGATCCTGATCCACGAAGCCATTGGCGACCAACTGACCTGTGTATTCGTGGACCATGGCCTGCTCCGCAAGGATGAGCGCGGGCAGGTTGAGACCATGTTCCGCGATCACTACAACATCCCGCTCGTCGTCGTGGACGCAGAAGATCGTTTCATGGCGGGACTTGCAGGACTGACCGACCCCGAAAAGAAGCGCAAATTCATCGGTGCCGAATTCATCAATGTTTTTGAGGAAGAGGCCAAAAAGATCGGTGGGGCTGATTTCCTCGCACAGGGCACGCTCTATCCCGACGTCATTGAATCGGTGTCGTTCACGGGTGGCCCTAGCGTCACTATCAAGAGCCATCACAATGTCGGCGGCTTGCCCGCGCGCATGAACATGAAGCTCGTTGAGCCGCTGCGTGAACTCTTTAAGGATGAAGTCCGCGCGCTGGGCCGTGAACTGGGCCTGCCGGATATCTTCGTGGGGCGTCATCCGTTCCCCGGACCCGGTCTTGCCATCCGCATCCCCGGCGAAGTCACCAAGGAGCGCTGCGATATTTTGCGCAAAGCGGACGCCATCTACCTTGAAGAAATCCGCAATGCGGGCCTCTATGACGCGATTTGGCAGGCATTCGCGGTGCTTCTGCCCGTGCGGACAGTCGGCGTCATGGGTGATCATCGCACCTACGACAATGTCTGCGCTTTGCGTGCTGTGACCAGCACGGACGGGATGACGGCAGATATCTATCCGTTCGACAGCCATTTCCTCAGCAGCGTCGCGACGCGCATCGTCAACGAAGTGCAGGGCATCAACCGCGTGGTTTATGACTATACGTCTAAACCGCCCGGCACGATCGAGTGGGAGTGAGGGGCATCGCCGAGACTGCGGTTTCGGCTGATACCGAAGCGCTTGTTGCGCTGTGGGATTTGTGTGGCCTAACACGTCCTTGGAATGACCCGCGCGCCGATATCGCGCTCGCTTTGGAAACACTGACGTCGGACATTCTCATCATTCGGCGTGAGGCGGAGATCGTTGCCTCGGCGGTGGTCGGTTTCGATGGGCATCGTGGCTGGGTCTATTATCTTGCTGTCGCGCCAAAATGCCGCAAAGCCGGGCTTGGAAGGACGATGATGGCTGCTTGCGAGGGCTGGCTGCGAGAACGGGGAAGCCCGAAGATCCAATTTATGGTCCGGGATGACAATGCGGCAGCGCTCGGCTTTTATGAGAGCCTTGGCTATGAGCGTCAGGCGGTGGTCACGTTGGGCCGCCGTTTGGATTGAGGCGCCTCGCGCCTCTCCACTTCCTTCCGCGATCCCATCAGCGCGGATTAGGCGCGAGAGGGAGACTGGGCGGAATGTGGATGTAAATGTTCCGAGCACCAGCTAGGGTCTGCGGATCAGTTTACTCATGAAACCCATGTGAAGGGGCGATATGCCAATTACACTCTACGGAATTCCCAATTGCGACACCGTCAAGAAGGCGCGCACATGGCTAACGGCCAAAAATTTGGAGCATGATTTCCACGACTTTAAAAAATCGTGGGTCGATGAAGCGCACCTGTCGCGCTGGTGCGATGCGCTGGGCTGGGAAAAGGTCCTCAACAAAGCGGGCACAACTTTCAAGAAGTTGGCAGATGGCGACAAGACCAATCTGAATCAGACCAAGGCCATTGCGCTGATGCTGGCCCAGCCATCAATGATCAAGCGGCCGATTGTGGAACATCCCGGCGGCTTGTTGATCGGATTTAAGGCTGACGAATGGAGCGCAGCACTTAGCTAGGCCTAGCCAGATCGCCTTCGTTCAAGCCATCTCAGCTACGACGAAGGCGGTCTTCAAAGGGCTCAGCAAGCTTGCCTGACAATTTCCACAGGCCGATGGTCATTGCCGCACCCACGATGCCGTCGGTTGCATAATGCCAACCGAGGTAGATGGAGCCGATCCAGATAAGGACGGCATAGGCTGTCATAGCCCAGCCAATCCAGCGATGCATAACAAAGCCGCCAATCGCGAACAGCGTCGCCATAGCGACGTGAACGGACGGCATCGCGGAAATGCCGAAACCGGGCACATAAATGCCCTGAATATATCGATTGAGCAGCGACACATGCCCCATTGGCGTCGCCAGCTTGCTGCCGGCCAGTTCGGCCAGTTGGCCAAGTTCAACGATACGGTCGTGCAGCATAGAGAAGCTGTGATCCGGGCCGACGAGGTGGGGATAGTACATTGGGCCAGCCGAGGCGAGCAGCCAGGCTGCGACGCCGCCGATGAGCAACCAGACACCAATCCAGCAACCGATCAGGCGGGCGCGAACCGCAGGGTCTTTGACGATGGCGGCCCAGATCACCGGGCAGGCCATCAGGATGACAGCCCAAATGGTGTAAGCGCGGTCGACCAAAATCGTGAACCAGACCGAACCAAACAGGCCATGCAGAATGACCCAAGGGTCCTGCCCGGCGAAGAGGAAACGATCAACCGCTGCGAGAGCAGGGTCGAACGGAAAGCCCTGCGCCTTCAATATGTACTGCTTGAACATGCCGTAGACAGGGATAGCTAGGCTTGTGGCCATCGCAGTGCCCAGCATCCAGGGCAGGCGGGCGTGGACGGCGTCTTCATCAATGCCAAAGGCGCGCTCAACCCCTGTCACCAGCATCCAAACAACAGATCCAGTTATCAGCGGCAGAAAGGCGTAGGCCGATATTCCTACGCCGATGGCGGGCAGTGGAACGGGTGTCAGAATGAACAGCAGCATGCCGGCCAAAGCGACAAAACCGAGTAACGACAGAAGAAAGCTCGCCTCAAGCGCAGGAACGGTCAGGAGCGCGCGAAGCAGGCGGGCTGCGGAGAATCGGGGAAGAGTGGGTTCTATCTGCACGTTTTGCAGCACGGAAGAACGATGCAAATCCGTCATTTTCGCGGAAAGAGCCCCCTGAAATCCCGTAAAACGTGCGGTGATTGGTTGATTGTGACAGTCTTATTACGGTCCCGTATCGATTTTGCTGCAATGCGGCAAGGATTTGTCGTAAAATTGTCACAAGAAGACCGGCGGCGGCGCTATTTGAAGAGAGCGCTTCAATCTGACGTTGCACCGGCGTAAGGAGCAGCGATGTCTACGACCTCCACAACCCTGACGCTTGATACATCCACCAGTCGCGCGAACCCGACGCCGACGCCGATGAAGCGGCTGACCGTGCCGACGATCCGACAGCGCAAGGGCGGGGAGCCTTTGGTTATGCTGACGGCCTACACCGTCCGCATGGCGCAGATCCTCGATCCGCACTGTGATCTGCTGTTGGTCGGAGATTCGCTGGGTCAGGTCATTTACGGCTTGCCGCACACAGTGGCCGTGACGATGGAAATGATGGCCCTTCACGGCGCCGCCGTGGTGCGCGGGAGCTATCATGCCGCCGTCATCGTCGACATGCCCTTTGGCAGCTACGAAGCCTCCCCAGAACAGGCCTTCAAAAATGCGTCCGAGTTGCTCAAGCAGACCGGGGCTGCGGGCATCAAGATTGAGGGCGGCAAGGTGCTGGCGCCGACGGTGGAGTTCCTCACGTCGCGCGGCATTCCAGTAATGTCCCATGTCGGTCTCACGCCGCAGGCCGTGAACATCCTTGGTGGCTATGGTGTGCGCGGGAAAAGCGATGAGGAAGCCAAGGCCATCGTCGAAGACGCAATTGCCATGTCGGATGCCGGTGCCTTCGCCATGGTGATTGAAGGCGTTCTGGAGCCCATCGCGATTGAGATTACCCAGAAGGTCAAGTGCCCGACCATCGGCATTGGCGCCTCCGCGCAATGCGACGGGCAGGTGCTTGTGACCGAAGATATGTTGGGTCTGTTTGAGCGTACGCCGAAGTTCGTGAAGCGCTATGGCGGCATGCACAGCTTTGTTGCCGAAGCGGTTGAGCAATATGCCAAGGAAGTGCGCAGCCGCAGCTTCCCCGGCCCGGAACAGATCTACAAAGCTTGACCCGCGCGTAGGCGCTTCCCCTCTGCCCAGAGCGCGGCTAAGGGAAGCTAAGCTTTGCTCCAGGGAGATACGTTTTGGCGCTGCCGCCCATCAATACGACCGAAGACAGCTTCCTAAGGGAAGTGGATGAGGAGCTTCGCCGCGATCAGCTGACAGGGTTCTGGAAGCGCTATGGTCGTTGGATCATCGCTGGCATCGGCCTTGGGCTTGCGGCTTTGGCGGGATGGCTTGTCTGGCAGGATCGGCAGTTTAAGGCGGCCAGCTTGGAGAGCGAACAGCTGGATGATGCGCTGCGCAAGGCAACAGCGGGCAATGATGCGGGGACGCGCAAGGCGCTGGCACCGCTCATAGCATCCCCAAATGAAGGCTATCGCGCGACGGCAATGCTGACAGATGCCGCACTTCTGCTTCAGAAGCGCGATCTTGAGGGCGCGGCCAAGCTCTATGGTCAGATTGCCAAGGATCAGGGCATTCCCGCGCCATGGCGTGATCTCGCGCTCGTGCGCCAGACCTCTGTGCAATATGACCGCTTGGCGCCGGACGAAGTTATTACGCGCCTCTCCCCGCTCGCCATCAAGGGTAACCCCTGGTTTGGCAGCGCCGGTGAAATGGTGGCGATCGCTTACTTGAAAAAGAACCGCGTTCAGCCTGCAGCAAAGATGTTTGCGGATATTGCGGCGGATGAAAATGTCCCCGAAACGATCCGCGGTCGCGCAGCCAATATGGCGGCTTCGCTCAATGCGCGCGTGACGGGCGCTGCAAATCAAGGAAAACAATGATGAAAAGACTGTCGGGCAAATTCGGCAGGGCGCTGATCCTCGCGCCTGTCCTACTGGCAGTGGCTGGTTGCGGCGTGTTCGGCGGCGGCTCCAAGAAGCCCAAGACCCCTGTTTTGGGCCAACGCGTTGCTATCCTGACTTCAGAGGCCGCAGCAGAGCCGGATCCCGCGCTTGCGGATGTCTCGGTACTTTTGCCGCCCGCTCAGGCCAATGACAGTTGGGCGCAGCCAGGCGGCAATGGCGCCAAGTCGATGGAGCACCTCGCATTGCCGCAGGCGATTGGACAGGCTTGGTCTGTCTCGATCAGCGGCACGAGCAAAAAGGTACGTTTGGCATCGCCTCCTGTTGTCTCGGCAGGCCGCATCTACGTGATGGACACCGCGGCGCGCGTTCATGCTTTTGATGCGAAATCCGGCAAGGATATCTGGACTGTCAGCTTTGGTGTCGACGGCAAGGACCGCAAGGCTGCCTGGGGCGGCGGCGTGAGCGTCGAGGGCGACGTTTTGTATGCGACCAACGGTCTTGGCGATGTGGCTGCGCTCAAAGCCGCTGACGGCAGTGTCATTTGGAAAAAGCGTCCGGGTGGTCCGCTTCGCGGCGCGCCTTCGTTCGGCAATGGCAATGTCTATGCCATGAGCTCCGACAACCAGATCTTCGCCTTAAAGGCGAGCGACGGATCGGTGGAATGGACTGAGGCCGGAGCGACGGAATTGACCGGGGTCTTTGGTGTGGCAGCGCCTGCAATCGCGCAGGGCACCGTGGTTGCTGGCTTCTCATCAGGTGAACTCAACGCCTATCGCTATGAAAACGGTCGTGTCCTCTGGGCAGACGCCCTGACCCGCACGAGCATTTCGACATCCGTGTCGGCTCTATCTGACATTGACGCGAGCCCGGTCATTGATCGCGGTCGTGTGTTTGCGGTGGGTAAGGGCGGCCGCATGGTCAGCCTTGAACTGGTCACGGGTCAGCGCCTTTGGGAAATCAACGTTGGCGGCATTTCAACGCCTTGGGTCGCTGGTGAATGGGTATTTGTTGTCACAGACGATGCCCGCCTGCTGTGCATCGCGCGCGGCAGCGGCAAGGTGCGTTGGGCAACCCAGCTTCCCCGCTACCGCAAGGAAGCAAAGAAGAAGGACCCGATCAGCTGGTCGGGCCCCGTTCTCGCAGGCGACCGCTTGATTCTTGCCAGCTCGCAGGGGCAGTTGGTTAATGTGTCGCCCGCAGATGGAACGGTGCAGTCAACGACAAAGGCGGGTGGCCCCGTGCTGCTGTCGCCCTTGGTAGCGGACGGTACACTGTTCATTCTCACAAATGACGGTCGCCTGACCGCCTGGCGTTAAGGGAGCTTTGGAGATGGCCTCCGCGCTCCCCGTGGTCGCCATCATCGGGCGGCCCAATGTCGGCAAATCAACATTGTTCAACCGGTTGGTTGGCAAGCGCATCGCGCTTGTCGACGATCGGCCCGGCGTCACGCGTGATCGGCGCGAAGGCGACGCCAATCTGATCGGCCTCGAATTCCGTGTTGTCGACACGGCGGGTTTTGAAGATGAGGATGAGCAGACGCTCCCCGGCCGGATGCGGATGCAGACCGAGTCGGCGGCACGCCATGCCGATGTCGCACTTTTCGTGATCGACGCGCGGGCAGGTGTCACCCCGCTGGACTCAGAAATCGCCAATTGGCTGCGCAGCCTGTCGACGCCTGTCGTCATCCTCGCCAACAAGTGCGAAGGCCGCTCTGGCGAATCCGGCGTTCTGGAATGTTATAATCTTGGCTTGGGTGATCCCATTCCGTTCAGCGCCGAACATGGCGAAGGCATGGATGATCTGTTCCAGACGCTCTTGCCGCACATCGAAAAGGACGAGGACGAGTTTGCCGTTGAGGCGGAAGACGATGAAGATGAAAATGGCCCGCTGAAGCTGGCCATCGTTGGTCGTCCGAACGCCGGCAAGTCTACGCTCGTCAACAAATTGCTCGGTGAAGACCGCATGATCACTGGCCCCGAAGCAGGCATCACGCGCGACTCAATCAGCATTGACTGGGAATGGAAAGACAAGCCAGTCCGCCTCATCGATACGGCTGGGCTGCGACGCAAGGCGAAGGTGGAAGACAAGCTGGAACGCCTGTCGGCAGCCGATACCCAGCGCGCTATCGATTTTGCGGAAGTTGTCGTCCTTTTGCTTGATGCCACGCGCGGGTTGGAAGCACAGGATCTTCGCATCGCAGATCAGATTTTCTCTGAAGGCCGGGCGATGATTGTTGTCCTCAACAAATGGGACACGGTTGAGCAGGGCAGCGCGCTATTCCAAGGTATACGCAAGGCGCTTGACGAAGGTTTCGCCCAAGTAAGGGGCGTGCCGCTGATTACAATTTCAGCCGCGACCGGGAAAGGCATCGACCAGATTTTGGAAGTGGCGTTTGAAGTGCGTGAGGCTTGGAGCCAGCGTGTATCGACGGGCCAGTTGAACCGCTGGTTTGAGCGTGCTGTTGAGAAGAACCCACCGCCAGCACCGGGTGGCAAACGCGCTAAGCTGCGCTACATCACGCAGATCAAGACGCGTCCGCCGAGCTTTGTCGTGTTTGGGAACCGGGTTGAAGACCTGCCCGAAAGCTACCGACGCTACCTCGTCAATGGCATCCGCAGTGAACTGGGCTTCGGCGCTGTTCCGGTCCGGCTCACGCTGCGTGGTGGGAAAAACCCCTACCACACCAAGTAAGCGCGTCGTGCGCTACGGCGTGAGTTCAATGTCCCAATACAGCCAATCCCGCCAGGTTTCGTGCAGGTAGTTGGGGGGATAGCTGCGCCCATGTTCCTGAAGTTCCCAGGTCGTCGGGCAATGCGCTGTATGCATCAGCCGCATACCGGCTTCCCGCGGCGTGCGACCGCCCTTGCGCAGGTTGCAGGGCGAACAGGCGGTGGCGACATTCTCCCACGTCGTGCGGCCACCTTGGGCGCGAGGAACAATGTGGTCGAACGTCAGGTCTTTGGGGGAACCGCAATATTGGCAAATGAAGCGGTCCCGCAGGAACAGGTTGAATCGGGTAAAGGCAGGGTGGGCAGAAGGCCGCACATATTGCTTCAGCGCGATAACAGAAGGCAACTGCAACCGCGCGGTGGGACTTCGAACCTCACGCTCATAATGTGCAACGACATCCACACGATCAAGGAACATCGCCTTGACGGCGGTTTGCCACGGCCACAGCGACAGCGGATAATAAGACAAAGGCGTAAAATCTGCATTCAAGACAAGCGCCGGACAACTGTCCGGATGACGAATGAGATCGGGATGGTACATGGTTGTCTCTTTCCCCTTCTTGCGCACTTCCCTTGCAGGTAAAGATTGCATGATAATGACTGCATCTACAACATGTTGGGGTCAAGGGGGCAAATGGTCACGAAATCTGCATCTCGCTTTGCGCCCAGCCCAACCGGACGCTTGCACCTTGGCCATGCCTACTCCGCCCTGCGCGCGCACGACCTGGCAAAGGCGGGGGAAGGGCGTTTTCTGCTGCGGATCGAAGATATCGATCAGACGAGGTGCCGACCCGAGAATGTGGACGGCATCTATGAGGATTTGCGCTGGCTAGGGTTGAACTGGGACAGGGACGTGGTGTTCCAGTCGGACAGGCATTCCGCTTACGTTGCGGCCCTCGACCGAATCGTGGCGCAAGGGCTGGCGTACCGGTGCTGGTGCACACGCGCTGAGGTGGCTGCCAACATTGATGCGCCACAGGGCAACGCGCAGCCGGTCTATCCCGGCACGTGCAAGGGGCGGCGCGACGCAGGTGACGGGCGTCCATTCAGCTGGCGGCTGGATGTGGCTGAGGCGGTGCGCCGAGCAGGTGACCTCACATGGACTGATGTGGATGCAGGCAAGATCGAAGCAACGCCGGAAAGGCTTGGTGACGTTGTGATCGCCCGGAAGGATGCGCCGGCTGCTTATCATCTCGCCGTGGTTGTGGACGATGACTGGCAAGGCGTTACCGATGTGGTGCGAGGGCGCGATCTCTTCGACTCAACGCATATCCATCGGCTGATCCAGCACATTTTGGATATCCGCCCGCCCGCCTATCATCACCATAAGCTGATCATGGATGCGACAGGCACCCGCCTTGCCAAGCGTAAACAAGCGCCTACGCTCGCGGCGATGCGGGCAGATGGCGTCGATCCGGAGGCACTTGTTGCTGGATTGCGGGCAGGTGTCCTTCCGGACGGGTTTTGCTTTTCGGACTAAAGGCGCATTGGCAGGCCGTCAGGACACATGCATGAAATGCTTTGCCCGCTGACAAGCCGAGTCTATGAGTAAAAATTATGGGAAACACATTTCTGATCCTGCTTCTCGTCGCGGCCATGATCGCCACTGTGGTGGCGCTGGTACGTGGCGTGGTTGCCTTTCTGAAAACCACTGAGGAAGACCTGAAAGGGGACGGCGCCGGCCCAAGCGCATCAAGCGTGAAGCAGAACAAGGCGATGATGCACCGCGTGATCTTTCAGGCGGCGGCTATCCTCATTGTGGTGGTCCTTCTCGCCTCGTCGCGAGGCTAAGCCTTGGTCAAACTAACCAAAATCTACACGAGGACCGGCGACGACGGCACGACCGGCCTTGTCGATGGCAACCGGACGGCAAAAGATTCGGGCCGTATCGCCGTGATTGGCGATGTGGATGAGTTGAACAGCCTGATGGGGGTTGCCGCTCAACATGCAGTGGGGACGGATCTTGATCGTCTCCGCATGATCCAGAATGATTTGTTTGATCTGGGTGCCGATTTGGCCACGCCCGGAGAGGATTTCACGCCGTCGGAAATGGTGCTGCGGGTCGTGGCCAGCCAGACTGCGCGCCTTGAGCATGAAATTGACGCGATGAACGAGGCGATGGCTCCGTTATCCAGCTTTATTCTGCCCGGTGGATATCCGCTCGCCTGTGCACTTCATGTGGCGCGGTCGGTCGCCCGTCGTGCTGAACGTGCGATGGTGCACGCCAATCGTGCAGCGCCGCTCAACCCTGAAGCACAGCGGTACATCAATCGCCTTTCGGATTGGCTTTTCGTGGCGGCGCGCCATGCCAATGATCAAGGGGCGACGGATATCCTCTGGAAGCCGGGCGCTTCGCGCTAGACGCCGCTTATTTGCGGGTCTGGGTGGTGGCTTGCCAGACAGGGATCCAGTCGATCACGCCCCGGCATTCTTCCATCGCAATCTTGGATAGGAGCCGAAATTTCGAGCCGTCCCACGTATAGGTCTCAGCACTGCCGCAATCGCCGAGGCCACGTCCCTTTGCATAGCTGCTCAGCTGGCCAGTGGCGGCATCCCAGTCCGCATTGACGAGCATCGGGGGCCCGCCCGCTTCGGTAAAGCCGGGGGCGAAATCGAAGGAGGCGATCTTCATCCGCCGTCCGATGCTGCGGTTGACCAGCACGGGCACTGACATGAAGTTGTACGCACCTGATCCGCAAGGGACCAAAGCCAACCATGTCGACCCATTGAGATGATAGGCCTCATGAACATCCGAAACGCCCGGTTCAGCATCGCATGATGTGCGAGCCTGAAGCGCCGCAATGTCCTTCGCCGATAACTTGAAGCGTGGGCCGTTGGGCCGGGCTCTGCTGGGGATGAAGGGGACAGAGGGGGGCGCTGCCAAGGCGGTGGCCGGGCGGTTCCCAAGAGAGATCATCGCGGTCTCAGACTTTGCCCGACCTTGGCGGTCATCCATGTAAAGAAGTGCTGCCACCACGCCCCGCAGCGATGCCCCGCCGAGCGACACGCCCGCTGCGTCGCGCAACTCGACTGTTTTTGCCGCCTTCAACTTTGCAATGGCATCTGCTGGAAGATCGAGGTCAAAGGGGGCGTCTTGGCTTTTTAGGCCGGCTGAGCCGATGACCACTGTGCCATCTGCAACCAGGCTAAGATCGCCCGATTTTCGGTCTTCGATATTGGCAATGCTCAAGCGGGGGGCGTCTTGGCGACCGCCGCCGCGGATGATGGCAACGGTGAGCTGATTCTCTCCTGATTCCATTTCCATCAATGATACAGCCGTGCATCGACGGGCGTTGTCGCAACCGACGGCCCAGTCTTCAAAACTCTTCAGTTCGCCGGGCTTTGGCAGCATCGCGGCCGCCGCGGCCAGCGCGTAAGGTGCCAGCATGGGTTTGTTCTAGCCGATCCCCCATTGAGTCGATAGAGGCAGCGCAAATAACGACAATCAGACATCCCAGGGGTTCGACATGAAAATCATTGGCATCATTGGCGCCGGTCAGATGGGCGCCGGCATTGCGCAGGTTTCGGCCCAAGCTGGGTATGACGTTCTTCTTTCAGATATCGACATCTCACGCGCAGAGGCGGGTAAAGCCACGGCCGCCAAAGGCCTTCAACGGCTTGTAGATCGTGAAAAGATCGACGGGGCTACCCGTGATACGGTCCTTGCCCGCATTACCCCTGTCGCCGGAAGCGCCTCCTTTGCCAGTGCAGATCTGGTCATCGAAGCAGCCACGGAACGCGAAGACATTAAGCGCGCCATTTTCAATGATGTGGGCAAGGTCCTGCGCGAAGACGCGATCCTCGCCTCCAACACGTCGTCTATCCCCATCACGCGCATGGCGCAGGCATCGCCTGATCCTGCGCGCTTCATCGGCATTCACTTCTTCAATCCCGTTCCTGTGATGGGGCTGATTGAGGTCATTCCCGGTCTTGCGACATCCAAGGCGACGGTTGAGACGGTCAGTGCCTTTTGCGACAGCCTGAAGAAGGAAATCGTCTATGCAGAGGATGAGCCCGGTTTCGTCGTCAACCGCATCCTCCTGCCGATGATTAACGAAGCCGTGTTCGTTTTAGGGCAGGGCACGGCGAACATTCAGGATATCGATAAGGGTTGCCGCATTGGCCTCAACCACCCGATGGGACCGCTGGAACTGGCGGACTTTGTGGGTCTCGATACCTGTCTCGATATCGTGATGGTGCTCTATAATACGACCGGAGACAGCAAGTACCGTCCGGCGCCGCTGCTGGTGAAATATGTCGAGGCCGGCTGGCTCGGCCGCAAGACGGGCCGGGGCTTTTACGATTATTCAGGGCCAGTGCCGGTTCCGACGCGCTGATTTGACAAGTGCGCGCACCGCGTCACACTGAGCGAGGTTTTTGGGGGAAGATTACATATGCCGTTGGGCTTGTTCATTTTTTCGATCTTCTATGGCGGCATGGTCTGCATCGCAGGTGTGCTCGGTGCCAAGCAGGTCGCGCTCGGGCCGCTGGCGGTAGAAGCGGGCATTTTCCCGTTCCTCCTTCTGGTCATCACCTCCAGCGCCATTGCCGAGCTTTATGGAAAGGCGCGCGCCGATGCGCTGGTGCGGTTTGGCTTCATTCCTCTTATCGCGTCGATCCTGCTCATTCAGGTCGTACTGGCACTTCCAGTGGACGAAGGCATGTACCCGCCCGCAGTGGACGCATTCCCGATCATTCTTGGTCAAAGCGGGCGGATGATGTTTGCCGGGCTCATTTCCTACGGTTTGTCCCAGACGCTGAACGTTTATGTGTTTGCAAAGCTCGCCCGGCCGGAAGGCGGCATGCTCTGGCTTCGCGCCGGCGTGGCGAGTGTTTTGTCGCAAATCCTCGATACCGTCCTGTTCATCAGTATCTCTTTTTATGGGGAGCGGGAGATTGCGGATCTTATGGTCGGACAAATGACCGCCAAGATTGTTTTGTCGCTGTTGATGGTGCCTCTACTTGTGACCTTGATGGTCAAGCTGGGTCGCAAACTTGACCTGACGCCCGTCAACGCATAGCGCCCGCGCCATCATGAGCAGACACGCACCCAACCAGACCGCGCTCGCCAAAGCCGAAATTCTCACCGAGGCGCTGCCCTATATCCAGCGTTATGCAGGACAGACGTTCGTCGTGAAATATGGCGGCCACGCCATGGGTGATCCGGAAGCGGCGCGCAATTTTGCAGAGGACATCGTCCTTCTGAAAGCTGTCGGTATCAACCCCGTCGTTGTGCATGGCGGCGGGCCGCAGATTGGCCGGATGCTCAAGCAGCTTGGCATCGAATCGACATTTGTCGGCGGCCTACGCGTGACCGACAAAGAAACTGCCTATGTTGCGGAAATGGTGCTGTCGGGTGCCATCAATAAGGAAATTGTCAGCTGGATCATGCAGGCTGGTGGCCAAGCGGTTGGGCTGTCCGGCAAGGATGCCGGCCTTGTCACCGCGCGCAAGATTGAAGGCCGTGAGCCCGATCCCAACCGGGGCATCGAACGCAATGTCGATATCGGATTTGTCGGAGAGCCGATTGCCGTCAACCCGAAGATCCTCGAGACGTTGACGCATAATGGCGTCATTCCGGTCGTCGCGCCCATTGCGCCAGACGCGAATGGCGAAACCTTCAACATCAACGCGGATACGATGGCGGGCGCCATTGCCACGCACGTAGGTGCCGCACGCCTGTTCCTCCTGACTGATGTTGCCGGTGTTCTCGATAAGGACGGCAATTTGTTGACCGACCTTGATCCGGCGCGGATCGCCCAGCTTCAAGCGGATGGCACAGTGTCTGGCGGCATGATCCCTAAGCTGGAAACCTGCATCACCGCCGTTGAAGGTGGCGTGGATGCCGCTGTCATTCTTGACGGACGCGTGCCGCATGTGACGCTGCTGGAAATCTTCACCCGCGGCGGGGCCGGGACGCTCGTCCACAAATAGGTGTTAGGCCAAGTCTGGTAGCGACCAGTCAATGGGCGCCTGTCCGTTGGCGGATAGAAATGCGTTCGCCTTCGAAAAGTGCCCACACCCCAGAAACCCGTTATGCGCGGAAAGCGGGGAGGGGTGTGCCGCCTTCAGCACCAGATGCCGCGTTCCATCGACGAACGCCGCCTTTTTTTGGGCATAGGCCCCCCAGAGCATGAACACGACGGGATCGGCTTTAGCATTTACCGTCCGGATGATCTCATCGGTGAACTCTTCCCAGCCTTTGCGCTGATGTGATGCGGCCTGAGCCATTTCGACGGTCAGCACACTGTTGAGGAGCAGGACGCCCTGCTTTGCCCAATGCTCTAGAAAGCCATGTTTGGGGCGGGGAAGGCCAAGATCGCTTTCCAGCTCCTTATAGATGTTCACGAGGGACGGCGGCGGCCGAACGCCCGGCTGCACGCTGAAGCACAGCCCATGGGCTTGGCCTTCCCCGTGATAGGGGTCTTGCCCCAGGATAACGACGCGGACCTTGTCCAACGGGGTCAGGTCCAACGCGCGGAACCATTCGTCCTGCCTGGGGAAGATCTGTTTTCCGGCGCCTTGCTCCGAAGCGATGAAGGACCTCAGCGCCTGCATCCGTGGGCTGGCGAAATCTTCTGCCAAATGTGCATCCCAGCTTTCGGGGAGTTTGATCTGATCGGTCATAACGCATTCGAGGTGCGTTGGTCCTGCTTCGGAGTCAATCATATCTACCAGTTGCGGCACGGGCGAATCCCCGCCATGAAACGTCAGAAGCAAAGAGAGGATGACATGGCCGATTACAACACAATCAAGGTCGATATCTCCGAAGGTATCCTGACCCTCACGATGAACCGTCCAGACAAGATGAACGCGTTCACCAGTGAAATGATGCAGGAGATGATTTCTGCGTTTGACGTGGCAGACGCAGACGATTCTGTTCGGGCTGTGATCGTAACGGGCGCTGGGGATCGTGCCTTTTGCGCGGGCGCCGACCTGTCAGCTGGGGCGAAGACCTTTGACTATGCCGACCGTGATGATCGCGACACGAATGCGGGCGCCGTCAACGCGGACGGCTCGATCGACCTGAGCCATGAAGATGCCCGCGATGGCGGCGGTCGGCTGACCCTGCGCATCTTTAACTGCAAAAAGCCTGTCATCGGTGCGATCAACGGCGCAGCTGTCGGCATCGGTGTGACGATGCAATTGCCGATGGATTTCCGTCTGGCCAGCAGCAGCGCCCGTTTTGGCTTTGTGTTTGCGCGGCGTGGTATTGTGCCGGAAGCCGCCTCCAGCTGGTTCCTGCCGCGTCTGGTCGGCATCAGTCAGGCGTTGGAGTGGTGCTATTCCGGCCGTGTCTTCGGCGCTGAGGAAGCGTTGAAGGGTGGGCTCGTACACTCGATCCATGCACCTGAGGACTTGTTGGCAGCGGCGCGGGCCTTTGCGCACGAACTCACCGCGGAAAGTGCGCCAGTCTCGATTGCCCTCACGCGTCAGATGATGTGGCGCATGCTGGGTGCTGCTCACCCGATGGAGGCGCATAAGCTCGACAGCCGGGCGATCTGGGCACGCGGTGCAGCCGGAGATGCCAAGGAAGGCGTATCCTCCTTCCTTGAAAAGCGCCCTGCGGTGTATCCGGATAAGGTCAGCGAGAACTTCCCGCACTTCTCACCCTGGATGGACGAACCCAGCTACAGCTGAGTTCGTCCCGCTCGGGAGAGGGTATCAGCGGCAGCGGCGCTTCTGGTCGAGCTCACGCCCGACCAGGGCGCCCGCTGCGGCACCCAATATCGTTCCCGTCCCACGTTCGCCGCGGGTGTCGATCGCACGCCCGAGCAGAGCACCACCAGCAGCGCCGACGACAAGGCCAACCGTGCCATCCGATTTGCGGCAGTAGGTGCGACCGTCTTCACCACGCCATTCGCGGTAACGGTGCCCGTCACGGGCTTCTGCAGGCGTCGCGACGGCCAAAGTCGGCAGTGTCATCGCCACCGCAGAAAATGTCAGAAATATCTTACGCATGCCAAAGCTCCTTTGCCTCTTTTTCGAGGACTAGGGCCATCATGGCGCAGATTATCTGAACCCACGGCAACGAACACACTGATTCGTTGCGTTTATTGATCGCGTCGGGGTGGCCAGGGAATGAAGGAGGACGTGCGGCGCAAATAGGCGTCATAGTCCGGCCGGTTCTTCTTCAGGCGATGCTCCAGCATCGGCACGCCCGATACGCGCGTCAGGAGGAAGGTCAGGATCAGTGGCCCGATAATGGAATAGAGGCCTGTCGTTGTTTCAGCCGCGACCATCCAAATGCCCCACCATGCGCAGACATCTCCGAAATAATTGGGATGGCGGGTGTAGCGCCATAGTCCCGTATCCAAAACCTTCCCGGCGTTGGCGGCACTGCTGCGGAATGCCGTGAGCTGCGCGTCGCCGATTGTCTCAAAAGCGATGCCGGTGAGAGCGAGGGCAATCCCAATCCAGCCAAGGATGCCAATGGACGCCGGGTTCGCTGAAATCTGCCCCAATTGGGCGGGCAGGCACACTAGGATGAGGAGCACGCACTGCATGGCGAACACTTGCAGGAAGGAGGCTTTGGCAAAGCTCCAGCCCTTCTTGTCCATCAGGCGACCGAGGATGGCGGCGTAACGCGGGTCCACCCCATGACCACGCCAACGGACGAAGAGGTGGAACGAAAGCCTGAGACCCCATAGGGCTGTCAGCGTCAGCAGGATGCCGCTGCGGATGGGTGATCCATCCGTCAGCAGCGTGGTGGTGCCAGCTAGGATCACCATCCCCAAAGGCCAAAAGGCATCGATGACAGAGACGTCTCTGATGCGGACGCAATATGCCCACAGCGCGGTCATGGTAACGGCCAATATGACGAAGTTGGTTATGAGCAATTGAGGTGCTGTCATTTCGTTTCTCCTCCGGAACGCTTTTTCTATGTTTTGAATCGCGCGCCGTTTCATCCACGATATCCCCGTTATCCACAGGCGCAACCATGCCATTTTGGTTTGACCGACTCAGCCAGTCATGAGAGCCTTCACTCATAGCCGGAACAAACAGTTCCTTGAGAAATCAGGAACTTGAAGTGAAGGCTTCGCCCAAGCAGACAGGTGGCTGAGCGCAAGCGATGCAAACCGGAAGCAAGGGCAGGGTGTTCGCAAAGAGCTCCGCAACTCTGGCGCAAGTCATGTAGAAGCGGGATATCGCAGGGAACCCCGGGCGAACAGGAGGCCGCAAGGCAAATGTTCGCAAGCACGCAGAGGCGGTGCAGCAAGAAGCGGACCGGTCGCAAGACCAGAAGCGGGAAGCCAAACCAACGAGCGTAGTGAGGGTCAGCGGCAACGCTGGCCCTCATTTGCTTTCGCTGCCCGCGACTCTGTCGGCACCTTGCGTGTTTCCCGCAGGATTGTGCAAACGAGACGTTAACCATTGTTGGTTACCTGCGGTTTTGTGACAGATTTCAGCATCCTTTCCGCCGTGTCTCCCATGGCCCTTGCTGTCCCGTTGCTGGCATCGGGTGTGGGGCTTCTGGCGATGCGGCTGCGCAGCACTGCAAAGGAGCTTGCGCGGCAGGGTGCCGAGGCGTCCTATCTCGCGCATCACGACATGCTCACCACGCTGCCAAACCGAAGGAAGCTGGAGGCAGAGCTGTTCGCGCAGGCGCAGCGCGGTACCAAATCGGGCGAACGGCTATCGGCCGCGGTCATCAATCTTGACCGGTTTAAGGACCTTAACGACACGCTGGGCCACCATGCGGGGGACAGCATTCTACAGGGCGTGGCCTGCCGCCTGCGGAGTTGCCTGCCTGAGACGGATTTCGTGGCGCGGCTTGGTTCGGATGAGTTTGCCGTCCTCCGTCGCTGCGCCGCCCTCTCAGATGCGGATAGTCTTTCGCTCCAGATCATGGCGTCCTTTGCCGAGCCTTTTGACGTCAACGGCCATGTTTTTGATCTCTCCGCTTCTGTCGGCGTGGCGACTGCGACATCACATCGGGCGATGGAAGACCTGATCCGCGATGCGGACATTGCCATGCATGAGGCGAAAGTTCGCAATCGCGGTGGTGTCATCCGCTTTGCCCCGGCCATGGCCGCGCAAATAGAAAGCCGACGTGCGCTGGAAACGGACCTGCGCCATGCGATCTCCAAGGGGGAGCTTGTTCTCCATTATCAGCCAATCATTGATGCGGAGACGGGCCTGATCAGCTCGGTCGAAGCCTTGTTGCGCTGGACGTCGCCCAAGCATGGCACTGTCTCCCCCGACATCTTCGTGCCGCTTGCTGAGAATTGCGGGCTTATGGCTGACATCGGACGGTTTGTGATCGATCAGGCAGTACAGGATAGCCGCCGCTGGCCTGGCATTACGACGGCGATCAACGTCTCTGTCGTCCAGCTTAAATCCGCGTCGGTGCTCCAGGACCTGCTGGAACCGACCCGCATCCACGGCGTGTCACCGGCCAGCATCACGCTGGAAATCACTGAGTCCATTCTCATGACGAATGATCCGCGCACATTGCGGACGCTCGATATTCTAAAAGAACATGGCTTTGGCCTGTCGCTCGATGATTTCGGCACGGGCTATGCCAGCCTTGCCTACATCCGGGATTTTCCGTTCGATAAGCTCAAGATCGACCGCAGCTATGTGGCGGCGGTTGACGGTAATGCGCGGGGTGCAGAAATGATCCGCGCCATCGTCGGCTTTGGCCGCATCCTTGGGCGCGAAATCATTGCCGAAGGGGTTGAGACCGAAGCGGAACTCGCCGTGATGAAAGACGTCGGTGTCTCCCACCTTCAGGGCTTCCTCTTTTCTCGCCCGATGGCCGCCGCCCATATTGAGGCGCTAGTTGCGGCGAGCGAAAGCCTGTCGGACCTTCGCCCGACAGGTGCCCGCCCCATTCTGCGCCGTGTGTCTTAAGCCTTAAAGTCGCGTGCAATGGAGGACTTGGTCGTCTTCCCATAAGGCGGCATCAGGCCGGCAAGCTTGGACACATTGATCTTCGGCTGATGATACACGCTCTTGGCGTGGCTGAAGGTCTTGAACCCGTCCAGCCCATGATAGGACCCCATGCCTGATGGGCCGACACCGCCAAAGGGGAGGTCCTCCATCGAGACGTGGAAAACGACATCGTTGACGGTGACGCCGCCCGAAATGGTGCGGTCCAGCACCGTGCGCTTCTCGCCGTCATCTTCGCCGAAATAATAGAGGCCCAAAGGACGGTCATGTGCGTTCACATAAGCGATGGCCTCTTCGACACGCTCATAGGTCTTGATCGGCAGGACCGGACCAAAGATTTCCTCCTGCATCACCTTCATGTCGTCGGTGGGGTTACGCACGAGGTAAAGCGGCATCTTGTTGCCGTTGGAGGCGGAAAAGTCCTCATTGGCTGGGTTTACCTCGACAATTTCCGCACCCTTTTCCCGCGCGTCATCGAGATAGCTGTTCAGCCGGTCGCGGTGACGCGCATTGATGACGGAGGTGTAGTCCGGGTTGTCGAGAAGCGTCGGATACATAACCGACACGCTCTTTTGCAGCCCTGCAACGATCTCATTCTCTTGTTCCTTGGGCACCATCAGATAATCGGGCGCAAGGCAGATCTGGCCTGCGTTCAACATCTTGCCGAGTGCGATGCGCTGCGTGGCGGCTTCGATATTGGCGGACCGGCCAAGGATCGAGGGGGATTTCCCACCCAGCTCCAGCGTCACGGGCGTGAGATTGTCCGCCGCCGCATGGAGGATGTGCTTGCCCACGCCAGTCGCACCAGTGAAGAGGATGTGATCGAACGGGAGGCCGGCAAAAGCCTGTCCCACTTCAGGGCCGCCCGAGAAGAAAGCGGCTTCTTCTTCTGAAAAATACTGGGGGCCGACCGTTTCAAACAGTTCGGCCACCGTCGGCGTATATTCTGACGATTTGACCATCACGCGGTTGCCGGCGGCAAAGGCGCCGGTCAGCGGGCCCATCGTCAGCTGCACGGGAAAGTTCCAGGGCGAGATGATCCCAATCACGCCCTTGGGCTGAAATTCAACCGCTGCCTTTGCACCCAGCAGGCCGAGCGGAAACTCCGCCTTCCGCTTTTCCGGCTTCATCCACTGATCGACCTGCTTGATCGTTGCCTTGAGGACGCGGATGGAGGTGGTGATGTCGGTCATCATCGACTGTTCATGGCTGCGATGGCCAAAGTCTTCCGACATGGCCTTGCAGAAGGCCTCCCCATGGTCGACGAGCAGCGCAATGGCGCGCTTCAGCCGATCCTTTCGGACAGCGGCAGGCACCGGCAGTTCGGCGGTAAAGGCAGCGCGCTGCGCGTTGAGCACGGCAAGCATCTGATCACGGGTGACGGCCATTCTTCAAAATCCTCTCGGTCTATTTTGCGAACATGATGGCGGGGCAGGGGGAGGCGCGCAATAGGTCAGTTGCGATTTAAGACGTGTTTCATCCGTCTTGAGCGGATGGCCGCCAAAATACTGCCCTTCCAAGGCGTTAGAGCATTCCCTGAAATGAGGGGAAGCCAAATGCATTTCCTTGCTGTATAGAGGCAGTAGATCTGGTTGCCACGTGGTTGGCGCCGGACGGTTTTTCCGCCTGGTTGGGGTGTCTGTTGGGGGGTCGGCAAGGGCTGATCGTCGGTAGGATGCGACAGCCACACTGATATTGCGAGACACATGCCCTTTTCAAAACTTCCGCCCGCGCTGTCCGAAGCGCTGAGCGCTCATGGCTATACATCCCTGACGCCCGTCCAAACCGCCGTTATCGAAGACGAAGCCCGCGGCCGCGACATGGTCGTGTCCGCCCAGACGGGCTCCGGCAAAACGGTCGCCTTCGGGCTTGCTTTGGCCGATGACCTGCTGACCGAAGAACGCGGTCTGCCGGTCGCCGAAAAGCCTTTGGCGCTGATCATCGCGCCGACGCGTGAACTGGCCTTGCAGGTCAGCCGTGAACTGATGTGGCTTTATGCCAAGGCCGGTGCGCGTATCGCGACCTGTGTCGGCGGCATGGACGCGTCCAAGGAGCGCCGGTCGCTGCACCATGGCGCGCACATCGTCGTCGGCACACCGGGCCGTCTGCGCGACCATCTGGAACGCGGTGCACTCGACCTTTCGTGCTTGAAGGGCGTTGTCCTCGATGAAGCCGACGAAATGCTCGACATGGGCTTCCGCGATGACCTTGAAGAAATTCTTGATGCCAGCCCGGCTGAACGCCGCACGCTGCTGTTTTCCGCAACGATGCCAAAGCCGATTGTGTCGCTGGCCAAACGCTATCAGCGCGATGCGCTGCGTATCTCGACTGTCGGCGAAGACCGCGGCCATGGCGACATCGGCTATCAGGTCGCGACTGTTGCCCCGGCTGAAATTGAACAGGCTGTCGTAAACCTGCTGCGCTTCCATGAAGCCGAAACTGCGATGCTGTTCTGTGCCACACGTGACAATGTCCGCCGGCTGCACGCAACGTTGCAGGAACGTGGCTTTGCCGTTGTGGCCCTGTCGGGTGAACACAGTCAGAGCGAGCGGAACAATGCCCTGCAGGCTCTGCGCGATCGTCGCGCGCGGGTTTGTGTCGCCACAGACGTCGCCGCGCGTGGCATCGATCTTCCAACGCTCAGCCTCGTGGTCCATGTCGAAATCCCTCGGGATGCAGAAGCGCTCCAGCACCGGTCGGGCCGCACGGGCCGTGCGGGCAAGAAGGGCGTCGCTGTCCTGATCGTGCCCTATCCGCGTCGTCGTCGCGTCGAATCGATGCTGCGCGGCGCCCGCATCAATGCCGAATGGATCGAAACGCCGACGCCTGATGACATCCGGATGAAGGATCGGGAACGCCTGCTCGAAGCGCTGCTCGCGCCGGTTGAGGCGGACGAAGAGGACCGGACGTTGGCCGCCCAGCTTCTGGGTCAGCGCAGCGCCGAAGATATCGCCGCTGCTTACGTCCAAATGCACCGTTCTGCCATGCCGCGCGCTGAAGAGTTGCTCGTAGGCGGGGTCAGCTCCCGCGCCGATGGAAAGCCGGACCATCATCGCGACGGGTTTGAAGATGTCGTCTGGTTCCGCATGGATATCGGCCGCCGCCAGAACGCCGACCCGCGCTGGATTCTGCCGGTGCTCTGCCGCCGCGGCCACATCACCAAGAATGAAATCGGTGCGATCCGTATTGCCGCCACCGAAACGCACTTCCAGGTGCCGCGCCGCATTGCCGACAAGTTCATGAGCGCACTGGCCCGGACCGCCAATGACGGTGAAGAGGAAAGCGGCATCCGTATCGAACCCGCCGAAGGCACGCCGCGAGAAGCTGCCCGCGAACATAAGAAGCGTGGCGACGGCCCGCGCGGTCCGCGTCCCGAAGGTGATCGTGGCCCGCGTCCAGACCGTGGCCCGCGCCCGGAAGGCAATTTCGCCCCCCGTCCTGATCGTGGACCTCGCCCCGAGGGAGATCGTGGGCCACGCCCCGACCGTGGTCCGCGCGCTGCGCCTGCGCAAGCCCGCCCGTTCCGCAAGGGGCCGCCAAAGGGTCGGCGCCCCTAAGCCTCGGAAATCCAGCATTCCCGGTTTCACTGCGGGCAATCTGGCCAATGTGGGTCGGAATCGCGCAGGCCGGGGGTGCATCGCTGCCAAAGCTATGCAATTCGGGTGGAAAGCTGAACCCGGAGAGGACACCTCATGGCCAAGGACAATAAGATCACCTTTTATGATCTCGCGCTTTCGACAGGCGCGACGATCAGCCCCTTTGTCTGGGCGACCAAATATGCGCTGAAGCACAAGGGGTTTGATCTGGATGTCGTCCCCGGCGGGTTTACCGGCATTCTGGAACGCACCGGCGGCAAGACCGAGCGTTTGCCTGCCATTGTTGATGATGGGAAGTGGGTGCTCGATAGCTGGGGCATCATTGAATATCTGGATGAGACCTATCCAGACCGTCCCGCGCTCATCCCCCAAGAAAGTGTTGCGGCCACGGTCAAGGCGCTTGACCATTGGTTCTGGAATGCCGCCGTCGGTCCGTGGATGTTCTGTTTCTGTCAGGATTATCGCGACCTCTCTTTGCCGCAGGATCACGAATATGTGACGCACAGCCGCGAAAAGATGCTTGGTCGCAAGCTGGAGGATGTTCAGGCCGGTCGCGAAGACCGTTTGCCGGGTATTTCGAAAGCGCTGGAACCGTTGCGCGCTTCGCTGGCCCAGCATCAATGGCTTGGCGGATCCTCACCCAATTATGCGGATTACCGCATCTTGGGCGGCATTCTGTTCACAGCGTCCGTCTGTAAAACACCGGTACTGGCAGAAGATGATCCCCTGCGAGACTGGATCGAGCGGTGCCTTGATCTGTTTGACGGGTTGGGCCGTCATCCCGGGCTCTTTCCGCTCTTTGGCCTGCAGCAGCGCGACGGTGATCCTGATTTGTTCAACAGGGCGGCCGGACAAGGCGGCATCTACAAGCGCAACACAGGGCCTGATTCGACCCGTGCCGAGACACAGCGCATCACTGAGGGCATGGGAAAGAAGGCTTAGTTCGCGCCCCAGATATGGGCTGCTTCGATATAGCCGAGGCGGCCCGTCACATCGAATTTGCACCAGCCATTGGCGCAATCGCTAATTTTGCCAACGACGCCGGGCTCGGCGCGCCAGACGATGCGCGCGTCTGCGTTCGGTTTCTCCCGCATGGGGCGCACGTCATCGCGCACGATGGCGGTGCGCTTGTCGGACAGCAGGTTGGCTTGCATCCAACCCTGCGTGCCGTCTGGGTCCTCGATTTTGCGCCAATTGGGGTAGGTGGCGAGGACTTTCACGGGGAGGCCTGCGCGCTGATACATCCAGCTGGCGGGGAATTGCTGCCCGGGGCCCGTGCGCATCCGCGCCTTTCCGGCGTTGATCGAACTCCAGTAAGGCACCTTTTTCTGGGCAGAGATGGACGCAGGGGCAATCACCAGGGCGGCCATAATCAAGACGCTACAAAGACGCATAATCCCAAACTTCTCCCAAGACGGCTTCATTCTTTGCCGCAACTTCCTGCGCGCTTCAACTCCACTTGCAGTCGCATGTTTCGCGGCCTAGCGATAGGCACATGACAGCCCCAGACCGCCCCGCCCGCCCGAAAGTTGTCGTCACCCGTGAACTGACCGACGGCGTTATGCACCGTATGGGGGAGTTGTTCGATGCGATGCTGAACCGGGAAGATCGGGCATTGAGCCGCGCGGAACTTGAGGCTGCGGTCGCGGACACAGATGTGCTCGTGCCCACCATCACGGACCGGATCGACGCGGATTTGTTGGCTAAGGCTTCACCTCGGCTGAAACTCATCGCCAATTTTGGCGTTGGGGTGGACCATATTGACCTCCACGCCGCGCGCGAACGTAAGATCCTTGTCACCAATACGCCCGGCGTTTTGACGGAAGACACCGCCGATATGACGATGGCGCTGATCTTGTCTGTCCCGCGCCGGCTGGGTGAGGGCGAAAAACTGATCCGTGCGGGCCAATGGGACGGCTGGAAGCCAAGCGGAATGTTGGGCCACCGCGTCAACGGCAAGATTTTGGGCATCATTGGCATGGGGCGCATCGGTCGGGCGATTGCGCGGCGCGCCAACGGCTTTGGCATCCGCGTCATCTATCACAACCGCCACCGTTTGCCTGAAGGCGTTGAGGCTGAGCTTGGCGCGCGCTTCGCTGATCTTGACACGCTGTTCAGCGAGTCGGATATCGTTTCGGTCAACTGCCCGCATACGCCCGAGACGCATCATTTGGTGAACGCGCACAGGCTCTCCCAAATGCGGCCAGACGCTTATTTCGTGAACACGGCCCGCGGCGACATTGTGGATGAGAATGCCCTGATAGAGGCGCTGGAAGAGGGTCGTATCGCCGGCGCAGGGCTGGATGTGTATGTTGGCGAACCGAGCGTTGATCCGCGCCTTCTCAAGCTCTCTAACACCGTGTTGCTGCCGCACATGGGCTCTGCCACCTATGAAGGCCGCGCTGCCATGGGGGAAAAAGTTATCGCCAACATCCGCGCCTGGACGGACGGGCATCGTCCGCCGGATCAGGTGCTTGAGGGGTGGGGTTGAGGTTCACCTAACCCGTTTGTGTCGAGCGCAGTCGAGACACGTCCCTCGACTTCGCTCGGGACGAACGGGTTCAGTGATTAGGCGCTGACCAGCGCGTCGAACAGTTTCTTGCCGTCGAGACCACCATGGGCGGCTTCGCTCATGCGTTCTGGGTGCGGCATCATGCCGAGCACATTGCCGCCTTCGTTGAGGACGCCAGCAATGTTGCGCGCTGAGCCGTTGACGGCTTCGGCGTAGCGGAACGCCACGCGGCCTTCGCCTTCGAGCCGGTCAAGCGTGGCTGCATCGGCAAAGTAATTGCCATCATGATGCGCGACGGGGATGATGATTTCTTCATCTGCCTGATACTGGCTGGTGAAGGCGGACTGGCTGTTGGCCACGGTCAGCTTCACATCGCGGCAGATGAACTGGATGCCTGCATTGCGCATCAAGGCGCCCGGCAGAAGGCCGGTTTCCGTCAATACCTGAAAGCCGTTGCAGATGCCGAGCACATAGGCGCCCTTGGCGGCGGCGTCCGAAACCGCACGCATGACAGGTGATTGGGCGGCCATTGCGCCGGAGCGGAGATAATCGCCATAGGAAAAGCCGCCGGGAACGCCGATCAGGTCGATACCGTCGGGCAGTTCGGTTTCGCGGTGCCACACCATGTGCGGCTTCTTGCCCGTTGCCTGTTCAAACGCGACGGCCAGGTCACGGTCACAGTTCGATCCGGGAAAGACGATGACGGCGGTGTTCATGGTCAGGCGCGCTCGATCCGGTAGTTTTCGATGACGGTGTTGGCGAGGAGCTTCTTGCACATCTCCTCAATATCCGCGTCGCTGGTGCCATCGGCGAGATCGAGTTCGATCATCTTACCGGCACGCACGTCGTTGACGCCGCCAAAGCCCAATCCTTCGAGTGCATGGTGGATCGCTTTGCCCTGCGGGTCCAGAACACCGTTCTTGAGCGTGATCGTGACGCGGGCTTTCATCGCAGGCGAGTCCTTCAGCAATAGGGAATGGCCGCGCCTATGCCCGTATGGGCCGATTTGGGCAAGTTCATGTTTTCTTATCCTTCGCCTGCGAACATCATAGACTGCGTTCACCTCATAAATCTGCAAAGGCGGTTGTGATGGGTGGTTTGGCTCTAGTGATGTTTCTCGCCCTGTTCGGTTACGGCGATAGGTTGTTGGGATGGAGCGATGTGTCTGGCAACGTCCAGCTCGGGCTCTTCCTCGCCTTCATTCTCGGCATCATTTGCGGATACCGGACAGCGAAATAGTTTAGCCTGCTTTGGCGCCACAGGTTGAACAGGCGGGGTCCTTGGGTAGGCGGATGGCCCGCATTGTCAGGTCCAGTCCGTCGATCACATGCAGCTTTCCGGCTTGATCCGATCCAAAGCCTGTCACGACGCGAAGCGCCTCCATGGCCGCAATCGACCCCATCATCCCGACCATCGCGCCGAGCACACCAAGGTCCGCGCAATTGTCACAATCTTCGGCGTCATGCGCATCGCCCACGAAACAGCGATAGCAGGGCTTGTCGGCCTCCCATCCCCGGAAAGTGCCGAGCTGCCCGTGAAACTGCCCAATGGCTGCAGAAACGAGCGGGACGTGCGCGGCATTGGCGGCATCTGCAACGGCCAGCCGCGTTTTGAAATTGTCCGACCCGTCGAGAACAACATCCATGTTGCGCAGCAAGTCTGCAGCATTTTCGGATGTGATCCGGTCCGCGACGGCCGTTACGGACACATTCGGGTTGATGGCGCGGACCCGCTTGGCCGCCAATTCGGCCTTGGAGCTGCCCACATCCTCAGACGTGAAGAGCACCTGCCGTTGAAGATTGGAGAGCGAGACGACGTCATCATCCACAATCGTCAATGCGCCGACCCCGGCTGCTGCCAGATATTGGATCGCAGGGGAGCCAATGCCGCCCGCACCGATGACGAGCATCTTCGCCGCGCGGATTTTCATCTGGCCCGGGCCTCCAACGTCGCGCAGGACGATGTGGCGGGCGTAGCGATCCAATTCTTCGTCGGTGAGGCTCATACGCCGGTGGAGCCGAAGCCTCCCGCGCCGCGCGTCGTTTCATCTAGACTGTCGACCAGCGCGAACGCGGCCTTCTGGACGGGGGCAGGCACCAATTGGGCAATGCGGTCCCCACGACGGATGGGGAAGGGGTCGCTGCCGAGATTGGCGAGGATCACCTTCACTTCTCCGCGATAGTCGCTGTCGATGGTGCCGGGCGTGTTGAGGCAGGTGATGCCATGCTTGAGCGCAAGGCCCGAGCGTGGGCGGACCTGCACTTCAAATCCTTCGGGGATCGCCATCGCGAAACCGGTGGCCACCGCGTGGCGCGCGCCGGGGGCGAGGTCGAGGTCTTCGGCAGCCACCACGTCCATGCCCGCTGCGCCCGTCGTTGCATAAGCGGGCACGGGCAGGCCTTCGCCGTGCGGCAGGCGCTGAAGCGCGATCGAAATCTCAGGCAAGGGCATCGGCAATCCTTTGGGCGAGCGCACGGGCAATCGCGGTCTTGTCCATCCGGTCCCAGCTTTCGGTCCCGGCGTTGGTGATCAGGTGCACACGGTTCTGTTCGCCGCCCATTTTGTCGATGGAAACGTCATTGGCGACGATCCAGTCACAGCCTTTGCGTAGACGCTTGGCGGTGGCGTGTTCGACGGCGGTTTCGGTTTCGGCGGCAAAGCCAATGACCAGTTTCGGGCGGTTCGGCGCTGCACAGAGATTGGCAAGGATATCCGGATTTTTCTGCCAGTTGAGGGCAGGCGGTCCAGCTTCTTTCTTGAGCTTCGACGGCGCTTCATCCACGCGCCAGTCGGCAACGGCTGCAACCATGATCGCGGCATCGGCGGGGAGGGCTGCGTTGACTTCACCCTCCATCTGGCGCGCGGCTTCTACGTCAATGCGGGTGACGCCCGCGGGCGTGGAGAGGCTCACGGGCCCTGCGATCAGCGTGACCTTTGCTCCGGCCTCGGCCAGCGCGGCGGCAATGGCAAAGCCCTGCTTGCCCGAAGAGCGATTGGCAATGACGCGCACCGGGTCAATCGGCTCGTGCGTTGGGCCTGCGGTCACGATGATGTGCTTGCCCGACAGCGGGCGGGACGTATTGAGCGAGGCTGCAATCGCCGCCGCAATGGCTTCCGGCTCCGGAAGGCGTCCGGGGCCAAATTCACCGCAGGCCATCGGGCCTTCATCGGGGTTCAGCACGGTGATGCCGTCCGACTTAAGTGTGGCGATGTTGCGCTGGGTGGCCGGATGCTGCCACATCCGCACATTCATCGCCGGCGCGCACAGCACAGGCTTGTCGGTCGCGAGCAGCAGCGTTGTTGCCAGATCATCGGCGATCCCAGCCGCCATCCGCGCCATCAGATCGGCTGTGGCAGGGGCCACAACGACGAGGTCTGCCTGACGTGACAGCTGAATATGGCCCATCTCTGCCTCATCCTTCAGGTCAAACAGGTCGGTATAGACCTTGTCTTCGCTGAGGGCGGCGAGGCTCATGGGTGTTACGAATTTCTGGCCCGAGGCCGTCACCACGCAGCGGACGGACGCGCCCTGCTTACGCAGAAGGCGGACAAGCTCACACGACTTATACGCTGCGATACCGCCGCCGATGATCAGGAGGATGCGTTTGCCGTTCAAAATCAAAATCCGGTTAGAAGCATGTCGAGCGCGTTCATGATGGTCGAATGCTGTGACGTCAAATTTCCAACGGGAGGGGCGAGGCGTGCCATCGGTATTGCGAAGATCAACTGCGTGCTCATCACATAGTCTTTTCCGTCAATTCCGAAGACCGGGTTTAGTCGCGTTGCTTTGGGAAGGCCGGACATAGGTAGCAGCGGCACGACCGCCCGTGTCGACAGGTCTGACAGCAGATCGGCCTGACAATCGAGCAAAAAGCCTATGTCCTTGGCACCTGGATAGATATCAAATCTAGCCATTAGATCTGGCGAAACTCGTCATAGGGCATGCCGTTTTTGTCGATCCAGTCGTTCCAAGCCAATAACTCTGCACGGTTTTCCGCAAGCCATTTCTGCTCGCGAGCGCGCGTCACCTCGGCGGATAGACCCCGCTCGCACGCCTCGGAAACATTAATGTCGAGCTGTTTGGCAGCATCAACAAGATCGGCGCTCAGGGACAAATTGGTCGCGCGTTTGCGTGTCGCTACGTGGGTCATCTAAGCCTCCTCTATGCGCACAACATATGCGCATAAGGTTCTGTTATCAACCCCACATGAGGGTAGCGCCAACACCGGCGGCTCCAGCGACCACCGCCGTCAGCGCATAGCGCCACCGGTCAGAACGCGGCCCGCGTTCCCACACCAGCTTCACATCGGCCAGCGGTGGGGCAGGCGGGGCACCGCCGGGCTTGGGAAGCTGGGCATCCAAGCGGCGGATAAGGTCGGGGATCAACGCCAGCGTCTGCGCCTGCTTCTTCAAACCTTCGGCCAGCATCGCCTCTGGCCCCAATTCGTCGCGGATCCAGCCGCCCACATAGGGTGCGGCGACGTCCCACATGTTGATGTTCGGGTCGAGCTGCGTGGCGATGCCTTCGACCATGACCATCGTCTTCTGGAGCAGCAGCAGATGCGGCTGCGTTTCCATGTCAAAATCGCGGGTGATCGCGAACAGGCCGTCGAGCATCTGGCCGACCGAAAGTTCGCTCACCGGCTTGCCGCGCATCGGTTCCCCCACGGCGCGCAGGGCGGTCGCGAACTCGTCGACATTGTGGTGTGCGGGCACGTACTGTGCTTCGAAATGGATTTCCGCGACACGACGGTAATTGCCGGTGGTCAGCCCGTAGAGGATCTCGGCCAGCCACACGCGCGCCTGCCGGTTGATGCGTCCCATGATGCCAAAATCGATGGCAGCGATGGTGCCATCGGCCTGCACGAACAGGTTTCCCTGATGCATATCCGCATGGAAGAAACCTTCGGCAATTGCCTGCCGCAGGAAGGTGAGGACCAAGCGACGGGCGAGCGCAGGCATATCATGCCCCGCCGCAACCAGTGCATCGCGGTCGGAGATCTTGATGCCGTCGATCCAGGCCATCGTCATGACCTTGCCGGTCGTGCGGTCCCAGTCGATCTCCGGCACGTAATAATGGTCTTCGCCGCGCATCGTCTCAGCGAGTTCGGACGAAGAGGCTGCTTCCCGACGCAGATCGAGTTCGCGCAGCGTCCAGCGCTTGAAATTGGCGATCACCATGCGGGGGCGAAGCCGCTTGGCTTCTCCGCCGATGGCTTCCAGATGCGCCGCTGCCCACTCATAGGTGTCGATGTCAGAAAGGAACTGCTTGTCGATGCCGGGGCGCAGCGCCTTGATCGCCACATCGCGCCCATCCGTGGTGACACCCCGGTGGACCTGCGCGATGGAGGCGGAGCCGACGGCGGTTTCATCGACCGATTGGAACAGCGCCTCCAGCGGCTGGCCAAAGCTCGCTTCAATATGCGGGCGCAGCACGGCAAACGGCAAAGGCGGCAGCTGATCCTGCAAGCTCAGCAGGTTGCGCGCCGCTTCCTCGCCGACCAAATCGGGCCGCGTGGCCAGCGTCTGGCCGAGCTTTACGGCGGCCGGGCCAATCGCCTTGAAGGCCGTCGCATAATCGGGTGTCGCCGGCTGGAACGTGCCGAAGCGCGCAATGCGGCACAGGCGCTTGACCGGCGCGGGCGTGTTCGCGCCCTGCTCAATCAGTTGCAGCGCGCCGTGCTTCGCCAGCGTCCGCCCCCATTTCAGGAGGCGCAGCGTATGTCGTGTGGCGGAGGTCAAATCTTCCAGCCGCTATGGATGGCCACCAGCCCGCCAAGGATCGGTTCATGCCGTGTCTGGACGAAACCGGCTTCCCCAATCATCGCCTCGAACGCGGGCATGGTTGGGAATTTGCGGATCGATTCGATCAGATAGCGATAGCTGTCCTCATCATCGGCGATCATCTTGCCCAGCTTGGGCACCAGCTTGTGCGAGTAAAAGTCGTACACGTTCGAAAAGCCCGGCCAGGTCGTGGTCGAGAATTCGAGACAGAAGAACCGCCCGCCGCGCTTCAGAACGCGGTGCGCTTCGGCCAGTGCCTTGTCGATCCGCGTGACGTTCCGGATGCCAAAGGCGATGGTGTAGGCATCAAAGCTGTTCGAATCGAACGACAGCGTTTCGGCATTCTGTTCAGACCAGCTGAGGCCACCAATCTCCCGCTCTGCCGCGCGTTCCATGCCGACGCCCAGCATATCGGGGTTGATATCCGACACAGTGACGAGCGCGCCAAGCGCCTGCATCCGAAAGGCAATGTCGCCCGTGCCGCCCGCCATATCGAGGATCATCTCCCCCGGCTTTGGCTTCACGCGGCGGACGAAGCGGTCCTTCCACAGCCGGTGCATCCCGCCCGACATCGCGTCATTCATGACATCATAGCGGCGCGCCACATTGGAAAAGACTTCGCCCACACGCTGCGTCTTTTCTTCCGGGCTTACATCTTCATATCCGAAGGAGACTGTTTCGCTCATGCCGCGCATCTAGCCAAGCCGCGCGCCGCCTGCCAGCGGAATCACAAGCGGGGGGATGCCCTTTGGGTCACGCGGAGGCGCGAAGGCGCGGAGAGGCTGCCACGTCGCCCCGGCGGAGGCCGGGGCCGCTTGGGGAGTGTCCGCGCCATACCCCCATTCCCAACTCGTCATCCTGAACTCGTTTCAGGATAACGGAGGCGTGTCCCTTGTCTGCTGCAGGATTTGCCCCAGCCGGTTATCCTGAAACAAGTTCAGGATGACGATGTCGGGCAGACCGGACAGTCGCCCGAAACCCCAAATCCGTAGGACATCCCACGCCCACCCCCGACTCCCCGTAAATCCGCCCATCACCCCCATCGGAAGGTGTGGAAGTGGAGGAAGTGGAGGGCACGTCCCCCCTCCATTGAGGGGTGTCTGTAGGAAAGGCATAACTTTGAGAGAAATAGCCGTGTCGCAGCGCTTTCATGGCAGATGGTCTGGCACAGGAAGGGGGCTGTAGGAAAGCGGAAAGTGGGGTGGCTTTGGTAGGCAGACAGCTGAGACTTAAAGATGATGATATTCACCTTCGGCGTCTGAATTTGAATGCGCTAACGTGACCTGCCGCTAGGACCAATTGGAGGCAGGTACATCACGAATTGAACCTTCTCTCGTCCGAACTTTTCCGCCATTCGTTGCCGCAAATCTGTCATGTCTCGACACGCCGATGCCATCCCAATCAGCATCCAAATATGTTCTATCAGTTTTTTAAGTCCGAATTGCGAGCTCAACCATTGATGATAGTTCTGGCCACCCTTTGGCGTGGGGGCATTTGCCTTCAGCCATGTCATAACGTCGCCATCTAGATACCCATAAACTAACTCATTCACCAATTTTCCCCAATACTTTGGACGGGAATGAATCGGGCCTCTCCAGTTTGTCAGTCGACCGAATTGAATCCATAGCTCATCTGGGAAGGTTTTTTCCCACGGCCTCATTTCTTCCTCCAAGAACAGCTTGAGTTTGGTCCGGATTGCGTCGGGTTCACGTTCATACTGATAGCCCGTGGCTTCGTGAATTGCAGATTCAATGCCTGCTTTAGCAAATGCAGCCATCAATGCCGATGCTCTGATGGCAATTGCCACCTGTGTTTCGGTGGCAAGTGCTCCTGTGTCTCGTGCTCTTGAATATGCCCTGCAAATGTCGATGAAAGCAGACGCCGACATGGCTTGGACGTTTTTGTTCACGACCTGAGGGATTGTGATGTCGAAGAACTGGTTGTCTAAGTCGCTAGGCAGGAAAGGCTGCAATACTTGAATTCGGAGATAGCTCTCTAGATTCCCGCCGCCCTTGCCGCCGGTTAGAAAGTTCAAGCCACCTGTTCTCGTGATCACGCTTCGACCGTCTTCCAACACGTAACACGGCAATTCATCGTCGCCGACCGTCAACGTTCCTGGCCATTGCGCAACCGGGGCAGCGATTGCTGTAGACGCGGCAATGGCCACCGGGGAAAACTCCCCGGGAGAGACGCTTAAGCCACGTTCAACAGCACTTTGGGTAATCG